>NZ_MRTQ01000009.1 GCF_001956215.1 Paenibacillus sp. FSL R5-0490 | reverse complement strand
CAGTTTGACCCCCACTTATCCTCCTTTGATTCCTCTGAGTCTTGAAGTGGGGGTCTTACTGCCCGTTAGACTGCGATAAAAAAAGAACAGCTGCCTGCTGTTCTCCACTTCCAATGCTATTTTGATTGAATCATTTTTGTCCGGTAATCGGTTTCGTAATATTCAAGCTCCTCACGAACCCTTTGGAACTCTCCTTCCAGCTGCCTGAACATTGTTTTGAGGCTGTCCGGAACTTCATCATGAAACTGGATTGAGTTTTTTCCTGTATATGCTGAACGGCTATTCTCAAACCATGCATCATTTTTGGGAGAAAAAAACTCTTCAATGCATTGATGGTAAATCCTGTATAACGTCTTTTCGGCAGCCCCTTTTTGGAAAGGGTCACTTTTTAATATGATCGTGCTTGCATCAAGTCCTTCTTCACAATATACAAGCAGTTTTCTAACATGTGAGAGGATACTTTTATAATAATTCGCATTCCCTTGTTGTTCTGCTTCAAGATCTTTTATTGTTGTATTATTTAAGAAATCTTCAAATGCGGCAACGCTATTACCGAGGAAATTTTTCACATCTTCCATCTGTGATTTAACAATTGAATTCCCCATCCATTACACCCCCATAATTATAAACTGGCTATTGTTGCGGTTGAACAATGAAATCTAAAGGTGATCGCAGGTCATAGGATTTTTTACTCTCCAACGCTTCAAAAATGGAGGGAAGCATGGAAAAGTCCAGATCCTGAAAATAGGATGCAAAATCAGCCTTTGCATTAAGATAAATTCGTTTGCGATGTCTAAAACCCGGGTTCTTCAATAAACATGAAAGAGCAACAATATCCTTGAACTGAACTTCTCTAGAACCAGCCTTAAAGACTGGATCCTGGTCATATGGTGAGAACTCATTCATGGATTCATCAAAGAAACGGACATATAAAACTTGAAAAGTCTTCTCCTGTCCATCTTCTTCGAACACAATTTCACTTCTGTTAAAAAAATCTTCCGAGGTGTTTGGCTTTTCTTTTTCAAGCTCATATCCCCTGCAATGTTTAATCAGCAAGCAAAACCCTCCTATTTCCCGATGGTTTACAAGATTAATATGTATTAAAGGAAAGGGAAAAATTTAAATCTATTTTACCACACTTCCTATGTAATGTGTCAGAAAACTCAAGAATCGAGCTCCTGGAACTTTTCAAAGAATAAATCAGCCTCCTCCTGTAATGAATCCTCTTCTTCACTGATCTTATCAGGGAGAGGCGGAAGCTCTTCTATGCTTTTAAGGCCAAAATAATCAAGGAATTCTTTAGTTGTTCCATACAAATAGGCACGCCCTGTTCCATCTGCCCGTCCAACTTCTTTAATCAGGGCTTTTGCAGACAATGTATGAAGAGGTCGCTCTGTCTTGACTCCTCTAATTTCCTCAATTTCTGTCCTTGTAATTGGCTGTCTGTAAGCAATAATTGCGAGTGTCTCGAGGGCCGCCTGAGAAAGGGAAGCGGCAGAAGGAGACTCTACCAGCTTCTTCAGGTATGGGGAAAACTCCTTTTTCGTAACCAGCTGAAAAGTCCCCGCCAATTCAATAGCCATTATTCCGCGGCTGCCAGTATTGTAGTCTTCCATAAGACTGTCCATTATTTCACGTGCCTGATTCTCTTCCACCTCCAGCACATGGGCGATTTGCTTAAGAGACAAACCTTCATCACCAGCTGCAAACAGGAGGCTTTCGGCTATGCCCTTCCAATTAACGATCTCCACACTATTTTCCTCCTTCCATGGAAGCTACAAAAATATCAGAGAAATTTTTGTCCTGCTCGACCTGAATTTCTTTTCGCTTGATTAACTCCAGTACCGCCAGGAAAGTTACTACTATATGCTCTCTGTCCGATACCGGAAAAAGATCGGTGAACTTTTTCCTGCCTTTTATACTTCTTAACTGTTCCACAATTTCGGACATCCGCTTCTCAATGGGAATCTCCTGGCGGGCAACTTTTGCAGAAAGCGGCCTTTGCAGTTTCTTCCTTCTTAATAACTTTTGCAAAGCGCCAAGCATATCATAAAGACTTACATTCAAATCAGCTTTTTCCTGCTGTGTTTCATTCACAAATTCCGAAAGGTCTGCAGGCGGCTTTGTATACATTAAACTTCTATCCTGTTCCCGCTCCTTAAGCTCCTCTGCAGCTTCCTTATATTTACGGTATTCAATCAGCCGTTCTACAAGTTCATCTCTGGGGTCTTCTTCCATTTCCAATCCAAATTCATCCTCGAGTTCTTCCTCATCATGCTTTGGCAGCAGCATTTTGCTTTTAATTGCCAGAAGCGTTGCGGCCATTACAAGATACTCGCTTGCTACGTCAAGCTGGAGCTCCTTCATTGTATGTATATAAATGAGGTACTGCTCGGTAATCTCCGATACAGGAATGTCATAGATATCAATTTCCAGCCTGTTAATAAGGTGAAGAAGAAGATCCAGAGGCCCCTCGAAAGCATCTATTTTGACGTTATAATGATCATATTGCATAAAATACCCACCAAATTTTCCTAATATAAATTCCCTTAAATGCCAAAAGGCTATATCTAGTATAGATTATTCATGGATGTTATCCAATAGAAAAATAACCCTGATGTCAGCAATGCCCCTGCTTCATTCGTGAATTTTTTTAATCCGCCCAATCAATAAGGCAATTGCCTACATACGATGTAGGGAAATAAAGATACAGGAGGTATTTTATATGTCTAATACTGGATTTGGAGATTGCGGAACCGGGTTTGCTTTAATTGTCGTTTTGTTCATTCTATTAATTATTGTCGGAGCTTCCTGGTTCTTCTAAACCTCCGTGTTTATTAAGCTGATTCTGCAAATTTGCCGATAGACATGGCTGTCCTGTCAGAAATCCAAAATCACTAATATTTATATTCTGATTTATCAGCTGTTAAAGCCCGGTTAAGCGCCGGGTTTTTATTTTTCTGTTAATCGATTGTGCTGTGGTAAAATGAAGTAAGAATTGTCAAGGAGTGAAAGTATGTATCCTGATAAATATATTGAGTTCCTGGTCCATTTTCATGGTGACCGAGATTATTTTGAATGTCACGAAACACTGGAGGAATATTGGAAGAGTACGGATCCAAACAATAAAAAGTCTGCATGGGTCGGATTAATTCTTATGGCAGTTTCTTTTTATCATCATCGAAGAGAAAATTTAAATGGTGCTGAACGAACTCTCCGCAAAGGAATCGTCATTTTGGAGAGCAGAGCTGAAGAAATACAGGCACTGGGTCTGGATACAGATCAATTAATAAAGGATCTTAAGAACAGGCTCGTACTGATTCAAAACGGCGGAAATTACTCCAGCGTTAACTTGCCAATTATAGATCCAATACTTAAGGAAGAATGTATGAAGTTCTCCGCATCCAAGGGATTTCCCTGGTGCTTTGACAGCAATTCACCAGATAAAGATATTGTGCACCGCCATAAAAGAAGGGATAGAACCATGGTTATTAAAGAAAGACTTGATGCCCTGAACCGGAAAAAAAGGCAGGAATAATTTATTCGCTGCCTTTTCCATGTAGCAAAGCATATTGCTGAACCCCGTTAGCAGTTAAGCTGACCGATGCGGGTTTGTGCAGGCACTTCCGCTTTTGTTAATTAACATCACATTTGCTTAGAAAAGATTCGGTTTCATCTGTTGCAGTTAAAGTTTTCCCAGGATATAGTTCATCCAATGCTTTTATCATCGTTTTGCCAATGCCTTGATGCCGGTGTGACGGGTTAACAGAGATATGCTGAATCTCCATTGTCTGATCACTTGAAGTAACGCCGACCAGTCCAATGATATCTTCGCCTTCCTTCCACAAAAACAGCTGCCGATTTTCTTCTGATTCATATTGCTTCATCGTCTGCTGCAGCCTTTTCAAGTCTTTTTCATTAGGCATAAAAGATAAAAGACCCATTGCAATTTTTTCAAATGACTTTTTATATCGAATTAGCATATTAATCCCTCATTATTTGAATAAAAACATCATAAACTATTTTTCCCATATTTTAATGTTTGTAAACTTTTCATAACAGTATATGTATTCATGCTGAATGTTGCTATTTTCGAATAATACCGGCTAATTCATTGCCTTGACGCCTTCAGCAAAGCCTATACTATAAAGAACCAGTAAACAAGTCCCCATCCGATGCTTAACACAAGCAATATTATAAAAAGAAGCCAATTGCTTTTTTTCATTCTCCTTACTGCCCCCATTTATATAAATCCTATGACTTACAAACTATCATTCATTTTACACTATTCTTTCTCATAATTCCATTCTGCTTGCTGAAATAGGCATTTTGAGCTAAGGTTTCTGTTAGAGGAGAGTTGAAACTTTTTCGCAGAAAGAATCGTCTATTTACAGGAAGCCATTAAGCGAGCCGCAGAACTGGCATAAATGGCTTCCCTATTTTGCTCCGGGAGGTAACCGCATGAAATGGAATAAAATGCTATTACTATTCATAATGTCGCTATTATTTATTTTGCCGATACAGGCATTTGCAGATATGGCGGAAGGTGATGTAATTGTCACTTTAGGTGAGAATCTATCAGAAGAACAAAAAAATATGCTTCTGGCTGAAATGAAAGCTCCGAAAGATGCGACCATCATTACTGTTTCAAATGAGGAAGAACATCAATATCTTGGAAATTATATCTCTAAAGCTCTTATAGGAACACGAGCGATATCTTCTTCGGCAGTCACAGTAGCAAAACAAGGCTCCGGTCTTGAAGTCGAGACTAAGAATATTAACTGGGTCACCGATGAAATGTACATTAATGCTTTGATTACTGCTGGTGTAAAAGATGCAAAAATTTATATTACAGCACCTGCAAATGTTTCTGGAACAGCTGCTTTAACAGGCATTATTAAGGCATATGAAATTTCAGCTGAAAAGACCATTCCTGAAGATGTAAAACAGGCGGCAAATGAGGAAATGGTGGAAACAGCCAAGCTTGGCGATTCGGTTGGAAACGAAAATGCAGCTGCTTTAATTGCCAAAATCAAAGAGGAAATGGCCAAAAATTCACCTGAAACAGATGCAGAACTCAGAACAATTATCGAAAATGCAGCAAAGGAACTTGGCATTACTCTGACCGAACAGGAGATTCTAAGCTTAATAGATTTATTCAACAAGCTGAAAGAGCTTGATATCGATTGGAATCAGGTCGGTGAACAGCTTAACCAGGCAAAAGACAAAATTTCCAAATACCTTGAAAGTGAAGAAGGCCAGGGATTTTTAGAAAGCCTAAAACGTTTTTTCACTAGTGTAATAGATGCGATTAAAGCCTTCTTTTCTTAAAAAAAATTAAGCTGCCTTAGCGGGCAGCTTAATTTTTTATTTTTTCATTAATCGGCAGATCCAATCGTAATAGATCCTCGTATGTTTCCCTTTTAACAACCAGCTTAGCCTCTCCATTTTCAATAAAAACTACAGGCGGCCTTGGGATTCGATTATAATTATTTGCCATGGAATAACCGTATGCGCCTGTACAGAAAACAGCCAGGAGGTCTCGATCCCCTGCTTTTGGAAGAGGCAAATCCCAAATAAGCATATCGCCTGATTCACAGCATTTTCCGGCAATTGATACTGTCTCTTCCGGCTTATCCAACACCCGGTTTGCCAATACCGCTTCATACTTAGCCTGATAAAGGGCCGGCCTGATATTGTCACTCATGCCGCCATCCACAGCGAGATAATTTCTTACATTTGGAACCTCTTTGCGTGACCCAGTCTGGTATAAAGTTGTTCCGGCATCTCCCACTAGGGAACGCCCCGGCTCAATCCAAATTTCCGGCATCTTCATGGAAAAATGCTTAGCCTGTTTTTTAACTTCCCCGATAATTTCTTCAACATATTTAGATGCATGAATCGGATCATCTTCTTCTGTATAGCGGATTCCAAAACCTCCGCCTAAGTTAAGCACTTTAGGTTCATATGCATGTTTTTCTTTCCATTCTGCCATCTTCTCAAAAATTTTCTTGGCAGCCAAAATGAAGCCTGTTGTATCGAAAATCTGAGAGCCGATATGACAGTGCAGTCCAAGCGTTTCAATCCAGCTTGAATTCAGAGCTATTTGCAGAGCCTTTTCAGCCTGGCCATTCTGCAGGTCAAATCCAAACTTTGAATCTTCCTGGCCGGTTAAGATATAGTCATGGGTATGTGCCTCGATTCCTGGCGTGACCCTCAGTAATATTTTTGTTTTAACTGCAAGAGATTCACAGATTTCCTCTAATAATTCCAGCTCATAAAAATTATCGACAACAATACAGCCGACATGATTCTTTAGAGCCATCTCAAGTTCTTCTCTGCTCTTATTGTTCCCGTGAAAATGGATTCTTTCAGATGGAAAATCTGCAGAAAGAGCAGTGTATAACTCTCCGCCTGATACCACATCCAATGAAAGTCCTTCTTCATCTACAAGCTGAACCATTGCCACTGTTGAGAAAGCTTTGCTCGCATATGCAACTTGTGCTTCTATTCCAAGCTTCTCGAAAGTTTCCTTAAAGCCCCTGGCTCTTTCTCTTATTAGTGCCACATCATATACGTATAAAGGTGTTCCAAATTGACTGGCGAGTTCGACAGTATCCATACCGCCAATTTCAAGATGCCCTTTGTCATTTGCCTTCATGGTGCCGTGAAAAAACATGGTTCCCCCTCTTCCTTTTCCTCAGGTGTCTTGCCCCCGAGACTGAACAATTTATGAAAGAAATAGACAGCACCCCAAGAGACTGTCTATTCTGTTTCCTTTAATCCTTTATTTAATTAAAAAAACTTTACCATATTTCGTGTATCTTAGCAATCGGCATTACGCGTATTTCTTATTTTACAGGCTGCTTGTAACGATTTTTAGTCTGGACAATACTTGGCCTGATCTTTGAACCGGGCATGGAACGGCGAATCAGGATTTGGGTTAAAGCCACCGGGCTGAATGGAATAAACGGCCAAAGATATGGTGTGTTCAATGATTTGATGCTTGCAAGCAGAAGAATCGTTAATGTAAGCCCTACCACCAAGCCTGGTGTATGGAAAATCGCAACAGCTATAAGAAGGCCAAGCCTTACAATTTTATTGGCAATACTCAATTCATAGCTTGGCGTTGCAAATGTTCCAATTGCTGCAAGTGCTACATACAAGATAACCTCCGGGACAAACAAACCGACATCAATGGCAATTTGCCCAATAAGTACTGCTGCTATCAAACCCATTGCGGTTGAAAGCGGAGTTGGCGTATGAATGGCGGCGATCCTTAGAAATTCAATCCCGACATCGGCGAGAAACAGCTGGACAATGACAGGAACATTCGTTTCTTCGTTAGGGCCCACAAACGCAATTCTTTCAGGCAGGAGTGAAGGCTCCAAAACGAACAAAAACCAAAGCGGAAGCAGTACAATCGATGCCAATAAGCCTAAGAAACGAATCCAGCGGACAAATGTGCCGACTGCCGGCGATTGCCTGTATTCTTCTGCATGCTGCAAATGATGAAAATAGGTTGTAGGTGTAATAATGACACTTGGTGAAGTATCAACAAATATAATGACATGCCCTTCAAGCAAATGGGCCGCTGCCACATCTGCTCTTTCCGTATACCGCACCAGCGGGAATGGATTGTATCCCTGCTTTAAAAGAAATTCCTCGACTGTTTTGTCAGCCATTGTAATGCCATCTATTTCAATCGCTTTAATTTCTTTTCTAATTAAATCAACTAAATCCTTATTCGCCACATCTTTTATGAAACCAATGGCGACATCTGTCTTGGATCTTTCACCAACACGCATGATTTCAAAGCGAAGCCGTTCATCTCTAATCCTTCTGCGGGTCAGGGCTGTGTTAATTATTATATTCTCTACATAGCCATCTCTTGAGCCGCGGACAACTTTTTCAGTATCCGGTTCCTGCGGGGTTCTTCCGGGATAGCTTCTGACATCGATGACAAGTCCCTCTCCCTCACCCTCGCCGACAACGACAATCAGGCCTGATAGTACCTGATCAACCAATTCATCCATTGTTTTAATGTGCTCAATGGATTGATGTCTCAGCCTGTTTTCAATGATTTTAAATAGGTTAGAGGAAAGTTTTTCACTGTCATTGATCCCCACCAGACCCTCAATGATGGCAATGATATAACTCGTATCGGTTAATCCATTAATATAATAGAAATGAACATCCTTCCTTAAGATCGTTAGCTTTCTGACACCCAGATCGAAGCTTTCTCCCAGGCCAACTCTATTTTTCATGTATTTTTCAATTTCATGGACGGACTCATATATAGGTATCTTTTCATCCTTCGTCTTGTTTCGTGTCATAATAGCCGCTCCTTTCCAATATAAGCTCTACTGCCTTTTTAGTAATTGGCGAACCTAATTCATAATGATCTTTTTTAGACATCTTTCCGATATCGCCAATTCCCACGATTATCGGCACATCCAGCTGATCAAGACAATAAACAGTATCACCATTAATTCTGCCAATTTCCATTTCGGGTACTCCGAACTTATCAACTCCATATGGAGTCAATTCCCCGTTGTTATCGATACATACATCTACTTTTGTCCACTCGGCCTGTCTTGTTTTTGAGGCAACTGCTATGACTCCCAGAACATCGATATCTTTATGGCATGCAACATACTTCAGCGCATTCTCTCCGGCTCCCTCCCCGATAAACCCGCTGTCATCAAACATAACCAATACGGGGTCATGGGAGACTTTTTTAATCAGCTTGACGATTTGCTGACCGTTTAAAACAGAAGGGTTTCCATGCGACAAAGATAGGCATCTTCCTCCGATTTCCTTCGCAACATGCTCCACTGTCTTTCTTGCAAAATCGTCTCCATCAGTTATAAGAATGACGTGCCTCCGTTCATCCATAGCAGTTTTTCCTTTCCGAATCCTCATTTTTCTTAAATATGCCCAGCCGGTTTCTTATTTATTTACAAAATAAATCCATTGAAACAGTGATCCGAACACCTTTCCAAATACAAATGCCATCAATAAAATCACAATCTTTCCATCTACTCCGATTCTCTTCGCAAGGATTGGAAAAACATTCAGCACTTCAGTTAAAGCTGCTGCCAGCATGCCAATAAATATGCCCGAAGCAAGCCCAATGGGTATCAGTAACAGGGCTGTCAGGTGAAAAACCGGATTCCATAAAGTTGCCAGCGCACCAGCCAAAGCTCCCATTACAACTGCAGCTTCATAATAATGGATCATCTTCATCGTTTTGCTCAGCTGGGTAAGCCTTGGGATAATGCCCAAAACAGCCAGGAAAGCTACAAAACCTGAACCAACAGCGAGCCCGCCTGCAAATCCTATGATCATTACCAGGACAACATTAATGGTCATCAAGATACTTCATACTCTCCTTGTTTTCTTTCAATGCAACATAGTTATCAAGATCAAGCTGATAATTGAACATTTCTACTTCCAGCGGGCTTGGTTCCTCGTTCAGCCGCTTCTTAAAAACATGGTTAAAGAAAATGATCATACCAAGCCCCAGGCCAATCGAATAGGGAATTTGAAAAATGAGAGGCCTGCTGTCCACTTCCCCGGTTATGAGAGTGTAAATTCTAAGCTGTACAGCCTGCATGCTCACGTCTTCATGAAAATTCATAATAGCGAGGGCAGCACCTATGAACAGAAGCAGCCAAACCAGCAGAAATAGAGGAAAAGATACTTTACGTTTCTTTGTAACAACCTCGACTATCGCTTGAGCCGGCCCGATCGACTGGACTTCAATATTTGAAAATAACTGGGTTATGGTCCTAATTACCTTCATAACATCAATTACGACAATATTCCGGTCCTGCTCGCTTACTTGATAAAGCGGAAGTGCACAAAGCTTTTCGTAAATGTCATCATCGGCAATGACCTGTGCAATATCTTTCAGCAGTATTCTCTGATTGGGCCGTATTTGCAGCCGATGCCGCAAGCGGATATAAACTGTTTTTTCCAATATGCTCACTTCCCACACAAGTGATATCCTCTTCGAATTTGGTTCGCCTATTTAGAGCTTTTCGCTTTTGTGTCTATATTTAGTATGAGTTACATATATTAGCTTCATGAACTCCAATAATTGGCTGTTAGATAAAGTGAAACTTCAATCAGTGGGGGTGTTCCTTATCCCCCACTGATTGTTAGTCGCGTTCTAGTGTCGCTAAGGTCTCCGCTAGCGCTTCGATCAATCGACACTACGAACCCGATTGGTTCAACTAAGCCTCTGCCTGCGCGACGGCAAGTTTCACTGTATCTCACCAATCGGGCCTTTACGGGCAGTTTTGGCCCCCACTTATCCTCCTTTGATTCCTCTGAGTCTTGAAGTGGGGGTATTACTGCCCGTTAGACTGCGATAAAAAAAATGAAAGACCGGATTGGATTTAAATATCCATCCGGTCTTTCATTTGCTGCAGTATCTTTTTTTCCAGACGCGACACCTGCACCTGGGAAATGCCAAGCCTTGCCGCTACTTCGGATTGAGTCTGATCTTTATAGTAGCGCAAGTAAACAATCAGTCTTTCCCGCTCATCCAATTCACGGATCGCTTCTTTTAATGCTATTTTATCAAACCATTTTCCTTCATTGCCATCATCAATCTGATCGAGCAGTGTAATGGGATCTCCGTCGTTTTCATACACTGTTTCATGTATAGAAGATGGGATCCTGCTTGCTTCCTGGGCAAGGATAATATCTTCAGGAGAAATTTCCAGGAACTCGGAAAGCTCTGTAACGGTTGGGATGCGGCCAAGCGTTTTTGATAACTCGTCTTTGGCTTTCCTGATTTTATTGCCCATTTCTTTTAATGAACGGCTTACTTTTACCGTTCCATCATCCCGTATGAACCTTTGGATTTCTCCAATAATCATTGGAACCGCGTAGGTCGAAAACTTTACATCATAACTCAGATCAAACTTATCAACCGATTTCAATAAGCCGATACAGCCAATTTGGAAGAGGTCATCAGGTTCATACCCTCTATTCAAGAATCTCTGGACGACAGACCAGACAAGACGCATATTTTTTTGAACAATTCTGTCCCTTGCACCCTGATCTCCGCTTTGGCTTTGCTTTATTAGCTCCTTGACTTCATTGTCCTTTAAATAGGTTTGGCCCTTCTCTGCTTTAACCTCCACATCCATAGCAAGACTCCCTTAATTGCATAGCATTTTACTATTTGATAAATGCTTCCTTAATCGGATCTCTGTGCCTATTCCCGGCTGCGATTTGATTTCGATTTCGTCCATGAAATTTTCCATGATGGTAAAGCCCATACCTGATCTTTCCAATTCAGGTTTCGTTGTAAATAATGGCTGTCTCGCCTCTTCCACATCCATAATCCCAATGCCCTTATCCTTAATGGTCAGATCAATGAATCCATCTTCAATCAGGACAGAAATATAGACAACCCCATTAGGATCATTTTCATAGCCGTGAATAATGGAGTTGGTTACAGCTTCAGAAACGACCGTTTTAATTTCTGTCAGTTCGTCCATTGTCGGATCAAGCTGGGCAATAAAGGCAGCAACAGTGACACGGGCGAATGATTCATTTTGGCTAAGCGCACTGAATTCGAGGTTCATCACATTTTTCATCGTTCAGGCAACCCCCAATCTTTGCAGTGCGTTTTCTTCTGTCGGTTCTAAACGGATTATCTTAAATAAACCCGACATATCAAATAGTCTCTGCACTGCTGGAGAAATCGCACAAACAACCATTTCACCATGCTTCTGTTTGATTTGTTTATAGCGGCCCAAAATCACTCCCAGCCCTGAACTATCCATAAAAGAAAGCTGCTCAAGGTTTAATATAATATGATGGATGTCATGATCTTCAATCGCCTTTGTCGCCTGTTCACGCAGTTCATCTGCCGAATGATGGTCCAGCTCCCCGCTTAAACGAATACATAAGACATCATGCTTTACTTCCAAATTAATGTTAAGACTCACTATCTTAGCCTCCTTATCTGGTATCCGCAACTGAAAAAGCCGCTAATGCTCATGCTTTTCCTCCGGATAGGATCATCCGGAATCTTATAAAATTCCGGTATCCGCCCTTATAGTGAGTCAATTTCGATGCCTGGAGCTTCATTTCCTTCCTGGAGACAAAACTAGTGTATTTTCGCTAAAAATAATAATCATAGGGATGTTTTTCGACAAAAATAAAGTGAAACTTCAATCAGTGGGGGTTTCCTTATCCCCCACTGATTGTTAGTCGCGTTCTAGTGTCGCTAAGATCTCCGCTAGCGCTTCGATCGCTTAGTTGAACCAATCGGGCTCGTAGTGTCGGAGCCGCAGCTAGATCGGGCAGTTTGACCCCCACTTATCCTCCTTTGATTCCTCTGAGTCTTGAAGCGGGGGTCTTACTGCCCGTTAGACTGCGATAAATTATTCAGTTTTTGAAAATAACCCCATGGATCGTTTAAACAATGTCCACCATGATGCTTCACTGCTGTCTTCTTTAGCAACTAAAGGGCTTTCAACTAAGACTTTTCCATCCTTTTTCAAGGTTAATGTTCCGATCTGATCACCCTTTTGGACAGGAGCTTTAATTTTTTTATTTAAAGTAATCTTCTGTTCAATTTCTTTAATACTTTCACCTTTTTTAGTTAAAAGGGAAATCGGTTCACTGGTCAGGGCTTCAACCATCTTCTTTTCGCCTTTGCTGACTTCTACTTTTCCAAGAACGTGATTTCTTTCGTACATTGGGTGGGTCTTATATTGGCTGAATGCAAAGTCGAGCATTTTAGTCACTTGAGCATTTCGTTCTTTTGAAGTCGGTGCGCCAAAAACCACGGCTATAACCCGCATTCCGTCTTTCTCGGCTGTTGCCGTCAGACAGTATTTTGCTTCAGAGGTAAAACCTGTTTTGAGGCCATCGACACCAGGATAAAAACGCACAAGGCGATTTGTATTGACCAGCCAGAATTTTTTATCTGTGTCTTCACGAAGATAGGCTTCATATGTGCCCGTAAAATCAGTTATTTTCTCATATTTAAGAAGCTCTTTGGCCATTATGGCCATATCATGTGCAGTACTGTAATGTTCCTTAGCTGACAAGCCTGTAGGGTTTTGGAATTGGGTATTTTTCAGCCCTAATTCCTTTGCCTTTTTATTCATCATTTCAACAAAAGCTTCTTCTGAACCGGCAATTCTCTCAGCCATTGCAACGGATGCATCATTGCCGGAACCAATGGCAATCCCCTGCAGCATTTGCTTGGTGGTCATTTCTTCACCCGGCTCCAGGAAGATTTGCGAACCGCCCATTGATGCCGCATATTCGCTTGTCCGGATTTTCTCATCCCATGACAGCTTTCCTTCATCTATCGCTTCCATAATTAAGAGCATGGTCATGACTTTTGTCATGCTGGCAGGCGGAAGCTGCTCACCGCTGTTTTTTTCATACAATACCGAACCGGTATCACGCTCGATAAGAATTGCGGATTTCACATTATCTGCTAAATCCGCGCTGCTTTCTCTTGCAAACCCGGAAGGAGCAAAGATTGTTGCCATTAATAATGCTATTAACATTAATGAGACGAGTCGTTTCATCACACAATACCTCCATTCTTTATAGCCTCCATTTTTTCCAGTTAAAGAAAATTTATACAGTCCAGGAAGACTAAAAAGAAATTAAACAGTCAGCCCCACGCAAAAAAAGCCGCCGGATATAACCCTCCGGCGGCTTCCTGATTCACTATTATTCAGTTATTTCTTCATGAATTAATACTGGTGCCTCCACTTTTTCTGTGGACAGTGTAATGTTTTCATAAAGCATAGTTCTTACTTCTTCTACACTTTCAAAATTGCTGCAGATGGTGACGAGAGATTCGCCCTTCTGTACACGGTCGCCGATTTTCTTTCTTAAAATCAGGCCGACAGCCGGATCAATTTCTGATTCCTTCGTTGCTCTTCCTGCTCCCAATAGCATGGCTGCAGTTCCAATTTCATCCGCAACAATCTCAGAAACATAGCCATCCTGCTTAGCTTCTAATTCAATTGTATATTTTGCCTGAGGCAGTTTCTGCGGATCATCGACAACTGACGCATCTCCGCCTTGTGAGCTTAGGAATACTTTAAATGTTTCTAAAGCTGAACCGTCCTTCATAGCATTCTCTAATTTTTCGCGCGCTTCCTTCAATGAATCCGCTTTTTTCGCAAGGAAAACCATATGGCTTCCAAGGGTCAGGCAAAGCTCAGTCAAATCTTCAGGTCCTTCGCCTCTTAATGTATCGATAGCTTCCTTTACTTCAAGGGCATTGCCGATGGCATAACCAAGCGGCTGGCTCATATCTGAGATGACAGCCATTGTGTTTCTGCCAACATTATTTCCAATGCGGACCATTGCTTTTGCTAATTCACGTGAATCGTCAAGTGTCTTCATAAATGCGCCGGCGCCTGTCTTAACATCAAGGACAATGGCGTCAGCACCTGCAGCAATTTTTTTGCTCATAATCGAGCTTGCAATCAGAGGGATACTGTCCACTGTGGCAGTTACATCGCGCAGTGCATATAACTTTTTGTCTGCAGGCGTTAAGTTCCCGCTCTGGCCAATGACTGCAATTTTATTTTGATTAACAAGCTTAATAAATTCTTCATTCTCTATTTCAACATGGAATCCTTCAACAGCCTCAAGCTTGTCGATTGTTCCGCCTGTATGTCCAAGGCCGCGCCCTGACATCTTCGCAACCGGAACACCTACTGCAGCTACAAGCGGGCCCAGTACGAGTGTTGTTGTGTCACCTACACCGCCAGTTGAATGTTTATCTACTTTAATTCCTTCTATTTTGGATAAGTCGATTTGATCACCGGATTCTACCATTGCCATAGTTAAGTTGGCTCTTTCGTTCTCTGTCATCCCCCGGAAGAAGATTGCCATTGTTAATGCACTTACCTGATAATCCGGGATTGAACCGTTCGTGTATCCTTTAATGACGAATTGAATTTCTTCTGCCGTTAACTCCAGTCCGTCTCTTTTCTTTTCAATAAGATCCACCATTCTCATCAACAAACACCACTTTCATTTATTTATGGCTTTATTCTAATCGATTGTTGTTTTGCTTAAAAAGTCAGCAGCATAACCGCCAAAATTAATAAGCTTAAGCACCAAATTCCTTAACGATTGCTTTCACATAACGAAGGAAGTCAGCTTTGACTTTTTCTGTTGTTTCGATTACTTCTTCATGGTTAAGCGGCTGGTCAAGGATGCCTGCTGCCATGTTTGAGATACAGGAGATTCCAAGGACCTTCATGCCTGAATGCTGTGCCACAATGACTTCCGGAACAGTTGACATGCCGACTGCATCTCCGCCCATTGTTCTCAGCATGCGAACTTCTGCAGGGGTTTCATATGTTGGGCCTGTATTGCCGACATATACTCCTTCCTGAATCTTCAGGTTCAGTTTTTCGGCTAGTCCTCTGGCAAGTTTTCTCAATTCTTTGGAATATGCTTCTGACATATCCGGAAAACGCGGACCCATCCGGGAATCATTAGGACCGATTAAAGGATTGCTGCCCATATTGTTGATATGGTCTGAAATTAGCATTAAATCGCCTGGAGAATAGCTTTCATTCACTCCGCCTGCCGCATTTGTAACAATGAGCTTCTCAACACCCATCTCATTCATAACTCTTACAGGGAAGGTTACCTTATCGAAGGAGTATCCTTCGTAATAATGGAACCGGCCTTGCATAGCAACCACTTCAATGCCGTTCAAGCGTCCAAATACAAGCTGTCCTGCATGACCCTCTACTGTTGATACAGGGAAATCAGGAATTTCATTGTACGGGATTTTAACCGGTTCTTCGATTTCGTCTGCCAATACACCAAGTCCTGAACCTAAAATCAGCCCAATCTTTGGCTGGCCTGTATATTTATTTTTAAGAAATTCAGCTGCATTTTGAATTTTGCTGTAATCCATTTTCAATCTCCTCATCTGCATTTGTAATGTAATTATTTCAGTTGGTTCAAAAAGCTTTTGCCATAGGCCGGCATTTTCACATTAAAGTTATCCGATATAGTCGCCCCAATATCTGCAAAGGTTTCACTGACCGGAAGCTCTTTTCCTTCTTCCATATCTTTTGAATAAACAAGAAGCGGAACGTATTCTCTCGTATGATCTGTGCCATGATGGACAGGGTCATTGCCGTGGTCTGCCGTAATTATTAATAAGTCGCCATCCTGCATTTTCTCAAATACTTCAGGCAGGCGTTCATCAAACTCTTCAAGAGCTTTTCCATACCCTTCCGGATCACGTCTATGGCCAAATAATGCATCAAAGTCCACCAGATTGACAAAGCTCAGTCCCGTAAATTCTTTATCAAACGTTTCGATCAGCTTATCCATTCCATCCATATTTGACGTTGTGCGAATGGCCTCAGTTACTCCCTCTCCATCATAAATGTCGGAGATTTTCCCAATTGCCACTACATCAAGTCCGCCATCTGCCATTTCATTCATTACTGTGCGGTCAAATGGCTTTAACGCATAATCATGTCTGTTTGATGTTCTTTGGAAATTTCCCGGCTCGCCAACGAATGGTCTGGCAATCACACGGCCTACCATATATTTTTCATCAAGTGTCAGCTCGCGTGCAATTTTACAGATTTTATACTGTTCTTCAATTGGAATGATATCTTCATGTGCCGCAATCTGCAGAACTGAATCGGCTGATGTATAAACAATCAGTGCTCCTGTTCTCATATGTTCTTCTCCCAGTTCAACCAGGATTTCTGTTCCGCTTGCAGGCTTATTCCCAATAATCTTCCTGCCGGTGCGTGATTCAAGTTCTGAAATCAATTCCTCCGGAAATCCATCAGGAAAGACTCTAAATGGAGTTTGAATATTCAACCCCATAATTTCCCAGTGACCAGTCATTGTGTCTTTTCCGTTTGATGCTTCCTGCATCTTCGTGTAAAACGCCATAGGGTTATCCGCTTTTTCGATTCCTTTGATTTCGCGGATATTACTAAGGCCAAGTTTGCCCATGTTCGGCATCTTCAGGCCATTCATTTTTTCTGCGATGTGGCCAATTGTATCGGCACCTTTGTCACCGAATTTATCGGCATCAGGCGCTTCTCCGATTCCCACTGAATCCATGACAATTAAAAAAACGCGCTTATATGTATATGCAGACATTTGAAAACCTCCTAATAATTTGAATACGGTTACAAAAATCATATTCGTATAGTACCCTTTTTAGGTTTATTTAACACTGATTCTCTTGCTGGAGCCGGGGTGTATACCGCCATTCCCGCGTTTTAAAACATAATAAGGATAGCCCTTTCATTTGTCAGAAGTCTGACATCTATATTTTACCTAATAAACAGGTAAAATGACAAGAAAAAGCTGCCTATTTTTATGGCAGCTTTATGACATTTGATTTTTTCTATTTTAAGCACGCGGATGGTATTGACTGTACACATCTTTTAGCCGTGTTTTGGTTACATGCGTATAGATTTGCGTAGTGGAAATATCGGCATGTCCAAGCATTTCCTGGACAGCCCGCAAATCTGCCCCATTTTCCAGCAGATGAGTGGCAAATGAATGCCTCAGCGTATGTGGAGTCAGCTCCTTCTCGATCCCTGCCTCCTTGGCCAGCCGCTTCAGTATTTTCCAGAATCCCTGTCTCGAAAGACGTCTGCCGTGATGATTTAAAAATAATGCTTCATCCCTATGCTTTTTAGAAACGAACTTGCCTCTTCCATCAGTTAAATACCTTTCAAGCGCTTCAGAAGCTGTTTTGCCAATAGGCACAATCCGTTCCTTGTTCCCTTTGCCAATACATCTTACAAAGCCCATCGTTAAATGAACATCACCTGAGTTCAGGCCTATCAGTTCACTTACGCGAATGCCTGTAGCATATAAAAGTTCAAGCATGGCTTTATCCCGCAGACCAAAGTGATCCTTAATTTCCGGAAGATCCAATAAAGTTTCCACTTCCTGCATGTTTAATACTTTTGGAAGCGAACGTTCCATTTGCGGTGTTTCTATATGGACAGAAGGATCATGGCCAACTGCTTTTTCGCGGAGCAGAAATTGGTGAAAGGCCCTTATGGAGGCTATATGCCGGGCCAGAGTTTTTGAGGATTTGCCCTGTTTTTTTAAAAAGCCGAGAAATTGGACAATTTGCATGCGCTGCACATTCTCAAGGCTTGCAAGCTTCTCTTCCGAATTGAGATACTTCAGATAACTTTTCAAATCTCTTTCATACGAGATAATTGTATTTTTGGCGAGGCCTTTTTCTACAAGTAAATAATGAATAAAGTCTTTTAACTGATCATCCATATGATAGCATTACTCCCCGTTTAAGTAGAAAAGAATTAACCGGTCCAGCAAGCTCCTATCTTCATCAGTTCCGCTCGCTGACACCTTAACAGCCGCTCCCCTTGGTTCGTCATAGCGGTGATAATCCTGGTATTCTTCATTTAACCACATAATACCATAATAAAAAAGGATTGTGCATCCAGTAAAAATCACAAATACTTTAATGGTCTGAAAAGCCATGCCCAGCCAGGATTTCATGGTTTGGTCCTCCATAACTTTTAATAAAAAGAAAGATATTCAGCTATCTATTATTAAAAGGTATGCCATTTTGGACAAGAATTATACCTGAATTTGAATAAATGATGTTTCTTCAGGGCACTTGCCCTTTTTGAAAACGGCTCAAAATAAAAAGCCTATCCTAATGTAGAATAAGCTTTGTCAAGAAACTATTAATTTTCATCTGCTTCGGTTTCATTTTCTGTTTGTTTATCCTGGCAGCGGTAGCAGATGCCATGGAACGTAAGGCGGTGATCTTTTATTTTAAAGTTCCAGCGGCGTTCAACCACTTCCTCAACGTCTTCAAGCAAATCTTCCTGTATTTCATCAACAGCTCCGCACTCAATACAGACTAAATGGTGGTGAAAATGGGCTGCCCCTTCCTGACGCAGGTCATAACGGGAAACTCCGTCACCGAAGTTGATTTTATCGACAATTTTTAATTCAGTCAGCAATTCAAGTGTTCTATATACAGTTGCCAAGCCTATCTCAGGCGATTTCTCTTTTACTAGGAGGTAGACATCTTCCGCACTTAAATGATCCTCTTCGTGTTCTAACAGGACGCGAACTGTTGCCTCTCGCTGTGGTGTTAGTTTATAGCTGGATGAATGCAACTGTTTTTTGATTCTTTCAATTCTGCTTTCCATACCGAAAGTCCCTCCCTCGCCACTAACATTCTCATTATAACAGAAATAAGTTCACATTCAAAATAAAATAATTATAAATAACAAACGATAATCAATTTAATATAATAATAATTACAATATTCTCTAAAACAGTTTTAAACCTCTTTATATGTACCCTATATTATAATTTTTATCCTTTTCCCGTACAGCAAAAAGGCAGAGTCAGCCGCTCTGCCTTTAGCATGATTTTTATCAGGATTGGATTGAACTTACAACAGACTTCATTAAGACAGGCGAGATAAATGCCTCTACCCCGGCTGCAGCGATTAGAAACAGAATGGCCACAGCAAAAGCAATCATATATCTTCCGAAAAGGGGCATCATGGGCTGTCCGGCTTTCTTCATAAATTGTCTTCTAATCATTTTTAAAGAGAAAGACACAGCCAGTGTTGCGGCGATTATAAAGATAGGTATGATGATCAGGTTCTGGGGAAGGACCGATACGAAGGAAAGCAAAAATCCTTCCCATCCCATTCGGTTAACGAGAAAGCCAACTGTAAAGCCAACCACCATGCCTTTCATAAATAAAAGAATCAGAATGACTGGCAGTCCAATTATGGAGATTCCCAAAATCCACATCAATCCTATAAATTTTGTATTATGGAAAAAGCTTTGTTTGAATAATTCATCCGCTGCTGCAATATGTCCATCTGATACTTGTCCAAAAAACTGAGACAGATAATAAAATAAATCTTCTTTTTGTGTAAAACTCAAGCTATTTACAACTATAGCTCCAAAAATGACACCCATCAGAAATAAAACAATAACAAATAAGTAGATTGAGGAATGTTCGCGAAAGTGGGCTGCTGCGGCGTTCTGGTAAATTTTTTTCTTCATTGCTCTTCCTCCTAAGACAAAACAAATTGGATATTAAATTGTATGCCTGTCCCGGAATTGTATGACAAAGAATTGTGCTGCTCACAATTGTGAAAAAAAGGTCTTGAATACTTCATATGTTTTTTGCTATAATTTTCAAAATTATTTAAATTATCATTGGGGGCGCTGGAGAAAATGGATCCGATTTTAATAGAGTTTCCAGAAAGAATTGAAACAGAAAGACTTTATATGAGGCCCGCTTTGCCCGGAGACGGAAAAACTGTTCATGAAGCTGTGTCAGCTTCAGCTGCCGAGCTTAAAAAATGGCTTCCTTTTGCACAGAATGAACAATCAGCTGATGAAGTTGAGTCAGGTATCCGCAATTCCTATGCCAAGTTTATTCAAAGGGAAGATTTCCGTATCCATATTTATAGGAAAGAAGATGATGTATTTGTCGGCTCTAGTGGCCTGCATCGCATCAATTGGGATGTCCGCAAATTCGAAATTGGCTATTGGGGAGATGTGAGGTTTCGGAAGAACGGCTATATTTCTGAAGCTGCTGCAGGCTTGACGAAGTTTGCCTTTGAGCATTTTCAAGCAAACAGAGTGGAAATCAGATGTGATCCGAGAAACATCAACAGCCGGAGAATTCCCGAAAAGCTGGGGTACACGCTTGAAGGAACCCTGATTAATGACAGTCTAAGTGCAGATGGAAAAGAGCTTAGAGATACTTGCATTTATGCTAAAGTCAGCAGAAAACAAAAATAGAGCCTCGATGGGCTCTATTTTTTATAAATCCACAATTCTGCCGTACTTGCCTCCGCCTCCTGCCTGGAGGTTCAGCTTTCCTTCACGCGCTTTTCCAATATGCATGGCTGTCTTCTCAGGAATTACTTTGCTGATTTCTGAGAAAGGAACATCATGAAGAATGGCCATTTCAGTTCCGAAATGATCCAGGAGCTTCTCGAGCATTTTCGGACCTAACCCTGGTATGAACTCAAGAGGGACCTGATGAATATAAGGCGGCCGTACAACGGGCAATCCTCCGGAAGATTTCAGTTCAGAGATCCGGTCAGCCACGCCTTTGATAAATTTGTGGTGACTGCAATTCCGGCATTTACCCTTCTCTTCATCAAAGGGGCCAAAACATTCAGAACAAACAGTCTGATGGTATTTTCCGAGCAGAGGATCCAGCCCGTAATTGGCTTTAACCCTGCATTTTTCTTTTCCGGCCAAAGCCTTGTGCAAATCAGCAAATGTAGGTGCTTCCATTTCCAGAACCTGATATTCTCTGGCGATCTTTTTTAGTGAATGGGCATCTGAATTTGTTAAGAATGTATATCTGTGAAGTTCAGCTATTTGATCAGCCATCATCGTATCTGCACTAAGCCCCAGCTCAATTGCATCAATTAAATCAGGATCAAAAACCTCTGACAGCGACCGCTCTACCCCTTTTCCGAATAGGCTTTTAAATGGGGTAAAAACATGGGCAGGAATAAAAAGCCCATCCAGTTCCTTTACTTTTTCCTGCAGCATTCTGCCTGAGGCATAAATTCTTTGAGAGCTTAATGTTATGTTCTTCAAATACCCTGTCAGCCAGGCAGAGAAATCCTTCATTGCGGATAGGGTTGGAAAGTAGCAAAGGACATGGATAGGGCCTTTGCAGGAATCATCATAAATTTCAAGCTCCGACCCGGGAATTATCGTCAAATCTCCGTATTGAAGGCCCCCGTCCTTATGCTCGGTTACAAAGCCTTTTTGGGCCAAGTCCTCGATTTCAAGGATGACTTCAGGAGAATGACAATCAATAATGCCAATGATATCAAGCCCCTTTTCATTGCGGGCATGCCTGATGATATTAGTGAAGGTAAGGGATTTAGCGCCTGTTATTTTAACTGGCTTTCCCGTAAACGTACGTCCAATATGGATATGAAGATCAGCAAAAAAGCGCCTCATGTTATTTTTTCAACGCCTCTTGAAGCTGCAGATATTGGATTGCATAAGCCGTTTTCGCATCATAAACCTTTTGCTCCCCAAGCAGGGATATGGCTTCCTCCAGGGTTACCTCCAAAAGGTTCACAAATTCATCTTCATCAGGGGATGCGGCATTTTCTTTTTTCTTAAGGCCCTTTGCTATATATAAATGTACGAGCTCATCGGCAAATCCGGGCGAAGTGTAGAATGAAATCAGCCATTCCATTTCCGTGCAGCCGTACCCCGTTTCTTCTTCCAGTTCCCTTTCTGCACACACGCTGGGTTCTTCTCCTGCTTCAAGCTTTCCGGCAGGAATTTCAGCAATAACCTTATCCAGCGCTTTTCGATATTGTTCAACCATCACTATTTTATTATCCTCTGTTACTGCCAATACAGCTACTGCTCCGGGATGTTTGATAATCTCCCGCTTCGATGTTTTGCCATTCGGCAGTTCAACATCCTCCACTTGCAGACTGATGACTTTACCAGTGAAGATTTTTTCCGTTTTAATTGTTTTTTCTTCTAGGCGGCTCATTGTTTTCAGTCACTCCTGTTCTATTCCGGTAATGATTGCTCATACATTTTATCATACTTGATGAGGGGGAGTATGGCATGAAGGTGTATGTCCATAATAGGGGGATTATTCTGGCCGGCAAAGCCTGGGAAGTCCGCGAGAAGCTAAAACAATACAGCAGGCAGTATGTCCTTGTAAAAGACTGGGTTGAATCTCAGAACATCAAAAAATGATAAGCCTCTAAATTTGAGTATGCCTCATTTGTTTATGTACAATTATAGAAAACATTCAAATGAGGTGGTTACTTGAAAAAGAGAAGACTTGGAAACTCAGACTTGTACGTAAGCGAACTGGGGCTGGGCTGCATGTCCATAGGCACCAACCCTTATAAGGCCCAGGAAATTATTGAAACGGCCCTTGAAGAAGGAATCAATTATTTTGATACAGCTGATTTATACGACTTTGGCGAAAATGAAAAGCTTGTCGGACAATCCTTAAAGAATGTCCGTGAACAGGTGATCATTGCAACCAAAGCCGGTAACCGCTGGAATAAAAATAAAGACGGCTGGAGCTGGGATCCCTCTAAACGCCATATCAAAGAAGCTGTAAAGGACAGCTTAAAAAGACTCGCTACGGACTATATTGATTTATATCAGCTTCACGGCGGCACGATTGAAGATCCGATTGATGAAACCATTGAAGCATTTGAGGAACTAAAGGAAGAAGGATACATCCGCCAATATGGCATTTCCTCCATTCGCCCCAATGTGATCCGGGAATTTGCATCAAAATCATCCATTGTTTCTGTCATGATGCAATACAGCATTTTAGACCGGCGTCCTGAAGAAGAAGCGCTGATTCTTCTGAATCAAAAAGGCATCAGTGCTGTTACTAGAGGACCGCTGGCCAAAGGGCTGCTCAGCGACAAAATGCTGGATAAAGCATCAGAATCGGTAAAAGAGAAAGGCTATATGGATTACAGCTATGCTGAATTGGAAAAAACGCTCACCAGCATCCGGGGAAAAATTTCAGACCAGCGCACCATGAACGAAATAGCATTTCAGTTCAATCTTGCGAACCCTGCTGTCGCTTCTGTTACAGCCGGGGCCAGCCGGGCTGAGCAAGTAAGAGCAAATGCAGAAGCAGCAAGAGCCATTCCTCTCAACGAAAATGAATTGGCTATCATTAAATCTATTGCAAAGCTAAATAAATATGAGCAGCATAGATGATAGAAAGTCCATAATTTAAGACAAGAAAGGGGCTGACGGAAAAGTCGGCCCCTTCTTTTAATGTTATTTGTATTCTTTCCAGTTAAGATCGCTTTCTCCAAGCAGCTCTTCAAAACTTTTATTTTTTTCGCGCAGTCTTCTTTCCTCTCTTTTTCTGCGCTCTTCTTCTTCCTTCTGTTTATCTTCAGCAGCCTTTAATTCCTGCTTTTTCCCTTTCAGCTGCTCCACCAGGTCCTGGTTCAGCATGTCGCCTAACGTGACTGGTTTGTCGTCTTTCTTAGGCTGGGAATGGTGTTTTTTCTTTTTCATTTAATCCCCTCATCAACTGATTTTGCCATTTATTATAGCATATATTATTATTCATGAAGGAGCAGGCTAAATCACTTTTTATGATAAAAACTCCAGAAACTCAATTCTGTTTCCGAATGGATCATCTACAAAGAATCTCTCTCTTCCTTCTATCGGAGGTTCTTCCTTTATTGTTATTTTCTGCTCTTGAAGACTGCTTCTCAAGGCTTCCAGGTTTTCCACAATAAATCCAGGGTGGGCTTTTTTGGCAGGCAGGAAGCCCTCCTGCACCCCAATATGAATTTCCTGATTTCCGCAAATAAACCAGCAGCCTCCGCGCTTTTGAAGATTTTCAGGCTTGGGAATTTCCTTCAGGCCAAGCTGTTCACCGTAAAATTTTCTGGCTTCCTCCTCGCAGCCTTTCGGAGCTGCCAGCTGGATATGGTCAATTCCTTTAAAGGAAAAACTCATTTTTTCTCCCCTTTTCATTAGGATGAAAATAATGAAAAGCACAGCATGCAGCTGTACTTTTCAGATGTATTAGTATGCTTCTGTTACAACGTTTTCATCAACCTGCAATTGGGGTTCTGTCGAATTGATAATATCCTCAATTGTGAAGCCTTTAGCTACTTCAACAAGCTTCAAACCGGACTCGGTGACATCGATGACTGCCCGCTCAGTTATAATGCGGTCAACGACGTTTTTACCTGTTAAAGGCAGGCTGCATTCTTTAAGAATTTTTGAATCGCCATTTTTATTAGTGTGATCCATAATGACAATGATTTTATTGGCGCCATGAACCAGATCCATTGCACCGCCCATTCCCTTGATCATTTTTCCGGGAATCATCCAGTTGGCAAGATCTCCTTTTTCAGAGACTTCCATGCCCCCGAGAATGGCAATATTCACATGGCCGCCCCTGATCATTGCAAAAGATTCGGCACTATCAAAATAAGATGATCCCGCGATCGCTGTAACTGTTTCTTTTCCTGCGTTAATCAGATCCGGATCAACTTCACTTTCTGCAGGATACGGGCCAATTCCCAGTAATCCATTTTCAGATTGCAGGACCACTTCCTTATTATCAGAAATATAATTGGCAACCAATGTTGGCATACCGATTCCCAAATTCACGTAAAAGCCATTTTCAATTTCCTTTTCAGCCCGTCTGGCAATTTTTTCGCGTACTGCCGCTTTATCGTTACTCATGACACCCTCTCCTTCCGTCACTGGTATTTATTTCTTCACCGTCAGTCTTTCAATGCGCTTCTCCTGTTTCCCTTCAATCAGTGATTGAACATATATGCTCGGGGTATGAATATAATTCGGATCCAGTTCACCAATCTCATAAAGCGTCTCCACTTCTGCAATTGTCACTTTGCCGGCTGCCGCAATCATCGGATTGAAGTTTCGGGCCGTTTTATGATAAACAAGATTGCCCATCTTATCGCCCTTCCATGCCCTCACAAGGCTGAAGTCTGCTTTCAGAGCTTCTTCAAGGAGATATTCCTTGCCGTCGAACATCTTCGTCTCTTTCCCCTCTGCAATTGGGGTCCCTACTCCAGCTGGTGTGTAAAAAGCAGGAATGCCTGCTCCGCCTGCACGTATTTTCTCTGCCAATGTTCCTTGAGGAAGCAGCTCTACTTCAATTTCCCCTGAGAGAACCTGTCTTTCAAACTCTTTGTTTTCCCCAACATACGAACCAACCATTTTCTTAATCTGTTTATTTTTTAAAAGCAGTCCAAGTCCCCAATCGTCAACACCGCAGTTATTCGAGATGACTGTCAGATCCTTAACCCCTTTTTCAACTAAAGCCAGAATAAGGTTTTCCGGAATTCCGCACAGACCGAAACCGCCAACCATAAGGACAGCACCATCGTGAATTTCCTGAACCGCTTCACTGAAGGAAGTACAAATTTTCTTCACTTCAATCGCTCCTTTCATTAAAAAGTACTTATTTTTACTAACTTTTATCAAATACGGCTATGCAAGCTCCACTACTGTAGCTACCCCTTGACCTCCGCCAATGCAAAGAGTTGCAAGGCCTTTCTTTGCCTGTCTTTTTTGCATCTCATGTATAAGAGTTACAAGGATTCGTGCTCCGCTTGCGCCGATCGGATGTCCGAGTGCAATGGCCCCGCCATTAACATTCAGGATCTCCTTGTTAAACATAAGCTCCCTGTCAACTGCAAGCGACTGGGCTGCAAATGCCTCGTTTGCTTCAATCAGCTCCAATTCATCCATGGAAACAGATGCCTTTTCAAGCGCTTTTTTCACAGCAGCAACAGGGCCAATGCCCATGATGCTTGGATCCACACCAGCACTTGCATTTCCTTTAATCGTCACTAATGGTTTAAGCCCCAGTTCATCTGCTTTCTTTCTGCTCATAACCAGCAATACAGCCGCCCCGTCATTAATCCCGGACGCATTTCCGGCTGTTACGCTGCCATCTTTCTTAAACGCCGGACGCAGGCCTGCGAGCTTTTCAGCAGTTGTCCCTTTTTTCGGATACTCGTCTGTATCAAAAACGATCGGATCCCCTTTTCGCTGAGGAATTTTAACCGGAACGATCTCATCTTTGAATTTTCCTTCTTCAATTGCCTTGGCCGCCTTTTCCTGGCTGTCTGCGGCAAATTTGTCCTGTTCTTCCCTGCTCAGCTCATATTTCGAGCAAAGATTTTCAGCCGTAACTCCCATATGGTAATCATTAAAAGCACACCAGAGACCGTCTGAAATCATCGAATCTATAAGTTTTTGGTCTCCCATTTTAAAGCCATTTCTTGCATTTTTCAGTATGTAAGGCGCCTGGCTCATATTTTCCATGCCGCCTGCAATCACTGCTTCGGCATCGCCGGCCAAAATGGCCTGTGCTGCTAAATGGACCGCCTTCAGCCCTGAACCGCAAACTTTATTAATCGTCATCGCGGAAACGCTTTCAGGAAGACCCGCTTTAAGAGCTGCCTGCCTTGCTGTGTTTTGTCCCAGGCCTGCCTGCAGGACATTTCCCAGGATTACTTCATCTATTTGATCCGGTGTTACACCTGCTTTTTCAAGAGCGCCTTTAATCGCAATCGCCCCAAGCTCTGGTGCTGATACATCTTTAAGACTTCCATTGAAACTGCCGATTGCTGTCCGGACAGCGCTGACTATTACGACTTCTGTTTGTGCCATCTCTCTCATCCTTTCAAAACATCTCTTTGCTTATATTCGTTGAGGGATATCAAAATTCCTTTTATTTTGTCAAAATTTCTATTATTCTTGCAATCGAAAATACTTTCCTAATACAATAAATTTAAGGACGTCGAGAAAACGCTTACTAAAAATTAAATTATGAAACGGGAGAGGAAAACATGACGCTTGCATTTCCAGATAAAGTAACAATTATTGAAGTGGGCCCGCGGGATGGACTGCAAAATGAAAAGTCGTTTGTACCGACTGAGGTTAAGAAAGACTTTATTAGAAGTTTAAAAAATGCAGGATTAACAGAATTGGAGCTTACTTCTTTTGTGTCTCCTAAATGGGTTCCGCAAATGGGGGATGCAGCTGAAATTACGGCAGATTGCCTTGGTGCGGATACAAGGGATATCGTGCTTGCCCCGAACCGCAAAGGCATTGACAGAGTATATATGACTGATTGCCGGGCTGTAGCCGTTTTCGTCGGTGTCAGCAATACATTCAATAAAAAGAACATCAATAAAACCACTCAGGAAAGCATGGATGAACTAAAACCGATTATCGGAGAACTGAAGGAGAAAGGCTACTTTGTCCGCGCATGCATCTCTACAGCATTTTATTGTCCGTACGAAGGAGCCATCAATCCTGAAGATACAGTTGGGCTATGCCGTCAATTTACAGAGGCAGGAGCTGATGAATTAAGCGTGGCAGATACGATCGGCATGGCTGCTCCCCATGAATCATATGGGCTATTTTCCCGTTTGAAAGCAGAGTTTCCAAATACCCTTATCACTGCACACTTCCACGACACAAGAAAAATGGCCCTCACAAATATTTTTGCAGCTCTAAAGGCAGGTGTCGACCGGTTTGACACATCCGCCGGCGGACTTGGCGGATGCCCATTTGCCCCTGGCGCTGCAGGCAATGCTGCAACAGAAGATGTTGTTTATATGCTAGAGCGCATGGGAATTGAAACCAATGTTAACCTGGATCAATTAATGGAAGCTGTAAAAATTGTTCAGCCACATCTTTCCAGGCCGATTGAAAGCACCTATTTCAGACTGAATGCTCAAACAGTTCAATAGTACTATGAATAAGCCCCCTTTTTTATCGCATCTTATGAGATGAAAGCAGCTGGCGAATTCAGGTTCAGCTGCAGCCATTAAAAGGGGGATTATCCGATGAGCCAAAAACGTGATAAAGGATATAGCCAGAAGGGAAAGCCGAATTCCGATACAGTCAGCCAGACGATTGCTGCCGAGGAATTAGAAAAGGCGGTTCATCCCACTAAAAGACAAAATGCACAGCAATAAGCCGCCGGAAAGCGGCTTTTTGTTTGTGCCGGGAGTCCTTCATGAAATTCAAACATGTCCCGGCTAACATCTCTGTTTTAATTTTAGCCATAATGGTAAAATAAAGTAAAACTTCAATCAGTGGGGTTTTTCTTTTGTCCCCCACTGATTGTTAGTTGAGGCCCACAGGACAAGGAAAGCTACGGCAGCGATACATCGCACGACCGAAAGCAGCAGCTTTTGGGAGGACGTGGCGTTCTTAGTCTTTGTCCTTATTTCGGGCCTTTACATTATAAAGCGGGCGACTTGCCCTAGGAGCCGCAGCTGGATTGGGCAGTTTTGACCCCCACTTATCCTCCTTTGATTCCTCTGAGTCTCGAATTGGGGGTCTTACTGCCCGTTAGACTGCGATAAAGAAAAAAGATGGAGGGATGGGTTTGAGAAGGTTTTTGCGTTATTTATTTTCCATCGTTCTCTTTCTTTCATCACTCGGCGTCTATTTTACAAATAGGCTTATGTTTATGAAAAAGAAGGAAGATGACTTTATTTTAGAAAGGGAGAAGGAGTCCGGCAGACTTGATCTTATCAAGTATGAAAGCCTCCCGAAAAGAGAAGTTCTTATTCCCTCCCCATTCGGCTATAACTTAAAAGCCGTGGCTGCTGAACCCCATAAAAACAGCCGCTATATCATTATTTCTCACGGGGTTACGGAAAATAAAATGAACTCGATTAAATATATGAACCTCTTTCTGGAACGGGGGTTTAACGCTGTAATCTATGATCATCGCCGCCACGGAGAATCCGGGGGAAAGACGACAAGTTACGGGCATTATGAAAAGTTTGACTTAAAAGCAATTGTTGATTGGCTTAAAGCTGAAAAAGGGCCTGGTATCCAGATCGGCATTCATGGTGAAAGCATGGGAGCTGCAACCATGCTCCTTTATGCGGGAATGCTTGAAGACGGTGCCGACTTTTACATTGCTGATTGCCCTTTTTCTGATTTTAAGGAGCAGCTGGCTTACCGTTTAAAAACCGAGATGAAGCTGCCCGCGAAAGTCTTTTTGCCTGTTGCTGATCTATTCCTGCGGATGCGGGAGAAATACTCCATTGCGGACGTTTCGCCTATTTCCGTTATAGAAAATATAAAGAAGCCCATCCTGTTTATCCACAGCGAAAAAGATGATTTTATTTTGCCGACCATGTCCGAAGCTTTGTATGAAAAGAAAAAAGGTCCTAAAAAACTTTACCTTGCTGCCAATGGGATCCATGCCCAATCCTTCAACGAAAACAGAGAGGATTATGAAAAAGTCATTGACGAGTTTTTGGAGCAGTATGTCAGCAGCAAAGATACTTTTTCGCAATAATAGAAGCAGCTGGCTCAATGCAAGCCAGCTGCTTTATATAGCTCTAATTTTTCTTTTTCTTTATGATTTCCTTGCCGTCTGCCGACAGCCCTCTGGCAGTATGATAGTCTCCCATTTTAAAATAATAGCGTTTGTTTTCTTTTTTTATTATAGCCGCTTCTTCAAATTTTTCTTCCTTGCCGGCCACTTCTACTTTTTTAATATCTCCGCTTTGAATTTCACCAAAAATTATTGGTAATCTGTTTTCCAGATTACCTTCCTTATCGTAATCATAGAAAGTATCTGAATAAACGGTCATATGTTCATTCTCATAATGCTCCCAATGGTTATGGCCCTCATTTTTCCAGCCCTTTTTGTCACTGCCTTTCAAATAGGCAGCTGCCATGGCCTCGATCTCATTTTGTCCATCATTCTGCTGCGTTAAATACAGCAGTATGACTCCACCTTTTACTTTTTCTTTATGTAAGATTTCTTTTACATTAAATGGAATTCCATCATCAATCGCCTGGCCCATTGTTGCTGTGCTGCACCCCGACAAAATCAGGAAAGCTGCCGCCAGAAAAAATAACTTCCACTTCATTCGAATCTCCCCCAATCAGCACTCTCTTCACCCATAATGACAAACATCTTGTTATCTAACCTTTTACTAATATATTAAAACCTTATTTTCCAGAATTTTGGAAGGGTATTTTTACCTATGCAGCCTATTAAAAAGACCGCCTTCCCACAGCGGCCGTCAGCTAATTCATTATTATTTTGTTTTATCAATAAAGCTCATTCTCGGGTTTAAATACTGATTCGGGCTTTTTAACTGATAGCAGTTTGCCTTCTCTGAAAAGTCTATCGTTAAATTTTCATCCAAAAATACTTCCTTGGATTTTTCCACATATATGCTGCCGGTGTTTGTTTTGATTTCTCTGTCATCTTCATCAAGCTCATCAACAAGCCAGAGTGCAGCCACTCCGCTTACAACACAGCCGCAGCCATCTATATCATACTTTAGTTTTATGAATCCATCTTTGCCGGCAATCCGTCCCGATAATTTTTCTGCCGCTAATTCAGTTAGTGTAATTTCCATGTTGTAAAACTACCTCCCCTTTGCATATGCTGATTTTAACACAGATAGGGATAACATGCTTCTGAAAGAGACATCTGCTATTCAGCCACCAAAATAATGTTTTTTAGAAAGGATGATTGGATATGTCCAAGGTGCAGATTAAAGTAATGGATAATGGATCGCTGCGTGTAACAGGTGATGTAGAGTTAATTGATATGGATGGCAATAAATTCGAAACAAAAAAAACCTTCTCCCTTTGCCGTTGCGGAAGATCCTTGAATATCCCATTTTGTGATGGCACTCATAAAGGAACTTTCCAGTCCTGTGTCCGTGCAGAGAAAGCTCCTGATGAAAAGCAATAATGGTGGAAACGGGGATAGCCATCCCCGTTTTTTTCATTTTTCATTTTTTGTTTTTGCGGGTGTCGCTCTTTCATCCTGTACTATCCCTTGAAGCCGTTCCCGGTCCCTGTCCGTACTGTCTTCCCCGGCCCCTGGTGCGGCGTTGGCCATTGGCAGCTGTTCAAGTTCTTTTCCGCTGGGCATCTTCATACACCTCCCTGCTGTTAAGGTGCTTCACCCGCCTTAAAACTACCCCGCTTAAATTCATCCAGTACAGTCCAGCCAGCCCTACTCTTCCGTGAACCGCGCATCCGCTATATCGTTAATGGAAATACGGTGAATTTCCCCAAACCGGTCAACAACATGAAGCTTTTGGCCAAGGTCATCCCAATAATGAATGCTCCCGATAACCAGTTCATAATTTCTGCCCCTGTAATGTGTAAGTGTAACGTTTTTTTGAAATTCCATTGCTTCCGAAAGAATTTCATTCATATATTCCATCTTCTGCTCATCCAATTCCCGCTTTTGCTCGTATGTGTCTTCCTTTGCCCAGTCTCTTAAGAGCTTTACATGTTCCGGCAGCATCATGGAAGTCCATTTAATTCTGCCCCGATCGCGAATCATAAGCTGACCCTCCTTTTACATTTTATGGCCGCCAACCAATGTCGCACGGTGTTTGGCGGTTCCTGCGCCTGTATAAGAGACGGCTCTCAGCAGAGCTCCTCTTCCAAACTTGGAGCGGATCCGGTCGACAGTATAGCCGAGCTCCCTTTTTTTCCAGCCATCCAAGTCGAACAGACTCAGCTGCATTTCGCAGTCATCCATAATATTGCCGAGGGAAATGGAAATCTGCCGTACTGTTTTCCCCTCATAATTCTCGTCAAAAAGCTCGAGGCAGACCCGATAAAGATCCATCGTAATATTGGTTGGCTGATCGACTGTCCTGGAGCGATAAAACCCCCCTCCGAATTCATCCTGGCTGTAGCCAAGGCCAAAGCTGATGGTTCTGCCGGCTTTGCGATGGCTGCGGGCCCTTCTTGCCACTTCTTCACACATCTCAAGGACCACATGCTTAATTTCCTTTTCCTCTTTGTAATCCCTCAGTAAAATCTGGCTTTTGCCGAAGCTGATCTGCCCTGCCATAATCGGCGCGCCTATTTCCGACAAATCAATCCCCCATGCATGGTGATAGAGCTGGTTGCCCATAATCCCAAACTTCTTCTCGAGTTTAGCCAGATCATAGCGGGCAAGCTGGCCGACTGTAAAAATCCCCATTCCATTCAATGTCTTTTCAACACGGCGGCCGATGCCCCACATTTCCCGTAACGGGGATATATTCCACAGCTTTGTTTTTACATCTCCATACGTCCATTGTGCAACTCCCTTTTTTTTCGCCTCAAGGTCCAGGCAGAGCTTTGACATTAGCAAATTAGGCCCTATTCCTATGGCACAGGGAAGCTGAAATTCCCGTTCAATATCATCTTTTATTTTCCAGGCAATCGTCTGGGCATCACCCCAGAGATGCACTGCGCCGTCTACTTTTATAAAGCTTTCATCGACACTGTACGTATGGATGGCTTCCTTGGGGACATATCGGTTAAACACTCTGGTGATTTCAGTGGAGATTCTTAAATAAGTCGCCATTTTCGGCTCCTCAACTCGAATGCGCGGATCTTGGGGGACCTCAAAAAGACGGGACCCTGTCTTTATTCCAAACTCTTTTTTCATTCGCGGAGAGGCCGCCAGAACAACGCTCCCCTTCCGTTCCACATTCCCGGCAATTACAAGATAGCAGTCAAGAGGATCCAGACCAAGCATGACAGCAGAACAGCTTGCATAAAAGCTCTTCATATCAACACACAAAATTTGATTGTTCGGCATTGAGCTGTAATCAACCATGACTTCGACATCCTCCTTCAAAAAAAAGCGTAAGGCGCTGCTTATCAGCTTCTATGCTGCATAGCCCCTCTAAACTCCCAAAAATATATATTACAAGAACATTCGTTCTGTATATGTATACCCATTATATTAAGCGAATATGCGTTCGGTTTCAATGGAAATTTTACGCGGTTTTTCTTAAAAGCGGTTCTTTCTCCCCGGGATAGACGCCTCATCAGCCAAAAACAAAAGAAGCTGCAGGCACTTGGCTGCAGCTTCTGAGCTTCTTATTTTTGATTGAATGCGCGTTTTCCAATTTTTTCGAACAGTCCTGGAAAAAGGGCATAGATAATGCTCCCTGCATTCATCCACCGCGGAAGGTTGATTTCCCTGACAGGCCGCAGCATGGCATTGACTACCTTGCGGGCCACGTATTCAGGCTTAAGCATAAATTTGCTGACATTTTTCACGTATGTGCCCTTTTCATCTGCAATCGTAAAGAAATTGGTTTCAATCGGTCCAGGGTTAACTGCAGTCACAAATACACTGCTGTCAGCAAGCTCCATCCGAAGGCTGTTTGTATAGCCAAGAACCGCATGCTTGGTTGCGGAATAGACACTCGATTTCGGTGTGGCCATTTTGCCGGCCTGTGAAGCGATATTAATAATATGGCCGCTCCTCTGTTTCCTCATCACTGGGAGCACCATGCTCGTGCAGGCCATTAAGCCAACAACGTTTACATCAAACATTCCCTTTATTTCTTCAACTTTTGCTTCATGCGCCTCGCGGAAAACACCGAAGCCGGCGTTATTCACAAGCACATCTATGTGACCAAACCGGGCAATGATCTCTGAAAAAACAGCCGAAACTTCGTCAGTGTCTGAAACATCAAGCTTATACACATATACATCGACTGAAAAGCGCTTCCGCAAGTCTGCCTGCAGCTCCTGCAATTTGTCAAGGCTGCGGGCAAGAAGGACAAGATTTGCTCCCCTTTCGGCACAAAGGACGGCCATTTGCGCCCCGATTCCGCCTGATGCACCGGTGATAATCACATTTTTATTTTTTAATCTGTCTGACAATCAAACCACCTCTTTTGATGCGGAATACAAGAATGCTTCATCCTCTTTATTTATATAAATCTCTCCTATTGAATGCAAATAGTCAAGCTGTGCGATTGTTTCAGAAATGGTCAGGGAAAGCTCCTTCTCATAAACCTTCGGAAAAAGGCGGCGGCACACCTCAAAAACAGTGAGCGATTCGGACTCAAGCCATGCCTTTACTTTCATTGCCCGCTCATGCTGGCGGCCAAGCCTTTCGCTTATTAACCCATTCACATTTGTAATATCCTCCCCATGTCCGGAATAAAAAAGGGATATCGGCAGCTGCCGCAGTTTTTTCAGAGACTCGTTATACTGAAGCTGCGGCTTCGGCCTTTCCGCATTGCCGGGAAGCGGCGGCTCCAGGATAGGGTTAGGTGAAATGTGTGCAAGCAAATGGTCTCCTCCAAGGAATACACCATCTTTCTCCCTGAACAAACCTATATGGCTCTGTGCATGCCCGGGGGTCTCCGTTACCGTCCAACCGTTAAGCCCTTCAGGCTGGCTGCCTTCCTTCAGTTCTCCTGTCAGGGTACGATTGCAGGAATAGCGCAAAGTCTTTTTCATTTTGTTAATAAAGGAAGCATACCTTTCAGGAATTCCAAATTCGTTAAACAGTTTTATGTAAAACTCATCATGAAATTTTAGAAATTCGTCAGTACGGGACAGCCACCTTTGGTTAAACGGGTGCCCGAACACATCAAGATTGTCCGGGAAAAAGTCAAGCAGTCCGGCATGATCGGGATGATGATGTGTGAGAACAACCTGTTCAAAATCACCGGGAGTTAAATTCAGCTCTTTAAGCTGGGATTTTAAAGCTTCCCATGCTTCATCCGTTTTAGGCCCTGCATCGACAAGAGTCAGCTTTTCCCCTTTTACTGCATATACATTAACGTCGCCGACAGGAAAAGGTGTCGGGATAACAAGCTTTGCAATACCATCCTTCCATTTTGCCATTTTACAATCCCCCTAAAATCACTATATTTAAATAAAATAAAGCTGTTTTTCTATATACTTCCTCAGGCATGCTTCCTTTAAGTAAACTGTTCAGTTATCCCCTTAAAAAATCAGCATTTGCCATACGCATATATTAACGGAATTCAATAACATAATTTAGAAATTTACATATATAAAAATAAGTGTACCGTTCTTTTTAGTAATTGTCATTATTTTCACATAATTTTTATGTAATATTGATAATTTTTCAAAAAATACTTCTTGACAACTAAGTGTGTCTTCTTGCATAATCACAATTAAAATTTGATTTTCATAAATCAAAGCTGTACTCTACAGCAGAAACATGGCGATGAATAAGATTAGTAAATGGAAAACGGCGAAAGAGAGTGAAGCTCGAGCGGCTGAAAGGCTTCACCGTCCACTTGACCATTGAACCTGCCTTATGAGCTGTTAGGAAAACCTAAACGCACCCCCGGCGTTATCGGGATCGAGATGCCTTTTCAAAAACACAGCGGCTGCGGCAGGCATGCTGCACGAAGAAAGAAAAGGCAATGAAGGTGGTACCGCGGAAGCAAAGTCTTTTCGTCCTTTACTGGATGGAAAGGCTTTTTTATTTTTAACAGCCGGTAAATAGAGCAACAATAAGGAGGAATAACAGCAAATGAAAAAATTAGCTATTGTAGGAGCAGGATCAATGGCAGAAGCGTTAATATCAGGAATCGTCGAAAGCCGGCTCATTACCGGCAGCAATATTTGGGTGACAAACAGATGCAGCAGGGAAAAGCTGCAATCCCTGCAAAAAGCCTATGGCGTTCAGGCCACTTATAATCTTAGTGAACTGTTAAGCGGGGCTGACGCTGTTATTTTAGCGATGAAGCCAAAAGATGCTCAGGAAGCCATCAATCTCATAAAGCCTTATTTACAGGAAGACATGCTGATCATTTCCGTACTCGCCGGAGTTTCGATCGAAAGCATTGAACTTTTGGCAGAAAAAAAGCTGCCAGTCGTAAGAGCAATGCCAAATACATCAGCAGCAGTCGGAAAATCAGCAAGCGCCTTATCGGCTAATGAAAGAGTGACCAAAGAACAGATGAAAGCAGTAAGAGGCATTTTTGATACAGTGGGAAAATCAGCATTTGTTGAGGAAAAACAGCTGGATGCTGTAACAGGCCTGTCAGGCAGCGGACCGGCATATATTTACTATCTTGCGGAAGCTATGGAAAAAAGCGCGGAAGAAATCGGGCTCGAAAAGGGTATGGCGAAAGAATTCATCATCCAGACACTCATCGGGGCAGCCGAAATGCTGGCCCGATCAGCCAAGGACCCCGAGCAGCTTAGGAAGGAAGTAACAAGCCCTGGCGGCACCACTGAAGCAGGTGTAAAAGTGCTTGAAGCGAACGGAGTGCAGGAAGCTTTCATTGAATGCATCAAGGAAGCGACAGCCCAATCGAGGCGGCTTGGCCAAAGCTTCAGCAGCACCGTCAAAATTTAGCTGGCAGCATCCCCTATAAAACGCCGTCTTATTGCAAACTATGAGAAAAGGATGAGAAACCTGCAAATGCTCATTATTCTATTAAGCGCAAGCCTCCTGGTATGGATTGCAGTACTAATTGATTCACTTCTGGGACTAAAAAGCCTGGATCGCCTTGAAGATACCGATACGATGACTGAAGGCCCCCTTCTTTCTGTTATTACCGCTGCAAGGAATGAGGAAGCCAAGCTTGCGGAGAGCTTAGAAACCCAGCTGCGGCAAAGCTATAAACGCATTGAATGGATATTGGTCAATGACCGTTCAGCCGACAGCACAGGAAGCATCATGGATCATATTCAGAAAAAGGATTCAAGGGTTAAGTGTATTCATATTGATTCCCTCCCAAGCAGATGGCTGGGAAAAAACCACGCTCTTTATAAAGGATATAGGGAATCATCAGGGGAATTAATTCTGTTTACAGATGCCGATGTGTTATTTAAAAAGGATGCCTTCAGCAAGGCGGTTCATTATTTCAGCAAGAATGAACTTGATCATTTAACGGCGGCACCAAGTTTGACAGGCAGGAGTTTCTGGCTCAACACGTTCATTGCTTTTTTTCTTTTTGGCTTCTCCTATTATAAACGCCCCTGGCTGGCAAACAATCCGCGTTCTAAGAGCGGGGTTGGCATTGGGGCATTTAACATGGTGTCCAGGCATTCCTATGAAGCAATCGGAACACACAAGGCAATAAAAATGCGGCCTGATGATGATTTAATGCTTGGAATGAAAATCAAACAAAACGGTCTCAGACAGAAATTTGCAACGGCGATGGACCTGATTGAAGTTGAATGGTATGAAAGTTTAATAGAAGCCTTCAAAGGATTGGAAAAGAATACTTTTGCTGGCCTTCATTACCGTATTAGCATGGTGCTATTTGCAATTGCCGGCACATTCCTTTCTCAGGTGCTTCCCTTTTTCTCCGTTTTTTCAACAGACAAAATGATTTTCAGTCTGAGCCTTGCAAACATTCTTTTTTTAGCAGCTGTTTATACAATCATTACAAAAAGAATGTCCAAATTTTCTCCGCTCCTGTTTACTGTATTTCCAATTACAGCTCTCCTGTTTATTTATTCCATAATCCGCGCCAGCATCCTAACCTTTGTACGGGGTGGCATAGTCTGGAGAGGTACATTATATAAGTTAAGCGAACTGAGGAATAAACGCTGAAAGCACACACCTTCCTGAATGCATGTTCTTTTTCATTTATGGAACTGCCTGATATACTTAATATTTAGGATAGCGAAATAAGGAGGCAAAAACTATGGAAACAAAGCTTTTTTCACCTTTTACAATTAAAGGAGTCACCTTTAAAAACAGAATTGTTATGGCACCGATGTGCATGTACTCAAGCCATAATGAAGACGGAATGGTTGAAAACTGGCACCGGACTCATTATACGAGCCGGGCTGTCGGGCAGGTGGGATTAATTATCCTGGAGGCAACCGCTGTGACTCCACAGGGCCGGATTTCTCCTCAGGATCTGGGAATATGGAATGATGATCACATCGCAGGCCTGAAGGAATTAACCGGGCTAATGAAAGAACACGGTGCTTCACCCGGGATACAGCTGGCGCATGCCGGCAGAAAAGCAACTGTTGAAGGAGAAATTCTCGCTCCATCAGCTATTGCTTTTAATGAAAAAATGAAAACACCAAAAGAAATGACAAAAGAAGAAGTATCAGAAACTGTCCAGGCATTCAAAAAAGGCGCTGAAAGAGCGAAAAAAGCCGGCTTTGAAGTAATTGAAATCCATGCGGCACACGGATATCTGATAAATGAGTTTCTCTCACCCCTAAGCAATAAACGGAATGATGAGTATGGGGGATCGGCTGAAAACCGGTATCGCTTCCTCGGTGAAGTCATTGAAGCTGTTAAAGCCGTTTGGGATGGACCTTTATTTGTCAGAGTATCAGCCCATGATTATCATGATGAAGGGTTGACCGCAAGGGATTATGCAGAAATGGGAAAATGGATGAAGGAGCAGGGAGTGGATCTAATTGACGTAAGCTCCGGAGCAGTAGTGCCGGCCAGAATACATACTTACCCGGGCTACCAGGTCAAATTCTCTGAGACCATTAAAGAAGGTGCGAATATCCAGACTGGCGCAGTCGGGCTTATTACATCCGCCCTGCAGGCTGAAGAAATCCTCCAAAACGAGCGGGCTGATTTAATCTTTATTGCCAGAGAATTGCTGAGAGACCCTTATTGGCCGCGGACAGCAGCAAAAGAACTTGGCGCAGCAATCGAACCTCCTGAGCAATATGAACGGGGATGGCTGTAACATAAAACGAGGGATGGCATCTAACAGATGCCATCCCTCGTTTTTATTATATAATCTGCAGTGAATCAAGGAATACAATGATAATAACCAGAGGAACCACATAGCGCAGAAGGAAATACCACGCAGAAAAGATTCCATTCAGCGATTTTGAACCTTGAATCAATTCACTTCTCAGCAGGTCTTTCTTCATTTTGTATGACACAAATATGGAGATCAGCAAAGCTCCAACCGGCATCAAGATGTTGCTGACAAGGAAATCAGCAGCATCAAAGATGATTTTGCCGTAAATTGAAATATCGGATAAGATGCTGAAAGATAATGCAGACGGGACCCCGACGATAAAGATTGCCAGCCCTGTCAGCCAGGCTGCACGGGTTCTGCCACTTCCATTCTTATTCGTCAGGGCAGCCACCACAATTTCAAGCATTGAAAAAGCGGAAGTTAAGGTTGCAAATAGAAACAGTGCAAGGAATAGGAGCAGGAACACCCTCCCAAACATAATCTGATCGAAAACAGATGGCAGGACAATGAACAATAAGCCAGGACCTGCAGCAGGCTCAAAGCCCAATGAGAACACAGCAGGGAAAATAGCCAGTCCAGCCAGAACTGATATAAATAAGTTCATTCCGACAACAGAAAATGCAGGCTGCATCAGATTTTCTTTTTTAGATAGATAAGAGCTGTACGTTACCATAACCGATACCCCGACACTTAGAGAGAAAAACGATTGGCCCATCGCATATAGTACGGTTTCAGAGGTTAGGTTTGAAAAATCAGGCTTTAAAAAGAACGAAACGCCTTCCATCGCATTATCCAATGTCAGGGATCGTGCAATCAAAATAATAAATAAAAGAAACAAAGCCGGCATCATAATTTTGCTGACCTGCTCGATCCCCTTCTGGATGCCTTTTGCAACCACTAAAACAGTTATGAATAAAAAGATCCCCTGTGCCGCTACAACAGATACAGAGTCTGAAACGGCTGCGCCAAATAGCTCCTCATAATTGCCTGCACCATTCATAGACCCGGTAACCCCGTATACAATGTACTTCAGAATCCACCCGCCTATTACACTATAAAAGGATAAAAGCAGAAAACACGTGAATACGCCAAGGTAGCCTATCCAGTGCCATTTAGTTCCCGGAGCAATATCCTTGTATGCCGAGATTGCCTCCTTCCCTGTACTGCGGCCAATCACAAACTCGGCCAGTAATAGCGGAAAACCAATTAAAAGGGAAAATAACAGAAATAATAAAATAAATGCCCCGCCTCCGCTTGTTCCTGTCACATACGGAAGCTTCCAGATAGCTCCAAGTCCGATTGCCGAACCGGCCGATGCTAAAATAAATCCTATCTTCGATGACCATTGCTCATTTTGCTGCATGCCTGTACCTCCAAATTTTTTTAAAAACAAAAAAGCCACATTCTTCAAAAGGGACGTGAATTCAGGTTCACGCGGTACCACCCTTTTTGAAAGCATGTGACTTTCCACTCAAAAATATAACGGATTTTACCGTCTTTTCTGCTATATGCAGGAAAGATAAGCTCCAAGATGAAATTCATTTTATCTTTGTGCCAGTTTCCACCATCCACCGGCTCTCTATAAACAGGGAGATAAAACTTACTAGAGTCTCTTCATAGCTTTTTACTATAATGTTTTAAAGTATAAGTGTGATTATAGTATGCATGCAGAAAACCGTCAATGCCAAATTTGAAAAATTCAATTTTCCCAGGCATTACTTTTCATTCCAAATCCGCTTCCATACGGTATCTTCACCATTTACTTTAATTTCGAAAACATCCGGGTTGCTCATCTTCATCAGATGCTCAAAGCCTGCATTTTCATCGAAATAACGAAGCAGCAGCGTCGATAAATTGCCATGGCTGACCAGAACGATGTGATTCTCATTAGACGCGATTAATTCATCCAGCAGGGAAGATGCCCGTTTCATTCCTGATGAATGAGATTCTCCCCCTTCAAAAATGAGTTCAAAATCGGAAAAGCTTTGCTTAAGTTTGTCCTGCCAATCATCAAAAAGAATAGAGCTCAGCACCCTTTCACCCAAACGGCTTTCCTCAATGATATCCAGATTTCTGGATTGTGCAAGAGGCCGGATTGTTTCCAGCGCCCGCACAAAAGGGCTGGAGTATATGCGATTAATTTCTTTGCCTTTAAAGAAATCAACTAATTTTAACGCCTGCCCCCTTCCATTTTCTGTCAATTCAGCAGAGAAAGGCTGGCCCTCCGCCTTTGCATGACGTACGATATAGAAAGTCTTCAATTAATTCGCCTCTCCTTTATCAAGCGGGATATGAATTTCTTTAAAGTCCTCAGCAATGACCGTATTGGGAAATATGGTCTGTGATTCTTTCACAAGCTGCTCCCAATCCTGGCGTTCATATCGTGAACTGATATGATTCAGGCAAAGTTTCCTTGCATTCGCCTCGAGCGCAACTTGAGCAGCCTGCAGGGTTGTCGAATGAAAATAATCGTATGCAAGCTTCTCTTCTCCCCTGGAGAAGGTTGCCTCATGTATTAAAAGGTCAGCACCGGCTGCTAAATCTATTGCCGCATCGCAGAATCTGGTATCACCCAGCACCGTGACGATTCTTCCCTTTTGAGCCGGCCCCAGGAAATTTTCTGCTTCGATCATACTTCCATCCTCAAGCTCAATGTTTTCACCATTCTTTATTTTCTTATATATCGGACCCGGTTTGATTCCCGCTTCAGCAAGTTTGTCCGCAAGCAATGTTCCCGGACGGTCCTTTTCTGTAATCCGGTAGCCGTATGAGGATATTCCGTGCTCGAGCATGCGGGTTTCCACCTTAAAATCTTCTTCATCAAGCACAATACCCTCAGTGATTTCAGCTACCTTTAAAGGATACTTAAGGTATGTGCCGCTGACAGATAGCGAGACTTCAATGAATTTTTTCAAACCTTTTGGCCCATATAAGGTTACCTCTGTATCACCGCCCTGAAAAGAGCGGCTTGAAAGCAGGCCGGGCAGACCATAAATATGGTCACCATGAAGATGTGTGATAAAGATTTTCTCAATTCTTCTCGGTTTAATGCTTGTATGTAAAATTTGATGCTGGGTCGCTTCGCCGCAGTCAAAAAGCCATATGCTCCCTCTTTCATCCAGGAGCTTTAAAGCCATCGAGGATACATTCCTCAGCTTAGCGGGAATTCCTGCTCCCGTTCCCAGAAAAAATATGTCCATATGTAAAATACCTCCTTCCAGCAATTTAGGGATTAAGCCTGTTTTGTCTTGCCAGTATGAATATAAACAATATACCATAGCAGCCTCTGAATTCATTCATTTAACAATTGTTTTTTGTGTTATTTGAAAGGATAGATCCTGACCGTTAGATAGAAACTATGGTATAAAGGACAAACTTAATATTTGCGAAAATAGCTGTAAACAGATACAATTTTATACTTGTACAGACGTTTTTTTGCAATGCAATATAACAGCTTCTTCTCAAGCTGAGGACGGACAAAAGTCAGTCCCGCCTTACATACAGAAATTTTGTCGAAAAGAGGTTCTAGAATCGTGAAAACAAACGAAAAACCGGCCGGATTAATAATGATATTTGGAGCAACAGGGGATTTGGCAAAAAGAAAATTGTTTCCCTCACTTTACCGCTTATACAAAAAGGGCAGGCTGTCTGATCGCTTTGCCGTAGTAGGAGTTGCCAGAAGACCGCTATCAAATGATGAGTTTCAGGCAAGTGTTAAAGCTTCTGTTGAGTCCGCTATAAAAGATAACGGAGAACTTGAAGATTTTATTTCTCACTTTTACTATCATTCGCATGACGTGACGGATTCCAGTTCCTATTTGGAATTAAAGAGCATGGCCGAAGAATTGGATACTCACTATTCCCTTGAAGGCAACCGCATTTTTTACCTTGCCATGGCACCTGAGTTTTTCGGAACCATTGCAGAGCATTTAAAAGCAGATGGCCTGACAGATGTAGATGGGTTTAAGCGTCTTGTCATTGAAAAACCATTTGGGCATGATCTTGAATCAGCGAAGCAGCTTAATAAGCAAATCCGGAAAGCCTTTTCAGAAAATGAAATTTACCGGATTGACCACTACCTGGGGAAAGAGATGGTGCAAAACATTGAAGTGATTCGTTTTGCCAACGCGATTTTCGAACCTTTATGGAACAATCGCTACATTTCAAATATCCAGGTTACATCAAGCGAAGTACTGGGGGTAGAAGAACGCGGCCGCTACTATGAAAAAAGCGGCGCTCTTCGCGACATGGTTCAAAACCATATGCTGCAAATGGTTGCCTTATTGGCAATGGAACCGCCAATCCGCTTGACAACAGATGAAATCAGATCTGAAAAAGTAAAAGTTTTAAGAGCCATGCGTCCAATTGAAGGCGATCAGGTAAGAGATTACTTTGTCCGCGGCCAGTACGGAAAAGGCCATTTAAATGGACAGGAAGTACCAGCTTACAATCAAGAGCCGATGGTGGATGAACAATCAAACACCGAAACGTATGTAGCAGGCAAGCTGATGATTGATAATTTCCGCTGGGCAGGTGTGCCTATCTATATCCGCACAGGAAAAAGGATGGCTGCTAAATCAACGAAAATTGTTATCCAGTTCAAGGATATTCCGATGAACTTGTATTATCAGACTGAGCAAACGCTAAATCCGAACCTGCTGGTGATCCATATTCAGCCTGAAGAAGGCATTACCCTTTATTTGAATGCCCAAAAATCAGGCCAAAACATTGAAGCCACACCGGTAAAATTAAACTTTGCCAACAAAGGCATCGATGACATGAATACACCTGAAGCTTATGAAAGGCTTTTATATGATTGCATGCGCGGTGATGCAACAAACTTTACACACTGGGATGAAGTGGCCCTTTCCTGGAGCTTTGTCGACAAAATTTCCGACGTTTGGGAAAACACGAGGGCAGAAGGCTTCCCTAATTACGAATCCGGTTCCATGGGTCCAAAAGAAGCAGACCGGCTGCTTGAAAAAGACGGCTTCTTCTGGTGGCCTGTAACCGACCTTGATGTTGAACAGTGTTAATAAATTTGAAAACCTCTGCTGATGCAGGGGTTTTCATTTTTTGAAAGAAAAAACAGCGCCGCTCGGACGCTGTTCTTTTTTTATTCCATCCAGTTTGTATGAAAAATGCCTTCTTTGTCTGTACGCTGATAGGTGTGTGCACCAAAGTAGTCACGCTGTGCCTGAAGAAGGTTTGCAGGCAATGTTTCTGTTCGGTAGCTGTCATAATAGGACAAAGCAGCAGCAAAGCATGGTACAGGAATGCCGTTCTTTACAGCGACGCTGATAATTTCACGGGCAGCATCCTGGTAGCTTTCCACGATTTCCTTAAAATACGGATCAAGAAGCAGGTTCTTTAAACCAGGCTCACGGTCATATGCTTCCTTAATTTTTTGAAGGAATTGGGCACGGATGATGCATCCTCCGCGGAAAATCATTGCAATATCACCGTATTTCAAATCCCATCCATATTCTTCGGATGCTGCTCTCATTTGAGCAAAGCCTTGTGCGTATGAGCAGATTTTACTCATGTAAAGGGCTTTACGGACACTCTCGATAAAGGCTTTCTTATCGCCGGTGAATTCCGATGCAACTGGCCCGCGAAGAACTTTGCTTGCGTTGACACGCTCTTCTTTCATAGCAGAAATGAATCGGGCAAAAACAGATTCAGTAATGATCGGAAGCGGTACACCGAGGTCAAGCGCACTTTGGCTTGTCCATTTGCCGGTTCCCTTTTGGCCTGCTGTATCAAGGATAACATCTACCAGCGGCTTTCCGGTTTCCTTATCTTTTTTTGTGAAAATATCAGCCGTAATTTCAATCAGATAGCTGTCAAGTTCGCCTTTATTCCAATCTGCGAATACTTCATGGAGCTCTTCAGCAGTCAAACCAAGCACGTTTTTCAAAAGAAAATAAGATTCGGAAATCAGCTGCATATCGCCGTATTCAATACCGTTATGCACCATTTTCACATAATGTCCTGCCCCATCCGGACCAATGTATGTGGTGCATGCTTCGCCATTAACCTTTGCAGCAATATCTTGAAAAATCGGGGCAACCAGCTCGTAGGCTTCTTTTTGGCCGCCAGGCATAATGGAAGGACCCTTTAGAGCGCCCTCTTCACCGCCGGAAACACCCGTACCGATGAAATGGATGCCCAGCTCGCTTAATTCCTTATTGCGGCGCTGCGTATCCACAAAGAAGGTATTCCCTCCATCAATCAGAATATCATCTTTATCCAGCAGAGGCTTTAACTGCTCAATTGTCGCATCTGTCGGACCCCCTGCTTTCACCATAAGCATGATTTTGCGGGGTTTTTCCAGAGAATCAACAAACTCTTCAATTGTATATGTACCTTTAAAGTTTCTTCCTTCCACTTCCTTAAGCATCTCATCCGTTTTTTCACGTGACCGGTTAAAAACAGATACTGAGTACCCTCTGCTTTCAATATTCATGGCAAGATTTTTGCCCATGACAGCTAAGCCGATAACACCAAACTGTGATTTCGTCATCATTTATTACCTTCCCTTCCAGGCTTAATGCGTTACATACAAAATCCAATAAAATAATCCACTATACTTTAGCAAGATTCCTATTCTGATTCAACTTTCCTGTCTTAGTTTTGCTTATAGCTGTCTGAAAAACTCATGAATGATCATCTTTTTCTTTTTTATCTATTCTTCCTGGCCTGCCATGCAAAAAGTCTTTATTAAAACTGGTGTCAGTGCCGATTTTGGGGCTGGTCAATTTCATGTCCGAAAGTGCACCCGCATTGTCGATTATTTTAGTGCCGTATTTCTTGCGCAAAAGATCCATTGTCTGAAATAACGGCTCCTTTTTGGCATCTTTTTCAAAACTGAACAGATCCAGCTGTTTAACCGCCTGTTCGGGTTCGACAAGGTCTGTTCCTGTAATGCCCAGAAGCCGTACTGCATTTCCATTCCAATGTTTTATAAAAAGCTCTTTTGCTATTTGGTAAATTTCATCATTATGCTGAATCGGATTTTTCAGTTTTCGGCTTCTTGTAATGGTTTTTCGGTCCTTATACCGGATAGTAATCCCGAGAGACACCGCCATAACTTTTTTCCTTTTCAATCTGGAAGAAACCTGTGCAGCCAGCTTTTCAAATACCTGGAGCAGTTCTCTTTGATTTGAGACATCCCTTGGCAGTGTGGTCGAATTCCCTACACTTTTAAATTCAGATGCCGAGTCGGGATCGACTTTTCTAAAATCCTGGCCATTGGCCTTTTGTTTCAGCCTGGGTCCATTAATGCCCAATGCTGCTTTTAAAATAATTTCATCGGCTTTTGCCAATTCGCCAATTGTGGTGATATTGAGGTTTCTCAGTTTTTCTCCGGTTTTTCTGCCGACTCCGTGCATTTCTTCCACTTCCATCGGCCATAGGATATGCGGTACATCTCTTTTTCTGAGTATTGTAATCCCCATTGGTTTTTTCATGTCGGAAGCCATCTTGGCTAAAAATTTATTAGGGGCAACACCTATGCTGCAGGGCAAATCGAGCTGCTGAAAAACCTGCTTTTGTATTGTCCCGGCAATTTCTATCGGGCTCCCAAACTCATAGCTGTCTGTTATGTCCACATATCCTTCATCAATGGATACGGGTTCAACAAGGGAGGAATATTCGCGCAATATATCAAACATCCCCATGGAAGCTGCACGATATCTCTCAAAATTGGGCTTCATGATAATCAGCTGGGGACAGAGCTTTTTAGCCTCCCATAGAGGCATGGTGGTTTTCACCCCGAATTCCCTTGCCTCATAGCTGCAAGTTACAATAATACCGCGTCTCTCCTCCGGATTTCCTGCGATTGCTAAAGGCTTACCCTTTAGTGAGGGATCATAAGCCATCTCAACAGAAGCATAAAAACTATTCATATCAACATGAAGGATAACTCTCCCGTTTTTCGGATACATTTGTTTCATGCCGGCACTTCCCTGTAAATATAATTCAGTTCTATTTTAGCAAATATTTTTCTTTTCTATTAATCAGGGGCTTTTTGAAAAAGCGAAAACAGGGAATCTCTCTCTGATCCCCTGTTCCAGAATTCGTCCGCTATGCAGTTGTATGCTGTGTTTTCATATACTCTTTTATTTCTCTTATTCCCTCCAGTGATTCCACCAGCTTTAAAGGATCGATTATAGTAATCAGCCTATTATCGATATTAGCCACACCTGTGAAATAATTGGTTTTTTGATAGGCAATCAGACCTGGCTGTTTCAGACAGTCTTCTGGAATATCAAGAATTTCCTTGGCTTCATTTACAAGAACGGCGAATGATAGCTCGTCTGTCTGCAGCACGATCATTCTTGCGGACTCACTATCAACCAGTGTCCGGCTGTATAGAATTTCTTCGAAATCAACAACCGGAATAAGCTCTCCCCTGACTTTAACGATTCCTCTTACATAGCTGGGCAAATGAGGTATCGGTGTAATGCCCTCCATTTTCTCAATGGATATAACAAAAGGAACCGGTGTAGCATATTCCTCATTTCCTGCCTTGAAAACGACAGCTTTATTATTTTCAATCATCCTATTTCCTCCCCGGAAACTCTTATGTATAGAACTAATATACCATAGCCATTATTTTCTAACTAGTGAGGAAATAATAGATTGCTGCAGTAAAAAAAGAGAACCGCATTGGTTCTCTCTCTCTTGCTGTTTAAGCTGATACTTCTTCAATAATGGCAATGACCATTTCAGCCAATTTATTTAATTCTTCAATAGGCATGCGCTCATTGGTTGTATGAATTTCTTCATAGCCGACAGCAAGGTTAACTGTAGGAATGCCAAAGCCGGCGATCACGTTTGCATCGCTTCCTCCGCCGCTGTGAAGAAGCTCAGAGCTGCGGCCGATCTTTGCAGCCGCTCTGCGTGCTACTTCAACGACATGATCACCTTCGCCAAATTTAAAGCCAGGGTACATAACCTGAACATCCACTTCAGCTTTGCCGCCCATTTCTTCGGCAGCACTTTCAAATGCTTCCTTCATTTTTGCTACCTGCTGTTCCATTTTTTCAGGAATTAATGAACGTGCTTCTGCTAATACATCAACATGGTCACATACGATATTCGTCTGCTGACCGCCTTCAAAACGCCCGATATTAGCCGTTGTCTCTTCATCAATGCGGCCCAGCGGCATTCTTGAAATCGCTTTTGATGCCATCGTGATGGCAGAAATGCCCTTCTCAGGAGCAACACCTGCATGAGCTGTTTTCCCCAGAATAGCAGCTTTCACTTTAGCCTGGGTTGGAGCGGCAACGATTATATTTCCGACTTTGCCGTCACTGTCCAATGCATAGCCGAACTTTGCTTTAACAAGTGAAGGATCAAGAACCTTAGCTCCAACCAGTCCGGATTCTTCACCAACTGTGATAATGAACTGAATAGTTCCATGAGCAATATTCTGCTCTTTCAGGACTTTAACAATTTCGAGCATAACGGCAAGTCCTGCCTTGTCGTCTGCACCCAGGATCGTTGTTCCATCTGTTACCACATAGCCGTCCTTGATGGAAGGTTTAATTCCTTTTCCAGGAACAACCGTATCCATATGGGAAGTGAAATAAATTGTGTCTGTTTCTTCTTTAGTACCCTGAAGAGTGCAGATGAGGTTGCCTGCACCGTGTCCGGTCTGTGCAGTTGTATCGTCTTCGTACACCTCAACCCCAAGATCCCTGAATTTTTTCTTCAAAACTTTGGCAATTTGAGCTTCATACTTTGTTTCAGAATCAATTTGCACCAGTTCCAGAAATTCGTTTAATAAGCGTTCCTCATTAATCATTTATGTACAAACCTCCAAATTTAAGCTTACTAAGCAAGTATAACTCCAAAATTTTGGCACAGCAAATCAGGAATCCATTATAGCGGGATATTTCCATGCTTTTTATGAGGCCTGCTTTCTTTTTTATTGCGCAGCATTTCAAGCGCCTGAATGAGCTTGATTCTGGTTTCACGCGGATCGATGACATCATCCACCATACCCCGGCTTGCCGCCACATATGGATTGGCGAACTTTTCTCTGTACTCTTCGATTTTTTGTGCCCTGGTGGCCTCGGGATCATCACTGTTCTGGATTTCCCTTGCAAAAATAATGTTGGCTGCACCTTGAGGACCCATTACGGCTACTTCCGCATTCGGCCATGCAAAAACAAGATCTGCGCCAATAGATTTACTGTTAAGCGCAACATAAGCTCCTCCGAATGCTTTTCTTAGAATAACAGTAAGCTTAGGCACCGTTGCTTCTGAGTAAGCATAGAGAATCTTTGCTCCGTGCCGTATAATTCCGCCATGCTCCTGTTTAACCCCCGGGAAAAATCCTGTAACGTCCTCAAATGTTATAAGTGGAATATTAAAGGAATCACAGAACCGGATAAATCTTGAAGCCTTATCGGAAGAATCTATATCAAGGCCACCTGCCATCACCTTCGGCTGATTGCAGACGAGACCCACCGTTTCACCCTTGATCCGGGCAAGGCCGACTACAATATTTTTAGCGAAGTCGCGCTGCACCTCCAAAAAAGTATCTTTATCCACTACCTGTTCAATGACTTTTCGGACGTCATATGGACGAAGGGCATCAAAGGGAATAACGTCTGTCAAATCCGGACGGTAATCATCATCTTCTTCCCATTCGGACATAGGCGGTTTTTCTTCGTTATTCTGTGGAAGGTAGCTTAACAGACTTCGCACCTGCCCAATCACTTCTTCTTCGGACTCCCCTCTAAAGTGTGCGTTTCCGCTGATCGTATTGTGCACACGCGCACCGCCCAGATCCTCAGGTGAAATCTTTTCCCCAGTCACCGTTTCGATTACTTTTGGTCCGGTTATGAACATCTGGCTCGTCTTTTCCACCATAAAGACAAAATCCGTAATCGCCGGAGAATATACTGCACCACCGGCACAAGGCCCCATGATGACTGATATCTGCGGAATCACTCCTGAATAAATGGAATTCCGGTAGAAAATATGGCCGTACCCATCAAGGGAAACAACACCTTCCTGAATTCTGGCGCCGCCGGAATCATTCAAGCCTACAAATGGAGCTCCATTTTCAGCTGCTAAATCCATTACATTGGCAATTTTTTTTGCATGCATTTCCCCGAGGGCGCCCCCAAAAACGGTAAAGTCCTGTGAAAATAAGAAGATAGGACGTCCGTTGACCTTTCCATATCCAGTTACAACACCATCTCCAGGCCCTTTTTGGTTTTCCAGTCCAAAATCCGTGCTGCGGTGCTCAATAAATGGATTAAGCTCAACGAAAGTTCCCGGATCTACTAATAAATCGATTCGTTCCCGGGCAGTCAGTTTTCCTTTTTCATGCTGTTTTTGTATACGCTCATCCCCTCCGCCCAGTTCTACTTCCCTGCGCCTGTCGTATAACTCATTTATTTTCTCATAGATGTCTGCCATGCCTTATTTCAATCCTTTCTTTTCACAGAATTCATATAAAATACCGCCTGTTGACTTCGGATGCATAAAGGCTACATGGGCACCGCCCGCACCAATCTTCGGTTCATCCTGCAGCATCCTGATACCCTGTTCCTTCATTTCGTTTATGCGTTCTTGTATGCTGTCAACTCCCAGTGCTACATGATGCAGCCCTTCTCCCCGCTTTTCTATAAACTTGGCAATTGGGCTATCTTCACTTGTCGGCTCGAGCAGCTCTAGTTTCGTTTCCCCTGCTTTAATAAATGCAACCTTTACTCCCTGGCTGTCTACTTCCTCTATTCCGAGTAATTTAAGCTGGAGCGTTTCAGTATAGAATGGAAGCGCTTTATCGATAGACCTGACAGCAATTCCAATATGGTCCACCTTCTTAATCATCTGTTTCCCTCCTCATGGATGTCGAAATATATCATTTCCCCGCAGAATGTGGGCATATTTTTAAATCTATTATTTAAATATTCGTTATAAATGTCGAAAATCCTTTTAAAAAATTGAGCGGTTGTTCAATTTGATGATTCTTAGTAAAATAAGAGTAAGAATTGGGACGAGGAGGCATAGAATGTCAAATAAGAAACTGGCGAAAGTAATTGTCTATTTAATGATATTTGCAATGCTCGCATCTACTCTCATTATGGGTATGGCGATGTTTTTATAACAAGGGAACTCTATTCATTTTTCAGCTGCTCCGGATGGCAATTCCGGGCAGCTTTTTTTGCGGAAAATAAACTTTGAACTGTTAGTGACTTTTACTGAAACCTAACGAGCTGTAGGGACTTGGGACACAAAAAGCAATAATCCGAGGGTTAGAGTCCGAATAAAGTCAAACTTCTGACAGCATAGGCGGAAATATGGAACTGCAGAGTCCGAAGCTGGCGTTCACTAAGCTCATAAAAAAACTGCATCCATTCAGATGCAGCTGTACATTCTTTCAATTATCTTTTTTTATGGCACCGTAATCTCTTCCAAGTTCGTCAAAGCTCTTAGCTGAGGTGACTACTAAGATTTTTGTTCCAAGCGGCACGGATTCATATAACGACTCGACTGCCTCATTCTGCAATCGGATACATCCATTGGAGACATATCTGCCGATGGACGAAGGATTGTTCGTCCCGTGAATGCCGTAGATTCTGCCATCAGTATTTTCTGCGTCAAACCCAATCCACCTTGTGCCGAGCGGATTCCGGGGGTCACCGCCTTTTATGTCCTTTTTTCTGTAGTAAGGATCAGCTGCCTTTACAGTCACAGTGAACAGCCCTTCCGGTGTAAGGTCATCCGTTTTCCCGGTTGCAGCTGTGATGATATTCTGCACTTTATGATTCTGTATAAACGCAACTTCATTTGTGCGTTTATTGACAATCAGAAATGGATCTCCAGGCAGCGGATTCAGTCCCAATGGCCAGATTGGGGAAAGTGAAAAAAACAGAATGGCCGCTGCAGCAAACTTCAGCATGACAATTCACGCTCCAATTCCTTTTCCTTAGTTTGCTTCTGCAGTCCCGCTTTGATTCATTTCCTTATCCTTTAAACCTTTAAAAGAGCTCTTAATAATTAAATACTGTTCCATTTCTTTTACAAAGTGAAGCAAGGCAGCACGTGCTTCAAATTCCTCCCTCGTTTTGGGGAGCTCCATATTTTCAAAAGAAACCTTCATACGGTACAATTTCTCCAGGAATAGCAGGGCCGTATTGCCCGGGTGGATATGTTCCGATAATTCTTCAATAAAATCAGCGATCATCTCTCCCTGTTCAACAGGGAGTGCTATGGAAGTAACACTTGGAAGAACCCTCTCAATAATTTCAAATTGTTTTTCTCTCATTTTGAAATAATGATAATATAAATTTTCATCTCTTCGAAAGTGATTTTCAACATCCCTGAAGGCCAGCGCTTTTGCCTCATCGATCATTTCCATTGTTTCAGTAATTTCTCTGCCGTCCCAGCTGCTTTCATGGGTACGCAAATACCTCACGATTTCGTCAAAGATAACCTTAAAGTTTTCTTCTATTTCAAGTCTATATTCCTTAAGCTTCGATTCCAGGCTCGGCATGTAAAGGTTTGCGATTAGTGCTACACCGATTCCGACAATAATTATGCCCAATTCATTTAGCAAGAGGTCCTTTGAGACCTCTCCTGCAGAATAAATATGCAAAATAATAACTGAACTTGTTACAATTCCATCGCTGGCCTTTGCCATAACAGCTGCCGGAATAAAAAACAGCAGCAGCAGTCCGATTACAAGCGGATGGTAAGCAATGCCCTCAAAAAACAAAGAAGAAAATGCCATTGCCAGCAGACAGGCAAAAAATCGGTCCCATGAAGCCCGAAGTGATTTTTTCTTTGTGACTTTTATGCATAATATAGTCAGGATGCCTGCAGAAACAAAATTATCAAGCTGCAGCATCTGTGCAATCATGATGCTGATGGAAGTCCCCACTGCAGTCTTGATTGTCCGGTAGCCAATTCTGTACTTCATTTATTCAAACTCCTATATTCAATTGCCCCATCTAATTTTAAGAAGGCTGTCTGGTATTTAAATGCGAAAGAGAAGATGATCATGTTGATCATCTTCTCCCATAGCATATATCGATTATAGCATTTTTTGCAAGAAATCCCTTGCACGATCACTCTTAGGATTAGAAAAAAATTCTTCAGGAGAAGAATCCTCTACAAGCACACCGCCATCCAGGAACAGCACCCTGTCTGCCACTTCACGGGCAAAGCCCATTTCATGGGTAACTATCGCCATTGTCATGCCAGTATGTGCTAAATTCTTCATAACGTCCAGCACTTCTTTCACCATTTCCGGGTCCAGCGCAGATGTTGGCTCATCAAAAAGCATAACTTCAGGCTGCATGGCAAGAGCTCTTGCAATCGCAACCCTTTGTTTCTGCCCCCCTGATAAACGATTGGGGTATTCGTGTGCTTTAGCAGATAATCCGACCTTCTCCAAAAGCTCGAGCGCTGTTTTCTCAGCTTCTGATTTTGATAATCCCTTAACCTTCATCGGTGCATATGTCAGGTTTTGCAGGGCAGTTTTATGGGGGAATAAATGAAAATGCTGAAATACCATCCCCACATTTTGGCGCACTTTCATTATGTTTGTGCTTTTATCCGTAATGTCCTGCCCATTAATCATGATCCTGCCGTCTGTTGGCAATTCCAGAAGATTGATGCAGCGGAGGAACGTAGACTTCCCGGAACCGGACGGACCTATTACAGCCACTACTTCGCCATCTTGAATATTGGTTGAAATTCCTTTAAGAACTTCAAGTTTACCGAAATGCTTATGCAAATTTTCCACTTTAATCACTGCGTCTCATTCTCCTTTCAATTCCTTTGCCAAGCACAGTCAGGACCATTACCATAATGTAATAAATCAGCCCGGCAATCAGTATCGGTTCGAAGTAGGAAAACTTTTCGCCTCCCACGATGTAAGCCCGGCGCATCACGTCTGTTACTCCAATGACTGTTACGATCGCAGACTCTTTTGTAAGAGTAATAAACTCGTTCATTAAGGCAGGCAAAATGTTTTTCATTGCCTGCGGAAGTATGATATCCATCATGGCCGGCCTGTATGGAACACCCAGTGCCATTGCCGCTTCACTTTGGCCTTTATCCACGGCCAGGATTCCCGCCCTGATGATCTCAGATATATAGGCCGCTGAATTAAGCCCAAAAGACAGGACGGCAGCTGTGGAAGGATCAATTTTATATCCGATCAGCTGGGGTGACCCATAATAGATAAGCATCAGTTGAAGAACAAGAGGTGTTCCCCTAAAAACGGATGTGTAGGCATCCGCAATCCAGCCAAGAAATTTAAATTTGCTAATTTTAAAGAATGATAGAATTATACCTAATACAAAACCCAGTATGCCTGCCATAGACACAATTTGAAGCGTGACACCAATGCCTTTAAGTATATATGGAAGGGAGGGAATGAACTGCTGAAAATCCAGATTCACTATCTTTCCATCCTTTCTGTAAGTAATTTATTTTCTAAAGAAGAATAAAGCGTCCAAAGGAAGATATGCCTTGGACGCCAATTCCCAGCGAATTATTTGTTATCAAACCATTTTACGATCAATTCTTCCAATTCACCGTTTTCTTTCATCTTCAAAAGTTCTGCATTGAATTCTTCAGTTAATTCACTGCCTTTAGGAAAAGCAATGGCCGAACCTGCCTCTGTTTCATCTTCTTCAATTGTGAAACCGGCCAGGTCTTTATTTTTTTCAAAATACCCTTTTGCAACCGTGTCTTCAATCATGGCTGCATCAAATCGGCCTGCCATGATTTCCTGAATTAATTCAGGGATGCGGTTGCGGTTTTCCACAGTCATATCAACTGTTTCAGCAATTTCTTCTGCCTTATCTGCCTGAATGGAAGCAAGCTGCACACCTATTGTTTTTCCATCTAAATCTTCCAATGATTCAATTCCGCTGCCTTTTTTAGAAACAATCATGTGGCTCGCTGTATAATATACATCGCTGAAATCAACGTTTTCTTTACGCTCTTCAGTAGGAGTCATACCCGCTAAAACAAAATCAACCTGGCTTGTTTCCAGTGCAGGGATCAGTCCGTTAAAGTCCATATCCTTCACTTGGATTTCATAGCCCAATTTTTCAGCAATCGCTTTGGCCAAATCCACATCAAAGCCGATGATTTCTTCCCCTTTTGCTGAATCTACATATTCAAATGGCGGATAATCCGCTGACGTACCCATTGTTAAAACCTTTTTATCCGAGCTTTCCCCAGAGCCGCTTTTACCATCTTCACTAGTCCCGCATGCAGCTAGTAAACCAACCAAGAGCATGCTTAATGCAAACATGATCACTTTTTTCATTTTTGTTTCCCCCTATAAAAATATGAATAATCTCTGCATAACTATTAATAAATATTCACTAAAATGAATTTTAACAGATTTTTATATTTATGCAATAAGGTTTTTAATTATTTATCAGAAGTTTAATTATTCAGATAAATTCATACAAAAAAAGCCCCGTTATTCGGGACCTTTTCGCTATTTAAACTTCTTCGCAATATTTCTCAAAGGCATCCTGCAGTTTCTGGACGACTGCCATGGGCTCATGGCCTTCGATTTCGTGGCGCTCGATCATCGTGCATAGCTCCCCATCTTTTAGAAGTGCAAAAGATGGTGATGATGGCGGATAACCTGTGAAGTAGGATCTTGCTTTTTCGGTTGCTTCTTTATCCTGTCCGGCAAATACCGTAACCAAATGGTCAGGGCGCTTATCATAATGCAGGGAATGCATGGCTGCAGGACGGGCAATTCCGCCTGCACATCCGCAGACAGAGTTCACCATTACAAGTGTAGTTCCCTTCTTATTAAGGGACTCATCCACTTCTTGAGGTGTTGTTAATTCCGTAAAGCCGGCATGTGTTATTTCCTGACGCGCCTGCCTGACAACATCATTCATAAATAAATTAAAATCCATATTCAAAGTCATCGCTCCTCAATAAAAAATTCTCCTGACTATATACATAATACCAATACATCAGTAAATTTTACAATCAAGTCAATTTTTTGAATAAAAAAGTTTAGCTTTTGGATTATCGGGGAAAGATAAAACTACAGCTAGATCCATACCCCTAAACTCCCTAGATTCGCCAGTGCCCGCAAGGCACTGGCCATTTTTTTGCCTTCAGGAAAAGCCTGCCCGAAACAGAAAGCTCTATCTTTTTGTATAAACATTAAACAATTCTTCAACTGCAGATGTAACAGTCCTGTTCCCTGCTATGACCTCGTTTTCGATTTTTGGAAGAAGCGGTTTTATGTCGGGATGATAAAAAAAGCTGAACTGAAGCTGATCCAGAATCATGGAGTGTATCCATTGTTTTGTCTGGAGCCTTCTTCTTTCTTCAAAAACTCCTGATGTCTTTGCCGTATTTTCAAACGTTTTGATCACATTCCAGATCTCAGAAATGCCTTCATTAAAGACAGAAGAGCAGGTATAAGCTTTCGTTTGCCATCCTTTAGTAGCTGGCTGAAGAAAGTGAAGGATACGGTTATACTCTGCTTTTGTTTTTTCAGCCAATTTCTTATTGCTTCCATCGGCTTTATTGACAATTACCGCATCAGCCAGTTCCATAATGCCCTTTTTCATTCCCTGCAATTCATCCCCTGCCCCTGTCAAGGTTAAGAGCATAAAAAAGTCCACCATTTCCCTGACAATGACCTCACTTTGTCCCACACCGACGGTTTCAACGAGAATAACATCAAAGCCTGCTGCTTCACACAGAAGCATGGTCTCTCTTGTTTTTCTGTGGACACCTCCCAGTTTCCCTGCTGAAGGAGAAGGTCTTATGAAAGCACGCGGGTTTCTTGATAGCTGCTCCATTCTTGTTTTATCGCCAAGGATGCTGCCGCCGCTCAAGCTTGAGCTTGGATCAACGGCTAGCACAGCTGTTTTTAAACCCGCATTACATAGGTATGTCCCAAAAGATTCAATGAACGTGCTCTTTCCTGCCCCCGGCACTCCGGTTATCCCAATCCTGAGCGATCGCCCTGAATGAGGCAGAAGCCTGTGCAGGAGTTCCTGTGCATGGTGAAAATGATGCTCTGCGTTACTTTCAATCAGAGTGATCGCTCTTGCAAGAACAGGTCTGCTGCCACTCATGATTCCTTCTTCAAGAACGTCAAGATCCGGCAGAGAGGCAGATTTTTTTTGAAACCTGCCTATTTTCTCGAATTTCTGCTTCTGCTCACCTGAATCCACACCACTGCTTACTGTGCTTGTAAAATTTTCTGCCTTTTCTTCATCAAACCATTCCGGTTTTTTATCCTCTGCCATTTACTGGGTCACTTCCTCGTACCCAAGACGGCTGTATATCTCTCTGATGACCTTTTGGGCAGCCACTGGAATGACGGTGCCCGGGCCAAAAATGGCAGAAGCACCATGCTCATATAAGTATTGATAATCCTGTGCCGGAATAACCCCGCCGATCACAACAATAATATCTTCCCTATCCAGTTTCTTCAGTTCAGCAGCAAGCTGGGGCAGAAGAGTTTTATGGCCTGCAGCAAGTGAACTGATGCCAATGACATGAACGTCATTTTCGACCGCCTGAAGGGCTGTTTCTTCCGGAGTCTGGAACAGAGGGCCGATATCAACATCAAAACCAAGATCGGCAAAGGCTGTTGAAATGACTTTTGCTCCCCTGTCATGGCCATCCTGCCCCATTTTGGCAATCAGAATCCGCGGTCTTCTTCCTTCATTTTCAAGGAATTCATCTGTCATCTGCTTTACTTCTGCAATTTCTTCTTCATTGGAAAAAGCAGAACTGTAAACCCCGCTGATTGAACGAATAATCGCTTTATGGCGGCTGGCCACTTTTTCAATTGCTTCGGAAATTTCGCCAAGAGTGGCTCTAACCCGTGCTGCATTTACTGCAAGCTCAAGAAGGTTGCCTTCCCTTGATTCAGCAGCTTTTGTAATAGCCTCCAGGGCCTCAGCAACTTTCTCATTATCGCGGGAGGCCTTTAGCCGCTCCAGCTTTTCGATTTGCTTTAATCGTACAGCTGTGTTGTCGATGTCCAGAATGTCAATCGGCTCTTCTTTTTCCAGCCTGTATTTATTCACACCAATAATGGTTTCTTTTCCGGAATCAATTTGTGCCTGCCTTCTGGCAGCAGCTTCTTCGATTCTCATTTTTGGCAATCCTGTCTCAATTGCCCTGGCCATTCCGCCAAGACTCTCGATTTCCTCAATATGCTCCCAGGCTCGCTTGATTAACTGATCTGTTAGTGCCTCTACATAATAAGAACCGCCCCATGGATCAATTACATTCGTGATACCTGTTTCCTCCTGAAGGTACAGCTGTGTATTTCTCGCTATACGGGCTGAAAAATCCGTCGGCAATGCGATGGCTTCGTCCAATGCATTCGTATGAAGGGATTGAGTATGCCCCATCGCTGCTGCATGCGCTTCAATAAGAGTTCTTGTTACATTATTGAATGGGTCCTGCTCGGTCAAGCTCCAGCCTGAGGTTTGAGAATGCGTTCTAAGCGCCATTGATTTTGGATTAACGGGTTCGAAGGTCTTCATCATTTTTGCCCAAATGTAGCGGGCTGCCCTCATTTTTGCCACTTCCATAAAGTAGTTCATGCCGATAGCCCAGAAAAACGAGAGCCTCGGTGCAAAGGAATCAATATCGATTCCGGCTTTAAGTCCGGTTCTTACGTATTCAAGTCCATCTGCGAGCGTATAGGCAAGCTCAATATCAGCTGGTGCACCCGCTTCCTGCATATGATAGCCTGAGATGCTGATGCTATTGAACTTCGGCATGTATTTTGATGTGTATTCAAATATATCTGCAATGATCTTCATAGACATTTCCGGCGGATAGATATAGGTGTTGCGCACCATATATTCTTTTAAAATATCATTTTGGATCGTTCCCGAAAGCTTCTCCTGGCTTACTCCCTGCTCTTCCGCTGTGACGATATAAAAAGCCATAACAGGTAAAACTGCACCATTCATCGTCATGGATACAGACATTTGATCTAAAGGGATCCCATCAAACAGTGTCTTCATGTCCAGGATGGAATCAATGGCCACGCCAGCTTTCCCTACATCCCCTTCGACTCTTGGATGATCAGAATCATAGCCTCTATGGGTGGCAAGGTCAAAAGCGACTGATAAACCCTTTTGCCCCATGGCGAGATTGCGGCGGTAGAAAGCATTGCTTTCCTCTGCAGTAGAAAATCCGGCATATTGACGGACAGTCCAGGGCCTGTTCACATACATGGTTGAATAAGGCCCCCTTGTATATGGAGGAAGCCCCGGCTTATCGTTTAAGTGCTCCATATCTTTTAGGTCTTCGTTTGTGTATAGCGGCTTTATTTTTATCCTCTCATTTGTTTCAAAGAGAAGATGATCGATGGATGAATTGATTTCTTCCTCCGCTTTTCTTTTCCAGTCATCCTTTGCTGATTGTTTTACTTTATGAATATCCAGGCTTTTAAAATCTGGTTTATTGGCCATTGTTTGCCACCTCCATCTCGTTCAGCATAGTCAAGAGAGTTTCATAGCAATCGCTTTTCACGTGAATGTATCCGCTGATTCCAGCAACTTTAAATTCAGCCCTTTTTCTCTCTTCTGGAAGACCGGCTAAATAGATTGCAGCTGACGGGAAAGCTTCTTTCAGTTGTTTAATTAAAGGAACAGCCATGCTGTCATATTGGACGTTTGATCCGCAAATAAAATAATGCCTGCAATTTGTTTCTTGGATAAATGCTTCAGCATCTTCCGGGTTCTCTATAGAGCCGCTTCTGACTGCCTCAAACCCTCCGGGCGCCAGGAAGCCTCCAATAAAATCAGCCCGGTCCTTATGATTCTTCAATTCTCCCAGACAGATTAGCCCTGCTTGAGGATGTATTCCCTTTTCCTTTAATCTTTCAGATAAACTCCGCAAACCTTCGAAGGACTCTGAAAGACGAACCTGCGGGATTGGCTTGATAACATTCTTGCTGTTTTCTATGGTTTCGGCCACTAATTGAAGCGGCTTTTCATCAGGGTTAGCATAGATATTTGTTCCAATGATACTTTGTTTTCTTGTATGAACATCTTTCTGCTTCTTCTCATGAACTTGAGAAATTTGACTTTGAACCCACCCTGTCTGGAGGGCTTCAGCCATTCCTCCCAGCTCTTCTATCTCAAGGAAAAGCTCCCAGGCTTTATCAATCAGTTCATTCGTCAGATGTTCCACATACCAGGAGCCGCCCGCCGGGTCAGAGACCTTCAGCAGATGCGCCTCTTCCATTAGAATGAGCTGGGTGTTTCGGGCAATTCGGTCCGAAAAAGGAGAGTGTGCTCCTTCCGGTTCATTATATGGACTGACATGAAGGTATTGGACTCCTCCCAATACTGCTGCAAATGCTTCATTCCCTGCTCTCAGCACATTAACATAAGAATCATAAGCTGACTTAGTAAATGAGGACGTTTCTGCTGAAATGACCATTTTTTTACTGTTTCTCTCAGCTCCATAAACTTCTGCAACCTTGCCCCATAAAACCTTTGCCGCACGAAGCTTGGCAATCTCCATAAAGAAGTTTGAACCAACAGAAAACTTAAATAGCATTTTGGATAGAATTTCTTCAATCTTTTTGCCTTTTCCAAGAAAATACTGCAGGTGATTTATTCCTGCTGCCAGTGCAAAAGCAAGTTCCTGGACAGCATTCGCGCCGCCATTGTGATAAACAGCAGTATTCACCATGATGGTTTTCAGGCTTGGCATATGTTCAGTTGCCGAATTGGCCGTTTCATTCAAATTTTCGTATAGCTCATTGATTGAGCGATCGTTCATTTTGTCTGCAGCAGCAATGGCAAGCGGGTCTGCTGCAATATATCCTGAGATTTTTTCACTTTCACTTAATCTCGCAAGTTCTTCTATTAATTGACGGTGACTTTGGCCGGCATCCACACTGAAAGGATATTTTTTATAAAGTTCTCCTACCGCGATGCTGATCTTCTCTGGGTTTGTTAACTGTTCTGGCTGGAAAGCCAGCGCTGTCTGCCCCTTCGCAACAGCAGCAAGGAGTTTATCTGCCAGCTCTTCAGAAGCTGAAGCACTAACTTTCTGTGCAACCTTCCATTCCTCTCCCAGGTAGCCGGCAGCATATGAACCCCTTCTGAAGTCTTCTGCTCCCGGATACTGGGATAACGGTATTTCGGTCAGGTCCTCTCTGGAATAAAGCGGTTTCAATTTTATGTTTTCATATGTATTTCGTGATAATGTTTCTAAGGATTTCCCTTTAAGAGCTTTTTCTGCACTCTGTTCCCAATCTTCATTAGTCTGCTGCGGGAATTTTTCTTCAATCATTTTCTTTAATGACATAATCAGGCTGTCCTTGTAGCTGACAGCGTTCCCTCCCCTCATGCGGCAGCGGACCCGTTTCTCTTATGAAACATTGCCGCAAGAAAATTATAATAAAATTCTAAATTATCCATACACCTATTTTAGTATACAAAGAAGAAACAAGCAATGAACAATAAGAAACCGCCGCCCCAAGCAGGGCAGCGGTCATTTTACTTATTAATAAATAGATGTATTTTCTTTTGATGTGTTCTCCAGAATTTCCTTTACGCGCTGCAGGAAGCGTCCGCATACCAGGCCGTCAAGTACACGGTGATCAAGTGACATGCAAAGGTTAACCATATCACGGACAGCGATCATGCCATTGTTCATGACAACAGGACGTTTCACAATGGATTCAACCTGAAGAATTGCTGCCTGCGGATAATTGATAATGCCCATGGACTGTACGGAACCGAATGATCCGGTATTATTTACAGTGAAAGTTCCACCCTGCATTTCAGCAGAAGTCAGTTTTCCTGTACGCACTTTTAAGGCAAGATCATTAATTTCACGGCCAATACCTTTAATCGTCTTTTCATCCGCCGCTTTGATGACCGGAACGAATAACGCGTCATCTGTTGCTACTGCAATGGAAATATTGATATCCTTCTTCTGGATGATCTTATCTCCTGCCCACATGGAATTAATCTGCGGGAATTCCTTAAGGGCCTGTGCAACTGCTTTTACGAAGAAAGCAAAGAATGTAAGGTTAAAGCCCTCTTTTTGCTTGAACTCCCCTTTAATGCTGTTGCGGTACTCAACAAGATTTGTAACATCCACTTCCATCATTGTCCAGGCATGAGGTGCTTCATGTTTGCTGCGGAGCATATTGGCAGCAATCGCCTTACGCACTCCGGTAACAGGGATTTCAACATCACCTGGCATTACCGGTACATTAGGTGCTGGCGCCGTCTGTTTGGATGCTGCAGGCTGGGAAGGTGCAGATGCAACTTCCTGTGCTGGCGCTTCTGTCTTTTCCGGTGCAGCCGCAGCTGCTGCAGCTGTCGGAATATCTCCGGACTCAATGATTTTCATAAGATCTTTACGGGTGATGCGTCCGCCGCCGCCAGTACCTGTCACCTGGTTCAAATCGATTCCATGCTCTTGAGAAAGCCTTAAGACTGCAGGTGAATAACGGACTCCTTTTGGAGCATCCGCTGCTTTAACAGGTGCCGCTGGTGCAGAAGGCGCTGAGGCTGAAGGTGCAGCCGGAGTCTTATCCTCTCCTTTTGTCTCTGCTGGCGCAGCTTGAGCAGCTTCCCCGCCGCCTTCGGTTTCGATTGTCAAAATCACCTGGCCCACTTCATACGTTTCGCCTTCTTCTGCAATCAATTCTTTGATTACACCAGTGAAAGAGGACGGTACTTCCGCGTTTACTTTGTCAGTCATTACTTCAGCAAGCGGATCATATTTATTTACTTTATCTCCAACGGAAACCAGCCATTTGCTGATTGTCCCTTCAGTAACACTTTCCCCAAGCTGGGGCATTTTAATTTGTTCAATAGCCAACTGAGTAACCTCCTTCTAGCTGCCCGCAATTTGCGGGTCATGCAGCAGGTGCAGCTGATCCGGAATGGAGTCCAGCCTGAGAGCCGCACCCTCTGCGAGCTTTCCATTTTTATTAACTAAGATGTTGTTATTAAAATTCAGCCAATTCACGCATTGCTTTTTCTACTTTATCAGGGTTAACCATAAAGAATTTCTCCATAGTTGGAGCGTAAGGCATTGCTGGCACATCAGGACCGGCAAGGCGTTGGATCGGTGCATCCAGCTCAAACAGGCAGTTCTCTGCAATAATCGCAGCAACTTCGCCCATGATACTGCCTTCTTTATTATCCTCAGTAAGAAGAAGCACTTTTCCTGTTTTAGAAGCAGCTTCAATAATTGCTTCTTTATCTAACGGATAAACCGTTCTTAAATCCAGGATGTGCGCTGAAATGCCATCTTTAGCAAGTCTTTCTGCAGCCTGAAGAGCAAAATGGACGCATAGGCCATAAGTGATGACCGTGATATCTTCACCTTCGCGTTTTACATCTGCTTTTCCGATTGGCAGCACATAATCATCATCAGGAACCTCACCTTTAATCAGGCGATATGCGCGCTTATGTTCAAAAAACAGCACCGGATCCTCATCACGGATTGCTGCTTTCAATAAACCCTTAACATCATAAGGGGTAGAAGGCATAACAATCTTAAGTCCCGGCTGATTAGCAAATACAGCTTCGACAGACTGGGAATGATAAAGTGCTCCATGAACACCGCCGCCATATGGTGCACGTACTACAATCGGACAGCTCCAGTCATTATTTGAACGATAGCGGATTCGTGCCGCTTCTGAAATAATCTGGTTAACAGCCGGCATAATGAAGTCGGCAAATTGCATTTCTGCAATTGGACGCATTCCATACATTGCTGCACCGATTCCAACCCCTGCAATCGCTGATTCAGCAAGAGGAGTATCAATTACGCGGTCTTCGCCAAATTTGTCATATAGTCCTTGTGTCGCTTTAAATACGCCACCTTTTTTACCTACGTCTTCACCTAAAACAAATACCTTTGGATCTCTTTCCATTTCCTCGCGGATTGCCATAGTCACCGCATCGATATAAGAAATTACAGCCATATTCTCTCCCCCTTACTGTTCAGCATATACATGCTTTAAAGCAGATTCCGCTTCTGCATATGGAGCGTTTTCAGCATAATCAGTTGCTTCGTTTACCAGTTTCATAACCCGGTCATTGATTTCCTTTTCAATCGCATCGTCCATAACGCCATTTTCTTTCAGATAGGCGCCAAAAGTAATAATCGGATCTTTTGTTTTTGCTTCAGCCACTTCATCAGGAGCACGGTAGCTTCGGTCATCATCATCAGATGAGTGTGGTGTTAAACGGTATGAAACGGTTTCGACTAATGTCGGACCTTCTCCGCGGCGGCCTCTGTCTGCTGCTTCTTTCACAGCTTTATAAACTTCAAGCGGATCGTTTCCGTCAACTGTTATACCTGGCATACCATAGCCAATAGCTCTGTCAGACACATTTTCGCAAGCAAGCTGCTTTTCAATCGGAACAGAGATTGCATATTTATTATTTTCACACATAAAGATAACAGGAAGTTTATGAACACCTGCAAAGTTCGCACCTTCATGGAAATCTCCCTGGTTAGAAGAGCCTTCACCGAATGTTACAAAAGTAACCAGGTCCTTCCCTTCAAGCTTTCCGCCGAGGGCGACACCAACAGCATGAGGCACCTGTGTAGTAACAGGAGAAGACCCTGTCACGATTCGGTTTTTCTTTTGGCCGAAGTGTCCAGGCATTTGGCGTCCGCCTGAGTTTGGATCTTCCGCTTTAGCAAACCCTGACAGCATTAATTCCCTTGCGGTCATGCCAAATGTTAAAACAACACCCATGTCACGATAATATGGAAGAACATAATCTTTCTCGCGATCAAGAGCAAACGCGGCACCTACCTGCGCAGCTTCCTGCCCCTGGCATGAAATAACAAATGGGATTTTTCCAGCACGGTTCAAAAGCCACATGCGCTCATCAAGACGGCGGGCTAACAGCATCGTCTCATACATTTCAAGAACTTTCTCATCACTTAAACCTAAATCTTTATGACGGTTTTCAGCCATTTATACAACCTCCTAAGCTAATATGTATCAGCCCCGTCTCCAATTGGAGACTTGGACTTATTTTATTTAATCGAATCTTTATCCGTGGATTGCTTTCCCATCTACAGCAAGGGCAGCTTCACCTATTGCTTCAGATAGCGTCGGATGCGGGTGGATAGTATGTGCTACTTCCCATGGAGTTGCATCAAGAACGCGTGCAAGGCCTGCTTCTGAAATCATATCTGTTACGTGAGGGCCGATCATATGGACACCAAGAATATCATCGGAATCTTGATCTGCCACAATTTTTACAAACCCGTCGGATTCACCAAATACAAGCGCCTTTCCGATTGCACGGAATGAGAATTTGCCAGTTTTCACATTATGGCCTTTTTCCTTTGCTTCATCCTCTGTTAATCCTACACTTGCTGCTTCCGGTGAACTGTAAATGCATTTAGAAACCAGGCTGTAGTCAATTGGAGAAGGATTCTGGCCTGCAATGTGCTCCACTGCAACAATTCCCTCATGAGAAGCAACATGTGCCAGCTGAAGTCCGCCAATGACATCACCAATCGCATAGATATGAGATTCCTTTGTCTGGAAGTATTCATTTGCGGCAATAAATCCTTTTTCAATTTGAATATCCGTATTTTCAATGCCAATGCCTTCTGTATTTGCCTGACGGCCCACTGAAACAAGCAATTTCTCAGCGGTAAATTCCTTTTGGGAACCTTTTACTTCAGCTGAAATCGTTACTCCTTCACCTTTCTGAAGGGTTTCAGGAAGAACCTTTGCTCCAGTAACAATTTTGACTCCTTTTTTCTTCATAAGGCGCTGCATTTCTTTTGAAATTTCTTTGTCTTCTGTAGGAATAATACGGTCAGCATATTCAATTACTGTTACATCAGCACCAAAGTCTGATAACATGGATGCCCATTCGATGCCGATGACTCCGCCGCCAACAATGATAATAGAGCTTGGCACTTCTTCCAAAGCTAAAGCTTCATCCGAAGTCATGACCAGTTTTCCATCAATGTCCAATCCTGGAAGGGTGCGGGGGCGAGATCCAGTTGCTACAATAACATTTTTAGGGATCAGCATTTCATTTTCGTCCCCATTGTTCATTTCAACAGAAATTGTCCCTGGCATTGGAGAGAAAATAGAAGGTCCAAGAATTCGGCCTGTGCCTTCAAAAACATCAATCTTGCCTTGCTTCATCAAATGCTGAACACCTTTATGAAGCTGATCAACGATTTTGTTTTTTCGTTCCTGTACCTTACCAAAATTGATTGATACATCACTTGTGATTACGCCAAAATCTTCACTGTGCTTTGCAGTTGCAAACACTTCAGCACTTCTTAATAACGCCTTGCTTGGTATGCAGCCTTTATGAAGGCAAGTCCCTCCAAGTTTTCCTTTTTCAACGATTGCCGTTTTTAAACCAAGCTGTGAAGCACGGATGGCTGCTACATAACCGCCTGTGCCTCCGCCTAAAATCACCAAATCATATTCCTGTGCCAAGTTGCTTCCCCCTTCTATTTCAATGCTGCTTTCCCAGCTGTTTTTCCGGGATATTCTTTTTCAGTCTCTTCACCGCGCAGGACGCGAAGTGCACCTTCCGCCAGTGCCTGAAGCTCATTTTCACCAGGCTGGACGATGACATCTGCTATCCAGTTAATCCGCTCACTGATTTCTTTTACAAAGCCCTTGCCATAGGCAAGACCGCCCGTAAGGATAATGGCATCAACCTTTCCGCCAAGCACTGCACTGGCAGAACCAATCTCCTTAGCCACCTGATAAGCCATTGCGGAGTAGACAAGCTTTGCTTTCTCATCTCCGTTTTCAATCATCTTTTCAACCTTTACGGCATCATTTGTTCCCAGGTAACCAACGAGACCGCCTTGTCCAACAAGTTTCTTCATCACTTCTTCACGATAAAAGCTGCCTGAGTAGCAAAGTCCCACCAGATCACCGGCAGGTACTGTACCTGCCCGTTCCGGACTGAACGGCCCGTCTCCATGAAGTCCGTTATTGACATCCACTACTCTGCCTTTTTTATGAGCGCCAACAGTAATACCTCCGCCCATATGTGTGACGATCAGGTTAAGCTCCTCATACTTTTTGCCGAGCTCCTTGGCCACTCTCCTGGCAACAGCTTTCTGATTCAAAGCATGGAAAATACTTTTTCTTTCTATCATTGAAAAGCCTGAAATACGGGCAATTGGGTCCAGTTCATCAACCACAACCGGATCAACAATGAACGATGGAATATTTAAACCCGAAGCAATCTCATATGCCAGGATTCCGCCAAGGTTAGAAGCATGCTGACCAGCAAAACCGGCACGAAGATCACCAAGCATTGCATCATTAACAGAATATGTGCCTCCTTCAATTGGACGAAGCAGCCCGCCCCGGCCGCACACTGCACTTAATTTGGAAATATTGATTCCTTCATGATCCAGCGTCTCTAAAATGGTCTGCTTGCGGAATTCATACTGATCGATAATACTTTCATAAGAGTTAATGACATCTGCATCATGGCGTAATGTCTTCTCCAGGACAGAGATCTCATTATCGAAAACTCCAATCTTAGTTGAAGTGGATCCCGGATTGATGACGAGAATTCGATGTTCTTGTTCTAGCACGTTTAAACCTCCATAAAGAGCGGAAATCTCCCTTGTAAAAGCATACTCTTACTCAGGGTACTTTATCTGCCGCTGCATTTTTTTCTACTCTGCTTTTAAAGGCAAAGACGCTGAATTCATAATTCAGCGCTCTGCATTTCAGGAAAGACAGACTAAATTCCTCTTTCTCCTAAAACCTATCTGCGGCTCAGGATATGATGGCCGTTTTGGAGGAATTGTCCGCGTGAATTACGCATTCTTTCAATTCTTTCCTCAACCATGCGGTCAGCCGCTTTATATGTCGGAATTCCATCCCTTTTAGCAATATCAATAACTTTTTCAATATTGTTGTATACAGTTTCAACTTTTTTCATTGCACGTTCACGGTTGTAACCGTACAGCTCATCTGCAACATTGATAACTCCGCCTGCATTAATTACATAATCAGGTGCATAAACAATGCCCATTTCATGGATTAAATCACCATGGCGGGTTTCTTTAAGCTGATTGTTGGCGGCTCCAGCAATTACTTTTGCTTTCAGCTGCGGAATTGTATCATCATTAACTGTTGCACCTAAAGCACATGGTGCATAAATATCACATTCAACACCATAAATTTCATTTGGTTCAACCGCTTTGGCACCGAACTCTTCAACCGCACGCTGAACTGCTTCTTTATTAATATCTGTTACAATTAGCTGTGCACCTTCTTCATGCAGATGACGGCAAAGATTGAACGCTACGTTTCCAACACCCTGAACGGCAATTGTTTTGCCTTCTAGAGAGTCAGTTCCGAATGCAGCCTTTGCTGCTGCCTTCATTCCTCTGTATACGCCATAAGCTGTAACTGGTGAAGGGTTGCCTGAAGAACCGAAGGCAGGTGAAATACCTGTTACATAATCTGTTTCCTCATGGATCAGATCCATATCAGCTACAGTAGTGCCTACGTCCTCTGCAGTAATATAGCGTCCATTTAATCCTTGGATGTAACGTCCGAAAGCACGGAACATCTCTTCGTTTTTGTCTTTGCGCGGATCGCCGATAATAACTGTTTTACCGCCCCCAAGGTTTAAGCCTGCTGCAGCATTCTTATAAGTCATGCCGCGTGCAAGGCGCAAAGCATCCTCAATAGCTGCCTCTTCAGATTCATAAGTCCACATGCGTGTACCGCCAAGCGCAGGACCTAAAGTAGTGTCATGAATAGCAATAATAGCTTTTAAGCCTGATTGTTTGTCCTGACAAAACACCACTTGTTCGTAATCGTAAGTTTCTAAGTATTTGAAGATTTCCATGTTCTATTTCCTCCCCGGATTATGAAAAAATTTATGTTCGTTTGATTAAACTTTTTTATTTAAATGCTGAATATCAGCGAATTACTTTGCTGAGCATATCGCTAATGCCAATGAATAAACCTTGCTTTCAGCCGAATCAGCCCTTGAAGTAAGAACGATTGGCGCTTTCGCCCCTGCGATAACGGCTCCTACTTTTGCTTTTGCAAAATAGACAAGTGATTTATATAAAGCATTCCCAACTTCTATAGTCGGCACCAATAAAATATCTGCCTGTCCGGCAACTTTGCTTTTGATTCCCTTATGTTCAGCTGCTTCAAAAGAAATAGCATTGTCCAGAGCCAGAGGACCATCGACTATACAATCTTTTATCTGCCCCCTTTGGTTCATAAGAGTTAATGCTGCAGCATCCAAAGTAGCCTGCATAGCAGGATTAACCACCTCTACTGCAGCAATCGGAGCTGCAAGAGGATTTTCAATCCCTATGCTTCTTGCAATATGAACTGCATTTTTCAATATTTGTGCTTTTTGATTAAGATCAGGTGCAATATTCATAGCTGCATCCGTTACGATTGTAAACCGTTCAAAACCTGGGACCTCAAAAACAGCCACATGTGATAACACATTTCCTGTTCTTAAGCCAAATTCTTTATTTAAGACAGCTTTTAAAATGCCTGCCGTCGGGATATTCCCCTTCATCAGCACATTGGCCTTCTGTTCCTTCACAGCCCTTACAGACAATTCCGCTGCATGCGCAGCCGATTCTGTATGAACGATTTCAACTTTAGGGCTTTCTGCTGCTTCGCTATGCTTCTCGTTCAGAATTTTGCGGATTTTTCCTTCGTCCCCGAACAATAAAAAGCTTGCTAAGTTCAGCTTAATTGCTTCAGCAACTGCTTCGAGAACTTCTTCGTCTTCCGCTGCAGCTACGGCAACGGTTTTCTCACCATATTGGGTTGCTTTCGTTAGAAGCGAATCCAATGTCATCTGTTCAACCCCCTTACATGAAAAGCGCAGGCGTCTTAGGTTCAGGAAACTTAAAATGATCGACGCCATTTTCCTGATGTTCTTCCGTTTATTATACTTGCAAGAAGTGTGCCAACTTTAAAAACCGTGAAAACGCTTTATTCATCAAACTAAAGCGTGCAATTTATTGCACAATGCGCAATTTATTGCATGCCAGGTTTTGCAATTTCGTATTTCTCCAATTTATAATATAGATTCCTGACTGAGAGTCCAAGCATTTTAGCTGTCTTAGTTTTATTTCCATCCAGCTTTTGAAGAGTTTGCCTGATCACCCTTGCCTCATACTGCTCAACCATTTGAGTTAATGATTTATTCTGAACTTCTTCACTTACTTCAATATTGGGTGACGGATTATTGGCACCCAGGTCGGGAATATGCCGTTCTTCTATTTGCGTTTCGTTGTAGTTCATAAAAATGATGGCTCTGCCCAGGATATTATCAAGTTCCCTCACATTCCCCGGCCAATTATAGGCCATCAGCTTATCAACAGCTTGTTCTGTCACACCTTCTACATTCCGCCCATATTCCTGGTTAATCTTTTGAATAAGTCTGCTGCACAGCAAAGGAATATCCTCCTTCCTGCGCCTTAAGGAAGGAATATGTATGGGCATTCTATTCAGCCTGTAGTATAAGTCTTCCCTAAAGGTCCCTTCTGCAATTCCTTTTTCTAAATTGACATTGGTCGCGGCTATAATCCGGACATCAATTGAAATAGGCTTGGTCCCTCCCACTCTTGTAATTTCATGTTCCTGAAGAACCCTGAGCAGCTTCGCCTGAGTGTTAGCTGTCAGCTCGCCAATTTCATCCAGAAAAATACTGCCTTTATCAGCTTCTTCAAATAAACCTCTTTTGCCGCCTCTTTTTGCACCCGAGAATGCCCCCTCTTCATAACCGAATAATTCACTTTCCAAAAGAGATTCTGATAAAGCGGCACAATTCACCCTGATAAACTTGTTATATTTTCGGTCGCTTGCATTGTGTATAGCGTGAGCGAAAAGCTCTTTACCTGTCCCGGACTCTCCTCTCAGCAATACTGTGGCAGGAGTTTTAGCTCCAAGTCTTGCCTGTTCAATTGCAATGGTCATCTCTTCAGATGTTCCAATTATATCCTCGAATGAATATTTCGCTTCCAGTGTGCGAATAATCTGTCTGGCCCGGTTTAATTCACGGTTCAGATTTTGAATTTCCGAAACGTCGTGAATAACACCAACACTCCCTTTTAATTTCCCATCAACAATAACAGGGGCAACGTTTACAATTACATCCTTTCTCTTTGGTCCGACCCTCATGGCCACACCTCTCATCGCTCTTCGCGTTTGAAGGACCTTCATATGAACGCTTTCACCTTCTGATATATCTGCTGTAGCAGGCTTTCCGATTACTTTTTCCTCCTCCAGACCTGTAAGCCTGGAGTAAGCCGGATTGATCAAAATCCCTTTCCCATTTTCATCAACAACGGAGATGGCTTCCTCACTTGATTGAATAATTGCCTGAAGCATCGTCTGTATGTCTTTCAAATTCGTTATTTCTTCCGCAAGTGAAACCACTTCTGTAATATCCTTAAAAACGGCAAAAGCACCCATTAATTCGTTATTTTCACCGAGCATAGGTATTCTTGTCGTAATAATTTTGAGACCATTAGCCAAAGTCATTTCCTGATTCGCTTCAATTCTCCTTGTTGACATAACTCTGGGAAGCATGCTGTCGGTAATGATTTCATTAATTTTCTTCCCTAGAGCATCTTTCCTATTTATTCCTGTCATTCTTTCCGCACTGCGATTAAAGACTATAATTTCAGTTTGGTTATTTATTACAATCATTCCGTCATCGGTCGAATTAAAAATCAAGTCATGCTTATATGTTTCATTTCTGAATTTCGAAATCAGCTCTTCCTTTTCCTCAAGTAATTTCGCGATTAAAAAAGCTACACTTCCAGGTATTAGAACTGTATTTTTGCTTCTGGCTTCCCTAATGTCAATGAACACCTGCTCCTGCCCGGTAACTTCAATAATGATGTCAATATCTTGTTCCATGAACTGTCGCCAATCAGCGCCGGTTGGGATGCCGCTTTCTTTGGCAAGCAGAAGTCCTTCGGCATCAGGGTCGATATCCACCATGGCTTTTACATCCAAAACTGCCGTTTCTTTTATTATTTTTAGGATGGCGGTACCGCCTTTTCCTGCACCGACAATCATCACTGTTTGCATAGTCATACCTGCTTTCATTGAAAATTCTTGCATATTTAATAAAAATTTCTGCAATATTCTTCATGTTTTATTTTAGCATAGCAGAAGCACTTGACAAATTTCTTTAATGATTTATGATTTCGGTAGGCAACTTGATTTGAAGGGAATTTTTTTATGATAAGACTAATTGCTTTATTAATTTTACTCCTGCCGGGCATATTGGCTGTGTATGGGATAAAATTAATGAGAGATATGGTCTTTGGCATCCTGCAAAGCCCATTTCCATATTTATGGCTTCAATTTGTGTCAGGTTTCCTTTTCTTGATTATAGGACTTGGCTTCATCGCAGGGTTTATTCTTTATCGTGACCGAAAAAGAAACAAAGTCCAGGATCGTTTTAAATCTAAATAAGTTAGTGGGGGATAATAGTGAAGCCGCTGCAGATATCACCGGAAACAGCACTAAAGCTCGCTGAAAAACTTAATCTTCCTCTTGAGCAACTCATGCACATGCCTCAGCATATCTTGATCCAAAAAATGATGGAGCTTGAGAAAGAAGAAAACAAATAAAGTAAAGGTTCAGTTTGAAATATTCAAACTGAACCTTTTTTTATCTCAGCTTTATTTCATGAGGAAAAATAAAAAACGCCCCAATAGGAGCGCAGCAAATTAAATAAAATTTTTTATAAGTCCTTACCCTTTCAAGAAGCCTTATGCTCGAGACGAAGTTTATCCGCAACCATGGCAATAAACTCGGAGTTAGTCGGCTTTGCTTTAGTCATGCTGACTGTATATCCGAAAAGAGAGGAAATCGAATCTATATTACCGCGGCTCCAGGCAACTTCAATAGCATGGCGGATCGCGCGTTCAACCCGGCTTGCAGTCGTATTGAATTTTTTAGCAATATCAGGGTACAGCACTTTTGTAATGGAACCGAGAAGTTCGATATCATTGTACACCATTGAAATCGCTTCACGAAGATATAAGTATCCTTTAATATGAGCAGGTACGCCAATTTCATGAATGATGCTGGTAATGCTGGCATCCAGGTTCTTTGGCTTCGCTTCTGCCTGGGGACGGTAAGATGGAACGGGTTTGCGGAGAAATGAGCTGGATTTTCCGCTGACCTGACGGATATGGCTTGCCAAATTGTCCATATCAAATGGTTTAAGAATAAAGTAAGATGCTCCCAAATCCACTGCCTTTTTGGTGACATCCTCCTGGCCGAATGCAGTAAGCATAATTACATTAGGCAGTGCATTCAAATTTAATTCTCTCATTTTCTCGAGTACAGCAAGTCCATCCAAGTGAGGCATGATGATATCCAGCACTAGAACATCAGGCTGTGTCTGCTCTAAAATGTCGAGGCAATCCTGTCCATTATGTGCAACACCCGAAACTTCCATATCCTCCTGGGAAGATATATATTCCTCTAAAAGCCCGACCAGTTCCCTATTATCATCCACAACACAAACTTTTATTTTCTTCACTTACTTTCCTCCTCGGCCCATTATGGTCTCTTTAATGAATGTTCATTTTGAACACGCTCTTTTTATGATATCTATGTTCTATTCTAAATGAGAAATTCGACAATGCAACAAAAATTCCTCTACTTTTTTGAAATTTTCTTAAAAAACCAGCGAAATCTCATTTTTTCTTTTGTTTTCTTCTGTTTTCGACCAGTTTCGCCATACTCCTTGCAATTCGTGTAAACTTGTCGAAAAATCTTTAATTATCGTCATTTTAACATAAAAAATCAAAAAGACGGGATTTCCCCGCCTTTTTTTGATCCATTCCCCGTATTAGGATGCTTTTTCTTCTGCTTTTTCATATATATTGATGCCTGCTTCATTTAGCATCCATTCGATATGAACACCATATCCTGAAGTAGGGTCATTTACAAATACGTGTGTTACCGCTCCAATAATCCTTCCATCCTGAATGATCGGGCTTCCGCTCATCCCCTGGACAATGCCGCCTGTTTTATCGAGGAGCTTCTGATCCGTCACTTTTATGACCATTCCTTTTGTTGCCGGAAACTTTTGCGGAATCGTGCTGACAATTTCAATATCAAACAATTGTACTTCATCATTGTCCACTACAGTCAGTATTTGAGCAGCCCCCTCTTTTACTTGGTGGGATAGTGCTATTGGCATCGGTTTGTCAAAGATCCCATTTTTCATGTCCCGGTTTAATTCCCCAAAAATCCCGAAAGGACTGTTCCTGACAATATTCCCGATTATTTCTTTATCTGAGGAAAATCGTGCAAGTTTTTCGCCTGGATTGCCATTGCTTCCTTTTTCAATGGAAGTAACAGTCGATCTTACAATTTGGCCGTCTTCAACAACAATGGGTTTTTTCGTATCCATATCGGAAATAACATGTCCGAGGGCTCCATACTTTTTCGATTCCGGGTGATAGAAAGTCATCGTCCCAATGCCTGCTGCTGAGTCACGTATATATAAACCAAGCTTATAGGTTTCTTCTCCGTTTTCTTTAAGAGGAGTCAGCTCCGTTTTCACCTTCCCGCTTTCACGGCTGACAATGATTTGGAGCGGGTTGCCGCTTTTGCCTGCTTCTTGAACAAAAGGAGCAACATCTGACATCTTTTCAATTTTCTTGCCATTGATTTCTGTAATGATATCTCCGATTTTAATCCCGGCCGTTTCGCCTGGCGAAGCTTTTCCTTCAGCCGTATTAACCTGATGGTGCCCCACTACTAACACACCTACTGTATTTAGTTTAACCCCGATTGATTGGCCTCCTGGAATTACTTTAAAATCTTTTAAGACATGAACATCAACCTTCTTTATCGGAAAACCTGCCAGTTCGAGAAGCATTTCATTTTTTCCATTCTCTTTTGCTGAAAGCGAAATCGAATGGTTATCTTCTTTAAGTGCAATACTTGTATTATCTATGGACAGCCCGGCTGACACTGCTTCTGCCTTTGCAAGATCAAGCTGCTGCCCTTCAAAAAGGGTAATATTTGCAGGTATTTGCAAATATTCCTGAACAGGCTTGGAAAAACCTAAAGCAATTAATGAAACAAGGAGAATTCCACCAATTATTTTGCGCAAAACATCATATGTCAAATTTTTCACTCTCCTCGCTTCTAGTCCATCCACGTCAAATGGCTACATCTTTAATTTTGCCTGCATCGATGGCATTTATAACTGCCAGTAACATAAAAAAAGCTATCCTGCTTTGGATAGCTTTTCAAGGTATTAGATATCGCTGCGCAGCTTAAGGGCACACACCGGATATTGGATCATAATTATTTCAGCTGTTTAGCCATATGCAGCAGCTCTTTTGCATGCTCTTTTGTCAAATCGGTAATCTCCACTCCAGAAATCATACGGCTGATTTCTTTTATCTTCTCTTCTTCATTCAGAGGCTTCACTGTAGTTTTGGTCCGCCCTTCATTCGTGTTTTTAGCAATAAATAAATGAGTATCTGCAATCGCTGCAACCTGTGGCAGGTGAGAGATGCAAAGCACCTGGGAATCCACGGAAACATGATGAATCTTTTCCGCGATGGCTTGAGCCACTCTTCCGCTCACGCCTGTGTCCACTTCATCGAAGATAATACTTGTAACACCCTGATGTTTTGAGAAGATACTCTTTAAGGCAAGCATGATTCGGGATAATTCCCCTCCCGATGCAATCTTGGACAGAGGCTTGAGCGGTTCTCCCGGATTGGTGGAAATATAGAATTCCGCTCTGTCAATGCCATTTTTCAGAAGAACTTCGGGATCAGAAAAGAACCTTACCTCAAAAACTGTTTTTTCCATGTATAATTCCTTAAGCTCTTTATGAATTAACTTCGTAAGCTTTAGGGCAGATTTTCTCCGCAGCTTGCTCAGCTCTTCCCCTTCAACCATAAGGTCTTTTTTCAGGGCAGCAACTTCTTTTTGCAGCTTATCAATATGGGTTTCTTTATTTTGCAGGGTTTCAATTTCTTCTTCTATTTTTGCTGCGTATTCCAGCACTTCATCTACCGTTTTTCCATATTTTCTTTTTAGCCCATTTATTTCATTCAGTCTGTTTTCGATTTCATTCAGCCTCTGCGGATCATATTCCATAAAGTCCATTTCATTGCGCAGGGAACTGGCCGCATCTTCAAGCAAATAGAAGCTGTTTGCCACATTTTCAGCTATTTCTTTATACGATGGGTCCAATTCCGCGGCATCATTCATATACCCCATAACCATCCCAATCCAATCGAGCCCTTTTTGCTCTCCTTGAAGAGCATTATAGCCAGACTGAACTGAATCAAAAATACGTTCAAAGTTGGATAGCTTTCTCTTTTCTTCAATCAGATCCTCATCTTCATTCAATTTCAGCTGTGCCGACTGGATTTCATCAAGCTGAAATTGGATTAAATCAAGCCGGTGTGCCATTTGCTGTTCATTCTCACTTAAATTCTTAAGCTTTTTCAAAGTGCTTTCATATAATCTGTAGATATCCTGATATTCAGAAAGGGAAGCAGAAATCTTCGTTCCTCCAAACTGATCGAGAAGAGGAAGATGCAAGGTTTCATTCATTAATTCCTGATGTTCGTGCTGACCGTGTATATCAATAAGTGAACTTCCAATTTCCCTCAAAGCAGAAATAGTGACCAGCTTTCCGTTCACTCTGCAAATGCTTTTTCCTGTCTTTGATATATCTCTGCGGAGAACAATCATCCCATCTTCAATCTCTATCCCAAATTCTGCAGCTCGTTTATAGCAAGGGTGCTTATGATCATCCAGGATAAAAAGCCCCTCTAACTCAGCCTTATCTTCACCATGCCGGACAAACTCTGCAGATCCCCTGCCTCCAGCCAGTAAGTGAATGGCATCAATAATAATGGATTTTCCTGCCCCTGTTTCACCAGTTAAAACAGTTAAGCCCTTTTCAAATGAGACAGAAAGGGCTTCGATTATAGCAAAATTTCGTATCGTTATTTCATTTAACAAGCTTATCACCTCATTAGAAAAAAGCAGAAGCGCTTTGCCACCACGGCACCTCGAGGGGGACAGACGCTCTGAAATTGAAAATCATCTACAGCATTTCAAGAAAACGGTTTGAAATGGCTTCTGTGTCTTCAGGGGTTTTACATATGATCAGGCATGTGTCATCCCCGCAGATTGTCCCCAAAATCTCTTCCCAGTCAAGGTTATCTATAAGTGCGCCTATAGCCATGGCATTGCCTGGAAGAGTCTTCATTACAAGGAGATGTCCTGCAGTATCCACTCTGACAAAGGCATCCATTAAATTTCTTTTAAGCTTTTGCAGCGGATTGAAACGCTGATCCGCTGGAAGACTGTATTTATATCTTCCGTCCATTAAAGGAACTTTTACCAGGTGAAGCTCTTTAATATCTCTTGAAACCGTCGCCTGGGTAACATTAAATCCTGCGTTTTTCAATTCATCCACCAGGTCATCCTGTGTTTCGATATCGTTATTGGTAATTATTTCGCGTATCTTAATATGTCTTTGCCCTTTATTCATTTTTTCACCTCTATAATCAGCCGCTTGACAGCAGGCAGAAAAAAATTAATTTATAGTGTTTTGTACTATAATGTTAGCTGATTTTCTCAATAAAGTACAATTTTCCCGTATATATTTATTATAATTCGTCCTTACTCGACAAATTCCTTTAAAAAAAGGAACAGGCATCAGCCTATTCCTCTTCTTTAACCTGCTTCGTTTTCAATTCGGCGTGGGCTTCTTTTACAATCTTATCAGTCTGAGCTTTAAGGAGATTTTCTCCTTCTTCTTTGCTGCCTGACCAATACAGATGGAGAAGAAACTCTATGTTGCCATCTCCGCCGGTAATCGGTGAATAAGAAACGTCTTTGACATCATAGCCAAGACCCAAAGCAAATTCAATAATTTTATCAAGAACGGCTTCGTGTATTTTAGGATCTCTGACAATTCCTTTTTTACCAACCTGCTCCCGTCCGGCTTCAAATTGCGGTTTCACTAAAGCCACTGTGTCACTGCCAGGAACCAGCAGCGTTTTTAAAACAGGCAATATAAGCTTTAGAGAGATGAACGAAACATCAATGGAAGCAAAATCAGGCATACCGGCCGAAAGGTCTGCTGGAGTTACATACCGGAAATTAGTCCTTTCCATGACAACAACCCGTTCATCCTGCCTTAATTTCCAGGCAAGCTGATTATATCCGACATCCAAAGCATAGGAGATTTTGGCGCCATTCTGCAGAGCACAATCAGTGAAGCCGCCAGTTGAGGATCCAATGTCAAGGAGAATCTTGCCTTGGATTTCTAATTCAAAAACCTTCAGAGCTTTCTCAAGCTTTAAGCCTCCGCGGCTGACATAGGGCATAACCTTTCCCTTGATTGTCAGCGGAATATCTGCACTAACCTTCTCACCCGGCTTATCCAGCCTGCTTTCATTGCTGAACACCAAACCGGCCATAACGGCCCTTTTCGCTTTTTCTCTCGTTTCAGCAAGACCTCTTTCAACTAATAAAACGTCTAATCGTTCTTTCTTTGTTTTCATTTTTTAAGCCCTTTTTTGTTTTTTTCTAGCCATTTTTCCCATTCTTTGCACAACATCTTCTACAGTCATCCCGATTTCTTCCAATAGTTCATTTACACTGCCATGCTCAATAAATGTATCAGGTATTCCCATTCGGTCTATTTCGGAATGATGGAAGCCATGCTCATGTGCATATTCAAGTACTGCACTTCCAAAGCCCCCCTGCAGGACAGCTTCTTCTATAGTAAGAATAGGCATATTCGCTGCGAACAATTCATGCAGCATCTTTTCATCAAATGGCTTAATAAACCTTGCATTAATGACTTTAATGGAATGCCCTTGTTTTTCCAGGAGCTGAGCTGCCTTCAATGCCATTGGAATGGTTGTCCCAAAGGTTAAAATTGCTCCGTCGCTGCCATCGCGCAGAACTTCCCATGTTCCAATTGGAATAGCTTTAAGTACTGTGTCCATCGGCACCCCGATGCCATTTCCGCGCGGGAACCGCATGGCGATTGGGCCATCGTTATATTCAATGGCTGTTTTCACCATATGCTGGCCTTCATTTTCATCCTTTGGCATCATCAAAACCATATTCGGCAAATGCCTTAAAAATGCGATATCGAATACACCCTGATGCGTTTCTCCATCTGCACCAACAAGTCCTGCCCGGTCGATTCCAATAAATACATTCAAGTTCTGGCGTGCAATATCGTGTACGACCTGATCATAAGCACGCTGCAGGAAAGTAGAATAAATCGCAAGGAACGGCTTCATGTTTTGCGTTGCCAGGCCAGCAGCTACTGTTGCTGCATGCTGTTCAGCAATACCCACATCATACATCCGATCCGGAAATTCACTTGCAAAACCTTCAAGCTTGGAACCAACAGGCATTGCTGGAGTGATTGCAACAATTCTTTCATCTTCTCTCGCAAGTTCCCTGACGGTTTCTGACACAAGCTTGCTCCATGCAGGAGGCGGCGCAGCTGCAGGTTTCACAAAGTCCCCTGTTTCCATTTTATAAGGGCCTGTACCGTGCCAAGTGCCGATCCTGTCGTTTTCTGCAGGGTGATAGCCTTTCCCTTTTTTCGTTATAACATGGAGAAGCACCGGACCTTCTGTTTTCTTGGCATACGCAAGGTTCTCAAATAAAGCTTCATAATTATGCCCATCGACAGGCCCCAAATAGGTAAAGCCTAATTCCTCGAAGAACATGCCTGAAACAAACAAATACTTTAGGCTGTCTTTCAGTCTTTCGGCAGTTGAGGCCAATTTGCCGCCGACTGCCGGAACCTTTTTTAATAAATATTCAAGTTCATCTTTAACCCAATTATATTTGCCTGCAGTCCTTAACCTCCCAAGAACATTGTGCAGGGCACCTACATTAGGAGCAATCGACATTTCATTATCATTTAATATGACAATCATATCTTTTTTTTCATGGCCGATATGATTTAAGGCTTCTAAAGCCATTCCGCCTGTTAAGGCACCATCCCCAATAACGGGAATGACATAATTGCTCTCTTTTTTCAAGTCTCTTGCAATGGCCATTCCCATCGCGGCAGATAAAGAAGTAGAGCTATGCCCTGTTTCCCATACATCATGCTCACTTTCAATCATTTTGGGAAAGCCGCAAAGACCTTTATATTGTCTAAGAGTATCGAATTGGCACGCACGGCCTGTAAGGATTTTGTGGACGTATGACTGATGTCCGACATCCCAGATAATTTTATCCTTCGGACTGTCAAAACATTTATGCAATGCAACAGTCAGCTCAACAACACCAAGATTAGGGCCAATATGTCCCCCTGTGCCTGATAGCTTTTCAATCAGGAAAGTACGGATATCCTGACTGAGACTTTCCAATTCTTTATTCGAGAGCCCTTTTAAAAAGGAAGGGTCTTTAATTGATAACAGATCCATACAGCGGACCACTCACTTTCGTTTCTTATTCGTCCGTTTTTTTACGTATATTTTGGCAATCATGTTTATAACAAATCAAAGCCTGTTTTTTACGGCGTCCAGACTGTCTAAAAGATAATATCTTAAGATTACCTTATTACAGGAGATTTTCCAAATGCTTTTCATTTTAAACAGTCTATCACTCCGGCCAGTCTTTCTTGAGAGAGACTCCAGACAGCAATTCCTATCATACCAAAATATATACAATAAAGACCATCATTTTATTAAACAGCAAATGCCGCTGGTACAAATAGTACAGCGGCAAGACCATCGTTTCTTCATTCATTTTTGTACCCTGAACTTTGCGATTATGAGTATGTAATCAAGAAATTAGTGATCCCTGTTTGCAATTAGATCTGTTATTTCTTCGAGCAGCTCTGTTTGAAGGCCTGTTTCCTTCAGTTTCTCTTTTGCAGATCTGATATGGTATTCGAGCGCCTCTTTCGCGCCATTCATAGTAAGAAGAGCTGGATAGGTGCTTTTATTTTTTGATTCATCACTGCCAACAGGCTTCCCGATTATCTCCTCTGTCCCTTCAAGGTCGAGAATATCATCCCTGATTTGAAAAGCCAGTCCCAGATGATAGGCAAAATGGGATAGTGCCTGAATCGTCTCTTCATTGGCATTTGCCAAAATAGCACCTGAAACCACACTGCATTCCAGCAATTTGCCGGTCTTATGAACATGGATATACTCTAGGTCCTCTAAGTCCAGCTGTTTGCCCTCTCCTTTAATGTCTGCTGCCTGGCCTCCAACCATCCCTTCAGCACCTGCAGCTTTTGAAAGCACTTTAATTAAAGACAGCCTGGTTTCGGCGGAAGCAAATTCGGCCGGGGTTTCCGCAATGGTTTGGAAGCTGTATGTGAGCAAGGCATCGCCTGCCAGGATGGCAAAAGCTTCTCCATATACTTTATGGTTAGTCGGTTTACCTCTTCTTAAATCGTCATTATCCATACTTGGCAGGTCATCGTGAATGAGCGAATAGGTATGGATCATTTCGATTGCCGCCGCAGTCCATAATCCTTTTGCCGTATCTTCGCCAAAAGCAGCTAATGTGGCAAATAACAGCATCGGCCTGATCCGCTTTCCTCCCGCTTCAAGTGAATAATTCATCGCTTCCTTGATTTCAGGTGGAGCGTTCAATTTATGTACATATTCCTTTAAATGAATTTCCAGTTTTCGCTTATGCAATTCAGAGAAAGAACTTAAGGATTGCTGCTGCAAGACTATTCCTCCTCCGGAATGGCGAAGTTCGTTTTTCGGCCATCTTCCGTCAGTATTTCCGTAAGCTGTGATTCCACATTTTTAAGCTTGTCATGGCATAATTTTGAAAGCTCCATGCCCTTTTTATAAATATTGATAGCCTCCTCAAGAGGAACATCGCCCTCTTCAAGCTTTTCCACAATCACTTCAAGTTCTTCCATCGCTTGCTCAAATGAAAGTTGCTTTTCATCCGCCATGCCATTCACTCCTCAATATCCGTTACCCGGCATTCAATAGTTCCATCAGATACCTTCAATTTTAACATATCATCCACTTTAACCTGAGACACAGTCTTTACCAGGGATTCCTTTTCTGTATAAGCAAGGCTATAGCCTCTATCCATGATTTTGAGAGGACTGAGCGCCTCAAGGGTTGAAATAACCCTCGCAAAATCCTTTTCCTTTGCAGCCAGGGTATTTGCCATTGTTTTGTTTAAAAGCTTATGCAGCCGATCATGTTTTTCTTTTGCCTGATCCTTCAGCTGACCGGGATGACTCCGAACCAGCCTTTTTTGCAGGATATCAGCCTGTTCCTGCTTTAAATCATGCAGCCTCTTTGATCCCCGCAGCAGCTGTTCGGTGACTTTGTCGAGCTGTTCCAGTTTTTGTTCATACAATTTTTGGGGGTATCTGAAAGCATAGGATTTCTGTACCCTTAGAAGCCGTTCATTTTGCAGTGCAATTTGTTCCTTCATCGCTCTTATCAGCCTTGATTGCCTGTTAAAAAGCCTTTCTGACAAATCATCAATATGCGGGACTGCCAATTCAGCAGCTCCCGTTGGGGTAGGAGCCCTTAAATCTGCAACAAAATCCGCTATTGTAAAATCTGTTTCATGGCCGACAGCTGAAATTACAGGTATTTCCGACTTAAATATGGCCCTTGCCACAGCTTCTTCATTAAAGGCCCAAAGCTCTTCAATGGAGCCTCCGCCCCTGCCGATAATTAAGACATCCGCTTCCCTGGAGGCATTTGCTTCCTTTATCGCTTTCACAATGGATGGAGCTGCCTGGTTACCCTGGACAAGCGCAGGGTATATAAGTATGTTCGCGATAGGATAGCGCCTTTTGAGCGTTGTCAAAATATCTCTGATTGCAGCACCTGTAGGGGATGTGATAACAGCAACTGTACGTGGATAACGAGGGATATTTTTTTTATGTGCAGACGAAAAGTATCCTTCTTTCTCCAGTTTCTCTTTAAGCTGCTCGTATGCCAGATAGAGCTCACCAACCCCGTCAGGCTGCATTTCCTGTACATACATTTGATATTGCCCGCTGGATTCATAAATGGAAATCGCTCCGCGAACTAATACTTTCATGCCGTTCTCCGGCCTGAATTTCATGGATCTCGCATTTCCTGCAAACATTACGGCTAAAATTCTGGCTTTCTCATCCTTCAAAGTGAAATACATGTGGCCGCTTGAGTGCTGTTTAAAGTTTGAGATTTCTCCCTTAACCAAAATATTTTGCAAATGAGGGTCGGCGTCAAATTTTCTTTTTATGTATTTGGTCAGTGCGTAAACTGTCAGATACTGCTGTTCCTTCATAACAATCTCCTTTATGCAGAAGTCAATTTGACACCTTCTGCAAAGCAATAACGCAAAAAAACTGCCCTTCCATTCAGCCTGCATGACAGGATTCCTAAGTACAGGATAATGGAAATGGACAGATTTTGCATCTATGGCGGTCATGAATTTTAGATTTTGCTTATAGAATACTTTGCTGCCTTTAATGTGTTATGCATTAACATGGTTATGGTCATCGGCCCCACTCCGCCCGGAACAGGAGTAATGTACCCTGCTATGTGCTTAACTGTCTCGAAATCAACATCACCGCAAAGCTTTCCTTCCGCATTTCGATTCATGCCCACATCAATCACGATTGCACCATGTTTAACATGGTCCTCCGTAATTAAATTGGCTTTACCTGCTGCTGCCACCAGAATGTCTGCCCGCTTTGTATATTCCTTTAGATTAGCTGTTTTCGAGTGACAGTAAGTAACAGTTGCATCTTTATTAAGAAACAGCTGTCCTGCAGGCTTACCTACGATGTTGCTTCTGCCAATAACCACTACATGCTTTCCGGCAATGTCTGCCCCGATGCTTTCGAGCATTTCAATGATCCCTGCAGGAGTACATGGGATATAGGCATCCTGAGCTGTCATCATTCTGCCGATATTTATGGGATGAAATCCATCCACATCTTTCTCAGGAGATATGGTCTCAATGATGGCTTTTTCATTAATATGGCTTGGGAGCGGCAGCTGAACGAGGATTCCATGAATTTCATCACTTTTGTTTAACTCAGTGATTCTTCTGATAAGCTCTTGTTCACTGACGCTTTCAGGAAGTTCAATAAGCATAGAATACATGCCCAGCTTATTGCAGGTTTTCTGCTTGTTGTTCACATAGGTTCTGGATGCCTGATTATCCCCCGTTAAAATAACAGCCAATCCCGGCGTGACTCCTTCCGCCTTCAGCTTTTGCACTTCAGCATCGATACGATCCTGTTTCTTTCTTGCAATTTCTTTTCCATCTATTAATTCTGCAGCCATTTGTATCCCCCTATCAGAAACTCGAAAGCGCCTTTGATAAGGACTGCCGGCTTGCTTGCATCTAGAAAGTGCCAGCATATCCAGTGTAAGTTTTTTAAAGTTTTTCTTTTACCTTTGATAAAACACCATTAATAAACTTGCTTGACTGATCATCGCCGTATAGTTTGGCAATCTCAATTGCTTCATCGAGCACCACATTGGCTGGCACTTCCTCTGTTAAATACAGCAGCTCAAAAACAGATAAGCGCAGAAGATTGCGGTCTACTGTGGCAAGCCTCTCCAGCGTCCATTTTTCAAGAAACCCTTTGATTTCATTATCAATTATTTCTTTATGCTCCAGCACACCTGATACAAGGTTGCTTAGATATTCATCGTTCTTTTCGCCCTCTAAAACATGTTCGATGGCGGTCTCTGGTTCTGTTCCGCTTACATCAATTTGAAATAAAGCCTGCAATGCTTTTTCTCTGGCTGTTCTTCTCTTCATCTTTATAAAACTCCTTTATGGCTAGCATAGTAATTTTCATTTTTGAGCATTTGCACGTCCAAAAATTGCATAAGAAGATAATAGCATAAGTAAGGAATCTTCGCACTACAACAAGAGCATTATGTTTGGTCAGAAACAAATGCAAGAAAACTTATAATATTAATTTCCCCTTTACAAACGCCTTTATAACGTTTTAGGGAGTGAATGATGAAGAGAATGAACCATAAGAAAAGCCAAAGACGGGTCTGATGTCTTTGGCTTGATGTGTAATGTTACATTTCCTGTTCGTATTCAACTTCATGCTTTTGGTTTTCAAACATAATTCCTACCACGTGAATGTTTACTTCCTGGGCGTCCAGGGCTGTCATATTCAACAGGGCCTGACGAATGTTGTCCTGGATTTTTTGGGCAACGCTTGGGATGGATACGCCGAATCTCATCAGACAATAAACATCGACTTTAATGCCTTCTTCTGTTAATTCAACTTTAACACCTTTGCCGTGGTTCTTTTTACCAAGCCGTTCCACCACTCCTGTAGCGAAGTTCCCGCGCATTTGCGCAACACCTTCTACTTCTGAAGCAGCAATGCCGGCAATAACCTCAATAACTTCCGGTGCAATTTCCACCTTGCCCAGGCCTGAATTTTCAGGGCTCATTTCGAGAATGTTATTTTCGTTCATTTTAGCACCTCCACAAGTTTTTAAGAATTCATTACATCATGCAATTCAAGAAATTTCGTATTAAACTGCCCTTCCACAAAATTTTCATGGCTTAAGAGTTTGAGATGGAACGGGATTGTTGTATGAACCCCTTCCACTACAAATTCACTTAATGCCCTTTTCATTCTGGAAATAGCTTCTTCTCTAGTATTGCCATAAGTGATCACTTTTGCAATCATTGAATCGTAATATGGAGGAATCATATAGCCCGGGTAGGCAGCAGAGTCGACTCGGACACCAAGCCCGCCAGGAGGCAGATACATATTAATCCTTCCTGCTGATGGCATAAAATTCTTCTCCGGGTTTTCCGCATTAATTCTGCATTCGATTGACCAGCCGTTAAATGTCACATCACTTTGTGTGAAGTTAAGCTTTTCTCCTGAAGCAACCTTAATTTGCTCCTTGATTAAATCGACCCCCGTTACCATCTCTGTAACAGGATGCTCCACCTGAATACGCGTGTTCATTTCCATGAAATAAAACTTGCGATTTTTATAATCGTATATAAATTCTATCGTGCCAGCGCCTGTATAATCAACCGCTTTTGCAGCTTTTACAGCAGCATTTCCCATCTCTTCGCGTGTTTCACCGTCAAGTGCAGGTGAAGGCGTTTCCTCAAGCAGCTTTTGCAGACGCCTTTGGATGGAACAATCCCTTTCCCCGAGATGGACGGTGTTCCCGTAATTGTCTGCAAGAACCTGGATCTCCACATGACGGAAGTCCTCGATATATTTTTCGATGTAAACGCCAGGATTCCCGAATGCTGTAAGTGCTTCCTGCTGTGTTATTGTAATTCCTTTAATAAGTTCCTGCTCATTGCGCGCTACGCGGATTCCTTTACCGCCTCCGCCCGCAGTCGCTTTAATAATGACCGGATATTCAATCTTTTCTGCCAGCTGGATAGCGTCTTCAGCATCCTTAATGATTCCATTAGAGCCCGGAACAATCGGAACTCCTGCTTCCTTCATCGTTTCCCTTGCAATATCCTTTGTGCCCATTTTGCTGATGGCTTCAGGTGTAGGTCCTACAAAAATAATATTGCATTCTCTGCACAGTTCGGCAAAGTCCGCATTCTCTGCAAGGAATCCATAACCTGGATGAATCGCATCACAGCCAGTAAGCTTGGCGACACTTATTATATTTGTAAAATTCAAATAGCTGTCCTTAGATGCTGTAGGACCAATGCAGTATGCCTCATCCGCAAGCTGAACATGGAGCGCTTCCCTGTCAGCTTCTGAAAAGACAGCAACAGATTCAATCCCCATTTCGCGGGCTGCCCTGATAATGCGGACAGCTATTTCTCCTCTGTTGGCAATCAAGAGTTTTTTTATCATTCTGTAACCGCTCCTTATTCAGGCTTTACTAAAAATAGTGGCTGGCCATATTCTACTAATTGGCCGTCCTTTACAAGCACTTCTACAATTTCACCATTAACTTCTGCTTCAATTTCATTAAATAATTTCATTGCTTCTACAATGCAGACAATGGAATCCTTCGTAACTTTTGAACCGGCTTTTACATATGCATCAGCATCAGGTGAGGATGACTGATAAAATGTCCCTACCATTGGTGAGACAATTTTATGTAAATCTTCCGCAGCTTCCGCCTTTGGTTCAGGAGCAGCTGCTGGCGCTTCTGCTTTTGGCTCTTCCACTTTCACAGCAGCTGGCTGGACCGGCTGTGGAGCAGGCGCTGACACTTGGGCAGCTGCAGGCTGAACTTGCTGTACAACAGCGGCTTCATTGCCTTTTTTCTTCATTTCAATTTTAGAACCTTCATGCTCATATACAAATTCATCAATATTTGACTGATCTACCAATTTAATCAGTTCACGGATTTCTTGTACTTTTAACATTTTTGCACCCCTTGTTTTCTCATTGCATGTTAATTCCCTTAATCCGTATGCTGATTTTGCTGAAAGATTTAGAAACATACGGCTGGAATGTCCTGCATGGTTTGAATTATGACTAGATACTAATATCATACGATAAGACCTTATAAAACTTCAACATTCTATTATGTACTGGATAATAATTTCTCTATCCGTTCTATGTTCCATTTTAATATTTTTCTAAATGTTTGTGAAATGTTTCATTGGATTTAACCGAATTTCATTCAAAATCACTTCACATTCAGGGCTTTTATACCATTTCTTTATACAATAGTTACCAAACTGTCAATAAATAGAATAGGGAAGCCCGCAAAATTTTGCAGGCTCCCGCTACAATTTTATTTTTCAACCTGAAATTCAACAGCCACTGCCTCAAGTTTTCCAATTTCGTTTCTTACTTCCTGGATGATATTGTTTGCAGCTGAAGCTGAGTGATCTTTTGCTTTAACAGTAATTTGAACCTTCTTGCCATCCGCACGGACAAGCACATCTTCATAATCCATCGCTCTGATTAATGTTTCAAGCATCGCTTCCTTTTGCGCAATTTCATTTAATTCATCAATTTGATCTTTTGCCTTCATTCTTTCTTCGGCAGGAAGGTCAGTTTGACCAAGGACCTCCTGCAGGTCTTCCTTCATGCGGCTGCGCTCGTCATCAAGCTGAAGACGGAGATTTTCAAACATTTCATCACTGGCAGTGTTTGTAATGATCGCTTTGCCGTCTTCACTCTCAACTGAGTCCATTTCACCCTGTGCCTTTTCTTCCATTCCAGCAAGGTCACTGCCTTTTTGTTCCGGTGATGTTACATAATAAACCGATAATACAACCACCAAACTCAGCATTGTTAATAGCCAGACCGTTTGTTTCTTTAAAAGCATCTATTATTCCCCCTTAGTTTTTTTAGGCATTACGGATACTCTATGACTTGGAACATCCAGAGCTCTGGTTACTGCCTCAATAATCCACTTTTTCACTTGTATATTTTCAGCCCCTTTTGCCACAACCAGCACTCCCCTTATTTCAGGTTTCTTGGTTTCTATGACAATGGGAACCTCTTTTTCTCCATTTCGGACAATCACAAGCTGTTCCTCCTGTGACTGATCCTCAACCTTCCTTTTGCCGCCTTCCCGATCTGTTTCATCAGTTTTCTGAGTTTGCGTTGTTTTGTTTTTTTCAAGGACTTTCTTCTCTGTGGCATCGACATTCACCACAACAGTGGCATCTTCCACCCCTACGATTGCATCAAGCGCCTCTTTTATTTGGGCTTCATATGCCTTTTCATAATTGGCGATGGTGTCATTTCCCCCGGATTTCTGCTGGCCGAAGACTGGCACTTCTTCCTCCTGCTTCACTTCTTCCCCATTTTTAAAAACGGGCAAATCACCGGTGGAACCATCTTCTTGAAACAGCGTATTGCTGATCAGCATGATCGCTGCTCCAAATAGGAGAACAAGCAGCAAATAGTGGAATTTTCCGGGCTTCTTATCAGACTGTCCATCCTTGGAAATTATCTTCTTTAACCATGTGAAAGGACCTTTTTCATTATCCATCCCTATCCATATTCCCCCCTTCTACCAGAACTTCGATTGAGTTTGCGTCTACATTCCATTTTTGTGCGAGAAGAGAAGCAATTCTTTCTGCATCTTCATGTTCGGGCCCGCTGGATGGAAGAGGTTTCCCGGCATTGATTTCCACTGTTTTAACCACTTCTACAGCTTCAGCTTCTGCATCTTCTGCTTTGAGTTGGATCATGACCTTTTGCAGGTTATCCGGGAAGGCTTGATCACTGCTTTCATCTACTAAAATATCAATGTTAGCAATTTCCAGACCGTACTGTTCCATCAACTCCTCTTCTGCGTCCTGTTTCATGTGGACAGCCATTTGTTCTAAAATATATGCATCACTTGAGGCTTGTATTTCTTTTTTCTTCATTTCTATTAAATTTTCCATATTTTTTTCTCCGGATGCCTCAAAAACCGGCACGGAAACAAGAGCTTCTTCAAAATCACTTGATATAATTCTCAAAATCGGTGTAAGAATAATCGCTATTAATAGCAGCCCTGTCACCATTTTTGTATATTTCTGAAGCTTGGAGCTGGGGAGGAGCATATCTATGACAGTGGCAAGCAGAACAAATAATATGATGTTGGTTACCCACTCTTTTATGAAATCCACTTCATTCCCTCCCTACCTGACCATCATGGTCAAATTGCCGGCCGCTATAATAACCGTAATGCTAAGGAAAAACATCAGGGAGACAATGGCCAGAGCTGCAAAAACATAGATGATGCTCTTGCTGATTATATCCAGGCAGGATATAATCGGCCCTCCTCCCAACGGCTGCAAAATCGCTGCCGCAAATTTATATATAAACGCAATCATTAAAATTTTGATTGCAGGAAAAGCTGCAATAATAAGGAGAATGGCTACTCCTGCTATCCCGACAGTATTTTTCAAAAGCACCGATGCGCTGATTACGGTATCTGTTGCATCTGTAAACATCCTTCCAATGACCGGAATAAAATTTCCCGTAATAAATTTTGCTGTACGGATGGTAATTCCATCGGTAACCGCTGCAGATGCTCCCTGAACTGATATAACTCCGAGAAAGACCGTCAGGAACATCCCAAGAAGTCCAATGCTCCAATTCCGGAGCAGATTGGCAAGCTGAGTTACCTTATAGTGTTCTGACAATGTGCTGACAATGCTTAACAGGGCTGATAAAAATAGAAGCGGAAGAATGACATACTGGATAAATAACCCGCTGACATTCATCAAGAACAGTATCACCGGGTGGAAAAAAGCTGCAGATACCAACCCCCCCGAAGAAGCAATCAGCGCAAGCAGCAGCGGTATGAGAGCCATTATGAATGACACCATGGTTGAAATGGTTTCTTCCGTGTAAGTGATCGCTACATGGAAGCTATTCAGCGCGATAATAATCAACACCATGAAGACGATTGAATAGGCGGCTTTACTGACAGTGCTTTTTTCAAATGAATTCTGCAGCGACTGCAGGAACATGCTGAATACCGTCAGCAATATCAGAGTTCCAAGCAGTTTCCCGTTGACTATAAACTCATGGAATACAAACTTCATCGCACCGCCAGCCCACTCTTTTAGTGAAAATTCCTTTTCTCCCTTTATGAATTCATAGAGACTCCCCTTTTGGCTCTCGGGCAAAAAACCTCCATACTCTGTTGTGATATCTTCCCAAAATCCCTTTAATTCATTAAGATCTAACTTATCCACCTGGGATTCAATTAAATCCTGCGGGGATATCGTTTCTTCTGCTTCGCCGGTCTTAGGTGAGGCTTGTACAATTGGTGCCAGGAAAAAGAATAGAAATAAACTGAACCCTAAAATTTTCTGCATCCTCTGCTTCATTTTTTCACCTCTTTTAAAGGACCCTCTCTAATTCCAGCAATATGTGCTTGTCCAGTCCGGCTGCCTGTAATTTTCAGGAGACAGGCGGCTAGCTCGGAATCATGCGAATAATGGTTTCGATTAATACAGTAAGGATTGGAATGGCCATGGCAAGGATAAGAATTTTCCCGCCCATTTCGATTTTTGCTGCAATGGCTCCCTGTCCTGCATCTTTGGTAATTTGTGCAGCAAATTCAGCTATATAAGCTATTCCGATTATCTTTAAAATGGTTTCTACATAGACGATATTCACCTTTGCATTGACGGCAATCTTTTCAATCATATGGATAATGGCATATATTTGGTCGACCAGAAAGAGAAAGATGGCACAGCCGACAAAAACAATCAGCAAAAAGGCAAAATTAGGCTTTTGCTCCTTAACAATCAGCGCAAGGAACGTGGCAACAAGCGAAAATCCGACTATCTGGAGAATTTCAATGGCTGAGCCCCCCTTTTATCCCTGAAACAAGAAGACTGATTTAATTTTTTGGAAAAGGTTATCTACAATGGAAGCAACCATAAATAAGATATAAATAAATCCGAAAAGTGTTACCCATTGGGCGTATTCTTTTTTGCCCACCTGATCCAGAATAGTATGCAAAAAGGCTACAACAATTCCCACACCCGCAATCTTGAATATGATATCTACCTCTAAGCCCATCTTTTCTCCCCCTAAGCTCTGATCAGCGTCCGGCAAATCAAGCCGGCATTTCCTACATTAGTAAAATGATTAAGAGCAATCCGGATAAAAACCCCAGACTTTTGACCATTCTCTCGTATTTCACTTGTCTGTCATGTGCATCAGCTTCTTCACGTTCCAGGTGGGTGAGGGTCAGCATGATCTGCTTTTGCTGAGAAAGACGGTCATGTCTTCCAAGTGTTTCGCCAAATTGCTTCATGATCTCGAATTCCCCTTGTTTAAAGGCGGTCATTTTCCATATTTCCGTCAAGCTTTCTTCCCAGGCGTCCTTTACTGTCGTCTCGGAATCAGTCAGTTTTTTTGCAAAGGATTCAAAGAACCAGGATAAAGGCTTGGAAAGCTGGGCAGAAAGCCGTCTGGCTGCTTCATGAAGAGGTGTATGGCCATACATAATTTCAGCCTCCAAGGACTGCAGTGCCGATTTAAGCTGACGAAGCTGGCGCGGCCGTTCGGTCAGGTGCCTTGAAGCTTCAAACCCTGTCCATGTTGTTGCAATGATGATCAAAACAGCTCCAATAAGCTTCATCATTTACATCACGCCCGCTTGTTGCTGATATCCTGCACCGTCTGTGTTTCGTATGCAGTCAATGCTGCCAGGCCCATCTTTTCTGCTCAATTCAATAAATCGCTGAAAAACGCCCATTTCAAGTACGGCCTGTAAAGTCGGGCGCCTCTTAATTTCCTCCAGGGAATTTCCATGTGTAGTCATAATCAGCTTTATTCCGGCATTTACTGCCTCCATTATGGCGTCTGCATCTTCATGCCTGCCAATTTCATCGACAACGAGAACCTCGGGGCTCATGGAACGAATCATCATCATCATGCCCTCAGCTTTGGGACAGGCATCCAGGACATCAATTCTGTTTCCAAAAGTCATCTGCGGGATCCCATTCACACATCCTGCGATTTCGGAGCGTTCATCCACAATCCCAACCTTACTCGCAGGAAGGCCACTGCCTGGATCACCAGATGAAATGATTCTTGCAATATCGCGGAGCAATGTGGTTTTACCAGTCTGCGGCGGTCCAATAATCATCGTATGCAGCCAGCCATCCCTGTAAATCCTCGGAATCAGCGTTTGGGCAATCCCAACTTTCTCTCTGGCAATTCTAATGTTAAAAGAGGAAATATCCCTGATCGCCTTAACCTTGCCTTGCTCAAGAATGACCTTTCCGGCAAGTCCAACCCGATGGCCGCCCTCAATCGTGATATAACCTCTTTTTAGCTCTTCCTCGAGTGTGTAAATCGAGAAATGACTAATTTTATTCAATAAATGCACGGCATCCTCTGAATCAACTATATAAGGGAGAAAATGCGGTACTCCCCTTGCTGTCAGCTCAATAGGCCTCGAAATGCGTACCCTGATTTCCTCCAGATCCTTTAAGATTTTCGGAGGGATTCTCTGTAATTGTTCGGCAATTTTTTTCGGCAAAAAGGCTATAATCGTTTCCAAGTCTGCTCCTCCATTTCCCAATCTGATTTCGGACTAGCTTCTCATTATTTAAAATGTATGCCTGCGGCAAAACAATATGACATAGATTTGAAAGCTTCACATTTAATTAGTACAAGCTTTTGCCTGAGTAAAAAAATATCTTTCTTCAAAAAATAATTCAAAAAGAACATAGAGAAAGGCCGGTGCCATTTATGAAAGCAAAATGCATTTACATTATTGTTATTTTTCACCTGATCGTTCTTGGTTTCTTACCTGCAGAAGGAATAGCTCATCAGAGAAATACAAACGGACCGCAAAATGTCATTCTGATGATTGGCGATGGAATGGGAATTGGCCAGATTGAGATTGCAAGAAAACTGCAATATGGAAAGGACAGGCGGCTGTTCCTGGAATCTCTGCCTCACACCGCATTGGTGCATACCGAATCTGCCAATAATTTTGTGACAGATTCAGCTGCCGGCGGTACGGCACTTGCAATTGGAAAAAAAACAAATAATGAGATGATCGGAGTTACGCCGGATGGGAAGGAAGCAGATAGTATCCTTGATTTATTCAAGAAAAACGATAAAAAAGCAGGGGTGATATCCACCAATACAGTTACAGATGCAACACCCGCTGCCTTTACAGCAAGTGTTGCCAACAGATGGTCCGGACAGGAGGAAATTGCACGCCAGCAGCTAAAATCCGGAGTGGATGTGCTGATGGGAGGCGGCAGATCATACTTCAAACCGGAAAAGCAAAGCGGGAGAGATTTAATAAAAGAGGCTAAGCAATATGGATATACTTATGCCCGGAATCGGGATGAATTGCTGAATGCCAAAGCCTCAAAGCTGCTCGGCTTGTTTAATGACGGATATATGAGCTTTAAACTGGACCGGCCTTTACTGAACAGCAAAGAACCCAGCTTAAAAGAAATGACTGAAAAAGCGATCGATGTACTCGCAAAAGGAGAACAGGGATTTTTCCTCATGGCGGAAGGGGCAAGAATTGATCATGCTTCGCACGCAGGTGATATTACAAGCATCTGGAAAGAAACCATTGAATTTGATGAAGCTGTCAAATATGCAGTTGAATGGGCAAAAAAGGACAAAGAAACACTTGTTTTGGTGGTAGCAGATCATGAGACTATGGGAATATCAGCATCAGAGCCGCTGGAGATACAGCATTTAAAGGAAATCAAGGCGACACCGCAGTATATGGTCAGCCAATTGGCAAGAGATGAAGATAGGGGCATTTATCGATCTGAAAGTGTGAAGGGTGTTTTAAAAAAGTATGCGAATATTGATTTAACTCAGCAGGAGATTGAAGCGTTTAATGGAAAGCTAATGAACACAGACAGCAAGGTTTATCCTCAATATTTAGCAGCATGGGAAATAGGAAGCCTGATTGCTGAGAAATATCATGGGGGAATTTTAACGGATACAGTAAGATCTCTAAGCTCAACCGGCGGTCATACAGGCAATATGATTCCTTTATTTGCTTATGGCAATGGGAGTGAAACTTTTACAGGAGTGCTGGAGAATACGGATATACCGAAAAAAATTGCCGGACTGATGAATTATAGCTGGCATTAATATTATGAGCATTTTCTCTCTTTCTCCCGCGTAATTCTAGAAAGATACATTCATAAAAGCGGGGTGAGAAAGTTATGTATTATTATCAGCCATTCGTCCGCAATACTGTGCAGGCTGGAAGCCATGAAAGATCCAAGCCAAATACTTTAAGGGTTTCAGGTGAAGGAAAGATAGCTGTACAGCCAGATGAGGCTAATATAAAGCTGGGTGTTTTAACAGAAGACCAGGAGCTTCAGAAGGCACAGGAGCAGAATGCTGCTGCCATTTCAAATGTCAAAAAGGCTCTTAATGCAATTGGAATAACAGATAAACAAATTCAAACGGCAGATTTCTCCATTTTTCCGCAGTATGATTTTGTGGATGGCAAGCAAATTTTCCGCGGGTACAAGGTTGAGCATATACTGAACATTACGGCCGATGAGATTGAAAATACAGGACTTGTAGTGGATACAGCAGTAGACAGCGGCGCAAATACGGTAAGAGGAATTACGTTTGAAACAGAAAACCAGCAGGAATTGTATCAGCAGGCACTAAGCATGGCCATAATGGATGCTTATAGAAAGGCAGAAACAATCGCTTCTTCACTAAGAGTCCAATTAATCAGTACTCCAGTATCCGTTTCAGAAGGTAATTCAGGCATGGTGCAGCCTGTCTCTTTTCAATCCTCCGCTTTTGTTAAAAGTGCCGCCAGCACACCTATCCAGCCGGGAACAATAGAAATCAAAAGCTACATCACGGCAGATTTCATTTTCTACAGCTAGGAAATCTTCGGCTTATAATCGCAGTGAAGAAGCAAATACTAATAAGGCGGCACTGAGCAATTTTATAGAAAAGAGGTTATTGGATGAATGAAAATTTAGATGAATTTTTAAAAAACCAGAAAAAAGGCGACAGGGCTTATCTGGGCGGAACCCGCGATAACAGAACTGCTCCCACATCTGATACTGATTATAATAATCGCAATGACACTGACATATCCCCCGGCGCAGAAGGCAGGAAATATAAAGGATAAAAAAAAATCCCGATTTCTCGGGATTTTTTTTAAAACTAAGCACGCGATACGTATGAACCATCAGTTGTATTGATGATTAGTTTATCCCCTTCGTTAACAAAGAAAGGAACTTGCACAATCAGGCCGGTTTCAACTGTTGCAGGCTTTGTTCCGCCGGATGCAGTATCCCCTTTAATGCCTGGTTCTGTTTCTGTTACTGTAAGCTCAACAGAGTTAGGAAGCTCGATTCCAAGAGACTCTCCATGATAAAGCATAATAGCAACTTCCATGTTTTCTTTTAAAAACTTTAATTCATACTCAATTGCTGATGCAGGCAGCTCGATTTGCTCATAAGACTCATTGTCCATGAAAACATGCTGATCTCCATTTGCATAAAGGTACTGCATTTTACGGTTATCGATCTGAGCTTTCCCTACTTTTTCACCTGCACGGAAGGTTTTTTCCTGAATCGCGCCTGTGCGAAGGTTGCGTAATTTGGAACGTACAAAAGCCGCTCCTTTTCCTGGTTTTACGTGCTGGAAATCCATTACACGCCAAATTCCGTTATCAACTTCAATCGTCAATCCCGTACGAAAATCATTTACTGAAATCATAAGTTTGTCCTCCTAATGTGTACAATTAAAGAATAATCAATTCTTTAGTAGAATGAGTAAGCGTTTCATTATGATCATTCGTTATGACTGTATCATCCTCAATGCGGACACCGCCAAGTCCCGGTATGTAAATGCCAGGCTCCACCGTTACAATCATTCCGGGTTCAAGGATAACATCAGACTTAAATGATAATGCAGGACCTTCATGCACTTCAAGGCCGATCCCGTGTCCGGTAGAATGGCCAAAATATTCGCCATAGCCTTTACCAGCAATATAATCACGAGTTAAGGCATCTGCTTCTTTGCCGCTCATTCCAGGTTTGATACCTTCCATTCCCCGCTCCTGGGCTTCCTGCACAATGGTATAGATTTCTTTCAGTTTATCTTCCGGTTCTCCAACAGCAACTGTACGGGTAATATCTGAAACATACCCCTTATAATAAGCGCCGAAGTCCAAAGTGACAAAATCGCCTTTTGCAATAACTTTATCACTGGCAACTCCATGCGGAAGAGCAGAACGGTACCCGGATGCTACGATAATGTCAAACGATGATGAATCTGCACCCGCTTTTCTCATAAAGAATTCTAATTCATTCGAAACTTCCAGTTCCGTAATACCTGGCCGAATGACATCAAGAATATGTTTAAACGCAGCATCTGCAATGTCTGCCGCCACCTTTATTATCTTAATCTCTGAATCGGTCTTTATCAAGCGTAACTTTTCAATAGTGTCAGAAACAGGGACAAGCTCGGCATTAACAGCTTTTTCATAGGCTTTATAGGATGAAAAGGTTACATGATTCTCTTCAAAACCAAGCTTTTTAATCCCAAGCTGTTCTGCCTGTTTGGCGATTTCTTCCGGAATGGCACCAGTATGCTTTACAATTTCATACCCTTCACATTGTTTAGCAGCCTGTTCCGTGTAGCGGAAATCGGTTATAAAGAGCGCGTTATCCGCACTGATTAGAACCACGCCCGATGAACCGGTAAAACCAGTCATATAACGGCGATTGTAATTGCTGGTAATCAGCATCCCATCTATACCTGACTCTGTAAAGCGTGCACGTAATTTTTGTATTTTCTCCATTTTATCCTCTCCCCTTGACAAAATCCATTAATGCATAAAATGCCAGATCATACCCTTTAAATCCAAGGCCGACTATCTGGCCCATTGCAGCGGGTGCAATGACAGAAATATGCCTGAATTCTTCCCTGGCATGAACATTTGAAATATGTACTTCGATCACAGGAACCTGGATTCCTGCAACAGCATCCCTTATTGCGTAACTATAATGAGTAAATGCCCCGGGATTGAAAATTATACCCTGTGTGCCATCTTCATTGGCAAGGTGAAGCCTGTCAATGAGTTCACCTTCGTGATTTGACTGAAAACAGATTACTTCTGTCTCATATGAAGCACCCAATGCTTTCATATTTTGCTCCAGCTGACCCAGTGTTTCTTTTCCATAAACACCTGGTTCCCTTTTGCCGAGCAGGTTTAAATTCGGCCCATTTAACAGGAGTATTTTCCCCATATTCAACCCCCTTTTTTAACAATTGCTTACAGGCTTCTCCTTCAATTTAACATCCAGATGAAAGCACTGAAAAAGAATGTCCACTTAAGAACATTCTATCATAAAGCAAAATTTCATACAGTTCTGATGTATAGCGCTATTCGTATTATTTTTCATTATTCCCGTGCTATAACCGTTCTTCATTTTGCTTTAATCTGCAAATACAAAGTCTGACTCTTAGCCATTAGATTAAATCCGGATCTGTGCGGGCCTTTTTTTCATCTTCGGTTTTGCCTCTGAGTTCTTGAGCTTCATATGAAATGGAATATCCTACGAATACGCCAAATAAAATATAGAAACAAAGTGATGTAATAATTGTATTTCTCTCAAGATCCCAAAACGGGCTGATTCCAGGGAAGATTGGATTGAGAACAAAAAACACCAGTAAAAAAAGGGCAACTCCATAGCCAGCCCCCACGAAAATACTTTGGAATTTCCGCAGCGCCGCATAATAGATAAGGGCAGCAATAATAGATACTCCCCCGATCAGGAAAATTGAAATCAGTGTTCCAAGCCATCCCTCTTTCCAGGCTCCAATCGTCCAGGGCTCGAGAATGACATTAGGGCGAATTTCCGTGAAATTAAACACATAAGCAAGATAGGCCAGACCGCTCCAAAGAATGCCTCCAACCAGTCCGGTAATGACCACCATTGTCATAAAAGACATCGGTTTTTCCCTTTGATCCTGTTCCAAGCGCTCTTTTTCTTCTGCCACTTTGCGCCACCTCCTTTTTCTATTATGTCCACACACAATTATTCCATTGCATCCAATTTTAAATAAAAGCGGCCGGGATAATTTCTGCTGCAAAAACTGTTCATAATTTTAATATATTTTCCTGTTATATAGAGGTTTTATGAGATTTTAAGTCGAATAAAATAATTAAGGATGAAGCTCTTTAATTTTGTGCTTTTCCGGCTATGCGAGTTCCGGAACTGGGGTGCACAGCATAAATTTAAGTATAAGCATTTTTCTCGATACTATGGAAAACCTTACTAAAGACTTATCAAAAGTTAATGTTCTTCTGTTTAAATTGTAAAGAAATAGGAAAATAAAAAAATGAAGACAGCTTTCATAATTATTTCGATAAACTTTAGCTTATAGAGTTTAAAAGCTTATAAAATTGCTCATCATGCTTTTAGGGAGGTGGCTTTCTTGAAAAAACCATTTGCATTTTATATTGTCTCCGGTCTTATAATTCTAGCTGTTATCGGAGTTGCCGTCAGCCTGATCTCAAATCCTGCCGGTTTTTTGCAGAGAATAGCTGTCATTGTCATCATTGGAGCTGTTGTATACTTTCTTTTTCAGCGCTTTAACAGGTCTAATCCCTCAAAGCGAGAGCAGCGAGCTTTTATAAAAGCAGCCAAAAAATCAAAAAGACGCTTTAATAATAAAGAATCTGGCACTGCTAATGGAAGAAAAGGATCTGTCGGTTCCATAACTTCTATAAAAAAGTCCAAAAAAAAGTCTTCTCCACATTTGACAGTCATAGAAGGCAAAAAAGGCAAAAAGAAAAATCGAGCCTCCCTTTAATCCAGGCTCGATTTTTTAGTTGAGATTTCTAATTAATAGCTCCATGAGGTAAAAAACTGCTCCGCACATTGCCTGCCATGCTCCAGAAGATCTTTTTTCTTCTGCTCGGTTATATTGAATTCCGCAGTCAGTACACCGTCGGTCGGAATGAAAATAATATTTTGTGCATGTTTTCTCGAGATGTATCTTGCATCATGCGCGTCCTTCATCGTTTCAAAAAGCGCCGCATACATTTGTATGGCGTTATCGATTTTTTTCGGGGGCCGTTCGCTTAAGTTATGACTTAACTTTATCCCGAGCACCGGCCTGGTCTTTTTCACATTTTCCTTATCAAAAAGCCACATCGGGAAATTGCTTAAAACCCCGCCATCCACGATGACACTTGTGCTGCTAAAGCCATTTAGCTTGACCGGCTCAAAAAAATACGGGAGGCTGCAGCTCATCCTGATCGCTTTTGCTACCGGAAATGAAACTGGATCAATACCATAATGCACAAGATCATCCGGAAGTACCATCAATCTTCCATTTGTCAGGTCTGACGCAATGACTCTCAGCGATTGCGGCGGCAGATCTGAAAATGTCCTGATTCCCCTATCGCCAAGTTTCTGAGCCATCCAGCTTTCAAGCTCAGATCCTTTATATAATCCCAGATGCCAATATAGATTAAGCCATTTTCCGACTGCAAAGGGGATAAATGTTTTTCTTTCATCAAGAAGCTTTTTGACTTCAAATTCATCGACGAGCCGATATATTTCCTCACTTGTATAATTAGCAGCTATTAATGCAGCCACAATGGATCCTGCACTAGTACCAGCAACCCGCTTGAAGCGAAATCCCCTTTTATGAACTGCTTCATATGCGCCGATTAAGGCAAATCCTTTGATGCCTCCTCCTGAAAAAACACCATCTATATACATGTAAGCCACTCCTGTCGATGTACTTGCTCATAGAGGAACCTTTACTTATACATCTTTAATCAGGAGCTTTTTAAAATAGTACGGCTGACAAGCAAAATTTCATAATTAAGTAAAATATTGCACTTCTGCCTCTGGAAAATAAGAATGGATATACTCCCTGATTGTATGTTCCAGATCCTTTGCTTCATCTGTCGGATAAACATACTTGCCTATACCATATCTTCCCCACTTATATTTTCGCTTTTCTTCATCCATTTCAAGCTTTGTTTTTGGGTAGCGTTTTTCAATTACTTTTTTTGCCGGTTTCGTAAATCTATGCTGGATTAATTCAAAAGTTAAGCCATTCAGATTGATGCCATCGAGTGAACTGCTTAACCTTTGAAACAGTTCATGGTAGCCTTCACGCCAATCATCGTGCATATAAATGGGTGCTACGATAAAGCCAAGCGGATAGCCTGCATTGGCTACTTTTCGGGCAGCTTCAAGCCGGTCATCAAATGAGGAAGTACCCGGCTCAAAGTTTTTTATTACATAGCGGGAATTGACACTAAATCGGAACCGGGTTTTCCCATTATGTTTCGCATCCAGCAAATGATCGACATGATGGTACTTGGTGACAAACCGAAGCTGGCCGTATTCAGTCTGACCGATAAATTCAATCGTTTTCTTCAGTGAATGTGTCAGGTGGTCAATCCCTACTATATCGGAAGTACACGCAGCTTCAAAGCGTGTCAGCTCCGGCTTGCGCTCTTCCATATATTTAGTGGCCTGATCAAAAATTTCTTCAAGGTTTACATACGTCCGGATATACGGCTTGCTGCCAAGGGTGGTTTGCAAATAGCAATAATGACAGTGACCCATGCAGCCAGTAGCAAGGGGGATGGCGTATTCTGCAGAAGGCTTGGATGTATCAAATTTCAGAGTCCGTCTGATCCCTACTACTAAAGTGGATTTAGAATTGCGGTATTTCTGCAATTCATTATCGCCAGGAATATTCCTCACCTGATTATGTGAAGTTGTTTCCCTGATTTCTATATTCATTTTCTCAAATTTTTCCTTTAGCTCTCTTCCTAATGGATACTCAAGTGCTTGAGGCTCTATATAAACGAGCTGTGGGATAAATGGCTTCATTGGAATAACCTCTCTTTGTCAATTTGTCCTGCCGTTTTATAATTTCGGATGAACTCTATGACTGTAGTATGAGCCAAATAATCCAACAGCAAAAAAAGAAGATGGAACAATTATTTCCATCTTCTCTCATTCGTTTTATTTAGTTTTATGGCTTTTTTCGTATAAATTTTTGTTTTTCGCCTACCAATGCTGCCCGTTGATTTCCGCTACAGGATGCTCAGCGAACCGCGGGGCAGGCGGTGAGCCTCCTCGACACTGCGCGTCTGCGGGGTCTCACCTGTCCAGCTACTCCCGCAGGACGTTGAATAAGCTTCCCGGAAAAAACACCGCACGAAGAAAATGCGGTTGCATTTTCGAGGATCTCGCACCTTCCGCTCCAATCAACTCAGTAAATAATTTAAAAATAGCAACAACCCTTGCAAAAACAGCCATTTTTATAAACCGCATTTCAGCTGGGCATTACAGTTTGTGCAAGTATTGCAGCCGCCGATTTCTTTGACTTTTCCTTTGCGGCATACCGGACATGTATTGCCTACTTCAGAACCGATTGTTACATCGGTTGAACGCAGGTCGCTGATTGTATCAACCAGCACTACATGCTGCTTTGATTTTTCTTTCTTGACTGTATCAGTACCATCAAAGCTGTTCTCTTCAGCTTTTAGCGTCAATACTTGAGAATCACGTGATCCGTCCACATATACTGTACCGCCCTTTGCACCGCCGCGGTATAAACGTTCATACACCTTCTCAACCTGTTCCACACTATAGCCTTTTGGTGCGTTGACAGTTTTACTGATCGAGCTGTCGATCCAGCGCTGAATCACACATTGGACATCTGCGTGCGCTTCTGGAGCCAGATCCATCGCTGCTATAAACCATTCAGGCAGATTTTCAGGATCTGCATCCGGATTGCGGTCTAAATATTCCTGAACAATATCTGCCTTCACTTCAATGAACTTGCCTAAGCGGCCGCTTCTGAAGTATGAGAAGGAGAAATATGGTTCAAGGCCAGTAGAAACTCCAACCATTGTTCCTGTGGATCCCGTAGGAGCAACGGTTAGAAGATGTGAATTGCGGATTCCGCTTTCTAAAATAGAAGCACGGATATCCTCAGGCATTTTCTGCATGAAGCCTGTTTCGGTAAAAGCTTTGCGCAGGCGATTTGTTTCTTCAGGAGTGCCGCCTGTTAAGAACGGGAAGCTTCCTTTTTCCTCCGCAAGCTTTACAGAAGCTTTGTATGCTGATGTAGCAATGGTTTCAAAGACTTTATCAATCAGCACGTTGCCTTCTTCAGAGCCATATTCTGTTTCACAATAGATGAGCAGATCATGAAGCCCCATAACGCCAAGACCAACTCGTCGCTCGCCTAATGCCTGCTTTTTGTTCTCTTCAAGGAAGTATGGTGTAGCATCTATTACGTTGTCCTGCATCCGTACACCCACTTCAACAGTACGCTTCAGCTTTTCAAAATTAACAGTTTTATTTTCTTTATCTGCCATTTCTGCAAGATTTACTGCTGCAAGGTTGCATACAGAATTTGGCGCCAGAGGCTGCTCGCCACAAGGGTTTGTAGCTACAACCCTTTGTCCGTATGCCTGTGCATTTGTCATGTCGTTTGCGTTATCGATAAAGAAAATGCCTGGTTCAGCTGAGTATGTTGCACAAATGTTAATCAGGTTCCAAAGCTCTTTCGCTTTAATTTTACGGTGAACACGGACTTTATAGCCTAGTTTTTCCCACTCTCTGACATCACCGACTTTATGCCATTCTTCGTTGTATGTTTTCATCGTTTCAGCATCATAGGATTCAACATCCGGGAAACGAAGCTCATATTCTGCATCATTTTCAACCGCATTCATAAATTCTTTCGTGAGGCAGACTGAAATGTTTGCTCCTGTAAGGAACTCAGAGTTATGAACACTATAAGTACCGCCAGCCGCCAGCTTCTCCTCAGCATCTTTTATGATGTTTTCACTGAAGCCGCCATAGCCTGGAATACTTTTATAATTAATAATGCCCTGGTACATGGCAATTTCCTGTTCATTAAATGGAGTAAATTTTAATTTTTCTTTAGCATATTTTCTTATTGTTTCATCATTTGTATTTTCAAGCAGGAAGCGTAAAATTCTCGGGTTTTGCATTTTCGAGATGATGAATTCGATAATATCCGGATGCCAATCGGATAGCATAATCATCTGCGCACCTCTGCGGGATCCCCCCTGCTCCACCAGGTGTGTAAGCTTCGCAATATCATCCAGCCATGAAACCGAACCGGAGGATTTGCCGTTTACACCTTTGGCCAGTGTATTACGAGGTCTCAGAGTTGAACCGTTTGTCCCTACTCCGCCGCCGCGGCTCATGATCTCCATTACCTGCTTGCGGTGCTCGGAGATTCCTTCACGGGAATCCTGCACGAATGGCATTACGTAGCAGTTGAAGTACGTAACATCTGTGTCAGCACCAGCTCCATACAGCACGCGGCCAGCCGGAATGAAATTAAGATTTTTCAATTCCTGATAGAACTTCTCAAACCACTCTTTTCTCTTTTCTTCGGTCTTCTCCACCGATGCAAGGCCTGTTGCGTTACGCTTGGCGATTTGCTCATAGAAGATTTCCAAAGGCTTCTCGATTACATCAAGAGGCTTTGTAATAATGCCTGTTCTCGTTTCTTCCGGATCATCCAGCACCCCTCTGTAATCTTCCTCTACTAAAACCTTGGCTGTCTTGTTTTCCCAGTCAATATCGAGGATATAGCCTAAGCCGCGTGCAGGAAATTTGGGATCTTCCTTAATGGTGAGGACAACGAAGTCACCGTTTGTGAGTGTCACTTTCTCGGTGTCTTTGAAGGTATAGCGATCTAGCATAACCAAGCGGGAAACACCTTTGTGGGTCATTTTCATATCTGAGGTTACTGGGTGAACCTGAGGAAAGAGACGGATGTCCTTGTTTAAACGTTCAATGTTCAATTTCATTTTTTGTCCTAGAGCAACAGACATTGTTACAACTCCTTCTAAATTCAATTATCTAATTAATGTGTGTAAGTATTCTGTCAGATAGGGTAAATCTATCTGTTTTAAAAGAGTACCCTAAAGTTACCATAACTCAAACCTCAAAATCAATATATAGTGTCCTAAATATTTTCGACACCACTACATATTGTGTCTGATTCAACTGAATCTGATTTTGTCAAACTTAAAATATACTAAAATTTAAAGAAAAACAGAGTTAACAGCCGATTTCCGACAATTAACGATAAATTTTAACATATTTTGAAGCTTGCACTTTTTCAGAGCAGTAATTGGAAAATTATTCATTAAAAAAAGAGAAAAAGCGACTTATCCGCTTTTATCTCTTATAGTTCCAGTCATCGCTTTCATATCGTTCTTTTGCGATTTTTTGTACATATGCCATCTCTTCATCTGAAAGCTCGTAAGGTTCCAGTACAATGTCAAGGCCTTCCTCAAACCCTTTCTTGAAAGCTGCCTTAGCCTGTTCAAGAGTAATATTTTCTGCTGTCAGCTCATTTATGGCAACAGCTTTATTTTTAAAAGCCTTTTGCATTCTCTCTTTTACCCGGTCATTAGGATATTTGAACAAGCTGAACAGCTTGTCTTCATCCAAATCAAGCAAAATAGAGCCATGCTGAAGGATTACACCTTTCTGTCTTGTTTGTGCACTCCCTGCAACTTTACGGCCTTCTACAACAAGTTCATACCAGCTTGGGGCATCAAAACAAACAGCAGATCTTGGGTTTTTTAGAGAGTCTCTTTCTTCAGCCGTCTTTGGTACGGCGAAATAAGCTTCCATTCCCAAGGCGTGAAATCCTTTTAGAATTCCTTCAGAAATGACTCTGTATGCTTCAGTTACTGTACTCGGCATTTCCGGGTGGACTTCAGGAACGATAACACTGTATGTGAGTTCATGTTCGTGCAGCACCCCTCTTCCGCCTGTTGGTCTGCGGACGAACCCCAGGCCATGCTGCTTCACTGCTTCCATATCTATTTCTTTTTCAGCCTTTTGGAAGTATCCGATTGAAAGAGTTGCGGGATTCCAGCCGTAAAACCGGATTACAGGTGGCATCTTCCCCTCACTGTTCCAATCAAGCAAGGCTTCATCCAAAGCCATATTAAAAGAAGGTGAACCTTCTCCTGAATCGATAAACCGCCAAACTTCTTTAGTCATATGTAACCCTCATTTTCAATTTCTTTAACTGGTCATTTGCGGTTATTAGTCTAACAAAATTCCAATGAAAATTAAAGCAAGTTGAATTTCCATAACAAATTTACCAGATTTCCTTTACTCCAATCAGGAAAGACTTATATAATATTAGTTGGCTTACCTATGTGTGAAAGGAGAAAGACATATTGGAAACACTTTATTTCATTCTTATCATTTTGGGTGCAATCATTACCTATTCTGTCATAACATGGTTTTACCAGCGCCGAATTGTTAAAACGCTTACTGAAGACCAGTTTAGAGAAGGCTATAGAAAAGCCCAATTAATCGATGTTCGCGAACCAAATGAATTTGAAAATGGCCATATTTTAGGCGCACGCAATATACCGCTTTCACAAATGAAAATGCGCATGAAAGAATTGCGTCCGGACAAGCCAGTCTACTTATATTGCCAAAGCGGCATGAGAAGTGCGCGAGCTGCCCAGTTTCTGCACCGCAAAGGCTACAAAGACCTTTCACACCTGCAGGGCGGGTTTAAAAAATGGTCCGGAAAAGTGAAGGCGAAAAAATAATAGTATTATTTGAAAAGGCCCCGTCAGTTTGACGGGGCCTCTTGTTTATTATTGTTTTTGGTAACGGAGAACCGGCTTTCTTGCAGCCATGGTTTCATCCAGACGGCCAATCACAGTTGTATGAGGTGCTTCCTGAACAATCTCAGGGTTTTCCTCAGCTTCTTTTGCAATTTGAATCATCGCGTCGACAAAAGCATCCAGCGTTTCTTTAGATTCTGTTTCTGTCGGCTCAATCATGATACACTCTTCCACGTTAAGAGGGAAGTAGATGGTTGGCGGATGATAGCCAAAGTCAAGAAGGCGCTTGGCAATATCCAAAGTGCGCACGCCAAGCTTCTTCTGGCGCTTGCCGCTTAAAACGAATTCATGCTTGCAATGTCTGTCAAATGGCAGGTCAAAGAATGGCTCAAGCCTTCTCATCATATAGTTTGCGTTTAGTACCGCATTTTCCGTAACTGCCTTCAGGCCATCCGGCCCCATAGTACGGATATAAGTATAAGCCCGGACATTGATGCCAAAGTTTCCATAATACGGCTTCACGCGGCCGATTGATTGCGGGCGGTCATAATCAAATTCATACTGGTCACCATTCTTAACTAAAACAGGCTTCGGAAGGTATGGGATCAGATCCGATTTTACGCCTACAGGGCCAGATCCCGGTCCGCCGCCGCCATGCGGTCCTGTAAATGTTTTATGAAGATTAAGGTGAACAACATCAAATCCCATGTCTCCAGGGCGTGCCTTTGAAAGTACAGCATTCAGGTTAGCTCCATCATAGTAAAGCTTTCCGCCGGCACTGTGAACAATCTCTGCCATTTCAAGAATGTTTTCTTCAAACAACCCTAAAGTGTTCGGGTTAGTCAGCATAAGAGCAGCAGTGTCCTCGCCAACCACTCTTCTCAAGTCCTCTAAATCCACCAATCCATTTTCATCCGATTTAACCGTTACTGTTTCAAAGCCTGCAACTGTTGCGGATGCCGGATTTGTTCCGTGGGCAGAGTCAGGAACGACTACTTTAGTACGTTTGGTATCTCCATTCGCTTCATGATAAGCACGGATCATCATCAATCCGGTCCATTCTCCGTGCGCTCCTGCAGCCGGCTGAAGTGTAACTTCATCCATTCCTGTAATTTCAATCAGGTGCTCCTGCAGATCATACATCAATTCCAGCGCACCTTGAACAGAGCTTTCATCCTGCAGCGGGTGTAAGTGGGCAAAACCGTTGAAGCGCGCTACATTCTCATTGATTTTAGGATTATATTTCATTGTGCAGGATCCAAGTGGATAAAATCCCGAATCAACACCATGATTTCGTTTGGAAAGTGCAGTATAGTGGCGCATGATATCAAGTTCTGACACTTCCGGCAGCTCAGGCTCTTCTTCTCGCAGATAGCCCTCAGGAAGAAGCTCGCCAAGGTCAATTTCCGGAATATCCATCTCCGGCAGGCTGTAGCCGATACGGCCTTCTGTGCTTAATTCAAAGATGAGTGGCTGATCTTCCTTATGCATGGTAATCCCCCATTTCTTTAACGAATGCATCGATTTCTTCCTTCGTTCTCAATTCCGTTACAGCAACAAGCATATGATTTTTCAGGTCAGCATAATCTCTGCCCAAATCGTAACCGCCAATAATGTCCTTTTCAAGGAGCTTTTGATTTACTTCCTTAACAGGCTTATTCACCTTAATGACAAATTCATTAAATGAGGGACCTTCGAATGGAACTTCAAAGCCGGCAGCCTTAAATTGCTGTTTTGCATAATGGGCTTTTTGCATATTGGCAGCAGCCATTTCCTTTACGCCCTTCTTGCCGAGAGCAGTCATCGCTACAGATGCCGCCAGTGCGTTGAGAGCCTGATTGGAACAGATATTGGACGTTGCCTTATCACGGCGTATATGCTGTTCACGCGCCTGAAGGGTAAGCACGAAACCGCGGCGTCCCTGATCGTCTACCGTTTGCCCGACAAGACGTCCCGGCACTTTTCTCATCAGCTTGGATGTTACGGCAAAATATCCGCAATGAGGGCCTCCAAAAGCCGTAGGAATACCGAAAACCTGAGCATCTCCTGCTACGATGTCTGCTCCGAATTTTCCCGGAGGTGTCAGTGCGCCAAGAGCAAGCGGGTTGCTTGAAACAACAAACATGGACTTGTGGGCATGAATAATTTCCTCAAGCTCTTTTAATGGCTCGACTCTGCCAAAAAAGTTAGGGTATTGTACAATCACAGCAGCGATATCATCGCCAATCATTTCATTTAGGGCTTCAAGGTCAGTGGTGCCTTCTTTATGAGGGATCTCAATCACTTCAATATATTGGCCCTTTGCGTATGTTTTGACTACTTCCTTCGATTCAGGGTGAACTGCGCTTGAGATTAATATTTTCTTCCGGCGTGTGCTGCCTGCGCTTAGCATGGCTGCTTCAGCAAGTGCAGTTCCGCCATCATACATGGATGAGTTGGCAACATCCATTCCTGTTAATTCACAGATCATGGTCTGGAATTCGAAAATTGCCTGCAGCTCTCCCTGGGAAATTTCCGGCTGGTAAGGAGTATAGGCAGTATAAAACTCTGAACGGGATAATACATGATCCACAATGACCGGCATGTAATGATCATAAACGCCCGCACCAAGGAAAGATGTATTTGTGCGAAGATCAGCGTTTTTTTGAGCCATTTTAGTAAGCTCTTTCAGTAAGGCTGTCTCTGATTTCGCCGGCTTGATTTTATATTCGCCCTTAAATCTTACACTCTCGGGAATATCACTGAATAATTCTTCCACAGAACTGACGCCGATTTTCTCAAGCATTGCTTTCTGGTCAGACTCTGTCATCGGTAAATAGCGATGTTTCATCATTTTCTCCCCCCGGTTAGTTCTTTTCTCTTTTGTAAAAAGGTGTTGCTTCAATCTTAGCCTTCAGCCGTTTGCCGCGAATCTCCACTTCCAATTCAGTTCCAAGCTCCGCATGCTCTTTCTTGATAAGAACAAGGCCGATGTTCTTTTTCAATGTCGGAGATTGAGTGCCTGTTGTCACTTCCCCGATCAGTTCTTCTCCCTTATATACAGGATATCCATGGCGCGGAATACCGCGGTCAATCATTTCAATTCCGGCCAGCTTGCGCGGCACCCCGTTTTCTTTTTGGTTCTTAAGCACTTCTTTTCCGATGAAATCCGCTTCTTTATTCACCTTGACAGCAAAGCCTATTCCTGCCTCAAGCGGTGTGATCTCAGGTGAGAGCTCCTGGCCATAGAGTGCCAGGTTTGCTTCAAAGCGAAGGGTATCCCTTGCGCCAAGTCCGCATGGGAGAACGCCTTCTTCTTTGCCTGCTTCAAGAATTTCATTCCATAATGCGGCTGCATCCTTGGCATCACAGTAAACTTCAAATCCGTCTTCTCCTGTATATCCAGTTCTGGAGACAAGCGCTTTCTTGCCATTCAAATCAACATCCTGCTGGAATTTGAAGAATCCGATATCCGATAGATTCGTACCAGCAAGCTTTTGGAGCACTTTTTCTGCAAGCGGCCCCTGAATCGCCAGCTGTGCCATATCTTCTGAAAGGTTTTTCAATTCCACATTGCCTTCAGCATGGTCCTGCAGCCAATTGAAATCCTTTTCGATATTAGAAGCATTTACAACCAGCAAATAGTGGTCATCCTCTATTTTATAGACAAGTAAATCATCAACAGTTCCGCCATTTTCATAGCACATGGCTGTATATTGAGCACCTGAGTTCTTTAATTTGGAAATATCGTTCGTCATCATTTTTTGAAGGTATTTAAGACTGTCCGTCCCCTTCACTTCGATTTCACCCATATGGGATACATCAAAAAGGCCGGCTTTTGTACGGACTGCTTCATGTTCTTCTTTAATGCTAGAAAATTGAACAGGAAGGTCCCAGCCGCCGAAGTCGATGGTTTTGGCTCCGTAATCCTTGTACACCTCATATAAAGGCGTGCGTTTTAACTGTGACATTTACTCGTCCCCCTTAAATCTTTTGAAATTTGTTTTAGGAACATAAAAAAGGACAGAGTATCCCCTCAATTATGAGAAGATCTCTGTCCTTGCACCTGAAAGTTTACCGAAACCGGCTGTCCCCTTGGGTGGCTTATTAAAAAGCACTCTCCAGAGCTGCGTCAAACAAGAGTTCTTTTGCCTGAGAGATTCACAGATTTTGCTTGCTCCTTCGGCGCTACAAATGTAGTCTCTCCCCTTGTTATCATTCGCATTTATAAAATTTTCCAAGATGGTCATACTTATACCAAACAGAAAAAATTAAGCATCCATTACATCGGTTAACTAAATGTAATGTGTTAACTTTCAAAACTTTCAAAGCTATTAACATCGTACCACCTTAACAAGGTTTGGGCAATATCTTTATATAGATAAAAGGAGCTGTTTTTATGACAGTGCAAATTGGCTTTGATTCTGCCTGGCAGGATGAATTCTTAAAAAGGATTGATGACGACGGCCCATGGGGAAACTGGGAGCTTTATAAACTGGCTGTTGAGGTTGAGAACCATACCACTATTCCTGACTTTGAAGGCTTGCAGGCTCCGAAGCATCTGCCGAACCTTACTCCTCTTCCCCATCAGCTGGAAGTGGCCAAGCAGGTAGTCGAAAGCATGAACGGCAAGGCGATCCTGGCTGATGAAGTCGGTCTTGGAAAAACGATTGAAGCTGGGCTGATATTAAAGGAATATATGATCCGAGGACTCGTAAAAAAAGTCCTTATACTTGTTCCAGCTTCCCTCGTTTCCCAGTGGGCCATGGAGCTGAACAGCAAATTTTTCATTCCTGCTGTGGCGCAGCGGAAAAGCTATGTATGGGAACAATGCGACGTTGTGGTATCATCCATCGATACAGCCAAACGCAATCCTCATCGAGACATTATTTACAGCCTTGATTATGACCTGATCATTATAGACGAAGCTCACAAGCTGAAAAATAATAAAACGAAAAACTATGAATTTGTACAAAACCTTAAAAAGAAGTTTTGCCTGCTATTAACAGCAACACCCATTCAGAATCGAATCAGTGAAATTTTCAATCTTGTGTCCCTGCTTAAACCCGGACATCTTGGCAATGAATCAGCTTTTTATGAAAATTATAAAAAAGACTCACGATCTTTGAACGATGATGCACATCTAAAGGAACTCGTAAACAAAGTCATGATCCGCAACCGCAGGGCAGATACCGGGATTGAATGGACCAAACGGCATGTGGAAACCATACCGATTGAATTTTCGCAGGCAGAGCTTGAGCTCTATGAAGCTGTAACAGAGCTGCGGAGTGAAGAAAATTGGGTGAGTTCCAGCCAGTTTTCAGTAATGACCCTGCAAAGAGAGGCATGCTCAAGCAGAGAAGCTGTCTATTTTACGCTTCAGAATATGCTGAAAAGACAGGAGCAGCCTTCAATAGCTTTCCAGGAGCAAATACAATACCTTATTAAAAAGGTTGAAGCGGTCCAGCAAAACTCAAAAGCTCAAAAAGCACTGGAATTAATACAGAAAATAAATGACAAGGTCATAATCTTTACTGAATACAGGGCAACGCAAATGTACCTGCAGTGGTTTTTAAAGCAATATGGCATCACATCGGTTCCGTTCAGGGGAGGATTTAAAAGAGGCAAAAAGGACTGGATGAGGGAGCTTTTCCAAAAGAATGCTCAAGTCCTGATTGCAACAGAAGCGGGAGGAGAAGGAATAAACCTGCAATTCTGCAACCATATCATAAATTTTGATCTCCCCTGGAATCCAATGCGGCTCGAACAAAGGATTGGGCGCATCCATCGTCTCGGCCAGGAAAAGGATGTCATGATTTATAATTTCGCCACGAAAGAAACAGTCGAAGAACACATAATGAAGCTTCTATATGAGAAAATACATCTCTTCGAAAAAGTCATTGGTGATTTAGATGACATTTTAACAAAGCTTGAATTCGGCAGTATTGACGATCACCTTGTTGATATTTTCGGAAAATCGGCTTCAGAAGGTGAAATGAGAATTAAAATGGAGAACTTGACGAGCATGATTCAATTCGCGGAGGATCTGAAAGAAGGTGAACTGAATGCAGCAACAGGAAATTCATAAATTCCTTGAAAGGTATTTTCACGCAAATGGGTGTGAAATAATTGATAGAGGTCCGGGGTATATGACCGTACAGCTGACGATTGATTTGGATAAGGAGTTAATGAATCGTCCCTTTTATTGGCACTATCTCGAAAAAACAGGCGGAATCCCAAACCCGATGCAGCTGACGCTTATTACAAACCAGCAGCTGGCCCCTCCGCATATTAAGGGGGAAGTCATTCATTTTGGCTCCCCGAGGCTTCACCAGATTTTTGATTCGGCCAGGAACCTGGCCGGCTATATCCGATTATATGAAAATCACCGGCAGGCACCAGGAAAGCAGGTGCCGCTAAGACCATGGCTGGGAATGAACATTCGCGTATCCTATCAATGCGACCGAAAACGGGATGTCTTCAAATCGATCGGCCTCCAATTGATAAATGGCCAGATGGTCGAAAGCTTTCATGACAGATTGCTTGGCATGAGCCTTACGCCCAAAATCCCCGACTACTCGTTCACACTGTCTCCGCTTATTATGCCGGGGAGCGGAGTATACAGGGTAGCAAATTTTATTAAAGCCGAAATTGAACAAGAAGATCATATATGGGCTGATGAGGCCCGTAACCGCTGGCAAAAAGACCTTAGCCTTCTTGAACATTTTTATGAAGATGCAGAAGAAAAGGGCGAAAGCTATGAAAACGAAAAAACAGCACTTCAGGAGCAATATGAACCAAAGGTGAATATCTCCATCATAAATGGCGGTCTCTTTTACCTGACAGACAGCGCAGTCTAAAAATGCAAAAAACCGGCAATTTAGCCGGTTTTTTGCGTAAAAACTATTTTTGTTTCTTTCTTCTCATGCCCAAGTAAAACAGATAAGAAAACATTCCAAACCATCTGAATAAAAACGGCTCTTTCATGTCCTTTTTTTCAATACGATGCCGTTTTCGCTCATCTTTTGGCTGATCAATATATTTTACTACTGTCTGTGTAAGAAACTTTACATAATCGTTGGATTTCATGTTCATACCTGCCTTTTTCCGTACAGAATTGCAAGAACAGCCTGCTATTTATCATTTACAAGTATGTCCAACAGGTTTTCACTCTAAACAATCTATTATTTCCTGAATAATCTCTGCTTTATCTTTATTAGTTGTATCAATGATCACATGGGCAGTTTCTTTATAGAGCGGCATCCTTTTTTCATAAAGTTCGTGGATCAGCCTTTTTTTATCGCCTTTCAGCAGCGGTCTGGAATGATCCTTCTCAATCCGTTTAAAGATTTCTTCAGGAGACGCATAAAGGAAAAAAACAATTCCTGTTTCGCTAAGCCTTTTTCTGTTTTCAGGATTTATTACAATGCCCCCGCCAGTGGTTATAACTCCCGCTCTGCCATCCATTTCATTTAATATAAGGGATTCAAGGCTTCTGAAGTATCCCTCTCCATGCTGCGCGAAAATATCATTAATATTTTTATTCTCACGCTTCACTATTTCTTCGTCTGTATCAATTACTTCATAATTTAAGCGGGCTGCCAGCTCTTTTCCTATTGTTGTTTTGCCGGAACCCATGAATCCGATTAAATAAATTGGCTTCATTTTTATCCCCACTCAGTTTTTTTCAATCCATTTTATCATTTTTTGCAGGTCTGTGTCATAGTAAGCATAACCGGAAATTTCTTTATCAGATCCAATTTTTGTTTTGAAGGTAATCTGAATTAAGCTTGCTGCCACAGGAGAAATCTCATAGGAAACCGATCCTTTTTTAAACGAATAAACTCCTGACTCTTTCGGGTCTGCATTTTCACTCAGCATTTTTTCTGTTTTTTTAAAGGAACTCAGCAGGTAGTATTCCTGCATCATGACGGTCTCCGTCTGTTTCACGATCCTTTTCTCAGAAATAAACTGGTCTAATTGAATTGTAAGAAGAAAGAGTGCAGCCAGAATGATTGTCAAAGTAAGAGGATAAGCAAATCCTTCCTGATTACGGTACATCAATATCCTCCATATCCATTAAGTAATAAAGAAACGCGGAATGCTTCTGATCAAATTGATCCGAAACATTTATTTCAACTCCGCCATTGACAGACGTAAATGTAATGGCATTTAGTTTCTGAAGGACAATCTCATGGCCTTTCATATCCACTCTCCTTCGCAAGTTAGATCCATATTTCTCATAAAGTACACTTTTCCCGTCTATCGTTAATACAATCGAAACAGGTGTTATATTAGCAGCATCAGCAAGTCTGATTTCTTTTTTCAGCTGGTTGATAAATACATGCCATTCAAGTCTTTGTGTCCTTGCTTCCATTTTCCAGTCCTGAAAAATGAAATTTAAACTAACCGTCAAAAAGCTAACAATCAATAAAAATACTGAAAATGAAAACAGCATTTCAAGCATTGTAAATCCCTTATTATTGAAATACCTCACATTTTTCCTTCGTGCTATCCCGTACATTTTCATACCTTATGCAAACCTCCGTAAATCCTTGGTTTTCCTTAAGGAATATTTTATAGACTGTCTGATTTTTCTTCATGGTCTTCCCCTCAGGAAAACTGCCTTCCGATGCAGCATTCAGAAGACTTTCATAAAGCAGCTGTGTGCTTTCATTATCCTGTTTTACCTCTTCAGAATGCTCAAGTGCCTTTATGACAAGGGGAAACATTATGCCCGCTGCAAGCAGCATCCCTGATAAGGACAGCAGGAGCTCAGCCAGAAAAAAGCCTTCATTCCTTCTCCACATTAAATCGTCCTCTTCCGATAAAAAATGTTATTTTGTATTGCTCCCTGTCTGCTTTAATATAGAAGCTTCCAAATTTATTTGTAATTCCGCCAGGTCCATATTGAAAATACAATGGCATTGTTCCCTGCTTAATCTCAATGATTCCGGAATATTCTCTGCTAAAGATAGGATCAGCCGCAAGCTCATCCTTTGCGAAATACCTATTCTCCTCTGGAATGATCTGAATAGCTACATCTGTCTGGTGGGTTATGGCATAGTTTTGGGCATAAAGGAGGTCAGATTTTAATTGGGAAAAGAACATTATCTTTTCAAGATAGAAAAAATGCGGTTTAAGAAGCAGGGCTGTAACCGAGGCAATAATAAGGAAAATACTGAGAACGAATAGCGACTCTATCAATGTAAAGCCTGCTTTGTTTTTCATCATGACTCTTCAGATTCAACCTTCCCATCTGCAGAAATTGTAATGGCATCTCCATTTGGACAAGTTGTGGTTTCTGCATTGAGATATTCGGCAGCAACTAAGTCCTGTATATCCGAAGGAAGTGCTTTTTTATCGATTTCATATGCCTGAACCTGCGCTTGCACCATTTTAACAAACGCCTCGCATCCCTTGCTGTTTATTTTTGAATTGTGTTTTGTTACATTGGGAATGGTAATGATTAAGAGCACTGAAATCACCAATAAAACAATCATCATTTCAATAAGCGTGAATCCTCTGTTATTGTTTAACATACGCCATTTCATTAAAATCCCTCCAGTAAATGAAACATAGGCAGCAGAACTGCCAAATACATCGAAACAATTAAAAAACCGATAAACATATATAAAACGGGCTGAATGATCTTAAGAAGTTTTTCTGTTTTTTCCTCCATCTTGTGCAGACAATGTCTGCTGAAAAACGTTAATTCCTGGTCCAGCCTGCCATTTTTTTGACCATGTCTGATAATATTAGACAGTTCCCTTTCAAAAAATGGAAACCTCAGTAGAATGTCTTCCAGCTTATTCCCTTCACGGAGCTTGAGCTTCACGGCTTTACCGATGGCTCTGTAAAAAGGCTGCTTATCATTTTTCTCAAAAAGACTCAGCGCCTCAGATATGGACAACCCCCCATTTAAAAGATAACTGAGCTGTACAGCAAAGAAGTGGGTATAGTAAAGGCGAAGAAATTGGCCTGCTGCAGGTACTCTTACCAGGATTTTTTTTTGCTGGATAGGGGAAAGATTTCTGAATCTGACAAAATAGTATATAAACAAAGCGACCAAGCCGAAGAACAGAATCAGAAGAAAAAATGGGAGAAAATCACCAAACAAATAAACGGCTTTCGTAAAGAAATTAGGCTGAAGCTGCATTGAAACAAATAAGGAAGAGAAACGGGGCAACAGGACTTTATCAACGAAAATAAATAAGAATGCAGTAATGAGCATCAGGAAAATCGGATAGGCCATCAGCTTTTTCAATTTTTCGGTGTCCCTGCCTTTTCGGAGCACCATTTCGCTTCCTTCAAGAAATGCAGAAGCAAGACCTCCGTGCTGTTCAGCAAAAAAAACATAGCCAATCAGATTTTTATTAAAGTTCATGTTTGAAAGTATTTGATAAAAAGGAAAACCTTCTCTCAATTGAGAGAGGCACTGCCTGATTTCATGTTTTCTTTTTAGCGGCAGCTGATGCACCAGCGACTCCAGCGCTTCAGATAAAGGGTAGCCTCTGGACAACAGTTCCCCTGTATTCTTCAGAAACAAACCCTGTTCCTGAATGGTCCATTTATGCTTCTCCATCGTCATGCACCCACCTGCTGTACTCCGATTCCTTTATATAGCCCAGAGCAATCCCTTTAGTTATGACTTCCTTCAGTGTTCGATACTTAACAAGGCTGTTTTCCCCTCTTGCATTCTTTATGGAGGCATTGAGCGCCCTTCCTGCAAGCAGCTCAAACACACTCGCCCTTTTCCACCTGCCATATCCATAGCAGAATGGGGAGCATTCCCCTTCACAATATGGACAATTCAATTCGACAAGGCGCTGTGCGGTGACCGCCACTAAAGTCTGCTCAATCTCCAGCATGTTTACTCCAAATTCAGCCAGACGATATACAGCCCCCTCGGCATCCCGGGTATGCATGGTGCTTAATACAAGGTGACCGGTGAGAGCTGCTCTAACTGCAATCTTCGCCGTTTCCGCATCCCGGATTTCACCGACCATAATGATATCAGGATCATGGCGAAGGATTGCTTTTAAGCCTGCAGAATAAGATACGCCTGCTTTCTCATTCACTTGAACTTGAAGAACTAAGTCATTCTCTTTTTCAATTGGATCTTCCAGGGTGATGACATTGCGATGGAACATATGGGAGGTTTCATTCAGAAGGGAATACAGTGTTGTGGTTTTACCGCTGCCGGTCGGGCCAGTGAAAATAATCAATCCATGAGCATGCTTCAGTAATGCCAGCATTTTTCTTGTCATGTCTGGAAAAAGGCTGATTTGGTAAAAAGGAATTTGTTCCTGCTGGGGAAGAATTCTGATAACGAGGCTTTCGCTGTGGCTTGATGGGAGGGTTGAAAAGCGCAGGCCAATCATTTGTCCGTCTACTTCAAGTGAATATGCACCGCTCTGCGGCCTTCTCTTTTCACCAATATCCATCGATGCTGTAAATTTAAAATGAGAAATCAATCTGTCGCACTCTTCTTTGGGGAGATAAAGCCTTGGGGTCAATTGGCTGCCGAACCTCAGCTGAATGAGTGTGTCTTTTCTTCGGGGAATGATGTGGATGTCGGAAGCATGGCTTCTGACTGCGTCTTTAATAATTCGTTCTGCCATTCTTTCAATTATACTCAACTAATTATGCACCACCTTTTTTTATTGTTCTGGATAATAATTCGACTTATCCAGATCATTTCCTTCATTTTTCGGCAATTTTTTTTGACGAATTTGTGAATAGATTATTTTTTTCTTTCCATAATAAAAAAGGATAAAGCGAATTAATGGGCTATAGCCAAGCGGTAAGGCACCGGACTTTGACTCCGTCATGCGCAGGTTCGAATCCTGCTAGCCCAGTAGTTGTGGAAGGACAGCGGATGTCCTTCCTTTTTCAATTTAGAATAATCTATTTAGCCATATTCTTAAATGCATCCGGATTATAGCCTATGACAATCTTATCTCCGTTTGTCAGAATTGGCCTCCGCAGCAGTTTTGGCTCCTTAATGACCATTTGCACCACTTCTGATAATGATAATTCCTCAAGGTTCTGTCCCAGTTCTTTATAGGTCTGGCTGCGGGTTGCGAGAATCTCATCAAGTCCGCTTGTGGTTAAAGAAAGGATTTTTAATAATTCTCTTGGTGATGGAGTCTCCCTGAAGAGATGCCTCTCTTCAAAATCAATTGAATGGGCTGTCAGCCATTTTTTCGTCTTTCTGCAGGAAGTACAGCTGGGATATGTGAAAAATGTCAATTGGCTCATACCTCTTCACCTCACAAATTCATTATTTTGCCTATACATATTGTATATCAATTGTACAATAATTGTATACACTTTTGTATAAGTAATTAAACTTCATTTGTGAACATTTTCTAAACTTATAGTGATTACAGTGTTAACCTCAAATGACTGTATTATAATGGAAGCAGGCCAGGAAGGCGCCAGCTAAATGCTATAAGTGACAGCTGATGACCTCGGGAATAAATAACCCTTTTGAGGTGACAATAAATGGAGCAAACATTAAAAATAACAAATGTGTTATCCGATCCAACCCGCTATTATATTTATCAATACATTACTAAACGGCATAAAGATGTTACCGTGCAGGAGATTGCAGATAATTTCAGCATCCATCCCAATGTTGCAAGGCTGCATTTATCCAAGCTTGAAGATGTAAATATGCTTGTTTCTGAAACAAAAAAAACGGGCAAAGGCGGAAGGCCCAGCCGGTTATATCGGTTGTCTGATGATGTTGTACAGCTGCATTTCCCTTACAGGGATTATCAGCTGCTGGCCAAAATAGCCATGGAAACAATGCTTGACTTAGGGGAAGAAGGACGAAAAGCACTGTATGCAACAGGGAAAAAGTTTGGCAGTGAGCTGATCGGCCAAGAGCTTAAACGGTATGGAAACACAGATAAACTTACTTTTGAACAGAAATTAAACATATTAAAGCATGCTGCCGATTTGTCTGGTTTTCACCCTGAATTTGATGCAAATGAGGAAAAGACCATTGTCTATTTCCAAATTTATAATTGCCCATTTAAAGAGGTTGCAGCCCGGCATGCAGAGCCAGTCTGCAATATGCATTATGAATTTTTAAAGGGAATGTTTGAAAGTCTGTTTGATTCCCTTCAGCTGGTGGAAAAGCAGAATATGCTCACTGGCTGTGATTCGTGCGCATACAAAGCAATTGTTGGAAATTAAAGGCACGCGTAGAAAAATGGCGAAAAAAAGACCGTGCTAAGCATTTTTTTCCGCCCTTTTCTGGACTATTTAGAAACCATTATTTACTTTTATTAAGCATTTACTTTATAATATTGTAGTGATGGACTTGTAAGGGTAAAAGGAGGGATACATATGGATCGTATGTACAGAGTATTAGGATTCTGGACGGGAATTTTCGCTGTTATGTTTTACCTTGGCGATATGTATACAACGTCCTTGATTTTCTTCGGCCAAACAGGATTTTTCCTGCTTTTAAGCTACTTAAAGCTTTCCGAACGTATGTATATTTATGTTTTTGGAGCATACTTAACTGTTTTCTTCGTAGGCTTCACTTACTGGTCAACATTTATGATGACACCTGGTGCCGGCGGCCACTAATAGCCGATAAAAAAGCGATGAATTCATCGCTTTTTTATTTTTCCCCTATTTTCTTTCCCTGTAAGACCAGGTGAAATGCTGCACTCATGCCTGAAGGTGTTATCAGACTTCTGATTGCCCTGTTTCTTTTGCTGACAGGAGAAAACGGATTAGGATCATAATGATCTTCAAGCTCCTGTAAAATGCCTGCAGACAGCAGGAATTCATCCTGTCTCATCATAAAATGAAAATCGAGCCCTTCTTTCTCTCCCAACCGGATCAGTGAATCAAAATGAACATGGCTGGTTATATCCATCTCGCCAGGGTGCTCGAGTACATTAGGAATTAAAGAATGCTTGTAATAACCTCTGAGACTTCCATCTCTTCTAATCGGTTCCTGCCATTCCTCATCTGTATAGCCATAATCGGCAGTCAGAACAAACCCTTTATCCAGAGCATCAGACATACTCTTAATCATCTGCTCCATTTGCAGAGGGATTTCAATTCTCTGGCCATTGCTAAGTGACAATCCGCTTTCTTCAAGGTATAAGGAAATATCTCTATTTGATAATGGCACAGCTTGTTCTGCAAGCTTTCCGTCCTTTGCGGTTACCATAATTTCATTCAATTGATCATGGGCTTTTTCAACCACATGGACAGGCAAGGCATCAAACAGCTCATTTGAAAAAATCAGGCCGCAAAATGGAGAAATCTCGTTCCAGCTATCGATTTGTCTGATCTGTTCGGAAAATACTATCTGCTCCTGCTGCAGTTTCCTGTGATATGGGCTTGTTTCAAGAATATAGTAATGAATCTCTTCATCAGCAATAAGATTCCACTCATCAAGGAAAGCTTTCGCAAAGCGTCCATTTCCGCCCCCTATTTCACAGACCTGAAAAGGCAGCTTATATTTCCCGGCCATTTGATGAAACCACTTTGATATGGTCCTGCCATATATATCAGAAACATTGCTGGTTGTAATAAAATCTCCCCCCGGCCCAATTTTTTCCGCCTCTTTCATATAGTAACCATATTCGGAATGATAAAGGGCCTGCTGGATATAGTCAGCATAGCTGATCATTTTTTGAGGAGTATTTTCTATATAATTTATTATTAAATTCAGCATATAAACTCCCTTTTCGAATGAAAAATCTGGATCTCTGGAAACAGCATTTTTTATTGTTTTGGACACTGTTTTCACTATTGACATAGTGTTTTCCCTGTTATATTGTTAATGTAGTAGCTTAACTATATCCCTCCCATTTTATATGAATAAAACATCCCCCAGAAAAGCCCTTCTCATTGGAGAAGGGCTTTTCTATTTCCAATCAGAATCCATTCAGGAATGGATTTGAATCCATTTCCACGCTAATTGTCGTAACCGGTCCGTGTCCAGGAAGCACTTGTGTTTCTTCAGGCAATGACAAAAGCTTATTATGTATACTTTCAAGGAGCTGCTGATGATTTCCGCCCGGCAGGTCTGTGCGTCCGATACTTCCGCTGAACAGCGCGTCACCGGCAACCACAAGACCAGCATCTCTAAAATACAGAGAAACACTCCCTGGAGAATGGCCAGGTGTCTCCAGAATGTTAAAGGTAAATTCACCTATGCTCAACTCTTGTTCAGCTGTTATAATATGGTCGGCAGGCCTTGCTTTTATCAACTTGCCTATTTTAAATAGGTGAGAACCATTTAAGGCTGGATCCGGAAGCCACGCTGCTTCTTTTTCATGTATGTATACTGGGATAGAAAAGGCATCTCTTATTTCGTCTACAGCGCCAATATGATCAAAATGCGCATGAGTAAGTATGACAGCAAGAGGTTTCAGTCCTTTTTGTTCGATAATACCGCTCAGTTTTCCACTTTCTTCACCCGGATCAAAGATTAAACAATCTTTGTTTTCATTCGAAAGGACATAACAGTTTGTTTGCAATGGGCCAAGAGGGATCTGATTCCATTCCATTGCCTACACCTCCATTGTTGATTTATTTGTCTATTATTTTACACTATATCAGAATGGAATGCCTTATATCTGCAAAAGGAGTGTAAGATGAAAATCCTATATGGCGTTGAAGCCGGCTATATTATTCAAGATGTGCCCGAATTCATGAACTTAATAAAAAATAATACTGAACTTTTCGATTTTCAGCAGAGCATCTTTCTGTTTGAAGAGAGGAATGATGCAGAATTTACCAAAAGCGTCCTCGTTGATGCCGGACTTTTTGAAGAATTTTTTAAGCTCTGTTACATAAAATCGGGTGTAAAGGGAGAAACTTTTGAAGACTTTGCGATTGAAACAGAAAGCGGAGTTTGCTTGTTCTCTGAGCTCCTTAGCGCCTTTACAATAACCGGGGGCAATAAGGAAGATATCCGGATGGCTGTCTATCAATTTCAGGAGCATTTAGTCTTTACTAAGAAAGAGGAAAAAATGCCAGCGGTTTATTTTTCAGAACTTCATCTAAAGGATTTAATAATCGGCATTGCTGAAGCATATGACATACAAGTGTCATTTTTAGACCTCGACAAATAGAAGAAAAAAATATAAAATAAAGGACGAATGTATATACTTGGGTTTTACATAATGGGTATATAACCTGAAGAATGATTTTGATATGGCTTTTGCCTGCTGATCACGAAATAAAGGGGGCTGTTTTAATGGGACTACCAATCATTTTTGCATTAGTCGCAGTTCTTGCAGCTTTTGGTGCATTTAGTGCACTGAAGAACAAGAACTTCCTTGGCTTGGTTTTTGCTGTAGGAACACTTGCCGTTTTCGGATGGTTCTCTGTAATGACCTTAATTAACAGTGGATATCCTGCTGTACACTAAGAAAAACACAGCGTGACCGCCAACCCGCGGCACATTGGGCTTTATTTTAGTAAATAAAAGGGCTTCCCTCAGTGGGAGCCCTTTTATTTTAATCATTAAGCCGGCTTTCAACTCTTTGGACCTTTTCTTCCATTTTCCTCTTAACATCTCTTCTGTCATCAATGCGGATATTTGTCGCCACTCTCATTAAGCCTTTTTCAAAAGGGACTTCATGCATTGCCTGGATGACCTCAAACAAATCAGAAAGCTCCCCTTCAATAATGGTATTCATGGGTGTCAGCTGAAAACGGATGGTGCCGCTTTCCTCGTATTTTTTTAGTACACGCTGAATGTCTGCAACATAGCTGCTGACACTTGGTGTTTCCGTTCCAATTGGAATGACTGTAACATCTGCGATTGCCATATCTCTGCTCCTTTACCTGCTTGATTACTCGTTATGTTCAACTAACCGAATGACCTCTTTTCTTTCGGTCATTATCAGTTCCTCAAGATAGAAACCTGTTAAACAGGCTTTCCCGTTGGGTGAACAGCTGAGCGGCGCATTTTCCATATCTTCGAAAAGCACTTCCTTATCGCCGGTTTCACTGTCAACGGATATAAGCTGAAATCCCCCTGCATACATATCACTCTCAGCGCTGTACAATGGCTGAAAAGTAATGATTCCTCGGGGAGTCCAGTCATAATACGGCACAAGCCAATCCGAAAATCTTGTCAAATGAGGTACCGAGAAGGAAGATAGCTCATTTAAATGATTATCCATAAAAGTATACAGTGCCTGGTCTGATTTATTTGCCGGCACAGTAATAGTCATCAGCCTGTCCCTGCCAGCATCGAATTGAAAAATGTCTTCCTCAACCAGGGTTTCCTTATTTCCATCAATTGATTGCTTAACAAGCGGTGCGAAAAGTGACGGGTTTTCACTATCCCAATCAAGAAAAAAAAGATGATTTGAATCCCCCCATTTAGCAAAAGGCTCTCTTAAACTTAATTCTGCATATGTACCTTTTGCGATATCAATATGGTAGGGTGTAAAATCCCATTCTTCAGTAAATGAAGCAATCAATATAGACTCTTCATCATAAGGATTCCACTCAACAGAAAAATCAAAGCCTGTAATATTTTCCTCCCAGACAACTTTTCCATTTGATTTAATAATCGTTAAGGCCGCTTCATAAGTGCCGGGTGATGACCGAATCAGAATGTATCTGCCCCCTGGGCTTACTGTTACGGACGCAATCGGATGTGAACCTTCGTATAGAAGCTCCTGTTCACCTGAAAACAGGCTATAAGCAAAAACCCTGGAAGCTGCTCCATCATTTACAGTGTAAACAATTTGATCATCGCTGAGCCAGCCATTTGCTCCCTGAAATTCCCCTTCTTTGATCCGGATAGGCTTAATGCTCTTGTTCCCTGCTTCATCAGGTGGTGCGGAAGGCTCAGAAGCTTCTTTTTCCTGATCCTTATTCTGCTCTATCTTAGTTTCTTCAGGCTGTACGCAGCCGGTTATTAAAAATAAGGAAACCAGCATAATAAAAGATACTAAAAGAAACTTCCTTTGATCTGCAATGTTTACCAAATCCGCACCTCCTTTTCTCCCTAAATATAAGTACGTAAATTGCATGAAAATGTTTCAATAATAATAGAATTAATAAGCTTAATAGGAAAAAGCCGTTTTTCCGTCTTCATTTTGGAAAAGCGGCTGGTTTCCATAGAACTATTGGCATAGTGATGTTAGTATGATAGTAATTTTAATGTCTGCTTGATTAAAATACAATACAGAATCAATTTTAACGATAATTTTTTCACATATAAAGCGATGCAAGAAAAATGCCCAGCACCTCTTCATAAATATCATCATACTGTGACAGGGGCAGCGGATTAACGCCTCTTCCCAATTCAATTGTGAATCCGGGCATCCGGAAATCCTGTATAAACCAATCCTTATAACCGGCAAAGCTATCAATGTACTGGACTGCCCTATATCCGCTGACACGCTCGAACTCTTGCGCGATTACCTCCGATTCCGGCGGCTCCATTCCCTCATATCCCCAATAAAACTCTGCACCTTGTGTATGAAAGGCCAGCATCCGATCGAATTGATTATCTCTTGCCAGTTCCGCCATCGCTATGGCTTCCGGTTCCGTTAACGGGGCTTCGCCAAGATAATCTCTTGGTGCCGGCCCACTTTGTTCACTTCTCTGTTTCTCAAAGTCCCATTTGGCAGGAAACTGATTATTTAAATCAACCCCTCTAATATTAGCCTTCCAGCCTGAGAAATCAGTGCTGCCCCTGTTTATTGAAATAACTTCCTCCCTGACTTCCGCTGGAGGCCCGTTCAATACCAGGTCAACCCCATCAGGGTTCACCATTGGAACTATGGAAAGGTCAACGGAATTATACAAAGGCATTGTTGAAATTCCTCTAATCGGCCGGACATTTGTAATGGATAAAAGAAAGCTGTTCAGCAAAGCCATTAATATAGGACTCGTAATCCATTCGTTTGCATGAAAGGATGCATTGATTTGCACTTTCTTATTCCCTTTTCCTAACCGTATTTCCTGAATTGGTTTTCCAAGAACACTTTGGCCAATTGTATTTACTTTTATAAACGGATAAATATCTGCCAGCATGGAGATATCGGCTGTTAATGCTTTATAATCATAATTTCTCCTGCCGGATACAAGTGGGGAAATGACGCGCCTCGGCAGTTTTATAGCTGTACCTGGGATCAGGCTGTTCGGATTAAGGGATTGATTAACCAGGAGAAGAGCATCCACAGAGAGGTTGCGTGAAGAACTCAGCTTCCAAAAGGTGTCACCTGACTTAACCGTATAATTTAGTAATGTAAAGCCGGGAATGCTAATTTCGCGGCCTATCTTTAGTGATGCAGGATTAATCCCGGGATTAGCATCAGCAATGAGATTGACTGGCATCATAAAGAGCTGACTGTAATACCATAAGGAATCTCCTGAGCGGACTTTGACTTTCATCTTTCTCCCCCTTTCCATCATTTCAATTTTATGAGAAAAAGAAGAAAAGATGACTGTACAACCTTGTAAAAAATGAGCAGCTGTTATGTAACCAGGGATCTGATTTGCCTAAACTCTCACTTTTGGAGAAAAAGAAAAAGCACCTGCAATATCAGGTACTTTTCTCTCAATTTACTTATTTTTTGCCAGCCAGGCTGCACCAATTACTCCGGCATCATTGCCCAATGTCGCAATATCAATGACTGTTGACTCCTTCACTCTTGGAAACGCAAATTTAATGAAATTTGCAATAACCGGCTTAAGCAGTATATCTCCTGCTCTGGAAACACCACCGCCCAATACTATTTTCTCCGGATTTAACGTGTTTGCAATATTTGCCAATGCCAATCCAAGGTGCATAGCTGTATTATTGACTGTCAGAAGGGATGTTTCATCCCCATTCCTTGCAGAATCAAAAACGTCTTTTGCAGTAATAAACCCGTTTGCCTTGTACAATTGAGATAGAGCCCCTTCTCCGCCGGATTCCAGGTTTTCCAGAGCCTGCCGGACAATGCCTGTAGCAGATGCAATTGTTTCAAGGCAGCCAGTTTTGCCGCAATTACACTGAGCCCCGCCAACTGGAATGGACGTAATGTGGCCTATTTCACCTGCAGCCCCGCTGACTCCCTGCACAATATCGCCATTGGCAATTACGCCTCCGCCGACACCTGTGCCGAGTGTTACACATACCAGATCTTTAGCGCCATTTCCTGCACCCTTCCACATTTCCCCAATAGCAGCACAGTTAGCATCATTATCAATGATGACTGGAAGTGATGTTTCCACTTCAAGAAGATCTTTCAGCGGGTAATTATCTTTCCAGCCTAAATTAACAGTGTTATATACAACACCTGTTGCCAGATTTACTGGACCCGGTGCCCCCATGCCAATGCCGATAATTTTATCCTTGCTTAAATCCAATTCCTCTAACTTATGATCGATGGCTTTAGCTATATTAATAGTAATATTTTTTCCTTCTTCACTATTATCCGTGGGAATTTCCCATTTATGAATTATTTCCCCATAGTAGTTAATAAAAGCAAGCTTTATTGTTGTTCCGCCTAAATCTACCCCTACCAGCCATTTTTCTGCCAAACTCCATCACCTTTTCTTTCTATTTATTCTCTTTAAGATTCTGAATTTCAGTCCGCAGGATCAAGATGCTGCTCTGATAATCTTTCACATCAATAAGCTGGGAATCATATAACTCTGTTAATTCAGCAGCCATAAGCTCCAAATCAGCTTCCCGATCCCCTATGTAGATGATAGTTCCATATTTCTTTAGAAACTGCTGTATATCATAAATGGTTTTCATTCTGTACCTCTGCCTTATTGATAAGTTTATACCACATTAAAGTATAATCTAAAATCCCCCCCTTCTCAAGAAAGAGAATCACCTTGAATATATAAAAAAACCCTTCCAGGCAGGAAGGGTTTTAGATTAGCGGTCCGGATCCTTTGGATGCAGGAAACGCGGCCGCCTGTTCTTCAATGGTATTGGTGACCTTAGTAATACATCCCTGAATGCTCTCAGATTGAAAGGGATGAACGGCCACAAATAGGGCACCCCAAAAGACTTCATTCTGGCAAGCATGATCATCATCAGCAAAATGCCAACTACATAGCCGTAAGTATGAAAAATACTGGTTGATATCAGCAGACCGATTCTTATCAGCCTGTTTGCCAGGCTCATTTCATAGCTTGGGGTTGAAAATGTACCAATTGCCGCTATCGCTAAATAAAGAATGACTTCATTTATAAACAATCCCACTTCAACTGCTACCTGACCAATCATCAGGGCCGCCACCAGTCCCAATGCAGTGGCCAGGGCGGAAGGAGTATGGATCGCTGCCATCCTAAGCATATCAAGACCAAGCTCTATCATCAGGAACTGAACGACTAATGGCAGCTCTCCTGTGTCATTGGGCCCGATATAGGATAATGCATCTGGAAGCAGCTGCGGCTCTATCGCAAATAAATACCATAATGGCAAAAGGAAAATGGAAGCCCATACAGCTAAAAATCGGACAAATCGCAAATAAGCGCCTACAAGCGGCTTATTCCTGTACTCCTCAGCATGCTGCAGGTGATGCCAGAAGGTTGTCGGTGTTATGATAACACTTGGCGAACCATCGACAATGATACAGACGTGGCCTTCATAAAGATGGGTTGCTGCCGTATCAGGCCTTTCCGTATACCTTACCATGGGATACGGATTCCAATGCCGTCCTGAAATGAATTCCTCTATTGATTTTTCAGCCATAGGCAATCCATCAGTATCAATTTTAGAGATAGACTCCTTTATTTTCTTCACCATATCCGGATCGGCAATGTCTTCAATATAACTGACAACAACATCTGTCTTGGAACGCCTGCCCACCTGCATATATTCCATGCGCAGTGTCCTGTCTCTAATCCTTCTCCTGGTTAAAGCTGTATTAAAAACGAGTGTTTCTACAAACCCATCCCTTGAACCGCGGACAACACGTTCAATATCAGGCTCCTGAGGGCCTCTTACCGGATATGTACGTGCATCAATGAGGATTACTTCATCGATGCCATCCACGACTAGAGCAGTCGGCCCTGCCAGCACCATATCCACCACTTTATCCAGGTCATCAGTTGTTTCAACTTCAACGTATGGTATATACGTTTTTATCAGTCTGGAAAGTGTATCTCCTTCCAGCTGGGCTGCATCCAGGCCGGCAAGCATCTTCATCAGATAGTGCAGAATGTCATCTTTCACAAAGCCGTCTACCAGATATAAAGCCATTTCCCTTTCTGCATATTCAACATCAAGCTGAATCACATCAAAGCTTTTATCAACTCCAAGAGCCTCTCTAAGATACTCAATATTATCTTTCAGAGAAACCTTTACAGGCTCTCTTCTCGCTTTCTCCAAAATCCCCACCTCAGCATTCTGTTCCATTCTTTTCCTTGCATACTATTCAACATCATTGACATGCAAAAAAAAAATCATACCAATGAATGGCATGATTCGTAAAAATTGCAGGGAAATGCAGCGGTTATTTCCCGGGGATTAAGCTGAAAATTCTGTCATCATCACTCTATTTGATTTAACAGCTTTTGATACTCCTCCTGATCTGGCTGAAGATCAGCGGCCTTTTGTGCATGTTTCCTTGCTTTTTCCGGCTGCTTTTCTTCTAAATAGATTAGTGCAAGATTATAATGTGCTTCATGAAAAGAAGCATCTTCCTTAATTACATGAAGCAGGTTCTCTTCCGCTTCTTTTAATCTCCCCACTTTTATTTCAGTATAGGATAATAGAAAATAGACTTCCGGTGAAGCATTCCCTTCTTCAATAAAATCAGCAAGCATTAAACGAGCCTTATCAAACTCTTCACCATTGATATGTTCCTCGGCCATTACCATAGCAGTTTGTTCATTCAATAGTCTTCCCGGTTCATTGAATCCATACTTCATCAAACCGGCTGCCAGACAGAATGATCCAGCTAAGAACAGCAGCTGAAGCAATGGCTTTTTCTTCTTGGGAAAATGCACAATGCCAGTAGCAAGAAATCCGCCAATCAGCCCTCCTATATGTCCGGCATTATCAATTCCCGGGATGGTAAATCCAAATGCAAGATTGATTCCTAATACAACAAGTATATTAAAACCCATAGTCCGGAAGAAAAGGCCTGGATAAATGAGCCCAAAATATAAAAGTGCCCCAAAGCAGCCAAAAATAGCACCGCTGGCCCCTGCTGAAAGTGTAGGACTAAAAACAAAACTGGCTAATGTTCCCCCAAATCCAGCAGCCAAATAGATAAATAGGAACCTTAAATTTCCATACACACGTTCCACTGCGGATCCAAGATAATATAAGGCAAGTGTATTCATTAGTAAGTGAAGCAATCCAATATGAAGGACAATCGGGGTTACAAATCTCCACCATTCCCCATCTAGAATTAATGGATTAAATTTAGCCCCATACTTTATTAAAGTCGATGTATCTGTGCTGCCTCCCATTGCTTCCAGAAGTAAAAAAACAGCAACTTGAATAACCATAAATATATACGTGAAAAAAGGCTTCCCAAAATTGAACATTTCCTTTTCTTTTTTTGCTGTTTTTACCGCTTTAGAAAGAGCAGTATGCTTCAGGGCATCGGCATCCATTTCCGTATAATTTCCGGACGGAAGGGTTAACGGTTTTTCGAAAATTTTCTCAACCGCATGCAGGCTTTCCGGCCTGCCGGATTCAATGATCATGGTTTGAACAGAGGCTTTCCCGTTTTCAGGCATGAAGGGGTCTGTGATCCGGGATTCATAGTCATCAACAGGCAGGTACGCAGAAACATAGATATTTAAAACCGGCATTTCCCTTTTTCCAAGCTGCTTCCTGACCGATTCAGCTTTCTGGGCCGTCACTTCAATATCCCGCTGCATCCAATTGCTCCAGTCAAGGTCATATTTTAAGAGCCTGATTGCCTTTATGTTTTTATCCTCCATCCTTTCAAGCCATAATTCATCCTGATCTCCAGATAATTGAATCACTCTGTATCCGTGGTCAGATATGAAATAATCCGCAAGTTTCCAAAATACATAATCCTCTTGAACGGCCAATTCTTCCCCCACTCTCTATATGTTACATTAATTACTATACTTTATTTAACTATAGGCAAAAAAGAAACCTTTTGTAAAAGAAAAAGCACCTTTAGATATCGGCAAAATAAAAAGACCTATTACGGTCTTTTCACTTCAAGATTGCTGCCCTTCTGATGGCCCGGAAGAGAAAACAGAGCTCATCATCCTGTCGCGGACAAGCGGAAAACTCATGACTGAAGTAACCAGCAGCTTCCGCAGAAAAACATTCCCAAACATAACATTAATCAATCGATAACGGTTATGATAGGCAAAATAAGTACCCAGCCCAATCATAAAAATAGATAGTAATCGAGACATTGAATTCCCTCCTCTACCTTATTGTGAGAAGAGGGAATAATTTTTATCCATTCTCTATAGCAAAATAAATTTAATCCTTCAATATTGGTTCCATCGTTTTCTTGAGAACATTAACTGAATGGGTAAACTGATTCTTCTCTTCGGTGTTTAGGTGAAGTTCAACAATATCACGAATGCCATTTCTATTGACTATAGCAGGCACCCCAATATAAACATCCTCATGACCATATTCCCCATCTAAATAAGCTGACACCGTAAGGACGGAATTTTCGTTCTGAAGGATGGCTTTCGTCAGTCTGACCAGACCCATGGCTATTCCATAATAAGTCGCACCTTTTCGCTCGATAATATGATAAGCTGCATCTCTGACATTAAGGAATAACCCATTAAGATCTTCCTGCCTATAGTTCTCTTCTTTCTTCATCCAGTCTTCAATGCTTTTCCCTGCAATATCGGCATGGCTCCACACAGGCAATTCAGTATCTCCGTGTTCACCTATTATATACGCATGAACATTTCTCGTATCGACCTTGAAATATTCACCCAGCAGAAATCTGAATCTGGCCGTATCCAATATTGTTCCGGATCCAATTACTCTTTCTTTTGGGAGCCCGGAGTATTTCCAGACAGCATACGTGAGAATATCCACTGGATTTGTCGCAACCAGAAAAATGCCATCAAAACCGCTGTTCATGACATGCTCAACTATTCCTTTAAAGATTTTAGAGTTTTTTTCTACAAGATCCAGGCGGGTCTCACCGGGTTTTTGATTCGCTCCAGCAGTAATGACAACCAAATCAGCATCTTTGCAATCGGAATAATCTCCAAACCAGATCGATGTTGGGGAAGGGGCAAAGGGCATGCCGTGATTCAGGTCCATGGCATCTCCTTCAGATTTATCCTTATTTAAATCAATCAGCACCAGTTCTTCTGTAACACCTTGATTTAATAGTGCAAACGCATAGCTTGATCCAACGAAGCCAGTTCCGATCAGCACCACTCTGTTTACCCGATTTTTCATAATAATAACTCCCCTTTACTTAAGTGTAGAGAACAGCAAAGTCCCTTTATGCCAATAAGATATATAGAAGCATTCCCACCGAGGCAGAAGCTAAACCTGAAAAAAAATTAACAAAATCATTATCTGCAAAATGCCAGCCTTTTATCAATGAGGCCGGCTGCCCGCAATGTTCGGCTGTTTCCACGTTTGAACTGCATATCTGGCACTTGTATTCAGCTTGAAGAAAAGCACCCAATAAAGAATCAATCAAATTCCCTGCAAACCCAAAAACTCCAATCAGTAAAACCTCATAAATTGTAATGTCAAACAGCACATTTGATAGAAGGGCTATTATAAAAGAACCTGACAAAGCTGCAAGTGTGCCCAGAGAGCTGACAGCACCGGAAGTACCCGTTTCGATTGTCCTCCAGGTCTTCAGAGAAATGGGGGGTTTTTGACTTAATGAGCCAATTTCTGATGCCCATGTATCCGAGTTTGCTGCAGCGAGTCCGATAAGAAACATTATCAGCCAAACCTGTGATGGATCCAGCAGATAAAATATGCTGGCAATTGCAGCTATGCCTCCATTTGCAGCAACCTGCTGCCAATCCCTCCTTGATCCTTTTGCATGCTTATTTTCGAATTGCTTTTTTTTATGGCTTTTAAATTTTGACCAGAAGCTTGAACTTGCAAAAAAGAACCCCAGGACTAGAAGGCCATAAAAACCAAATCCCCAGCCTGCTGCCGCACCCACAATGAATGCCGCTATACTGCCTGAAAAGGTCAGTAATCTGAAATAATATCCGGCCAGGGATGTGATCAATATAAAAATAATAATAGCAATGGATTCAAGCATCACCGGATGCCCACACCTGCTGATCGGTAATAATCATTTCCACCGGCTTGTCATGGTTTTCCACTGGAAAGCGTGTTATAACCTGCATTTCAAAAGCCAGTGAAACCGTTCTTCCTTTATAATGCTCGAGAAAACGATCATAATATCCTCCACCAAACCCAAGCCGGAAACCATTTTTCATGTATGCCAGTCCGGGAACGATTAAAGCATCGATTTCTTCACTGCGGACTTCATCCGTTTTTTCAGGATTTGGCTCCCATAATCCATAAAACACTGACTCCAAATCCATGAAGCTATTCAATTCACGGAACTCCATTTGCTTTGATTGAGGTATGCACTTCGGGACAACAACCCTCTTCCCTTCACCCCAAGCTCTTCTGATGATCTGCCATGTATCAGCCTCAGGCGCCTTTGAAACTGTTATTCCTATCGTTTTGGCCTGGCTCCATAAAGGGGTGCTATAAAGGCTTGTGGCAATTTGATAGGATAGCTGTTCATACTCAGGCTTGCTCAATTCCTTCAACCGATCCTGCATTTGCTTCCTAAGGACCTTCTTATCAATTTCCATGTAAAAACCTCCAGTTTTTGCAAAGTTAACAATAATTTATCCAGAAAAGGCAAGGATACCCATAAAAAAAGTCAACAAAAAAAGCAGTAGGAATGATCCTACCGCTTATTTTGTTTCGCGATGTGCAGTCGAACGCTTGTCTCTTGGGCAATATTTTTTAAGCTCAAGACGATCTGGATTATTTCGTTTATTTTTTTTAGAAATATAGTTACGATCTCCACATTCTGTGCAAGCTAACGTAATGTTTACACGCATGTAATTTCCCTCCAAACTATGTTCAAACTAGTTCGTTCATACGACTTTTCTATAATATCATTTTTTAAATCGAAATGCTAGTACGTTTTTTTAAAAGTATCCTCTTTAACCCTGTCTATCAGCAGGCTGTTATACTGAAGCGTTTCTGATTTGCTGTTTCCGCTGATAATCCATGACTCCCCTTCTGCTGTTCCTCTGCCATTAAATACTGCATTAAGTGCGAAGATGCTTATTGCATTCCCTTGAGCCATAGGGTGGTATTTTAATGTTCCCTTCTTTTTGCAGTTCCATATTTGGTCACTGAAAATGTTCCAGTATGGCTGAATCGTACACTCTTCCATTTTTTTGCCGTTTAGCTGGCCATTGACCAAAAACAGCTTGGAACCAGCCATATGAAAGATGACATTTTCTGCGGGGGAAATGAAAGTAAGTTGTTCACGGGAAGAAAACTCATGTCTGTGCTGCAATAGAAGCTTAATCGTTCTGGGCTCGTCCGCATGGTTCGTAATATAGCATCTAAAATAGGAAATTTTAGAGTGGATTTTTTCTGTTTTAATTTGTACAGAAATATTTTCATCAGGAAACATTTCTTTACTGACATTTTCCATCCAGTAAGTTTTCCCATCTATCCATAATCCGGGAATCATCCTCAATTTCCCGATCGGCGCTTTCTCCATTTCTTCATAAACATCAGATTGAATCCAATTTAATGTATTCATCTTTATGCACCTTTTTCTATAATTTTTTTAACATGATTTGAATGGCAGGTAAAATATATCACACCAGATCTTCAAGCTTCTGGCTGATCCGGGTTTCTTGAAATACTCTATTTGTTTCATCAGCAATGCGCCTCCAGCTGAATAGGCTTTCTGCGACCTTTTGACCTTGTTTGCCAATTGTATCGGCGGCTTTAGGGTTCTCTAGAAGAGCAGAAGCCTGTTCTGCGAAGCTGTGTGGATCTCCTGGAACCATGAACAGCCCGGAATATTCATGTTTAACAATTCCCTTTAACCCACCTGTATTGGATACGATCGCCGGCTTTCCTGTGATCATTGCTTCGAGGGCTACAATACCAAATGGCTCATAGTAACTTGGAAAAACAGCGATTTCGCATTTCTGAAAGAGAGCTAATCTTTGCATGTCATTTATAAATCCCGGAAATAGTATGACATCATCAACCTTCAGTTCTCTTGCTTTTTTTCTGTGTGCTTCAAGCATAGGACCTTTGCCGGCAACGATTATATAAGCATCCTGATACTTCTCTTTTATTATTGGCGCTGCCTCAATCAAGGTTTCAAACCCTTTTTCCCTTACCATCCGTCCAATGGAGAATATCAGTCTCCCGCCTTTTTTTACCGGAAGCCTTTCCAATAAGCTGTCAGGATCATCAAGAAGTGTTTCTTTGCTGATTCCGTTTGCGATAACAGCTATTTTTTCCCTGGCAATTGAAAATTGCTGAAGTACCTCTTCCTTCATATATTCACTGCAGACAATAACCTGATCTGATCCAATGATCAGCTGCTCTTCTTTTGTATGGATAAATTTCTGCAATTCTGTGTAAATCCCATTATTCCTTCCATATTCTGTTGCATGTATAGTTGTAATTAAAGGACAGTGCAAGCTCTCCTTTAAGGACAGGCCGCATGCACCTACAAGCCAGTCATGTGCATGAATGATTTCAAAGTGGTGGAAGGATGACAGTTCAATGGCTTTTTGTTCCATCGCCAAATTCAATCCCAAAATCCAGTGCAGAAAATTAGGATCTTTTTCATTCAGCGGCTTAACCCGGTGGATATAGATACCGTTTATATGTTCATAGCTGGAAAGAGTGCCGGGATTAGCAGTCAGTATATGAACCTCATAATCCTGTTTTAATCCTCCTGCGAGTCCATACACATGCCTTGATAAACCGCCTACTACATGGGGAGGATACTCCCAGGTAAGAAGAAGGATTTTAGGTTTATTATTAATGAGACTATTATTCGTTAGTTCTGAAGTTACCGAGTCCATCATTCTTTTCCTTCTCCTTCACTCACTGATTCATAATAGGTGTATGTACTCACATTTACCGTCCATGCAGGCTGAACCTCAGATTCATTTTTTCCTTGGGAAGGTGATTCCTCAGAAGTATATAGTGCTTCTGATCGCAGTAACGGGATGAAATGAATATCTGTTATTTTAATGCCCAGCTCAACACAATACACTTTGCCGGGTTTGAGCCCTTTAAAGGTCCATTCAGAATGATCGGACAGGATAACTTCATGATCACAGACCGAATTGGCTCCGTTAAAAACAACCCCGGTAACATCATAGATTCTTAAAGATTTTCTCAAGGAGGATACTGGCTTGTCCAAGTATAGTGATAGCATCTTCACCTTCTGAATAGACAATCTCCAGGATACTTTTGCCTTATCATCGCTTGAGCGTGTTAATGTCAAATGATCCTTCGATTGATTTTGCACGATATTTTCTTCAGATATTAATTTTCCCCCTAAAGACTCCCCGCTGTCGCGCTTCCCTTTATTTTGGATAAGTTTGGTCCACTGGTACTGTACTTTTCCTACTGTTGTATCAAGCTTACTGGCGATTTTACGGAATGACAGCCCCCTGCGGCGAAGCTTAATAATTTCATCTATCATGACGGCACCTCTTGCAATTATTTTCATAGAAAAAGGGTTCTATATGACAAAAAGCAAAATTTTATGACTATTTATATAACTCAATGTTATCACTGATATGGACAGCCTACAATGAACGGAAATTGTCGCTTCTTGCGAAAGCACATGCCTTCCCGATTTCAAACAGAAAAAACTTTTAAAACGTTTGCTGAGCTTCTAATTCGACAGAGCTTCAGCGACAATTATCTTTAAATTTCACCTGTTTATGGATTATATATCGAAATTTGTCAATTTAGATGTTAAAATATTTCTGTGCAATGAATTAGAGGTGACTTTTATTGGAATCAATCTTACTGTCATTATTAATCTTATCTATAGGGCTATTTATTCTTTCAGTGTTTTTGAGAGATCCTTATAAAGAGCTGCGCGATGAAATGGACCAAATGTCCATGCAGCAAATCCAGGAAATGTATCAAATTAAAAAGAAATTAAAAGTATTGGAAGAAGAGCTGCTCGTGGCGGATGAACCTTTTACTCAGCACGTTCCTGCAGAGCCTTCTATTCATTCTGCAGAAAAAAGGGAAGTTCATGAAATAATAAAAAATCAGGTGATGCTGCTGACCAGGCAAGGGCTGTCAGTAGAACAAATTGCAAGACAATCTTCACTCTCTCCTGATGAAGTAAGGACCATTCAAACAGAAATGAAATTCAGGGGCCAAAGCTATGAATAAAAGAAATACCAGGGCATTTGCATTTGGCATCCTTATTGCTGTCATAGCCTTTGGCACAGCCTACTTTTTGAATAAACCGGAGCAAACTGAAAATAGAATAATCGATGAAAACAGCGCAAAAACATTCCTGCAGGCACACGGCTACACTGTATTAACAAACGAAGAATATACTCTCTTACAGCAGAAGGACGCTAAAGACCAAAACGAGAATAAGGAAGTAAAAGAAGAACCTGCTGAGGAAAATACGGAGCAGGAAGAAGAGTCTCAGAAAGTCTATCAGCTAACCATTGAGAGCGGCATGACACCCGGGGAAATCGCGTCACTGCTTGAAAAAGCAAGTGTAATCGACCAGGCAGCAGACTTCGGCAATTACATGGAGGAATACGGGTACAGCAAAAAAATACAGCTGGGCACATTTGAACTGAACCATAATATGAGCTATAAAGAAATTGCTAAAATCATAACAAAAAGCTAAAAGGTTAAGATTCCTTTTAGCTTTTTTTATTGAATAGCTCCTGTGCGGCAAGGCGCTTCCGCTTTTCTTGTTAATTATTTAAATCATACTGGCGTCCTTTAACCAAATAAAAAATATGCTCTGAAATATTTGTAACATGGTCAGCTGCTCTTTCTAAATAACGGCAAATAAATGAAAGCTGGGTGATCTGCGGCAGGTATTCCGGTTTCTGCAGATTAATTTGCAGCAGCTCTTTAATGGTTTCACCATAGAGGTCATCGACCTGATCATCCATATCGGCAACTTTTTTGGCCTTTGCAGTATCTTCTTCAGTGAAAGCTTCCAGTGATAGACGCAGCATTTCAGTTGAAATTTCATACATTTTCTTTATATGTTCAATCGGCTTAATTAGCGGCTCTGACCCAATCCGTATGGTGGACTTTGCAATATTCACTCCAAAGTCTGCAATTCTTTCGATGTCTGTTGCGATTTTTATAGCCACAATGATGCGGCGGAGGTCAATAGCCACTGGCTGCTGTTTTGCAATTAGGAGAATGGCTAAATCATTTATTTCCTCATACAGAATATCAGCCTGATTGTCGTCATCAATGATTTCAAGTGCCAATTCAATGTTTTGGGTTTCAAGTGCTTCAACTGATCTATGCAGAGCCTCTATTGCAAAATTGCCAATTTCTATAAGCATTTTTTGAAGCTCCTGAAGATCATAGTCAAACCTTTCACGTACTGCCATCATTGTAATCCCCCTTCATCCATATAATAATGCTTGTATTCTTTCATAATCATTCGATTAACCGAATCGTCCGGTGATATAATCTTCAGTCCGCTTATCTGAAGGGGTAGAGAATATCTTATCTGTATCAGCAAACTCGATTACTTCACCGTTTAAGAAGAAAGCTGTTTTATCAGAAATACGGGCTGCCTGCTGCATATTATGAGTAACGATGATAATACTGAATTCTTCCTTAAGCTCCTGCACCAGCTCCTCTACTTTTAAGGTAGAGATAGGGTCAAGTGCAGATGTAGGCTCATCCATTAAGATGACATCCGGTTCAATTGCAAGACAGCGTGCAATGCAAAGCCGCTGCTGCTGCCCGCCTGATAGGCCATATGCATTCTGATTCAGGCGATCTTTAACTTCGTCCCAAATGGCGGCACCTCTCAAACTTTTCTCAACAATCTCATCAAGGATTTTTTTATCGCGTATACCATGAATTTTCGGTCCATATGCTACATTCTCATAAATGGATTTAGGAAATGGATTTGGCTTTTGAAAAACCATCCCCACATTGGTTCTTAAATCCTCCACTTTAAATGATTTATCAAGAATATTACGGTCCCGGTATAAGATTTCACCGGAAATTCTTACTGAAGGCACAAGTTCAACCATGCGGTTCAGCGTTTTAATATATGTGGATTTACCGCATCCTGATGGTCCGATAATTGCCGTTACTTCATTTTCATTGATGGCTAAATTTATATTTTTTAAAGCATGGCCTTCACCATACCAAAGATTTAGATCTTTGGTATTATAAACAACTTTTTTGTTTTCTGCTGAATTTTGAGTTATGCTTTCTTTTTTTACATATTGATTTGTTTTTTCTGTCACTACAGGCATTTCAGAAAACCTCCCAGGCTAATATCTTTTTTGGAACTTATTCCGAATTAAGATGGCTATTGAGTTCATCGCGAATAAAACAATTAGTAATATCACAATTGTTGCAGCTGCCAGGTTTGCATATTCTGCTACTAGTGCAGAGTCGATGGTCCAATAATAAATCTGTACCGGCAGGATCGTAAATTTATCAAAAATTCCATCAGGAACAGGTATTAACAATGCCGGTATTCCAATAACTACCAATGGCGCTGTTTCGCCTATTGCCCGCGATAGTGCAAGAATAACCCCCGTAAGGATTCCAGGTAATGCTGCAGGAAGTACTACATTTTTAATCGTTTGCCACTTTGTCGCTCCCATTCCGTAAGATGCCTCTCTTAGAAATTGGGGAACAGCACGGATTGCTTCCTGGCTGGCAACTACTACAACAGGAAGAACCAGCAGTGCCATCGTTAGTCCTCCTGCGAGAACTACAGAACCCAGATCTAATGCTCTTGCAAAAACAGTTAATCCAAGGATTCCAAAAACAACTGACGGAACGCCCGCCAGGTTGGAAATGTTCGTTTTAATAAATGAAGAAACACGGCCCTTGGCTGCATATTCTTCAAGGTAAATTGCTGTGCCTACTCCAAGAATCATCGTTACTGGAGCAACTACAAGCATCAGCCAAAATGTTCCTGTTATGGCTCCCCAGATTCCAGCCCTTCCAGGATCTGTTGATAAGCGATTCATCAGAAAATCCATGTTGATCCAGCTTAAACCATCAGCGAGGACCCGGTAGATTAATACAATTAATACAACCATGCCGAATAAAGTGGCCAAAAAGAATAGTGTTTTAGCCATGATATTGGCAAGCAGGCGGCTGCCCATTTTTTTATGCACTTGTTCTGTATCTACATATTTCATTAATATTCCTCCCTGAACCTGCGAGAGATATACTGAGCAAGAAGGTTCATTATTAACGTAAACACAAACAATGTCATTGCAACAGCGTAGAGGCTATAGTATAAGGTTGTTCCTGCGGCGGCTTCCCCGCCTGTTACTTCCACAATATAAGCAGTCATAGTCTGCATGGATTGTGTAACATCAAAAGTAAAATTTTTCGAACTTCCGCTCGCAATGGTGACGATCATCGTTTCCCCGATTGCTCTGGAAATTCCTAACACAAACGAAGCAATGATACCCGAAATGGCTGCTGGTACAACCACTTTCCAGGTAACCTCAAGCTTTGTTGCCCCCAGTGCAAGAGCACCCTCCCTCATCGCATTTGGTACAGAACTCATTGCATCTTCAGAAAGGGAAGCTACCATTGGGATAATCATGATTCCCATTACAATCCCGGGGCTTAATATATTTGTTGGTTCAAGACCAGGAATGAAAGATCTTAGTAAAGGTGTTACAAACGTAAAAGCAAAAAATCCATAAACAATAGTAGGAATACCTGCCAAGATTTCAAGAAGAGGCTTTAAGGCCTTTCGTGTTCTTTCTGATGCATATTCACTTAAAAATATGGCTGTCATCAGTCCCACTGGAATAGCAACCAGCATAGCTATTGAAGTCGAAATAATTGTTCCCGTCAGCAAGGGCAGAACACCAAAGACAGCATTTTCTCCTAAAGGCTTTAATTGAGTGCCTGTAAAGAAATCTATAAAAGGAACGTCTTTAAAAAAGGCGATTGTTTCCGTAATTAAGGTTAGTACAATTCCAATAGTAGTAAAAACAGAAATTGCAGCTATTCCAAATAAAATTTTCGGTATTAATTTTTCTGTGTAATTATTGACACTTCGAGTTTTTTTCTTTTGCTGAATGATTTCTCGTACATTCAGCTTTTTTTTATCGTATTCAACAGCACTTTTAGCCAAGTGTAAAACCCCTTTCAGCACTCTCATCCAAAGAGAACTCTTTACATGCACATCATAAGAAGATGAGAAGGCAAACTTCTCATCTTCCCATGGCAAAACTTATTCTTATTTCAATCCGTTCAAAGCATCCAGAGAAGCCTGGACATCTTCATCTGATAATGGTGCGAATCCTGTTTCTGCTGCAATATCCTGTGCATTTTTCATTGTATAGATAGCATAGTCCAGTACCTGCGGCTTTTCTTTCGCCATATTAGTATTCAGGTATGTGAACACAGGGCGAGTAAATGGAGCATAATCTCCGTCTTCCTTGATTGTATCTAATGATGGCTCAACAGGTCCGCTGCCAAAGTCAACTTTTACTGCAGACAATTTGTCTTTGTTGCTGTCATAGTAACCATAGCCAAAGAATCCGATAGCATTTTTATCTTTAGATACAAGATCCACTAAAGTTGAGTAATCCTGCTGCAGGTTAATATTTTCAGGAAGATCCTGTTCTTCGAGAATATTTTCAAACATAAATTCGTAAGTGCCGTGGTTTTCATTTGGACCATATGTCTGAATTTCTTCATCCGGGAAATCAGGGCGAACATCTGACCATTTTTTCTTTCCTGCACTTGCAAGGAAGATATCAACAACTTCCTGCTGTGTAAGCTCTTTAGCCCAGTCATTTTCTTTGTTAATTACGATTGTAATACCGTCTAAAGCAACCTTCATTTCCTGTACATCAATTCCAAGCTCTTCTGCTTGTGCCTTTTCTTCATCTTTAATTGATCGGGAAGCATCATTAAAGTCAGTTCCGTCTTCGGCAAGGAATTTCTTAAAGCCGGCTGATGTTCCGGAGCGGCTTACTTCTACAGAGACATTTTCCTGTTCACCCATATAATTTTCAGCCATGCGTGCCATGAATGGATAAACTGTTCCAGAACCGTCTATAACCACGCTGCCCTCCAGCTCTTCACTGTTATCTCCATTGGCGCTGGTGCCTTCTTCGCCTCCGCATGCTGCAGTGAATGCCATTACGGCTGATAGCATTAGTAATAGGCTCATTTTTTTAAGACGTTTCATTCCTGAATTCCCCCTAAGAAATTTGGTTGTTTTGTCCTACGCATTTAGAATAAGGGTTGACTGTTAACCCGGTTTTAACTGATTGTAAAGCTTTTGTAAATGTCAGCAATTCTTGTGTAAATATGTCGAATTAGAGGTACAACGTAAATTTAGATATCAAAGATACTAAGACAAAAAAACTGTCTCCCTATTAAATAGGGAGACAGTTCATCAAGCTTATTCATTTTCTTTGCGGGCATCTTCCTGCCCTTCAATTACTTCATCAATATTTTCCACTTTTTGAACAGACTCTTTGCTGTCGCTGCCTTTCTTATGACGCTCCTTTTTAAGCTCAAAGTAGGCATCCAGGACACGTTCACCAATTTTTTTATTCGCTCCGTGATCCACGCTTCCCTGATAAGCCCATGGAACTAAAACAGCCATGGCAATCTCGGGATTCTCTGATGGTGCATAGCCAACAAGACTGAGATTCATGACCTCAGGAGGCTCTTTTCCAAACTTGCTGCGCTCAGGTCCATCGTAAAAGGCCTCTGCTGTACCTGTTTTACCCGCTGGTTTATACTCTTTGCCCGCAAAATAGGAATAACCTGTTCCGCCTTTTTCCTGCATGACTCTGCGGAAACCTTCCTGGACACGGTCCATCCAGCCATCTTCCAGTTCGACTCTATTTAGAACCTTTGGCTCCATCTCCTGAACAATAGGGCCAAGTTCATTATTTTCCATTAATGGTTCACGGATCTCCTTTACAATATGAGGCTCCATCCTATTGCCGCCATTGGCAATGACAGAAACATATTGAGCAAGCTGCATGTTGGAATAGGTGTCGTACTGTCCAATTGAAAGGTCAAGCATGAAACCAGGCAATGTACTCATTCCTTTAAAGCCTGTTTGCTCATTTGGCAAATCAATTCCTGTCCGGACGCCAAGACCGAATTGAGCAAAGGATTCCCTTACAGTACTAAACGCTTTTTTATCTATCCATAATGGCTTCTCAAACTCATATTTCCCTCCGCCTATCCTGATGACAGTTTCGAACATATAAACGTTGGAGGAAAATTTAAGAGCATTAATATCATTTAAAGGGCCGAAATTTCTCCAGGATTTTTTAACAGGTGTTCCTTTAATTTTTAAAGGACGATCATAAAAAACAGTTCCTGGATTAATAGCCCCTGTTTTATAGCCGGTAAGTATTGTAGCACCCTTTACAGCTGAACCGACATTATAAGTAGTCGTGATGTTGCCTAATGCATCGTCCTGCATTTCAGATTGGCCTGTATCTTTATCCTTCACAATCTTTTTGCCGGCCATTGAAAGTACCTCTCCGGTATGCGGGTCCATCAGTACTACATATGCCCTGTCCAATAATGCAGTTCCAGAAGATGCCTTGGCTTTACGTAATTCCTCTTCAATGATTTTCTCAACTTCCTTCTGAAGATCCATATCAATGCTCAGCACAAGGTCCTTGCCTCTTTGACCATCTGTAATGGGAATAGTTTCAAGTACATTCCCGGCTTTGTCCGTAATATTTTTCACTTTTGCTTTTTGGCCGTGAAGCACTTCTTCGTACTGCATCTCGATATAACTCTTCCCTACACGGTCATTTCGGCTATAGTCACGGGCCATGTAGTATTCAATCTGTTCAGCCGGAAGACCTTCATCAGAGCTTGTTACTTTTCCAAGGACTGATTTCAAAGTATCTCCAAAGGCATAATATCTTTCCCAGTCGGTTGTTGTATCAACACCTGGTAAAACCTGCAGATTTTCACTGACAACTGCAAATTCCTCAGGTGTTACTTTTTTGTTTTTAACAATTTGGGGTGTTAAAGCATATCCGCTTGTAAATTCTCTGTATATAGCAAGGACTTCAAGATCGTCTTTTGTCAATTCACTTAATTCCTCTTCTGTAATCCGATCCAAAGTGAGCTGATAAATGGCCTTATCCAGCTCCTTGTCCTTACCTTCATACTTCTTTTCAAGTTCTTCTTTATCTTTTTTAGTAACCTTTTTTTCTGCCTTTTCAGGATTCTTCATGATCCAGTAATCTTTCTTATCGCGTTCCTGAACCTTTTTGGTATCTTTGTCTATCAGCTTAGCCAGCTTTTCTGCCACCTCAAGCATTTCATCCTGTTTATACCCATTATTAGTATAAGTGATGGCATTTTGCGGGGTATTATCGACAATCACCTGTCCATTTCGGTCAAACATTTTACCTCTTGGCACCGGGCTGTTGACTGTAACATCTTCCGTTCTTTCAATCTCACGCTTATAATCATCGCCATAAACAATCTGAACCATCCCAAGCCGGAGGATCAGCATAGAAAACAATAAAAATACAGCAAAGAAGAGCATATTCAGACGGAAAGGAACATGGGTCTTCTTTTTCTTCCTATTCAAATTACGCACACTTCCTTTAAAAAGTCTCATAGTCCCATTCTAAAAGAAAATAACAATAAATTCTATAAAGAACCCTTTTTCGACAAAGATAATTTTATTGGTAAAAAAAAGAGAGAGGATTTCCTCTCTCATGCAGACTGAAATTGAATTTTTCTGACGAAAAAATAAATGACTGAATGTCCGGCTCCTATTATCAGGAGAAGTATAGGGATGCTTTTGTCTTCCTGAAAAAAAGTGACCGCAGCTAAAAAACTTAAAATTGATACAATACGTCCTGCATTTAAAAAGATTTCCCTGACGACAATATACTCAATCCTCATCTCCGCAGCCTTCCAGCCTCTGCCAATGACATCATAGGTTAATGAGATATAAGGCACAAGCAGGAGAGGATATGCTACAGCAATCGCAGCTGCATACATCAGCAGCTTTGGATACGTGACATCAAATACAATAAAGAATATGGCCGCATACAGTACTAATCCGCCGACCAGTATGGCTCTTTTCCGATACTCCTTTTTCAAAAGTCTCGACACAAGATAATACCCTAAAAAAGATATACTTGAGTTGACCAAACCGTATGTACCAAGAGCAAGTTCACTGCCAGTTGATATGAAGACATAAACTGATATGACAAATATAAAGGTTCCTTCTCTGAGCCCCTGAAAAAAATGGGCATTTGTAATCATGCGCCAATTCAGGCTGTTTTTTCGTTCTGCAAGGATTCTTCTAAATAAATACCTTCCATCTGCCGGCCGCCTTTTAAGAAAAAAACTTAAAAAGACAGCTATTGAAAAAAGGGTCAGGGAAATCCCAAAGATAACAGAATAGCCGGTGAACTTTTCCATCCTTGAAATAATGAAACCCGCTGCAATCGGGCCAATCATACCCCCAACGGATGTTAGTATTCCAAGGAAGCCGTTAAAGAAATCCCGGTTCTCCGGCTCAGTTATTTCAAAAGTGAGTACATTGAAAGCAAGCCAGTAGAACCCGTACCCTACCCCCAGCAGAGCCCCAAGAAGCAATAAGAAATTCGAGGCGTTTGTTCCTATAAACAGTACGGTCAGATAAAAAAGGGCTAAAAAAATCACACCGATTCTAAGTACAATGACACGGTCAATCTTCTTCGCCCATCTCCCCGCCAGAATAAAAGTCAAAGGCTGCAGAACAACAATGGCCAGGTTATACAAAGCCAGATCACTGAACTCACCAGACTGCTTCCAGAGATAAATATTTACAAACGTGTTTGAAAGGGCAGCACTTAAAGAATACAGCCCGCCAATAAACAATAGCAATGTTAAATCTTTTGTTAAATCGACATCACCGATCAGTTTTTTAAATCTGCTCATAAAAAAACTCCCCTTTAGTTCTAAGGGTAGTCTCCTACAAAGCCAGTGCTGTTATGCAATGATTTAGAAATTTGCACAAGAACCCCCGCAAATTCAATGTAAAAAAAACACGGCAGATATAATCTGCCGTGCTGTTTGAATAATTATTTTGCAGCGCTGTAACGCTTAGAAACCTCATCCCAGTTAACAACATTCCAGAAAGAATTGATGTATTCAGGACGACGGTTTTGGTATTTTAAGTAGTAAGCATGCTCCCAAACGTCAAGGCCAAGGATTGGAGTCTTGCCTTCCATTAATGGAGAATCCTGATTAGGTGTGCTTGTTACTTCCAGTTCACCATTGTTTACTACAAGCCACGCCCAGCCAGAACCAAAGCGAGTTGTAGCCGCCTTAGCGAACTCTTCTTTAAAGCTGTCATAGCTTCCGAATTTGCTGCTGATAGCATCTGCTAATTCACCTGTTGGCTCACCGCCGCCATTTGGAGAAATAATCTGCCAGAAAAGAGAATGGTTGGCATGACCGCCGCCGTTATTGCGTACAGCAGTACGGGCAGCTTCAGGAACAGCATCCAGGTTGGATACCACTTCTTCAACAGTTTTAGAAAGAAGCTCTTCGTTTCCTTCTAAAGCATTGTTAAGGTTTGTTACATAAGTATTGTGATGCTTTGTATGGTGGATATTCATCGTTTCTTTGTCGATGTTTGGCTCCAATGCATCGTAAGCGTAAGGTAATTGCGGTAATTCGAATGCCATAATAAAATTCCTCCCTATGTATCTTTTTTGGTCAGCCCCCGAAACAATTCAATCATTTATAAAATTCAGATTTTATAATGTTTCTAAGGTCTTTAGATTAAGATTACCAAAGTTGGATTTTTGTTTCAATCAAAATGCTTTGCTACATATATACATTATCCAAATTAGTGTTTTTTATCCGCAGGAGTTTGCTAGTTTAAGTCTCTTTTCGTATAAATAGTTGTTTTTCGCTGACAATGTTACTCGTTGATTTCCGCTCCAGGTGCTCGCTTTCCGCGGGGCGTTCGGTGAGCCTCCTCGGCGCTTCGCGTCTGCGGGGTCTCACCTGTCCCGCTACTCCCGCAGGACTTTGAATAAGCATCCTTGAGTAAACACCGCACGAAGAAAATGCGATAGCATTTTCGAGGATCTCGCACCTTCCGCTACAATCAACTCAGTAAATAATATATATAAAGCAACCAAACCAAGCGAAAACAGCCTTATTTAAAGAACCACAAAAAGAAAATAAATAATCATAACTCCCTGGATCACCGCTTTGGCTGCTGCGCTGCTGACAAATCCGATGACAGATCCGAATCCAATCTTTAATGCATCATTAAAGTTTGTCCTGTTAACTGCAAGTTCAGCAATAACCGCTCCAAGAAATGGGCCAATCAGGATTCCCAGTACAGGTATGACAAATGGGCCAGCTAAAAGGCCGATTGTACTTCCCCATACACCAGCTTTTGAACCGCCATATTTTTTCACGCCAATCATATTGGCTACGTAATCAGCTCCAAACAGCAGAAGAACAAACAGCCCCTGAATCGTCCAAAAGAGCCAGTTAAACGGTTCAAAAGAAAAAAGGATTCCATAAAGGATAAAACCGCCCAGCAAAAACAGCACACTTGGTATAATTGGAAAAACCAGACCCGCAAAAGCGATAATAAACAACAGAATAATCAGTGTCCAATAAACTATCTCCAATATCAGCACCTCTTCATTAAAATAAAATAAGCAAGGGATTATCCCCTGCTTATTTTACCACTTATTCTTCTCCTAAAACAGCTTCAGCAATATTCACCGCGTGATCACCGATACGCTCCAGGTTGCTGACAATGTCGACATACACAATGCCGGCCTGCCCGGTGCAAAGTCCTTCATTCAATCGAAGGATGTGCTGTTTGCGGAGCTTTCTTTCCATCTTGTCAATCTCTTCTTCTTTCTTTACAACATGTTCTGCAGCAATTTTATCATTATGATCAAGTGCCTGCATGGCTTCTTTCACGGTGGAAATAGTTAATTTGAACATTTGCTCCAGATCAGCCATGGCTGAATCAGTAATGGACACTTTATTTGCCTGTTTATAATCAATCAGCTCTATTACATTTTCGAAATGGTCACCGATACGCTCAATATCTCTTACCGTATCCATCAGCACAGTGTGCTCGGCAGATTCATGTGCTGAAAGTGAGCTTGTAGAGAGCTTAATCAAATAATCTGTAATTTTGCGGTCAAGGTTATTAATCGCATCTTCTAATTGATATGCGGTATCGGAATGTTTTTGATTGCCTGTTTTTAAATACTGAACCGTTTCTTCAAGTCCGCGTAAAGAGAATGCTCCCATTCGGAGGACTTCTTCCTTAGCCTGTCCAAGTGCAATCGATGGTGACTGTTCAATAAACATAGGATCCAAATGCTTTGCTTTATAATCAGCAACCGCATCTTCACCCGGAATAAGCTTTGTCACAACCCACGCCAGGACAGCTACAAATGGAAGCTGAATAATAGTATTAGACGTATTAAAAATTCCATGTGCAAAGGCAATAGTCATTTCAGGATTCAGATCCATTTTACCCTGAAGTGTTTCAACTAAGAACGTAAAAGGCTTTAATAAAATCAAGAAAATGGTTGTACCGATTAAGTTAAACAGTACGTGTACAGCGGCAGCTCTTCTTGCAGCAACAGACGCTCCAATAGCAGCTAAAACAGCTGTAATGGTTGTACCAATATTATCTCCAAACAGAACCGGCAGTGCAGCATCCAGATTGATCAGTTCTTCAGAAAACAAGCCCTGAAGAATACCGATTGTTGCACTCGAGCTTTGAACGATTACAGTAAATACTGTTCCTACAACAACACCCAGAACTGGATTTGAACTCATGCTGACGGTCAAATCATGGAAAGATTCCAATGTGCGAAGAGGCTTCATTCCTCCGCTCATTAATTCCAGCCCATAGAATAACGCACCAAAGCCAAAAACAATTTGCCCGATATTGTGGATTTTTTGTTTTTTAAAGAAAAATAATAGGATTGAGCCTACGGCAATAATCGGCAGAGCATACTCCCCGATATCAATACCAATGATGAATGCAGTTACCGTGGTTCCTATATTAGCCCCCATAATAACACCTATCGCCTGGCGCAAAGTCATGAACCCGGCGGATACTAAACCAACTGTTATTACAGTTGTTGCAGAGCTGCTTTGTATAAGGATGGTGACAAGTACACCCGCCAATACCCCCATTAGCGGATTTGTCGTAAAACGATCTAATAAATCTCTCAGCCGGTCACCAGCTGATTTTTGGAGCCCGTCACCCATAAATTTGATTCCATAAAGGAAGATTCCAAGTCCTCCCAAAAATTCAAAAAGCATTTGCTGAACATTTAGTTCCACAATTTTCAACCCCTATAATTTATTCGACATGATTCATCAAACCCCATACAATTATTAAGGATACACATGAGAAAAGTAAATATAATCTGAGCCAAATTTACATTACCTTAACATTCACCTCAAATATTACAATTTCATTACAAAGACAGTAGAAGTATTGCTTTTATACCAAAAGAGTATTTCCCTTGTAACTCCTTGGGATTTGGCTAAAATAAGAATGTGAATCTCAAAAAGGGTGTGTGCAAATGAATATTTTTGTTCAGTTTTATAAAAGTTTGTTTTCTCCTAAAGATATTGCTTTATTCAGGCATCAGGGAATAGGCAAGACTATTTTGTATGTGTTTTTCCTTACTCTGCTGTCAGTATTGCCAACCGTATTTTATTCAGGGGCAGGAATTATTAGTGGCTTAAATGCTATTGATGAAACCATTGACAATCAATTACCCCATTTTGAAATAACAGATGGACAGCTTTACACGGATGAAAAAGCACCAGTTACCATCAGCAAGAATGACTTTACAATCATTGTTGATTCGACAGGTACAGTTGATCCTTCAGTTCTAAACGAAAGCAGCAATACGATTGCTTTACTAACAACTGAAGTCTACATACGTGCAGAGGGACAGGAACAGACATATCCCTACTCGATGCTGTCTGGCGGCACAATTTCCAAAAGTGATCTGTCCGAGTTCCTTGCTTCTGCAGAATCTCTTATGCCGATTATTATTCCCTTAATAGGAATTGTCATTTATATTTTTGCAGCTGGCATTCGATTTATTGAGATATCCCTGTTAGCACTGGCTGGCCTTCTAATCAAAAAAGCTCTTGCCAAAAAACTGGAATACCGACAGTTATGGCGTATGTCTGCCTACAGCATAACTTTGCCGGCCATCTTCTTTGCTATCATGTCAGCCCTGCAAACCACCGTGCAAAACGGGGCTATTATTAACTGGCTTGTTTCCCTTATTATTCTTCTGCTTGCCATTAAGGAAGTACCTGCTCATAACCCAAAATAAAACGTGCACCCCGCACGTTTTTTATTTTGGGTTAAAATAAATCTCTTGTGTCTGCAGAATAATAAAAAGAGATCTTTTGTTGGTCTAAGCACAATAGGACAAGCATACATATTGGGTAAACATGCTATTTCCAGGAGGTTTGTCCAATATGAAGAAAATTGCGGGAGTATTGCTTTCAGTCCTTGTAATTTACGTAATCTTTTATGATCTGAATCATGGTACACTCCCAGCTGGGCAAAACCCGTCTATGGAGGCCAGCACAATTCCAACTGCAGAAACAGACACTGGCTTTTTTGAGAAAAAGGTCAACCCGGGAGAGACAGTTCTTTCAATAATTGAACTAAACCTTGATGGGCCAATTCCGGTCGGCATAGACCAGGTGGTATCTGACTTCTCGGAATTGAACAATGGAATGCAGCCAGAAGAAATAAAATCCGGTGAAACCTATAAATTCCCAAAATATAGTCATGACAACTAATCATCATTCTTGTCAATATCAGCGGTTCATTGATACAATAGAGTGGACCTTCTCTAACAGCTTACTACTCAGCTGTTGTATGAATAGATAAAAAGGAGCGAATCTCCATTGAGTGAAATTATACATCGCACGAAAACTAGGCCTGTAAAAGTTGGGCCTTTAACAATTGGCGGAAGCAATGAACTGTTTATCCAGAGCATGACCACTACAAAAACACATGATGTTGAGGCAACTGTAGCTGAAATTAAAAGGCTGGAAGAAGCAGGCTGTCAGATCGTACGTGTTGCTTGCCCTGATGAAAGAGCTGCAAATGCCATAGCAGATATTAAAAGACAAATTAACATACCTCTTGTTGTTGATATCCACTTTGATTACAAGCTGGCTCTTAAGGCTATCGAGGGCGGAGCAGATAAAATCCGCATTAATCCCGGAAATATCGGCAAACGAGAAAAAGTGGAAGCCGTCGTCAAGGCTGCCAAAGCAAAAGGAATACCAATCCGGATCGGGGTTAATGCAGGTTCTCTTGAGAAAAGAATTCTCGAGAAATACGGATACCCTACAGCAGATGGCATGGTTGAAAGCGCCCTTCATCATATTAAAATCTTAGAAGACCTTGATTTTCATGACATCATCGTTTCTATGAAGGCTTCCGATGTGAACTTGGCCATTGAAGCATATGAGAAAGCTTCACAAGCTTTTGACTACCCTCTTCATTTAGGTATAACAGAATCAGGCACACTTTTTGCCGGTACTGTGAAAAGCGCCGCCGGACTCGGGGCAATCTTAAGCAAAGGTATTGGAAATACATTAAGGATTTCATTGAGTGCAGACCCGGTTGAAGAAATCAAGGTTGCCAGGGAACTTCTTAAAGTGTTTGGCTTATCCTCCAATGCTGCCACACTGATCTCCTGTCCAACATGCGGACGAATTGAGATTGATTTAATCAGCATTGCTAATGAAGTGGAAGAATATATTCAAAAAATTAAAGCGCCCATTAAGGTTGCTGTATTGGGCTGTGCGGTTAACGGACCTGGTGAAGCCAGGGAAGCTGATATCGGCATTGCCGGCGCCCGCGGAGAAGGCCTTCTGTTCCGCAAAGGCCAGATTGTAAGGAAGGTTCCGGAAGAAACGATGGTCGAGGAACTTAAGATCGAAATCGACAAAATCGCTGAAGAATATTTTGCAAAACAGGAAGAAGAAAAAGCACAGGCAGAAAGCCTGCAGCCATAGAAAGAACCACAATAAATTAAACAGAAAAGCCTGGCACCAAATTAAATTTGGAAACCAGGCTTTTTTCTTTTTTTCTAAAAAAACGGGAGTATAAACATACCGACAATAATGGAAATGGCTCCTATGGCAATCGCCCAGCCTCCAAGGCTTTCTGAACCCCTTCTTCTTGCGATAAAACCAAGGACAATTCCTGTTGCTCCAAAAAGAACCGGCAGCACAAACAAAGATAAAATGGAAAGTGCCAGGGCTGCATAACCGACTCCTCTGCCGGCTGCAGCGGTTTCATTCTCATCATCCCTGTCCAATGATCTATTGTAGACACCTGGCGCTGCTATTTCTGCAGAGGTCTCCTCAGAATAATCGGCCTGAACTGCTTCTTTTTCGATTTTCTCATCCCGATCAAGCGACCTGTCATAGACACCCGGCGCCGCTATTTCTGCAGCAGCTTCTTCTGAATAATCTGCTGCATCTGCTTCACCAATTCGCTCGCTGTATCGGAGGTCATACTCTTCATTGGTGCGATCTTGATCTGCCATCATGATCCCTCTCTTTCTCTGCTGTGTTCCTAAAAAAATATTGCTTAATGGAGCATTTATAGTGTTTGCGATAAAAGGCTTTTTTAAGATGTTAATGTTTAACTGTCAAACATGAACTGCAACACTCTTTTGCAAGGCCATGACTTTTGTTAAGATAAGGGATATATGCATTAAAGGAGATTATTATAATGAAGAAGCGCTTTGGCATCGATATAGACGGAACGGTTACCAGCCCTGAAGCAATGGTTCCGTATTTAAATGAAGCATTTAATTTGAGTATTACTTTAAATGATATTAAGCAATATGATTTAACACCTTTAGTAACGATCTCAGAAGAACAATTTGCACAGTGGTTTTATGAAAATGAGCCCATTATCTACAAAGAATCCCCCCTGGCGAATGGCGCAAAAGAAGTTTTGACCAAATGGAAACGGGAGCATGAATTGTATTTTATAAGTGCCAGGGGCTCTCACCTGCAGCAAGTAACAGAGGAATGGTTTTTAGAGAACACATTGGAGTTTGATCATATCGAACTGATCGGAAACCATGATAAAATTGAAGCTGCCAAAAAGTATGAGGTGGATATCTTTTTGGAAGACAAGCATGATAATGCGGTCATGATCCATGAGGCTTGCGGAATTCCTGTCATTTTATTCGATACGCCCTATAATCAGGATCCCCTTCCCAATGGCGTCATTAGAGTCCGAAACTGGAAGGAAGCCAATGCATGGGCAGATGATTGGCTTCAGCAAAAAAGAAGCATGGAAAATTAGCTCCATGCTTCTTTGTTTGTTCCAGTATTAAAAACACTCCGGGCATTTCCCATATATTTCAAACTTATGTCCTGAAACATCATATCCCTTTAGATTTTCCTGCACCTGTTTCATAGGACAGACTTCAATTTCTTTCGTCTTTCCGCAATCCAGGCATATAAAATGATGATGATGATGATCATGAGAGCACGTAAAGCGGAAGTGTTTTTCGCCTGACAGCTCTGTCATTTCAAAAATACCCAGATCCACGAATAACGATAAATTTCTGTAAATGGTATCAAAACTTAGTCCAGGGTAATTATCTTTCATTTTCTCGAGAACATCTTTAGCCGTTATATATTTATCACTGTCAGCAAACAGCTGAAGCATCTCTTCCCTTTTCCCCGTATGCTTATAGCCTTTATCCTTTAAAAGCTGCATGGCTTCATCTACATTCATTCTTTCCACCTCTTTTTTGCTCTTAAATCATCCGGGATAGAAATCAATCACATTTATGCCGGCCTCATGCCCGCAAGTTTTTTCAGCAATATTGTTACAATCAGTATTAATACAGCAATCATGACGATTGTTCCGCCCGGCGCCAAATCAATATAGTAGGAAATAGTCAATCCGCCCAGAACTGATATTTCGCCAAAAAGCATGGACAGGAAAATGGTCTGCTTGAATCCTTTTGCAATTCTGATGCTCGCAGCAACCGGCAATGTCATAAGGGAGGAAACTAATAAAATACCCACTATTCTCATGGAAGCAGCTATTACCAGGGCCACCATCACAATAAATATGAAGTGGACACTTTTAGCAGCTATTCCGGATGCCTTGGCATGCTCTTCATCAAATGACAGCAAAAACAGTTCTTTATAGAGCAGGACCACAAGTGCCATGACAAGCACGCTGATAATCAAAATAGTCCATAAATCAAGCCGGCTTACTGCACTGACGCTGCCAAACAGATAACTGAATAAATCTGTATTGAATCCATCAGCCAGTGAAATGAATATGACTCCAAGCCCAATGCCGCCAGATAATATAATGGGAATAGCCAGTTCCTGATAGTGCTTATAAACAGCTCTCAGCTTTTCAATAAACAACGACCCGGCTACTGAAAAAGCCATCCCCATATACAAAGGATTCAAACCGCTCAGACCGATAAATTTCTTTTCGAGCAGCAGGCTTGCAGCAATCCCTGCAAGTGTGACATGACTTAAAGCATCAGCAATTAAAGATAGCCTTCTCACAACAATAAACACACCAAGAAGAGGCGCAATGATCCCGATGATCATTCCAGTTAAAAAAGCATTTTGTAAAAATTCATATTGAAGGATTCCCGAAATCATCTGCCTGCTCCTTTGTCGTGGTGGTGGTGATGGTGATCATGGTTATGTGTCAGGACATGTACATCATGTCCGTAGATTTCCGACATTTCATTTATATTCAAGCTTTCGAATTCTGCTGTATTTCCATGGAAATGCAAATTTTTATTTAGGCAAGCCACATGAGTGACTTTATCAGAAATTGTCCCAATATCATGCGTAACAAGCAATAAAGTAATGCCCAGCTCCTTATTTAAATCATCCAGCATTTCATAAAAGGACTGAACATTTTTCACATCCACACCTACTGTAGGTTCATCCAATATTAATAATTTAGGGTCGCTTACCAATGCACGGGCGATGAAGACCCGCTGCTGCTGCCCGCCTGAAAGCTCGCCAATATTTCGTCCTGCATACTCATGCATGCCAACAGATTCAATTGCACGCATAACTTTTGCCTGATCGGCCTTGCCCATAAATTTAAAAAGCCCCAGCTTCTTTGTAAGGCCGCTTGAAACGACTTCAAAGACTGTTGCCGGGAATCCTGTATTAAATGAATTTGCCTTTTGAGAAACAAATCCAATATTCTGCCAATCCTTAAATCGGCTGATCTCCTGGCCGAACAGTTTGACGCTTCCCTTCTGCACTTTAAGCAAATTCAGAATAAGCTTTAAAAGGGTTGATTTACCCGACCCATTAGGACCTACAATTCCGAGAAAGTCTCCTGAATTAATGGTCAGATTGATATCCTCAAGAACATTCTCTTTCTCATATCTATAAGAAACATGAGCTATTTCAATTATTGGCTGTGCCATTATTATCACCTTACATATTAAGAATCATTACGATTTACTAACACAGTATACAGGAACCTCAATTTAAAGTAAAGGTACATGCTTTTTTATAGTAAATCTTAAAACTTATTGTCACTATTCACATTCTTCACTCATAAAGTACTGAGGAGGAGTGATGAAAATGAAAATATTCGAAAACATCATTAATCATAAATTAAGCAATATAACTGCAGATGAATTATTAAAATATGGAGAGCAGTTCAACATCCAGATTACAAAAGCACAGGCCCAGAAAATTGCAGATCATTTGAGAGGCAAGCAGGTAAACATCTTTGATGACCGTGAAAGGACAAAAATCATAAAGGAAATTGCCAGGATTGCCGGCCCGGAAACTGCAAGGGAAGTAAACAGGCTATTTTTGCAATTTACAAAATAGAACTTCACTAATGATACTTAACTCAAGCAAAAAAGCTGTGCAGCCCAGGCACAGCTTTTTACTATTTTATACAGCCGTAATAGCTTCTAATAAGCTTTCATTGAATTCCTGGCTGCGAAGCATTTCAATTTCATGCTTATATGGAGCTCTTTTATTATTTTTATCTTCGCCAACATAAGGAGTCTCCAGAATTTTAGGGATATCCTTTAATTGAGGATGATGGACAATATAATTTAATGCGCTGAAGCCGATGTGGCCGAAGCCGATATTTGCATGACGGTCTTTACGCATTCCGCGCTCATTCTTGCTGTCATTAATATGGAGAACTTTCAGGCGGTCAAGTCCAACAACCTTATCGAATTCTTCCAATACCCCGTCGAAATCATTCACAATGTCATATCCTGCATCATGTGTATGGCAAGTATCAAAGCATACAGATAAGTGGTTGTTATAATTGACTCCCTCAATAATCATAGCCAGCTCTTCAAAGGATCTCCCGCATTCCGACCCTTTTCCGGCCATGGTCTCAAGTGCGATCTGCACATTTTCTTCGCCGTTTAAGACTTCATTTAAGCCTTCTACGATCTTTTTGATGCCGGCCTCTGACCCTGCTCCAACATGGGCACCGGGATGGAGAACGATCTGCTTAGCTCCGATCGCTTCGGTGCGGTCAATTTCAGAGCGAAGAAAATTAACGCCTAATTCAAATGTTGAAGGGTTTGAAGTATTCCCGATATTAATAATATATGGAGCATGTACAACAATATCAGCAATCCCGTTCTCTGCCATATGCTTCAGTCCGGCTTCAATGTTCAAATCTTCGATTTTTTTTCTTCTTGTGTTTTGCGGAGCTCCTGTATAGATCATAAATGTATTGGAGCCATATGAAACAGCTTCTTCACTTGCTGCTAAAAGCATTTTTTTCCCGCTCATGGAAACATGTGATCCAATTTTCAGCATGACAATACCTCTCCCTTTGATTCTTTATTTACGCTTGATTCTTCTTTCGCGTTTTTTTATTTTGTCCATTTCCCATTTCATTTTCTTTTTGTAGCCTGGTTTTACTTTTTTCGGTTTTTTCACCAATGAAGCGGCTTTTTTATCAATGTCATCTGTTTGTTTCTGTCTCGTTTTTCGCTTGTTTCGATTATCCAGATCTGTCCATTCACCTTTTTGCAGATCTTTGTGCCTGAATTCGATCCCCATTTTTTCAAGCCTGTTTAATGCATCCTCATCGGAAATCTCATACACTGTTACAGCAATTCCTGAGAAACCTGCACGCGCTGTACGCCCAACCCGATGTATATAAAAATCAAGATCAGTTGGAAGCTCATAGTTAATTACATGGCTGATTCCCTGTATATCAATGCCCCGGGCAGCCAGGTCTGTAGCCACAATGTATTGAAACTCAAGGTCGAGAATCTGCTTCATCATTTTCTTTCTTTCACGCGGGTTAAGGTCCCCGTGGATACGTCCGACTTTCAGGCCTTTGCTGATTAATCCATCTGCCACTTCATCTGCTTTTTTCTTGGTGTTGGTGAAAACAATGGCTAAGTAAGGATTTAAGGAAGTAAGTGCCTGATAGACCAGCTCCACTTTATTGCGGTGTTTGGATGGCAGAAGCCAGTGCTCAATATTGGCTGCTGTGGCCTGCTTAGGCTCCACGTGAACATATTTAGGATTTTCCATGTATTTTTTCAGGAAAGGCTTCAGCTTCTCTGGAATGGTAGCTGAGAAAACCAGCATCTGGAGCTTCTCCTGCATCCTTGCTGCAATTTGATCAACATCTTCAATGAACCCCATATCAAGCATTAAATCTGCTTCATCCACAATAAGGATTTCGGCAGTATGCACAAACAATGCCTGTTCTTTGACAAGGTCATTGATTCTTCCCGGTGTGCCTACAACCACATGAGGCTGTTTTTTAAGCTTTTCAATAGTTCTCTGCTTGTCCGTACCGCCAATATAGCAGCGTGCTGTTATTTCTTCTCCCTCCGGGCAATGCTCTGTAACCTTAAGAATTTCATGATATATCTGATTGGCAAGCTCCCTGGTTGGAGCTGTAATAATAGCCTGCACCTCCTGGCGGGAAGGATCAACCTTTTGGAGGATAGGCAGCACATATGAGTGTGTTTTTCCTGTGCCTGTCTGTGATTGTCCTATTGCGCTTTCACCCTTCAGCACGGCAGGGATCATTCTTTCCTGAATTTCTGTCGGCTCAAAAAAGCCAAAATCTTTAACCGCTTCTATAATAAATGGCTTAAAATTAAATCGGTCAAATTTCGTTTCGTTCATATAAAAACTCCTCAATTATCCAGATTCGCCTGGGTTCAGGCTGCACCGAAACATATATTAGTGAGTAAGATCTACTAGTATCAACTGCAACTTGCTGGGTCCGAGCTTTTCTTACATCCTGTTATTATAATAAAGTTTCCTGCAAATAACCACTCAAACAGGCATTTATATTTTTATGATGAGCTTTTTAGGATATTTTAATAAATAAAATTAGTTTCTCTGGATTATGCCTAAACCAAAATGGGATAAACGCATACTTTATAATATGAATTTTTATTTAGAAGAAGAAATATGCAGCGAAAGGAGGCCAATTAATATGATGCCAGGATCAAGACCCCCTATGCGCGGAGGGATGCCTCCCCACCCTTTTATGACCCCGATGCAAGGAAGACCTCCCATGGGGCCAATGATGGGCGGTCCTCCGGGAATGAAACGCGGAGGAGGATTGCTCTCCAAAATATTAGGAAAAGGAAATGCCCAGCCTGGAACAGGAATGGGAGCTGCAAGAGCTGCAGGGGGCTCACAGGCAGGCGGAGGCATCCTTCAGGCAATAAGCAACCCATCTTCCATAAACGGGTTTTTAACCAACACTCAAAAGGTTTTAAATACAGCACAGCAGATCGGGCCCATGGTTCAGCAGTATGGACCGCTGGTCAGGAATCTTCCTGCCATGTGGAAGCTTTATAGAGGCATAAAGGATGCACCTGAAGCTGATGAGACAGCCTCAGAAGCTAAAGCGGAATCCCCTCAGGCAAATACAGAAAAAAAGAAACAGAATTCAAGGCCAAAAAACATAAAAAAGGAACATGAGATGGAACAGCCCGCTGCCAAGCGATCATCAGCAGAAGGTATTTCCAAACCCAAATTATATATTTAAAGAAAAGGATGCAGGGGCATTCTTTTTCTTTTTCCGCAAGAAAATTACTCCTTTTGTATTATCGGTTTATCTCTTATATAATAGAGGTGCAATATGGAGTTTTTCCGTTTAGAAACAGAACTCAGTTCAATTCATATATAAGCTTTTAATTAGGGAGGATATACCGATGAACGTCATAAAAATCTCTCCTCGGGGGTATTGTTACGGTGTGGTGGATGCAATGGTTATTGCAAGGAACGCTGCACTTGATCCGTCTTTGCCGAGACCCATCTATATTTTGGGTATGATCGTCCATAACAAACATGTGACAGATGCTTTTGAAGAGGAAGGCATTGTAACACTTGATGGGAAAGACCGCAAAGAAATCCTGGATAAAGTCGATAAAGGCACTGTCATTTTTACAGCACATGGCATTTCACCTGAAGTGCGGGAAGCAGCGAAACAAAAAGGCCTTGTGACACTTGATGCAACATGCCCTGATGTAACAAGGACACATGATCTTATCAGGGAAAAGGAAAAGGAAGGCTTTCAAATCATTTACATTGGCAAAAAAGGCCACCCGGAACCTGAAGGTGCAGTTGGAGTGGCTCCTCATGCAGTTCATTTAGTGCAGACTGTTGAGGATGTAAATGAACTTAACATACAGGCTGAAAAAATACTGGTGACAAATCAGACTACAATGAGCCAATGGGATGTTGTCCATGTAATGGATCAGATAAAGGAAAAATACCCTCACGCAGAGTTCCACAAAGAAATCTGCATGGCTACCCAGGTCCGCCAGGAAGCAGTTGCAGAACAAGCTGGCCAGGCCGATGTATTAATTGTTGTAGGCGACCCTAAGAGCAATAACTCCAATCGTCTTGCACAGGTATCAGAAGAAATTGCCGGGACAAAAGCCTACCGTATTGCTGATATTACTGAACTGGATGTGAATTGGATTAAAGAGGCAGCAACTGTTGCCGTTACCTCAGGAGCCTCAACCCCGACACCGATTACAAAGGAAGTTATTACTTTCCTTGAACAATTTAATCCGGCTGATGAGTCCACATGGTCACGCGAGAAGAAAGTGCCGTTAAATAAAATACTTCCGAAAGTAAAGAAGACTGCAAAGTTATAAGAAAAGCGGAAGTGCATATAAATAAACAGAACCGGTCCCTGAGGGAAACCGGTTCTGTTGGTTTTCAGACAAATTTAAAAGGATCTGTATAAACTTCAGATGGAAAAATGGATACACTATATCCTTTTTCTGTACACATCTGAGATAATTTTTGGGTGACTCCTTTTTTCATTACCTTTTCAACATTATGACCGGGATCAACAATATTCAGGCCCGACATCATAGCATCATGCGCCACATGGTAATACATATCCCCCGTCACATATACATCAGCACCCTTCATCTTTGCTGACATAAAGTACTTGTTTCCATCTCCCCCCAGAACAGCAACTTTCTTCACTTTTGAAGAAAGGTCGCCCACTACACGAACTCTCTCCACTTCAAGTGTTTGTTTTACATGCTCCGCAAATTCCCCCAGAGTCATCTCGCCAATTACTCCAATTTTACCCAGACCCAGTACTTCACCTTTGTTTTCAAGCTTATAAATATCATAGGCAACTTCTTCATAAGGATGGTTTTTGAACATCGCAGAAAGCACTTTCTTTTCTATATGTTCAGGAAAAATGGTCTCAATGCAGACTTCCCTAACAGCCGCAAGCTCACCCTGCTTGCCAATATGAGGATTTGCATCACTTCCAGGCTTAAACTGCCCTGTCCCTGAAGACGTAAAAGAGCAATGACTGTAATTGCCGATTGAACCAGCTCCTGCGTTTCCAAGAGCTTGTCTAAAAGACTCAGCATTTTCTTCAGGCACAAACACAGCGAGCTTTTTCAATACAGTTTCATATGTGGGATATAAGACTTCCGTATCGGAAAGCTTCAGTGCATCAGCCAGCATATCATTGACCCCGCCTTTGGCGATATCTAAATTTGTATGCGCTGCATATACAGCTATATCATGTTTGATAAGCTTTTCAATAATTCTTCCTGATGGGGAATCAGTGGGAATTTTTTGCAAAGGTCTGTAGATTAACGGGTGATGAGCTATGATCAGCTGAACATTCTTTGCAATTGCCTCATCAACTACATCTTCGAGAACATCCAGAGCAATCATGACATTTTCAACAGGAGTGTTAAGCCTGCCAACCTGGAGGCCAATCTTGTCTCCTTCCATCGCATACCCTTTTGGGGAAAACTGTTCAAATAGTTGGATAATCTCATGCCCATTTATTTTTTTCACTGCATCAATACCTCCTCTGCCATTTTGATTTTCCGCTTTAATTCCTGTTTTCTCTTCTCTGTTTCATTGGAATATGCTGCTTTTTCAAGCTGCAAAAGGATTCTCTCCCAATTCTTCTTTTCACCAAGCCACTTGTTTTGAAATACGGCTGATTTTTGCTCCATAAGAAAAGGGCCCATCAATAAACCTTTTTCTGTATTCTTGTAGGGTTTCAATGGCTCTCCTTTTTCAGCTGCAAGGATTTCATAGATCTTTCCGTCTTCTTCAAGGATTTGTTCGGCTATTAGCTCCCAGCCATTGTCAATCAGCCAGCTCCTAATTGAGATGGCACTTAAATTCGGCTGGAGGATCAGCCTCTTTACAGAAGCAAGCTTGCTCTTCCCCTCTTCAAGAATGCTCGCAATTAAAGCCCCTCCCATGCCTGCAATAGTTATGCAGTCAACTTCATTTGGGCTAATCACTTCTAGCCCGTTTCCTTTTCTTACGGAGATCTGATTTTCGAGTCCTTCCATTTTCACCTGTTTTTTGGCGGATTGATAGGGACCCTCCACCACTTCACCAGCAACAGCAAAAGAGGCAATCCCTTTCTTCACTGCATAGCATGGCAAATAAGCGTGGTCTGAGCCGATATCAGCTACTCGTGCGCCTGAGGGAATATAATTTGTTACAGCTTCAAGCCGATTTGATAATTTTTCAGTATTCATTCTGTCACCACTTATTTATGTATTGTAAAAAGCGCATAGCGCCTGCTCTTCCAGAGCAAAAGCTAAAAAAGCTATCGTCAATTTACGATAGCCTTTCTTATAGTATAAAAAAAGTCCTTTACATATGCAAAGGACTTTCATTATAGGTATTACTTAAGGCCTGATAACCATTCAGCCATTTCGGCAGCTTTGTCTTGAGGCACTAATCCTGGAGGCATTGAGCCTTTACCGTTTACTACGATATCAGCGATCTCATCCTGTGATAAACGATCGCCTACACCTTTTAGTGCAGGACCAACTCCGCCTTGATACTGGTCACCGTGACATCCGATACAGCTCTTCTGGTAAATTTCTTCAGGGTTCGCAGCAGCAGTTTCTTCAGTCTCAGCACCGCCGCCTTCCTTTTCTTTTGCAAGCTCTTCCATATCTCCAAGACCTTTAAAAGAAACTAGGAACATTGCTACCACACCAAAAACCATAATTAACACAAATGGAATAATTGGATTGCGATTCATGATTTAACCTCCCTTATGTAAGCACATTCAGTTTAAGTAAGTATACAAACAATCTCTATTTTACTTTAAAAAAGACAGAAGGAAAAGCCCTATTGTAAACTTTGTCAAATCTTGTTCATAAATTGGACAAAAAACTCCATCTTGAAGATGGAGTTTTTGCTGATTATTTCACCGGCATATCTCATTTATACCATAAAATAAACAGTCCTAGCACCCAATGAGGCGCGCAATGACCATTCTTTGTACTTCAGAGGTGCCTTCACCAATTTCTGTGAGCTTACCGTCCCTCATATAGCGTTCAACATGGTATTCTTTCATATAGCCATATCCGCCGTGAATCTGAACAGCCTGGTCGGCGATTTCCATACAGATTTCAGAGGCATAGAGCTTGCACATGGAAGCTTCTTTGGCAAATGGTCTCCCCTGATCTTTCAGCCAGGCAGCCTTGTAGACCATATTTCGTGCCAATTCAATTTTCATCGCCATATCAGCAAGTTTAAATTGAATAGCTTGGAAGTTTGAGAGAGAACGGCCGAACTGCTGGCGCTCCTTTGCATATTGAAGCGCTTTATCATAAGCAGCCTGCGCTATCCCCAAAGCCATTGCCCCAATACCAATACGCCCTCCATCCAGTGTGATTAAAAACTGTTTGAAGCCCTCGCCTTTTTTGCCGAGCAAGTGCTCAGTCGAAACGCGTACGTCTTCAAGTACCAGTTCAGTTGTATTTGAGGCATTGAGTCCCATTTTTTCATAATTATCGATAACGGTAAATCCTTCTGCATCCGTCGGAACAATAATCGCACTGATTTCTTTTTTTCCATCCACTTCACCCGTGACAGCAGTCAAAGCTAAATGCTTCGCATAGCTGGCATTCGTAATGAAGCATTTATTACCATTGATGATATATTCACCATCTTTTTCGACAGCTGTTGTTCTGGTACCGCCAGCATCTGATCCTGCATTAGGCTCTGTCAGCCCGAAAGCTCCAAAAGACTCACCTGTACAGATAGGCACCAGATACTTTTGCTTCTGCTCTTCGGTCCCGAATAAATAAAGCGGTGCTCCGCCAAGTGATATATGTGCGGAATAAGTGATTCCAGTTGACGCGCAAGCCCTGCTCAACTCCTCTGTAACAATAGCAAAGCTTACAGTATCTGCCCCTGCGCCGCCATATTCTTCAGGAAAAGGAAGCCCCATCAAGCCCAGGTCAGCCATTTTCTTAAATACTTCTACTGGAAATTCCTTTGTACTGTCTCTTTCCAGAGCTCCCGGTGCAACTTCTTCCTGAGCAAATTCCCTGATTGTTTTAAGGATCATATTCTGTTCTGCAGTTAAGTCAAAATTCATGTAAATCCCCCTTATAAGAACAAAAGTTGTATACGTTTTCATTACTATTATATAAGGGATGTTGGAGTTTTCTCAACATTTAAAAACTTTTTAAAATATTTTATTATACGAATATAGAAATAACTAATAAAAGAGAGCCAAGAGCCCCTGAAATCCATAGATACAGGAATTTCCATTTTAATCCTGAAAATAGCCAAAGAACACAATTAATTACTAGGGAAACATAGAGCATTCTCTCGTTTCCTGGATAAAACACCGATATAAAATCAACAGATCCCATTAGTAAAATCAAAGCTCCTGATATGATGGGGAAATGTATCATTTTTACTTTTTTAGAAAAATAAAAAATAAAGAAAATATCCGAGGAAATGAAAAGAATTAAAATGACGGTTTGCAAAGTGATAGACAATTCAGTAAAATAAATTAATAAAGCAGAAATTGGAATCAGCAACAGGAGGAAAAGGTTGGCAAGATATAAAACCACTGTATTTGTACGTTTTTTTATTTCCTTCGGCTGACTTCCTTCTGTGTAAAGAGCAAGCAGGTAGTCACAATAATGGTCAGGGAGCATTCGGCTCTTTTTCCAATGCAGCAGCTCGTTAACAATGATTTTTTTTCTGTTTTCTTCCAACCCAAGCACATCCTGTCAAAAAAATAGTTTACTTCCATTGTAAGAAGTAAACTATCCACTGGCAATTATTTTTTATTCTAAAAAGTCTTTTAAACGTTTGCTTCTGCTCGGATGGCGCAGCTTTCTTAAGGCTTTGGCTTCAATTTGGCGAATACGTTCGCGGGTAACGCCAAATACCTTGCCGACTTCTTCCAAAGTTCTCGTACGGCCATCGTCAAGGCCGAATCGAAGACGCAGAACGTTTTCTTCTCGGTCTGTCAGTGTGTCCAGAACATCTTCAAGCTGTTCTTTCAGGAGCTCGTATGCCGCATGCTCCGATGGAGAAGTGGCATCCTGATCTTCGATGAAGTCACCTAAGTGAGAGTCATCCTCCTCACCGATAGGTGTTTCTAATGAAACAGGTTCTTGTGCAATTTTAAGAATTTCTCTTACTTTGTCAGGAGTTAAATCCATATCTTCAGCAATTTCTTCCGGCGTTGGTTCACGGCCAAGATCCTGAAGAAGCTGACGCTGAACACGAATCAATTTATTGATGGTTTCCACCATATGGACAGGAATACGAATCGTTCTGGCCTGGTCAGCAATCGCTCTCGTAATGGCCTGGCGTATCCACCATGTTGCATACGTACTGAACTTGAATCCTTTGCGGTAATCAAATTTTTCAACCGCTTTTATCAGTCCCATATTCCCTTCCTGGATAAGGTCTAGGAAAAGCATTCCGCGTCCTACATACCTTTTCGCGATACTCACAACCAATCGGAGGTTCGCTTCTGCCAGGCGTCTTTTAGCTTCTTCATCGCCTTCCTCAATTCGGTTGGCAAGTGCAATCTCTTCTTCTGCAGAGAGTAAATCAACACGTCCAATTTCTTTTAAGTACATACGGACAGGATCATTAATTTTCACACCCGGAGGGACACTTAAATCATTAAGATCAAATTCTTCCTCATTTTTTGCAAGTTCCTGAACATTTGGATCTTCATTTTCATTATCTCCAACTAACTCAACACCCTGATCTCCGAGGAATTCATAGAATTCATCCATCTGGTGGGAATCAAGTTCAAATTGAGACAATCTTTCTGCTATATCATCATAGGCAAGGACACCTGTCTTTTTTCCTATTTCAACTAATTGATCTTTCGCTTGTTCAAGGGTCAATTCTGTATCAACCTCTTTTGAACGGGCCGACTTTTCAGCCATATGTCCCCCTCCTTCCAAAAATCACACACATTCTAAATCTTTTTCAAATGGGACTATTCCTTAGGTGGTACTAATCCCGAAACATTTATTTAAGGCACACAGCCTTTTTATAGTGACTTTCGCAAATGAAGAATTTCCATTGCGATTAAAGCCGCTTTAGCATAATCCTTTTGGCGTTCTGCTTCCTTTTCTTCATTTAGTTTTTCTTTTATTTTTAACATCTTTTGATAATTCAACACCTGTTTAAGGTAATCTGATAATTCCTGTTCACTTATTTCATCGTTTATGGACATCATTTCTATATCCACCACAATACGCTTAAGCTTTTCATCATTTATAAAATTTATGAATGCACTTGGATCAGGTGTATGGCCTTTTTCGTAGAAACCTAAAAGATAGGTAATAATAGCCTGGTGTTCATCGATGTTAAATGTATTTCCCAGAAGCATATCCTGAACTTTAAATGCTATGTCACTATTCCTGAGCATGTGGGCAATCAGCCTTCTTTCCGCTGTATGAAAGGCGGGTTTAAGACTATCAGCCCTTTTGGGTGTCTGCAGCCTTTTTTGAGGCTCGAAAGCACCTTTGCCCTTCTGGCTGCTTTTTCTCTTCTCCGTGTAATAAACCTGTTTTTGCTGCTCTTTCAAGGCTTCCAGAGAAAGGGAAAATTCATTCGCCAGCTGGCGAAGATAATGATCTCTTTCCACCGCTTTATCAAGCCGGCTGATTTCCTTTAATACCTCTTCGATATAAAGGAGCCTATCTCCTTCATTTTGAAGCCTTTTGCCTCTACGGAGATAAAGAAGTTTAAATGCCATAAAGGTTATGCTGGATTCGATTACATCATGACGAAATTTTTCTTCGCCGTATTCTTTAATATAATCATCCGGATCATAGCCGTCAGGCATCAGTGCCACTCTGATCTGGCAGCCTGCTTCCGTTAGCAGGTTTGCTGCCCGGTATGCGGCTTCGATACCGGCTTTATCGGAATCATAACAGATCGTGATTGATTGAACATTTCTTCTTAAGGAAGCAACATGTTCTTCAGTTAAAGCAGTTCCCATCGTACCAACACCATTACCGACGCCAGCACGATCAGCGGCGATTACATCTGCAAACCCTTCAAAAAGAACGGCTCTCTGCAATTTTTTAATCTGTGGTCTCGCCAAATGAAAATTATATAAAGTTTTGCTTTTATTAAAGATTGCTGTTTCTGGGCTATTTAAATATTTGGGCTCATCGGCCCCAAGGGATCTCCCTGAGAAAGCAATCGTATTTCCGCTGCGGTCAAAAATCGGGAACATTATTCTATCTCTGAAGCGGTCAAAATAGTTCCCATCTTTCTCCCTTTTGATGATCAGTCCTGCTCTTTCCATGACGCCTTCGGGGAACTTTCTTTTAGTCAGGAACTTGAAGACAAAATCCCAGGACTTTAATGAATAACCGATTTGAAATTTCTCGATCGATTCCATTGTAAAGCCTCTATTCAGCAAATATTCTAATGCATGCTGACCATCTTTTGTGTTTACAAGCAGATGGTGATAAAATTTACGTAGAAGCTCATGGGCCTCCATCATCTGCTGTATATCCACAGGCATTGATTTTGCTGATGCTGCGGATGCCGCATCAATTTCGAGCTTGATATTTCCCTTTTCAGCGAGTTTCAATGCGGCTTCCTGAAAGGAATATCCTTCTAAGTCCATTAAGAAAGAAAACGCATTGCCTCCTGCTCCGCATCCAAAGCAATGGTAGATTTGCTTTTCGGGTGATACAGAAAAGGAAGGAGTATTTTCGCCATGAAAAGGACAAAGCCCAAAGTAGTTGCGTCCTTGCTTGTTTAATTGGATATAGTCGCCAATGACATCAACAATATCTACAGCTTGCCGAATTTCATTTACTTTCTCCTCGGCGATCCGTTCTGCCATATGAACAACTCCATTACTTACTGAGGTATTCGATAAACGTTACTGAATTCCTTCAAAATTCGACAAAATCTTTGTCAGCTGCTGCACAAACCTGGATCGGTCTTCTTGCCTTAATGGTTTTGGCCCTTTCCCATAAACCCCTCTTCTTAGCGCTTTGGCTGAAAGGTGCATCATTTCCAAAGGAGTTCGAATTTCACTTTCCTCAAATAAAATTCCCCTGGGAGAAAGGACATAAACACCCTTTAACAAAAGAGTTGATTCCAATCCAATATCTTGTGTTACAACCGCATCTCCTGATTTCACATTATTCATAATGAATAAATCTGCAGCTTCCTTAGTGCTGTCAACAAATTTCCAGACAGCCCCATTCAGGTCATTTTGCATATGGGCATAAGAAGCAACGATCACTGCGTCCACAGTAAAGGAATTGGCTATTTCGACAATTTCTTCTTTTACAGGACAGGAATCAGCATCCACCATAATGATTGGTTTGCCTAATGTTCTAATAATTCTACATTACTCCGCATAATCCTTCTTTACATGAATAACTTTTGCATAGTGAGATATGTCGAATTTTTTCTTGGTCGAAAGCTTGACATGCCACAATAAATAGTTTATTCCTTGGCAGTGAACTCTAAACCTATTCGGATACATTTTTATCACAATTTTTTATTATAGTACATTAATCTCTATTTTGCCATTATTTTATCTGGCAAGAATATAATTTAATTTTCCAGGTTTTTTCTCATCATTGGCTAATTTATAGATTGTTGTATTATCTATAAATTATGCCCCTTGATTTCAGCACGGGGTACTTGCTTTCCGCGGGGAGGAACGGGAGCCTCCCGCAGGAGTCTAGTACCCTCCGCTCCACTTAACTCATCAAAAAATTTAGTTTGAAGGGAAAGCTCCCCAAAAACTTAACTGCCGGGTAAAAAAGAAAAGGCACATAAAGATTTTATGTGCTAGCTTTTCGGAAAGTTTTTCCGGTATTGATTTAGGATCATATTGGCTGTTTCTTCTACTGCTTTGTTCGTAACATCAATAACCGGGCATTTAATTTTGGAAACAGTTTTTTCAAAGTAACCTATTTCTTCTTTGATTCTTTCTATATTTGCATAGCTGGCATTATCGCTTAGACCTAATGATATCAGGCGTTCTCTTCGAATAAAGTTTAATTTTTCAGGACTGATTTTCAGACCGAAGCACTTATCCGGCGGGACTAGAAACAGCTCTTCTGGAGGATCGACTTCAGGCACAAGGGGCACGTTAGCCACTTTAAGGCGCTTGTGGGCAAGATACTGGGAAAGAGGTGTTTTTGAAGTCCTTGATACACCGATAAGCACTATATCAGCCTTTAATATACCACGAGGGTCACGGCCATCATCATATTTTACAGCAAACTCAATTGCTTCAATCTTTTTAAAATAATCTTCATCCAGCTTTCTGACCAGTCCTGGTTCGAAAAGCGGTGTAATACCGCAGGCTCTTTGGATTTGATCCATTAAAGGGCCAACAATATCAAAAGCATATATCCCTTCTTCAGCAGCCCGCTGGTTAATATATTTCCTCATGTCCGGCTTGACCATCGTATAGGCTATCATCCCATTATCAAGCTTTGCGAGTGAAATAACTTCATCAATATGTACTTTCTCTTCAACATATGGAAAACGCTTGATAGATATATCGCTGCCATTGAATTGGCTCGTTGCAGCTTTTGTTACAAGTTCAGCCGTTTCTCCCACTGAGTCCGAAACGACATAAATGACCGGCAATTTTTCCATCCTTTAACACCATCTCCTTCTTTCACTGCTACTTTTCCCCGGCCAGAGCCAGGAATGCTTTCGTCAGATTTGTTTTGGTTATCCTGCCGTTTACTTCAAACCCTTTCTCCGTCTTTTTTACAACAGGAAGGGCGTCGATCTGCTTTTCAATCAGCTTTTTAGCAACTTCGATAAGCAAATCATCTTTTTCGCACATCGTAATGTTAGGCATTCTTGTCATAATGATATTTACAGGGACTGAATTTAGCTCCTGCTTGCCAATACTTGCACGGAGTAAATCCTTCCTTGATAGAACCCCAACTAGCAGTGAACCCTGATCGACAACAAATAACGTGCCGACATCTTCCAGAAACATTGTCACAATTGCATCATATACCGACACATTCTCATTAACCACTACAGGAATGGATTGGTAATCCCTTACATATAGCTTTTGAAGGTTTTCAGTCAGCAGCTGTGCTCCAGTCTTCCCTGTATAAAAATAGCCTACACGCGGACGGGCATCTAAATAGCCTGCCATCGTTAATATAGCCAGATCCGGCCTTAGTGTTGCCCTCGTTAAATTAAGCTGTTCCGCAATACTCTCACCAGTGATCGGCCCGTTTTCCTTAACGATTTCTATTATTTTTTCCTGCCTTTTATTTAATTCGATTTTCCTCACCACCTAATCTTTTGGCACTCATTTCCCACTATAATAAGGTTATACTTTTATATAATTATTATATACTATTTGTCATAAATGAAAAGATGTGTTTCATATATAGTTTACTTTACGCTGCCTAATATGCCCAAAATACGAAAGAGCCCGTCAGAATGATAAACAGGCTCTTTCAATGACAGCCACGGCAGCTGTCCTCATCTTAGATTTTAATCGTATTCAAGCATAAAACGCAAAATTTTAGCTTATTACTTAACAATTATTTCGTTCATATTTGCAAATTTCTTTATCACATCAGCCAAATGTGCCATTTGATACAGCCTATTGCGGCGAATTTCCTGATTCTCATCCATTACCATAGTATGCTCAAAGTATTGATCAATTTCAGGTTTCAAGCTGACTAGCAAGTTAAAGACTTCTTCCTCACTAACCTCTTTTTTCAACTCCTCGGTTACTGATAAATATTTACTGAACAGAGCTTTTTCATTTTCATTTTCAAATAAGCCGCTGTCAATATCCCCTTTATCGTCTGCCTTTGAAGCAATGTTGATTACCCGGCTAAGAGCTTCAATGCTTTCCTTGAAGCCATCTGCATCTTTGTGGGATTCCAATACCTGAGCTCTATTCACAAGTGAAGGCACGGAGCCGATTTCATTTCCCAATACAGCTTCAATTAAATCATAGCGTATTGCTTTTTCCTGCAGCATATATTTAATTCTTAATTTAAAGAAAGAAACTAATTCCTGCATTAAATCACTTTTCGATTTCTTTCCTATATTCGCATTAAGCACGGTCTCTAAAGATAATGCGATCAATTCTTCGATTTTCAGATCCCAGTGTTTAGCCAGTAACGTCTGGATGATACCCGATGCCTGTCTCCTTAAAGCATATGGATCCTGGGAACCGCTTGGAATAATTCCAATTGCAAAGGATGACACAATCGTGTCCAGCTTCTCAGCAATGGAAAGTACTGCACCAGCATCGCTTTCCGGCGTCTGGTCCTCTGCATTGCGCGGCATGTAATGTTCATTAATTGCACGCGCCACAGCTTTCTTTTCGCCTTTTTGCAGGGCGTATTTTTCTCCCATAAAACCTTGCAGCTCTGGAAATTCGTAAACCATATGTGAAACAAGGTCAAACTTTGAGATTTCAGCAGCGCGGTCTGTCACTGCTTGTGCTTCATCACTGAAGTCAAGAATCTCACTCAGATTTGCTGCCAGCTGGCGGACACGGTTTACCTTTTCAGCAAGGGTTCCAATTTCTTCGTGATACACAATGTTATTGAGTTTTTCGAGCGATGCTGCGATATCCGTTTTTTGGTCTTCTCTGTAGAAGAAAGCTGCATCAGAAAGTCTTGCCCGCAATACTTTCTCATTCCCTTTAGCCACTTTTTCCAAATGGTCATGAGAACCATTCCGGACTGTCACAAAGTAAGGAAGAAGAGTGCCATCTTTGGACTTTACCGGGAAATAGCGCTGATGCTCTTTCATGGAAGTAATTAACACCTCTTGCGGAAGCTCAAGGTATTCTTCTTCAAACTTGCCATATAATGCAGTCGGGTACTCAACCAGATTATTTACTTCTTCCAATAAATCTTCATCCACTGGGATAACCCAGCCATGTTCTTCCTCAATTTTTTCCAATTGAGAAAGAATGGCACTTTTTCTTTCCTGAGGGTTAGTGATCACATATTGCGCCAGCAAGGCCTTTTCATAATCAGCAGGATTGTTAATTTCAATCTCTTTCCCTAAAAAGCGGTGACCTCTTGTAAGGTTGGAAGTATGGACATTTGTGATTGAAAAAGGGATGACTTCATTTCCGAATAATGCAATAAGCCATTTAATCGGCCTGATAAAACGCAGATCCTGATTTGCCCAGCGCATATTCTTCGGGAATGATAGCGAGGTAATAATCTGCTGAAGTTCAGGCAGAAGGGCAGCTGTTTCCTGACCTTTAATGAATTTGCTGACATGGGCGTATTCAACACCGTTAATTTCTTTAAAAAATATATCTTCAACAGAAGCTCCCTGACCCCGGCTGAATCCAACCGCAGCCTTTGACCATTCTCCATCTTCTGTTAGTGCGATTTTTTTCGCAGGTCCTTTCGCTTCCTCATTTATGTCCTCCTGGGCGGTATCCACTCCCGTTATAAGGACAGCCAAGCGGCGGGGAGAGGAGAAGGCGCTGATCTCTTCAAAAGATATTTTCTTTTCCAAAAGCCATGATTTCACTTTATCTGAAAGCTGGTTCATTGAATTAGTGACAAATCTGGCAGGCATTTCTTCGAGTCCAATTTCCAGCAGAAGATCTTTCTTATTCATGAGATCCTTCCTCCTTATCCTTTAGAATTGGGAAGCCAAGTTTTTCTCTCTCTTCATAAAAAGTCTTGGCTATTTTTCTGGCCAAATTCCGGCACCTTGCAATATAGCCTGTTCTTTCTGTTACTGAGATCGCTCCCCTCGCATCGAGCAGGTTAAAAGTATGGGAACATTTCAATACATAGTCATAAGCCGGGTGTACAAGCCCTTCATCCATTTGCCTATGTGCTTCTTTCTCATAGATATTGAACAAATTGAAGAGCATTTCCTGATCTGATGTTTCAAACGTGTATTTCGAATGCTCAAACTCGGGCTGCATGAAAATGTCCCTAACTGTAAATCCTTCTGTCCATTCAAGGTCAAAGACATTTTCCTTATCCTGAATGTAAGAGGCAAGCCTTTCAATTCCATATGTAATTTCAACAGACACAGGCTTGCATTCCAATCCGCCTACCTGCTGGAAGTATGTGAACTGTGTTATTTCCATTCCATCAAGCCACACTTCCCACCCTAAGCCAGCGCAGCCCAGTGAAGGATTCTCCCAGTTATCTTCCACAAACCGGATGTCATGTTCAAGCGGATCAATGCCCAATGCCTTAAGTGAATCAAGATACAGCTCCTGGATATTATCAGGGGACGGTTTCATGATCACCTGAAATTGATGATGCTGATAAAGCCGGTTTGGATTCTCTCCATATCGGCCATCAGCCGGACGGCGTGAAGGCTCTACATAAGCCACATTCCACGGCTCTGGTCCGATCGCCCGTAAAAATGTATATGGGCTCATAGTACCTGCGCCCTTTTCAGTATCATAAGCCTGCATCAGGATACAACCCTGTTCAGACCAATGTTTTTGAAGTGTTAATATCATGTTTTGAATATTCATAGGACACCTCTTTCGTATAAATAGTTGTATTTCGCCTCTCAATGTTGTCCGTTGATTCCCGCTCCAGGCTGCTCGCTTTTCCTGCGGAACATAAAAAACTCCCGTCTCTATGCCAAATGGCATAGGGACGAGAGTTACCCGCGGTTCCACCCTATTTGCTGCGATTTTGACCGCAGCCTCTTTGGTTGTCAATAGACAAAATTGCTCCAGAGCGCCCTTCCTTAACTATCCATACCCGGCTCCCACTGTCCCGGGTTCGCTTTAATGAGAAAAAGTTAAGTACTCTTCTCCTTCACAGCAATAATATTTTATTAATTTGAATCATAGCGGAATCACATTGGATTGTCAATCTTTAATAAAAAGCAAAAGGAGCTCATTACATAAGATCATTAAACTTGTCCATTTGATTCAAAAACTTCTTAGTCTTAAGGTTTAAGCCGGAATACTCTTCATAATAAGCAGAGATAATCTTTTTCAATTCAGCTTTGGTTTCCGGTTTAACAGAGATATTGCCGAGCCTGGACAAGTCAAAAAAATAAAAGAGGCGCAGCAGCTTAATTGTCGCCTGTGATACTTTATAATGATAAGGATCCTTATCAAGACAGCGGTGACAAATGAGGCCGTTTTCCCGGATTGAAAATGCAAAATGCCCGTCAGTGCTTCCGCAGACAGAACATTGATCAAGAACTGGATATAAACCCAAACCGTTCAGCATTTTCATTTCATAAATGTTCGTGAGAATCTCGGGATCATATCCTTCGTTTATTAAATTTAGCGTTTGATGCAGCAATTCAAACAAAAATGGGTTGGGCTTCTTATCCTCACTGCTTTTATCCGTTAAATCGACAATATAGCTTGCATAAGCCGTAAGAAAAATATCTTCTTTAATAGATCGCATGGATGAAATCATGTCACCCTGCTGCAGGGTGCCCAGACCGCTTCCGCGCTGAACTAAAAAATTCCCGTATGTAAAAAGCTGGGTGACAGCAGCAAGTCTGCTGTTGGGTTTTTTCGCTCCTCGTGCCATCACACCAACTTTTCCCCATTCACGCGTATATAAAGTAACTATCTTATTTGTTTCACTATAATTAGTTGTCCTGATGACGATGCCTTCACATTTATCAAGCAACCGTGACACCATCCCTGTCTTTCGACAAACCTATGAGATGGGAAAATCAGCTTCTGCTAGCTCTTCATCATTGCTGCCGGGTATATCCTGAGTTTCCTTTTCTAGCTCCTTGAAGAGAAGATATGTGTCAATATTTCCTGTCTGGGAAAACACTCTCCAGGTAAAATCCATCATCGAAAACCCCACCTTTCAGTTATTCAACTAGCAATTTATTTATCCCAATACATTTATCTATATCATAGCCTGTCTTTGTAAAATCATGAGACGAAAATATTGTCAATCACCTGTATGCATATAAACCAGAAATGGATAATAGTTTAATTAGGGCTGGTTCAGTACTCATCTTCACGGAAGCCAAAATCGCGGAGCTGAGACATTTTATTGCGCCAGTCTTTCTGGACTTTGACCCAAAGCTCCAGAAAGACCTGTGAACCAAGAAGATTTTCAATATCCACCCTTGCTCTTTTTCCGATTTCCTTGAGCATTTTTCCTTGCTTTCCAATCACAATGCCTTTCTGGGAGTCACGTTCCACAATGATCGTAGCCATTACATGAATGACATCTTTGTCTTCGCGGCGCTCCATTTTATCAATAGTTACAGCAAGCGAGTGCGGTATTTCCTCTCTTGTTAAATGCAGCGCTTTTTCCCTGATCAGTTCCGAAACGATAAATCTCTCCGGATGATCTGTTACCTGATCAGCAGGATAAAACTGCGGCCCTTCCGGAATATATTTTTTAATCTGTCCTAACAGCGTCTCTACATTATTGCCTTCTAAAGCAGAAATGGGGATAATTTCGCTGAAATCGTACTTTTCCTTGTAAGACTCAATAATTTTAAGAAGTTCATCTGGATGTACCTGGTCAATCTTATTGATCACAAGGAAAATTGGCGTGCGGACTGACTGAAATTTCTCAAGTATGAATTCTTCACCGCGTCCAAAGCCTTCCTGGGCATTTACCATAAACAGGATGACATCCACTTCTTTCAGTGTGTTTTGGGCAACTTTCATCATAAAGTCTCCCAGTTTATGCTTTGGCTTATGGATTCCTGGTGTATCAATAAAAATAAATTGTGCGTCATTGGTAGTCAGGACACCCTGAACTTTATTGCGCGTTGTTTGCGGCTTATCACTCATAATGGCAATTTTCTGCCCAATTACGCGATTTAAGAATGTTGACTTTCCTACGTTTGGTCTGCCGATTATGGAAATAAAGCCTGATTTGTGTCCTTGTTGTGTATTATTCATGTAAGTCCTCCGGTGAAAATGCTCCTGGCAGTAATTCTTCAACTGTTAATTCTTTAATATCCCCTTTTAAGTTGGTTAAAACAACTTTCATTTCAGGCGGACATAATTCGGATATTACCTGTCTGCATGCACCGCATGGGGGGACAGGACGGTCTGTGTCAGCAACAACAGCAATGGCTGAAAAGCTTTTTACGCCATCAGAATACGCTTTGAAAAGCGCAGTCCTTTCAGCGCAATTACACATACTGTACGCTGCATTTTCTATGTTGCAGCCGTGAAAAACCTGACCGTCACTGCTTAATAGCGCCGCTCCCACTTTGAATTTTGAATATGGCACATATGCTCTATCTCTTGCAATCTTTGCTTCTTGTATTAGTTGATCGTTATTCACAAATATTTCTTCCTTTCCTGTAAAACGGAGCTGCTCCCGATGCAATCATCGGCCATGAGGCTCGCAAAGCTTCTTTCTGTAAAAAAAAGCAGCCGCTTCTCTTATATTTTACAACATTTTACTTTGATTTTCATCGTTTGTAGCAAAAACGTAATAAAAAAATTGAATTTTCTAAAAATATTTAGGCTGATTGAATTTTATCTGGCCATTGTATTCTAAATGGCATCCCTCAGAATTTCCCCGGCCCTGTGAAATTTAATGCTGTTCTGTCATTTTAGCTGATTCAGTGAACGTTTTCAAACTCAAGCACGATAATTCTCAGCAGATTACGGTCAGCCTTTATCATAAATATAGAAATAGCAATCGAGTAGGAGGGGGTGATTAACCCCCGACCTCTCACACCACCGTACGTACCGTTCGGTATACGGCGGTTCGAAAGTTTATGTAATAATG
>NZ_MRTQ01000008.1 GCF_001956215.1 Paenibacillus sp. FSL R5-0490 | reverse complement strand
GGTTCGTAGTGTCGATTGATCGAAGCGCTAGCGGAGATCTTAGCGACACTAGAACGCGACTAACAATCAGTGGGGGATAAAGAAAACCCCACTGATTGAAGTTTCACTTTATAAAAATGGGGGGGAATGAGCATGAGCCTTTTAAAAGTAACCAATCTTACAAAAAAATTCGGCAAGTTTACGGCATTGGATGGGGTAAATCTTGAGTTAAACGCAGGTGAGGTACTGGGGTTCATTGGCCCAAATGGAGCAGGCAAGTCAACCACTATTCGGGTATTATTGGGGATTTTAAAGGCAACGGATGGGGAAGTAAAGCTTTTTAACAAGGATGCCTGGCAGGATGCAGTCGACATTCATAAAAGGGTTGCCTTTGTGCCTGGTGACGTGAATTTATGGCCGAACTTAACAGGGGGTGAGGTCATTGATTTATTCATAAAATTAAATGGTGCTGCAAATAAGGCAAAACGTGAGGAGTTAATAGAGAAGTTTGATTTGGATCCATCCAAGAAGTGCCGTACCTACTCTAAAGGAAACAGGCAAAAGGTGGCTCTGGTTGCAGCCTTTTCCTCTGATGCTGACCTGTTCATTCTGGATGAGCCGACATCAGGACTCGATCCCTTGATGGAAAAGGTTTTTCAGGAATGTGTATTAGATGTTAAAAGACAAGGGAAGAGCGTTCTCCTGTCCAGTCATATCTTATCAGAGGTAGAAAAGCTGTGCGACCGGGTAAGCATTATCCGTCAAGGCAAGATTATTGAATCAGGTACTTTAAGTGAACTTCGCCACTTAACCCGGACTCAAATGCTTGTTGATACGAAGCTGCCGATTACAGGTTTAAATGAACTAAATGGCATCCATGACATTGAAGAAAGTGAACATGGGATGACGTTTCAGGTGGATACGACGGAAATAGATGCTGTGATCAAGCATATTTCTCCATTTGGCATCAGCAGGCTGGAAAGTGCCCCGCCAACCCTAGAGGATTTATTTATGCGCCATTATGAAGGGGAAAAGGATATAGGAGGTGTCCGCTGATGGCAGGCAATCATTTGGCAAAAACTGCTTTCCTTTCAAAATTTATTTTCCGGCTGGACCGTTTGCGGATCCCAATGTGGGTGCTGGCACTTACCTTTTTTACGATAATCGTTCCAACAGCCTTTCAGGGATTATACAATTCCCAGCAGGAAAGGGATGCTATGGCACAAACGATGGCCAACCCGGCGATGACTGCCATGACTGGTCCCGCGGATTTAAGCAACTATACAATTGGTGTCATGACAGCCCATCAAATGCTTTTAATGACAGCAGCTGTGACCGGTTTAATGAACATCCTGCTTGTAACGCGGCATACCAGGGCTGATGAAGAGGATGGACGCCTGGAATTGCTCCGATCGCTGCCTGTAGGGCGTCTATCCTATTTAAATGCATCACTGCTTACAGTATCGGCAGCTTGCATCGGATTGGCTTTGATTAATGGATTCGGCCTTTATGCCCTTGGAATTGAAAGCATGGATCTGGAAGGGTCATTGCTTTATGGTGCTGCATTAGGGGCGGCGGGTCTATTTTTCGCAGGTGTAACAGCCGTATTTGCTCAGGCTTCAGATAGTTCACGGGGGACAATTGGGTATTCGATAGCCATCCTTCTTATTTCTTATCTTTTTAGAGCAATCACAGACATCAGCAATGAATCATTATCCTGGCTTTCGCCGCTCGCTTGGGTAACCAAAGCAGAAGTCTATGATTCTAATAATTGGTGGCCAATTGTATTGATGATTGCTGCAGCCATAGTTCTATTTGCCTTTGCGAATTATTTGAATGCTATTCGGGATCTGGATCGCGGATTTCTTCCATCCAGGCCCGGAAAACAATATGCATCCCGCTTTTTGCAGAGTCCGATCGGCCATGCGTTAAGATTGCAGCGGACCGGAATCATTTCTTGGGCAATCGGGATGTTTGTGCTCGGGGCTTCCTACGGTTCAGTATTAGGGGATCTGGAATCATTTTTCTCCGATAATGAAGCCATGAAGCAGCTCCTTAAGCCAACAGAAGGAGTAACATTGGTGGAACAATTCATTCCCATGCTGATGATTGTTATTTCACTTATGGCAACGATTCCTCCAGTGATGGCCATGAATAAACTTCGAGGTGAAGAGAAGAAAGAACGAATTGTTCATCTTTTGAGCAGAGCGGTTTCCCGGACCAAACTGCTAGGCAGCTATTTCGTTATTTCTGTCATTAATGGTTTTCTCATGATCTCACTGGCAGCACTCGGACTATGGTCTGCCGGGACTTCTGTGGTTGAAGGCGGGTTATCCTTTGGAATGATTTTTGGGGCAGCACTGTCCTATTATCCAGCCATGCTGGTCATGATCAGCCTTGCCGTCTTTCTGATTGGATTCCTGCCGAAATTCTCTGGTTTCATTTGGCTTTATGTTTTATATTCATTTATTGCGCTCTATTTAGGAGGTTTATTCCAATTCTCTGAATGGATCGGCAGCATTTCTCCTTTTGGCCATGTTCCGCAGACACCGATTGAGGAATTTTCAATTGTCCCGCTGCTGTTATTATGTGTGGCTGCCGCTGTGCTGACGCTAGCCGGGTTTATAGGATTTAATAAGCGGGATATTGAATAATGATGTGTAAGGATAGAAATTAAGAAACGCAATCCATTTAGGATTGTGTCAGGCTGTCGACAAAGTCGATAGCCGTTTTTTGTAATTAATATCTCATCAATATATGGTACTGTTTCGGAACATGAACTACCAAATATGCTACAAAAAAAGAAGCAAAACCCCTTTTTCATCAGATGAATTTTTGAATAAGGGGTTTGTCTACACTCTGAAAGCAACCATAAGTGGTTGCTTTAATGAATATTTAATCTTAAAGTGCCCCTTCGTACTGAAAGGGAGTTATTTACAAGCTACAATAATATTAAAAATATAATTCCTACTCCTTCTTCTGTAAAAGTGCCTGATGGGGTTAAAAGCATCGGCCAAATAAAGGTCCATAATTAAAATCACCTTATTATTGGATATTTTGACCAAATTACAGCATAAAAAAATCGTTTCCTAACTAAAAAAGAAACGATTTTTTATTTGTTTGCCCCAATTTCACAAATTAATGCTCAATTCACTTTTTCAGGCACAATATTTAAAATAATTATATAAACCTTTTCATTATTGAATTCACCAACAGGGACTACTTGATGAATTTGCAATGCTTCCCCTTCTTTAAGTGTATGAGATTCATTTATTACGTCAGCAAGATGTTTTTCAAAGGAGAAGTCATTATAATGATTCCGAATTGTCCATTCAATAATAATCTGGTTTTGTAACCGCATATATATTTACACCTCTTTTATTTACAGAGTGGATGGTGAGTTGCTTCAACACCATCAATTTTTATTACACGATGCCATGTAGTATTAATATAATCAAGGCTTTTCGACTGAGATATGGAGCTTTTATATCTCTTACTATAATATGTTGCTGTAGAATTATCTGCTTCTCTCCTAGAAAACTTTTCATCGTAATCTCTTACCGTATACATTCTTAAACTTTTCACTCCTACATCCTTATCGTATCTAGTTCTGCTGCAAGTAGAGGAAGCGCCTTTTAGAAATCTATGCCTATCAAATGCATGTGTATTTACAAATTGAGATGAAGTCATACCGCCATTTAATTTATATGGCACCTCATCATTATTCGACATTGTTGTGAATTTTCCTGTATTATCCTTCTTTTTAATAGATGCTTGTATATCTTCTAGTTGTTTATCAGTAGAAACATTTTTTTCTTTTACAGATGAGATAATTCCAGCAGTATCTAAAGTAACGATTAAATCTACACTTTGTTCAATACCATCTGAGTCTTTCCAATGATATGTAAGTTCGTTATCTCCGACTTCAAGTACGTCTTGGAGGAGACAATTAGTCATGAAGAAAAAAATAAGTATTGGGATTATGACAATTTTATCAGCGATGCTAGTGTTCAGTAATTTTTCAGAAGTTCTTGCTTCATATAACCAGATTGATGTAAAAGAAAAAACTGCCTTATACAAACTTGATCTAAGTTTTTTTAGATACTTGATTTCAGCTTAAAGGAAGTTGTGAAGTTACATGAGTTGCAAGATCAAAATTTATGTGATTAAATAACATTATACAAATCGTAATAATTACGATTTTCATTAAAAAGGAGTGAATTCATTGGCAAAAAAATCAAAAGTAGCTAAGGAATTAAAACGGCAGGAGATTGTATTAAAGTATGCAGAATTAAGAAAGGAACTGAAAGAGAAGGGGGATTATGAAGCTCTGCGGAAACTGCCAAGAGACTCATCACCGACACGGCTGAAAAACCGATGCCAAGTGACGGGCAGACCCAGGGGATATCTACGCAAATTTAAAATGTCCCGAATCGCTTTCCGGGAATTTGCACATAAAGGGCAAGTTCCGGGAGTTAAAAAATCCAGCTGGTAAAATAAAATTTGGAGGTAATGAAAATGAAGGAAAATATTCATCCGGAATATCATAAAGTAGTATTCATGGATATGAACAGCGGTTTTAAATTTTTGACAGGATCAACTAAAACAGCAAATGAAACAGTCGAGTGGGAAGATGGAAACACATACCCATTAATTAAAGTCGAAGTGAGCTCAGATACACATCCCTTTTATACAGGTGTTCAGAAGTTCATGGATCGCGGCGGACGTGCTGAACGATTTAGGAAGAGATATAACATGAAGAGCTAGTAAGGTTTCCCCAATTGGTGAGGTGAAAGATATGAATTCACATCTTATGGAAATGATCTCAAGAGAGATTGTAAAGTCACTTCCTCCTAAGCAAAAGGAGATTTATGAATATGTCGTTGGTCTGGAAGAAGAGCTGGCTCAAAAGGCTTCGACTTCTGAAGAATTTATGGCTCTGCTTGTGAAGCATTCACCTCATAGGCAGGCGGCAGCACATTTTAACCTTTCATTTGGACAGCTGATGATGACCATGCATGAAATTGAAGACACCATTAACAGGCAGCTTGAGAATAAATTGAAACATGTCACATGGGTCGAACTGACAGACAGTGTCCGGGCAGGAAAGAACAGGAATAAAGTCAAATATTTTTATTTCTCCTTAAATAAAAGTAAGTCGTAAAAATTTTTAGGTTTTAAATCGTAATGATTTCGTATTAAAATCTGGACCATTGCAGGAGGCGGCATTCAAGGATTCCAGTGGAACGCCAGCCGGAAGAGAAAATTGCTGCAAGCATTTAAGAAGGTAATAAGGAGGCAATTAAAATGAGAGTAAAGATTACATTGGCTTGTACAGAGACAGGGGACAGGAATTATATTACCGCCAAAAATAAGCGGAACAATCCTGACCGGATCGAATTAATGAAGTATTCACCCCGTTTAAAGAAACATACATTGCACCGTGAAACGAAGTAATCGGACATAAGTTCTTGAAGCGACAGGAACGGGTGGGGAAGATGTTCATCTATCGTGGCATATTGCTGCTTATATAGCCCAATTTCGCTGTATTGATAGCGAATTGGGCTTTTTTATCGCAGTCTAACGGGCAGTAAGACCCCCACTTCAAGACTCAGAGGAATCCAAGGAGGATAAGTGGGGGGGTCAAACTGCCCGTAAAGGCCCGATTGGTTCAACTAACAATCAGTGGGGGATAAGGAAAACCCCCACTGATTGAAGTTTCACTTTATCGAGCACAAATCAGTTAAATCTGAAATATGCCGCTTACGATAGCGGCTGCACCAGCCACCGAACAAAATACACCTATTAGTTTCACACTTCTTTTTGAAGGACTTTGTAAAATAAAAAATATCCCAAAAATAAATAAAATAACACCAAAACCCATATTCCCTAATTCTATGAAAGGAGAGAGAGTGGCAAGGAAATTATCAATTGAGCTTTCAATTCTGTGTTCCATAATAAAACCTCCGAAACATTATTTTTACATACATTTAAATGTATGTATTTAAATAAAAATATACTGCCTTATGGCAGCCTATTTATTTCGCTGAATTGTTTATGAAAATTTTCAAGGGCGGATATTACTTCTTCATCTATAACCGGAAGACCGATACCAGTAAACAATTCTTGCAAGTGTTTCACTTTATGCATATATTCATCTGTATTTACTGAAAAAATAATGGGACTCAGCCAAATATTTGTTAGCAGCATAAGTGTTTCAGCCGCCTGTTTTGGATATTGGACAGAGAGAGATCCGTCTATTATTCCTTCTTCAATAAACGACTCTATATCAGGAGCTCCTGTATGAATACAGTCCATTAACTGGCTTGTGATAATTTTGGGGCTTTTTAAAATGGCAGGAATAGACTTCATGGCATCCAGCTGTCCAAGATTTGTAAAAGAAAAGAGAAAGGCATGTTTTAGTTTTTCTAAACCATTTAAACCTGTCAATTTCTTTGTTTGTTCAAACGGATCATTTTCTATTGCTAATTGTTTTAGAACTCTGTCAATAATATCTTCTTTTGATTTGAAATGATGATAAAACGCTCCTCTTGTCAAATCCCCTAATTCATCCACAATATTTTGAATGGTTGTCTGTTCCCAGCCTTGTTCTAAAAACAATCTGGTTGCTGTTTCTAATATACGCTGTTCTGTTATTTCCGGGTATTTATTGCGCGGCAAAAATGCAAACCTCCTTTTACATACATTCGTATGTATGTATCTTATTTATTAATGAAAAATTTGTCAAGAGAAATCCCTGTTAAAATTTTCAGAATTATTATTGTTTTCCGAAGAAATGTATGATAGTTTAGTTAAAACGAAGTACAAACTTCAAAAAACTAAATAATACAGCTAAAACTTCATAATCTTAAGGTGATCCTACATGATATTAAAAGAGACAATAGAAAAAGAGTTTCCTAACCTCTCCAAAGGTCAGCAGAAGGCAGCAAAGTATTTGCTCGACCAGCCGAAGGATTTCGCCGTAAAGTCAGCTGGCGAGATTGGAAAGAGAATCGGGGTCAGTGAAACGACAGTCATCCGTTTTTGTTATTCGATTCAGCTTTCCGGGTATTCGGAGCTTCAGAAGATGGTAAGGGAACAGCTATTAAAGGTGAATAGTACACTGGGGCAGTATTTTACGAATAAGGTGGAATTGGCCGAAAAGCCGGAGTTCCTGGCGAATGTGATGGAGAAGGATTGTCTGCATATACGGGAAACGATGCAGAATATCAGTCAGGATGATTTCGATGCTTTGGTTGCCCGGCTGATCGAATCGAAGAAAATATACGTTACAGGGCTGAGGTCATCATTCTCGGCAGCGAGCTGGCTTTCTTTTACCCTTGGGGTGGTGAGGGGAAATGCGAAGCTGATCCGGCCGGATACGGATGATCTGCTATTGACGGTCACTGAAATGGATAAGGATGCGACGTTCATTGCCATTTCATTCGACCGTTATATGAAGGATACGATCAAAATGGCGGAATTGGCGAAAAAGCAGGGAGCATTTGTGATTGGCATAACCGATTCAGCGATCGCGCCGATTAAAGAGCATGCTGATTTGCTTTTTCAAATACATTCATCGGAAAAATCGACGATTGATGCGGCACCCGCACTATTTTCCTTTCTAAATGCTGTGATTGCTGGGGTGTCCATAAAAGATCGTGACCGATTTCAAGCAAGGAAAGAACAATATGAAAAGCTGGAAAGTGAGCATTTTTTTATACAGCCGGGAGGGAAGTTAGATTGAAGGAAATGATTGAAGAGCTTAAACCCGCATTAGAGATGGTATTTACGCATTTGCACGAAAATCCGGAAGTGAGCTGGAGGGAATATAAGACAACCGAGTACCTGCAGAAATTCCTGGAATGCCGGGGGTTTCAGGTTCAGCTGTTTGGGGATTGCACCGGTCTGGTTGTTGAAGTAGGGGAAGGAAGTCCATGTGTCGCCCTGAGAGCGGATATGGACGCACTTTGGCAGGAAGTGGACGGCAAGTTTCAGGCGAATCATTCCTGCGGCCATGATGCCCATATGACAATGGGAGTAGGGGCGATGCTGCTGCTTCAAAAGGCGGGATTCCCCAAAAAAGGCAAGCTGAAATTTATCTTCCAGCCTGCTGAAGAAAAGGGCACCGGAGCTCTCAAAATGATTGAGCATGGTGTGCTGGATGATGTGGATTACCTGTATGGTGTACATCTAAGACCTATCCAGGAAATAAGGGACGGGGAAGCATCAGCAGCCATTTACCATGGTGCAGCAAGATTTCTGACCGGGGAAATTATCGGGGAAGACGCCCATGGCGCCCGTCCGCATCTTGGCCAGAATGCCATCGAGATTGGCGCTTCTTTTATTCATGAAATTAAAAACATTCATTTGGATCCCATGGTCCCCTATACGGCTAAAATGACCAAGTTCCATGCGGGCAGTGACTCTGGGAATATCATACCTGGAAAAGCTTCCTTCAGCCTCGATCTGAGGGCACAAACTAATGAAGTGATAAACGCACTGTCTGAAAAAATTGAAACGATCACGGAGTATTTATCCAAGCTCTATGGAGTCAAAATTACACTTGAGACGAAAGCGAATGTGGCAGCAGCTGAGGTAGATGAAGAAGCGCAGCATTTTCTCGAAAAGGCCGTAATCGATGTACTTGGAGCCGGCCAATTACGGGAGCCAATCGTGACATCAGGAGGGGAAGACTTCCATTTTTATACCCTCAAAAAGCCGAATATTAAGGCCACGATGCTCGGATTGGGCTGTGACCTGCAGCCGGGTCTTCATCATCCGGACATGACGTTCAATCGGGAAGCGATTTACTCAGGGGTGGAAATATTGGCCAGGGCGGTAATGGCCACTTTGGAAAAGGAGGAGTGAAGATGGCTGCTGTGACAATTGATTTGCGGGTATTAAAGACAGCATCCGATATGAATCTGATTCAAAAGCTGGAAGAGATCATCTGGAATATGGCTCCGCTTCCGGTTCATCAAACCATCACAGCTGCCCAGAACGGCGGGCTTCTCCTCGGGGCATTTATAGAAGAAGAACTGGTGGGATTCAGCTACGGATTTCCCGGTTTCAACAGGGGAAAAGGATATTTATGCTCTCATATGCTCGGCATTCACCCTGACCACCAGGATAAGGGGCTTGGTGCGTTTTTAAAGCAGAAGCAAAAGGAACTGGCCGCTGAGATGGGATATGACCTGATCACCTGGACGTTTGATCCGCTTGAAAGCCGGAATGCATACCTGAACCTGTCCAAGCTGAATGCGATTTGCTCCACTTATGTGGAGAATTGCTATGGAGATATGGATGATAATTTGAATCATGGACTGCCGACAGACCGGTTAAAGGTGGAATGGTGGATTACCAGTTCACATGTGGAGGAGCGATTGAGTATTGAAGCAGCTTCTGCCGAGAATCCGTTCGACTGGGGACTATCAGAAGACAACTTTCCAATTTTATTGAATACGGAGTGGGATCGTTCTGGAGGATCTGTGCTTGTCCCGATTCCGGCAAACTTTCAAGCTATTAAAAATCAAAATTTCGAGCTTGCGATGGACTGGCGCTTCAAAACCAGAGGAATTTTTCAGGCGTTATTTTCAAAAGGGTACGCCATGGCGGGTTTTCAAAAAAGCTCAGAAGGCCCGGTACACTACTATGTATTAGTTCAGAGAAACGAGCTTAAACTCAACTAACAGGAAAAGGCGGTTATGAATATGAAGGTGACAGAAGTCGTATTGAGGCATATGAAAATGAGAATGAAAGCACCATTTACAACAAGCTTTGGAACGTTTCAGGATAAAGAATTTCTTTTATTGGAAGCAAAGGATGAGAACGGTAGGAGCGGCTGGGGAGAATCAGTAGCTTTTCATTCACCATGGTATAACGAAGAAACACTGAAGACGAACTGGCATATGCTTGAAGATTTCATCATTCCGAATCTATTAAACAAAGAAATGGAACATCCTGATGAAGTGACGGAAACGCTCTCGTACATACGGAAAAACAATATGGCGAAATCGGCTTTCGAAGGGGCTGTTTGGGACTTATATGCCAAGCAGAAGGGAATTCCGCTTGCGAAGGCGCTTGGCGGGACAGCGAATGAGATTGAAGTTGGAATCAGCATCGGGATTCAGGATCGAGTTGAGGACTTGCTGAACCTGATAGGTGAATATGTAAAGGATGGCTACAAACGAATTAAAGTGAAAATCAAGCCGGGCTGGGATGTTGAAGTTATGAGGGAAGTAAGAAAGCATTTTCCGGATATAGCGCTTATGGCGGATGCAAACTCAGCCTACACTCTTAAAGATATTGACCTGTTAAAACAGCTGGATGAATTTGATTTAATGATGATTGAGCAGCCGCTGGCCTCTGATGACATTATTGATCATGCTGTCCTTCAGAAAGAACTTAAAACACCGGTCTGCCTCGATGAAAGCATTCATTCCTATGAAGATGCACGCAAGGCGATTGAGCTTGGAAGCTGCAAAATTATTAATATCAAAATCGGCCGTGTCGGGGGCTTGACAGAATCCAAAAAAATTCATGACCTCTGCCAGGAACGCGGCATCCCGGTATGGTGTGGCGGCATGCTGGAATCTGGCATCGGAAGGGCACACAATATTGCCTTAACCACACTATCAAACTTTATTATGCCAGGGGACACAGCTGCATCATCCCGCTATTGGGAGAAGGATCTGATTGACCCTGAAGTAACGGTTGAAGATGGGATGATCAAGGTTCCAGAAAGATTCGGTATTGGCTATGAACCGAATTATGAAACTATTAGAGAGTTTACTGTTTTTGAAAAGAGATTTGCTCTGGGGAAGCAGAATGAACAAGCAGCCCTTGTTGGCGGGAATAGTGTCACTCCAGTCAAATAAAAAGAGCAAATAGCACTCAGAGGGAGAGAGGATACTCTCTTTCTCTTTTAAACAAAGTTGTCAAAAAATTCAAATATTTAAAGGGGGAATAGTTTTGAAAAAGAGTATTCAGATCGCCGGGGCCTTTATCGGGGTCATTGTCGGAGCAGGCTTTGCTTCCGGGCAGGAAATTTTGCAGTTTTTTACGGGCTTTGGCTGGATGGGGATTGCCGGAGCTGTGCTGGCGACTTTTTTCTTTGCTTTTCTAGGCATGAATTTAACCCAGCTTGGAAGCCGTCTGCAGACAGATTCCCATAAAGATGTGATTTACCATATTTGCGGAAAGTATCTTGGGATGGCTGTTGATTTCATCATTACATTCTTCCTTTTTGGGGTGGCCGTCGTCATGCTTGCCGGATCGGGATCGATCTTTGAAGAGCAGTTCGGCATCCCGAGCATGGCCGGAAATATCATTATGGCTGTGTTAACGATCCTGACAGTATGTCTGAACATCCAAAAAGTCATTTCAATTATCAGCCTGGTGACTCCATTTCTGCTGCTCATGGTGGTTATCATTAGCGGCTATGCTCTAAGCACGATGGGATTGGATTTCTCGGAAGTTCAGAAATTGGCGGAAAGCCAAACACCTGCTGCGTCCAACTGGTTTATGGGCGGATTACTGTACGTTTCCTATAATATTGCGGCTGGTGCTGCCATGCTTGCTGTCATGGGCGGCACAACAAAAGATGAAAAGCAGGCTGGCATGGGCGGCATCCTTGGCGGTGTAGGCCTCGGTGTCCTGATTTTACTGATCAATGTAGCTTTGCTGGTCAAAATGGATGTGGTGGAAGGATCCCCGATGCCGATTCTTGCTCTTGCAAATGAAATCTCACCGGCATTTGGACTGTTAATGTTTGTTGTCCTGCTGGGTATGATCTATAACACAGCTGTTGGCATGCTGTATGCCTTCACTGCAAGGATCGTGAAAAGAGAGAATCCTAAATTCAATATCTTCGTTGTATTATTTGGAGCTGCCGCTTTTGGCGCCAGTTTCATCGGGTTCATCACTTTGGTTGGAACGGTATATCCTTTAATGGGGTACTTAGGATTTACATTGATTGCGGCGATTGTGTTTGCATGGTTTAGGGGGAAGAGGAAGGCAGTTGGGAGGATTGGAAGCGGAGTTGTTTTAAAACAATAGAAACTATTTTTTAGAAAGCTCAGGTCTCCTGAGCTTTCTTTGTTTTCTCAACATCCCTATTTGGCTAACGTGCGAATCCCATCCCCAATCTTCTTCACTCCAACTGCAATTTTCCGGTCATCCACCTGAGACACGCTTAACCGGATCCGGTTTTCCTGTCTGTACTCAGGGAGGTACATACCTGTTGCATCCTGAACCAATACATTTTTCTTTTGGAGATATTCCACAAGATGCTTTGCTTTCATTCTGCCCGGTAGCTCAACTGTCGAATAGAACCCCGAATCCCCGCCAGTAAAAGCAGCACCAGGCGGCAAATGTTCCAGGTACGCTTTTTTGAGAATGGTGCCTTTCTTTTTGTATTGCCGGCGGAGTTTTTCAATATGGGCCTTAAACATCCCGCTGCTTAAATAAATCTCAAGTGCCCCTTGTGTGAGGACTGGTGTATGGACGTCCGCTGCAAATTTAGCTTGTGTAAAACTTTTTAGTAAGGCTTCCGGAAGAACGGCTAATCCTAATCGAAGTCCTGGAAGCAGAACCTTCGAGAAGCTTTTTGTGTAAATGACTCTTCCGCTAGGGTCATAGGCAAACATGGGGTCTGCCTTTTTCCTGGTATCAAGGTCTCCCATATAGTCATCTTCGATTATGTAGACATCATATTTTTGAGCGAGCTCGACAATGTGCTTTTTTTCCTGATTGGTGTAGCTGCAGCCTGTCGGATTCTGGAATCGGGAGACTGTGTAGAAAAACTTAACGCTTCGTTCTCTGAAGACCTTTTCCAGATTATTAAGATCAATGCCATTCTGATTCACCTCTATGCCGATCGGCTTCAGGCCGCGAGAAGTAATCGAATCGATGTAACTAAAGTGTGTTGGCTGTTCAACGCAAATCTCTTTTTTATTATTGGGAAAAGGCAGTGAGATCAAGAGATCCAGAGCCTGCTGGGATCCTGATACAACCGCAATTCTATCAGGCGGAGCGAAAACCTGCAGATCCTTAGCTTGAGCTGAAAGCTGCTGCCGAAGACTCGCCAAGCCGAGGGGATGGGAATACTGAAACATTTCCTCTTTATAAATCTCAATTGCCTGGTTCATGCAATGCTGATAATCTCGGTAGGGCATCCTGCTTTTATCCGGTCCTGCGGAGACAAAGTCAATTTTCATTTGAGTTTGTTGTTTTGGCATATCCGAGCCTACTGCAAAATAGCCGCTTTTGGGCACTGAGTAAATCAGGTGAGCCTTCTCCAATTCACTGTAAGCTTTCAGTACAGTGTTGATGCTGCAGTTGAATTCTTTGGCAAACTTGCGGATAGAAGGGAGCTTTTCTCCGGATTTCAACTGTTCATCATCCAATCTTGATTGGATTTCTCCTATGATTTCATCATATTTAGTACTCACGAATTCACATCTCCCTGGTGATTTGTATGGGTACAGATGGTTAAAACTGTTCTTTTCTCTATGAAACATGCTGTTTATAGTATAAGGGACAAATATAGAGCAGACATCATGACGGAAATCCTATTTTATGAAGGAGGAAGAAAAGATGAAGTGTATGAGGAGAGCGGGTATAGCAGTTCTTGCCTTGTTATTGCTGCTGGCAGGTACAAGTGCTGAGGCATTAGGCGGAAAAGAAAACACGAAGGAGCTGCACATTGAAGAAGCTTTTGCAGGTAAAGAGGGAACTATGGTTCTCAAAAATCTTAAGAATCACAAGGTTTATGTCTATAACAAGGATAGGAGTATAGAGAGACTGACGCCGGAGTCAACCTTCAAAGTCGCCAATGCCCTAATCGGGCTGGAGACTGCAGCTGTCCGGGATGAGTATGAGGTGAAACGGTGGGATGGAGTCGAACGGGAATTCGAAAGCTGGAACCGGGATCATTCGCTTGCTTCTGCGATGAGGGAATCGGCTATCTGGTTTTACCAGGACCTGGCTAGAACGATTGGTGAAAAAAACATGCAGGAATACGTTACAAAAATTCCGTACGGAAACCAGGACATATCTGGTGGCATTGATACGTTCTGGCTGGACAGCAGCCTAAGAATATCTGCAGCGGAACAAGCTGATTTAATCGAAAAGCTCGTGGTGGAGAAACTGCCTTTTACTGAAAAAAATCAAAAAACAGTCAAACGAATGATGATTCAGGATGAACAGGATCATTTCACTTTACATGGCAAAACAGGGACAAGGCTCTCTGACATGGGACTGGGCTGGTATGTTGGGTTTATTGAAACGGAGAAGGGTACATGGGTGTTTGCGGTGAATATCGATGGAACAGGGACTGAGGCCAGGAATATTGCTTTGGAAGTATTGAAGGAGAAAAAAATCATTAATAACTAAGCTGGGAAAAGGGAAACCATGTCCAGGTTTCCCTGTTATTACTGAACTTCCGCTACAAATGTAAAAGAAATTTCACCGTTTTTCCATTGAGCTAAGACTTCATAAATATATTTGCCTTTTTCTGAAGGGACAGTTATTTGATTATCCTCCATTTTGATTTCTCTTTCTTTTCCTGTTTCATTCCATAAATACACCTTCATAACGGGGTTATCTTCAATTTTCACTTTGACTCTCTGGTCCGGTTTGACAGGAATAGGTTTAAGATATTCCGCCATCTGATTCGGTGATGCGTGATCAGTGGTTACTGATTCTGTTTCAATGCCTTTTTTTCGGGTCCACCGAAAGTTTCCTTTTTCCATTGGATATTCGGAGCCATTCACTGCAGCAAATGCAGTCTTCTCAGGCGGGAATTCCGCTTGATCCACCGGTTTATCCGAACAGCCAAACAATAAGGTGACAGAGGCAATAACGATCATACTTACTAATTTTAAACTCCGCAACATGTCACCCGCCTTTTAAAATGGTTAATAAAAATAGTTTAACAGAAAAAGGAAATCTTATATATAGATTGAATTACTTTAGTAAATGTCAAAGAGGAAAATACATTCGCCGGTTTTGCCTGCTGTTGACTATGCTAAAGAATAATCGCCCTATTAGAGGTTTAATAAAGCGCAGGGTGAAGTTTATTTAACGGGATGGTTAATAAATATGTTAAAGTCTTCAAGGAAATGGTCATTTTCCAATGCCAATCATGGGGTATGGAATTTCACCTATAATCGGTTACTTTATTGGGGTAAGCCGGATTAGAATGAATAATTGAAAATAGAGAAAGGGTAAATAAATGTCTATTATACTTGCAGTTATAGTGCTTATTGGTTTATTTATTTTAGGAATTAAGTTTTGGAAGACGAGCAGAATAGTGGCACTGCTATTTTTACTGCCGGTATTAGCAATATTCCTTTTTGCTGGATTTGTGTTTTTTAACTCTTGGTATCATACAACTCCTGATTCATTGAATTTTACTGTCCAAAAGGAAAATCAATCATATACAGTAACAGGAGTTTGGAACAAACCATTAGATGCTTATAGATTTCCCACTGATTTTATTGTTTTTTATGTCCCTGATAATGAGGAAGTAACAAATGTTAAGCGAAACAGATTTGAGGATTATGAAAAAATGGACATGTTTTACTTTGAAGAATCGGTTCAAGAATGGATAAAACATCAGCATCCTCCTGTATTAGATCCACAAATATTTGATATAGAGGCATCCAAAGAATTTAGTTTTTCATTTGTTCTCCCAGAAAATGCAAACCCAAACGAAGTAAAAATTTATTATGCACATACAAGGGATGAACCAATGGATGCCCTGGAGTTTTGGTTTAAGGAGATTGAGCTGGAATAAGACTTTTCTTCTAAAGAGTTATTACATCAAATCAGCAGATGCATAAAAAACAAAGTAGCAGTGGAGAGTGAGCAGCCTTGATAGAAATCAATGGACAACATAGATATTTAAAAACAAGGCCAAAGATAAAAACGGTTTAACTGGAAAAGGAAATCTTATATATAGGTGGAATTAAAATAGAAAATGCCAGAGGAAAGGAATTTAAGAAATGAAGAAAATCTCATTCATACATTCTCAGGTTTTACCTGCCGTTGACTATGCTTACGCCTCCCATGTCCCTGCAGGAATGGATCTTTACTTTATGGCTGGGGCGTGTCCGCTTGATCATGAGGGGAGAGTACCTGAGGGAACAAGGTATGAAGAACAGACCAAACTTTGTGTGGAAAACCTGAAAGCAGCCTTACAGGAATGTGGTGCTGAATTGAAGGATGTTGCTTATACAAGAGTCCTCGTTGCATCCTCTGCTCAGTCTGATTTGGTGGCCGTATGGCAGGCAGTCAGAGAAGAATTCGGTTCTCATGATGTTCCAAGTACATTGTCTGGTGTCACTGTTTTAGGTTATAGCGGCCAATTAGTTGAGATAGAAGCGGTTGCTGCCTTACCCCAAAATGCCAAATAATCCGCATAACGAAAGAAATGGACCCTCCTGCAATAGCAGTCGGGTCCATTTCTTTCTTTTATCTCTTTTTTAGAACTTTAAGCAGGAAGGATTTTGTATTAAGGATATTTAATACTTATTGGAGTGAAAAAACAAAAGAATTAAAGGGAGAAGCGAATGAAAGTTGAACTAGCAGAATTCAATCAATATGATATTCCTGGCCTAATAGATTTATCGGCATCGGTTGGATGGGATTATGATGAATATGAAGTAAGAACACTTTTGGAATCCGGGAGAGTTTTCGGTCATAAGAATGCTGAAGGAAGAATTATATCCAGTTCAGCCATTATCCCCTATGACACTAAACTGGCGTCGATTGGCATGGTTATTGTCCATGAAGAATTCAGGGGATTAGGGCTGGCAATGGAAGCAGTCCGGAAGTGTGCTGAAAGTATTAATGGGGATATGCCGCTAATGCTCATTGCAACGAAGGAAGGAAAGCCCCTTTATGAAAAAGTGGGTTTCAAAACAGTGGATTCTATAAGCAAATTTCTTTGTGATCAATTCGTTCCTGTGCATTCACAGGATCATGATGGAGTTTTTATAGAAGACTTTAATCAGTCTGATTTTGCTGAGCTTGTTAATTTGGATTGGGCTGCCTTTGGGGATAAGCGAAGCGTTTTTCTCCGCAATCGAATCAGCCAGTCCAAACAATGCCTTGTTGTTAAAAATAATAATGGAGAGATCATTGGATATGGATTATCCATACAGGGGCCAGTCAATTTAATACTTGGACCCATTGCAGCTCCAGATTCAGATACAGCTGCCTTAATCGTAGAAAAATTGGCTTTACATCATAAAGGGAAGCTGCGAATTGATGTTCCAGGAGGAAGAACGGATTTTATGTTCTATCTGGAGCGAAGCGGTTTTGTTAAAATAAACACTCCTCCCGTCATGATGAAAAATTCAGCAGCTATGCCGCAGAGGAACAATTCATTATATGCTATTGCTTCGCAGGCTTTTGGATAGGGGAATAATGAAATTGGCTAAGCTCAAATAAAATATATTATCCGAAAATAAATTTGGTCTATCTGCAAGTAAATAATACATTAATAATGCTTAAATAGTTTCTGAAAAGTGCTGGAAACCCAAGTTCCATTAAAACGGCTCAATTTGAGGATTTAAGCCGTTTTTCTTATGTAATTATCTTTAATTAACACCTAGATTATCAGCAAAGCCGTCCCAATCGTAATCAAAATGGCGCCTGCAATGGTATTCATTGACGGCTTCTCTTTTAAAATAATAAAACTTAAAATCATTGTCAGCACCACACTGAATTTATCAATGGGGTTCACGACACTAACCTTGCCGATTGCGAGAGCGCCGAAATAGCACAGCCAGGATAATCCGGTTGCGGCTCCAGAGAGGAAAAGAAATAAATAGGACTTTTTCGAAATGCTTTTAAGCTCCTTAACAGTCCCCTGGAAAAATACGATGCCCCAGGCGAAAAGAATGATGACCACAGTCCGGATAAAGGTAGCCACATTGGAGTCGACGTCTTCAATTCCGATCTTCGCTAAAATATTGGTGGCTGCAGCAAATACTGCGGACAGGACGGCCAGAAAAATATAGGACTTTGTATTAAATACTTTCTTTTTGCGGGTCTTTTTCCTGTCTCGGCCAATTAAGACAAAGGTTCCAATGGAAATAATGATTCCGCCTGAAACAACCAGAGCTGTGGCGGGTTCCCTGAGAATAATAAAGGATAAGAGGATCGTTAAGACGACACTCGACTTATCAATGGGAACTACTTTTGATACATCTCCAATCTGAATCGCTTTAAAAAAGAAGATCCATGATAGGCCGGTTGTCAGGCCGGACAGGATCAGAAATACGCAGGATTTCAACGAAATAGTAAAGATGCTATCTGTTTCACCAGTAATAAGGACCATTAAAAAAGCCATGATGACCACCACAATCGTCCGTACGGCGGTAGCCAGGTTGGAATCAACCTTTTCAATGCCAATTTTAGCGAGAATAGCAGTGAAAGATGCAAATAATGAGGCCAGCAGGGCTAAAATTATGCTCATACACATGAACTCCACTTCTGCAATTGGATGAGTATAGATGTATAGAATATTATTTGATTTATTTAGTTAAAAAATTCTGTTTTCTTATATTATAGTTTGTTAAGCAAGGAGGAAGAAAATGGATCATATTGATAAAAGGAATCGCCTGGATGAAGAACCATTTAGCTTTCGGGTAAATAAAAATAGCACAGTGTTTCTTGATTTTAATGGAAAACAAGTGAAGATTCTAAAAGGTAAAGAGTCAGAGAAGTTTCTAAAAAGAATGAATGATGCTGAAGATGAAAAGAGCAGGCAATTAATCATGGCGAAGATAACGGGGAACTTTAAACGGGGAAATGAACGGTGATTGTTTTGAGCTAAAACAGCAGTGACAATGGGCACTGCTGCTTCTATTTTTATGTAAGAAGAATATCTATCTATGCTGGTCGAAAAGAATAGCATTGCCATCCGGATCTTCAAGGGTGAAGCTTGCAGGGCCGGAGCCTGATTCATTTGCCTCATTTATAATAGAGATCCCTTGTTCCTTCAGCTGCTTTTGAAGGTCCCTAATGTCAGTGAATTCCTCTACGTTTTCTGCGTTCTGGTTCCAGCCAGGATTAAATGTAAGGATGTTTTTCTCGAACATGCCTTGGAATAGACCTATCACACAGTTTTCATTCTTCAAAATCAGCCAATTTTGCTCAATATTTCCGCCTAATGCCTCAAAACCAAGTTTTTCGTAAAATTCTTTTGACTTCTGAATGTCTTTTACGGTTAAGCTTACTGAAAACGCTCCTATTTTCATGGTTCCTCCTTCGGTTTTCTTATTATTCAGATAACTAATTTTGAGTTTAATTGAAGTAATCAAATAAAGCAATATTACTGCGAATAAAAAAAAGCGACTAGTGCCGCTTTCTAATAAAGTCTTCTCTTCCGAATCCGGCTGCAGGTAAAATCGGTTTGAATCTTCATATAAATATAAATGATCGTCGCAATGGTTCCTTCTTCGCCATGCAGCTTTGTTTTTGGCTTCAGGCATCTGATAAATTCCCGGTCACAGCTGCATTTGGATCTCCCGCTTGCCCAGCATTTATCATGTGCTCTGCAGCAGGCATCCACTCCATTAATAGGGGCGCCTGGTCCGCTGCATCCCGGACCGCACCATCGGTATCCGGGAAAAAGGCAAGGAATCTGTTTTCTTCTTGTCACTAGTATCCCTCTTTTTATATCAATTTAATTTATAGATATGGCAGAACCATAACAGAGGTGTGGTTACTTATCTATTAAAAGAAGATTGTTTTCGAATTAAGGGCAGGGGCCCATACCCCATAGGCAACTGACGCATATCCTTTACTGTAGACAAATACAGAGGAGGAGTTCCGTTTGGATTATCAATACCAGCACATGCCGGTGTCACAGGAGTTTGTTCCGCACAATGGCATGTATTTCACTGACCATCGAGTACGTCCCGGATTTGGAATTGGAAGAAGACCCGGATTCGGGTTTGGCCGGCCGGGATTCGGGTTTGGAGGACCAGGCTTTGGTCTGGGGCTTGGATTTTTAGGAGGGCTTGCGACAGGAGCATTGCTGACGCCGGGACCAGGCTTTGGATATCCTTATTATCCTTACCCGCCTTACCCGTACGCTCCATATCCTTACTATTACTAAGAAGGCTGAGCTTTGTCCCCGGGGCAGGGCTCTTTTCAATTGATTAAATTTTCAGTTTTATTTAATATAAAAATAACGAAAGGAGTGTAAGAACATGATTAAACAAGTCGGACAAATTATGCTATACGTTAACAATCAGGATGAAGCAGTAAATTTTTGGACTGAGAAAGCCGGATTTCATGTATTGGCCGAGGAAGATAATGGCCAGGGAATGAGATGGATCGAAGTATCTCCATCAAAGGCGTCGGAGACGAGTATGATTCTGCATAATAAGGAATGGGTAGCGAAGATGTCGCCGGGATTAAACCTGGGCACCCCTTCGTTGATGTTTTTTACAGAAAATCTTGAAAAACTTCATAGCGATTTTTCAAACAAGGGCATTACGGTTGGAGAAATTGCAGAAATGCCTTCAGGCCGGGTTTTTAACTTTGCGGATGGTGAAGAGAATTACTTTGCTGTGATGGAGAGAAAGTAAAAGTTTGAGTGAAAGCCGATATCGCGGCAGTTGATCGAGCATTACATAGACTTGTCAGCTCACATTTTGATGCCGGGCTTCCATTGGGAGATAAAAAAAACTAAAAACTGAGTTTTTAGGATAAAAGCTTACGGGAAAAGCGTACAAAAAATAGTCAGGACCGCTAATCTAAAAAGTTTCTCAAGCATAGCGCCAGCTCCTTTCGATTAGTTGGTATATTTTTATTTTAAGCCTGCTTTATTAAAGCAGGATAAAAGGTCTGTAAATATATTGTTAAATGTTTTTTGTGGGAGGGGGTGCGGGGGCATCCCTTTTTAAATTAAACTAAAGCTCTATTTCCTTTATTATTTTGATATTCTTAAAGAAAGGGGGAAGGGAAATGAACAAAGTATATCTCGATTACAACGCAAGCACACCTTTGGCCCCAGAGGTTGCAGATCACATGTATCCTTTTCTGACAGACTTTTACGGAAATCCTTCCGCACCTCACTGGGCAGGGCTGCCGGTAAAAGAAAAAATGAATCGTGCGAGGCAGCAGGTATCTGACTTGCTGTCATGCTCACCTGAAGAGATTATTTTTACCAGCGGCGGAAGTGAAGCAAACAACCTCGCATTAAAGGGCTATTATTTCAAGCATCTTTCAAAAGGCAAGCACATCATTACATCAAAAATAGAGCATCCTGCCATAATCGAGCCTTTAAAATTTCTCGAGCGTTTAGGTGCTGAACTCACGATGCTGGATGTGGATAAATATGGAATGGTTTCTGCTGGGGATATTGAAAAGGCCATTCGGGAAGACACAATCCTGATCACCGTTATGCATTCAAACAATGAAGTGGGGACTCTTCAGCCAATAGAAGAAATAGGGGAAATCGCAAGGAGGCACAAGATCGCATTTCATACTGATGCTTCCCAATCCGCCGGGAAGGTGCCTGTTAATGTTAATGAGCTGAATGTGGATATGCTAACCATTGCCGGTCATAAATTGTATGCGCCTAAAGGGATTGGCGCCTTATATATCAGAAAAGGCATCGAGCTTGAACCGCTTATTCATGGGGCAGGACATGAGTTTGGAAAGCGAGCAGGAACTGAAAACACTTTGCTTGCAGCCGGGCTCGGCAAAGCCTGTGAATTAGCTGGGGAGCATGTCTCGGGCGGCGGGCTTGCTGACTTAACGACTTATTTCTGGGGTGAATTGAAGGAGGCCTTTGGAGCTGAAGTTTTCCTTAATGGACATGAAGAAAAACGGCTGCCGAATACCCTGAATGTCAGTTTTATGAATCGGATTGGCCAGGACATTTTATCAGCCATTCCTCAGCTTGCAGCCTCTACAGGATCTGCCTGTCATGCAGGAAAAGTGGAATTATCTCCAGTTTTGAAGGAAATGGGGGTTCCGGAACACATTGGAATGGGTGCTGTCAGATTCAGTCTGGGGAAATATACGACAAAAGAGGAGCTTGATCAGGTGGTTTCCTGGCTTAAAGAGGTGATTTAGGAGCGCTATTCCATTGGAAAGACATCAGCAATCTGCATAATATCGCCTGAAAAAATGCAATACATATCTTCAGGGCCGGTTTCAATTGGCATTTTCGCAATGACCATCCCATCGTAGCCTTGTTTCAACAGGCTTCTGCAAAATAGGGTGTTGGCTTCATCTTTATTCAATAGGATCGCCTTATCTTGCCAGGTAAGGTGTCTTTTTTTTGTGCTTGCATAGTCGCAAAAGGGGTCTCTCTCATTCATGAAATGATCATAAGAATCAAATGCTCTTAAGTTTGGTTCATCCATATACACTTTATAGATAAGCCCGCGGATTGGTTTTTCGTATTGAACCACTTTTGGTGTTCCATCCTCCCAGAACTCCGTATCCGATTTTTCGCAGACTGTTTCTGTCCCAATGGCAAATGACTTAGCAGACTCAAAATTCGATGTACACCAGATTCCAAGTGTATCTAATTCCTCCATTTTACTTTGCCCTGCCTGCTCTTTTTGAAAGTGATCCAATTTCTTGATGGAACCGTAATAAACGATCAAAAGAAACACCTCCCGATAGTTAGGATGTGCAATATTTAATTATTTATTATGTCCCTTTGTAATTCTTTCAGCTTTTGGAAATGCTAAGAGAAAAAGGAGGGACGTGTAGTCATGAATGATAGTCAGAACACTGCATTGACTGCAGCAGAAATAGCGCAGTTATGGTCGTCTTATTTGAACAGCAGCATGAGTCAGTGTATTTTCTTATATTTTTCAAATACAGTTGAAGACCAGAAACTACTGTCCATGCTTCAGGAAGGTCTTCAATTAACGGATACACATTTACAGAAGCTGACTGGATTTTTTGAAAATGAAGGGTTATCCGTGCCTTATGGATTTAAGTCTGAAGAGGATATGAACACTGCAGCCCCAAGATTGTTCTCAGAAAATTTCTCTCTTCATTTTCTTTATAATATCGCCATGTTTGCAGTAAACTTTTATGCGCTCTCGAAAACACTTTCTGTCCGGTCTGATATTGTGGAGTACTTTAACACTTGTTTGATGGAAGTGAATGAGTATGAAACAAAAGTAAAACAAATGCTGGTGGATAAAGGCTTGTATATGAGATCTCCCCATGTCATCCCGGTAAAAGAAACCAGCTTTGTCGAGAGCAAAAAATTTATGGGCGGTTTGTTCGGTGATAAGAGGCCCCTGAATGTGATTGAAATAACCAATATCCATTCCAATTTGAAGAGAAATGCCATGGGAAACTCGGTCATGATCGGGTTTAGCCAGGTTGCCCAATCCAAGGAAGTCGGTCAATTCATGGTAAGGGGAAGGGATATTGCAGCGAAACATACAAAGGTCTTTCAGGAGCTGCTTGAAGAAAGTTACTTGCCTGTTAGCATGTCCTGGGATATGGAAGTAACAGATTCCACAACACCTCCCTTTTCAGATAAATTGATGATGTTTATGACCACTTCGCTTATTGCCCTGAGTGCAGGGATTTATGCAACAAGTGCTGCTTCGAGTGCACGAAAAGATATTTCGCTTAATTTCATCCGCTTGTCTGCTGAAATCGCTAATTTTGCTGAAGATGGTGCAAACATTCTGATTAAAAATGGCTGGTTCGAGGAGCCGCCGCATCCGGCAGATCATGATGAACTGGCAAACAGATGATAAATAACGCTGAAATAGAAGGTACATGCTCGTTAATCGGGAGGAATAAGCGCAGTAAGTGCCCTAATCCCAAATTAGCAAACCCTGGCCCTGAGCTTTTTCCGTGTAAAATAAAATCCACCCAACTATACTAAAGAAGAAAATACTGTATGGGAGGAATCAGGTATGCATATTGAAATGTGGACTGACTTCGCTTGACCGTTTTGCTATATTGGCAAAAGGCATCTGGAGGATGCCATTAAACAGATTAACCATCCAATCGAAGTGACTTACAGGTGCTTCGAACTGGACCCGACGGCAGAGCGGGATATTCAGGATAACATGTATGAAAAATTGGCGAAGAAATATGGGATGACGATTGAACAGGCCAAAGCCAACACACAAAACATGGTGCAGATGGCGAGAAACGCCGGGCTGGAATTCAACATTGATACCATCGTTCTCACTAATACGTTTGACGCTCATCGTCTGACGATGTTTGCAAAAACAAATGGGTTAATGAAAGAAATGACAGAACGGCTGCTGCGGGCTTACTTTACGGATTCCAGGCATATCGGAGATCCTGCGACGTTAGCCGAGCTAGCAGAAGAAGTGGGCCTGAACCGGGAAGAAGCGGAACAAATGCTTGCCGGCGATGCGTTTGCAGAGGAAGTCCGTGCAGATGAGCAATTGGCTCAAGCGTACCGCATTACAGGAGTACCGTTCTTTCTTATTAATAAGAAATATGCACTGAGCGGAGCACAGCCAACAGAGATGATCATTCAAGCACTGCAGAAGATTATAGCAGAGGACGAGATAACTGTTCTTAATGACAATGACGGTATAATCTGTGATGATGACGGCTGTGAAATCCCGAAGGAATAATTAAATCATGAAGAGCGGTTTAGAGTCAGAACCCGGTGCAACTTCGGACACAAAAAGGGAAAAAGAGCGGTTTAGAGTCAGAACCCCGATCAACTTCGGACACAAAAAGGGAAAATGGGCGCTCCAGAGTCAGAACCGGGTGCAACTTCGGACACAAAAAGGGAAAAAGAGCGCTCCAGGAACCAGTCAGGGACATGACTGGTTTTTTGTATACCCAAGCCCAACTTAATAAAACAACGTACCTTCTTTTTTCATAGGCATATGATGTGATGATAATTCTGTGAAGGGAATGACTAGTATTGTATCATCCTATTGCGTATTCCTATCCTTACTACCCTCAGCCTCATTCACCTGTATATCATACTGACGAAATGTTACGAAGCAATCAGGATCATTTTCAACAGCTTTGTGAAACGGTTCTTGAAGGAGTCAAAAGGGAGGCATCTGCACTTGAGCTTTACACGCAACTGGCAGAGCATGCCCCAAATGAAGAGCACAAGCAGAACATTATTCAGGCAATTGAAGGAAAGAAAATTTATTTAAACCATTTTTGCAACCTTTATTACAATTTAACAGGGAAACAGCCCGAGTATCAGGTCGGCCATGTTGCCATTGATCATTACCGCGATGGATTGCAAAGAGCATATCAAATCGAAATGGAAGGTTTCGAGGAGAATCAAAGGGGTTCCGTGCTTACTCAGCTTCCACAGGTTCAAAATATATTCTTATGGGCAATGAGCGGCGAACAGGAAAATGCCGCGCGATTAGTCTCTCTTAATAATCGGGTGACCGATTTCGGTCCGCAGCCATTTGTCGTAGATATTGAGGAAGCAACGAAGAAAAATAACAACTTCCGGACAGCCCTATGGACTGGAAAGCATTTGCAGCTGACATTAATGAGCATCAATGCTGGCGAGGATATTGGCCTTGAGGTTCATCCGGAGCTCGATCAATTCCTGAGACTTGAAGATGGTGAAGGAATGGTTTATATGGGGGACAGTCCTGACCGGCTGGATTTTCAGCGGAAAGTAGCGGATGATTTTGCGATTATCATTCCTGCAGGCAAATATCATAATCTCATTAATACAGGCAATAAGCCACTTAAGCTTTATTCCATTTATGCGCCGCCGCAGCATCCGTTCGGAACCGTGCATAAAACAAAGGCAGATGCCATGGCTGCTGAGGAAGAACATCAGCAATAATAACGAAAAAGGAAAAGTCAGGACGCGGCTTTTCCTTATTTTTTATGAAAAATAGAATAAATTGACCATGTTATGGGCACTAATCGAAGTATGACGATTTTCCAGGATGGTGCTTAACGTGAGAAAAGAAAATAAAAATCTCTTTATAGCCGGCTTAATACTCGGCTTAGGGCTTGTAGGGGCGATTGATGGCATCGTATTTCATCAGCTGCTGCAATGGCATCATATGATTCTGAGCCCGAATATCAAACTCGAAATTTTTACAGATGGCTTATTCACAGCCTTATTTTCGGCGAAGCTGCTTTGGGGCGGGATGAAGATTTTTCAGGATGCCCGCAAGAATGAATTGGGTACCAGCTGGAAGATCTTCGCTGGCGGTATATTCATAGGGGGAGGAGCCTTTAATCTTGTCGAAGGAATTGTGGACCATCATATCCTCCAGGTGCACCGTGTCAGGCCACTGGCAGAAAACCCTTTTTTCTATGATCTGGCCTTTTTAGCAATAGGATTATTGCTTGTTATCATTGGGTTTATGATTAAGAGGATGGAGAAGGAAGCATGATGAAAAGAGCAAGAAGCTTGATCAGTTTTATCCTTATTTTTTTAGGCTTTTTTTATTTTTACACCAGTCAACATCCTCATAATCAGACCGGTGCAGCGAATCACATGGCACATGGATATGTGGAAATTCCGAAAGAAAATGAGATTCCGTCTGTAGATGTAACCGTATCCCCGGACGGTCCGGATACATGGCTTTTGAAGCTGGATCTCGTCCATTTTGCCTTTGCCCCTGAAAAGGCGGGCGAGAAGCAGCCAAGCTATAACGAGGGACATGCCCACTTATACATAAATGGCAAAAAAATCAGCCGCTTATACGGAGAGTACTATCATTTAGGCAAACTGAAGGAAGGCAGACATGAAATTACGGTAACTCTTAATTCCAACAATCACGGGGCCTTAATGGCCGGCGGAAAACCCGTGCAGGCAACCAGGCTCATTGAAGTGAACAAGTGAGAAAAGAGCGGGAACTAGACCTAATACAGGAGAAACCATAGTTTTGTCATCAGTCAGGCGACAAAGTTAGGTTTCTCCTTTGTTGAGTCCGGCAGTAATGTACTTTACCATTAGTAATAAAGTACTTATTTTGAAAGGATGAGTGTAAATGGCTCAATCTAATCTAAAAGTTGCTGTACAGAAGTTCGGTAACTTCCTGAGCTCCATGGTAATGCCGAATATCTCAGCTTTTATCGCATGGGGTCTTATTACAGCTTTATTTATACCTACTGGTTTCATTCCAAATGAAAGCCTTGCCAAAATGGTAGGGCCAATGGTGACATACTTGCTTCCGCTGTTAATCGGATACACCGGTGGTAAGCTTGTTCATGATCAGCGCGGTGCCGTTGTTGGTGCCATAGCGACAATGGGGGTTATTGCCGGGGCAGAAATTCCAATGTTCCTTGGCGCCATGGTAATTGGTCCTCTTGGCGGATATGTAATTAAGAAATTTGATCAATTGGTTGAAGGACGGGTGCGTTCAGGCTTTGAAATGCTCGTGAACAACTTCTCAGCAGGAATTCTTGGTGCCATTCTGGCAATCCTTGCGTTCCTCGGAATAGGGCCTGCAGTTGATGAATTCACAGGCTGGCTTGTAGCAGGTGTTGACTGGCTGATTGGCACCGGGCTGCTTCCGCTGACAAGCATCCTGATTGAACCGGCGAAGGTATTATTCCTGAACAATGCCATCAACCACGGTGTTCTGTCGCCAATCGGAGTTGAGCAGGTAAAAGAAACAGGACAATCTATCCTGTTCCTGCTTGAAGCGAACCCTGGACCTGGTCTTGGTGTTTTGCTTGCTTACATGTTCTTTGGAAAAGGGAATGCAAAGAAATCTGCTCCAGGTGCCGGAATCATTCACTTCTTCGGCGGGATTCATGAAATTTACTTCCCGTATATTTTAATGCGTCCTATGCTTATTATTGCGGTTATCCTTGGCGGAATGAGCGGTGTGTTCACACTGGTTCTTTTAGGCGGCGGATTGTTCGCTCCTTCATCACCGGGAAGCATCATCGCCATCACTGCAGTAACACCTCATCATGCAAGTGCGTATATTGCAAACTTTGCAGGTGTGCTTGTGGCTGCAATAGTTTCATTCCTTGTCTCTGCATTCATCATGAAAACAGGCAAGCAGGGTGAAGAAGATATTGAAGAAGCTGCGAAAAAGATGCAGGAAATGAAAGGTAAGAAAAGCTCTGTTTCTAGCGTATTAGAAGGTGGAAAGGCTGAAATGCCTGATAACGTGTCTAAAATTTATTTTGCGTGTGATGCGGGAATGGGCTCAAGTGCCATGGGTGCATCACTGCTGCGCAAAAAGGTGAAGGAAGCAGGGATGGACGTTGCAGTTACGAATACAGCGATCTCCAATCTTCCTGCAGATGCCCAGATCGTCATTACACAGGAAGAACTGACACCAAGGGCACGCCAGAAAGTGCCGAATGCCTTCCATGTATCGGTTGATAATTTCCTTTCAAGTCCGGAATATGACAAGCTGATTGACGCATTGCAGTTCCCGGCTAACTCGGAGCTGCACGAAATCGTTGAAGAAGCAGAAGAAAATGTTCCTGACATGGCGGATGAGGAAATGTCACATGAAGACGACTTATTGCGTCCGGAAAATATTTTCCTGAACAAAGAGTTTGCTGATAAGGATGAAGCAATCCGCTTTGCCGGAAGAGTGCTTGTAGATGCAGGCTATGTGGAAGAGAGCTATATTGAAGCGATGATTGAACGTGATAACATCACATCCACTTATATGGGGAATGATGTAGCAATCCCTCATGGAACGGAAGAGGCCAAAAAGGCTGTCATCAAATCAGGCTTTACTGTTATCCAGGTGCCAAATGGCGTGGATTTCGATGGCCAAAAGGTCCGTCTGATCTTCGGAATTGCAGGAAAAGACGGCACACATCTTGAAATCTTATCAGGCATCGCGGTAACATGTTCTGACATGGATAATATCGAGAAACTGGCTTCTGCTGAATCTGTCGAGACCATCATGGATATTATCGGCAAGAAATAAACCTTACGAGTAGAAAAGCGTTCTCATGCGCTTTTCTATTCAGTGTTTTTGTAACCTTTTATGCCACTAATTGTAGAAATGAGCTGATCTCATGTATATTACATCGAGGGAAAAAGCCATTATTGAATTGATTATAAAAACATCGGGTAAACACACGGCATTGTCGATTGCTTCTTCATTAAACGTCAGTGCGAGAACAATCCAGAGGGACTTAAAGGCAGTTGAGAAAATTGTCAGTGAGTTCGGGCTGACCTTAACCCGAAATGTAAATCAGGGACTTATTATTGAAGGGAAAAATGAGCAGATTTTCAGGCTGATCCAGCATTTAACCAGCAGCGAACCGATCGATGAGCTCCCTCAGGAAAAGAAGCTGCGCCTTCTTTTGGCCATTCTTGAGGAAGACGTTTATAAGACTCAGGTGCTTGCCGGCTACCTCGGCATTAGCACGGCGACTTTGACGGCACACCTTGATGAACTTGCTGAATGGCTATCCCGTTTCCAGTTGGACTTGACGAGAAAGCGTGGAGTCGGCGTAGAACTTCACGGAACGGAAGCAAGTAAACGAAGGGCCCTTGCCCATTTTCTCCTTCAATACTTTCATGAAGAATTAATTGAGAAATTATTTTTGCTGGAAAATGGGAAGCTCGGGGAAGACAGAATTCTGCACTACTTTGAAGCGGATGATCTCCGCCATGTGAACAGCATCATCCAGACTGTGTTTATGGGCGCTCCTGCCCGATTTGCGGATAGCGGATATCTGGAGATTGTGCTGCATACGTGCATAACACTAAAAAGAACGCTCAGCGGGTTCCCGGTGGAACGGAAGGACCTTCCGGAAACAGAAGTTACGGTTGAATATGGATTGATCCAGGAGGTCATAAGCAGGCTCGGACAGGCTTTTGACTGTGCGTTTTCTGAGGGGGACATCCTATACCTGGCTCGTATACTTAAAGGCACCAAGTGGAGCGGGACGGAGGCTTTTCCGTACGACAGCATTGTACTCGCCCAAATGATCAGGAACGTGATTAAATCAGTTTCTGAACAGCTGCATGTGGATTTGAACAAGGATTTTTCCTTATTTCAGGGGCTGCTCGCTCATATGGAGCCATCTTTATACCGGATCAAGCAGAATATGGAGTCCTATAACCCGCTCCGAGAGGAAATCAAGCGTAAGTATCCGGTTCTGTTCTTGGCTGTGAAAAATAGTCTTGAAGAAGCGTTTACAGATATTGATCAATTTTCAGATGACGAGATTGCGTTTATCGTCCTTCATTTCGGTTCGGCCCTTGTGATGCAGGAAGAGAATCTTTCCATAAAGGCGCTGCTCATTTGTCCGACAGGCATCGGCACCTCCAAAATGCTGAAAAGCAGGCTGAAAAAAGAGGTGGCTGAAATTGATGTCATCGAAATCAAATCGATTAAGGAAATGTCTGAGGGTGCCGATCTGATGGAATATGATTTAATCCTTTCTACTGTCAGACTTCCTTTTATACATGCAGAGTATATATTGGTGAACCCGCTCTTAAGTGAAGAGAACATTCTCACGATAAAAAACTACCTGAAAAACAACATTGAAAGCTTTACAAAAGGGAAGCCCTATCAGGAATTGACTGAGGGCGGTCACCAGCACCCAGTCTCTTTAGGCTCCATGCTTGAGGAAATTAGCGATATTCAGGAGAGCATCCAGTCTCTGATCCAAAACTTCCGGTTTTACCGGATGGAGGGGGAAGCAAGCCAGGAGCAGATTCTCGAAAAAATGCTGGCGAATGCAGAAGGAGATCAGCTGCTGACGAATCCTGAAGATGTGCTTCAATCATTAAGGGAGCGGGAACAAAAAGGCGGCCTGGGCATTCCTGAAACGAATATGGCTCTCTTTCACGCGCGCAGTCAGAACGTCCGTAAGCTTATTTTTCAAATTGCCCATCTGCCAAACCCTTGCCTGGTAAAGGGAATGGACGGAAAAGAAGTGGCAATGAAAAATCTTCTGCTTATGCTTGCACCAGACGAGCTAAGCAGAAGAGAGCAGGAAATAGTAAGCTTAATCAGCACGAATATCATTGAGACAGAGGAATCGATATTACTCTTTTCTTCCGCAAACGAAGAGATGATCTTCAAGAAGCTGGAATCGATTTTTACAGAATACCTCCAATCTCATTTTAAAATTAACCGGTAAAGGAATGATTCGATGAAACAGGCAGTGCATTTTGGTGCAGGAAACATAGGAAGAGGATTTATCGGAGCTCTATTTTCACAGTCAGGCTACCATGTGACGTTTGTGGATATTGCTGAAGGGATTATCAATCAATTAAACGAAGAAAAACAATATAAAGTGATACTGGCTGCAGATGAACAGGAAAGCTTGACCATTGAAAATGTGTCAGGATTAAATAATTTGACGCAGGAGGCTGAAGTAATTGAGGCCATTAAACAGGCTGATTTCTTAACCACAGCCATTGGGCCAAACATCCTTCCGCGGATTGCGCCGTTAATGGCGAAAGGCCTGGCTGCCAGAGCAGAAGCAGGGATCACGGAAAAGCTTTATGTCATTGCATGTGAAAATCAGATCTCAGCAACTGACTTATTAAAGGGGTATATTCTGGAAAATCTGGAGAGCGGTATGAATCTTGAAAATGTTTCTTTCTTAAACTCCGCTGTAGACCGGATTGTTCCAATTCAGAACAACCAGGGATCACTTGATGTATTGGTTGAACCGTATCATGAATGGGTTGTCGAAACGGCTGAAGACATTCCGCATATTGAGGGAATGAAGATTGTTCCGGAGCTTGCGCCGTTTATTGAAAGGAAGCTATTCACGGTTAACACAGGACATGCGGTGATTGCGTACTTCGGTTACCTGGCAGGGAAAGAAACCATTGATGAGACACTTGCTGACGGAAACATTTATAAGCAGGTGCAGGCAACACTTGGCGAAACAGGTGCTTATTTAATAGATCGCTATGATCTGAATCCGGACGAACATCAGAAATATATCGATAAAATTATCGGGCGTTTTGAGAATGCACGCCTGAATGACGGTGTCACACGAGTCGGCCGTTCACCAATAAGGAAGCTTGGACCTGAAGACAGACTGGTCCGCCCGGCACTGCAGGCCCAAAAAGCAGGCTTATCCTGCACAAACCTGGCAAAAGCCATTGCTGCAGCCCTATTGTTTGATAACAGGGAAGATGAAGAAGCGGTGAAGCTGCAGGAGATGATTCAGGAAAACGGAGTGGCATATGTACTGAAAGAAGTATGCGGACTTGAAGAATCAAGCGAGCTTGCACGTGAAATACTGAAGCAATATGAAGCATTAAAAAAATGAATGGAATGAAGACTGCTGAGAATGATCGGCAGTCTTATTTTTTTGGAGCTTTTTTCCTGGGGTCATTGTAAAATATTTTACATGTGAGGTGCAGATATGAAATTTACTAAAGTGTTTGAAGAAAAGGGTTTGAAGTATGGTTCTGTGAAAACGAGGGAAGCTGTCAGAGCTGTTATTTTGGGTGAAACTGGGATTTTGCTGGTGCGCTCGAACCGGGGTGATTATAAATTCCCGGGAGGCGGAGTTAAAGGGAATGAAGATTGGCATGATGCGCTAGTACGCGAAGTGGCAGAAGAAACAGGATACATACATGCAGCCGTGAAAAACAAACTGGGTACGGTTGTTGAACGGAAAATCGATGAGTTTGATGATACTGTGCTGTTTCATATGAATTCTCATTATTATCTGTGTGAATTAATCGATCATCAGCAACTGGACCAGCAGCTTGAAGGATATGAGATCACACAGGAATTTTCACCGCAGTGGGTGACTATTGAAGAAGCGATCGCAAGGAATGAGGCAGCAGCTAAACTGGATGGGGCAAATGGATGGATAAGGAGAGAGAATTTTGTTTTGAACGCACTATTAGAACAATGAGAATGAGGTGGCAGCCATGCTTGAAGTGTTAACTGTGTCGATTTTCAATCAGAAAAGAAAAGTTCGGATTTACCTGCCGGAGGATTATTACAGCAGCCTTAAACGCTATCCAGTACTATACATGCATGACGGGCAAAATGTTTTTGGTGCTGAGGAAGCAATTGGCGGAGTGTCCCTGGATATGCATAACCATTTGGATCAATTCAAATCAGATTTGATTGTGGCGGCGATTGACCAAAATACAGAAGGCGAAGAACGGATTCATGAATATTGTCCATGGAAACATGGAGATTTCAGCGAGCAGCTATTGGGGTACAAAAGCGGCTCAGGCGGCAAGGGGAGTGATTATGCTGACTTTATCGTGAAGGAGCTGATGCCAATAATAGATGGAAAATATAAAACGCTGGCTGCGGAAAATTATATGGCTGGCATCTCTCTTGGCGGACTCCTCTCTGTTTATGCCGGGTGCAAATATCCTGATGTTTTTAAAAAAACCGCAGGAATTTCATCTGCTTTTTACCGGAATCAGGAGGAAATAGAAAAACTGGCAGGCAGCACGCCTCCATCTGGGAAAATATATCTGGATTGCGGCACTGCAGAGGCGGGGGAAAATAGCAAGATCAGTGAATTATTTTTAAAGTCTAACAAAGCTGTTTATGAAAGGTTAAAAGGCAGCTGAAGTGAGGTTGAGCTTCGGATCGTTGAGGGGGCGGGGCATAATTATACGGCGTTTAAGGAACGAATTGCTGGTGTTATGGGGTTTTTCTTGGATTAGAAGTCCATTGGGTGAGAGTGAGAAGGCATTGTTGATTAATAGAGAAGAGGAATAGCGCCGAAAAATAGCGGGGGAAGAGAGAAATGGAAATTAACCTAACGAAACGGCCAGAAAAGACAAAACCCCCGTCTCCATAAAAGAGGAAGGGGATTAAATAGTCTATTCCTTAAGCCTGTCAGGCAATCCTTGAATGGACGACACAACAACATCGAGTTTGGCTTCAATTCGGTTCAGCAGAAAAAGAGTGACGACGATCGGGAAGCCGAGCTCGCTGATCAATGTGACCATCTGTTCCATGGCAGCTGCTCCTTTCTGGCGAAAATTGTAAAAATGGCCGGCTTCCTAGGAATCCGGCCACTGATGATTATACTAATTCATATTCAGTTACATTACGCTCAACTAACCTGGCACTTTCCGCTAAAACCAAATCCCCGCCATTGCCATCAAATGCATTCGCAGCAATGATTTGCTCCATGGCTGCTTTTACCGCAGCAGGATCAATGGGTTCAATCGGGTTATCAACAGAAAGTTTTGTTGGTTTGCCCAGTTCAGAGATAAAAGTCATTTCTAATGATTTAGCCATTTACTATTCCCTCCTTATTTTTATGGTTTTTAATAGTTTGTTTAGCCTAAAATATCGAAGCTGTCATTCCTGTTGATTTCAGCTAATGGATAGCTGCTAAGTCCGGCGATCGCCTGTCCAACCGTGAAAAGCTGGTCTGCTGTGGCAGATTGCTTTACACCGCTGTAGGTTTTTGATTTGTGAATCGGCTTGCCCTGCCCATTAAGGCCTGTTTCAAATACCAGGCGAAGTTTGGAATCAGTGATAATTGCTTGTGCCATCTTGGGTCACCTCCTTTCACCTTCTATATATACTTTGAAGGGGGAAAAGGACAGGGTGATTTTTAATTTTGCTGCATTATTTTCTTCAGCTTCTCGCGGGCACCGTGCCGCCAGTTTTTGACTGCAGACAGGGAGACCCGTTCTTTTTCAGCAATTTCCCTGACAGACAGCCCATCACATAGAGTATATTGGAGCCATTTCATTTGGTTTTCAGATAACATTCCGCATTTTTTGTAAAGTTCTTGTATGAGCTCTGGGCTTGGGGCTGGTGAGGTGTCTTCGATGAATTCCCAGAAGTCTGCTTCCGGATAGATATATCGATCAATCTGCTTTGTTTGTCTCGTTAATTCCATCATCATATGTCCTTTTACCATACTGTAAGCGTAGGAAAGGAAGGTCCCTTTTTCATTGTCATGATTTTTCCACGCCTGCCAAAGTGTGATTAAACCCAGCTGGTGGAATTCCTCCGTATTTTTATAGATGTTCAATTTATGCATGATATCATGAATCATAGGTTCATATTGTGCTGATATCTGTTCAAAACTCTCCATGAAAATGTTCCTTCAAGGAAAGCGCGCTCTCTGTGTATTCCCGGGTAGATCAAACATAGCCTGACAGCCAGTTTTTTACGAATCCCGTAAAAGTCTTATATCGGCCTTTTGCTACCCCTAAGTCCGTAGTTAAGGGGTCTAAGTCTGAAGTTAGGGGGTCTAACTCCCAGCAAAGGGGGCAGTTAGCTACTTTTTGTAAAAAAAATTTAGCGAAAAGGCATTGTCTTCAGCTGGAAACCCCATTTCATGCAATTCTTCAAAGTAATTCTCTTCAAATTTCTTATTCAGGATACCGTAGAAATAAGCGACCGGCTTAGCAATGACGCGGGTTTTCATTTTTCGAATCAGCTGCTTAAAAGAATGGATGGCTGTTTCTAAAATAGTGTTCCTATCTTGTTCACAATTGTTTTTATATGCTGCTAGTGATGCCATTCTCCAAAACTCCTCAATCTGCTTGGCTTCTGAAAAAAAGTACTTTACGGTACTGATAAATGATTGTGGTACACGGTCACTAGTAAAAGTGTGATCGAGGACGGTTTCGTTACGTTTAGTAATCTTTTGATTTTTATTAGTTTTAGAAAGATTGATAGTTTTATTAGGGTGGTCCATTTTCTCCTGCTTAGGTGGTTCACTCTTGGGAAAACGATTAAAAACATATAAATTACTGGACTGGGAACCGTTTTTTCTCTCTGTTTCATGAACAGTAAAAATACCAATCTCTGCGGCCTTGGCAATCATTCTTTTAAAAGTAGAGCGGGAAATACCATGGCCGTTATATTCTTCGTGAATCGCTTTTAATACAGTGCCAATCTTGGCATTAGATACTCCCGGAATTTTCGCAGCAAAACGAACCAGCCTCTTTAACCCAGCCAGTTCCCCCTTAGAAAACTTGTCCTTATGTACCGATAGCCACATCTCCAAATGGGCATTAAACTCCTGAAGATTTTTAAACTGAGAAAACTGTTCAAACTGCTCGACTCTGCCTGATTTCAAATTCATAAAATTGCACCACCCTTTCACCTTCTATATATAAATCAAGGGTGGATTTGGACAGGGTGGTTTTGGGATGGGTGTGACAGATTTGTGAACGGGGGTTCTATTGAGTGTGGTGGAGGTTCATGACGCCGAGAAAGGGAAGGCTCACGAGGAAACGGTCGCCAGAGAAGGTTCATGAGGACGAAAAGAGAGGAGGCGGGAGAGGAAACGGTCACCATAAGAGGGTTATGACACCGAAAAAGAGGAGGCACAAGGAAAAAAGAGTCGCCATAAAATGTGCATGTATGTAATTACAAACGTACCTCATACACTTGACATTGATAATCATTTTCATTTAAAATAGTTTTTATCAATGATAATCATTATCACTCGAGTAAAATTACATACTACACCCATGATGAAGGAGGGAGCTAAATCGATTGAACAAAATATTTGCGGCTGGTGTGGTTATCCACCTCATGATTGTGCTCCTTCAGCTCCCCCGCGATAATATCTTTTACCACTCGTTTGTTAAAACAATGCAAAGAGGGAAGCCTCTTTGCATTTAAAAACTTAGTTTGTGAAGTGATAAAGAATCTTGCCTGCCACTTCACCGAACTGTGTAGAAGCGTTAAATAACAGTAACAATAAAAGTATAATCCCTGCTATTTTAAAGTAATTAAGAATAGTAGGGTGACTTTCAAAGTAATCCAGCGTTTCATCTATTATTTTACTTAGCATTTTAGGCTCTCCTCTTTTAATCATACTATACAATATTTTACAATATTATTCTTTATTAGCAACAATAGTTACGGAAAGAGCCTAAATAAAAAGGAACTATTATAAGGTTCCTTTTATAACAGTATTTTTATTTAATACAAGTAGGAATTCTGGGTAAATAATATAAGTCTTTTTCTTCGTCTAAATGACTGCTCTATCGGTGGTACTATACGGTGTACCTATTCTATTCGCTTCTTTTTCCTCACTTATTAATAATCATCTTTCTAATAGCAGTATCGTCATTACGATGCTTCATAATATTCAAGAATTAAAGCCATCACAAATAATGATTTGCAGCCATGCCATTAAATCGGTTAATCCAGCCTTTGATACGGCTGTAATACTCGCATTTTTTTAAAGTGTGACCCCTATTTTTATGTTAAAAAGCCTGTTGTGCAATGTGAAAACAAATGCTGTTTAGTTTACTATTTTCCTTTGGAATTCCTATGATTGTTAACATTTGGCAGGAATTCTTGCGTTTTAAGAGAATTCATTTTTTTATGCAACGTACTTGGGGACAATAAATTGTGAAGGTGTGTTCAACTTGAGCCATTCAGTAAAATTCACGGATAGAATGCAAAGAATTATTAAGAGTGCCGAAAAGGAAGCCTGGCTATCTGATTGTAAAGTGATCCATCCTGTTCACCTGCTAATTGGGTGTCTGGCTGAAAGGTCAGGCGCTTTGGGGGAAATATTTCTGAAATGCGATTTAAACCCAGATTTGTTGAGAGGATCAGTTCCATATACGCAAAGTATAATGCAAAGTGAAATTTTCAGCATCCCAGTAACCGATGGGGTTATAGAAATACTTGATACAGCGATTCATTATATGAACAGATATAATCAGGTTTTTGTTAATGAAGGGCACTTACTTAAAGCATTACTTAATGATGCCACCATTGCAGGGATTTTATCTGAGGAAATGAAAAACACCATTTTGACGCTCGGAACGTCCGCCAGGGACATGATCACTCACCTTGGCAGCTATACTTTTCCTCAAATGAACACTTCTTTTGTCAGGAAAGTTCATCATGGTGATGAAAAGCAGCTTGCAGACTTTACAGAGAAAAATTTTTCTAAGGAATGGGCACATACCATTCGGTGGGGATTTCAGAAGGTAAAGCCGTCAATTTATCGCAGTCTAACGGGCAGTAAGACCCCCACTTCAAGACTCAGAGGAATCAAAGGAAGATAAGCGGGGGTCAAACTGCCCGTAAAGGCCCGATTGGTTCAACTAACAATCAGTGGGGGATAAGGAAAACCCCCACTGATTGAAGTTTCACTTTATATCGCAGGTGATGAGGGCGGAAGGATTATTGGCTTTGCCGCATTTGATGTCTACCTGAACAAAAAGGGATATTTCGGTCCCATGGGGGTAATAAGAGCCAGCAGGGTTAAAGGTATAGGAAATGCATTGCTTCATCACTGTTTAAGAGATATGAAAGAAATAGGATATGAATATGCCATTATTGGAGGAGCAGGACCAATTGAGTTTTATGAGAAAGCTTGCAGAGCTGTTGTCATTCCTTCTATATAATCTATCAATCACCGGAAGAGTAGTTTTTGAAGAAAACTTAATAAAAATTAAAGAATATTATTGCAATTTGTTTCCAACTATTGATATGATAATTCTCCGCGCAAATTGCATACATACGTAAAAAAATCAAAAGGAGCTGATTGTGTGAAGCAGGAATTCATCGAAATTTTCAATGCCAGAGTAAACAACCTGAAGAATATTAATCTGCAGATTCCAAAAGGGAAGATTACAATTTTTACAGGTGTCTCCGGTTCAGGCAAATCATCCATTGTCTTTGATACGATTGCCCAGGAGGCAGGCCGGCAGTTGAATGAGACGTACAGCAGTTTTCAGCGGCTTTTTCTTCCGAGGTATAGCCGACCGGAAGCAGATGAAATCAACAATCTTTCTACTGCCGTTGTTGTTGATCAAAAACGGCTCGGGGGAAATGCCCGATCCACACTTGGAACCGCTACAGATATTAATCCTCTTCTTCGCCTGTTATTCTCCCGGTTTGCCGAACCTCATATAGGGTACAGCAACGCCTATTCTTTCAATGATCCCAGCGGCATGTGCCCGAAGTGTGAAGGGATTGGGAGAATTATTACACTCAACCTTGATGCTGCTCTTGATAAGGAAAAAAGCTTAAATGAAGGTGCTATTCTGCTTCCGGGTTTTGGACCTGGAACATGGCAATGGAAGGCATATGCGGAATCCGGATTCTTCGATATTGATAAGAAAATTAAGGATTATCCGGAAGAAGAATTTAATAAGCTTGTCCATGCAGAGCCGCAAAAAGTAACAGTCAGTTATATGAATAATGACATGAATGCAACTTATGAGGGCCTCGCAGTCAAATTTATGCGGCAGCATGTGAAGAGGGACAAGGAAACTTCAAAGACGGGAGAGAAGCTCCTGAAAAACTTCAGCACCATGACTGGCTGCCCTTCATGCGGTGGAAAACGCTACAGCGAAAAGGTGCTTTCTTCCACAATCAAAGGCTATACCATCTATGACCTGACGTCCATGCAATTGGATCAGCTGATTAAAACTCTTCCACAAATTACTTCACCTGAAGCAAAGCCAATTCTTGACGGAATCATGGAACGATTGGAAAACCTTTGTGAGATTGGGCTCGGCTATATGGATCTGACAAGGGAAACGCCAACACTTTCGGGCGGTGAATCCCAAAGGGTGAAAATGGTAAAATATTTATCCAGTAACTTAACGGGCTTAATGTACATATTTGATGAACCAAGCACCGGCCTGCATCCGCGGGATGTTTACCGGTTAAATGAATTGCTGATTCGGCTGCGGGACAGGGGCAATACCGTTTTAGTCGTCGAGCATGATCCGGACGTAATCAAAATAGCGGATCATATCGTTGATGTGGGGCCTCATGCGGGAACAAACGGAGGAGAAATCATGTATACCGGCAGTTATCAGGACTTCTTTTCTTCTGATACATTAACGGCCAATTATTTAAACCGCAGTGCAGAGATCAACACAAATCCGCGACCGGTTTCCGAGTTTATGGAAAGCAGGAAAAGCAGCCTCCATAATTTAAAGAATGTGAGTCTCTCCGTTCCAAAAGGGGTTTTTACAGTTATAACAGGGGTAGCAGGTTCAGGGAAAAGCACTATTGTGAATGAGGTGTTTGCAAAAGATTTCCCGGACGCTATCCGTATTGACCAAAGCCCGGTCCATGCCAACATACGGTCCAATCCGGCAACCTTTACCGGCATAATGAATTCGATCCGAAAGTCTTTTTCAGACGCGAATGGTGTGGAGAGCGGATTATTCAGCTACAATTCGACCGGAGGATGTCCAACATGCGGAGGCACCGGAACGGTTGAGATCAATTTATCTTTTATGGATGCAATGGAAGTCGAATGCAGCGAATGTCATGGAAGCCGTTTTAGGCAGGATGTGCTCCAGTACCTATATAAGGGCAAAAATATTGTTGAAATCATGGAGATGTCTATAGCAAATGCTGTGGAGTTCTTTGAGGCAAAAGACATTCAGAGAAAACTCAAAGCCCTGGAGACGGTCGGTCTTGGCTACTTGTCACTGGGACAGCCGCTGAACACCCTGTCAGGCGGCGAATGCCAAAGGCTAAAGCTTGCAAAGGAACTGAATACAAAAGGGAGTATTTATATTCTCGACGAACCAACGACAGGATTGCATATGTCCGATGTCGCCAATATTCTGGAAATCATTCATAAATTGGTGGAAAAGGGCAATACCGTTATCGTCATTGAACATAATCTGGACGTTATCCGGAAAAGTGATTGGATCGTGGATCTAGGTCCGGATGGAGGTGCAGGGGGCGGTGAAATCCTGTATGAAGGACCGCCGGCAGGAATTTTGGAATGTGAGCGTTCGGTTACGGCACAGCATCTGTAAAGAATAAGCATAATAGAGAAAATGGCCATGGAATTTTTTCAATGGCCATTTTCTTTATCGGGTATCTGAGATGATGCAGATCCTTTTTAGGAGGCTTTCAAATGGAACAATACACTGGCTTTTTTATTATATTGCTGCTTATGTTTATCATTGTCGTTTTCAGCAAATATATTGTCTGGTGGGTAAAATGCGTCATTGTGGCTTACTATATAGCCGTTTCTTATTATTTTATTACCGTAAAAAACAGGATTGATAAGGAATATGAAGGGATATCCCCAGTGCCTGATGCGTACTGGGACCAGAATTCAGGATGGGTTGACACCATCGCGAATTACCTGTTTTTGCCTTTTGCTGCCATTTTGATTTTCATCTATTTTAAGTGGTTTAGCAAAATCCATAGCAGAAAGGCTAAAATTCTTATTCTTATTAGTTTGATTCCAGCTTCTTTTCTGTTTATGTTTTTCCTTTTTTTATTTTCGTTTGCTTATGGGTACAGGCCATAAGGAAGGGCCTTACAAAGAAAGAATGTCCCAACAAATCCGGGACATTCTGCTTATTGGCCAATCAGGCAGTTATTTACTCAAATTCCCCCGCAGATCCGAGTTCAGAAAGTTTTCAGTGGCATAAGCAGATGCACCAAGTGCAGTGGAGTAGATCGATAAATCTGCAAATGTAATATTTAAGTTTTGCTGGTTAAATCTTAAGGAACGATTCTCGACAACTTCCATAATCGATTCGTGTAATAAATCTTTGGCAATGGCTAAGCGATTTCCTATGATGATTTGCTCGGGGTTGAATGTATTAATGATATTGTTTATGCCAATGCCGAGGCTCCGGCCAATTTGACGAAACAAATCCTTTACTTCCTCATCTTCTTCCGCCATTACAACTAATGACTCCAGGTTCAATTCATCCCGTTTTAAATGGATATTCATTGCCTGGTTGAGCAATGCCTGTTCAGAAGCATATAATTCCCAGCAGCCTTTGCTGCCGCATCTGCATTCTTTTCCATCGATATCAATCACCATATGGCCCATTTCACCGGAAAATCCTTCAGCTCCCCGGTAAAGGCTGTTTTGCAAAATAAAGCCGACACCTATGCCAATTCCAGCGCTTACATAAATGAGATTTTCAAAGTTTTTCCCGGCTCCAAAACGCTTTTCCCCGTAGGCTCCGGCGTTCGCTTCGTTGTCGATGATAACGGGAAGGTGAAACTCTGTCTCAATTTCTGCTTTTAAATTGATATCTGTCCAGCCCAGGTTAGGTGCCAGCAGGATGTTGCTTCCTTCTTTATTAACGATTCCCGGTACGCCAATCCCGATTCCGATCACACCATAGGGGCTCTCGGGGGTAGTGTACAAGAGGGATTGGATTATATCTTTTATAACAAGAATGGTTTCATCGTACCTCATGCTATTCATATGCTTCAAATGTTCGCTCACAATATTACCGGATAAATCAGTCATGACACCTAAAATATAGTTGACCCCTAAATCAATTCCAATCGCATATCCTGCTTTTTCATTAAAGAGCAGCATCACAGGACGGCGTCCGCCGCTCGATTTGCCTGGACCTGTTTCGGAACAGATTTTTTCTTCTATCAGTTCGTTGACCAAGGAGGAAACTGTCCCTTTAGTCAGCCCCAAATACTGTGCGATATCAGCCCGCGAGATGGGGGATTGGTCGATGATCGTCTGCAGAACACGTGATTTATTTTTCATTTTTACCAGCTGCTGATTCCAAGTCATTATTTTTCTCCTCAAATTCTTTGTCTATTACAATCATATTCCATTTATACCATAATTAAAAATAAAAATAAAACTTAGTTCATTCAATAGACAAACTAAGTTTATGGTGTTAAAATCAACTTGTAAACAAATGAAAGCGATAACACACAGAAAAATCTGTTAAAACTGGAGGAATGAAAATGAACTATTTCAAAAATGTAAGTGGAGTAAAATATGAAGGTCCCGATTCAAATAATCCATTGGCGTTTAAATATTATAATCCTGAAGAAATGATTAACGGCAAAAAAATGGAGGATTTTCTCCGTTTTGCAGTGTCTTACTGGCATACGTTTACTGCGGAAGGCACAGATCCTTTCGGAGAGGGCACGATGATTCGCTCATATGACAGATTTTCCGGAATGGATTTGGCCAAGGCACGTGTAGAAGCATCCTTTGAATTCTATGAAAAACTGAATGTTCCATACTTCTGTTTCCATGATGCGGATATTGCACCTGAAGGAGATTCATTAAGAGAAACGTTTAATAACTTAGATGAGATTACGAGCATGATTAAGGAATACATGAAATCCAGCAAAACAAAGCTATTATGGAATACTGCTAATATGTTTTCACATCCGCGCTGGCTGCACGGTGCGGCGACAGCGCCTAATGCAGATGTATTCGCTTATGCTGCTGCAAAGGTGAAAAAGGGACTTGAAATCGGCAAGGAGCTTGGTGCTGAGAACTATGTTTTCTGGGGCGGCCGTGAAGGGTACGAAACACTGCTGAATACGAACATGAAGCTTGAACAGGACAATCTTGCGCGTTTCTTCCATATGGCAATCGATTATGCAAAGGAAATCGGTTTTGACGCCCAATTTCTAATCGAACCAAAGCCGAAGGAGCCAACCAAACATCAATATGATTTTGATGTGGCAACCAGTTTATCATTCCTGCAATCTTACGGCTTAAAAGATTACTTCAAATTCAATATTGAAGCAAACCACGCGACCCTTGCCGGCCATACATTTGAGCATGAACTGCACACAGCCCGCATAAATGGCATGCTTGGTTCAGTGGATGCTAATCAGGGAGATACCTTGCTCGGATGGGATACGGACGAATTCCCGACAGACATCTATTCCACATCACTCGCCATGGTTGAAATTATTAAAAATGGCGGTCTTGGAACAGGCGGCTTAAACTTTGATGCGAAGGTGCGAAGAGGTTCATTCGATCCTGAAGATCTGTTCTATGCTCATATTGCAGGAATGGACACATTTGCGGTGGGAGCAAAAGTGGCACAGCGTTTAATCGAAGATAAAGTATTAGACAACTTCATTGCTGACAGATACAGCAGCTATACAGAAGGCATCGGCCTTGAAATCGTTGAAGGAAAGACAGACTTCCATAAGCTTGAGAAGCATGCCCTTCAGCTTGATAGAATTGAAAACAAATCCGGAAGACAGGAACAGCTGAAAGCGATCTTAAATAAATACATTCTTGAAGCTTATGCGAGTGTAAAAGCTTAAAAGATTAATAGAAAGACTAAATGTACTGGGAATACGAAAGTGTCCCAGTACATTTTTAAAAAGCAGCATACATTTCATTTTCTAAAGGATGATCAATCATGAAATATGTAATCGGGATTGACCTTGGCACGAGCTCGGTAAAAGTGTTACTAATGAATCAAAAGGGAGAAGTGTGCAGCGAAGTTTCCAGGTCTTATCCGCTCATTCATGAAAAGTCGGGTTATAGTGAACAGGACCCGGCTGAATGGATTGATAAAACAGTCGATGCTCTTAAAGAACTTACAGAACAGTTCGAAGGACATGCGGAAGACATACAGGGAATCAGTTTTTCAGGACAAATGCACGGCCTGGTCCTTCTGGATGAAGAGAATAAGGTTCTGCGCAATGCGATCCTATGGAATGATACCCGCACGACAGAACAATGTAAGCAGATCTATGACTTGGCTGGTGAGAAGCGTTTGCTGGAAATCACCAAGAATCCGGCCCTGGAAGGTTTCACACTGCCTAAATTGCTTTGGGTAAAGCAGCATGAGCCGGATGTATTTGAAAAAGCGGCTGTATTTATGCTCCCTAAAGATTATCTGCGCTTTAAACTGACTGGAAAGATTCATAGTGAATACAGTGATGCTGCGGGCACATTGCTCCTGGATGTTGGCCGGAAAATGTGGAGTGAAGAGATGTGCAAGCTAACCGGGATTGATGTGAATATGTGCCCGCCTTTAGTTGAATCCCATGAATGCGTAGGGACGTTAATACCTGAGATTGCGGACGAGACGGGATTATCTCCTTTCACGAAGGTATTTGCCGGAGGTGCTGACAATGCCTGCGGTGCGATCGGTTCAGGAATTCTGTCAGAAGGCAAAACATTATGCAGCATTGGCACATCAGGGGTCGTTTTATCCTATGAAGAACAAAATGACAAGGATTTTCAGGGAAAGGTGCATTATTTTAATCATGGTGAAGAAAATGCCTACTACACAATGGGAGTAACCCTGGCAGCGGGACATAGTTTGAGCTGGTTTAAAAATACGTTTGCTGAAATGGAATCATTTGACTCCCTGCTGGCTGAAATAAGCGAGGTTCCGATTGGATCGAATGGTCTTTTGTTTACCCCATATCTAGCCGGCGAGCGAACGCCATATGCAGATTCACAAATTAGGGGAAGCTTTATCGGCATGGACTCTTCACATAACCGGAACGACTTTGTCCGATCGGTCATTGAAGGAATTACCTTTTCATTACATGAATCGATTGAAATATTCCGGGAAAGCGGCAAGCTGATCGATACCATCATTTCAATCGGCGGAGGAGCCAAAAGTGATGCCTGGCTGCAAATACAGGCAGATATCTTCAACAGCACCATTGTAAAGCTTTCAAGTGAGCAAGGCCCTGCTGTTGGTGCGGCAATGCTCGCGGCATACGGATGCCAATGGTATGAATCTCTGGAAGCCTGTGCGGATGATTTCATAACATACGAAAAAACGTATGTCCCGATATCTGAAAACGTTAAGAAATATCAGGAGCTTTTCCAATTATATAAAGAGGTTTATGTACAAACCAGGAAACTGAATGAGGGATTGGCCGGTTTCAGGAAAAAGTAAGCTGCCTTGGGGGAGAAGGTCATGAACATAACAGAAAGTATCTATGGCGAGTTGAATGGACACAGTGTTAAATCTTATACAATCAGCAATGATCATGGAATGAGCGTATCGTGTATCGACTACGGGGGAATCATTACCGGGATATCTGTCCCTGATCGTGAAGGGAATATAGAGAATGTGGTCCTGGGTTTTGACACTCTTGAAGAGTATGTAAATCATTCACCATTCTTCGGCGCAATAATCGGAAGGGTGGCCGGAAGGATAGCAGGCTCAAGCTTCACTCTTGATGGATCTGTGTACAGTCTGCCTAAAAATGATGGGGAACACCATCTTCATGGAGGAGCAGGTTTTCACCAGGTGCTTTGGGACTCGTCCGCCGAAAAGGGCTTGAATGAGGCAAATATCAGGTTCTCCTATATAAGTCCGGATGGAGAAGAAGGGTATCCCGGGACACTTGAGGTAACGGTAAACTATACACTGAATAATGATAATGAACTGGCCATAAGTTATGAAGCGATATCTGATAAAAAAACGATCATCAATCTGACAAACCATACTTATTTTAACCTGAGCGGGGATTTAAAGCGGGACATTCTTGAGCACGAGGTGACAATAAAAAGTGATCACTTTCTGAAGCTTGATGAAACATTGATTCCTACCGGGGAATTCATACATGTGGAAAATACCCCGTTTGATTTCAGAGCCGGTAAGAAAATCAAAGAAGGCGTAGGGTCCGGACATCAGCAGAACCTGCTTGCGGGCGGAGGCTATGATCATCCCTTTCTATTAAATACAGGTGGAATGACTGTAGCGGATTCCGGAAGCGGACGAAAACTGGCTGTGAAAACGGACAGGCCGAGTGTTGTTTTATATACAGCGAACATGCTTGGAAACGATTTTAAAATCAGGGGTGTTCAGTCAAAAAGGCATTTGGGGCTGTGTCTCGAAACTCAATGTCCTCCAAATGCTGTTCATCATGAACATTTTCCTTCTATTATCCTGGAGAAAAATGAAGTCTATAAAACAAGTACCAGTTTCAAGTTTCTCGTTGATTAATCATTTCGAATAGAAAGGAGTAAAGATAGATTTGAAAATAGTAAATTGTAAGCGCTATACCATGTTCAAATCTGTCTTTAACAAACTATGAAACAGAATCGGAACTCTCTTTATATTGGTTCACTTACATTGGTTGCTGCGATAGGCGGTTTGCTTTTCGGATATGATACGGCTGTTATTTCAGGAGCTGAAAAGTCACTGGAAATCTATTTGATCGAGAGTCTGGGATTAGGGTCGCTGGCCCATGGGGCGACAACCTCCAGCGCCTTAATTGGCTGTATTATTGGCGGTTTGATATCCGGTTATTTTGCGTCGAAGTTTGGGCGGAAGAATTCGCTTATTGCTGCGGCTTTCCTCTTTTTCTTATCTGCTTTAGGGTCAGCCTTTCCTGAATTTTTATTTTTCACTAAAGGGGAACCGACCATCTCATTATTGCTGACGTTCAATCTTTATCGCATTATAGGCGGAATTGGGGTTGGTCTCGCGTCAGCCATTGTTCCGATGTATATCGGTGAAATTGCACCTGCAGATATCCGCGGACGCCTGGTTTCATTTAATCAGTTTATGATCATTTTCGGTATGCTTGTCGTGTACTTTGTCAACTGGGGCATTGCCAGCGGCCGTCCATTGGAATGGATAAATGATGTCGGCTGGAGGTACATGTTTGCTTCAGAAGCTATTCCGGCCCTTGCCTTTGGTCTGCTGCTGCTCCTGGTTCCGGAGACTCCCCGTTACCTGGCCATTAAAAATCATGATGAAAAGGCTTTAGCAGTCCTTACGAAAATTAATGGGGCAAGCGAGGCAAAAACGATCCTGAGTGAAATTAAAAAATCGGTAACCGCCTCAGCAAATGTTCCGGCAGAAAAGCTGTTTGCATATGGAAAATTAGTGATTGTTATAGGAATCCTGCTGTCTGTATTCCAGCAGTTTGTCGGAATTAATGTGGCGCTCTACTATGCACCGCGTATCTTTGAAAGCATGGGAGCAGCTAAGGATGCCTCGATGCTGCAGACGATTGTGATGGGAGTCATAAATGTCATCTTTACAGTGGTGGCCATTTTAACTGTAGATAAATGGGGGCGCAAGCCATTATTAATCACAGGTTCCATTGGCATGGCAATCGGGATGTTTGGTGTCGCCGGAATGGCCTTTTCCAATATAATCGGCATGGGAACGTTAATTTTTATTATCGTTTACACAGCTTCTTTCATGATGTCGTGGGGGCCGATCTGCTGGGTATTGATCTCGGAAATTTTTCCGAACAAAATCCGCGGACAGGCCGTGGCGGTAGCTGTGGCTGCACAATGGGCCGCAAACTATTTCATTTCATCGACTTATCCGATGATGATGGAATTCAGCGGCGGCATAACATACGGTTTCTATGGAGTGATGAGTGTTCTTTCAGCCGTTTTTGTATGGAAGTTCGTACCTGAAACGAAAGGGAAGACCCTTGAGAACATGGAGTGTATTTGGAAAAAAACTGCATGATTTTTTGAATGGTCATGACAAACCGGATTAAATCAGAAAAAAACGCTTGAATGTTCTTGAACATCTCAAGCGTTTTTCTTATGTTCTTCTAAAAAACCCTTAATTTTAAAAATAACTTCCGATCCCAGATGCATTTCCACTTCTCTGACTTTCTGCCGGATCAGTTTGTCTTCAACCCCAATTATTTGATAGAACTCCATTAAGACCTGATGATCCTGGAATAGCTTTTTGCCCATTTCTGATCCCTGTTTTGTCAGAGTAATGGTTCCGTAGGGCTGAAAGTAAATGTAACCATCTTCTTTAAGCTTTCCGGCCATTTTAGACGCTGCCGAGGCGGTGACCTTCAAACTCTTGGCGATACCGGAAATGGTTGCATGGCCATGTGCTTCCTGTAAGATAAAAATGTCCAGAATATATCTCTTTATACGAATGGGGATCACATGTTTCACCTGCTTGCTGGAATTACTTCGTCAAGCCTTCTTTAATGGTTTTAATATTCCATTCCATCATCGAGATGTACGTATCGCCTTCTTCACCAGGCTTTGCCAGAGAGTCTGTAAACACTTTACCCATAATCGGTACATTGGTTTCATCGGATACGGCTTCCATGCTTCGGGCGTCAATGCTTGTTTCGAGGAATAGTCCTGTAATGCCTTTTTCATTGATAATATCTACAATTCTTGTAATTTGTTCGGGTGTTCCCTGGTTTTCCTGATTGATTTCCCAAATGTATTCACCCTGGAATCCGTAGGCTTCGCTGAAATATTTAAAAGCACCTTCACTTGTTACGAGAACCCGTTCAGATTCCGGGATTTCGTTAAATTGTGTTACAGCTTCATCATGCAGCTTTTGAAGCTTTGCAATATATTCTTCCGCGTTTTTTTCGTAAACCTCTTTATGGTCTGGATCTGCCTTAATCAGCCCATCTCTGGCATTTTCCGCGTATTTGATCCCATTTCGGATGTCCATCCATGCATGGGGATCTTCTTCGCTTTCTTTGCCTTTCGTGGTTAAGTGCATAGCCTCAACGCCTTTGCTCATCAGGAAGACAGGTGCATCTTCACCGTCTTTTCCGGCCGTTTCCATCAGCTTGCTGAACCATGAATTGCCGGCTTCGAGATTTAGGCCGTTGTAAAATACAGCATCTGCATCGGTTGTTTTTTGCACATCCTCAGGAAGCGGGTCATATTCGTGGGGATTAGAGCCGATTGGTGCCAGGCTATGAATCTCAACCAAATCCCCGCCTACATTTTTCACAATGTCATACACAATCGAATAGGTAGTGACAACCTGGATTTTGCCATCATTTTCGGCAGATGTACTCTTACCGCTGCTGCAGGCCGACAAAAATAACAGGGAAAGAAGGGATGAAGCCAGTAAAAGAAAGCCTTTTTTAAACATTTGAAAACCTCCTGACATTTTTTTAATTACACTAATGAAGCTCTCTTTTTCTTTACTTTCAGTGTTTTCCATATCAGCCCATGCTTAGGGGAGAATAAGAAAACGAGAATGAAGATAGCAGTAGATGATATGACAATCGTCGCTCCTGAAGCTAAATTGTAGGTGAAGCTGAAGTAAAGCCCTGTGATGGATGAAATCACCCCTATGCCGGACGCAAGGAAGATCATCATCCATAGCCGTTCAGTTAACAGATAAGCGGCAGCCGCAGGAGTGATCAGCATGGCAACAACCAGGACGATACCAACTGTCTGAAGGGATGCAACAGTGACCATTGTCAATAGTGTCATCAGGAAATAATGAATGAAACGCACGGGCAGTCCGTAAGCTGCGCCCATTGTCGGATCAAATGATGTCACCAATAGCTCTTTGTAAAAGAGGTAAACAGCCCCCAATACAATCAGGCTGATGCCCAATGTGATCCACATATCGGATGATCTTACTGCCAGAACATTTCCGAATAAAATATGATACAGATCTGTACTGCTTTTTAGCATCGTAATAATAATGATTCCTGAAGCAAATGCGGCTGTAAACATAATGCCAATTGAGGTATCATGCTTAATCCGGCTGTTTTGGGAGACGAAACCGATAGCGATGGCTGTGATCACACCGCTGATTACGGCCCCGAAGAAGAAGTTAACACCCAGCATATACGAAATAGCGACACCGGGAAGTACGGCATGTGAAATGGCGTCTCCCATGAGAGCCATTCCTCTCAGAATGATAAAACAGCCGATGACTCCGCAGATAATTCCTACCATCACCGAGGTTAATAGCGCTTTTTGCAGAAAACCATATTGCATAACCGCTTCGATAAAAGCCATTATAATGACACCCCAATCTCATTCATAAAAGCAAATTGCCCCTGATAGGCTTTTGCAATTACTTCCGGTTTAAACACTTCTTCAACAGTCCCGAAGCTGATTAATTCCTTATTCAGCAGAATTAACTGATTGAAATAATCGTTCGCCTTACTTAAGTCGTGGTGTACGACAATCACCGTTTTTCCCTGCCTGCACAGCTCCTTCAAAATGTTCACAATCGTTTCCTCGCTCGATACATCAACACCGACAAACGGCTCATCCAGGAAAAACAGATCCGCTTTCTGGGCAAGGGCTCTCGCCAGAAAGACTCTCTGCTGCTGTCCGCCTGACAATTCACCAATCTGTCTTTTGCTGAATTCCTGCATGCCGACTCGCTGAAGGCATTCCATGGCCCATTCTTTATCCTTCTTTTTTGGACGGCGGAACAATTTTAAATGGGGGTAGGTCCCAATCAGGACGGCATCAAGCACCGTGATGGGGAAGTCCCAGTCTATGTCATTCCGCTGGGGGACATAGGCGATGCTTTTGCGCACTTCATTGATGGGTTTTCCCAGTACTTGAACTGCGCCTTTATCCTTTGGTATGAGATTCAGCATGGCTTTTAGAAAGGTTGATTTGCCTGCACCATTCGGTCCGATAATGCCCACCAGATTGCCGGTATTCACCGATAAGCTGACCCCTGTTACCGCTTCATTTCCAAAATAGGAAACATGCAAATCCTGTATGGAGATAGCTGGATCCTTCATTTTTTTATCCTCCTTCATTTTCCAATTTTAAACATATACAAATTAATTGTTTTTATACAATTTAACGTCGTATGGACAAGTTTTATGCATTTATATAAAAGTTTTGCCTTAATGCAAATTATATGCGAATGCTAAACAATGTCAACACAAAAATTAATTTTTATTGAAAGTTTAATATTGACAATAAAATCGGAGAATTATGATTTAAGGCTCTGGCATTCACATTGTTTAATGGTAAAATTAGGTGAGTATATCCATAATTGATAGTAAATTTGTGATTATATGAAACTTTTTACCCTTTTTGATCGTTTAATTAGTAGAAGGCGGGATAGGTGTTTATGATCGAAGATGTTTGGTACGCTCTGATCGTTATGGCCTTTTCTTACGCATTGGGGTGCATAACAGGGGCTTATTATGTGGTTAAATATTTAGCAAAAGAGGATATAAGGTATATAGGGAGCGGGAATGCAGGAGCTACCAATGCAGGAAGAGCATACGGGAAAACCGGGTTTTTGCTGACTATAGCCGTTGATGCGGGAAAGACATGGGGAGCTTTATATGCAGCTGGACTCCTGTTTGAGGGGGAAGGTGTACTCATTCTGAGCGCTGTTTGCGTGCTGTTGGGCCATCTTTTCCCAATTCAGCTGGGGTTACATGGCGGAAAAGGAGTGGTTGTGTATCTGGCTTCTGCCTTGTATCTGGAGCCTCTAACGATCGCATTCATGGCCATCACAATGGGAATCATGTTCGCAGCTCTTCGGAAGTATACATTATCGGGTTTTATCTCGATGGCTTCTATTCCCATAACAGCCTGGGTGATTGGTGATTCATTCATTATTGCGGCAGGACTGCTGCTGATGCTTATCATTGTCGTAATTTCCCATACAAATTTCATCATGCCTAAGCATAGGAGGTAAAATATGAATATTATCTGCAAAATCGCAGCCGAACCTGGTGAATTCGAACAAATCCATCAGCTGAACTATCAAACATTTGTGGAAGAAATTCCACAGCATAAGCAAAATGAAAATCAGTATTTAATCGATAAATTTCATAAAGAGAATACATATGTGATTGCCAAGGCTGGTGAGGAAGTGGCAGGAATGATCGCCATTCGCGCGACAAGGCCATTTTCGCTTGATTATAAGCTTCCTAATCTCGAAGAATACTTGCCTGTGAAAGGTGAATATTGCGAGGTGCGCCTGCTGTCAGTCAAAAAAGAATACCGCAGCACCCGTGTTTTTTATCAGCTTTGTGAAAGGCTTGTGGAGTTTTGCCTTGAACAAAATTATACGATGGCGCTGATCTCTGGGACGGTCAGGCAGCTGAAATTGTATAAGCGGATTGGCTTTTTGCCTTTTGGTCCTCTGACAGGAGAGGAGGGCGCCCAATTTCAGCCCATGTACTTAACAAAAGAGAATTTCGAACGTTCCACAAAAGCCTTTAAACGCTTAATGGCCAGAAGCTCAGAGGAGTCCGGGCAGCACTCGCTTTTGCCGGGCCCAGTCCCTATTCATGAGAACGTGAAAAACGCTTTTGCTAAAGAAGCCGTATCACATCGTAATCGTGACTTTATCAAGGGCTTGGTGGAGCTGCGTTCTCAATTATGCAGGATGACAGGTGCCGCTTTTGCTGAAGTTATTGTCGGGACAGGAACCCTTTCCAACGACCTTGTGGCTGCCCAGCTGAAAAACATGGAGGGGAATGGACTGATCCTGGCCAATGGTGAATTTGGCTATCGTTTAATTGATCATGCCAGAAGGTTTCAGTTATCTTTTCAAACGATTGAAAAAGAGTGGAATGAACCGATCCTGCATGAGGAAATTGCATATATGCTGACAGAAAATCCTTCTATAAAATGGGTCTGGACTGTCCATTGTGAAACCTCAACCGGGTATTTGTTCGATATCAGCGAAATTCAGGAGCTATGTGCGAAGTATGGTGCCGAGCTTTGCGTGGATGCATGCAGTACTGCCGGAATTGTTCCGCTTAATCTTAAAAATATTCTTTTGGCATCCTCCGTCAGCGGAAAAGGATTTGGCTCGTACCCGGGACTTGCGATTGTATTCCATAGAGATAGAATAAAAGGGAACAGCAGTGTTCCCAGATACCTGGATTTAAAGATGTATGAGGACAATGAAAGCATTCCATATACCCATTCTTCCAATCTGGTCTACGCATTAAAAGAGAGTATAAAGCTGATAGATTATGAGAAGATAAACAGATTGTCTCTAAAAGTAAGGGAAAGGCTTGCAGACAAGGGTTTTTCCGTTCTCGGCGGGAACGATTATTCGCCAGGCATCCTTACTGTCCATTTGCCGGAGGGCATTTCCAGCAGGGAATTTGGCGACATATGCAAACAGAAAGGAACTCTACTAAGCTATGAAAGCGGGTACCTGCTTGAAAGAAATTGGGTTCAGGTGGCTCTGATGGGGGCGCAGGAAGAAGAGAAGGTCATGGCTTCTATTGAAATGATGGCAGGTATTTTCGAAAAACACTATGAAAAGCGGTATGATTATGAAGTTATTTAAAAAGCTTCCTCCCATTTGGGCTGCCGTTATCTTAATCTGGATCAAGACGGCTGCTGTATCTTTTATCGGATTCAATTTGCAACCGGAGAACTGGACTGATGTTTTATTTATTCTGTTAAGCCCGATTGGGGCCATAATGGTCATTCTTGGAGTTCCTTATTATTTTAAGCTAAAGGTCAAACCGGGAGCTATTTTTGCAGCGATGGCAGTTCTGACCGGCATTCTTTTTGGAGACCTTCTTTATTATCGCTTTTATACAGATTTTGTAACCGTTCCGATCCTTTTTCAGTTTAAAAATGTCGGAGGGATAGGACCGAGTACTTTTGAATTGATCAGCCCGTGGGATCTTCTGTTATTGGCTGACCTGGCTGTTTTTTGGCTTTTCTATTTAAAAAGGGAATCAGCAGGTGAGCAGGTTACATATAAATCAAAAAGGCTTTATAGCGCTGTCAGTCTGATGTTTGTGTTAATAACCATCACTCTTGGCTTGGTGAAAGTGCCTCATTTATTTTCGGAATCCTATAATCGCCAGCAGCTTGTTAAGCATATCGGCTTGTATCAATATCATCTTTATGATATCGGCATCGCTGCAGCCCACCCGCTCAACCGCGCTTTTGCCAGTGCAACGGATGCTGAGGCTTCTGCTGAGTATGTGCAATCCCATGAAGAGAAGCTATCGGATTACTTTGGTGCCGCAAAAGGAATGAATGTCGTTCTGATCAGCATGGAGTCCACACAGAATTTTGTGATCAACCAGAAGGTGAACGGGCAGGAAATAACGCCTTTCCTTAATTCACTGATTGAAGACAGCTTTTATTTCAGCCGGGTCTATGATCAGACAGCACAGGGCAAAACATCGGACTCGGAATTCATGGTTGATACGGGCCTTTATCCGTTGTCGAGCGGCTCGGCATTTGTCCGGAAAACGGAAAACGCTTATCGGAGCCTGCCGCATATATTAGCTGAAAAGGATTATTACGCAGCCGTTTTCCACGGCAATGACGCTTCGTTCTGGAATCGGGAAGCTATGTATGATTCTTTAGGGTATGATCGGTATTTTTCAAAAGCTGATTATGTGGTGACGGATGAGAACTCTGTGAATTACGGGATTAAGGATATCCCGTTTTTTCAGCAATCCATTCAGCATCTGGATAACCTGCAAAAGCCTTTCTACGCAAGGTTTATCACATTAACCAACCATTTCCCGTTTTTGCTGGAAGAGGAAGATCAGTTTATCACTGAGGCAAGCACGAGTGAAATGGTGGTCAATCGCTATGTCACAACCGTCAGATACCAGGATGAAGCCATTAAAAACTTCTTCCAGGACTTAAAAAAGAAGGGACTCTATGAAAATACGATGTTCGTATTGTATGGCGATCATTATGGCATCTCTGACAAATATGAGCATGGTGTACTTGAACTGCTGGGGCAGGAAGATACGATTGTGAACCGCATGCAGCTGCAGAGTGTGCCGCTGATTATTCACGTTCCGGGTGTGGAGGGCAAAACGTTCTCGAACCTTGGCGGGGAAATTGATATCAGGCCAACCATTCTTCATTTGCTCGGCATAAGTGCTGATGATAATTTCAGCTTCGGGCAGAACCTGTTTACAAGGGATTCCGATCATCCGGTTACCTTCCGGGATGGAAGTTTCATAGCGAAAGACTATTTGTACAAATCCGGTAAATGCTTCGATAGTAAATCGGAAGAAGAAGCGGATATTACAGGCTGTGAACCTTTTATGGATATCTCCAGGAAAGAGCTCGGCTTTTCTGATGATATTGTGCATGGGGATTTAATGAGGTTTATGGAGTAAATTTTTGGAGGAGAAGCATGGAAGTATTCGGGTTTATCTTTTTATGGGGGATACCTTTGCTGCTGCTTTGGAGCTTTATTTTAACGCTTATCGAAGTTAAGAGAGCAGGAAGCGAAGGACAATTCCTGGGCAAGACGCTGACATTTATCGGCGGTATTTATCATTACACCATTTCGTCATTTGCCGCATGGGTTGGTTTGATTGCCATCGCATTTGGAATTGCTGCCCTGGTGGAGGGTTCAATCTTCGGTGCATTATTCTTTGGTTTATTCGGTGTTTTTATGGTTTATAACTTTTTTCCGCGATTGAATATGCCGGAATGAGATTGAGGTATGTCCTATGTGGCATGCCTCTTATTTGTTTCTTGTAGAAATTTGGTCATTGGCCACACAGAAAGCATAAAAGAGGATGTGAGAGTCGGAACCCGGGTCAGCTTCGGACACAGAAAGGCGAAAACCATGGATTTGAGTCAGAACCTGGGCCAACTTCGGACACAGAAAGGCGGGAACGGGGGATTTGAGTCGGAACCTGGTTCAACTTCGGACACAGAAAGGAGAAAAGAGACCGGTAGAGTCAGAACCTGTTGCAAGTTCTGACACAAAAAGGAGAAAAGAGACCGGTAGAGTCAGAACCTGGCGCAACTTCGGACACAGAAAGGAGAAAAGAGGCTGGTAGAGTCAGAACCTGGTTCAACTTCGGACACAGAAAGGCGGAAACCATGGATTTGAGTCGGAACCCGGGTCAGCTTGGGACACAGCAAGCAGGAACCGTTAATCGGAGTCGGAACCCGGGTCAGCTTCGGACACAGAAAGCCGGAACCGTGAATCAGAGTCAAAACTCTGTGCAGCTTCGGACACAGAAATCTCTAAAGAGAGGCAGTAGGAAACCGAACTCCGAGCATCTTCTAACACCAGACAGGAGTAAGAAGGCTGTACTTTTTTAAAACAATTCAGCCTTTATTTATAAGTGAACGATAAATCTGTTTAATAGTCTCCATATGAATGGCTTCATGGTAAAAGCCGAATAAAAAAGCCTCTCCGGTTGTGTAAAAGGTAATGCCGCCGCGGTTTGTAAAGGGACTTGGCAGTTTTTGATCCATACGCCCTTGAAGAAATGTCTTTATCCTGGGTTTTTGTTCGGTTAAGACGGACGCAATTTCCCTGAAGGAAGGCGGTTCTTCGATCCAATCGGCAGGCTTAGTTCCAGCGCCAAATAACCGTTCATAGTTCACTGGGACGTTCATTTTTTCACCTGATATTCCAAAGACAAGCTTTTCCTGGACAAATGCAATATGCCCGAAGTTCCAGCGGATACTATTGTTAAATCCTTCTGGTATGATATCAGCCATTTCTTCTGGAATCCGTCTGATTGATTTTTCTGTAATGCCACGCACTTTTTCCATATGATCAAAAATTGTCTGTTCCAATAAATTCACCCTCCATATTAAAGCTCATTGCATTAAAGTTCTAGGGCTTCACACCATTTTCCTACGTCTTTATATATTTTTGTCCAGAAGAGCTATGTATAATTTATAACCTTAAGTCTCAAGTCCTATAACCATATACAACGCAGGCTTCTTAACCTAAGAGACGTATCTCCATATTATAAGAATATAATCATATTTTTAATAAGGAGATACGCTATGTCTAATCAAAAAATCTATATACTCCTTACGGATACCGGAACGTTATTTACGCGGCTTATTAAGCTTTACACAAAAAAGCCTTATAACCATGCTTCTATTTCAATTGACCCTGAATTAAAAAATGTGTACAGCTTTGGCAGGAAAACGGCGAAAAATCCATTTATAGGCGGTTTTGTTAAAGAAAATTTAAGAGGGAAATTTTTTACTGACTCAAAGTGTACTGTCATCAGCTGTTCTGTTACAGATGCACAGCTAAACAAGCTTAAAGCACTTATAAATAAGATAGAATCTGAAAAAGACGATTACAGTTATAATCTGCTGGGCCTTTTTGCCATCATGTTTAATAAACAACTCTCAAGAAAAAATACTTTTTTCTGCTCTCAATTTGTAGCAACTGTCTTGCAGAGATGTGAAATTGTCAAATTTAATAAACCGCCTGCCCTTGTTATGCCGCACGATTTGATGGAAAATGAAGATTTCATTGTTGTTTTTCAGGGAAGCCTGAAAGAGTATTTTCTTACTATTGAATGCCGGGCGATAGAAAAAAACACCTGCATTTCAACGAATGGTCAGGAAAAGTTCGGACAATCGCTGGCCATTTCCTAATGGCTGCACTCAATGCCGCTTCTTTTTATAAGCCAAAGGTGTCATATTCATCGCATTACGGAATTTTTCAATAAAATAACTGCTGCTGTTAAAGCCTACTTTATACGCAACCTCAGTTACATTCGAGCCCGGCTCCTGAAGCAGGGGGAGGCTTTTTTGCAGGCGGTGCTGAATCAGGTATTTAATGGGTGTGGTTCTTAGAATCTTTTTAAAGTATCTGCAGCATTCAGAATTGCTCAGTCTGCCGGCTTTGGCAATACACTCCAGGGTGACTTTCTCAGCATAATGTTCATGGATCCAATTCAGCATTTCTTTCATCCGCCTGTGTTTTTCAAACTCAGTCTGGCTGTATTCCAGCTGGAATCCGTTCCTGATTAACTGCTGCCAAATGAATGTGAGCAGACTGGCTGTATCAATCTCATAAAATGGTGAATTCTCATGAATTAATTTCTTGATTTCCAGGATGCTGTCTATAATATTGTTTTCCCATTCCTCATTACCCTTCAAAATTAGGCCTGGAAGATTTGTTGCTGAAATATACGGAGAAATATAGCTGCTGAACAATTCCTGGGGAAGCAGGAAATGAGGGGAGACATTTAAACAAATGTACACGCAATCTCCGCTAATATCCTCGGCTGAATGAAGGCACCCGCTATTGATGAACAGGCAGTCTCCTTCTTTAACCGCAAATTTCTCTTCATTGACTTGAACCATGGCTTCGCCTTTAAGGGTCAGGATAAATTGAATTTCCTCATGCCAATGCAAAGGAACTTTGCCTTGAATATGATCTGCGATCTTCGTCTCGTAGCACGCGACAGGCATCACCACTGTCCTGTGGCTCGTCAATTCCTTCAGGCTTTCATCCACTTTAAAATCTTTAATCTGCAAAAAAGCCACCTCAATATTGTTATACTTTTTTATGATATCCAGCTATTTTTATTAGGGAATTTGATATATTATAACACTATTATTATATTTAAGGTGGAGTCGAACATGAAAGGACGTTCAAGGAGTACGGGTTTATTGCTCGTTATTTTTGGAGCTTCATTCTGGGGTGTTGGCGGAACTGTTGCCCAAAAGCTTTTTCAGGAATTCGGCATCTCAGTTGATTGGCTTGTCACAGCCCGGCTTCTGATCGCTGGTGTGCTACTCTTAGCCGTACAATTTTTGCTGAAGGATCGCTCACAGGTGTTTGGAGTGTGGAAGAATAAAAAAGCAGCTATCATGCTTTTGATTTTTGGCCTGGCGGGAATGCTGGCCGTACAGTATACCTATATGGCTTCCATTCACCATGGCAATGCGGCTGTTGCCACGCTGCTTCAATATTTGGCACCAGCTATGATTATCATTTATCTGGTCCTGCGTAAGCAATCGGTGTTTACAAGACAGGATTTGGTGACCGTGTCCCTTGCTTTAGCGGGGTGCTTTCTTCTATTGACCAATGGTTCTGTTTCTCAGCTGTCCGTACCGTCACCTGCGATTGTATGGGGAGTTCTATCCGGTGTGGCACTGGCGTTTTATACGTTGTATGCCGTCCCGCTGCTGAAGAAGTATGATTCCCTTGTCGTGGTTGGCTGGGCGATGGTGATTGGCGGATTTGCATTGAGTTTCATCCATCCCCCATGGGAAATGGATTTCGGCAGCTTAACGGCTGAAGCATTCCTGTATTTGGTTTTCGTTATTATTTTTGGAACGATGCTTGCGTTCTGGTTCTACATTGAAAGTCTCCAAACGCTGTCTCCAACCGAAACCAGTCTTTTAAGCAGCCTCGAACCGCTTGCCGCAGTATTTACGACGGTTATCTGGCTGAACGAACCATTCGGCCTGTTTCAATGGGCGGGTACTGCATGTATCTTTGGCATGATTCTGCTGCTGGCTTTGAGTAAGAAAAAACCGGTAAAAACCAGTGTTTCTGCTGAAAATGAAGAACCATTAAGAGTAAGCTGAGAGCCAGCTCCTTTCGCGGGAGCTGGTTTTTTCTTAATAAATCTGCTCACACTAAGCATTATATTTTCCTAAATTTATTTCGGTTGTTAAAATAAAGTCAATTCTTCATGAAGGAGATTATAAAATGACCAATATACAAATACCTGTTTCTGTTTTAAACCTTGCCCCAATACGGGAGGGGAAAGACAGCAGGCAGGCTATCGAAGATCTTGTTGATCTGGCTCAGGCAACAGAGGAGATGGGCTACAAACGCTATTGGATAGCGGAGCATCATAATACACCGACACTGGTCAGTTCTGCCACGGCTATTTTAATAAAACATGCATTGGAGCATACTAAAACCATTCGCGTTGGCTCCGGCGGTATAATGCTGCCGAACCATGCGCCATTAGTGGTTGCCGAGCAATTCGGAACGATGGCCACCATTTATCCGGACCGGGTCGATTTGGGCCTTGGCAGGGCACCTGGCACGGATATGATGACGGCTAGTGCGCTTCGCCGTTCAAAAAATGATTCTGTATATACATTCCCTGAGGATGTGAAGCAGCTGCTGACATACTTTGGTCCTTTAGAGGAGCAGAGCTATGTAAAAGCACACCCGGGTGTTGAAACGAACATTCCCATTTATATTCTTGGTTCTTCGACAGATTCAGCGTATTTGGCTGCTGAACTGGGGCTCCCATATGTGTTTGCATCACACTTTGCTCCAAGGTGGATGGAGGACGCCATCCGGATCTACCGTGCCAACTTTAAGCCTTCGCAGTATCTGGATAAACCATATATGATGATCTGCTTAAATGTCATTGCAGCAGAAACGGATGAGGAAGCGGAATTCCTGTCCACCACGATGAAACAGTTTTTCCTGAATGTTGTCAGAGGGACTTCCATGAAATTGAGCCCTCCGGTCGAGGATCTGGACTCCATCTGGAACCCAATGGAGAAGGAAGCCGCAGAAGGGATGTCAAGCGTCACCCTTATGGGCAGCAAAGAAACTGTCAAAGGACAGCTGGAGCAGTTCCAGAGCATGTACAATGTGGACGAAATCATGGCGGTTTCCTATATTTATGACGAAGAAAAACAAAAACGTTCCTATGAAATATTGAAAGAAATTACAGACGGCAAATGAGCGGGGAAATATTCCCCGCTTTTCCTTTGTATTTTGTTAAAGGTTTAAACTTCGATAACTGTCTAGCTCCAGCGCCTACCCCCTCGAGGTCACAAGCTTGTCTTGTTGCGGCTCCTAGGGACTCGGGGTTATAAGCCGTTTCCTTTCAGAAGGAAAAACGCCTTCTTACAGGAACCGTCTTATGCCTGTCGTCCCTGGGCAGTCGCCTCCACATTTCGGGCAATCCTCCCAAGAAGGCAAAGAACGCCTTCCTGTGAGGCTCGGCTTGTGCTTGAGGCCCCCAGGATGGGGGTCATGCAGACGTTGCCACAGGACGTGGCGTTCTTAGTCTGCGTTCCTTCGTGGGCAAGGCGCTTCCGCTTTTCATATTTCTCGGGAAAGCGCAGGATTAGACTATTCTTGCGGGCGGAGGTCGTATCATGGCTTTTATTGCCGAAAAATGAAACTCTCTTCTTTAATCTATGGTTTCCTGTTTGTAGAGTGCAGGATTGGCTTTCGTATTTAAGCTCTGTGCAGACGCCCATAGATTCGCCAGGAACCGCGGCATCATCTGCTGTGACGGAAGAGTGCCATATCTGGAAAAGTAAACAAACAGCTTCAAATAAGTTCTTGCATTTTTCGGCAGGTGAATTTCCCTTGCGTAGTATTCATTTTCTGTATAGGTTGCAAAAGAACGGGTTTCAAATCCGGAAATAAACCGGGTGATTTCTCCTTTGTATTCATTTTGAATGTAATGAATCCTTTTTATAATTGTGGGATCATCAGAACCATCAAAATTAGCAAGCCTGGCCTGCCGGAATGCCGGGACAGATGCCAGGTTATCAGTAAGAGCAAGTGCATGTCCGTATGCTTTGTCATGACCTTCATAAAGTGGCCGGATATCGGCATTCTCCATTAAATCCACTAAACGCAATTCCACATTTTTTAAATAGGGCGGCCTGAAAATCTGTCTGGAAAGCTTAAGCTCATCAAATGAATCGCATACAAATGAAGTGAAAAAATACCACTGGCCATTGTCATCCAGGCTGATATCATAATCCTGCTCATCAATTTCAATCCGGTAATCATTAAAACGGTCTTTTCGGTCGAACGTAAAATCAAATTGTTCTTTTTCTGCTGGTTTAAATCCATATGGAGTTTGAATCGGTACACAGATTTCTGAGAAGTATTGGTTTTTCATGCTGACTCACACCTTACATTTCTTTTATTCTGCTATAGAAAATACCCTGCAGATTCCTTTATCATGCCAAAAAAAGAGGATAATTTTCTTTAGTTATACAAAAATAATATAAATCGAATGGAAAGGACATTGAGTATGAAAAAATGCATATTTCTTTTCCTCAGTCTCGCAGTGTTCTGGCAATTGAATTGGAGCGCTGCACATGCTGAAAACAATCCCCGCAATATTTATGATGTAAAGCAGGGGGATACCCTGACATTGATTGCAAAAAAATACGGATCAACTGCAGGGGACTTAAAACTATTTAACGGCCTGCAGTCAGACAGACTTTTAATCGGGCAAAAGCTGCGTGTTCCGATTATGTATAAAGTGGCTCCCGGAGATACACTCTGGAGGCTGGCGGAAAAATATGATTCAAGTGTCCCGATTATTAAGACAGCAAATGGACTATCCTCAAATGCTATAAATGCCGGGCAGAAACTAAAAATTATTCCAAAGAAATTAGCCATGGATGGTAAGTTTGTCCTCATGACAAGAGAGGAGTTCCGGGATTGGATTTTCAATCAGAAATTTACGAGGAAAGTGGCCAAGGTTCAGCAGCATCACACCTATCAGCCATCATATAAACAGTTCAATGGCACAAATCATTTTGCGCTCCTGAAGGGGATGGAGGAGTATCATGTAGGCGGGATGAAGTGGAGCATGATCAGCCAGCAGCTGACCACTTTCCCGGATGGAAAGGTGGCAGTGGGGAGACCGTTCGATATAGCACCGGAAGGATCATTCGGACTTCAGAATAAAGAAGCGATGCACAAGATCGAAGCAGAAGCGATAGCAATCGAAAATCTCGGTGATTTTGACTCCAATCAAATGACTGCTGAACAAAAAGAAACGATCGTGACCGTAACAGCTCTCCTGATGCTGAAATATGGCCTGGCGCCATCCATCGACAGCATCACCTATCACCATTGGTGGGATATTAACTCAGGTGAGAGGGTGCTGGATAACAGCCATGGGCATGCAGTAAAAACATGTCCGGGCACTGAATTTTTTGGAGGGAATTCGACTGCAAGTGCTAAGAAGAATTTTTATCCTCTGGTCAGGAAAAAAATGCAGGAGATCAGAGCAACCCTGCATTAATCAGGAAAACCCGCAGACAATGCGGGTTTTCTCATCTTTTTTTCTTCTTTTTATCAACTTCTGCTGCCAGCTTCGCTTTATTTACACTTTCAAGCTCTACCTGTACGTGAATTTTCCTTTCCTCTACTGATGTTACACTGGTTACTTTTCCTTTGCGTCCTTTGATTCTGATCTCTTCTCCTTCATTTGGAACACTTTTGCGAAGCTGATTTAATAAAACATTTTTCCCATCAAGATAATACACCGTAAACATTCTCATCTCACCTTTGTCTATGGAATGTGGTACAAGTTCCTGCACCATTTCTATAAAATATAGAACAAGTGATAAAAATAGACCGGTTTTTTTAAAAAATAGTTGCGAACATTTGTTCCTCGTAGTAAAATCAACCTTGTAATAAATATTGAGAAAAATGAAAATATTAGGGAGCTGATGAAAATGACAGTAAGAGTGATTCCTTATTTGGTGATGGACGGAAATGCGAATGAAGCAATTGAGTTTTACAGAGAAGCGCTGGAAGCGGAAGTTCTGTATAAGCAAACATTTGGGGAAGGTCCCGATAATCCTGAATATCCGCTGCCTGAAGAAGCAAAGAACCGCATTATGCATGCAACTGTAAAGGTTGGGGAGAACGAACTTATGTTTAGCGATACATTCCCTGGTCAGAATCATCAAACGGGCAATCAAGTGACCATTTGCCTTTCAGCATCAGATCCTGAAAAATCGAAGAAATTTTTTGAAGCTCTGCAGCAGGGCGGCCAAGTCACTATGCCTCTTCAGGAAACTTTTTTCAGCCCTGCATATGGCAGCGTAATCGACAAATTCGGAGTGAATTTTCAAATCTATACAGAGGGTGAGCATTAATTAACTGATGAGCCATTCTTTTTAGGGAAGAATTGGCTCTTTTTGAATTATTTCATTAGAGAAGAAGGCGATTGTTGTGATTTTAAAACCAAAACAATATATAGTTAAAAATTTGTGCTATACGATAAGATCTGCTGTCGAGGAAGATGCTAAAAAACTGTCAGAAGTAAGAGTGCAGATTGATGGAGAAACGGAGAACATGGATCGGGAAGCAGGTGAAGGATACATAGATGAAACAGGTTTCAGAGAATTAGTTAATAAAGATTCCATTAGTGAACGTAATATATTTTTGGTTGCGGAGATAAATGGAAGAATTGCAGGCTTTTCCAGATGTGAAGGCAGCAAACTGAAAAGAAGCCGTCATAAAGTGGAGTTTGGAGTATGTGTGCTGAAGGAATTCTGGGGCTTTGCTATTGGAAAAAACCTTTTAGCTCAGTCTATTCAATGGGCTGAAGCTAATCATATTAAGAAGATTACCTTAAATGTTCTTGAAACAAATGAGAAAGCGATTAAGCTATACGAGCAGTATGGCTTTGAAATTGAAGGGGTATTAAAAATGGATAAGCTGCTGTCGGATGGGAACTATTATAGCACCATCACAATGGGAAGGATTACAGATATTAATTGTTGCTCACATAAAGCAAGAAGGGGACATATGAAGGAGTAAATGCCTAAATCACGGCGAAGTCCCTTGAAACAATATGGTTTGCTGTTTTGATACAAATCAAGATTAGAGTATCCGGACACCGAAACCGCCACTCTTCATTAACTTCGTACCCATGAAAAAAATTTGAATATAATATAACATACGTCAGCTAAGGAGTATGTTATGGACAATCAACTAAAAGAGGTCGTCGGAGCCGCTTTAGCTGCAATCGGAACGATCATTTCAGCTGTCTCAACCATACCCGCCAAGTCAAAAAGAATGGAAAGTCTTTTTGATGGCCTCGATATAGTGGGAAATAGCCTCCAAGGAACAGGAAACGCTCTCCAGGCGGATGGGGAGAGCGGGCCATCTCTTGAAAAGGTCGGCAATGAGATACAGGCAATCGGAAACAGCACGGTCATTGCCGGATTAACACTGGACTTAGAGGATGAAAATGAAGATAAATTAGTTATCGCAGGAAACTGGATTCAGGCTCTTGGCGGAGCGACAGCACTTGGAGATGAATTAGAAGATCCCACTGCACCCGGTCAAATACTTAATATAAATGGCAATCTGCTTCAATCGATTGGAAACTCCCTTCAGGCAATCGGCGGTACAAAAAATCTCAGGGAAAAAGAGAGGGGAGCACCTGGAGATAGCGCAAATCATATTATTGCCGTGGGAAGCTGGATTCAGGCAGTCGGTTCTGTCTTATCCCTAATTGGTACGATTCAGGGGGAGAATCAGGAGATCTCTTCTGAAAGCAGTGATGCAAACGATGTACCTGACTCAAAATCTTCTGTGTGGTTAAATGAAGAACTGTTTTAGAGAGGGGTAATCATGTATCTGGAGGGAGATGACTTATTAACGATCGGAGCTTATTTTTTGGTTACGGGCACATTTATTTCAGCAATTGGTGAAACCATGAAGCCAGGCGAAAACAATGTGAACAAAAAATTAATACGGGACGGTAACGGTGTCCAGGCAGTTGGCAATAGCCTGCAGGGGTTTGGCAGGATAAGCTTGGCTGAAGGAAGTGAAACAGCTAATTTATATGGAATTATTGGGAGCTTTACGCAGGCAGGCGGGAACTCCATTAACTCGGCTGCAAACAATATTGAAATTCAGAATCCCTCAGTTTCTGTTTCAGGCTTCAATTCGCTGGGCAGTGCCATTCAATCCATGGGTGCCGCATTGGAAGCTTCGGGAGTTGAAAATGAAGAAGACAATATGCTTAGCAATCTCGAAACTCTGGGGTACTCTTTAATTTCCGTTTCGGCGATCCTGGACGCTTTAGGAATTCTTATAGAAGATGAAACGAGCATCCAAAAAAGAGTCCTGCTGGCTGCAGGGGGCTGGCTGGAATTCATTGGTGCGATTCTTGGCGCTTATGCGATCCTTCAGGCAGCTGAATAAGCCGCATGTTTTGCAAAAAAAGAGAAAATAGATGGATACCAGTGTGATATCAGTTGATATTTGTCGAATAGCAAAATGCTAGCAGTTGCTAAAATTGTGCTATTACGTCGGATTCTGCCAAATTTCAAGCAGAAAAATAACCTGGAAATCCACTTCTCCAGGCTATCCTCCAAGCTTTCATTAAACTGCCTCAAACAAAATCGCCACACCGACGCCGCCTCCGCTCCCAATAGCAGCTAATACGTATTTGCAAGAATTTCTCCTTTGCACATCATAAAATAATTTTGTAACGATCACTGCACCTGACGCTCCATAAGGGTGCCCAATTGTTAAAGCCCCTCCATTAACGTTCAGCTTTTCATGTGGAATGGAAAGCTCATTGGCACATGCTGCAATTTTGGAAGAGAAAGCTTCATTAATTTCGATTAAATCAATATCGTCAATGGTTAAATAATTTCTTTCCAGAATCTCTTGTATGGCTGGAACAGGCGCAAATCCCGGGTAGTTGGGGTGTACACCAGCAACGGCACTATCAGCAAAACGCAGAATGGGTTTGTAGCCATTTTTAATTGCTGTTTCTTCCTCCATCACCAAAACAGCAGCTGCCCCGTCATGGATGCCGCAGCTGTTGGCTGCTGTTACAGTTCCATCCTTTTTAAATATTGGTTTGGCTCGTTTTAAAAGAGTATGCATTTTTCTCTTTTTGAAAAACTCTTCATCATGTGAATGGCTTCCAATGGGAATCAGCTCGTCTGCGAGGACTCTATTTTCAAAAGCTTTCCAGCTCCGTTCATAGCTTATTTGTGCATATGTATCCTGAGCTTCTCTTGAAATGCTGTACTTTTCGGCAACATGTTCCGCTGCAGCACCCATATCCGGGTCTCCGATTTTGTCTGGGGAGAAGCGGGCCCTTTTCGAAAAGGGAGAGGTGCTGGCACTTTCCGTACCACCCGCTATATAACAGGTGCCGGCGCCTCCCTGGATAAGATAGCATGCCAGCCGTATGGCCTCCAAACCCGCACTGCATTGCCTGTCCAGGGTAAAACCCGGAACGGACAGCGGGAGTCCTGCTTCCAATGTAGACAAACGGGCAATATTGCCGCCAGGTCCCACGACATTGCCTAAAATGACATCATCAATTTTTTCTTCCAGGCCTGCCGACAGATATTTAAGCAGCGGGGCAGCAAGTTCATGCGGCTCATAGTCTTTAAGCATCCCATTAACTTTTCCGATAGGTGTTCTTTTTGCTTGTACAATAACGGCTCTCTTAATGGCTGATCACCTTCCTTTCGAAGGTTTCCCTCAGCTGGGCGCGGGCAATTTTTCCGCCGGCTGTGTAAGGCATTTCTTCAGTGAAGATCCATTTGCGCGGAATTTTGTAGGAGGCCAGATGATTTTTGCATAAGCGTTTTAACTCCAGAGCATCTGTATTGCCTTGAATAATCGCTACTGCTATTTGGCCCCAATATGGATCCTCCATTCCAATCACAGCAGCCTCCTCAACAGCAGGGTGCTGGCTGATCACTTTTTCAATTTCTTCCGGGAAGATATTAATGGCACCATATAAAATCATGTTCTTCTCCCGCCCGCTGATATATAAATTTCCTTCTTCATCAACATAGCCCATATCATCAACAGTTGCCCAGCCATCTTGATCCTGTATCGTATGTATTGCGCCATTTAATAGGTAACCATCGAAAATAAGATCGCTCTTGACATATATTTTTCCGATTTCATAGGGAACGAGCTTTTCACCCTTTGGACCTCTGATTTCGATTTCAACTCCATGGCAAGGCTTACCGACTGATTCTGCCTTCTGCTCATTCCCATGAAAGGTGATATAACTTAACTCACTGGCCCCATAAAACTCAATCATCGAAAGCTTAGGAAACATTTTGCTGATTTCTTCTTTTGATGTTTCGTCCCATTTTGCTCCTGAAGAAATAATTTTAAAAGGCTTCTCTATGATTCTTTTTTCTTTTAAAATAGCTGACACCATTGTCGGAACTGTATAAAGTGCGGTGATTGGCTGCTCCTCAATACACAATAGGGCCTTGGCTGCATTGAATTTATCAAGCAGGTAAACTGTTCCGCCTGTACACAGGGTACTAACCGCGCCATACAAAAAATGAGAGTGGATGAGTGCCCCTGGAATCAGGACATGTTCCTTTTCATTCATTTTAAAATCATGCTCATTAACCTTGAAGCTGGCAGCCCAGGATTTATGGGAGCGGATAAATGCCTTTGGACTGCCGGTCGTACCTGAAGTAAAACCCATATAAAATGGTTTGTTGCTTTCAGAATCGATGTGAAACGAATTATTTTGTCCGCCAATCTCCATAAATGCATCTTCCCAGACGAGGACGAAAGGGTGCATGCTGGAAACCTGGTCATAGTATTCTTTAACTGTGATTATAATAGAAGGGCTGGAAATCCTGATCCGCTCACTAAGTTCCTCTGCCTTCCATTTAAGATCGCAAGGAACAGCTGTCCATCCAGCCATGGTGGCCCCGGTGAATAATTGCAAAAATGGGATCCCATTTGGCAGAAGAAATCCCGCTGTCTTATTTTCAAAAGAAAAAGACTTTAGCCAATTGGCGGTTTTACATACGAGAGTGTTCCAGTCTTTATAGGTTAAAGACTCGTCTGTCGTAATAATTGCTGCTTTATTCGGCGAACCTTCGGCGAACTTCTCTATATTTGCTGTAATATTCGTCAAGGGTGTTCCTCTCCTTATGGAAAAGGAGACACCTTAAAGTGTCTCCAGAGATTTAGAAAATTGCTTATTAATAATCGGATGCTTAAGCAGTCTGTATACCAGGAATGAGGCAAGGGTAGCTTTCAACACATCTCCCGGGATATAAACCAGGCTTAATTTTATAGCTTCGGCCAGAGGAATATTCATCATAAAGGCCTGTACCGGAATGCCAAACAGATAGATTAGGAATATTCCGACAGTCAGATTTATGAGAAGGATATTCATTAATTTTAAAGTTTTGAAGTGTGAAAGTAAATAGCCGATAAAAAATGCTGTTACCGGGTAAGAAATTAAATAGCCGGCGCTGGGACCGAAGAAAACACCTATGCCACCGCGGCCGCCAGATAATAACGGAGCACCGGCTGCAACCAGCAGCAAAAACACGGCCATGCTGATTCCGCCCAGTCTGGCACCTAAAATACCTCCGGCTAAAAGGACACCAAGTGTCTGTAAGGTAATCGGAACGGGTGTAAAAGATAGCATGATTGGGGGAACAAGACCGAGTGCTCCCATTACTGCTGCAAATAAAGCCACGTATGTCATTTCTTTGACTTTCATAATACCTCTCCAATTCAGATTAATAGGTTAACTGTTTTTATTTTATGGTTAACATAGAAGTTTGTCAACGTGATAGAAAATATAGTTTACAATAAAATTAAGAATGTAAAGGCCTTGCTTGCCAGCAAAAGTGTATTAGGCTTATTCCAGCCAGATTAAGAAATCAGGGGAAAAAAACCCCCGAAAAGGAAACGGGGGCAGCTTTACAAGAAACAGTGATTTCATTTTACCTCAATGCCAAGCCAGGAAAGATACATGGCCAAATTGCCGCCTTCATTCCAGCTGATACTATCTAATATATATGTAATAAAAATAAAAACCATATAGGCGCCAAGCAAGAATACTATCTTTAAAGTCTTATTTTCTGCATGTTTCAATATCCTTTTCCAAACTATATAAATTAAGATTGGAAAGCCGAATACCCCAATAGGAAGCAGAAGTGCACCTATCGCAAAGAAGAACAAAACAACTGATACAATATAATAAATTCCGTAGCCCAGCAGCATCAAAGCAGCTGTCACACTAAACTTAAAGTAGGATCGCGCTTGAATTTTAATCTCCCCGTTTCTAATTAAGAATCATAATATCTTTATACAAATACTCACATAAATAAGTCAATGTCTATTATTAAGATGGTGCCGCAAATATATTCTTATAGGGTTATGTTCAATAAAAATGGAGTTTCATATTATAAAAATGTAAAATAACAGTATAAAAGGTTTTTTTTAGGAGGAAATATGTACACTTACGAATCATTTGTAACAGAGGGGACATTTACATTATTACAGCCAGTCTTTTATAGCTCTTTACTGGCAGCCGTTATATTGCTCATTTTTGCTTTAACTTCAAAAGCCATTAGCGGGATAGTGGTTGTGTTTATATCACTTATTTTAATTATCATCTCTGGCCAGGTTTTATTTTTTGACGCCATTATCGCTGATGAGCTTGGTCTGGGCGGGGACGGAACTGCCACTTTGCTTTTCCTGGGAATCGCTTTCTTAAGTCTTGCCAGCCCGGTTAGCTTTTTTATTAGAAAAAAGGAGGGATAAGAGTGGGCTCTTCGGAAATTGGTAAGTTAAGGGTCAGACAAATCTTATGGATGAATGGCGCAATCATTGCAGCGTTAGGCATATCTTTCGCTGTGATAACATTCATGGAAATAACGATGTTTCACATGTTTTTGTTTCTTGGAGTTCTACTGTTCGTTCAGTCTCTTGCCGGATTTATCAGGCGAGATTCTGCATCCTCCATTATCCCCGCTTTAGATCAAATAGCCAAATACGAAAGAGAAAAGATGAGCAGTGAATGGAGAAAGCAGCGGACTGTGGGGAGTATCTCGAGTCTGCTGGTGAGCGGTATATGTTTTTTAAATGCTTATCTTCATTTTAGATCCAATATTCTTCTAACCATTGAACCGATGTTTTTATTTTTTCTGACTATCGCGATTCTGGCCATGACCAATATCAGCATGGTCATTCACAGCAGAAAGGTGGATGGTGCTCAATCACCTGCAGACTTCACAGATTACACATGGAACTCTAATGCGAGGGCTATTATTATTGGATTAAGTTTCTGTCTTCTTGTATTTGTGGTTATACTTTTAGTTTAGCCGTTCCTTTCATTTCGGGACGGTCATTTCATTTTTTAAATACAAGTTGACAGGTCGGAATAGTTGGTTATATAATGTGAATAATTAATTCTGAGGGAGGAATAGATTATGAATGAACGTTATCCTGTTTTGGACGGTGCAGAATCATTCTACTATGAAGGCAATGAGATCGGGATCCTGATCACACATGGTTTTCTTGGTACTCCCCAGAGTGTCCGGTTTTTGGGTGAGTCATTTGCCAAGCTTGGCTATACCGTCTTTGCTCCAAGGCTTAAAGGTCATGGCACACATTATAAAGATATGGAAAATACCTCTCATGAGGATTGGTTTGCTGAAGCAGAAAAGGGTTATCAATTTCTAAAAGACAGATGCACATTTGTCTATGCTGCAGGTCAATCGATGGGTGGGGCCTTGACACTTTGGCTGGCTAATAAATATCCGGAAATTGCAGGTATTGTGTTAATAAATGCCGCTCTTCGGGTTCCATGTTATGAAAATCTAAAAGGGAAAACAAACCCCAGGTATATAGATGAAGGCGCACCTGATATTAAAAAAGAGGATGTAGAGGAGATTACGTACGGTAAAGTACCGGTCCCATCTATCTTCGAATTGCAGAAGGTCATGGAAAGAACACCTGACTTATTGCCTGACATTAAAACACCTGTATTAGGTTTTAAGTCGGTAGAAGATCATGTGGTGCCTGCAGAGTGTACTGATTTTATTCTGGAGAAGATCGGCTCCGCGAAGAAGAAAGCTATATCGCTCTATAACTCCTATCATGTGGCATCCATGGACCATGATAAAGAAGAGATTGTTAACATAACTCATCAGTATATCCTGGAGACTCAGGCAAACAGCTTGTCCTTTGTGTAAGGACGGGCTGTTTTTTTTACGTTATGAAACTTTTTAAACATGCTGCCGTATAAAAGAAAAGGGTATTTAGCCAGTATTACAGAATAATACAGTACATCTTACATAGGAAGAAGATGATGGAAATGAAGGCGAGAAGTAAATGGCTCCGCATGTATAAAGTGTTTTCTTTGGCACTTCTCATTATAATACAGATTTACTGGTATAAATGGACCCGCAAATCAGAAGCTGAGTGGGAAAAATTATGGTCTGCCATCGGGAAAAGATTCCGGACAACACTTTTTGAATTAGAAGGGCTGCTGATAAAGATTGGTCAGTTTATCAGCATTCGTTCTGATTTGCTTCCAAAATCTTTCATCCAGGAACTTCAAGACCTGACCGATAAGGTGCCTCCGTCCGAATGGAGTGAAATCCAAGTAATTTTAAATGAAGAGTGGGGAAGCGAGCTCTCTAAAAAGGTGGTAGCGATTGAAAAAGAAGCCATAGCATCCGCTTCGATTGGAGAGGTATATAAAGGCGCTCTGCAGGACGGCTCAATTGTTGCCATTAAAGTGCAGCGTCCAGATATTCAATCTATCGTACATACCGACTTCCGGACCCTTAGTATTCTTGTCTGGTTCGCAGATCGGTTTGTCCCTATTCCAAAGGGATTCATTAATTTAAAAGTCCTTTTTCAGGAACTTAAGCAGGTTATTGAGCGGGAGCTTGACTTTACAAAGGAAAAGGATACACTGCTTTATTTTAAGAAGCGCTTTAAAGACAGTGAGATGGTGAAAATTCCTGATGTGCATCAGGAGCTTTGCACCTCGAAAGTGCTTGTAATGGAATGGGTGGAGGGAAAAAGGCTCAATGATTCAGAAGCGGTTGAAAAACTAGAGATGTCCCGTCAGGAATTGGCCCGCCAATTGATGAAGCTCTTCCTGCCGCAATGGCTGGAACCTGGGATGTTTCATGCAGATCCTCATCCGGGAAATGTGCAGTTTACGAGAGAAGGGAGGATCATTCTTCTCGATTTCGGCATGGCCGGTGAAATTTCAAAAAAAGATGCAGTTTCTTTTCAGAATTTAATTGAATCCATTCTCGCTAAAAACTACAGTAAAGCAGTCGAATGTCTGTCACAGCTGGGATTTTTGCTGCCGGAAGCTAATGCAGTAACAATGGAGAAGCTGCTGTCAGAATGGATGGCATTTGACCTCTCTCAGGTAAAGGACATGGATTTAGTGGCTCTTAAGCTTGAACTAAACGATCTGATTGCTGCTCTTCCAATTCAGGTGCCAACACGCTTTGTTTTTCTGGGCAGGTCCTTTATGACAATCGAAGGGATTGTTCGCCATCTGGCACCGGAAGATGATCTTCTTGAGCTTGGTAAACCTGTTTTTACAGAATGGTTAAGCTCACAGGGGAATAAATGGTCCTTTATTTGGAACATTATCCAATCCCAGCCGTTCTTTAAAATTTTTCATTCAGCAGCGGTGTTCCTGGAAACACCGCGTAAATTGGAAAAAATGAAAGAGGCCGGACAAAGAAGAGAGTTTCAATTTACGATCTATGAAAATCGGAAAAAGCAGTTTTTTCAGTTATTCATGCTAGGTTTAACCGGGTCAGGCTTTGGCGTTTATGCTGATGAAATGCTGATCCTGCAGTTATCCGCAGGCATAGCAGGCATTGCCCTTTTAGTGTATGGAGTGAACAGCTGGAGACTGGGAAAGTGGCTGAAATATATGCCGGAAAAACGGAAATAACCAAAAGAGCCGATTATATGCATAAATTTTACCCGAAAATAGGATTGAACCCCCTTCATTCGGGGTAGAATATCGGGGGATATCGCCGGCATTGAAATTATCTTAAAAAAAAGTTATAATAAGACGTTGTTAACACTACCGAGGGGGAAGTTTTTTTGTCAATCGAAATTGGAAGCAAGGTACAAGGAAAAGTAACAGGTATTACAAATTTCGGAGCTTTTGTCGAGCTGCCAGGCGGCACGACTGGTCTAGTTCACATCAGTGAGGTAGCTGACAGCTATGTTAAAGATGTAAATGATCATTTAAAAGTTGGCGATGAAGTAACTGTTAAAGTGCTAAGTGAGAAGGAAGGCAAAATTGCCTTATCCATCAAAAAAGCAGTGGACAGACCGGAAGGCCAATCTTCTTATTCACCGCGCCCACCGCGCCAGGGAAGAGATGATCGCCGCGGCGGTGGTGGTTCCAGAGATTTCCGTTCAAAAGGAAACTTTAAGCCAAAGGAAAGCTTTGAAGACAAAATGGCAAAATTCTTAAAATCGAGCGAAGAAAATATTTCTTCATTGAAGCGCAATACTGAAGGAAAGCGGGGCGGCCGAGGCGGACGCCGCGGATAAGCAGCCCTTTAGATAATGGGAAACTCCAATCAGGAGGGAAGTTTCCTGACTGATTGTTCGTTATCCTGTGATAAAGGCAAGCCATAATAGGCTTGCCTCTTTTCGTTTATATTTCAATAATGATCGGCAGGATCATTGGTTTGCGCTTTGTTTTTTCGAATAAAAACTGCCCAAGTGATTTCTTGATGCTCTGCTTGATGACATTCCACTGGCTTTTATCCTGCTCAGGAAGATCGTTGACGGTTTTTTCTGCTATCCGATTTATGTCTCTCAGCAGATCTTCGGATTCCCTTGCGTAAATAAAGCCCCGGGATATCGTATCCGGCCTTGATATCATTTTGCGTTCACTCTTGCTCATGGTCAGTACGATCACAAGCATGCCATCCTCTGATAGCTGCTTCCTGTCGCGGAGCACGATGCTGCCAATGTCACCGACACCCACTCCATCCACATACGTATCTCCTGCAGGCACCCGCCTTGTCTGGCGTGCTTCTCCGTTCTCAAAATCAACAACATCCCCATTTTTAATGATAAAAGTGTTCCCTTTTTCAACACCGATCGATTCAGCAAGCAATTTATGATGATGAAGCATTCTGTATTCACCGTGAATGGGAATAAAATATTTCGGCTTCATCAATGTGAGCATAAGCTTTAAATCCTCCTGGTAGCCGTGGCCGGACACATGCATTCCCGTTGAGCTGCCTGATCCGTAAATTACTCTGGCACCCAGTTTAAAGAGGTTATCAATGATTTTAGAAACATCACGCTCGTTGCCCGGGATTGGGGAGGCAGCCAGAATCACGGTATCTTCAGGATGAATTTCAGCGTCACGGTAATTTCCGGAAGAAAGGCGTGAGAGGGCAGCCATCGGCTCACCCTGGCTGCCGGTACAAAGTATGCACACCTTTTCAGGAGCGAGATTCATTGCCTCTTTCGGGTTGATAATCATTCCCTCAGGAACGGCCAGATACCCGCGTTCAATGGCCACATTCACCACATTCACCATGCTTCGGCCAAGAAGGACAAGCTTCCGGTTTGCTTTCATGGCTGCAGCCACCACCTGCTGGACACGGCTCACATTGGAAGCGAATGTGGAGATGATGATTTTGCGGGGGGCTTTCATGAATGCTTCCTCAATGTTCTCCCCGACAATATGCTCAGTTGGAGAAAAGCCGGACCGCTCAGCGTTTGTGCTTTCTGAAAGAAGTGCGAGGACTCCTTCCCGCCCGATTTCCGCCATCCTGTGGATATCAGCATGCTCCTGATTTACAGGAGTCAAATCAAATTTAAAATCGCCTGTATGGACGACATTTCCCTCCGGTGTTTTAAAAACAATTCCCAGACAGTCCGGGATGCTGTGATTCACTTTGAAAAAGCTTACGCCTATCTCACCAAATTCAAGGCGAGTATCAGAATCAATGGTGATCAGCTCGGAGTCACCAAGCAGGCGATGCTCCGTTAGCTTTAATTCAATAAGCCCCAGTGTAAATCGCGTAGCATAAATCGGCATATTCATTTTTTTCAGGAGATAGGCAACCCCGCCGATATGATCCTCATGTCCATGAGTGACAATCAGGCCTCGTATTTTTTCCCTGTTTTCTTCAAGGTAAGTGATATCCGGGATGATCAAATCGATCCCCAATAATGTCTCATCGGGGAATTTCCCCCCGGCATCTATCACGATAATATCGTCATCATATTGAATCACATACATATTTTTCCCAATTTCATTAATGCCGCCAAGAGAAAAGATGGATAACTGCTTTCCATTTGACTCCATATGTACATCCTCCCGTTAGTCTTTTTTCTTAGCATTCCCGATTCGGCGTGCATTATCATGGGAATGCACCTTACCGTGAAAATGAGAATTTTACCCCTTTAAATCAGCAAATTAATCATTGACATAAAATACAGAAGCATGCATAATAATTCTAATCTTATGAAAATATCAACAGCATTGACAGGGAATCAGTAAATAGAAATCAGGCAAGAAGAGAGCGGGATTCACCGGCTGAAAGATCCTGCGGCCTGCAAAGCTATTGAACCTAGCCCTTGAGCTGCCAGGCAAACCTGGCCGAAATTCCGTCGTTAAAGGATTTTTAAGCGGGCACTTGCAGTGTGCAGTGCCAATGAAGGTGGTACCGCGAAAGACAAAGCTCTTCCGTCCTTTTTTTAGGGATGGGAGGGCTTTTTTTTATTCCGCTTTATGGAGCGGACGAACGCTTTTTAACATAAGGGTGGTGTCTGATGTGAAGAAGGAACGGATTGTTGTGAAAATTGGAAGCAGTTCGCTGACTAATAACAATGGCGGATTGTGCATGGAAAAGCTGGAGGAGCATGCAGCTGCCCTTTCACGGCTGAAGGAGAAGGGGCATGAGGTTATATTAATTTCATCAGGAGCCGTTGCTGCAGGATTTGCGGATCTTGGCTATCCTTCGCGCCCGGTGACCATTGCCGGAAAACAGGCGGCCGCCGCAGTGGGTCAGGGGTTATTAATGCGGGGGTATACGGAAGAATTCAAAAAGCATGGAATCGTTGCAGCGCAATTGCTGCTGACAAGGCAAAACTTCCTGCATAAGGAGCAATACCAAAATGCACATGCCACATTGTCTGAACTATTGAAGCGGAATGTTCTTCCGATCATTAATGAAAATGATTCTGTATCGATTGAGGAGCTGGCCTTTGGTGATAACGATATGCTGTCAGCACTTGTCTGCGGTCTGGTACAGGCACACCGCCTGATCATCCTGACAGATGTGAATGGAATTTATGATTCCAATCCCCGCACAAATTCAGAAGCAAAAAAGTTCAATTTTATTTCAGAAATAACCGAGGAATTGATGAATGCTGCCGCAGGGTCAGGCTCAAAGGTGGGAACCGGCGGAATGGTGACAAAGCTTGCGGCGGCAAGGACAGCATTGGCACTGGGTGTGCAGGTTTTCATAGGCGTGGGTCATGGCGCGAAAAAGCTGGTTGAGATCCTTGAAGGCAAAGGGGATGGGACTTATATCGGCACGAGGTCACAGCCGAGTGTCAAAACTTCCAAGCAGTGGCTTGCGCTGCATTCTGTTCCGAATGGGAAAATTGAAGTGGATCACGGTGCTGCACAGGCCATATTAACGCAGGGAAAAAGCCTTCTGCCTGCAGGTGTGACCAGCATAACAGGCCATTTTCATATTCAGGATGTGGTGGAAGTGATTGGCCCAAAAGGGGATTTGATCGGCAAGGGGCAGGTTAATTTCTCATCCGATGAACTTCGGGCCATTAAAGGGCTATCCAGTGTGGAAGCCATGCAGCTGGCCGGGAGCGACCGCCGGGTTGTCATTCACCGGGATCACTGGGTAACCCAAAAAAGAAAGGAGAAAAGTTCATGGAGTTAATTCATAAAGGCCATAAAGCGAAAAAAGCAGCGGCAGAGCTGGCAAAAAAGTCGACACAGCAAAAAAATCGTGCGCTTGAACTGATCTCTGAGCAGCTGATGCAGGAGAAGGATTTTATTTTAACAGAAAATGAAAAGGACCTGGACGCAGGTAAGGAAAAGGGGATGAGCGATGCTTTATTGGACCGTCTGCGGTTAAATGAAGCCCGCCTTGAGGATATGGCGGACGCACTTATCCAGCTCACCCGGCTGGAAGATCCAATTGGGGAGATTATTTCCAAGTGGGAACGACCGAATGGGCTTGAGATAACACAGGTTCGGGTTCCGATTGGTGTTGTCGGCATGATCTATGAAGCGCGTCCCAATGTAACGGTCGATGCATCAAGCTTATGCTTGAAGACAGGCAATGCTGTTATGCTGCGCGGAAGTTCAACTGCCATTCATTCCAATAAAGCGATTGTGCAAGTGATTCATCATGCTTTGGAAAAGAGTGACCTGCCGGCAGATGCAGTACAGCTGATTGAGGATACAAGCCGGGAAACCGCTTCTGCTATGTTCAAGCTGAACGATTACCTGGATGTCTTGATTCCGCGGGGAGGGGCAAAGCTGATTCAGACAGTTGTAGAACAATCCACAGTCCCGGTGCTTGAGACTGGTGCAGGCAATTGTCATATCTATATTGATGAAAGTGCCGATAAGGAAATGGCGATTAGCATAGCGGTTAATGCCAAAACACAGCGTCCGTCGGTTTGCAATGCCTGCGAAACGATCCTTGTTCACAGAGAGTGGGAGGAGCTTAACGACCTTGTGAATGCGCTAAAGGAAAAAGGAGTTGTGATTCATGGCGGTGAAGGTGTCAGCGGGGAAGAAATCATTCCGGCCGCGGAAGAGGATTGGGCCGCTGAATATTTAGGCTTGGAAGTTGCATTGAAAGTGACGGAAAGCGTGGAAGAGGCCATTGCTCATATAAACCGCTTTGGCACAAAACATTCTGAAGCGATTATTTCATCAAACCCGGAAAATGTGGAAAAATTCCTGAATGAAGTTGATGCAGCGGCCGTTTACCATAATGCATCCACCCGTTTTACAGATGGCTTCGAGTTTGGGTTTGGCGCTGAAATCGGCATCAGCACCCAAAAACTCCATGCCCGGGGTCCGATGGGGCTGCCGGCACTGACATCGACGAAATATATTGTGAAAGGGAATGGACAGGTGAAGAAGTAAGATGAATTTGTGGGTATCATCTGCACATGATTGCTGCAGGATGCCCTTGTTCTGAAAAAAATGATATCGCTTTCTTCACAACTGATGCTAAAATAATAGAAAAAAACATAAAAAAAAGAGGGATATATGAATAAACATACTGGTCAAATTTCACTTGTGATTATTTCGGTTTTATTTACCTCTTATCAATCTATTTTTTCGCATGAAAAGTTTCTTTCTTTTGATTTTTTTCTATTTACAGGTATCGCCTGGTTTGTAGGCTGGCAGTTTGACAAAAGCCGGTACTATGCAGAAAAAGCGCGGGCCAGCGAGGAAAGCTATAAAAAGCTTCTGGAATCACTCCCGGTTTCCGTGTTCATACATAAGAACTGTGAAATTTTATATGCAAACTCCGCAGCTGTCAGTGCCATGTCGAGATTAAATACTGATTCATTAATAGGCCTATCGCTTCTCGATATTGTTGAGCCTGACTATCAGGGCCGCTTACATGAACGCTATCAGCACATAAGTACAGAGAAGGAGCTTCTCAACAATACTGAATATATGATTAAACGTATTGATGGAACCAGAAGTTATTTTGAAGTTTCATCACTTTATGTTGAATTTGAAGGAAAAGAGGCCATACTCTCGATTGGAACAGATATTTCTGATAAAAAAGCGGAACAGGAACAGCTTCTGCAAAAATCGGAGAAGCTTGCACTTCTGGGGCAGATGGCAGCCGGCATCGCACACGAAATCCGGAACCCGCTTACATCGATCAAAGGGTTTGTTCAGCTTTTCAAGTCAAATAGTCAAAAAGAAGAATATTTTGATATTGTGCTTACAGAATTGGATCGCATTAATGGAATCGTCGGTGAGTTTTTAGTGCTGGCCAAGCCCACTGCAGACATTTTTGAAAAGCAGGACCTGACAAAATTAATCAGCGAAGTGATTCTCCTTAGCAATACCCAGTCAATTTTAAATAACGTGGAAATAAAAGTAGAAAATAATCTTTATGCCCCCATGGTTCATTGTGAAAAGAACCAATTGAAACAGGTATTCCTGAATATCATAAAGAATGCGATTGAAGCAATGCCGGACGGCGGCCCATTAACGATTAAAGTCATGAAAAAGACCAGCAATACCATTTCCGTTCAATTCATCGATCAGGGGGTTGGTATTTCGGAAGACCGGATTCCAAGTCTTGGGGAACCCTTTTATACAACAAAGGAAAAGGGAACCGGGCTGGGTCTGATGATTTGCTATAAAATTATCGAAAACCATAATGGCCGCTTAACCATCGAAAGCAAAGTGGGAGAAGGCACGAAAATGGAGATTGAACTTCCATTTGAAGGGGTTCATTTAGAAGGAAATGAAAACAGAAACACCGTTTTGATCTAGAGAGCTGGCAGTGCATACAACATGCACTGCCTTTTTTATCTGCAGCCAAAGTACCACTTGCATAGAATGTTATAATTATAGTAAATAAATTAATTACGGTGATTATAGTGTTATATTTTCTGTTGCTCGGCTTTCTTTTTATTGGGGCTGTTTTATTTATCATACTTAAAAAAATTAATATCAATACGGCTGCCATGGCGGCTGTGATGGCATTTGGCATCGTGACACAGGGCGTTTTGCTCAATTATTTCGGGATGCCCTTCTTTTTGGGAAGCTTCGGCAAGATTCTCAGTATAGCTGATTTGGCGTTATGGCTGGCATTCCTCGTCTCCATTGGAATGACCATTTTTAAAGGAGAGTTCAAGAAGCTGCATTACGTTAATCCCATTAATCGCTTTGGCATCGGAACCTGGGTGGCCGGCACTTCGATTTGCGGCATTATGTTCTTCAGACAATTTGGTGCCGGTGCGGAAGCCCAGGCGCTCGCGATCCTGAATGCGGGCTTATGGGCAGTTTATATTTGGATCAGCATAAGAGGTTTCAAGGAGCTTGGAGCTGCACCTTTTGGCCGGCAGACACATGGTGTTCTGCTGCTGACCACTGTCAGCACACAGTCACTTGTGCTCCTTTTTAATACTGTTTTTAAAGAGGTTCCTGTCTTTTTGAATGCCGCTCTTATTTTTACTGGATTGCTCTTTTATTTTATCAGTGCCTGGTTTATCCTGAAGCGTTATGCTGTTCGCGGATGGAATTTAGCGAAGGACTGGAATAATACCAATTGCATTTTTCACGGTGCTTTATCGATCAGCGGGCTTGCCATGTTCAAATCGGGCATCGCTGCAGGTTCTGCTGCCATGTGGTTTTGGCTGGCTGTATTCCTGGTCTTCATAATCGTTGAGGCTATTGAAATTATAAGGCTCGTGTGGCGCATTCGAATGTTTGGCTTAAAAGAGGGCATTTTCACCTACGATGTGACACAGTGGAGCCGAATCTTTACATTTGCGATGTTCTTTACGTTTACCTTTTTTATTGAAAGCCCTTTGCAGGCATTCATCCTGAATTCAGGCGTCTGGATCATTTTATTGCTATTGGTCATTGAAATTTATTTAAGTGCTGATTCATTAAGAAGGAAACATGTCCAGGTTCCGGCCGCATTCGGAAAGGAAACTTCGGTCTAAGTGATGAACGCACATAAATTTCTTCATCCGCACATAAATTGATCCGGAATAAAAGCGCGGCATTTCTCACCGTAATTTCATGAGAAGATAAAAAAGAGCCAGTCACATGCAATTTTGACATGTGCTGGCTCTTTTTAGGCCTTTTGAACGGATTTTTAATAAGGCACTTATCCTGCGTATAGGACAAGTTTGCTTCCGGGAAGGCTGAAGGTAAGGAGGCGATGTATAAATGGGTACCTTTGAAGTGTTGTCTTTGATGATCAGTTTCGGTATGTTTGTTATCGCCATGCTCCAGTTCACAGATAGAGACAGGAATTCTTGAACACGCTCGCGAGCGTGTTTTTTTAATTAGAAAGCTCTTTTTTTATATCTTCTGCAGTTGTATCGATTTCTTCGCCCCAATGGTCATTGACCTTATTTAACACAATTTTGCCTTTTGTATCCATTATTGCATAGCCCCTGTAGGCAGTGTCGCCATTTTTCATGCCAGCCTGTTCAATGAGCTTCATTTCCGGATCAGAAATAAATGGGAGGCTTTGTCCCATCTTTTCTTCCAGTGCCTGATAAAGCTCAAGCTGCTGCTCAGGCTGATCATTGCTGACGATGTACATATTGGCATCCAAATCTTCTAATTTATCCATATTCTGATGCAGCTCGACCAGCTGCTGCTGACAGAGTCCTCAGGTGTATGTTGTGATAAAGAAGAAGACAGATGGCTTGTCCTGCGGGAAGGCAACTTCATTGCCGCTTTGATCCTTTAATGCAATCGTTTGATCTTTGCCGCATGCTGTCAGAACAAGAAAAACGATTGCTAATAGAAACATGAACTTTTTCTTCATATGATCTCCATTTCCTTATAGTTATTATATTTTCATTATGGCGGTATTTTTCGTTTTTCTCAATAAAAATGCACGATTAGCGTTTAATCAAAACAAGCACACTCCTTTTTACAAGAGTGTGCGTTTTTGAAATATGGAGGGTTGTTCTAATGGATGAGCTTGCTTCGCTGCACTTTATAGATGAGCTTATCGAGCTCCTCTGAGTACATAAGCGTTTCAGGGTGTGACAATCCCTTGTTTTTTCCAACAGAAATCATCTTTTTGCGCAGGACATCGATGTCATTGTGAAGTTTTTTTATAGCAGTCGAAGGTGTGGTCATTGATTCGGCTCCTAATCTGGGGATGAAATATTATATTCTATTATCGACAAATTAACCGGCAAATAAACAGTTTCGACAAAACTTATAAAAAGATTACAAGTTTCTACAACGGTGAATAAGACCCATTCAGAAAGGCTTGTATTAATATTCCTGTAATCTATTATTCTCCCAGGTTTTACATAATATTAGAACAGGGTTAATATTTCGTCACTATTCTTAATGTGTAAACCATTATAGATAGGGGACGGAGACATTGAAGAAGAAAATGATTTCGGTTATTGGTGCGGCAGTTATTGGGCTAAATGCGTTTGGAGCAGGTGCAGCACTGGCAAAAGATATGCATAAGGACATTGTAAATGTGTCACATCGCGGGGCTTCTGCTTATGCACCTGAGCATACAATCGCTGCATATGACATGGGCGAGAAAATGCATGGGGATTATATTGAAGTGGATTTGCAGATGACAAAGGATGGGCATCTCATTGCGATGCACGACGTGACGCTGGACCGGACGACAGATGGAAAAGGATACGTAAAGGATTATACCTTAAACGAAATAAAGCAGCTTGATGCAGGCAGCTGGTTTAATGAGAAGTACCCGTATGCTTCAAAAGCGGAATACGAAGGCTTAAAGGTGCCGACACTTGAAGAGGTTTTCAAGAAGTTTGGAAAAAACAGCAGCTATTACATTGAAACGAAATCACCGGATGTTTACCCTGGCATGGAAAAGGAACTGCTTCGTCTGGTTGATAAGTATAAGATTAATAAAAATAAACTGCTCGTCCAGTCATTCAGCTCTCAAAGCCTAAAAGTGATGAATGAATTGGACCCATCTATTAAACTTGTACAATTAATCTCATATAAAGTGGACGCAGAAATAACTGATGCAGAGATTAGTGAAATAAAGCAGTACGCGATGGGCATTGGTCCTAACCATACGTATTTAAATGAGGAATATGTTCAAAAGGTTGTGAACAGCGGTCTTGAACTGCATCCGTATACTGTCAACGACAAGGAAAGAATGAAGCAGCTGATTAATTGGGGAGTAACCGGCATGTTCACAAACCATCCGGATTTGCTTCATGATGTGACAAAAGGGAGATAAATAGAAGAACTCCGGGAATCATTTTCGGAGTTTTTTTGTATATAAACCAACACCTCCATAGTGAAAAATTGCTAAAAAGGGCTTGAACAAGCTTTTTTAAAGTGATATGATTTTTAATAGTTCGAAAATCTGTCACATTTTGATTTGAGATAGCGATCCTGTCGTCGGTTAAAATGCCATCAGATTCTATTAGATTAACAGTTGGTCCTTTAAGCAGCGCATCCTGCTTGATACTAACCGTCAATCCTTCTTAAGCATACCCAAATTCGGGAATGCGGGGAAGATTGGCGGTTTTTTGTTTCAGGAAATCAACCTGAAACCGTTTACAACGGTATGAGCATTACGAGGGGGAAAAAGAGTGAAAAAGACAAAAAATCGGTGGCTGATTGCCGCCTCGGCCGTAGGGATTCATATCTCCATCGGTTCGGTTTACGCCTGGAGCAACTTTACCAATCCATTGATTGAGCAGTTTGGCTGGTCATCAAAGGAAGTACAGCTGACCTTCAGTTTGGCGATTCTATTTCTGGGATTGTCAGCAGCCTTTCTTGGCCACTTTGTTGAAAAGCACGGACCAAAAAAAGCTGGTCTTCTGGCAGCAGGATTCTTCGGGGCTGGCATGCTGGGAGCCGGATTGGCCGTAAATATGGGATCCTTGCCATTTTTGTACATAACCTACGGGGTACTTGGGGGAATTGGTTTGGGAGTCGGCTATATTGCGCCGGTATCCACACTGGTAAAATGGTTCCCTGACCGCCGCGGATTTGCAACAGGCCTTGCCATCATGGGATTTGGCTTTGCTGCAGCAGTAGCGAGTCCTGTCATGGATGGACTGATTAAATCTGTTGGTACTGCTAACACGTTCTTTATTTTAGGTGCAGCCTACTTGATTATTATGACATTATCATCTTTATACTTAGAAAAGCCGCCTGAAGGCTGGGCACCTGAAGGCATGAAGGAAAAAGCTGCAGCCGGAAAAATCAAAATTAAACAGGATTTGGCACAGTTAACGGCGAATGAAGCAGTAAAGACAACCCGATTCTATTATTTATGGTTCATGCTGTTCATTAATGTAACGTGCGGAATTGCGATTTTGTCAGCTGCAAAGCCGCTGGCACAGGAAAGCATAGGCCTGACAACGGCAGAAGCAGCCACGCTTGTCGGAGTGCTTGGCATCTTTAATGGACTGGGCCGTCTGGCATGGGCATCCATTTCCGACTATATTGGCCGCCCGAACACCTATACGATTTTCTTCGTATCACAGATCGCCCTATTCCTTTTGCTTCCGATCACAAAAGAAGCGATTCTTTTCCAGATTATGCTTGCTGTTGTGTACACCATGTATGGCGGAGGATTCTCATCCATCCCGGCATTTATCGGCGATGTTTTTGGAACAAAGCAGCTTGGCGCCATTCACGGATACATCCTTACAGCATGGGCTGCAGCCGGTCTTGCAGGCCCGATGTTTGCAGCATGGATGAAGGATTCAACAGGAAGCTATGCTTCAAGTCTGACAAGCTTTGCCGGACTTTTTGTGGTGGCACTCATTGTGTCCATCCTGATCCGTTTTGATATGAAAAAATTACGCAGGCAAAATGAAGCTAATGAGCGTATAGCAAGTTAAATTCTAATTAAAACAGCATTCAAGATAGATAGTGTCTAGCTCCAGCGCCTAGCCCCTCGGGACATAAGCCAAATCACTCCAGAAATCAGGACAAGGAAAGCTTCGTCAGCGATACATCGCCCGACCAAAGCTTGCTTTGGGAGGTTTCCTGCGTGATTCGTCTTATGCCTGTCGGACTTGCACAGGATGTGCTGGCTTCAACGTTCGCCACAGGACGTGGCGGTTTTTAGTTGAAGTTCATCTGAGCAAGGCGCTTCCGCTTTTCTATTGGTATGGCACTTGGCAGCGATCCTGCTAAAGACTAACCGCCGCAGAAATCAGCATCTAGAAGTAGAGGCTTTTTGCGGCGGTTTTTTATGAAAAAAGGGAAAAATTAATCCATTCATCCATTTACAATAATAAATGCAACTTAACCATTGAGAATTAAGAGATTAAGGATCTCTATTAAATAGAAAAAGATAAAGGAGTGTTTCAGATGGGAAAAACAAAACATCCAGGACCTCAGAATAAAAAGGCCATGCCGGATCCAAAGCATTGGGTGAGTCCGATTCCGTTCGGGCTTGGCAAAATCAAGCCAAAGCATATGAGGGATACAGCAAAAATCCTATGGGAAAACAAAGATAATATCGGCTATGCCACAAATATACTGACAAAAGGTGTCTGCGATGGCTGTGCGCTTGGCGTTTCCGGTCTTTATGACCAGACGCTTAAAGGACCGCATGTTTGTACAACACGTTTAAATGTTCTTCGTTTAAACACAGCCGGTGCAATCAAACCGGACATTCTGCATGCTGATATTGATGAGCTGCGCAAATATGACAGCACCGAGCTTCGCAAGCTCGGCCGCATCCCATATCCGATGATCCGCAGAAAAGGGGAGCGCAAATTCTCCCGGATCACTTGGGATGATGCGATGAACATGATTGCTGAAAAAATGAAGGTGCTCGACCCTAAGCAGTATGCGTTCTACCTGACTAGCCGCGGAATTACGAATGAATCGTATTATGTGGCAGCTAAAGTTGCCCGCTTCCTGGGAACGAATCATATCGATAATGCGAGCCGCATTTGCCATTCTCCTTCTAAAACCGCGTTGAAGCGTTCCATTGGAGTAGGTGCTTCTACAGCCAACTACCTTGACTGGATCGGAACGGATGTCCTTTTATTCTGGGGAAGCGTGGCTTCAAACAGCTCGCCTGTATCATCCAAATATATGCTTGAAGCGAAAAAGAACGGAACAAAAATTATCGTCGTTAATCCATATAAAGAGCCGGCGATGGACAAATACTGGATTCCATCAAACCCTGAATCAGCTTTATTCGGCACAAAAATCGCTGATGACTTTTATCAGGTCAACATCGGCGGAGACATTGCCTTTATGCACGGCATCATGAAGCATTGGTTTGACATGGAGAAAGCGGAGCGCGGTTCTGCCATCAATCATAACTTTGTGAACGAGCATGTGAATGGTTATGAGGATTTGAAAAAGAAAGTGAAAGAGCAGTCATGGGAAGATATTATTAAATCTTCCGGTGTAACGAAAGAGCGGATCATCGAGCTTGCTGAACTGCTTGCGAACAGCAAAAACGCAGTCTATGCCTGGGCTCTTGGCCTGACGATGCATTCGTTTGCGACAGATAATATCTCACAGGTAGCAAATCTTGCGCTTCTTCGCGGCCATCTGGGACGTAAGCACAATGGCTTGATGCCATTCCGCGGCCATTCATCTGTACAGGGAAGCGGTGAAATGGGTGCCGATCCATTCGTATTGCCTGGCGGAGATTTTTATGGTGACACTTTTGACCGCATTCAAAATCTTTGGGGTTTTGAGCTTGAGAAATGGCAGGGTGATATTGTCGGGGTGACACTGGAGAATATTCTGCTGCCTGAAGACCATGAACGAAAAATCAAGCTTTACTATCTATCAGGCGGCAACTTCCTTGAGACCATGCCGGATCCTGATTTTATCGAAAAAGCTCTTTCTGAACTGGATATCCGTGTTCACCAGGATATCATTTTAAATACGTCTACCCTGGTTGATGCAAAAGAAGCGGTCATCGTGCTGCCTGCTAAAACAAGGTACGAGCAGGAGGGCGGCGGTACCTCCACTTCAACGGAGAGAATGGTGTACTTCAGTCCTGAAATTGAAGGAAATAAAAATAAAATTGCAGAGGCGCGCGAAGAGTGGAAAATTTATATTGATCTCGCAAAACGCGTAAAGCCTGAGACTGCCCATCTTGTTGATTTTAAAGATGCACAGGAAATCCGGGATGAAATTGCTGTAGCGAATCCTAATTATGATGGCATCCAGCATCTGAAAAAAGCAGGGGATGTCTTCCAATGGGGCGGAGCATGGCTTTGCGAGGACGGCATTTGCCCGACTCCGGATGGAAAAGGCACACTGATTACCGTCGATATACCTGACCTTGGCAAAAAAGAAGGCCAGTTCATCGTCACATCCCGCCGCGGCAAGCAGTTCAATTCCATGGTCTACAAAGAAGTGGACCCGCTGAATGGTGCCGGACGATACGATGTATTAATGAACGCAGAAGATGGAAAAGACTTAAGCATTGCAGAAGGTGAAGGCATCGTCCTTTACAACGGATTCGGTGTCTTCCAGGGAAGAGCCAAATTCGTCGATATCGCCCGCGGCAACGTAGAAGTCCACTTCCCTGAAGGTAACTTCCTATTGCCAAGAGGCCGCTACGAAAAATTCGCTGGTATCCCTGACTATAACATCACGGTTACCCTCGAAAAAGCGGACCGCTACAATGCCCGCAAAGACGTTGAATATAACGAAAAACACATCGCTGAAGATGAAATCGATGCACCAGCATAAAAAGAGGGAGATGGCTTTTGGGCCATCTCTCTTTTGTTTGGAAATGGAATTGAAAAAATGATAACAACCGATGCTGCCCATTTTCCAAAATAGGCTCGTCCCTCTGCGACATCCATTATTTCCCTTCGTCATATATAGTGAGGTGAATGTAATGAAGAAAATCAAACAGGCATTTGCAGCAGGAGTCCTATCTCTGGCTGTTATTTTTTCAGGGGGAGCTGTTTTAGCAGACCATAGCGTAGATACAGATATAGCTGTGGTCAAAAAAGGGGATACACTTTATTCCCTGGCTAAGAAGCATCATCTGAGTGTGTCGCAGATTTCGGAGCTGAATGATTTAATAGGTACGACCATCTATCCGGGACAGCGTCTCCTTTTATCCGGGGAGGAAGCTTTATATCATAAGATTATTGCCGGTTCTTTCAGCAAGAAAGAGAATGCGGAAAAGCGGGCAGAACAACTGAAGAAAATAAACATCCCAACCTCTATCAGCACGGCTGTCATTGATGGCAAAACCTATTACCGTGTACAGGCAGGTGCTTTTAAAGACAAAAAGAATGCTGTGAATCAGCTGGAGGCAGTCAAAAAGGCAGGAATTAATGATGCCTTCATTCTTTCCAGAGGCGGGCTTCATATTTTTGGCTTAAAGCCTGGAGATGCCTATGATGACATCATATCGAGAATGGGAAAGCCAAAAAAGACTGAGACCCAGCTCAATAGTAAAAGCTTTTACTACCAGGGTGATGGTGCCGGTGTAAGGGCAGCATTGAATATGAAGGATGGCACCATTGGCAGCCTTGCTGTATATCCGGAATATTTAAGCCCGCGTATGGTTCCTGCGCTTCCCTTTACTAAGGCCGAAGCAGTTAAAATGTATGGAGATGCAAACAAGACAAAAACGGTAACTTGCTACGAATCAGCCAAGTGTGAAGAGGTAACCTACGAGCTTGATGATTTCGAACTCAAAGTCCGGATTGACAGGTATCAAACCACTGTTCAGTTTCTGGAAATAACTTATCGTTAAGTGACGCGGTGGCTTTCAGAAGGAATAAAGGAAAAGAACCACAGCTCCAATTAGTGTTTTGGAGCTGTGGTTCTTTGCTTTTCTGAAGATTTACTAATCACACCCATTATTCCGCGCGTCACCAGGAAGGTCGCCATTATAGATATGAAGCTATAATAGGAGTTCCATGATTTCTTATATCTGATTAACTGTGTGTGTTTTTCAAGAAAATGTTCGGCAATTGCCGATGGAACACTAAAAATCATGGACTTCAGCAGGATATCCTTCAGGCCGCTATTCCGGGTCTGCTGATTAAAATAAACACACGTAATCGGAAAAATGAGATAGCTGAATAGGACACTGACATCAAACGTTTTAAACAGATTAACCGGGTACTTGAGATAGCCTTTTCGCACTAAGAGATTGTCTAAGAAGGTGGCAATATAGCTTTTCAAAAAGAACACGATAAGCCAGTCTTTTATAGGAGGCTTTCTGACCAAATGGAAGAAAGCTCCGATTCCCAAAATAAAGAGGCTGCGCAGCAGGTTTAATTCAAACTTTCTTCCCAATTGCAATTTCTCCTTTGTACTAAAGAATCGGATTAAGGCTTTAGTAAAACTTTTATACAGTCCTCGGTTTTTGTATCAAATGCTTCGTAGCCATGCTTCGCCTCATCCAGCGGCAAAACATGGGTGACGATGTCGCTTGGATCGAATTTGCCTTCAGCAATCATCTTATATAAATAAGGCATATAAGGAATGACCGGCGCCTGCCCCGAACGTATATTGACATTTCGCTCAAAAATGTCGCCTAAAGGAAAAGCGTTGTATCGCATGCCATACACGCCTGTTATTTGGATGGTGCCTCCTTTGCGCACAGCCTGGGTCGCCATGACGACCGCGCCCATCGATCCACCCTGCAGCTTTAAACCTGTTGCCAGGAATTCCATCGGAGTCATTTTCCCATCCATGCCGACACAATCGATTACAACATCGGCACCGCCTTTGGTTATTTCTTTAATATATTCACCCGCATTTTTGGTCTGTTCAAAATTGATGATTTCCACTTTATTGGTGCGTTTTGCATGCTGCAGCCGATAATCTATATAATCAACAGCAATGACCCTCTTTGCACCCTTCATCCAGGCAAATTTCTGCACCAAAAGGCCAACAGGGCCGCAGCCAAGGACCACAACGGTGTCGCCATCTTTAACCCCGGCATTGTCTACAGACCAATAGGCTGTAGGAACAACATCCGCAATCAGCACTAATTTCTCATCTTCCACTTCCGAGTTTTCAGGGATTTTAAATGGGGTGAAGTTCCCATAAGGCACCCGCATATATTCCGCCTGGCCGCCAGGGTATCCGCCAGTCGTTTCAGAATATCCGAAGAAGCCGCCCATTTCTCCGTGCGGATTCGAATTGTCACATTGGCTCGTTAAGTCTGTTTTACAATAAATGCATTCACCGCAGCTGACATTAAAAGGGATAATTACACGATCGCCTTTTTTAAGATTCTTCACTTCAGGTCCTGCTTCTTCGACGATTCCCATTGGTTCATGCCCGATAATATAGTTTTCATAAGTATTCGGGATCATACCGTGGATTAAATGTAAGTCAGATCCGCAAATCGCCGTAGTGGTTACTTTTATGATGATATCATCAGCTTTTTCAATCTTAGGGGCCTCAACTTCTTTAACGGCCACATCCTTAATGCCCTGATATGTAACAGCCTTCATGCCGGATTTCCTCCTATCATTATTTATCCGGTGTGGCAAAGGTGCCAAGCCGGTCAGTATCTGCAGGGAACAGTTCCATATTTCCAATGGCGATGGCCATATCAGCGGATTTTATATCAAGCTCTATTTGTTTTCCGATATCACGCGGATAAATCCAGCCTTTTTCTAACATAAGTTCTGTTACTTCGCCATGCAAATCGATGGCTTGTTCCATTTGTTTGTAAAAAGCTTTTCGTAACTCGGGACTCGCTGTTTCGGTCAATGAAACGGCATAATAGCGAATTCCTGTTTTTATGCGCAAAAGAAATTCTAATGCAAAGGTGGCATCAGCCATTTTGGGCATTCCTTCTGCATATTTCGGATCGAGATAATCTTGATTCATATTATATCCACCACCTTAGGAGAGAGTTTTCGCATGTTTGTATAAATCCTTTAATTCCTGGATCGCTTGAATCGACTGTTCTACATCCTTTTCAAGCAATTTCTTTAAATCATTATCAAAGCAAATCCCCATAACCATCTTTGATTTTAGCAGGCAATCTGTCTTAAAGTTCAGCATTTCATGTGTTTCCATTGTTTCATGGTAGCCAAGGCCTAACTCGTCCATTACATTCGTCCTCCTTTTTAATGTTAATGTTTCTTGTTTGAACGGCTTTATGCGGAATTCACAGATGCTGGCAATTGAAATAACTACCAATAGTTACTGAAGAGGGAACTGAGCAAAATGAAACTATAACTTTAATGGGGGGATTTTTATGATGAATGAACTGGGATTACATGAAACATTGGAGCTTCATGAGTTTCTGGTTTTTAAAAACCTGTGTCTTACTAAATCGGTGGCTATGGGCGGGCTTGTTCAGGATCCAACTTTAAAAACGATATTGCAGGATAGTGAAGCAGGGGATGTGAAATTCATACAGGATATGCAAAGCATCTTGAAAAGGAGGTACGGAATAAATGAATAATTTCTTGAAGAATTTAATGGGCATGGGCGGAATGTCTGATCACGTCATTGCGACGGACTTTTTAATCTCCGCGAAAGCGGGCATCCGGAATATTGCATTTGCCCTTACAGAGAGCGGTTCACCAGAAGTAAGGGAACTTTTAAGGGAGCAGTTAAGAATTGCGGTGGACACTCATGAAAAAATAACAAATTACATGATCAGCAGGGGAACCTATTATCCGCATAATTTGAAAAAGCAGCTGGAAACGGATATGAAAATTACGGAAACCGCATTGAAGCTCAGTGAAAAGAGTTAATATTTGAGGCAGGAAAAAACTTCTATTGAAACGCCGAGTAAATTATATTATTATAATAAAACAAGCTGCATTGTACGTAATCATACTAAAGTTTTAACCTTTAAGCTGAAATAGGGAGTTTAACATCGGAACAGGAATGACAAGCCTCCGTCTATACGACAAGGAGGACAGGCAGGAATGTTTCTGCGAACACCCACTTTGAGGAGTGGTGGTTTAAAACTTTCTTATACCAGTTACGGCAAAAGCGGCTACATACTTATGTTATCAAACCAGTTTCCAATCGGGGGCTGGTTTTTTTACATATTTAAATTATAATTACTCTGTAACTATAGCATCAGGAGGAATTATGAAAAAACTGCTAAAAATTAGTTTATGGATCATCTTGCTATTAGGAATAGCCTTTTTGCTCTTTGAAGTATCGAAGTCCAGGAACTTTCAGTTTTTCGGCGGCCTTGTAAATAAAGCTGAAACTGAGGATAAAGTCGTCGCCTTGACTTTTGATGATGGACCTGGTGTCAATACGGATGAAATCTTAACTATTCTACGGGAAGAGGATATTAAAGCTACTTTCTATTTAACAGGAAAAGAGATCGAACAACATATGGACGATGCGAAAAAGATTGCGGGAGAAGGGCATGAAATCGGCAATCATTCATATTCACATTCACGCATGGTTTTAAAATCTCCCTCTTTCATCAAAGAAGAAATTGAGAAAACAGATGATTTAATCAGGCAGACAGGCTATGAAGGAGAAATTCATTTTCGCCCTCCATACGGGAAAAGGTTATTTCTCCTGCCTTACTACTTGTCTAAACAGGAGCGAAAAACGGTTTTGTGGAATATGGAGCCTGAAAGTTTTCCGGACATAGAAGGGGATGCAGATAAAATCACGGAGTATGTGGTGGAAAATATAGAACCAGGCTCCATCATTCTTCTTCATGTCATGTATGAAAGCCGGGAAGAGTCTCTGAAATCTGTTAAGAAAACGATTGATGCATTAAAAGAGCAAGGATACGATATGAACACCGTTTCAGAATTGCTGATACATCAGAAATAGAGCTGTCTATACAGCTCTATCTCCCTTTAACCCCATAAAGAATGCAGCCAACCCCGCAAAGCACCCATAGCATCTTGCTTAATGAAACCTTATCAGACATTCCGGTTAATCCAATGACTGTAGTCAAGAGAAGCACAGGCGGTCCAACCAGGGCCAGTGAACTATTCACAATCAGGGCTTTTTCGATATCATTCATTTTTAAGATTAATAGTGCAACAAAAATTTCAATGCTTCCGGAAATAAGCCGCAGAATGGCCATACCAAGAATTGCTTTATCAAGAAACAGAAACATCACGTACCTCCTAAACCTTCTTGTCGTCATTATATGAAAGCTGACCGAAATGAAGGACAAGTTTTCAAAAGAAAATGTTTCATAAGTGTTACAAATATTACACTCAGCCATGATTGGGTGATTTTTCAGAGTCCATAGGATGCGTCTAGGAAGTATTTCTCTTTGCTTAAAGACTTATGTATTTATTAGACTATAAAACTTTAAAATACCCTCTTGCAGGTTTTTTAGATGGAAAAATAATGAAAAATCAGCAGTGCGATTTTCTTTAAATCATCTATTCTTAACACTGCTGTAATCCTTTCCCATAAGGGATTCAGTAAAATAAAAGAAAGGGGGAGGATGGCTATGGAAAAAGCTATTTTAGATCATAATGACTTATTGGAAATGCTGGATGGATTGTTAAGAGAACCAAAGTTATTCTGGGAAAACTTCTACGAAGACCGGGACAAAGAGATTCCATTTTTCAAAGTAAAAGGGCCGGATGAAAACCTGTCTGAGTATATTCAAAATGGACTGCAGCCTGAGAAGGTACTGGAAATTGGATGCGGCCCAGGAAGGAATGCCATTTTTCTGGCGAAGAAGGGGGTGCAGGTGGATGCCATTGATTTTTCCGAAAGGGCTATCAAATGGGCAGGTGAAAGAGCAAATGAAGCACAGGTGAAAATTAATTTTGAATGTGTATCTCTATTCGACTTTCATTTTGAACCTCACAGCTATGATTTTATTTATGACAGCGGCATGTTTCATCACCTTCCGCCGCATAGAAGGCTTACATACCTGGAAATAATCAAGTCTGCACTCAAGCCTGGAGGTAAATTTGGTCTGGTATGCTTTAATCCGGATGGAGCACTACCCACGCCGGACTGGGAGGTGTACCGCATTGGCAGCCTAAAGGGAGGCATCGGCTATACGGAGGAACGATTGAAAGCGATCTTTCAAGATGACTTTCACTTTCTGGAGTTTAGAACGATGAAAAAAATGCAGCAGCCCAGCGGTCTATTTGGGGAAGATTTTTTATGGGCGTGTTTGATGAGCTTAAAATAAATTCAGGAGGAGAATATGACAAGGAAAGTGACTGTTACCCGCTATAATCCTGATTGGGAATATAAATTTCAAAGTGAGTCAGAGTTAATCAAGACCATTTTTCAAGAAGAAATTCGGGCCATTCACCATTTTGGGAGCACTTCGGTTCCTGGTCTGGCAGCAAAGCCCGTCATTGATATAATGCCTGTCGTAAAAGATATTGAGAGGGTTGACCGCTTTAATACGGAAATGATTTCACTGGGTTATGAGCCCCGTGGAGAATACGGACTGCCTGGCCGGCGGTATTTTCAAAAAGGTGGAAATCAGCGGACACATCATGTCCATATCTATGAAAAAGGGAGTCATGAAATCACGCGCCATCTTGCTTTTCGTGATTACCTAAGGGAAAACGGAGAAGACGCAAAACAATATGGAACCTTGAAATTTGAGTTAGCGAAACAGTTTCCCTTTGACATCGATTCTTATATAAAAGGGAAGGAAGCACTGGTGCAGGAAATTGAGATAAAGGCGATGGAGTGGTACAAAAAGAGGCAATCATTCTAGTCCGTTTTATTCCGCTTATACCGTATTAGGACTGAAACTGGGGAAATAAGTTTAATAGAGTTGGAAGTTGGGTTAACTTCGGACAGAAAAAGCGGAACCCGCGTCGGCAGAGTCCGAACCTGGAGCAACTTCTGACACAGAAATGAGAAATGGCGCTCGCAGAGTCCAAACCTGGAGCAACTTCTGACACAAAAATGAGAAAAGTCGTTGTCAGAGTCCGAACCCGGGTCAACTTCTGACACAGAAATGAGAAAAGTAGTCAAGTCCTGGTTATTGTGTAAAATCAATGGCAAGTGTTTTCAACCAAACCCTTTTATTTTTTTAGCGAAGCTTCCATGGATTTTTTTTTTCATCTCCGGGAAGGGATGTCAAATGGTTTTCAATTTGACATCCCTTTCCGGAGATGTAATCATCCATGATGGAAGTGAAGCTTAAAATACGACTACTTTAGCCTGCCACCCATTAAAGATTTCCTCTTTAAGTAATCTGACTCATGGTAATGCATCAGAATTGCGCCAACCAAACGGTACGCTGATTGAGAATTGGGGAAAATACGAATCACTCTTTCCCTCCTGCGAACCTCCTGATTAAGCCGTTCCAATGAGTTGGTACTTCGGATATGGATTCGGATATGTTCAGGAAAATTCATATACTGAATGGTATCTTCGAAACCATCATCCAAGATGGCAAGCGCATTTTCAAATCTCGCCTCATTACTAAATCGCTTCATCAATTCATCCTTGAACTGGCGTATGTCCTCAATCGTAACTGCTTCAAATATCCTCTTAATCATCATGCGGATTTCGGCTGTATCCTTTTTGGGTAATTTCCCAAGGATATTCCGTTTGAAATGGACATTGCATCTTTGCCAGGCCGTCCCGATAAATTCACGTTGAATGGCTTTCTGAAGCCCTTGGTGAGCATCCGAGATCAGTAGTTTTGGTGATTGGAGGCCGCGTGATTTAAGCTGTTGAAAAAAACGGCTCCAGCTTTCGTAACTTTCCGCATGGTCAACATTTAGGCCAAGTATTTCACGGGTGTTATTCTCTGCAATGGCTGTCGCAATATAAACAGCCTTGGATACGACACGATTGTGCTCACGGACCTTTATATACATGGCGTCGGCAAAAACATAAGGGTAGTAGCTTGTATTCAGGGGCCGACCGGCCCATTCATTCACAATGGGATCAAGCTTGTGTGTAAGAGATGAAACAAACGATTTGGACACATTCTTACCACAAAGCTGTTCTACAATGTTGGTCACTTTCCTCGTTGAAACGCCATTGACAACCATCTCCACCATTGAGAGGACCAGAGCCTGGTCACATCGTGAATACTTCTCAAAAACAGTAGTTGAGAACTCGCCATTACGTGTCCGTGGAACCTTTAGGGTTATATTTCCGATACTCATCAACAGTTCACGTTCATAATAACCGTTCCGGTAGTCACGGCGTTCAACAGCGCGTTCATAAGGGGCAGCCTTTAAATAGTCATCCCTTTCCTTTTCCATAAACTCATTTAGTACCAACACAACGGCTGATTTAATGACCATATCCAGATTGGAATTTACAATAGCTTCTTTTAAAACATCAACATTCAGGTTAAACTGTACTTGAGTCATTACTATTCCTCTTTTCACTAATTTTTCTGTGGTAGAAAACAGTGTTGCCAAGAGTGAATAAAATGACTCTTTCTTTTTACACAATTATATGGACTTAATCAGAAAAGTCGTTGTCAGAGTCCGAACCTGGAGCAACTTCTGACACAAAAATGAGAAATGTCGTTGTCAGAGTCCGAACCCGGAGCAACTTCTGACACAGAAGCGAGAAATGTCGCTCGCAGAGTCCGAACCCGGAGCAACTTCTGACACAGAAGCGAGAAATGTCGCTCGCAGAGTCCGAACCCGGAGTAACTTCTGACACAGAAAGCGGAAACCTAGCTGGCAGAGTCCGAACCTTGCTAACCTCCAATCACAGAAGAACCAAAAAGCGGTCCACGGTGTCACAGCCATAACAGCCATCACCGCCTTCTCCACCAACAAGAGAATACCCACATAAATCTGCGATTCTTTAATCATAATTCCGCTCAATAATAAAATGAGCATAATCCCCGCGGAACATCGTTTTGGAATACTCGATTAAGCTTCCATCATCGATATAAGCATAAGTCTCAAGAGAGAAACACGGTGTTTCAGGTTTGATTTTTAGGAGTTCACTAATTTCTTCTTCGGGGAACCCGATTTCTAAGTGTTCCACTGTCTTTTTGATTTTTAAGTTGTATTGAGTCTGCAGCAAATGGTATAAGGATTTTTCACAGGCCTGCCGGTTCAAGCTGGGGGTCTTTTTCCATGGCAGGAAGGCTTTTTCATATTGAAGGGGCTCTTCATCTGCATACCTGATCCGTTCGAGAACATTAACCGGATCACCTTCTGACAGGTCAAAGACATCTGCTAAGAAGGAGTCGGCAGGGATGACTTCCAGGTTTATGACTTTTATGAGCGGGTTCTTTCCCTGCATCGCCATTTGCTTTGAAAAGTTTTCGACTGTAGAAGTCAGGCGCTGCTTTACTTTATTGCTTGATACAAATGTGCCTCTGCCTTGCTGGCGGTAAATATGGCCTTCTGTGCTCAGCTGCTGGAGTGCTGTTCTAATAGTTGTCCGGCTGACTCCGTATTTTTCACAAAACTCCGCTTCTGTCGGCAATTTGGTATCCGGTTTGTATTCTCCGTTTCTGATAAGCTCAAGAATGCTATCTTTAACCTTTAAGTGCAGGGCACTTTCCTCGGTGAAACCGTCTTTCATACCCGTTCCTCCTACTTTGTTCTTCTATCTATTATTCCATAGAACATATTGTCATATCAATTATAAAATTATTTGTAATAACAAATTTTAAAAATGTATTGAAAAATAAAATATTTGTAATTACAATTAATTTCAAGCATAAGGTAGTAAAAGGAGGTGATGACTTCAAAAAAGGAATATCTTTGATTTAAATTGACTGAATTATCTGCCTTTATCGATGGTACTATTAGGTTAAGCAATTATTTTATTTATTTGAAATCACTTACAGAGAAAAGGGGGTCAATCATGAATATTTTGTTATGCTGTTCGGCTGGAATGTCTACTAGTCTTCTAGTGACAAAAATGCAGGCAAGTGCTGAAAGCCAGGGGATCGACTGTAAAATTTGGGCTGTTGGCAACGGAGAGGTTAGAAATCATATTGATTCGGCAGATGTCCTGCTGCTTGGACCGCAGATTCGGTTTATGACCGAGCAGCTGAAGAAGGAGGCAGGAGGCAGAATTCCTGTAGCACCCATAAACCCGATGCATTATGGCTTATGCAATGGAGAGGAAGTATTAAAGCAGGCTATCTCATTGATAAAGGGTGAATAGTGATGATGACGTTTATTGAGAAATATATCATGCCTTACGCTATGAAATTCGGCAATAACAGACATTTGCTTGCTATCCGGGATGCCTTGATCGGGATGATTGCCATCACAATGGTGGGATCGTTTGCTGTTCTATTTAATAATCTCGGGGAAATCATTAAGCCGTACGGCAGGCTAATGGAAAGTATTTTCGGCGAATCCTGGAAAACACTGGGCGGAGATATCTGGTGGGGCACCTTTGCTTTCTTAACCATTTTCGCCGTGTTTGGCATTTCCCACAGGCTTGCCAAATCCTATGGGGATGATGGTTTTGAGGCAATGCTGGTTGCCGCAGCCTGTTTCTTCCTCTTAGTTCCTCAAGTAGGCCAGGTGCCGGAAACAGAAGGTGTCTGGGGGTTCATTGGCTATGGGTATTTTAACGCTACAGCTCTATTTACCGGGATTGTAGTAGCTCTTCTTGCAACTGAATTATTTATCCGTCTTACAAAGGTGAAAGCCTTTATTATCAAACTTCCGGATGGAGTTCCTCCTGCCGTTTCAGGGGCTTTTGCCAAATTGGTGCCGGGCATGCTGACGATTTTTGTATTCGGAGTGGCTGGTCTTCTGTTCAGAAAAATGACAGATGGGGAATTTTTGAATGACTGGCTGAATACAACCCTTGTAGCACCATTGACAAATGCTGCCGATTCACTGCCATTTGCGATCCTTATTGTCTTTCTTGTCCATGGTTTTTGGTCGGTTGGCCTTCATGGGCCTAACATTCTTGGGGGTGTTACTACGCCATTATTTACATCTCTCGGAACCAAAAACACCGATTTATATGCTCAGGGAGTGACGGATCTGGATCAGTATGCCATTATGGCAGGTCCTTTCCTGGATGCCTTCGTATATCTTGGCGGCTCCGGGGCAACGCTGGGCCTTATCATTGCCATGTTTATTGCAGGACGAAAGAGGCACAAGCAATTGCTGGCATTGGGTACGCCGCCTGGAATCTTCCAAATCAATGAACCATTATTATTCGGTCTTCCGATCGTGTTAAATCCAATCTGGCTAATACCGTTTATTTCGGCACCTGTCATTATGACTGTAGTAGCATATCTTGCTATAAAATGGGGCCTTGTTTATCCGGTCGTTGTGGCAAGCATCCCTTGGGTGACGCCTGCAGGAATTGGCGGTTATCTTGCTACAGGAGGACATATCTCCGGTGCAGTACTAGCACTTGTGAATTTAGCGATTTCTATAGTCATTTATCTTCCATTTGTCTATATAACAGGAAAAATGGATGAAAAGAAGCAGAAGCAGATGCAGCCGGAACAGTCACCAACAATTCAAGGTTAGGCGGGTTAAGAAATGGATAAAGAAAAGCTCTATCAAATATCATTTCAGCTTATATTGCACAGCGGGAATGCCAGAAGTCTGGCAATGGAATCCATCCGGGAAGCAAAGGCAGGCAAGTTCGAAGATGCGGAAGCTAAAATCCGGGAAGCCGAGGAGGAATTTGTGCTGGCACACAGACATCAAACGGAGTTAATTCAGGGCGAGGCTTCCGGAGTTCAATTCAATCTGCCCATCATTCTTGTCCATGCCCAGGATCATTTGATGAATGCACTCACTGTCAAAGACATGGCACAGGAATTCATTGACTTATACAAGAAACTAGACTAAGAGAGGTAACAGAATGGCACAGCAACCAGATAGTATTAAAATAGCCGTAATTGGCGGAGGTTCAAGCTATACACCTGAATTAATCGAGGGCTTTATCAAAAGACAGCAGGAACTGCCTGTCAGGGAAATTTGGCTTGTGGATGTGGAGGAAGGACGAAATAAGCTGGAGATTGTCGGGCAATTGGCAAAGCGGATGGTAGAAAAAGCCGGAGTTCCTATCCAGATTCACCTCACTTTAAATAGGAATGAAGCGCTTGAAAATGCCGATTTTGTTACAACTCAATTCCGTGTCGGTCTTCTGGATGCAAGAGCGAAAGACGAGAGAATTCCGCTGAAATATGGAGTCCTGGGCCAGGAAACCAATGGCCCGGGAGGATTCTTTAAGGCACTCAGAACCATTCCGGTCATAATGGAGATCTGCCGCGAAATGGAAGTATTGTGCCCCAATGCATGGCTCATCAATTTTACCAATCCGGCAGGAATGATTACAGAAGCAGTCCTGCGATACAGCAATATTAAAAAAGTAGTAGGTTTATGCAATGTGCCGATTGGAATGGAGATGGGGGCAGCACAGTTAATGAATGTGAATCACAGCAGAGTCAGCATTGACTTTGCAGGACTCAATCATCTTGTCTACGGACTTGATGTCTATATCGATGGAGTAAGCGTCAAGGATGAGCTGATGAAGAAGCTTACAGACAAAGAAAAATCGATCACAATGAAAAACATCCATGCGATGGGTTGGGAACCTGAATTTCTGCAGGCATTAAATCTGCTTCCATGTCCTTACCATAATTACTACTATAAGACGCGCGAAATGGTGGAAGAAGAAATCAAAGCCGCATCAGAAGGAGGAACCCGGGCCGAAGTGGTTAAAAAGCTGGAGGAAGAGCTATTCCAGTTATATCAGAATCCGGATCTTGCTGAAAAGCCTCCCCAGCTGGAAAAAAGGGGAGGGGCTTATTACAGTGATGCAGCATGCAGACTCATTCACTCGATTTATACAGATAAAAGGGATATACAGCCGGTTAACACCCGGAATAATGGTGCTATTGCTGGCCTTCCGTCAGATTCAGCCGTGGAAGTCAGCTGCATGATAACGAAAGACGGACCGAAGCCAATAGCGGTCGGGGAACTTCCAGTAGCAGTCAGAGGGCTGGTACAATCCATTAAATCCTTCGAAAGGGTGACCATAGAAGCGGCCCTGACGGGTGATTACAATACTGCTCTTCTGGCGCTGACGATTAATCCGCTGGTGAGTTCCGACAAGATAGCTAAAAAAATACTTGATGAAATGCTCGAAGCCCATCGTTCCTATTTGCCGCAATTTCAATAAAATTTTGCAGGGCAGCATTATTTTCAGGCTGCCTTGCATCTATTTAACCGGAGGCCTCTAAATATGATAAACCTCATCGTCAATGCAGATGATTTTGGATATAGTCCCGGCGTGAATTATGGAATTTTGCACAGCTATTTATATGGAATTGTCAATTCCGCCACCATGATGATGAACATGGCCGGAACCGTGCAGGCCCTGGCTATGGCGAATCAATATCCGGGGTTACGAACTGGCGTCCATTTAGTCCTTACATGCGGGAAGCCGTTATTATCAGATAGCATAACCTTAACTAAAAAAGATGGATACTTCAGATCTCAGGGGGATTTAGCGGGAATCTCTCTTGAAGAACTGGAGCGGGAGTGGTCTGCACAAATTGACCGGTTTATCGGGGCAGGTCTTATCCCTTCCCACCTGGATAGTCATCACCATGTTCATACACGGGATGAGTTTCTTCCAGTAGTACAATACCTGTCCAAAAAGTACGGTCTCCCTTTCAGAGTAAATGGCGATTTTGCGCTTGAAGGGGTTAAGAGCCATACGGACAGGTGCTTATTGGATTTTTACGGAGATGGCATTCAGGAAGACTATTTCATTACTCTTGCAGAAAAGGCTGAAGACGGGGAAACGGTGGAAGTCATGTGCCATCCGGCATTTGCCGATCTATTGCTGATGGAGGGGTCTTCTTATAATTTAATGCGCTTAAAAGAGCTTGATATACTCTGCACGGCAAAGCTTCCGTCTAATATTAAGCTGATCTAATAAAAAAACAGTGTCCGCATCGGACACTGTTTTTCAGTCAATTACTTCTTTATTTTCTTCATCTCATCTGCAACAAACTCAACGTCTGTTCCAACAATGATCTGCAGATTCGTTTTGCTTAATTTCATGATTCCTTTTGCACCATGTGCTTTCAGTGCGCTTTCCTTCACTTTTTCCATATCAGCAATGGTTAAGCGCAGGCGTGTCGCACAGTTATCAATGCTAGTGATGTTGTCAGCACCGCCAATATCTTTAATAAAATGGCTGGCCATGACTTCGTACTTGTTATTGCCTGATGATACAGGTTCATCTTCATCTTCCACGATATCTTCGTCCTCTTCACGGCCTGGTGTTTTCAGGTCTAATGCTTTAATGAGTGCATAGAAGATAACAAAGTACAGAATAGCGTAGATGACGCCAATTCCCAATAGCAGCATCGGCTTTTCAGCGATATTAAAGTTCAGTGCAAAATCTAGCGCGCCTGCTGAAAATGTGAATCCATCCCGTATGCCAAGTAAGGATGTTACCCACATGGAAACCCCGGTTAAGATGGCATGCACTCCATATAATAGAGGTGCGATAAACATAAAGGAGAACTCGATCGGCTCTGTAATACCAGTCAGGAATGAAGTCAGCGCAAGACCGATGAACATTCCGGAAACCGCTTTTCTTTTTTCAGGCTTAGCAGTTGCAATGATCGCAAAGGCAGCAGCCGGCAGACCGAACATCATCACAGGGAAGAATCCAGTCATGTAAGCTCCAGCTGATGGATCTCCTGCGAAGAATCGGGCAATATCTCCATTAACTCCTTCAAATTCGCCGAACTGGAACCAGAATAAACTGTTCAACACATGATGCAGACCCAATGGAATTAATAGGCGGTTCATAAAGCCGAATATACCTGATCCCAAAGCGCCAAGACCAATAATCCAGTTGCCCAATGCATCGATTGCACCCTGGATTGGCGGCCAGGCAAACCCTGCGATGGCAGCCAGAAGAATCATGGTGACGGATGTAATAATCGGAACGAAGCGGCGTCCGCTAAAGAATCCAAGCCAATCCGGAAGCTTGATATCATGGAAGCGGTTATATAATAATCCGGCTATAATACCGGCAATAATACCGCCGAGTACTCCCATATTGATATTTTCATCGATGGCAATTGCACCCTCGGTCAGCACCAGAAAACCGATGGCACCGGAAAGGGCAGCAGCCCCATTATTATCCTTCGCAAATCCCATCGCAACCCCAATGGCAAATATAAGTGCCAGGTTCGAGAAAATGGCATTGCCGGCATTGGCGATGAACGGAATACCCAATAAATCATCTTGTCCAAAGCGGAGCAAAAGACCAGCGGCAGGCAGGACAGCAATCGGAAGCATTAATGCCTTACCAATTCGTTGTAAGAATCCTAACATATTGATCTCTCCTTAATAAAAAATAATGAATAAGAAAGCGTTTTACTAAACTGTCGTAATCATACCAAAATATAAATATAGTTGTCTATACCATTTTCAAAAGAAAAAGGTATTACATTTTAAAATAAGGTTTTCTTTAGTGCTTAAATTGGTATAGACAACTATACTTTGTGGTGGTACGATAAGAAGTATAAATGGGTATAATTGATTCCAATATTTTGCCTTCATTAGTGCAAATATATTCTTATTCAGCTTTTTTGCAGGGAGGAACTCATGATGGAGATCATCAAAGTAAACAACTATGAAGAAATGAGTAAAACCGCAGCGGAGTACATCATCAGGAAGGTACGCCAATTTCCTGAAGCGACGTTCGGATTGGCAACCGGGAGCACACCTGTGGGAACATATAAACGATTGATTGAAGATTATAAGGATAACGGAACATCATATAAAAAGGTGACAACCTTTAATTTGGATGAGTATATCGGTCTTTCCGGAGAAAACCCGCAAAGCTACCGATATTTTATGGATTCTCAATTATTTAACCATCTCGATATTGGTAAGGAAAATACTTTTGTCCCAAGCGGTACGGCCGAGGATTTGGCAGCAGAATGCCGAAATTATGAGAGTAAGCTTAAAAACCATGGCGGCATTGATTTGCAAATTTTGGGAATCGGCAATAATGGACACATTGGCTTTAATGAGCCTGGCACGTCGTTTTCATCTAAAACTCATATTGTTGATTTAGCAGATTCCACTATTAAAGCCAATGCCAGGTTTTTTAATACGATTGAAGAGGTGCCGACCCAAGCCATTACCATGGGAATCGCTACGATCATGCAGAGCAGGGAGATTCTCCTGCTTGCTTCAGGTGAAGCAAAAGCCGATGCCATTGGGCAGCTTCTTGGAAATGGAGTTAATGAGCAGTTTCCTGCATCAGTATTAAGAAATCATCCGAATGTAAAAGTGATTGCAGACGAAGCAGCACTAAGCGCATCCAAAGTCAGGGTATAAATGGGGTAGGAAATATGCTGGAGAAATATCTAAATGACATAAAAGAATTATTGTCTATTGTGGAAAAAGAAGAAAGTCAAAAAATGAAAAAAGCAGCCCGTGCATTGGCTGAGTGTATCCAAAACAATGGAATTATACATGTGTTTGGCTGCGGGCATTCACATATGCTAGGGGAAGAACTGTTTTACCGTGCAGGGGGGCTTGCCCCCATCAAACCCATTTTTGTTGAGGATTTAATGCTGCATAAAGGAGCAGTCCGTTCTTCTTCTTTAGAAAAAGAAAATGATTTTGCAGGGGGATTTATGGGGAATGCGGATATCCGGCCGAATGATGTTGTGATTGTGGCATCCACTTCAGGCAGGAATCCAGTACCGGTGGATGTAGCTGAAATTTCAAAAGCCAGCGGAGCATTCGTGATAGGAATTACTTCCCCGAGCTATGCTGAAACGCAGTCCTCCCGCCATAAACACGGAAAGTATCTGTTTTCATCAGTGGACCTGGCGATTGACAATCATATCGAGCCAGGGGACGCATTGATGCAGCACCCAGCTATGGGGATTAGTTTCGGCTCCGCCTCATCTATTATTGGCTTTGCAATTGTAAACAGCCTGATGGTGGAAGCAGTGGAAGTGATGATTGAAAACGGGTTCGAACCGCCCATTTTTAAAAGCGGTAATGTAGATGGAGCAGAACAGCATAACCTCGAGCTGGTAAAAAGGTATAAATCCCGTATACCCTTGCTGGAAGGATAACGGAATGGATTTAACTAACGCAATTGAACAGACCAGGCAGGCAATGATCCAATGCATTTATTCGAAGGGGCTAACAGATATAGAGACCTTGAAATTAAGCCAGGAACTGGATAAGTTAATTGTTGAATCACAGCGATTGAAACGAGATGCTAAAAAATCGGACCCTTATGAGGTAATTTGCAAATAGAGATGAAGAAATTGCAAATAAGTAAGGTAATTTGCAAATAGCCTGGGCAAACCTGCAAATAAAATGGAAAACCTGCAAATAGAGTGGGAAGACCTGCAAATAAAGAGAAGTTCGAAAAACAAGCACTGGCCATTTTGCAAATAAACTAGGAAAACTTGCATATAGACGCAGATAACCCGCAAACAACCTCTGCTAATCGATAACGAATCCAAATTCCAACACAGAAAAACCGCTCAGGCCATCATACCTGAGCGGTTTTTCCGTCCTAAAGTGCATCCTTTATCACTTTTTTTGAATACATCACAGACAGTATTCCGAAAATCGAATAAAGAACGGTGTAAAGAACCATAACCAGGATCATCGGCATCCAAAGCTCACTGCCGAAGAAGAACCAGCCGGATTTGACGGCAAAGTAGCTGTGCAGAAGGCCGACCACCAGCGGTATTCCAAAGTTGAAGGCCATTTTGGATTGAATCCCGCGCAGCAGGTCTCCCTTTGTAAAACCAAGCTTCCGCAGGATTGTGTAATTTGGCTTTTCTTCCTCACTCTGATCCATTTGCTTGAAATAAAGGATGCAGCCCGAAGTGACAAGGAAGGTCAAGCCGAGAAAGCCGACAATAAACATAATCAGCCCCATATTCATTTTCTGCCTATTGCTCATTTCCATCTGAGACTCTGCACCTATGCCGAATTCCATCTCTTTAAAAAGTGTATTGGCTTTTTCGATATCGCTGTCCTTTTTCATATCCACTCCGATGGAAAGTGAATGCACCAGCTGGATCTCTGGATTAAGGTCAGCTTTCAGCTCTTCAAACACCTTTTCATCCACAATGGCCACGGGCAGTCCGCCTGATGTAAAATAAAACGGGATGACAAAGTCTTTATTCAATCCCAAATATTTTTGTTCAATGGTTTTTGTTTTTCCTTTAAATTCAAGATTTCCTGATTCCTTGAGCGTCATGAACTTCTGCAGGGCATCATTATATCCTGTCAGAACAGTTTCTTTCGGGGAAAGCTCCACGCCGGAAATGGACTTTTCGCTTACAACAGGCAGATGCATGTTTGGCGAATCAAAACCCATTTCATTCAGGTTGACATCCAGGATGTCCTTCATATTGGCTTCCACCTGTAATACTTCCATGCTATGTTCCTTATAGTCTAATCCCTTTTCCTCAAGCCTGTCGGTATACTTTTCTGCATCCTCCCGGCTTGTGAATGAAAAGTGGGAAGGGAGACTATCCTGAGCTGACTTTTCCGCTGAGTAGTAAGAAATATAGCTTAATGACAGCAGCCCGATCGCAAGGGCGGACACAGTTGTAATTATTGTTAAAAGCAGGGCACTCGACTTCATGCGGAACATGATGGAGGACAATGAAAGAACTTCATTAACATTCAGGTATCCATCTTTTCTTTTGCGGATCAGGCTTGCGATAAAGCTGACCGATCCTTTATAGAAAAGATAGGTTCCAATGATAACGGAAGCAAGGATGAACACCATCGCCATAAACAGCTGGTTCGTTGATGTGAAATCCCCTCCAAATAAAAGGGAAGACACATAATAGCCTGCTATGATTAAGGCTAAGCCAAGCGCGCCCAAGATCATTTCCCAGATGGACAGCTTTTTGACTGTTCCTTCAGAAATCGAAACCACCCTGAATAATGATAGTATGGTTTGTCTTTTGATAAATATAAAGTTCATCAGCATGATGAAAACATAAATTACCGTAAAGACGATGACAGTCTGCACAAGCGCCTCACTTGAAAAGTGCAAGGATGCTATTCCTTCAACACCTGTCAATTTAAAAAGAACCATTAGTATCAATTTCGAAACCGAAAAGCCGATAAAAATCCCAATGATCAAGGAACCAAAATACAGCATGAGATTTTCCAGGCTAAGCAATCTGAAAATCTCGTTCTTTGTCATACCGATCAGCTGAAAAAGACCGATTTCTTTGCTTCGCCTTTTGATAAAAATCGTATTGGCATACAGAAGAAAGATGGAAACGATCGCCACGAGCAGGATGGACGCCGTCTTGATGGCAGCCGCCCCTTTAATAGACCCCTTTGCTTCAGACATTGATGGATCATATTGAAGGGTGACAAAGGCGAAATAGAGCGCGACACTGAAAACAAGCGCGAAAACATAGAGATAATAATGTTTCAGATTCTTTTTCAGATTGCGGAGGATGATGGTATTAATGCTCATGCTGCACACCGCCCAAAACGCCCTGTGTTTTCATAATATCCTTGAAAAAAGCCTGTCTTGATTGATCACCCTTATTTAGCTGTGTATAGATCTGACCATCCTTAATGAAAATAACCCGGCTGCAGAAGCTGGCTGCTACTGGATCATGGGTGACCATGATGATTGTTGCTTTCCTTTTCTCATTTAAATCACTTAACTTATTTAATAAGTCTGATGCTGATTTCGAATCGAGCGCGCCTGTCGGCTCATCAGCGAAAATAATGCTTGGCTCATGGATAAACGCACGAGCTGCAGAAGTCCGCTGCTTTTGCCCGCCGGAAATTTCGTTTGGATATTTATCCTTTAACTCTAAAATGCCAAGCTCTGCCGCCACCGCTGCAAACTTTTCATCTGCCTCTTTTTTTGGTGTTTTGCTGATGGAAAGGGGAAGAAGGATATTTTCCTTCACTGTCAATGTATCCAGCAGATTATATTCCTGAAAAATAAATCCGAGATGCCTCTTGCGGAACTCAGCGAGCTGTTTTTCCTTCAGTCTTGTCATTTCTTTTCCTTCAATGTTGATTTCTCCGCCGCTTGCACTGTCAATAGAAGAGAGCACATTGAGAAGTGTGGTCTTCCCTGAACCGGAAGCGCCCATAATGCTTACAAATTCACCCGTTTCAATCTTCATATCAATTCCTTTTAATACTTCCTGCCTATTAAATTTATTGCCGTAGCTTTTATGAATTTTTTTGGCTTCAAGTACAGTCACGTGTAATCATCCTTTCTTTTATAGCTTAATTATAGAAGGGTAAAACTATGTAAATCCTTCGATTGGACGAACAAATAGCAAAAGCATGTGACAATTTTGTCACATGCCTGTTATGCTGACGAAATCATTGCGGGTAGGGAAGACAAGTGTCATGGTGGTGCCTTTGCCTAAAACAGACTCTGCATGGATGTTAATTTTGAGCTGGTCTGCGGCTTTTTTGGCTAAATATAACCCCATGCCTGTTGCTGCATTTTCATGGTGTTTTGCAGTAGATGTGAATCCCTTCTCAAAGATTCGCGGCAAATCCCTTTGATCAATGCCTCTGCCAAAATCCTGAATCCTTAAGGAGATTTTTCCGTCATACTGCGAGCTCGAAATGAAAATATCTGATTCCTCACTATACTTCACAGCATTGGTTAGTAGCTGGCGAATGATAAAGCTGAGCCATTTGGCGTCGCTCAGGGCACCTGTTTCTTCCATTTCCATTTCAAAGCCAATGCCTTTTTGCATGCACCAGGACTGAAGAGATTTAATCTCACTGAATAGGATATCTTCAAGATTAACTATTTCAATATACAGGTCATTTTCCATAGAAGGAATCCGCTTTTGATGCAGCTGCTGATCCAGAAGAAGGTTGATGCGCAGCCATTCGTATGTAAGGGCGGATTTAAGGTTCTGATCCTCGATCCGGTCAATCATGAGATGCATGGCAGTCAAGGGGGTTTTGACTTCATGAATCCAGGAAAGCAGTTCATCTTTTTCCTGCTCGAGCAGTGTCCAATTCCGGGTGTGCTCCTGTTTAAACCGCTCGGTTTGGTTAACCAGGCTCGATTCTATTATTTTTTCAAAAGGACTTTCACACTCCGGTATGCTCGTCAGATCCAGATTTACTTCACTCTCTGCTACTTCTCTGTAAAATCGTGTTTCTTTTTGATAACGGATTAAAAAGAATCCAGTAAAAATGATCGAAGACAAAAAGGCGTAATAAAGGAAGGGCCTAAGAGATATGGCTGAGTCGATATATACTACAAAGGCCGCAAGCACCTGAAGGAAACCGAACAGCAGGATCCAGCTTAACCGTTCCCTGATATATTTCCTAAACATGCGGGGCTTCCTCTTCAATTGCCATATAACCCTGGCCGACCTTTGTTTCGACCCTGGCGCCAAGCCCAAGTTCATCAAGCTTTTTCCTTAGTCTGTTAACATTAACCGTCAGAGTATTGTCACTAATGAATCGCTTGTCATCCCATAGGCTATTTATTATCTCATCCCTGCTGACAATTTGATTTTTTCTTTCGATGAGAAGCTTTAATATGTAGATTTCATTTTTCGTTAATTCTATAGAACCACTCTCATTTGAAACCGTATTTTTTTCAAAATCAACCGCCGCACCGCACCAGGTTTTAAGGTTATTCTGAACGGCACTATAGTTATAGACACGTCTTAGAATTGCCTGGATTTTTGCAATTAGCACATCGAAGTGGAAGGGCTTTTGGACGAAATCGTCAGCGCCAAGCTGCATGGACATGACCTGGTCTGTGGGGTGATCCCGGGATGACAGAAAAATAATTGGCACATTCGAATGTGAACGGATCATCCGGCACCAATGAAACCCGTCGAACTTCGGAAGCTGGATATCGATAATGACCAGATCCGGCTGAATGCCGGCAAACTCCTTCATGACCCCACTGAAGTCCTGAATTCCATAGACTTCATAAGACCACTGGGAGAGTCGGTCTTTAATTTCAGTAAAAAGGGAGGCATCATCCTCAATTAAAAGCACTTTAAACAAATCAACTCACCACACTTTTGCATTTTCCTTCCATTATTTATTGTATAGGAAAAAATAAAGGTATGCCAGATTGTTTCCGCGCTGTGGTAAAATAGGGTAAAAAGCTGCAAATCACGAAAAGGGTGTCTGCTCTTGAGTAAAAAAACGATTTTTTGGATCCTGTGCTTCCTGTTTTCATTCTTTGGATTTTACCTTATAGAACATGTTTTTACGGTCAATCCGCATGTGGTTTCCGGCAATGGGAATTTAGGCATCCTAGTCATCTTTCTATTTACACCTGTCTTTATTTGCAGTTGGGTTTATACTTTTAAACTGGTAAAAGGAAAAATGGTGAAAAATCGTAAAACCACAATAGGAATCTTACTTTTTGCAATTGCCGTATGTGTTTTGCTGGTGATTGGCATCAATGATTACAAAAGTGAGCTGATTATGGCTCTTGGAGGGACGCCGGGTAATCCGGAATCGAGAATTTACCGTTTTGGCTGGTTCAATCAATATACAAATAGTTTGTATTTTAATGTGTATACCTTTATCTTATCCCATTTATTAATCGTGATATCAGGCACCATTTCAGCTTTGAGGAAAATATAGCTATAAATAAAATCCCGCCGCAGGGAATGTGGCGGGATTTTTATATTAAGCTGATTCTTTCAGGATACGATTCTGCATAGTTTCTTTCTTCCCATGCAGGAAATAATATAAAATCGCTGACAATAATACAAACACGGCCATCATGCCATAGAGTTTGCCATACCCTGTAACCGGAATAATGAACCCAAGCAAATAGGGCCCAAATCCCAGGCCTGCATCAAGAAAAATGAAAAACGTTGACGTCGCCAATCCCATCCGATGTGCAGGTGTCAGCTTGACGGCCACGGCCTGGGTGCAGGACTGCATGTTTCCAAAGCCAAGACCAATCAGTGCTCCAGCCAAAAGAAGGGTAAAACTGCTGTTTGCTGTGCTGAGCACAAACATGCCTGCCGCAAATAGGATAAAAGCGGGGTACATCACATAATTTGCTCCTTTAGAATCCATCAGCCGGCCGGTAAATGGACGTGAAACCAGGACAGCAGCTGAGTAGATGAGAAAGAAAAAGCTCGCAGCCTTTACTAAATCGACTTCCATTGCGTAAAAGTTGATAAAAGAGAGGACACCGGAATAAGCAAATGCAATCGCCAGGGTAATAAATGCGATCTTAACCGCTTTTGGCTCGATAAAGCTGGAAAGCTGAAAGCCTGGCTTTTTCACATCTGAGGTTTCAACGGCCGGAACATATAAAAAGAAGGTTGTCATAAGGGCAATAATACCGATGGCCAGACAGAAGACAAAAATCACTTGGAAAGAAACTTTTTGCATCATTAATAGGCCTATGAATGGCCCAACAGCTGTCGCCAGTGTTGTGCTCATACTGAAGTAGCCAATTCCTTCCCCCTTGCGTGCTGCCGGAATAATTTGTGCCGCGATGGTTCCAGTCGCCGTGCTTGCCACCCCTAAAGCAATGCCATGTATAAACCTTGTCATCAGCAGGAAAGCAATTCCAACGCTTTCGAAATACAAAAGAGTCGTCAGCGTAAAAAAGATCAAGCCGATAAAAAGGGTTTTTTTGCGTCCAATCTTATCAATAGCCCGCCCGATATAAAGTCTACCAATGAGCGTCCCAATGATAAAAATGCCTGTCACAAGCCCGGCCTGGCTGGTTGTGGCACTATAGTAATCCACTGCAAAAACAGCGATAGTCACCATCAGCAGATAGAAAATCAATGTTAAGAAAAAATTAACCGATGAAACAATCATAAAATCCTTTGTCCAAAGCTTCGAATTCAATTTATAACTCTCCCTGCAGTAAATTTTTGCGGATCTCACTCATCAGGCGAATTCCTTCCAGCTGTTCTTCCTCTGAAATTCCTTTTAAAATATCCTGTTCGAATTCATCGATTGTGGCGCGGACTTCCTGATAAACCTTCCTGCCGGCAGCAGTCAGCTGCATTCTTTTTTCCCGTTTGTCTTTAGTCGGCACCGGTTCTAAATAGCCCATTTCCTCCAATTTTGCAATCGTCCGTGTCACCGTTGGTTTTTCAACGCCAAGGTAATGGGAAAGCTCCACCAATGTAACGGAACCATCGTTAAACATGTAATACATGATGGACCATTGAGCCCGGTATAATTGATGCTTGCTTAACTCAGTATTCAGCCTATTTTCAAATGGGCGATACAATAGCACAAGGTGATGAAAAAAACGATGGAATGTTTCGATCTTAATAACCTCCCATTTGGTTACCTTGAGTAATAGTTATCAAGAGTAACTAATTATTTAATAATTATACAGTTTAAAATGATGACATGTAAATAGGCTAGAGCTGTGTTTCTAAAACAGCTATCCATTGAATCAAAAGAAGTCAAATTTGTGACATTGTGTCATATTCAGTTGACGTATGACACGTTGTCATATACAATTCAATTGTAAGGATGACACTGTGTCATATCGAGGTGAAAGCATTGTCCAAAATTCAATTGCTTATTTCTAAATTGCAAAAACAGGGGGTAAATGCAGAAGTCTGCAAAAAGCCATCCAGTTTTAAGCCACCCAAAAATAAGGCTGAAATTCAAAGGAGTCCATATGGCCACAAATACGCCTGAGCAAGTTACACTGAAGGAATTAAGGACAGATTTAGTGCGTTTTATGATGTCCTACAAGTTCGCATTGGAAGAAATAAACACGAAATTAAATATACTTAAAGAAGAATTTCAGTATGTGCATGACTATAATCCGATTGAGCATATAAAATCACGAATTAAATCTCCAGAAAGTATATTTAAAAAGCTGCAAAGAAAAAAATTGGATATTTCCTTAGAATCCATTAAGCAAAATATCAGGGATATTGCGGGCGTCCGCATTACATGTTCCTTTGTTTCCGATATCTACAAGATCAAAGACATGCTTGAAAGCCAGAAAGATATAACCGTGCTCGAATGCAGAGATTATATTCAGCATCCAAAGCCAAATGGCTACCAAAGCCTTCATCTGATTGTTCAGATCCCCATTTTTATGTCTGACAGGGAAGAGCTGGTTCCTGTAGAGATTCAAATACGGACGATAGCGATGGACTTCTGGGCGAGCCTCGAGCACAAGATTTACTACAAGTACAATAAAGAAATTCCGCAAAGAATAGTGAATGAACTGAAAGAGGCAGCTGACACAGCTTCACGCCTTGATCGGAAAATGGAGAATCTACATGATGAAATGATTGCTTTAAAACAGCTGGATGATGAAGTAGCCATGACTTTTTCGCCCGAAAGCCTGCAATTTCTGCTGGGCCATAAAGGGATTAAAACTTAAAGGAGACGAAATAAATGCAAGTGTGGACAGATATGCCGAATTTCGTAAAAAGAGAGCTTGAACAGCTTGAAGAAATAGTATCTCCCATCATGAAAAAAGCTTCCAGATATATTTTTTGGTCTACACCCTTGATTATTCTGTCACTAATCAATCTCATGACCTTGTTTTTCACCGTTCAGGATGAGAAAACATCGCCGGCAGCCATTCTGATTTACGCGATTATTGGTGCGCTCGGTTTCGCACTTTCTAAAGAAGGGAAGCATCAGCAGCTGGAAATTCAAAAAATGAGCTTACAGTACATGAAAGAACGGATTTCTAAAAGCCGATTTGCTTCTGATCCTATTAAAACGAGATATCAAGCATTGATCAATGAGAACCCCAGAAAGGCTGTCCCTTATTTTATCCAATTCTTAAAGGAGGAAAAAAGAGGCTGGCAATAAGGAGGAACAAAATTTGCCGAAAATTACTTTTTTCAATTTGCCTGAAGACAAACGTGAAAATTTAGTCCATGCGGCCAAAAAGGAATTTGCCCGCGTGCCGCTTTACCAGGCATCCATATCCAATATCATAAAATATGCCAAAATCCCGCGCGGCAGCTTTTATCAGTATTTTGATGACAAAGAAGATGCTTTTTTCTACTTATTAAATAGCCATGTGTCTGCTTATAAGATGTACTTTCTTGAAACGCTCCAAAAAAATAATGGTGATATTTTTGATGCGATGATCGATTTTTATACAGCCATCATTACAGAAGAAAAAGAAAATCTGCAGTTTTTGAGGAATTTGTTTCTTAATATGACGCACCGGATCGAAAATGTTATGGCAAGAAGCTTCGGGGAAAATGACCTGAATGAAAATTTTAAGAAAATCAGCAATCTGATTAATAAGGATCGGCTGAATATTCAGGACGAGCAGGAGCTTTTCCATATGATGCAGATTATTTCTTCTGTCACGTTTCATAATATCGTTAAAAAATTTGCAGGGGAGCTGCCATTCGACGAAGCTGTCCAAAATTACAAAAAAGAAATCTATTTACTGAAAAAAGGGTTCGTATCGGAATGATTTTCAGAAAGCCTGTCTCTAAAAGGATTAGAGACAGGCTTTTTTGGGAAGGTAAAAAATAGCATGGAGCTTATTCCTTATAAGGGGAATAAATAAAACAATATTCAGGAAAGGGGTTATTTATGGCGAACAAGAACAGATGGCTGATTGCCCTTTCAGCCGTCGCCATTCATTTATCAATTGGTTCGGTCTATGCATACAGCGTTTATCAAAATCCATTGAAAGAAACGCTGGGCTGGGAAAAAACCGACGTCTCACTGGCATTTACCATTGCCATTTTTATTCTTGGAATTGCGGCAGCCTTTTTTGGCCGGTTTGTAGAAAAACGGGGGCCTAGAGTGTCAGCCATGATAGCTGCTGTCTTCTTTGGAATTGGGATTATTGGATCCGGGTTTGCCATTCAAATGGAGAACTATATCCTATTCCTGATTTTCTTCGGTGTCATTGGGGGGCTGGGTCTTGGCTTTGGCTATATTGCACCTGTCTCCACACTGGTAAAATGGTTTCCTGACAGAAGGGGACTTGCCACCGGGATGGCAGTTATGGGCTTCGGTGCAGGGGCTCTCATTACAAGCCCGATTGCCAGCAGATTAATGATTGCCACATCGATTCCGACAACCTTCTACATCCTTGGAATCAGTTATTTTGTACTGATGATTTTGGGAGCACTTTACATCGCTAAGCCGCCAGAAGGATGGGCACCTGAAGGAATGGAAGAGAACAGGGAAGAGCGGCCGGTAAAAGCGGACCTGGCACAGATGACTGCCAATGAAGCGATTAAGACGAAGCGTTTCTGGCTGCTTTGGATTATGATGTTCATCAATATTTCTGCAGGTATCATGATTCTCTCCGTTGCCGCACCAATGGCACAGGAAATCACTGGAGCCAGCGCCATCACAGCAGCAAGCATCGTTGGCATAATGGGTCTCTTTAATGGAGGCGGAAGAATTGGCTGGGCATCTGCATCCGATTATCTTGGAAGAGGAAATACATATATGACCTTCTTCCTGATCCAGGTGGCAGCATTCTTCATTCTTCCATTCATCACAAACTCGTTTATCTTTTCTGTTTTCCTTTATATCATTGTTTCATGCTATGGGGGCGGATTTGCATCGCTTCCGGCCTTTATCGGAGACCTGTTTGGAACCAAGCAGCTTGGCGCGATTCATGGCTATCTGCTAACATCGTGGTCGATCGCCGGTGTGGTCGGACCTATGCTTGTATCCAACATATATGAAAATACGCAAAGCTATACGATTACCTTCTATGTATTTGGCACCATGCTTGCCATCGGTTTCATCGTCTCCTTGCTGATGAAGCGCGACATTAAGAAAATCAGAACGGAGAAGAAGCAAAAAAGAACAAGCGGTCAGCTTGTGACTGAATAAAGAGAAAAACTCCTGCCGGGTCAGCTGGCAGGAGTTCTTTATTATTTTTCAAATGAAAATGGATGAACGCGGTCATTGGAGCAATCCGGGCAGATAACCAGCATATCAAGACTGTATTCCTCTTCTTCCGTTTCCTCTATGTGCCCGCAGATTTCACAGACCTTTGCCAAAGTAAAACCCCCTTATTCATCACTTGACAGGATGCTATATCCGCAGTCTTTAATAGCCTGTTCAAAATCCATGAAGGAAGCAGCATCTTCATCAAATGAAATAACTGCTTCACCACTCATGGAATTCAGCTTAATCTTCCGTACACCCCAGACATCATACAGAGCTTTGCTTAGTTTTTCTTCATCCGTCTGATCCATGTTTTCAATAGATACTGTTCGAGTAATCATGAAAAATCACTCTCCTGTTTTATAATGACTGTGCTCTTTGCCCATTTCCCTGCCCATTCCTTTGAGAAAACCAAGCATAGAATTCATGGCCAGATTAATGTCAGGATCACGCAGGGCTTTCATAAGCCCGAGCACACCGGTCTTTTCATTTCTTTTCATCACTTCTGCTGATTCATCAAGGCCTTTCGTGACAGCACTCATCATGATATTCATCTGCTGGGGATCGAGGGAGCCCAGAAAATCGACGGTATTAAAACCGTTGCGGATGATATTGTGCATGTTCGGCTGGTTAACCTGGTCAATCGCAATGGCAGCCACTTTTTCTTTTGAATGCAGAAATCCCTGGATAATATCAAGTATCCCAGATTTTTGCAGCTGACCGATGATATCGATGGCACTTGCGATGGCCTCACGATTCTGGCTGAGCTGCGTTAAAAGACCTGCTATATCCTGTGCCTGCTCTTCCTCGGCAGAAGGCTGAACCAGTTCAATTTGCTTGATCGCTTTCGCCATCGTAGATACCCTCCTTTTTCAGCATTTCCGGAATGGAGATGAAGTCGTCCCGGCTCCACTTTTTCTCTGTTTCGACGCCAATATGCGGCTGCGGGCTGCCAAACCGGAAGTTATGATGAGGAAGCGGTGATTCGCCGTCCCGTTCCAGCACTTCCATTTTCACCTGCATTTCCTTGTAGTTAGGTGTATGCGTAATTTTGTCATGATAGCTGCTGGTCAGCTTGTTGACTGCTCCCATTCCTTCAGTTGTATGCATCGGCAAATACAGTTCTTTTCCCTTCACCTGATCTGTCACCCAGACTTTTACTTTGACATGGCCGTAAGGGGAGGTGAGTCGCACAAGACTGCCGGTTTTGATGTTCCGCTCGTCCGCCAGTTCAGGAGAAACCTCCAGCCAAAGCTCCGGCACCTTATAGGAAATTCCTTCGGATTGATAGGTCATATTGCCTTCATGGAAATGCTCCAGGATTCTTCCATTGTTCAAATGAAGGTCATATTCCTCTCCGGCTTCATAAGGAGGAGTCCAATCCACAGTAATTAAGCGGGCTTTACCATCCGGAAAATGAAATTGATCCTTGTAGAGTAAAGGTGTATCCGTTCCATCCGGAGCAACAGGCCAAACAAGGCTTTCCCAGTTTTCAAGCCGCTTGTAGCTGACACCGGCAAAAACAGGCGAAAGCTCAGCGGCTTCATCCATAATTTCACCTGGATCGTTATAATGCCAGTTTGCCCCAAGCTTGTTGGCAAGCTCCTGAAAGATGAGCCAATCCGGTTTACTGTCCCCGAGCGGCTCGAAAACTTTATTAAATCGCTGGATCCGCCGCTCAGTATTCGTGAAGGTGCCGTCTTTTTCAAGGCTTGGCGCTGCAGGCAGAATCACATCCGCAAATTGGGCCGTCTTGGAAAAGAAAATATCCTGCACGACAAAGAAATCCAGTTTTTCAAAGGCTTCGTGAACATAATTGATATTCGAATCCACAAGGCCCATTTCTTCGCCAAAAAGATACATTGCCTTTACTTTGCCAGCCTGGATGGCTTCTACAATCTGATGATTGTTTAGACCAGGATTTTTAGGGAGTTCTGTGCCCCAGGCTTGTTCAAAGCGGGTGCGTATTTGGTCATTTTCTATTGGCTGATATCCCGGAAGCCAGGTAGGCATTGTCCCGAAATCACTCGCACCCTGCACGTTATTGTGGCCGCGCAGAGGATAGGCGCCCGCACCCGGCTTGCCAAAATTGCCTGTAACTAAAAGCAGGTTGCAAATCGCGGTGCTTGTATCCGTGCCGCCTAAGTGCTGGGTAACACCCATGGCCCATAAAATGCATGTGCCTTTAGCATCATGAATCATTTCAGCCATTTTGATCAGTGTTTCTTTTGCGATCCCGGTTGTTTCTTCCGCATAATCCATCGTGAATTTTTCAAGGGACTTTTTGTATTCATCCACTTGATTCACACGCGTGTTAAGAAATTCACGGTCTTCCCAGCCCTGGTCAAAAAAGTATTTCGTTACAGCTGAAAGCCATACAAGATCCGTGCCCGGTTTCGGATGGATATGCAAATCAGCCCGGTCCGCCAGATCATTTTTCCGAAGGTCGGCAACAATCAGCTTCTGGTCAGCCAATTTATGTGCCCGTTTAATTCGGGTTGCGAGAACAGGATGTGATTCTGCCGGGTTCGCACCGACAACAATGATTAATTCAGAGCTTGCAATATCCTTCATCGTACCGGAGTCCCCGCCAATGCCGACTGTGCGGATAAGACCCATGGAGGCAGGTGTCTGACAGTATCTGGAACAATTATCAATATTATTCGTTTTAAAAATAGCCCTGGCCAGCTTCTGGAACAGATAGTTTTCTTCGTTGGAACACTTGGAAGATGCAATAAAGCCGAGGGCATCCGGCCCATTTTCTTCTTTTATGCCAGTGAATTTCTCGGCAATCAAAGAGAGGGCCTCATCCCATGTCGCTTCATAAAATTTTTCGCCCTTTCTGATTAGGGGCTTGGTGAGGCGCTGTTTGCTGTTTACAAAGCTCCAGCCGAATTTTCCTTTTACACAAGTTGAAATCCCATTAACAGGGGCTTCAGGTGACGGCTGGATTTTGAGAATTTCCCGGTCTTTCGTCCAAACCTCGAAGCTGCAGCCGACTCCGCAATACGTACAGACCGTTTTAGTGCGCTTAATACGCGCTTCCCGCATCGCCGCCTCTACATTGGATATCGCAAAAATCTCTTTATAGCCTGGCTCAACTTCTTTTGTTAAATCAATCATCGGCTCAAGAAGCGGCTTTGGAATATTCGTAAGGTAGCCGGCTTTGCCGAGCATCGATTTCTCCATTAATGCATTGCATGGGCACACCGTCACACAATGTCCGCAGGATACGCAGGAAGATTCATTAATAGGCACATCATTATCCCAAATCACGCGCGGCTGCTCCCGGTCCCAGGCGATACTCAGCACTTCGCTCACCTGCAGATCCTGGCACGCCTCCACACAAAGACCGCAAAGGATACACTGATCCGGTTCATACCGGTAAAAGGGGTTTGAATTATCCTGAGGGTAGGGCTTTGGCTTAAAATCATACTTCTGATGCTCAATCTTAAAATGCTCCGCTGTATTATGCACCACACAGTTTCCATTATTGTTATCGCAAACCGTGCAGTATAGCTCATGATTTTTTAATATGCGGGACATTCCTTCAAGCTGTGCTTCCTTTGCCAGCTCGGACACCGAACTTACTTTTAGATTCGGCTCGGCTTTAGTCGAACAGGACCTTTTCAGTTCGCCATCAATCTCCACGTAACAGGTATCGCACGTCTGAATGACGCCAACCCCTAAATCCGGCTGGGAAGAACAAATCCCCGGGAGAAAGTGGTTATGATCCCGCGCCGCCTCAAAAATCGACTGTCCCGGCTTTGCTTGAATTTCTTTTTCATCCAGGTAAAAAGTGAATTTTCCACCGTCCATACTACACCACCGCCTATTCATTCGTTCTATTTAAAAAGTATTTGTTAAAAGAGGGAAATGTATTACAAAATGGGCTGAATTGGCAGGGGGGAAAACTGAGGAGAGAAATGGATGCTAATGAAGAGCGCTTATTTTCTTGGTAAACCATTTTTCGTACTTTAAAAAAGCCTGAGCATGCCCATTGAAAAATCCGCCGGCATCCGTTAATATAGTAATACAAGCTGCATTGTTCGTAATCATAATAAAGTTTTAACCTTTAAGCTGTAATAGGGAGTTTTACATTGAAACGGGAATGACAAGCCTCCGTCTATATGACAAGGAGGACAGGCAGGAATGTTTCTGCGAACACCCACTTTGAGGAGTGGTGGTTTAAAACTTTCTTATCATTATTTACGGCAATGGCGGCTGTACATACTGTAATCAAACCAGTTCCCAATGGGAGCTGGTTTTTTTGCGTTTAGAAACTGAAATTCTGGTTAAACCAAGATAAACGACACAAGAACAGGAGATGGAATAAATGAAGGAAGTTACGGAAAAAAGATATTGTGAAGTCTGCGGAAAAGAAACAGTCCATATCGCCAGGGAAGATGCACTTGAAATTGAGTACATCTGCAAGGAATGTAATCATGAAGAAGACATTATTAAATCCTTTTTCTAGTACCCCGGGTAATGTTGACACCAGCAATATGCCGTGATAAAGTAAAATTATCTCGAATTAAAGATATTTTATTTTAAGATAACAAAGGGGAGGAAGTACACTTGAATCAATTAAAAGGTATTCACCATGTTACAGCCATCACCAGCAGTGCGGAAAAAAATTATGAGTTTTTCACATATACATTAGGAATGCGTTTAGTAAAGAAGACCGTCAATCAGGATGACATTCAAACCTATCACTTATTTTTTGCAGATGATACAGGAAGTCCTGGAACGGATATGACGTTTTTTGATTTTCCCGGTATTCCGAAGGGCTCTCACGGAACAGATGAAATATCAAAAACGTCCTTCCGGGTTCCGGCAGATGAAGCGCTCGATTATTGGGTAAAGCGATTTGACCGCTTAAAGGTTCCCCATTCCGGCATTCAGGAGCAGTTCGGCAAGAAGACTCTGTCATTCACAGATTTTGATGATCAAAAATACCAATTGATCTCTGATGAAGCCAATAAAGGAGTACCTTCAGGAACACCATGGCAAAAAGGGCCAATCCCGCTGGAGTACGCGATCACCGGTCTGGGGCCGCTTTTTGTAAGGGTGGCTCAATTTGATTACTTCAAAGAAATGATGGAAAAAGTGCTTCACTTTAAGGAAATCGCTCAAGAAGGAGATTTCCACTTATTCGAAGTAGGTGAAGGAGGGAATGGTGCACAGGTTGTTGTGGAATATAATCCATCTCTTCCGCAGGCTCGCCAGGGCTACGGAACCGTTCATCATGCTGCATTCCGTGTCGAAGATAAATCGGTTTTAGAGGAATGGGATCAGCATTTGAGAGGCTTTGGTTTCCAGACTTCAGGTTTTGTCGACCGTTTCTTCTTCGGTTCTTTATATTCCCGGGTTGCTCCGCAGATTTTATTTGAATTCGCAACGGATGGACCTGGTTTCATGGGTGACGAGCCTTATGAAACACTTGGGGAAAAGCTGTCACTGCCGCCATTCCTCGAGCCGAAAAGGGCCCAGATCGAAAGCTATGTCCGTCCGATCGATACAGTAAGAAGCACGAAGGATCTTGTGAAAGAATAACCAGGCCAAAGGCATCTGTCAGTCCATTGCTTTAACGCTGTGGAGGACAGATGCCTTTTTTTAGGGTATAATGGAGGGTATTCATTAAAAATGTAGGAGCAGAGAGCAGTGGAGAAACATAACAGCAAATACAGGTGGCTCGTCTTTGGCGCGGTTTTATTTGCATACTTTTTGATCGTGAGCCAAAGAACTGCCCCTGGTTTAATTACAGATCAATTAATGAAGGAATTCGGCGTGACTGCTGCGGCCATTGGGCTTCTGACAAGCATCCAATTTTTCGCCTATGCCAGTCTGCAGGTTCCGATTGGAATATTATCCGACCGTTTCGGCCCTAATGTATTTTTAATCACCGGGACCCTTCTGAATGGGATAGGGACGTTATTATTCAGCTTTGCCGCGAATGAATACGTTCTTTTCGCAGCAAGGATGCTGGTTGGTATAGGTGATGCAACGATTTGGATAAATGTTGTCATCATTTTAGGCAGATGGTTTAAGGTTAATGAATTCGTGAAGCTGCTTGGCTTTGCGGGCATGTCCGGAAGCTTTGGCTTTTTGCTCGCGACTGTGCCATTTTCCATTTGGATTTCCATATTGGGCTGGCGCATCCCGTTTCTGGCCGTAGGGATTATTTTGACCATTCTTGCCGTATTGCTGTATATCATTTTAATCTGGCAGCCTTCACGAATGGGCATAGAGCCTAAAAAAACGAAAGGTAAAAAAGAGCCAAAAGAAAAAACAGCAAGCATATTAAAAAGAATTTTTTCTGACCGCCAGGCATGGGCCACGTTCTTCTGTCATTTTGGCCTGGTCGGCACTTATGTAGGCTTCATCGGCTCGTGGGCTGTTCCGTATGGCATGGATATGTATGATCTGAGCCGTTCCGATTCCAGCCAGCTTGTCATGATCGGATTGTTTGGTGCCATCATTGGTGCTCCGTTAATGAGCTTTATATCAGGCCGGATGGGCAGCATCAAACGTCCTTATCTTTTTGCCCACTCCGTCGCCGTCCTTGGATGGGCAACTTTTCTGTTATTTCAGGGTAAGCCTCCATATCCGCTCCTGATTGTCCTTTTCCTGATCATGGGCTATGGAAATGGAGCAAGTACGCTGACGTTCGCGCTTGTCAGAAAATCATTTGACATTCGGGACGTGGGTGTCGTTTCAGGATTTGCCAACACCGGCGGTTTCCTTAGCGCAGTTCTTCTGCCATTTATCTTCGGAAAAGTTTTGGATACATTTGAAGCAGGCTACCAGTACGGATTTATTATACCGGTCATCTTCTCACTGATGGGATTGATGGGCGCAGGGTTAATAAAGGAAAAAGTACGCGCACGGGCTGCAAATTAATAAGGAGGCTGACACCTTGAGTCAGCCTCCTTATTCTTTATTTCATAAACGGTTTCATATTTGATTTCTTAGGATCAATGGTGAAACGGTAAATCGGCAATTCCTGCCCAACTTCCGAAGGAACATAGCCAAAGGTGGTATAACTGTCTACAGATTCAGGCTCAAGCGACAGGGAAAGCAGATTGGATTGAGGCTGAGCGGTCAGAAATACATAAGTTCCTTTCGGGAAGGTAATGTCCTTCTTAGTCAGCTCTGTTTCAACTTCTGCAAGGTCCCTGCCTTCATAACTACCTGAATTTTCCTTAGAGGTAACTGTAAAGGCTTCAGCTGGAAGGCTTACATTTCTCGGAAGCTTAAAGCCTTTTAAACCTTGAGTTTTTAATTTTTCCGCAACATCCTCATGACCAGGTTTAATCAAATAGGCAGTTGGTCTGTCTCTTACCAATGTTGGTTCAGCATCTGTAGCACTTAAGTATTTAACAGGAATATCCTGAACAGTGCCCGTTGCGATGTCTACCATTTCAAGAGTTTCATTCTCCAGTTCTTTGTTTTCGCTGTCAATGATGATTGGGTCGTTGTCATTTGGCAGTAAGCCTTTTTTGATCAGGTTTAGTCTTTCAAATGCGACCAGATTTTTAATTTGTCTTGCATGACTGGCTGTTTGCTTAAGAATGCTCTCATGTGTGGCAATTTGGGCATTCACTCTGCGCTTAAAATCCTCACGTCCAATGCCAATTCCTCTGCTTTCTACAAGGAAGGAGAATGCAGGCTGAAGTCCAAATGCATTCCGGCCAATTCTTGGTTCAGTGGAGCCCTCGATAATTTCAATTTCACCCTGGTCATCCAGGCCGGCAGTATAGTAAATTTCCGCGGATATGCCATTATTCTCAAGCTCTTCCATGGTTGGTCCGACAAATAAACTGTCAGATGCCTGACGGATTTTTTCCGGGATATTGAGGTTTCGGCCTGACTGGATCAGAATATCGTGGTACTTCAAAGCACCCTGTTCTCCAACTTGATTAAATGCGCTGCTGTAAACGGAATATTCATGAGCATCAATCACAACTTCAGGTGAATACTTATTGAATTCCTTATGAATGGCCTGGACCTCAGGTGATTCAAGTTTGATGTGATCGCGGTTACCGTCAAGGCCGTTGGCAAGCTGTCGCTTAAAATCAAAGGAGCCATCAGGATTTACCCTTGGAATCACGATAATATTGATATCATCCAGCAGCTCTTTGCCTAAATCACCTGTAAGCCTATTAGCCAGGGCCAGGATGGATTCACCGCTGGCAGGTTCGTTTCCATGGATCTGGCTCTGAACCCATACAATCGGCTTTTTTGATAAATAGCCTGATCTGATCTGCTTGTCCTTTGTGAAATAAAGGGCTGGTATGTCACGGCCTTCCTGAGAAGTTCCGATTGTTTTCACAGTGAGGTAAGGACTTTTGGCTTCGAGCTGTTTTATGTAAGACATCATTTCTTCTTGAGAAGTAAATGCTGCTTCACCTTCCCTTGAAAAGGCAGGAGTATTGTCCTTTACCTCAATGGCTGGAAAAAGGTGTCTGATTTGTTCAGGCTGGCTGTATGATTTCCCGTAGTAGGGGGTTTCAGCCTGTACGGCGGGTGCAGCCAGCATGGCTACAGACAGAATCACCGGAATGGTTCGTTTCTTTATTGATTTTTTCATAGGCTAAGTTCCTCCTCTTCTAATTTCAAATCAATAATAGAGTAAGAGTGTTTTAGGTGTCAAAAAATTTAGAATAGTAAAAATTGAGGAGTTTAAAGTTGAATTTCTTTAAAAAGAATTAATTATAGGTGCATAGTTCTAAGATGATTCGGGGAGCGAAATAGAATAATAGGTAACTAGCAAAAATTCCCTATTTTCTTTCTCTATAAAAACAGTGCTTAGGATGTGGCAATGGAATAGCAAAAAAATAAATTTTCTGAAAACAAGTTGATTATTTTTCGATATTGTTTATACTAAATTTGTAACATACCGACCGGTCAGTTAGTGGAGGAGGGACAGGACTTTGGATTTCTCATACTCACCAAAAGTGCAGCATCTCATAAGGAAGTTAAATGTGTTTATGGAAGAAAACGTTTATCCGAACGAAGCTTTATATGAACAGCAATTGAATGAACAGGAAAATCGATGGAGTGCTATACCGCCGATTATGGAGGAGCTGAAACTCAAGGCGAGAGAAGCGGGGTTATGGAATCTATTTTTGCCGGATAGCGACTATAGCGCAGGTCTCACGAATGTAGAATATGCGCCGCTTTGCGAAATTATGGGTCGCTCCATGATTGCACCGGAAATCTTCAACTGTAATGCACCTGATACCGGCAACATGGAGGTGCTTGCAAGATATGGCACTGATCGGCAGAAGAATGATTGGTTAAAGCCGCTTTTAGAAGGGGACATCCGATCCTGCTTTTCGATGACAGAGCCGGATGTGGCCTCCTCTGATGCCACAAATATTGAAGCGCGGATTGAAAAACAAGGTACGGAGTATGTCATCAATGGACGGAAGTGGTGGTCCTCAGGTGCAGGAGATCCGAGGTGCCGGATAGCGATTGTTATGGGAAAAAGCGATCCGGACGCAAGCCGTCATGAACAGCAATCGATGATTCTCGTGCCGATGGATACCCCCGGAGTAAAAATAGAGAGGATGCTTCCGGTGTTTGGCTATGATCACGCTCCCCATGGCCATGCTGAAATTACATACGACAATGTCAGAGTTCCTGCTGAAAATATCATTTGGGGTGAAGGGAAAGGGTTCGCCATTGCACAGGGCAGGCTTGGTCCGGGGCGCATCCATCATTGCATGAGGCTGATCGGGGCAGCAGAGCGCGCTCTTGAGGAATTATGTAAGCGTGTACAAAACCGAACTGCTTTTGGCCAAACGCTCGCAAGCCAGGGTGTCATCCGTGAATGGATAGCCGATTCCCGGATTGAAATTGAGCAGGCAAGACTATTAACGCTTAAAGCGGCACATATGATGGATACAGCCGGCAACAAAGTGGCAAAAACCGAGATTGCTATGATCAAGGTTGTGGCGCCATCTATGGCCCTTAAGGTGATTGATCGGGCAATCCAGGCGTTTGGAGCAGCAGGAGTGAGTGAGGATGTTCCGCTTGCTGCATTGTGGGCAAATGCCAGAACGCTGAGATTGGCAGACGGTCCTGATGAAGTCCACCGGGCACAGATTGCTAAGCTTGAATTGAAAAAATACCAATAGGAGCTGAAAAATCATGAAGGTAATGGAGCTATTTGACCTAACCGGAAAGACTGCACTCATAACCGGCGGAGGGCGAGGGCTGGGTGCCCAGATTGCCGAAGGATTAGCCGAGGCAGGTGCAAATGTTGTGCTTTGTTCAAGAAAGGTGGAGGCATGTCAGGAAACCGCTGACCGCCTTGCAGCACTGGGTGTGAAAACATTAGCGCTTTCCTGTGACATCAGCAAGCAGGAGGATGTCCGTAAAGTGGTCGAAAAGACGGTTCAGGAATTTGGAGCTATTGATATTCTTGTCAATAACAGCGGGGCTACCTGGGGAGCTCCCGCCGAGGAGATGCCGCTTGAAGCATGGCAAAAAGTCATCAATGTAAATGTGACTGGGACGTTTTTAATGAGTCAGGCTGCAGGCAAGGTCATGATCGAACAGGGATCAGGAAAAATCATTAATATTGCCTCTGTTGCCGGACTTGGCGGCACGGATCCCCGAGTGATGGATACGATCGGCTATAACACCAGCAAAGGGGCAGTCATTACGATGACAAAGGACCTGGCTGTAAAATGGGGCAGGTATGGCATCAATGTGAATGCCATTGCACCAGGTTTTTTCCCTACAAAAATGTCATCGGCGATTATGGAGCAGGGACGTAACCCCATTCTGGATGCAACACCGCTCAGGCGCTTCGGCTCTGATGATGATTTGAAAGGCGCCGCATTGTTCCTGGCTTCCAATGCTTCAAATTATGTGACCGGAGGCGTCTTAATCGTCGATGGCGGCACTCATGCAATGTAAAACGGCAAATTATGTTGGAGGGATTTCAAATGAGCGATAAAAAAACCTGGCATGCACACTATCCAGAATCCATTGCAGCTGAAGTAACCATTCCAAGTAAGTCGATGCCTGAGATGCTTCAGGAAGTGACAGCGATGTATCCGCAGAATATGGCACTATCTTTTTATGGACAAAAGATGAATTACGCAGAACTTCAAAAAGCAGTCTTTGGATTTGCCGCATCCCTGCAGAAAAATGGGGTTCAAAAAGGCGACCGTGTTGCCATCATGCTTCCAAATTGCCCGCAATATGTGATTGCTTATTATGGAATACTTGCAGCAGGCGCGATTGTGACTCAAGTAAACCCGATGCTGGTTGAGCGCGAGATCGAGCATATCATGAATGACTCTGGTTCTGAAACTCTTGTCGTGTTTGATGCCCTGTATCCCCGGGTTAAGGGTGTTCAAGACAGAACGAAGGTTAGACATATAGTCATTGTCAGTCTGCAGCCAACAGAAGCAGATTTTTCACCTGACAAAACATTCGAAGGATTTATACAGGAAGGCAGTGGACAATACACCCCGGTCAACATTGAGCCCCAGCAGGATATTGCCGTCCTCCAATATACGGGAGGTACAACCGGACGGTCAAAAGGAGCCATGCTGACACATTACAACGTTCTCGCAAATGTGGTGCAGTCCTATGAATTTTTTAAAGATAGAACGGAAATAGGCGGGGAAAAATTCCTAACCGTCATTCCGCTGTTCCATGTTTTTGGCATGACTGCCTGCATGAACTTTGCCATTTATACGGCCAATGAATCGATTTTATTGCCGCGCTTTGATGTGGAGGAAGTGTTAAATACAATTAAAAATGAACAGCCATCTGTATTTCCCGGTGTTCCAACCATGTATGTGGCCATCACCAATCATCCGCATGCAGAGGAATATGGCATTGACAGCATTGAAACCTGCAATAGCGGCAGCGCGCCAATGCCTGTTGAACTTCTGCGCGATTTTGAAAAAAAGACGGGGGCACATATTCTCGAAGGCTATGGCTTATCAGAAGCTTCCCCGGTAACACACTGCAATCCGCCTTTTTCAGAAAGAAAGCCTGGAAGCGTTGGGATCGGCTTTCCTTCAACTGATTATAAAGTAGTCGATTTGGCCGCAGGTACTGAAGAGGTCCCGAATGGAGAACTGGGTGAGGTCATTATCAAGGGTCCCCAGATTATGAAAGGCTATTGGAATATGCCTGAGGAGACGGCCGTTACATTACGGGATGGGTGGCTCTACACCGGTGATATTGCGAGAATGGACGAAGATGGCTTTCTATACATTGTCGACCGCAAAAAAGATCTGATCATTGCCAGCGGCTATAATATTTATCCGCGCGATATTGAGGAAGTGCTCTATGAGCATCCTGCAATTCAGGAGGCTGTCGTCATTGGCGTCCCGGATCCTTACCGGGGTGAAACAGTTAAAGCTTTCGTCGTGCTGAAAGCCGGTAAAACGGCGACCGAAGAAGAAATCATTTCATACTGCAGGCAGAACCTGGCTGCCTATAAAATTCCATCGAGCGTAGAATTCAGAGAGGAGCTTCCAAAAACCAATGTCGGAAAAATCCTTCGAAGAGCTCTGAGGGATGAAGTCCGGAGTTAATCTTTTTGTGATATAATGCTGTCGATATTTTCTAACAGAAGCGGGGACTGACATTGAAAGAAAAAATTACTGAAAAGAGCATCCGGCTATTTGATCAGAAAGGTTTCAGCGAGACATCGATTCAGGATATCGTCGACAGCCTCGGTGTCACGAAAGGCACCTTTTATTACTATTTCTCGAGCAAAGAACAACTGCTGATGGACATCCATCTTCGCTACATAGATGAAATGCTGGCCAATCAGCAGGAAATCCTCGGGGAAGAGTCAAAATCCTGCAAAGACAAACTCCTTTCGATTGTCCAAATGCTGCTGGGCAATATCAAAACCCAGGGAGCCAGCGCAAAAGTCTTTTTCAGGGAAATGCGCAACCTTAGTGAAGAAAGCTTATCGGAAATCATTCCAAAAAGGGATCAGTTCAGGCTGAATATCGAAAAATTAATAGAAGAAGGCAAGCAGAACGGAGAGTTCCGTGCAAACCTCAACTCTCCGATTATCGCCTTTGGCATCTTAGGCGTCACCAACTGGAGCTACCAGTGGTTCAATCCGGAGGGAAGCGTATCCGACCGGGAAGTGGCAGAGATCTTTACGGAAATGATATTAAAGGGGATAGAGATGTAAAATAAGAGAGGAAGCCCCACAGCCTCTCGAATCAGTAACATACCAACCAGTCAGTATAAGGAGGATAAACGATGAATGCAAATGATGTTAAGCAAATTACTGTTATCGGTGCCGGACAAATGGGCCACCAGATTGGGATGCTCTGTGCACTGGGAGGCTATGAGACGATTATTCAGGATCTGAGTGAAGCCGCATTGCAGGATGCCGAGGCTAAGCTTCAGATGATTATGTCTAAATGGGTTGCCAAGGGAAAGCTTGCTGAAGTTGCGAAAGCCGCTGCTTTCGGGAGGCTTCGTTTCTCCAGCAGCGTTCAGGAAAGTGTCCGAAGCTCCGACTTAATCATTGAAGCCGTAACGGAAAAGCTTGATGTGAAAAAAGAGGTATTCAGAAAACTGGAAGAGTACGCCCCTCCTCATGCCATTTTTGCAACCAATAGCTCTACAATCGTTAATAGTTTAATAGCCGGTGAAACTGAGCGGCCTGAAAAAGTCGTAAATATGCATTTTTTCTTTCCGCCTCTTGTGATGGACTGTGTGGAAGTAGTCATGAGTGAACAGACGTCTGAAGAAACCGCACAAATAGCGATGGAAGTCTGTGAAAAGATTAATAGAACAGCCGTCCTTTTGAAAAAAGAAATTTCCGGCTTCGTCGCAAACCGGATTCTCGGTGCGCTCCAAAAAGAGGCAGTGGCTCTGTATGAACAGGGGATAGCCGACTATAAAGATATCGATATCATTTGCCGGAAAGCCTTGAACCACCCAATCGGCCCGTTTGAACTTATGGATTTATCCGGACTGGATGTGGCCTATTATGTAATGGATCAGCGCTATCGGGAGACAGGAGATCCTGCAGATAAGCCATTTGACTGTGTTGCCGAAAAAGTAGCAAAGGGAGAATTGGGGAGAAAGACAGGTAAGGGCTGGTATGAGTATTCTTCCAATAAGGTGAAGAGTTAAGGGGTGCCATCATGCATGAAATGCAGGTAACAGTAAGGTTTTGCGAAACTGATGCTCTTGGCCATATCAACAATACAAGTTATTTTATTTACCTTGAAGAAGCACGGGTAAAATATTTCGAGACACTTGGCTACAGCATGGATGTGAAAAAATGGAGTTTTATCCTTGCCTCCACTAAATGCGACTTTCTAAGCCAGGGATATTTTAACCAAATCCTTACCGTAAAGACCTGGGTATCCAGGATTGGCAGCAAAAGCTTTCAGCTCGATCATGAAATTGTCTGCAGCCAGACAGGCACTCATATTGCCAGAGGGAACGCCGTAATCGTCTATTTTAATTTCGCCAAACAGGAAAGTGCTGTTATACCTGATCTTCTTCGGGAAGGTCTAAATCAAAATGTAAGAGAAGCATAAATTAATTTTCCTATAAAAAGGAGGATCACATGCCGAAGCAAATGAGCCAGGATACCATTCCCGTTAGAAAAGGAGAGCAATTGAACACCGCTCCATTGGAAAAATTCCTGCGGAGCGAGATTGCTAATCTTCCAAATCAACCGCTTGAAATTCTTCAGTTCCATGCTGGGCACTCCAATCTTACCTATCAGCTGAAAATGGGAGAGTGGGAAGCCGTGCTGCGCCGGCCTCCGCTTGGACCTGTCGCAACGAAAGCTCATGACATGGCGAGGGAATTCAGGGTGATTTCTGAGATACATCCCTTTTTCAAAGAAGCCCCGAAGCCGCTTCTGTTTACCAATAATAGTGAAATCACGGGTGCACCATTTTTCATTATGGAACGGCGGCATGGAATTGTTTTAGATACTTCCTTCCCTGAAGGAATGGAACCGGACGAGGAAATTTGCAGAAGACTGTCTCAAATTATGGTTGATAAGCTGGCAGAACTTCATTCCATTGACTATAAAATGACAGGTCTAGCGGAAATCAGCAAACCAGATGGATTTATGGAAAGACAGGTGCATGGCTGGATTGGCCGGTATGATCGGGCGAAGACAGATGAAGTTTCTGAGGCGGATATGCTGAAAAAATGGCTGACCCATCATATCCCCGTAAGTCCTGAGCCCTCCATCATCCATTATGATTACAAGCTGAACAATGCAATGTTCAATGAGGGTTTAACAGAAATGACTGGCCTTTTCGACTGGGAGATGGCAACGGCAGGCGATCCGCTGGCAGATCTTGGGGCCGCGATGAGCTATTGGATTCAGGGAGACGATCCCGATCTGCTCAAGTTTGGAATAGGAAAACCCTCGGTAACCGTTCTTAGCGGTTTTTACTCCCGCAGAGAATTTATGGAGGCCTATGCCAAAAAGACCGGACGTGATCTCGGCAGCATGAATTTTTATTTAACATTTGCTTACTTCAAACTGGCCGTCATTTGCCAGCAAATCTATTACCGCTACAAAAAAGGCCAAACAGCAGATCCGCGTTTTTCACAATTCAATAGATTCGTTAAAGTACTCCTGAAACATGCTGTACAGGCGGCAGATGAAAAAATTTAAGATGAAGAGATGCTGAGGAGAGTGAATCCGTATATGGAAAAAGTAAACACAGCCAATCGCGGTGCGAGTTTTTTGTTCGCAAAGCTTAATCCTGAAACACTTTTCACACCCGAAGATTTTACAGATGAGCATATCTTAATCGGAAAAACGGCTAAACAATTTACTGAAAAAGTGGTTCACCCTGAAAAGGAACGGATCGAAAACCAGAATTTTGAGCTGGTTACGGATTTACTGAGGAAGGCGGGCGGACTTGGTCTGCTTGGCCATAGCATTCCCGAAAGATACGGCGGTCTGGGCCTGGATAAAATCAGCAAGGGGATCGTCGGAGAAAACATTGCCTCATCAGGCGGTTACGGGGTAGCCCACTCGAACCATACCTGCATTGCAACCCTGCCGATTACCTACTTCGGAACTCATGAGCAAAAAGAAAAGTATTTGCCGAAACTCGCATCAGGGGAGTACATAGGCGCTTACTGCCTGACAGAGCCGAACGCAGGATCTGATGCGCTTTCCTCTCAGACTACAGCCGTTTTGAATGAGGGTGGGACCCATTACATTTTAAATGGAACCAAAATTTATATTACGAACGCTGTCTTTTCCGATACATTCATTGTTTATGCCAAAGTGGACGGCCGGCATTTTACCGCATTTATCGTCGAACGGAACACACCGGGGCTATCCCTTGGCCCGGAAGAAAATAAAATGGGCATCAAAGGATCCTCAACGAGATCGGTCATTTTTGAGGATTGTCCTGTGCCAGCAGAAAATTTGCTTGGGGAAGTGGGTAAGGGACATATCATTGCTTTGAACGTTTTGAATTTGGGCCGTTTCAACTTAGGTTCAGCCTGCATGGGGGCAGCAAAAACCGGCTTGAAGAAAACACTCCAATTTACAGGGGAAAGAAAGCAGTTTGGGAAATCGATCGCTGATTTTCCGGCTACCAAGGAAAAAACGGCGAAGATGGCAGCCAGAATTTACGCCGCTGAATCACTGCAATACCGCACCGCAAGCCTGCTGGAGGAAGCATTGGGAGACATATATGAATCAACTGATTTAAAACTTATTGGAAAAAGAATGAGCGAATATGCCACGGAATGTGCGATCTGCAAGGTGTTTGGCTCGGAAACACTGGATTTTACGGCAGATGAAGCACTTCAGCTTCATGGAGGAGCGGGATTCATCAAGGAATACGGTGTGGAACAAATGTATCGGGATTCCCGTATAAACCGTATTTTTGAAGGTACAAATGAGATTAATAGATTGCTGATTCCTACTCATCTTTTCCGAAAAGCGCTGAAGGGTGAAATCGATTTAACAGCAAGAGTGGAGGAAGCGATTGTTCGCTTGAGCAAACCGGCACCAATCGGGCAGGCGATTTTTGAGAAAGAAAGAGCAGCAGTTGATACAATAAGAAACCTGTTCCTGCTGAATGCAGGACTCGCTTATGGAGCATTTGGCGATACCCTTGTTCATGAACAGGAAGCCCTAATGAAGCTTGCGGATCTCGCCATTGCCCTGTATGCAGCAGAATCAGCAGTTTATCGGACATATAAAGCCATTCAGAAAAATGGTGAAGAAAAAGAAGAATTGAAGATTCAGCTGACCAGGACTTTTCTGGAAGGTGAAATATGGGAATCTGAAAGGCTATCCCGCCAATTAGTGTCCGAATTTGCTTCAGATGAGAAAAAGGATGCGCTGATCGGATTAGTCATCCGGGAATGCAGCAGGTTCAGCTCCTTTGGGAAAGAAAGTGCAAGGAACCGGAGAATAGCTGAGCTTGTTTATGAAAAAGGCGAATATTGCTGCTAGAAATATAGAGAAGGAGTGTTTGAAAATGAAAGCCATTCAATTCAAAGAATATGGGGGACCTGAAGTTCTTAACGTAATCGAAATGGACCGGCCGCAGCCGACCGGACGGGATGTTTTAATCGAAGTGCATGCCATCGGAGTGAACTATGCCGATACCGCAAGAAGAGAAGGGCAGTATGTGGTGCCGACTCCTCTGCCGTTCATTCCGGGTGCAGAGGTGGCAGGTGTTGTCGCAGCAGCAGGTGAAGAGGCGAGTATTCCGGTTGGCACTAGAGTCGTGACGCTAATTGAATCAGGCGGCTACTCGGAATATGTTACAGCCGATGAAAGGGGTCTGATTCCGCTGCCGGAAGGACTGGATTTCAATCTTGCTGCGGCACTGCCCCTGCAAGGACTGAGTGCCTATCATATTTTAAAAACGATGGGCCGGCTTGAAGCGGGTGAAAGCGTCCTTGTCCATGCAGCCGCGGGAGGAGTGGGAACACTTGCCGTTCAGCTTGCAAAATTATTCGGGGCCGGGACTGTCATTGCTACCGCCAGCACAGACGAAAAACTGCAGCTTGCAAAAGAAATGGGGGCCGATGTCCTAGTCAACTATACAAATGACGGCTGGGAAAATGAAGTACTCGAAGCAACAGGCGGAAAAGGTGTGAATTTGGCACTCGAAATGGCAGGCGGGGAAATTTTTAATAAAACCTTGAAATGCCTTGCCACATTTGGCCGCCTTGTTATTTATGGTGTGGCAAGCGGAGAGCAGAGCCGGTTTTTTCCTTCTTCCTTAATGGGGCGGAATCAATCGGTCATCGGATTTTTCCTGCCGCAGATTATGAGGAAACCGGAATTGCTGCAGCCGAGCATGAAGGAATTATTATCTTATACAGCCCAAGGGAAGCTGAAGCTGACTATTGGAGAAGTCCATCCTCTTGAGGACGCTGCCAAAGTACATGAGCGGATGCAGTCTAGGCAAACAAAAGGGAAGCTAATTCTAGTGCCTGCAAGATAAACAGCAGCCTGCCATTTCACCAAGTGGCAGGCTCTTTTTCTATTAATCTGACAGGATTATAGGGATTTGTATAGAAACTAAATAGTATAGGTGAATTTTTAATGGTGGTGATTACATATGGAAAAGGAAGAGATAAAGAAAAAGGTACAAAATACATTCGGTAAAAACGCAGAAAAATATGTGACAAGCAAAATTCATGGAGATGCGGCTGAATTAAATCAGCTCGTTCAAACGCTGAATCCGCAGAAGGATTGGGTGGTGCTGGATATTGCTACAGGCGGCGGGCATGTGGCCAAAAGTCTGGCATCCTATGTTTCCCAGGTCTTCGCAGCTGATTTGACAAAAGCGATGCTGGCGAATACCGCACGCCATCTGGAAAGCTATAAAAATATCTGGTATATCGTTGCAGATGCGGAAGCTCTGCCCTTTTTGGATGAGACCTTTGATGCTGTCACGTGCCGGATTGCGCCCCACCATTTTCCTCATCCGGAAAAGTTCGTTGCCGAAGGTGCCCGAGTTTTAAAGCCAGGCGGCAGCTTTCTGTTAGTTGATAATGTTTCACCGGATGAAAAAGAGCTGGCTGATTATATGAACACTGTTGAGAAATTGCGGGATGACAGCCATTACCGGTGTTTGTCAACGGCAGAATGGAGAAAGCTGTTTGCTGCTTCGGGACTAAATGAAACGAACACGAAAAGCAGGAAGAAAACCTTCGAATTCCCGTACTGGGTAAGGCGGACAGCTGAAAGTGAAGAACAGATTAAGGCAGTCGAAGAGTATATTCTGCAGGCTGATCAGGCTGCTGCGGATTATTTTCAAATTGAACTTCAAGAAGGCAAGGTTCAATCCTTTAAAGTGGATGAATGGATGGCACTTTGCTTAAAACAATAGGAGGAAACGATCATGGATTTAAACCTGAAAAATAAAAAAGCGCTTGTCGTGGCTTCAAGCCAGGGCCTCGGAAAAGCCATTGCAGCACAGCTTGCAAAAGAAGGCACCAAGGTCATGATAACAAGCAGGGACGAAGCAAAACTAAAGAGCGTTCAAGATGAATTCCGTCAACAATTTAATGCCGATGTTGAGTATTACCGTGCAGATGTCACAAACCCTGAGGATATTAAAAACTTGATTCAGCATACAGCTGAAACACTTGGGGGAATTGATATTTTAATCAATAATGCCGGAGGTCCTCCCGGGGGAACGTTCGAAAACCTGACAGATGAAGACTGGGAAAAAGCGTTTCAGCTAAATCTATTAAGCCATGTCAGACTGATACGCGAGGCACTCCCTGAATTAAAGAAAAATGGCGGCAGGATCATTAATATAGCATCATCAAGCATTAAGCAGCCGATACCGGGCCTGCTCTTATCCAATACATTCCGCCTTGGAATTGTCGGACTGACCAAAACACTCTCAGAGGAATTGGCAGATTATAATATCTTAATCAATACAGTAGCTCCGGGAAGAATTGCGACTGACCGGGTTGATTATCTGGATCAGCATAACGCGGACCGGCAAAATATCACCAAAGAAGAAGTCGCAGAAAGAGCCAAAAGCAAAATTCCGCTGGGCAGATACGGAACCCCGGAAGAATTTGCGAACATGGTCACCTTCCTTGCATCTGATGCCAGCAGCTACGTGACCGGAAGCTCCATTTTAGTCGATGGCGGGATGGTGAAAGCTTTATAGAAGGGGGAAAGTCAGAGTCTGAACCCTGGGCCAACTTCGGACACTGCAAGCAGAAAGAAGCGTGCCAGCGTCAGAACCCGGTTCAACTTCGGACACAAAAAGCAGAAAAAGGGGCGCCAGAGTCAGAACCAAGGCCGACTTCAGACACAGAAAGCAGAAAAAGTGCGCCAGAGTCTGAACCCAGGCCAACTTCAGGCACAGAGTGTGAAAATCACAAGCTCAAAGTCCGAACACACCGCACCACCTGAAAACTCACCAAAAATAAAAAGACGATTTTCCCCATCGCCCTGGGAAAATCGTCTTTCTCATTAACCGCGTTTTGTAAGCAGAATCCAGATATACAAAAGAATTGAAATCACAACCGAGCCGGCTGCTGTCAAATAAATCGTGCTGTACCCAAACAAATAAGCGATTTGCCCAAACACGATGGCGCCAATCCCTACTCCAAGGTCAAAGAAGGAAAAGAACGTAGCATTGGCCATCCCACGCCGATTGGCGGGCGCTTCTTTTACAGACCAGGCCTGAAGGGCGGGCTGGACTGATCCGAATCCGAGACCATAAAGAATCGCAGCTATATACATAATCATGCTGCTCGGAAGCCACGCCAGCAGGAACATGGCTGCCAAAATCAGCACCGCTCCTGGTAAAAATATAGCCTGGTGCCCCCTTTGGTCATATAATCTGCCGGCAAAAGTCCGGGAAAGCATCAAGGCTATGGCAAACAGCAGGAAGTACCAGTGGATGCCGCCGATTCCTTTTTGGGCTGAATATATAGGAAGAAATGATGCGATGCCCCCGAAGGTGACGGTGATGAAAAATAAAAGAAACGAAGGCCTTAAAGCACTCTTTTCATAGATGTCCCAGCGCTTCTGGGGCACACTTTGTTTTTCAGCCTGCTTGTAGTTGATCCTCGATGACAACACCAGTGCGGCTAAACCCAGCAGGGCACAAATTAAGAATAAGAGTTTGAAAGAGATGACTCCGGCGAGCGCCAGTCCGAGGGTGGGGCCGAATGCCAGGGCAATGTTCCCGGAAAGCCCGAAGTATCCCATACCTTCTCCCCGCCGCTTTGCAGGAATTAAATCAGTGGCAATGGTTCCCGAGGCTGTAGTTGAGAAACCCCAGCCAAATCCCTGGATAATCCTTAAAACAAATAAGAAGATTAAACTATTAATAAAACCAAATGACCCAACCGAGAGCACGAAAATTGCCAGGCCTGTTAAATAGACAAAGCGCCTGCCTTTGGTCTCCAGCGTATGCCCTGCATAAGGACGCAATAGCAGAGCCGAAAATGTAAAGATCCCGACCACTATCCCGATCAGCTGGTCATTCCCGCCCAATTTTTCCACAAAAAGAGGGATAGTGGGCAATGTCATTTGAAATCCGAGAAAAATAAAAAAGTTGGACATCAAGATCAGAACAAAATCCCTTGACCATATCTTTTCGGAACCGGCAGTCTGTTTTTTTGCTTCTCCTGATAAAGTATCAGCCATATAATTCCTCCCACAATGCTGTAAAATGATTAGGTAATCTAAATATTTTTCTATTATAAAGGAAAACAAATGGAAATTCTATTTTAAGGAGCGGCCAGATGAAGATTAGAGAAAGAGGAGTAACAATTGGAACACTGAGACCTGGAAAAAAGAATTGCATTACAGATATAGATGGAGTCATGGCAGGCCACATCACTCTGGACTATCCTCTGGATGATGACCAATATGTCTGTACGGGCGTAACTGCCGTTTTGCCGCATGGAGGAAATCTTTTTCGTGAAAAAGTCCCGGCAGCCTCCTATGTCATCAATGGCTTTGGTAAAACGACGGGTCTGGTGCAGGTGGAAGAACTGGGTGTGATTGAATCTCCGATTATGCTGACCAATACATTCGGAGTGCCGTCAGTCACACAGGGAACGCTGGAATACCTGCTAAAAACCACACCGGAAATTGGAGACACAACCGGAACCGTTAATATCATCACAGGAGAATGCAATGACGGATATTTGAATTCCATCCGAACACTCTCTGTAAAACCGGAACATGCAATAGCAGCCATTCAAAATGCCAAGCCGGTAAAAGTGGAAGAAGGTGCGGTCGGAGCTGGTACAGGCATGGTGTGTTTTGGGTATAAAGGGGGCGTGGGTGCTTCTTCACGGGTAATCACCGTGGAACAAAGCACAAATGAATACAAAATCGGATGTCTGGTAGTCACGAACTTCGGCAATAAAGACGAATTTCCGTTCATTAAATACGGACTGTCAGAAATTCCGCAGAAAACAAAGGACACGCCTGATGGTTCAATTATGATTATCCTGGCTACAGACGCACCTGTCAGTGACAGACAGCTAAAAAGGCTCGCGAAGAGATGCGGCATAGGCCTCGGACGGGCAGGAAGCCATTTCAGCAACGGCAGCGGCGACATCGTTATCGCTTTTTCCACCGCTAACAAAACCCTTCATGGAAGCAGCAATATGATCGAAACTGCCCATTTTATCAAAGATGATCACCCCATCATGAATCAGCTTTTTCAAGGTGCGGCCGAGGCTGCGGAGGAAGCGATTCTTAATTCGCTGTCACAGGCAAAGACCACAAAAGGGCGGAACGGAAGAGTGGTGGAGGGGATGTTTTCCTATTAGTTGTTTAAATTATCGCTTAATCGGGTACATTGTATTTAACAAGCTTAGCAGCTGCTAACAAAATTTCCAGCAAATAATGATTTGAATAATCTGAAAACTTCTGTTACAATAGAAAAAAGGTCAAGGGGTTGATTGCAAATGGAAAAACGTCTACTTAACTCGCCGCAACAGTCTGAGGAAAACGTGTCATTGTTAGCAGAACAAGTCCTAAATCAAGCTCTTAAGGAATACCGAATAGAAAAGCTTCGCGAAAAAATTGATGAAGCTCTCACTAGCCGAAACCAAAAAGAATTTATGCGCCTTACGGATGAATTAAAGAAAATCTCTTAAGCAAAGCAAATAATACTAATGTTAAAAAGGCAGCCTGTTCGAAAGAACGGGGCTGTCTTTTGTTGTTTTAAAGCCTAATAATATGAATCTTAAAACCGGAGCAACCGAGGAAAAAGGTCGATATACCCGCACTATTCTCACTTTTATACAAACAAAACCATCCTACCGCTGTTTTCAAACCCCTCCTGTTTCACCAAACTGTTCCATATCGTTCCAAAACGAAACACTGAAACAATCCTCAAACACATCAAGCCCTGGTACAAAGGGCATTCCACATTGGCACAATAATTGCACCATAAATCACTAAGCAAAAATGAAAGAAGAAGCACAAAGGGGAGGAAGCTATGTTTGAAGAGAAATTAGATTTAAGATTGCCTGGGCCCGTACAGGTTCCGAAAGAAATACAGCGTGCCATGCTGAGAAGTTTCGATCATCCCATGATGGATTACCGGAATCCGGCCTTCCAGGATGTGCTCCTTGAAACCACTGAAAAGTCCAAAATGATATTCCAGACTGAAAACCTGGTGATCCCGCTTACCTCGAGCGGAGCTTCTGCTCTTGAAACAGCAATTATTAACACGGTTGGCCCTAATGATACGATCATCCTTTGCGTAGTGGGCTATTTTGGCGAATATCTTCAGGGGATTACCGACCATATTGGCTGCAAAACCGTCCGTGTTGATGCGGAATGGGGGAATATTGTCGATCCGGATGATGTGAGAAAAGCATTAAAGCAAAACCCTGAAGCGAAGGCGGTTTTTGCAACACACTGTGAAACATCCACTTCTGCCATAAACAATATTAAAGAGATAGCGGCCGTTGTAAAAGAAACGGATGCCATTTTCCTCGTGGATGCAGTCAGTTCGATCGTCGGCACACCTCTATATATGGACGAGTGGGGCATTGATATGGTGGCAACTGGAGGACAGAAAGCGTTAATGCTGCCGCCTGGCCTTGCATTAATCACGTTGAGTGAAAAAGCCTGGAACACTGTGAATAAGCACCAGTGCCCATCCTTTTACTTTGACCTCAAGCTCTATAAAAAAGGATTGGAATCAGGGGCCGGCACACCATATACACCGAATATATCACTTGTATGCGGGCTTCTTGAAGCCTGCAATATGATAGAAAAAAGCGGAGGAATAGAAGCTGAATACAAAAGGCATGCTGCACTTCGGGATATGACCAGAGCGGGTGTCCGGGCATTAGGTCTTGAATTGCTGGTGGATGATTCGGCAGCAAGCCCAACCCTGACAGCTGTAAAATTAAAAAATGCCGATGAATTCAGAAGGATGATGCGGGAAGAATTTCATATCGCATTGGGAGGCGGTCTTGGTAAGGTGAAGAATCAGATTCTGCGCCTGGGCCATATGGGTTATACAGATGCTGCTGATATGCTGAAAATGTTTGCTGCGATGGAGCTTGCTTTAAAGAAAAGCGGACACGAAGTGGAGTTGGGTGCAGGAGTTTCCGCAGCTCAGCGGCATTGGCTTGAAAATCCATATTGTTAAATTCCTGATCCTAAGGAGATGTGATCCCGGTGAACATCCTTGAAAAACGACTCGCCGACCTGGCAAACCTGCCTTCAGTTACTCCTGGGGATCAGATCCATTTGACACCAGATTGTGTATTCGTCAGCGGTCAAAGTTCACGTAATGTCATAAAAGCATTTAACAGGCTGGGCTTCAAAAATGTAAAAAATGCAGCCAGAATTCTCTTTTCTCATGGGAAGGCAGAAGATGAGGAAATCCGTCAATTCTGTAAAGAAAAAGGAATAAGAGTAATAGATTGTGATTTGCCCCAGCATTTTCGGGCAGAAAATAAGCCGCTGAATGGAATGGTCTTTGCAGGGATAGAAGAGGACATGAAATGTTTGGGTGTAAGAGGGGCCATTCCCGTCGTCATCTCTCCGGATTCAATGGCGGCTTGCCTGGCAACCGGGTCATTAACTATGTTCATACCTGAATCAGTTTATATTGAGATAAGCGGAGCATTAAGCGGAAAAGTAAACGGTAAAAAGCTTTGCAAATATCTGGTGAATATTTTTGATGACAGTTTAATAGGAAGTGCAGTGATTTTGGGTGGAAAGGTTCTGGAACAGCTGAAAGCAGGCGATCTTAAGGAGCTGTCCTATTTTTTTCAGCTCTCCGGCACGGCAATAGGGATTTGTTCACCAGGGGGCCCCTTTGGCCAGGTTGAAAGCGTGATAAAAATAAAGTCAGACGCTATTAAGATGTAAGCTGCCTAAAAAATAGACTGACTATTAAGAAAACTTACCGAAATTTTCCTTGGCATCTGGTAAGATTAATTTAATATAATTATAAAACTTGTCCAAGAGAAAAGGAGAATGAGGTGAAGTGATGTCCGAAATAGCCATTCTGACCCCCCTTGATGCACTGATACAAGTCTCAATGGAAGCTGCGAAAAAGACAGGAGAAGATGTCGCTGTAAGAAAAGTGAGCTTCCGAAATGCTATTGCAGCTGCCAAAGAATTTGAAAAATCCGGCACAGAAGTGATTATCAGCAGAGGAACAATGGGATTAAAGCTCATTGAGTCCGACCTTAGCATACCTGTGGTGCAGATCCCCATAACCGGATACGATCTGCTCCGTACGATCAAAGATGCACAAAAATTGGGACAGAGGATTGGAATAGCTGACACCCGGGATGTTCTGCAGGGCATTGAAACAATCGAATCTGTGCTGGGCATTTCGATTGAAAAGCATAGCGTTGCTGCACCTGAAGAAGCCGAGGAAGCGGTGGAGGCTCTCGGCAAAAAAGAAATAGATGTACTGATCGGCAAAAGTATTTTTACAAACAAAGTCAAAACAGATTCGATTAAAACGGTGATATTAACGTCTGGAGTTGAATCGGTCATCCAGGCGATTCATGAAGCTAGAAGCCTGATTGATGTGAGGCGCACTGAACTGAAACGAACCAAAGAACTCCAGGCAATTCTTGATTTTATTGCGGATGGTGTAATTGCTGTGGATGAACAAGGGATTATTACTGTATGCAATCCTTCTGTCTACAGCATCTTGAACCTTCCTTATGATTCGGTTATCGGTAAGCAGATTGATGATATTCTCGTAAATTCACAAATGAAAAAGGTTCTTTCGACCGGGAAGGAAGAGCTGAACCGCATCCAGGATTCCAATGGTGTGAAAGTGGTTGCCAATCGAATACCCATTAAGCACGAGCAAAAGGTGTTTGGGGCAGTTTGTACGTTTCAGGCGGTCCACAAGCTTCAGCAGCAGGAGCAGGAAATCCGCAAAAAGCTCCTTCACCGCGGCCATGTAACGAAATACAGTCTTCATAATATTGTCGGGGAAAGTGAGATGTATCAAAAAGCGATTCAAAAGGTGAAGAAATATTCACAGGTGGATTCTACTATTCTCCTGACGGGTGAAACAGGCGTGGGAAAAGAAGTGTTCGCTCATCTGATCCATAGCTTCAGCAAGCGGTCGGAAGGGCCATTTGTAGCAGTGAACTGTGCGGCTATTCCAGAGAATCTTCTCGAAAGCGAGTTATTCGGCTATGTCGAAGGAGCCTTTACTGGAGCGAAAAAGGGCGGAAAAACTGGATTATTTGAATTGGCTCATCAGGGAACCATTTTCCTCGATGAAATCGGCGAACTTGCTGAATCCCTTCAGGCCCAGCTGCTCAGGGTTCTGCAGGAAGGAGAAGTGATGCGGCTGGGAGATGAAAGGGTCATCCCCATTAATATTCGGGTGGTCGCTGCTTCGAACCGGAACTTTGAAAAAATGGTAGAAGAAGGAAGCTTTAGAGCTGATTTGTATTATCGCCTTAATATCCTTGATATCCCGATTCCTTCATTGCGTGAGCGCATTCCTGATATTCCTTTATTATGCGATTTCTTCTTAAAAGAATTGGAACCGGGAATCCGGAGAAATAGTAAGGGTTTCACTGCTGAGGCTATGAGAATTCTGCAAAGCTATGATTGGCCTGGAAATATACGCCAGCTAAGGAACATTGTTGAACGGGCGATGATTCTTTCCCCTGAAAGTATGATAGATGCAGAAACAGTTTTAGCAGCAGGCGGGAAAGACTTTACCAAATTGCATGAGCTGAACCAACATAGCGATAGTGAAGAATTTGATTCAGAGACGAAGCTTCAAAGCTTTGAGAAAGAGTATATTCTGAACGTGCTGAAGCAGGTAAACGGGAATAAAACAGAAGCAGCAAAGATCCTGGGAATCGGCAGGACGACCCTCTGGCGAAAAATAAATAGTTTGTGAGGAGGAGAAAAAATGAATGAAACCATGGCACCGCCTCCGCTGAATGAAAATGTCATATCCAGATTAAGAAATATTTTCGGCGAAGACCGGCTTTTAACCAATATCACTGACATGATGACTTACTCGTATGATGCATCCTTTGAAACACAGCTCCGTCCAAAAAATCCCCAGGCGGCCGTTATTGCGCTTTCAACTGAAGAAGTCAGTGAATGTGTTAAACTGGCCAACGAATATAACATTCCTGTATACCCGAGGGGCGCAGCCACAGGGCAAACAGGCGGAGCCGTGCCGGTTAAAGGCGGCATTATGCTGGACTTATCGAAAATGAACAGGATACTGGAAATCGATCACCGGAATATGCAGGCAGTAATTGAGCCGGGAGTCATCCAAAACGATTTAAATGAGGCATTAAAGCCTTATGGACTAAGGTTTCCTCCAGACCCGGGAAGCGCCAATATGTGCACAGTGGGGGGCATGGTTTCCAACAATTCAAGCGGACTGAGGGCAGTTAAATATGGTGTCACCCGCCATTATGTGCTGGGAATGGAAGTCGTGCTGCCCACTGGTGACATTATCGTGACAGGCGGCGCTAAATCGAAGGCGCTTAAATCAGTCTCCGGCTATGATCTTGCCCACTTAATGATCGGTTCGGAAGGTACGCTTGGAATTGTGACGCGTCTGCGCCTCAAACTATTGCCGCTCCCCGTCACAAGAGGAATCGTCCTATGCTCTTTTGAGAGATTGGAAGAAGCAGGCGAGGCTGTTAACGCTGTATTTTCTTCAGGCCTGCAGCCATCGGCTATAGAAATCATGGATCTCAATTGTACAAAGGCTGTAAATATGATGAAGCCTGAGCTGAGTCTTCCGCTGAACAATGAAGCAATATTGGTTTTTGAAGTGGATGGAGCCAGGGAGGAAGTTACTTCGCAAGTGAATCGGCTCAAAGCTGTGGTTGAAAAATTTACGAATTATATAAAATTCAGCGATGAGCCGGAAGAGTGTGAAAAGCTCTGGCAGGCCAGGAAGCTTGTTGGTGCAGCTGTTGGACTATTGAAGCCGGGCGGTTTCCGGGTGTATGGCGGAGAAGACATCTGCGTGCCAATTTCAAAACTTCCTGAAACACTGCGGGAGATTCATAATATCGCAGACCGATATGGCATCATCTGCGGGATATACGGCCATGTTGGCGATGGGAATATGCACACAGGTCCAGTGGTGAATATGAACAATCAGCTTGAAATGGAAAATGTGCAGAAAATGATCGATGATATTCATGAGCTCGCAATCAGGATGGAAGGAACCACTACAGCTGAACATGGAGTGGGAATTGTCCGTGCCAAATATATGGATGTTGAGCATGGAGCAGCCATGGAAGTCATGCGGGCTATTAAGAAGACTCTTGATCCGAATAACATTTTAAATCCGGGCAAAATGGCACTGCCTAATTAGGATGGAGGTGAATGAGGATTGAAATTGCTGACGGCGGAAGAATCCATGAAAACCTGTGTACGCTGCGGTGCATGCCGCAATGTATGCCCAACTCTGAACATAACAGGCAGGGAAGCTGATGGCCCAAGAGGCAGAGTATTGATGGCCAGAAGTCTGATTGAGGGCAATATTCCTGTAAATCAGGAAATCAAAGATCAGCTCGACCGGTGCCTTCTGTGCTCAGCCTGTGTGGATGCTTGCCCAATCGATGTGCAGGTTCCTGATATCGTTATGCTCGCCAAGGAGAGAATTGCAGCAGCGGCTGAAGCTCCGGTTCAAACGGATATAAAAAAACCTGCCTATCCGGCACGTACTTTTAAAGACTACTTTTTTGATCATGTTCTTGCCAATCAAAAAAGACTTAATACTGTTGGCAATCTTCTATGGTTTTATCAAAAAAGCGGCCTTCAGTCTGTAACAAGAGTACTGGGCATCCTGAAATTCTTTCCGGAGCAGATGAGGCAGATGGAAAGAATTACGCCTTCCATATTGCCGCCTTCAAGGCGGAAACAACATCCTGTGTATACACCGAGTGCTTATGAAGAAAAGGAACCAAGGGGCAGGGCAGCCTTTTTCCATGGGTGTATTATGGATGTCATGTTCAGAGAAACAAATGATAATTCTATTAAACTTCTCTCTAAAACCGGCTTTGATGTCGTCACACCTAAAGCACAGGTATGCTGCGGAGCACTGCACCACCACAGCGGGAAAAAAGACAAGGCCATTGAATTGGCCAAAGCGAATATACAGGCTTTTGAAGAAGCAAATGTGGATTATATCATTACCAATGCAGGAGGGTGCGGTGCGGCACTCGCGGAGTATGCGGACTTGTTCCGGGATGATTCCCTTTGGCTCGAACGGGCAAAAGCATTCTCTGCTAAAATCAGGGATATCAGTGAAATCATTTATGAAAAAGGCGAAATGCCTGCAGCTGCCGGCAGGGGTGAACGGGTTACCTATCAGCCTTCATGCCACCTGCAATATGTAATGAAAGTGAAGGATGCTCCAGCTAAATTGGTGAAGGAAATTCCAAATTCAGAGTATGTGGATCTTCCTGAGAAGAAATATTGCTGCGGGTCAGCCGGAATTTATAATCTGCTGCAGCCGAAGCTTGCGAATGAAATATTGGATAAGAAAATGTCCAGGGTAAAAGAAACGGAATCTGCTGTTCTGATTACAGCCAATCCGGGATGCTTCCTCCAAATGAAACTGGGGGTTTATCGTGAAGGGATGGAAGATCAGATAGAAACAAAGCATGTTGCCGACTATCTGCTGGAGTCAATAGAAAGGGCAGAATCTGCCGGAAAACAATAAAGGTTTCAAATCGAAACGGAATAGAGGGCAATTCGTTTCAAAAGAGAACAAGCATGACGAATAAATCGTATTGGAAGGAACTCAGAAATGAAATACAGAAAAAGTCCGAATGTCCCATTCGATTTGAAACCGCTTACTATTTTGGTTCACTGCAAAAAAAATGAATCAAAATTTTTGCTTTTGGCACAAAAATTGCACTGAAGTTTAATGAAGCAATACATAAACATGGAGGTGAATAAACTGACCGAGGAATAAGTTCTTACCAGAGAAAGTAATTTAATTTGTTTTCAAGGGAATAATTACGCATCTAATTTACAGAAATTTAAAAATTTTCTTTATATGGGGGAAAATGAATATGAAATTAAAGAGGATTTCGTTTCTATCTCTTGCCATTGCATTGGTATTCCTTTTGCAGGCATGCAGTTCTTCACCTCAGGGTGCCAGCTCAGAGGAAAAGAAAAGCAGCGGCAATTATCCCGAGCGGCAGATTGAAATTATTGTTGGCTTTGGTGCGGGCGGGGGAAGTGACAATTTTGCAAGGGCCATTGCAAAAGAACTGAAAGACATTCTAGGGGTAAACATAAATGTTGTGAATATGCCTGGTGCCGCGGGAATCAATTCCGCTGACCATGTGGCCAGGCAGCCAGCTGACGGCTATACCATCTGGTCTGCAACGTCCAATCATCCTGTAAATATTGCAGCAGGTGTGGAAAAGAATGATTTGAGCAAATTAACATCTGTCGGAAGAGTCCAAAATGATACCATGACCCTTCAAGTAAAAAGCGATGGCAAGTTCAAAGATATTGATGATCTTATCGCACAGGCTAAGGAAAAACCCGGCGAGATTACCATTGGCGGTACAGGTTCAGCGGGGTTTGATGAACTGGTAGTCAAACAGTTTGAAAAAGCCACAGGAACAAAGTTTAATTATATCTCATTTGAAGGTTCCGGAGAGATGACAGCAGCACTGCTCGGGGGACATATTGATGTCATTGCAGAGGAGCCTGGCCCATCGATTGCCCAGCTGGAAAGCGGAGATATTAAAATGCTGATTGCTTTTACTGAAGAGAAAATGGAAGGCTTCGAGGACGTGCCAATTTCAGCTGAAATGGGGATAGATGTAACAGACGGCCAGGGCAGAGGCTTTATGGTCCACGCAGATACACCGCCGGAAATCATTTCAGCACTTGAAAAAGCCCTTGAAGAAGCGAAGGATCGTCCGGACTATAAAGAGTATGAAAAAGCCAATTACCTGCACCTTAGGGATGGGTGGCTGAACTCAGAAGAGTATAATGCAGAATTTGAGAAGCTTATCGACACCTACGGTTCTCTATTAAACGATATGAAATAACATAAGGCAAAAGGCAGGATATCTGCCTTTTGCCTCTCTGCCGGTTAATTGATGGATTTTAATAGATTTGCTCGATAGGCTGCTGTAGATTTTGTCGAAGGAAAACTGGTTTTGTCTAAACACGAGAACTTTTGTTCAGGTTATTGACTGCCATTCCAAATGGCAGATATGATCGCACTGTGTGCTGTATCCAGTATACAGCACACAGTATACAACAGCAGGAATTCATTTCTTTTGATAAACAAAGAAGGAGGATAGGCAAAAATGGTGCAAGCCCTGAAATTTACGCAGCCGCTTTATCAGCAAATCTATGACATTATAAAAAGTTCCATTTTGTCTGGTGAATTGATGCCGGGTGAGAAAATCAATGTTTCTCACCTGGCGAAAAAATACAATATCAGCCGGACCCCGCTGCGGGAGGCTCTCCGCCAGCTGCAAATAGAAGGATTGCTGGTTCAGGATCAGCTGGGGCTGACTATTGTAAGACTGGATGAAGCCGATTTTAAGGATCTATACGAAACCCGCATCATGCTTGAGCCTCAAATAATGGGACTTATTTTAAAAACGATTACAGATGAGAAGCTTGATGTCATAGAAAAAATCCTTGAAAGAGCAGAAGATGCCTTTACGGCAGGAAACCATCTTCATTTACTGGAATTGAATGCAAAATTTCATGATCGGCTCTTGGAAGCAAGCCCAAACAAGCGGGCAGTACACTTGCTGCAGCAGGTACGTTCATTTCTATTGCTTTACCGGGCCAATATATTAAAAAACAACGAGCATAATAGAGAAATTCTAAAGGAACATCGCCAAATCCTTCATGCTCTTAAAGCCCGGGACGACATAGCTGTCTATCAATCTGCAGAAAACCATCTGCGCAATGATCTGGAGCGAGGGACAAATATGATCCGTGAATAAAAAAGGGAGCATCTCCACTCGCCAAAATAGAAATGCTCTCTCGTCATAAAAAATCGATTTTATTATAACATGCACAATTTAGAAATGTATAGAAATGAACAGCTGCCGGTCACTTCGGGCTCACTTCCGACACAAATATTCAAATGGGGTGTTCTGGATGGGACCATTACAAGGAATGAAAGTCCTTGATGCATCGCAAATCATGGCGGGCCCGTACTGTACCATGGTCCTTGCTGATCTCGGTGCGGAAGTCATGAAAGTGGAGAAAGTGAACGGCGGAGACGATTCCCGCCAAATGGGGCCTTATGTGAATGGGGAATCCACTTGCTTTTTCCAAATTAACCGAAATAAAAAAAGCATTGCTTTAAATCTTAAAACTCAAGAAGGAAAAGAAGTCTTTTACAAGCTGGCTAAGGAAGCAGATGTGGTGGTGGAGAATTATCGTCCGGGTGTGACCAAATCACTTGGCATTGATTATGAAAGCCTGAAAGAGATTAATCCCGGCTTGGTTTATTGTTCGATATCAGGCTATGGGCAGACCGGTCCTTATTCCCATAAAGGCGGGTTCGACCTGGTAGCCCAAGGGATGACAGGCCTTATGAGCATGACCGGGGAAAAAGGAATGCGTCCGATGAAATCCGGCATTGCCGTTTATGACATTGGTGCAGGCATAACGGCAGCCTATTCGATTCTGGCAGCTTATATCCATAAAATGAAGACGGGGGAAGGCCAGCATGTGGATATTGCCCTCGCAGAAATCGGTCTTCCATGGTTTACGTGGGAGGCAGGAGCCTATTTTGCAGAAGGAACGATACCGGAGGCAACCGGCTGGCGGCACCGGGTGTCTGCTCCTTATCAGGCTGTAAAAACCAAATCAGGTTATATGATGCTCGGATGTGCCAATCAGAGAACTTGGGAAAGGTTTTGCACAGATGTTGCCGAAAGGCCTGATTGGATAAACGATCCCCGTTATAAAACGAATTTATTGAGAAACCAGCATGTGATTGACCTGGAAGAAGATATTGAAGAAGTACTTATGCAGCAGGATACGAATTATTGGATAGACCGCTGCGAAAAAGCGGGAGTGCCTGCGGGACCCATCAATAACTTTGCAGAGGCTGTTCAGGATCCGCACTATGAAGCGAGAGGCATGATTCAGGAAGTTGAACATCCTGTCATCGGAAAAATGAAAATGATTGGCATTCCCACAAAATTTTCTGAAACTCCTGGTGAGGTGAGAACCCCTTCACCACTGTTCGGACAGGACACGATTGAGGTATTAACGGGCCTCGGGTATGACGAAAAGTCCATCCGGAATTTAACAAAAGCCGGAGCTGTCAGAACTTTGGAAAATGATCCAATCCTGAATAAAAAATAGCAGAAAGGTCGGCGTGATATGTCTAAAAATCTCGAAGCATATAGCGGGGAAAAAACGTGCAGTGAGCCGGTTTATCTGAAGGTTGAAGGGGATATTGCCTTTATCTGCTTCAACCGGCCGGAAAAAAGGAACGCACTAAGTTATGACATTTGGTTAAGGATTCCACAGCTTGTGGATGAATGCGAACAAAACCCTAATGTAAAAGTGATTATTTTTAAAGGCACTGGTACAGCTGCCTTCTCGGCAGGAGCAGATATCAGCGAATTCAAATCCCTTAGGTATACAGCAGAAGGTGCTGAAAAATATAACAAAGCCACCATGATAGCGGAAAAAGCAATTATGGATGCATCAAAGCCAACGATTGCTATGATAAAGGGTTTTTGTGTTGGAGGCGGTTGTGAGATTGCCGTTGCCTGTGACTTCAGGTTCTCTGATGACAAAGGGAGGTTTGGCATAACTCCAGCTAAGCTTGGATTAGTATACAATACACCAGGGACCAAAAATCTGGCAGATCTGGTCGGACCGGCAAAGGCCAAGGATATTCTGTATACCGGAAGGCTGATGGATGCAGACGAGGCATACAGAATCGGTCTCATTGACCGGATCTATCCAACAGAGTCCATAAATGAGGAAACTCTCAAATATGCAGAATTAATTTGCCGAAATGCCCAGCTGTCGGTCCGCGGTTCCAAAAAAATCATTCACGAAGTGCTTGCCGGGGCAGTGGAAGATTCCCCTGAGACGGCCCAGATGGTGATTGACTCATTTATTTCAGAGGATTATAGAGAAGGAGTTCACTCATTTTTGGAGAAGCGCAAGCCTATTTTTAAGTACTCTTAAAGAAAATCTCCAGGAGGCTCATAGGCTCCTCTATAAAAATTTCAGGGGGAATGAGAGATGCAGCTGGAACGAAATCTTTCCATAATCATGATCGTCTTTTCGTCTTTTTTTCTGGTCATGTCACTCCAGATAGAAAATAGGACAGGAAATTTCATTTCAGCAGGAACATGGCCGGCAGCTTTAATGATCCTGATGCTAATTCTATCGGTTATCCTGCTGTTGAGGGCTTTGAAGGCGAAGAATGTTCAGAATATCAAGGGGGATGCCGGTGACTCAGCAGATACAGATAGCGAAGACCAGCTGGTTCATCCGAAAAAGTTCTTCCACTTGTTCGCGGTTCTTGCAATCTATACCTTTATTCTTGGTTATGTTGGTTTTATTATTGCGACGATTCTGGGGATTTTTGTTATGGCGCTTCTGTTTGGAATGAAAAGCTATATTCGGGCATTGCTGACAGGTATTCTGGCAACTGCAGGGTCTATTGTGCTGTTTCCCATTTTATTAAATTTGCCATTCCCGCGGGGAACCGGGATTTTTTATTCACTTAGCTTGCTGTTTTATTAATAGCCAACTTTAATAAAAGAGGTGAACGGAATGATAGAAGGACTTTTAGGCGGTTTTGGCAATCTTTTTGAGCCTTTTAATTTTTTCATTCTTATGGTCGGCGTCCTGCTTGGTTTCATTGGAGGAGGGATCCCGGGTATAAGCGGAACCATGCTGGTCATTATTCTTCTTCCTGTCAGTTATGCAATGGATCCGGCTGCGGCATTCCTGCTGCTGACTTCCATTTATGCCACGTCTGTTTTTTCAGGGTCCATAAGCGCTATTCTGTTTAGAACCCCAGGCACTCCGGAAGCGGTGGCAACCGTTTTCGACGGGTATCCCATGGCAAAGAAGGGGGAAGGGGGAAAAGCCCTCGGCATTTCCATCTTCAGTTCCGCAACAGGGGGTGTTTTTGGAACTCTGGTTTTAATCTTTCTGACACCTCTGCTCGCCTCTTTTGCTCTGAGTTTTTCGTCCCCGGAGTATTTTGCGCTGGCTCTAATGGGTCTGACGGTAGTAGCTTCCTTGAGCGCAGGCAATTTGGTCAAAGGATTTATTGGTGTTTCCTTCGGTTTGTTTATCGCCACGATAGGCATCGATACAATGACGGGTGTGCCAAGATTTACATTCGGATCAGGCCAGTTAATGTCGGGTATTGACTTCATTCCTGTTCTGATTGGATTATTCGCCATTTCAGAGGTGCTGCGCCGTGTCCAGCAGGTCCATAAGGTAAATACGAAGCAAAAGGTGAGATCTGAACTGCCTGACTGGAATGTGATGAAGCGTATTTCGGGTGTCATTGGCCGTTCATCGCTGTTAGGAGTATTTATAGGAATCCTTCCCGGTATTGGGGCAACGACTGCTGCCATGCTCAGCTACAGTGAAGCCGCCCGCTGGTCAAAAAAATCAAAAGAATTCGGAACAGGTATTCCTGAAGGAGTTGCTGCACCGGAATCCGCCAATAACGCAGCGGCGATGGGTGCCATGGTTCCACTCCTATCCCTGGGAATCCCGGGCAGTGCTACAACTGCCATTTTGCTCGGTGCCTTTATCCTGCATGGGATTCAGCCGGGGCCTTTAATGTTTACCACACAGGGTTCTTTAATTTATACCATCCTGATGGGACTTCTGGTTGCCAATTTGATGATATTACTTATTGCCAAACCGTTTATTTCGATCTTCTCAAAGATTTTGCTGGTACCATATACGGTTATTGGACCACTCATAATTCTCTTTTGTATAGTGGGTACATTCGCTGTCCGCAACTCCATATTTGATGTGGCTATGATGCTGGTATTCGGAATCATCGGCTATTATCTGGAGAATGCCAAATTCCCGCTGGCACCCATTGTTCTTGGCGTTGTGCTCGGTCCCATTGCGGAAGATCAGTTCAGACGGGCCATGCAAATGTCAAACAATGATATTTCTATTTTCTTCACAAGGCCGATTGCTTTAGCCTTCATCATTCTGTCGATCATCAGTATTTTGTACCCTTTCATTAATAAATGGATTAAAAAGCGCAGAAACCAGGGTGGCGGCACGGATCAGACCGTGGCTTCCTAAAAGGCGGAGGTGATGTGGAGATGATATTTAATTTTGAAGGACAGAATCCGGACGTGCATGAATCTGTCTATTTGGCACCTAACACCTATATCATCGGTAATGTGAAACTGGAGGCTGATGTATCCATCTGGTTCAATACTGTGCTGCGAGGTGACAATGATTCGATTAAAATCGGAAAAGGCACCAATGTACAGGAAGGAACGATGATTCACGTGGATGAAGGCTATCCGGTTACCATTGGACAGAATGTCACAATTGGCCATAATTGTGTGATCCACGGCTGCACCATTGAAGACGGTGCCCTGATCGGCATGGGGGCTATCATCCTGAATGGTGCTCATATAAAGGCAGGGGCGGTGATAGCGGCTGGAGCAGTCGTCGGGGAAAATAAAGTGATTGAAAATCACATGCTTGCAGCAGGCGTTCCAGCAAGAACGTTAAAGCCGGTAAAGGAGGAACTTCAGGACCGTATCCTTGCAGGAGCTGAATTTTATCGTAAGAATGCTGTGAAATTCCGCCGTGCCGGAATTCTCTCAGATCAGCAAAAACTGGATTATTAGAAAAAGAATGAGCTAAAGACAAAGGATTTCCGGCAGCTTCCGGGGAAGTCTATATTGTCTCTAGCTCTATTTATATTCAAAGAGAGAAGGAGGGTACAAAAATGAGTCATGGGGAATCAGGAAATATCATATCACTGGATAAGGTCAGCTGGAAAAGAAACGGGAAGCAGATATTGGACAGTGTTTCATGGAAGGTAAGTGAAGGAGAGCATTGGCCCTTTTAGGCTTGAATGGATCCGGAAAAACCACGATCCTGCAGATGATTACCGGCTACCTGTGGCCTAATGGCGGCCAGGTGTCCGTTTTAGGAAATCTTTATGGGAAGACCAATATTCCGGAGCTTCGAAAATCCATCGGCTGGGTAAGTACCTCGCTTGACGATAAGTTTCAATTTCGGCCGTCCGAATCCGCCCTTGAAATTGTTCTCAGCGGAAAGTTTGCGTCAATCGGTCTCTATCAGGAAATAACACAGCAGGACCTGGATCAGGCAAAGGACTTAATGAATCAGTTCAATATTAGCCATGTTCAGAATCAGACTCTCACATCCCTTTCACAGGGAGAGAAACGAAAGGCGATGATTGCAAGAGCGCTAATGGCTTCACCTCGGCTGCTGATTCTCGATGAACCATGCAATGGGCTGGATATCTATTCGAAGGAAGAATTACTGGGCTCTATTGAAAAAATGGCTGCACAGCCTGGCGGCCCCACGATTCTATATGTGACCCATCATATTGAAGAAATTGTTCCCTCCATCACCCACACCATGCTGCTGAAGGATGGGAAGGTCATCGCACAGGGGAGTAAGTGTCATACACTGACCGATCTGCTGCTTGAGGAAACATTTCGTGTACCAATCTCGGTAGAATGGGAAAACGGCCGTCCCTGGGTACGTGTAAAATCTTCGTCCAGGCTGGCGCATAGCCAATCATAATGGCAAATGATTGATTTTTGGGCAATTGTCCTTCATTATATTAAGATATCTTATACATACAAAATGGAGGAATGAAATTGGTTCGTTTCGGTATAGTAGGCACTAACTGGATTACAGAAAGATTTTTAAAAGCGGCACTGCAGGCTGAAGATTTTCAGCTGACAGCTGTTTATTCCCGCACTGAGGAAAAAGCAAAAGAATTTGCAGGCAAATATGGTGTGAAGAGGACTTTTACTGATTTACAGACGATGGCCGCAAGCGGCGAAATCGATGCCGTTTATATTGCAAGCCCGAATTCCCTGCATTCAGAGCAGGCTATTCTTTTTATGAAACACAAGGTTCATGTTTTATGCGAAAAGCCGATTGCCTCGAATACGAAGGAATTGCAGACGATGATCGCTGCAGCAAGGGAAAACAACGTTCTGCTTATGGAAGCCTTAAAGTCTGCATTAATGCCTAATTTTTTGGCCGTAAAAGAAAACCTTCATAAAATCGGACAAGCTCGCAGGTATTTTGCAAGCTTTTGCCAGTATTCTTCCCGCTATGATGCTTACAGGCAGGGAACGGTGCTGAATGCATTCAATCCCGAACTTTCGAATGGTTCATTAATGGACATTGGAATATACTGCATTTATCCGCTTGTGGCTTTATTCGGCAAACCGGAGGCAATTAAAGCTGCAGGCTATAAACTGGATTCAGGGGTCGATGGGGAAGGAAGCATGGTCCTTAAATATCCCGGCATGGATGCGGTGATTATGTTCAGCAAAATCACTAATTCAACCCTTCCTGCAGAAATCCAGGGAGAAGAAGGCAATATTGTGATAGATAAAATAAGTGCTCCTGAAAAAGTTACACTGCATTACCGCAACGGAGAAAGTGAAGATCTCACACAGGATCAATTAAGCGATTCGATGTATTACGAAGCGGTAGAATTCATAAAACTGATTCAGGCGGGCAAAACCGAATCTGAAGTGAACTCGTTTGCAAACTCTATGACTACAATGGAAATTCTGGATGAAGCACGCAGGCAAATGGGTGTAATTTATCCGGCTGACCAAAAATAAAAGGAAGGGATCGAACAATTGCTGTTCGGTCCTTTTTAGTTCTTTTTGCACTTAAAAAATAGGTATTTGAAAGACACCACTTATTCAGTAAGTGGTAAAACAAGCTGGCCACAATTCACGGTTTTCAGTGAAGAAAAGCCCATTTTTCAGATTTTTATAATTTTCTTTAAATAAGTTGTTGACAATTCCTATGGGTATGGTAGGATTAATCTCAACATCACAAAAAACAAACTAAAAAACGTATCCTTTCCTCAACAAAAAAAAGGAGGCGAGCCTCACTGAAACAGGCAGACTGGGAAGAGTTATCTGCTCATTTGAAGCAGATGCTTCAGAGCATTAAATTCGGATCGATCACGCTGGTCGTCCAGGATGGCAAGGTCATACAACTCGAGAAGAACGAAAAGGTTCGTCTTCAACCAAATAAGCGCGCTGACTAGACAAACTAGAGGCGGTTTTTCCAACTGAAGGATTTCTTCAGTCGGGAAGACTGCCTTTTTTGATTTTAAAAGATTTCTAGAATATGAAAGGAGTACTGCAAGATGAGCACTGCAGTAACATATGAAAATTGGAACCAAATCTCAGATTCATTCCTAATTGATGACAAATTAAAAGGCGCAGCCACTGTATTGAAATGGGCTTATGAGAATTATCCTGAAGATAAAATTGTCTATGCATCGAGCTTCGGGGCGGAAGCAATCGTGCTGATTGACCTCATTCAGGAAATCAAGCCAGATGCACATATTGTCTTTTTAGACACCGGTCTCCATTTCCCGGAAACCTATGAAGTGATTGATAAAATAGAAGCCCGTTTCCCAAGCCTCAGGATTGAGCGGAAAGAGCCCAGGCTGACACTCGACCAGCAGGCTGCAGAATACGGTTCGGCACTTTGGAAAAGGGAGCCTAATTCATGCTGCCAGATCCGTAAAGTGATTCCATTAAGAGAAGCGTTAACACCAAAGCAGGCCTGGATCTCCGGTCTTCGCCGGGAGCAGTCCCCGACAAGAGCGAATACTCAGTTCCTAAACAGGGATGAAAAATTCCGGAATATTAAAATTTGCCCGCTGATTCACTGGACATGGGATGAGGTCTGGGCCTACATCAGGGAAAAAGACCTGCCTTACAACACTTTGCATGACCATGGTTACCCAAGCATTGGCTGCTTTCCCTGTACACAGGCAGTCGATGAAAATGGCGATTCCCGTGCGGGCCGGTGGTCTGGCACAGGCAAAACTGAATGCGGCCTTCATACGAGCTAGAAGGAGGATGATACCATGCTTACGATCATAGCGGTCACAGTCGGTTTATTTTTCGCCATGAATATAGGGGCAAGCGGAGCAGCAGCATCCATGGGGATCGCGTATGGTTCAGGTGTCCTGAAAAACCGCATGTTAGCACTTATTCTTTGCGGCTTGGCCGTTTTCTTTGGAGCATGGCTTGGGGGAGGAGAAGTGGTAAAGACGATGGGGAGCGGTATTGTTCCTAAAGAGACCTTCACGGTTGCCATTGCGCTGATTGTGATTGCATCTGCAGCATTATCGCTGTTTCTGGCGAATGTATTCGGCATCCCGCTGTCTACCAGTGAGGTGACGGTCGGTTCTGTTGTTGGCGCCGGAATCGTCTACCAATCCGTATTTGCCGGAAAGCTTGCCTGGATCGTCACATTCTGGCTCCTTACTCCATTTGCCGCTTTTTTAATAGCCATAGGGGCAGCTGCTTTTTTAAAGAGAAACTTTATACAGAACCTGATTAAAAAGCCTAAGGCAACTCCGGTTTTAGCACTGCTCGTCATTTTCATGGGCGTGTTTGAAGCATTCTCCGCAGGCATGAATAATGTTGCCAATGCAGTCGGGCCGCTTGTTGGTGCCGGGATTATGAGCACAGGCAGCGGAATTTTCTGGGGAGGCCTGTTTGTCGCTTTAGGAGCCGTTCTGCTGGGAAAAAAAGTCCTTGAGACAAATGGCAAAAAGATTACCAAAATCCGTCTTGAAGAAGGCTGTGTCATCTCAGGAACAGGAGCCGGAATTGTTACGATTGCTTCCGTTTTTGGAATTCCTGTTCCTTTAACGCAAATTACCACTTCCTCCATTATTGGAATCGGATTTGTGAAGCAGGGACGGTCAGTCTTCAAGAAGGACATTGTCGTGCAGCTATTAGTCGTATGGGTCGTGTCACCGGTTTTATCGATGGTCCTATCTTATACACTCATCCAGCTGCTCATTGAACAAAATGTATATCCGGTGATTGCAATGGCCGGTGTCCTTATCTCCGTCTTCGGAGTGAAATTCTTAATGAATCAGGCACCAGCCAGTGTAAGGCCGATAACTGAAAAAAAGTAAATTTTAAAAAGAAAGGTTGATGAAAAATGGCTCTGCCGAAACCTCATGGAGGAAAATTAATTCAAAGCTACAATCCCAATTATGACCTGACAGGAATTGAAAAAGAAATCTTAATTGATGCCATCGCACTGAGTGATCTGGAACTTATAGGTGTTGGCTTATTCAGTCCTCTGACAGGTTTCCTAGCTAAAGCAGACTATGAATCTGTTGTTGAAAAAATGAGACTGGCAGACGGAACGATTTGGTCCATACCTGTTACACTCCCTGTTCAAGCGGAAAAAGCCAAAGAGCTTGCAGCCGGTGAAAAGTTTAAGCTGGTTCACGAAGGTGAAGTATACGGAGTCATCACGGTATCAGAATGGTATGAGCCGGACCTGAGCAAAGAGGCGCGTGAAGTCTACAAAACGGAGGAGCAGGCACATCCCGGTGTGAAAAGGCTTTTTGAACGCGGTCCGGTTTATGCTGCCGGAGAGGTTACGCTGATTAAAAAACCTGGCAAAGGTGTAGCAGAGGATGTATGGTTCGAGCCTAAAGAAACAAGGGCGCTGTTTGAAGAAAAAGGCTGGAAAACAGTGGTTGGCTTCCAGACAAGAAACCCGGTGCACAGAGCACACGAATATATTCAAAAAGCTGCGCTGGAAACGGTGGATGGACTGTTTTTGAATCCGCTTGTCGGCGAAACAAAATCAGATGATATTCCTGCAGATGTCCGTCTTAGGAGCTACCGGGTCCTTTTGGAAAATTACTATCCAAAAGAGCGCACACAGCTGGCTGTCTATCCAGCAGCCATGAGATATGCGGGGCCACGAGAAGCGATCTTCCATGCGATTGCAAGGAAAAACTTCGGCTGCACACACTTCATCGTTGGAAGAGACCATGCCGGTGTAGGCAATTATTATGGCACATATGATGCCCAGCATATTTTCAGCCATTTTACAGAAGAAGAGCTTGGCATCAAACCGCTGTTCTTTGAACACAGCTTCTACTGCAATAAGTGCGAAGGCATGGCATCTGATAAAACCTGCCCGCACAGCAAAGAAGACCGCGTCATTCTGTCCGGCACCAAGGTAAGGGAAATGCTCCGGAATGGGGAGCTGCCGCCATCCACTTTCAGCCGCAAAGAGGTTGTCGAGGTGTTAATAGAAGGCATGAGAGAAAAAGAAACGGTATAAGGGGCGGTTAAAATGACAAAGGCAACAAACATCACCTGGCATGATTCGGCGATTACGAAGGAAGACAGACGGGCACAGAACGGCCATGGAAGTGTGGTCCTCTGGTTTACCGGCCTATCAGGCTCAGGCAAATCAACGATTGCAAATGCAGTATCCCACGAGCTGTTCCGCCAGGGCATCAATGAATATGTCCTCGACGGCGACAATGTGAGACACGGCTTGAATAAAGACCTTGGCTTTTCAGAGGCAGACAGAAATGAAAACATCAGGCGCATTGGGGAAGTCGCGAAGCTGTTTGTGGACAGCGGAAAGATCGTTACAACAGCGTTCATTTCTCCTTTCCGGTCGGATAGAGAAACTGTCAGGGCGCTGTTTGAAGAAGGGGAATTTATTGAAGTCTTCATTGACTGTCCGCTCGAAGAATGCGAACGGCGGGATCCAAAGCAATTATACGCAAAAGCCAGACGCGGGGAAATTAAGGACTTTACAGGAATCGATTCCCCGTACGAGGCACCTGAAAGCCCTGAAATTACGGTCAGATCTGACCACTACACCGTAGAAGAAGCAGTCGGTCAGATAGTAGCCCATCTGCGGGAAAAGAATATTTTATAAGAACCGGGAGTCTCTTTTAATAGGAGACTCCTTTTCTGAAAAATAATTCCTACTATTTCACCCCGAAAAATGGTATTATAGAAAACAATTAGATTATCAGCCTAGGAAAAGCGTTAAAGTGCATATATTATAAGACATTACAGAAAGGGCGGGCATGAGTATGACGGGAATAGTTTTTTTAGTAGGTGCCGGACCGGGTGACCCGGACCTGATGACTGTTAAGGGAATGCGCTGCCTGCAGGAGGCAGATGTCGTTCTTTATGATCGTCTCGTTAACCGTGAACTATTAAATTATGCGAAAAAAGAAGCCCAGCTGGTGTATTGCGGCAAGCTCCCCAATCATCATGTGATGAAACAGGAAACCATTAATCATCTGCTCGTCAAATATGCGAAAAAAGGTCTTCAGGTCTGCCGGCTGAAAGGCGGAGATCCATTTGTATTCGGCAGAGGCGGGGAAGAGGCAGAAGAGTGTGCCAATCAGGATGTGCCATTTGAAATTGTGCCCGGAGTCACTGCAGGGATCGCGGCATCTGCTTATGCGGGGATTCCGGTCACACACCGGACCTTAAGCAAAAGTTTCGCATTTGTCACAGGACACCAGGCAGGAAACGAAGAAGCTGAGCACCAGTGGGCCCACCTGGCACATGCAGTCGACACGATTTGTGTTTATATGGGTGTGTCCCATTTGCCTAATATTGTGAAAAACCTTATTCAAAACGGGAAATCACCTCAAACACCGATTGCCCTCGTTCACTGGGGAACCCTTTCAGAGCAGCGGACCGTTACGGGCACGCTTGCTACTATTGAGAACAAAGTGAAAGAATCAAACATCACGAATCCAAGCATGATCGTCATTGGGAATGTTGTCGCCATGCACCATAAAATTAATTGGTTTGAAGAGGAAATTGCACCACATCTGCCTGCTGTGCAAGGATAAACGGCGGTTTTAAAAAAGGAGGGAGCCTAACGAATGAAAGCGATCCTATACATCGGCCATGGCACACGTTCCAAAAAAGGAGCTGCCGAAGCTAACCTTTTTATCGAAAGTGTTATGAAAAAAGTCGATGCTCCCATTCAAAAGCTTTGTTTTCTGGAATTAACTGAGCCTTATATTAAGGAAGGCTTTGAACACTGTGTCATGGAAGGAGCCACAGAAATTGTCATTGTGCCTCTATTTTTACTTGCAGCCGGACATATCAAGCAGGATATTCCTGAAGAACTTGCTCCTTTAATAGAAAAATATCATGGCATCATCGTAAAAATGGCGGACCCATTTGGAGTCCAGGACACTATTCTAGACGCCATTGCAGAGCTTGTTACAGCAGATGCCCAGCCAATATCTCCTTTAGATTCTGTTTTAATTGTGGGGAGAGGCAGCAGTGATCCTTCCATTCTTAGAGCTTTTGACTCTATCAAAAACGGAATCAGCGAACGCCTCCGTGTGACAGATGTGCAGGTCTGCTATTTGGCTGCAGCTGCTCCGTCCTTTCAGGATGGCCTTAACTCCATATGCCAAAAGGCAAGAGGCAATGTGATTGTCATCCCTTATCTATTATTCTCCGGGCTTCTGCTAAGTGAGGTAGTAAGAGAGGTAAATAAGAAAGTAAAGGCAGGATACTCTGTGAATCTTACTGATACGCTGGGGAAACATGCGGCAATTCAAAACCTGGTCGCTAAAAAAGCGAATGGAGAGGTGAATGAGAATGCAGCCGTTATTCATTGATCTAACCAACAAGAGAATCGTGATTGCTGGCGGAGGCAGAATTGCTTTTCGAAAGGCTAAAACACTAGATGGAGAAAATGCCCATATCACTTTTGTTGCTCCTGATTTTTCAGATGAGCTTCTTCATTTAGCTCATCAAAGAGGCTATAAACTCATACAGCGGGAAGCTTCCCCCGATGACTTTAAAAATGCTTTTTTATCTATTTTAGCCACAAATGAACGTGAAGCTAACCATGCACTTGCTAAATCGCTGAATTCAGGTCAGCTGGTTTGCGTGGTCGATGAAGCAGGAGAAGGAAATGTAATCTTCCCGGCAGCTGTAAGGCGCGGTCCTCTTCAAATCGCTGTCACCTCAAATGGTGCAAGCCCGAAGCTGACCCGGATGCTCAAAAAACAGCTGGAAGAACAATATGATGAAAGCTGGACAGGATATTCAGAATTTCTGGGAAAATGCCGTGATTATATTAAACAGATTTCTATCCCTCCATCGGAAAAAAATGAGCTGCTTGCCGAACTCCTGGATGACCGTTATCGCCTTTCAGAGGATGAGAGAGAACGCAAATGGACTTACCTGCAGTCATTAGCATAATCAACTTCTTAACCGTGTCCTGGCACACGGTTTTTTATTTTGTTTAATGTGCATATTCACTATGATACATTGTTAGTAATGAATCAGGAAGGCGGCGTGTAAGGTGCATTTTTTAACCTATGAACTCGCTCAGGAAATAGTAGAGCGCACGATGAAAATTCTTAACAAAAACATAAATGTTATGAATGAAGAAGGCATTATTATCGGATCAGGTGAAAAGGAAAGGATCAATCAGGTTCATGATGGCGCCCTGCTGGTCCTGGAAAAAGGCGAAAGTGTGGAAATTGATGAAAGAAGTGCCTCCGGGCTTAAAGGGGCTAAGCCTGGAATCAATCTGCCCATCCGTTTTCATAATGAAATTATTGGTGTAGTCGGCATTACAGGTGAGCCCCCACAAATTAGAAATTATGCCGAGCTTGTTAAAATGGCAGCGGAACTCGTGCTAGAACAGTCTTTTTTGCTGGAAAGAGTTCAGTGGAAGCAGAGGCTTCAAAGTGAAATTGTGAACATCCTCATTTCTGAAGAACCATTCAATGAAACGTGGTTAGAAGAGCGGGCAGGATTTCAGGGATATGACCTGAATATCCCGAGAACCGTGATTGTTCTCAAGCTGTACGAAGAACTTGGAACCATGAATCAAAAGCTGATCAATAACATCCAGTTTGAATTGGGGAAGCAGGATCTTACCGGGATTACCTTCAATAATGAAATTGTCATTTTAAAAGCAGGACAGCATTCAGAAAAAAATGCTGTTTTAAAGAGGATTGCCGATCTTTCAAGAAAGAAAGCGACAGTTGGAATGGGAAAGACATCGGTGCACATAAGCGGTTTGAAGTCCTCCTTTCGGCAGGCACAGCAGCTTGCTGTTCTTGGTCCAAGGCTTCAGCCTGATGATGACTATTACAGCTATGAAAACTATTGGCTCGAGGTGGAGTTATCCATGCTTGACCTGAAGGATGCAGACACACTCTCTTTCTATGACCGGCTTGTGGAGCAGGATAAAAAAGGGGAGCTGGCACATACTCTTGATGTTTTTATGAAAGAAGGAGGGGATCTTGGCAAAATAGCAGACCACTTATTTATCCACCGAAATACTCTGAGATACCGCCTGGATAAGATAACAGAAATAACTGGAAGAGACCCGCGGAATGTGAAGATGATGCTTGAACTATACGTAGCGAAATTAATCAAAACGCATGAATGATTGTGCATGTGCACAATCATAGTAATATTCTGACCGCTTCTTTTCATCAGCATACACAATGAAACATTTCTCGCAAACGCTTACAATGGATACATAAGCAAATCATCACGGGAGGGCTCATAATGGATGCAACTGTAAGCGCTTTAGGTGCGATCACAGCTTTAGTCATTGCCATACTATTAATCTTGAAAAAAGTTCCGCCTGCTTATGGAATGGTCGCAGGTGCTTTAATTGGCGGCTTAGTCGGCGGGCGGATATCACGAACACAGTGAATTTAATGATGGAAGGGGCTAAGGACATCATACCGGCGGTGCTCAGAATTCTGGCAGCCGGCATACTGGCCGGTGTCCTGATAGAATCTGGCGCCGCTTCATCCATTGCCGAAACAATAGTCAAAAAGTTCGGAGAAACCAGAGCGCTCCTTGCCTTAGCGGTGGCAACGATGATCCTGACAACGGTCGGTGTATTTGTTGATGTGGCAGTCATAACCGTATCACCAATCGCCCTGGCAATCGCGAAAAGAGCGAAACTGTCCAAAACAGCCATATTGCTGGCAATGATTGGCGGAGGGAAAGCAGGAAACATCATGTCCCCTAATCCGAATGCCATTGCTGCCTCAGATGCATTTGGTGTACCCCTTACATCGGTTATGGCGGCAGGGATCATCCCGGCCATATTTGGACTTGCTGTCACGTATTTTATTGCTAAAAAACTAGTAAATAAAGGTTCTTTGATCTCAGAAAGCGAAGTTGAAGCAAACAGTCATACAAAGCTGCCATTATTTTTTACGGCGATGATTGCGCCGCTCGTTACTATTATTCTTTTAGCGCTTCGCCCGATATTTGACATCAATATTGATCCAATGGTGGCACTTCCCGCTGGAGGAATCATTGGGGCCATAGCCATGAAAAAGACAAGAAAAATCAATGAGTACGCAATATCTGGTTTAAACAAGATGTCAGGCGTCGCCATCATGCTTCTTGGAACAGGGACCCTGGCTGGAATCATCGCAAACTCAAGCTTAAAAGATGTGATCATCAATGTGTTAACTTCATCAGGTCTTCCAGCGTATCTGCTGGCGCCTGTTTCAGGTATTTTCATGTCAGCTGCAACAGCATCCACTACAGCCGGCACTGCGGTGGCAAGCGGAGTCTTTGGCAGCACGATTTTAGGATTGGGAATCTCAGCTTTAGCAGGAGCAGCCATGATTCATGCTGGGGCTACAGTATTGGACCATTTGCCGCACGGAAGCTTTTTCCATGCAACCGCAGGAAGCGTTAATATGGATATGAAGGAACGTTTGAAGCTTATGCCATATGAATCGCTTATCGGTTTAACTCTTGCCGTTATTTCAACTCTGATATTTGGAGTCTTTCAGCTTTTTGGCTAAAGAAGGGGGAGATCAGTTATGAAAATAGTTATTGCGCCCGATTCATTTAAAGAGAGTTTATCGGCACTTGAGGCAGCGAATGCCATTGAGCGAGGGTTTAAATCGATTTTTCCCGATGCCCAATACAAAAAAATGCCGATGGCTGACGGAGGAGAGGGAACGGTCCAATCGCTTGTAGATGCAACATACGGAAGAATGATTGAGCGTACTGTCACGGGTCCGATGGGAGAACCGGTACAGGCATTCTTTGGCTTAATGGGGGATGGTAAGACAGCTGTCATTGAGATGGCCGCTGCATCCGGCTTGCATCTGGTTCCTCCAGAAAAACGAAATCCCTTGCTGACGTCAACGCGGGGAACAGGGGAATTAATCGCTGCCGCAATGGACACAGGAGTTCAGCATATCATAATTGGTATCGGCGGAAGTGCGACAAATGATGCCGGAGCCGGAATGATACAAGCATTGGGCGGAAAACTTCTTGATAAAACCGGCAGCGAAATCGGCCCGGGCGGAGGGGCGCTTGCACAGCTTGCAGCCATTGACATTTCAGAGCTTGATTCCAGGCTGCGGAATGTCCATATCGAAGCAGCCTGTGACGTTGATAACCCATTAACTGGTCCAAGAGGCGCATCTGCTGTCTTTGGCCCGCAAAAAGGGGCGACACCTGAGATGGTACAGCTGCTGGACCGGAATCTGGGCCATTTTGCAGATATTGTTGAACATGAACTCGGCAAATCGTTCCGCGATACAGAGGGGGCTGGAGCGGCAGGAGGACTAGGCGGAAGTCTCCTCGCTTTCTTAAATGCTGACTTAAAAAGAGGAATTGATATTGTCCTTGACGCGGTGAAATTTGAGGAAGAAGTAAAAGGGGCTGACCTTGTCATTACTGGCGAAGGCAGGATTGACAGCCAGACGATTTATGGAAAAACGCCAATTGGGGTGGCAAAAGCGTCAAAAAAGCACGGAATACCAGTAATCGGTCTTGCAGGCTCCTTATCAGACGACAGCCATATCATCCATGAACATGGTATTGATGCGCTTTTCAGCATAGTTCCTGGCGTGATAACCCTTCCGGATGCCTTTGAGAAAGCAGCACTTTATATGGAAAGAACAGCGAGAAACATAGCGGCCATTATGAAAATCAATAGAATATGAAAACTGGAAGCTGTGAGATACAGCTTCTTTTAAGTAGAGAATAATAATGTTATGTAAACAAAAAGATAAATAAAAAAGGACTGCACGCAGCCCTTTCAATTCCCGCTGAATAAAATAAGCATAAAATATCCAATCATCGTGACCAATCCAAAAGGCACTCCGAATACGGCCCACTCTTTACTCGTAATCTGCAGTTTACCGGCAGCAATGATATTGGGAATATTCCCGGGGATCAGCATTCCGCCGCTGATCAGGAGTCCAAGAAGAATAGATTGAACAGTAAAATGATCCATGGATGGGCTGATTTCAGCCGCGGCAAGGGTGGCATTGTCCAGGACAGCAGAAATCATATTGATCCAATATAACAATAGCGGATTTAAACCGATTAAAAAATGATTGATCAGCGGTTCAAAACCGGCCCCAAGCATTGTAAGACCCATGACAAAAAAATAAATCTTCAATGCCCTGACAAAGATTTCTTCATAGTTTTCACTGGCAGGCTTCTTGGTAAAGGAAGCTTTGCCGGAACTAGGCGGTTTAACAGCTATCGCTGCCATGATGCCGAAAAACACGAGGGCAATGATAATTTGCGGTCCAACCAATTCCATCAAAAAGAAAAAGTCTTCTTTCATTTTACTGATTGCAATAGTGGAAAGCGGTTCACCGATTGGTGTCAATGCAGCGCCAAGGCCAATCGAGAAGCAGGCGAGCACTGTCAGCCTGACTTCTGAGGTTCTATCAAGCCTTAAGGCACTAATAATTAACACAAGAACCAGTGCAGCGATAATAGCGGTAATAACACTTGAAATTAATCCCAGGAAAATGACAATCAATGCTGCAAATAACCGAAACGGCATACGCCGGCTTACTGAAAGGATGCTTTTTTCCAGATTTGCCTGAAACCATTTAAACAAGAGGCCCGCAATAAAGACAGCGAGCGTAATTTTTACAGGTTCCTGTGCGGCTTGTACAAAAAGAGCGCTGTTTAGAACTCCGCTTGCGAGCGCTGCTGAAAGCCCCATTACAAATAAAAACATCTCCAGATTTTTTTCCACAAACTCAGATAGAAAAGGCATGACAAGAACAATGATGAAAATAACCACTAATAAATAAATCATAATCCTGCTCCATTTGGTTATTTTCCCAGCTAAAATCACAAGGAATATTACATGCATATGCATACTCCCGGACAAACTTGCCATAAAGTGAAACTTCAATCAGCGGGGAGTGCTTTTCTCCCCGCTGATTGTTAGTTGAACCAATCGGGCCTTTACGGGCAGTTGGATCCCCCGTTAGACTGCGATAAAAAAATCCCTGCTGGAGACCCGCAGGGATTGTCGCTTAATTATAGTCGTTTAAAACGGTTCCAGTCAGATCGAATTCAGGTTCCATGCTTTTGATGGCATTTGTGTCAATAGGAGTTGTACCGGCCAGCTGTATTTCTTCTATCTCAGGTGGGGTCAGAGGGGATAAAGTATGACCTTTCTTTGCTTGATTGTCCAACAAATGAATCAACTCCTTTACAGTATTTGTTAGTACATTCCTAATTTACTGTTATATTCAAACATGTAAATTATGGAAGTTGTCCTAGGGAGGTATTTTTATTTTTTCCCAATAAATGATTTTTATTAAAATAAAGGCACTTTTTATTTTTAGATTATTCTATCCTTTGAGCTTGCACGATCAGATGTGTTAAGATGTTATTTTATTGAAATGAAGATAATCGCTAGGATAATAGAGAGGAAGTTCAGCTTGGATAAACGCATCTATTTATTGGCAATCATATCATTTGTCGTTGGAATGGTGGAATTAATTATAGGCGGACTGCTGGATCTTGTCGCTTCAGATCTGGGTGTCAGCCTGGGGCAGGCAGGTCTGTTGATTACAGTATTTTCTCTTGCCTTTGCCATCTCAGCGCCTGTCCTGCTCACGATGACAGTTAAAATGGAACGCAGCCGTTTAATGATGATATCATTGGCTGTATTTTTGGCTGGGAACATTGTGGCTGTATTCAGCCCATTTTACGGTGTTTTATTAGTCGGCCGAATTCTTTCGGCAGCAAGCGGCTCACTGCTCATTGCCTTGTGCATGACAATGGCATCATACATCGTTTCAGAAGAATATCGTGCACGTGCGATTGGCATCGTCTTTATGGGAATCAGTGCATCCCTTGTACTTGGTGTTCCCATTGGATTAATGCTTGGAAATGCTTTTGGCTGGCGGGCTCCCTTTGTACTGATTTCAGTACTTACACTCTTATCAATGGCAGGGGTTTACTTCTTTCTTGGAAAGGTTGCTCCAAAGCCGGCTGTACCGATTGGCGTACAGCTTAAAACGCTGAAAAGCAGGAAAATAGCGCTCATACAGATAACATCCTTTTTACTAATGACAGGCCACTTAGCTTTTTACGGATACCTGACACCTTTCCTGAAGATGAATATGGGTCTTGATGGAAACTGGGTCAGTATGGTCTACCTGATTTTCGGGATTGCGGCGGTAATCGGTGGCGGCCTTGGCGGCCATCTGGCAGACCGTTTTGGTGCAAAATCGGTTATTTTAACGCTTGTGGCCATGTTCGGAATTACACTTTTTGCATTGCCTTTTGCAGCTTTTTCCCTGACGGTATTCCTTTTCACAGTAGTCATTTGGAGTATGCTCAGCTGGGCGATAACACCTGCCATACACAGCTACTTAATTGAAGTAACACCGGAAACTTCGGATATTCAGCAGACATTGAACAATTCAGCAGTTCACATGGGAATGGCATTCGGCAGCATGATCGGCGGCATCATGATTGAGACAACCTCCGTTGAATACAACGCAGCTGCAGGAAGTATTTTTATCATTATTGCTCTTGGCACAGCAGCTCTTTCCATGGCGAAAAAAAAGACAAGGACTGCTGCCGCAGAATAATCTGGTTGAAATGCCGGCTTCTTTGGAGGCTGGCATTTTTTATAGCGAAAAATGACAAACTATTTCAATTATTTAAAAATAATTCTACAAAATATATTGATATATCTTCCTTTTATCAACTATAATCAAATTGTCTATTGGCAGAACATGATAATATAGGAGGAATTTGGAATTTATTTTATTGAAATAATAATAATAAAGGGGTCTGTTTTATGAGCCAGCTTAGCTATATTCTCCGTACTTTAATCGTCATTATTCCTACTGTATTGATCATCAGCATTGCAGTATGTGTTGGTAATGGGCTTAAAGGCAGTGCTTTTTGGACGACCATCGGGTTTATTGTCATCCTTGGAACACTCGCGGGAATATTATCCGCATTTATTAATTACCGCAAGTTTATAGCACCTATCAGTAAAATCAATGCGTATATTGAAGAACTTGCAGAAGGAAACATGTCCACAAGACTGGACGAGAAATCAGTTGGCCAGCTTGGTTCCATTGCTGCAGCATTGAATCATACCGCCTCCGCCTGGCAGGAGGTGCTCAATAAAGTGGTTCTCGCTTCGGACGAAGTCAAACAATATGCCCAGCAGCTATCATCAGGCGCCCAGCAGACAAATATGGCCACAAGTCACATTGCTGAGGTGATAGAAGAGATTGCTGCAGGGGCAGACAATCAGGTCAACGGTGTAGGAACGGCCTCAAATGTGATTATGCAGATGTCTGAAACACTGACACAGGTGGCGGCAAATTCAGAACAGGTTACACAGCAAATCAATGATTCCCTGGAAAAAGCTAATCATGGTGATGCATCCATTTCAACAGCAGGCTGCCAGATGAATTCCATTCATGTGAATGTACAGGACTTATCCAAGGTGGTAAAAGGTCTTGGCCAGCGTTCACAGGAGATCGGAAAGATTATCGAAGTGATTACCGGCATTGCTGCTCAAACGAATCTTCTGGCATTGAATGCTGCCATCGAAGCGGCCCGGGCTGGAGAACAGGGCAAGGGCTTTGCGGTTGTAGCGAACGAGGTCCGAAATCTCGCTGAAAAATCGGCAGAATCCACCCTGCAAATCAGCCAGCTGATCTCTAAAATCCAGGAAGAAACCCACCAGGTTGTGCAAACCATGGATACGGTCAATCATGAAGTAACAGAAGGCATGGAAGTCATGAAGGGTGCAGGGGATTCCTTCAAACAAATCCGTCAGTCTGTCAGCATGGTGACCAATCAAATGCAGGAAGTCGCTTCAGCCATTCAGCAAATGTCTGCCGGTTCCCGGCTAATGGTCCAGTCCATGGATGAGATCACCCATGTGGCAAATGAATCCGCCATGGCGACGCAAAGTGTACTGGCATCAACCGAAGAACAAGCTGCATCCATGGAGGAAATATCCCTATCCGCAGACCACCTGACGGGCATGGCGGAAGATTTGAAAGGGTTGATCAGCAGGTTTAAGTTATAGAGTTTAGGTCTAGGAACCTAGACTCTTTTTTATTTACACGCTCCATTTTTATGCTATTCTATCATCATAGAAAGCATTAAGAGGTGAACAGATGTATCACATCGGCGTAGTTGGCCCGGAGCAGTCTGTGGAAAGAATCCTGGATGTGGCCCAAGAGTTTGAAAAGGAATTAAGGTTTCATCCTTTTACTTATCAAAAAGCAGTGGAAACAAAAAAAATTGTGATGGAACATAAAAATCAGGTGGATGCCTGGCTTTTTTCCGGACCGATTCCCTACTCAATTGCCAAAGGGGTTTTGGGCGATGATCAGAGCCTGCACGGTGTTTTATTTTTAGAAACGGGGCTATATAAATCGTTCCTTAACTTGCTATTGCAAAACAGAAATTTAACAAAGCTGTCTGTCGACCTTCCGGAAGGTGCGAACATTAGTGATGAGGCCTTATCACAGCTTGAGGTACAGGAAAGTAACCTTGAAATAAAAACCTTTCAGCCAGATATTGATGAGGATGATATATACCAGTATCACTATAAACTTTGGAAGAATGGCAAAACAGATGGCGTCCTGACTTGCTATCCTTCTGTACAGGACCGGTTAGCTGAACATGGAATTCCTGTTTCCTGGATTACGACAACCCGCCTTGAAACGAAACAGACATTGCTTTCTCTTTCTGAAAAAGCAAAAGCGCATTATTATCAGAACACACAAGTGGCTGTTTGCTTCATCGAAACGGAACATCCGGAATTGGAAAAAGAAGAACTACTGTATAATATGCAATGGACTGAGCTGAAAATGGACGAAATCCTGCTTCGGGCAAGCAGGAGTATGAATGGTTCTTTTCATAAAACCGGCAGCGGCGATTATATGATTTTCAGTTCGCGCGGTGAAGTATATGAACACTTAAATAATCTTCATATAGCCATAGAAAAGATTCAATCCGATTTAAACCGTCCGATTGCAGCAGGGATTGGCTTTGGGGATTCGGTCCTGAAAGCGGAGTTTAATGCGAGAAAAGCCGTTCAGCGCTCAAAGTCCTCCAAGCATGAAAAAATAATCTTAATTGATGAACATGGAGTAGTGGAGGAGTACCGTCACGAACAGCTCAATGTTTCCTATATCAGTGAAAGCACAGAGCCGGAGCTTGTAAAAAAACTGGGTGAATATCACATTAGTGTTCAGCTCTTTAACAAAATTAAAAGCTATATTGAACGTAAAAACTGGAATACTTTTACCTCCAGGGACATCGCGCTCGAGCTGGGCATGAGTAACCGCAACTCACAGCGGATCCTTCAGGGACTGCGCAAAGCTGGCCTCATTGTAGAAATAGGTGAGACCAAAAGCCATGATAAAGGCAGACCGATGAAATTATATTGTTTTAAACAGGAAAACAGCCATAAATAATGTGCTGTTTTTTTATTTGAAAAAAATATGAATGAATATTTATTGAAAAATTTCTATAAATTCTATATTATTAGATTTAACGTATTTGCGTTAATTAGACGTTATATAGGAGTGGAAAAGATGGATGTCAGCAAGATACTAACAAAAGTTGATGAAGTATACAGCGAAGTCATCGAGTGGCGGCGCTATCTTCATGAAAATCCGGAATTATCCTTTCAGGAAGTACATACGGCAAACTATGTTTATAAAAAACTTGAGAGCTTTGGAGGTCTTGATTTATCGAGGCCGACTGAAACAAGTGTGCTTGCGAGATTAAAAGGATCTAAGCCTGGCAGAGTAATTGCACTTCGTGCGGATATGGATGCACTGCCAATTGGGGAAAAAACCGGCTTGCCATTTGCCTCTAAAAATGCCGGTGTCATGCATGCTTGCGGCCATGATGCTCACACCAGCATGCTTCTTGGAGCAGCTAAATTGCTAACAGAAGATAAAGAGAATCTCAGTGGGGAAATCGTATTCATTTTTCAGCATGCTGAGGAACTTCCTCCCGGAGGAGCAAGGGAGTTGGTTGCTGCGGGTGTTATGGAAGGCATCGATCAAGTAGTCGGCCTGCATCTAATGGCCACGATTCCATTCGGTACAATCGGCATAAGAGATGGCGCCATTACCTCTGCCAGTGATATTTTCGAAATTACTGTTCAGGGAAAGGGAGGACATGCATCAACACCGGAACTGACGGTTGACCCGGTAGCAGCAGGAGCCCAAATTGTGTCGGGCTTAAATCACATAGTTGCCCGTTCCGTAGGTCCTCTTGATTCAGCAGTTGTTTCTGTTACCAGATTCCATGGAGGAGAAGCATTTAACGTCATCCCTGATACTGTGGAAATCGGCGGATCAGTCAGAGTGCTTGACAACACAACTCGTGAGCTGGTTAAAAAACGAATCAGCGAAACAGCTGAAGGAATTGCCCGCGCACATGGTGCAGAAGTAAAGGTTGAATATACATATGGCTACAACCCTGTTGTAAATAACGCAGAATTAACGAAAGAGATTACAAATTTACTAGAAACTCAGTTTACGGACCGAAACATTGAATGGATTGACCCCATGCTTGGCGGAGAGGATTTTTCCGCTTTCAGCGAGGTTAGGCCCGGGTGCTATATCATGATTGGGGCAGGGAATGATCAAAAAGGAATTACCTTCCCGCATCACCATCCTAAGTTTGATCTTGATGAAGAGGCAATGAAGGATGGTTTAAAGTTTCATGTGCTATCTGCTCTTACTTTATCTGAAACCAGAAAAGGAGGGGTTTGATGGCACAGACTAGCAGGAAAGATAAAAAGACATTTTTTGACCGGATGCTCGATTCGATTGAATACGCAGGAAATAAGCTTCCTGATCCTATTGTCCTGTTTTTTATCCTATGCGGAATTATCCTTGGCGCATCCTTCATTGCCGGGCTGTTCAAGCTATCCGCAACCCATCCGGTAACAGGTGAGACTGTAGTTGCGAATAACCTCCTGGATGGTGCAGGCCTTGTCGATATTATAACCGGCATGGTAAAAAACTTCAGCGAGTTTCCTCCGCTTGGAATGGTATTAGTGATGATGATTGGAGTAGGACTGGCTGAACAGAGCGGATTTTTTGATGCGCTAATGAAGCGCTCGGTGGTTGCCACACCGAAAAAAATCATTATCCCAAGCATCATTTTAATCGCCATTGTCGGTAATGTTGCTGCAGATGCGACACAGGTAGTATTGCCGCCAATCGCAGCAGCGGTTCTGATGGCCTTTGGTTTCCATCCGATGGTGGGGCTGATCGTTGCTTATGCCTCTACGACCGGCGCATTCTCTGCCAACTTAATGATTGGGATGACTGATACACTGGCGGCCGGCTTTACAGAATCAGGGGCACAAACCGTAAATCCTGATTACAAAGCCAATCCGGCAATGAATTATTACTTTATAGCCGTTTCTACATTTTTCTTACTGGCTGTTTCCACCTGGGTAACGTATAAATTTACTATTCCGCGTTTTGGCAAGTATACGGGTGAAATGGAAACCATGATGACAACTGTCACAAAAGAAGAAAGCCGCGGTCTTAAATGGGCCGGGATTTCTGCAGTTGTTTTCCTTGTTGCTGTATTAGCCATGATCATTCCTGAAAACGGAATTCTGAGAAATCCGGAAACAGGCTCCATCATTGAAGCTTCGCCTTTAATGGATGGGATCGTCCCTTTATTGACAATCTTTTTCCTGCTGCCTGGATTATTCTATGGAATGGGAGCAGGAACAATCAAAACTTCGAAAGACTTTGGAGAAATGACCGGAAAAGCAATGAGCACAATGGGGCCTTACATTGTTCTTGTTTTTGCGTCCGCTCAATTCCTTGCTTATTTCGGAGATTCCAATCTTGGTCCGATTATCGCAATTAAAGGGGCAGATTTCCTTGAATCCATTGGTTTCACAGGAATTCCACTGTTCATCGTGTTTATTTTGTTTGTCAGCTTAATAAACATTTTAATCGGAAGTGCCTCAGCAAAATGGGCCATCCTTGCACCTATTTTCGTTCCGATGTTCATGTTCCTTGATTACCATCCGGCTTTCACACAGGCATTGTACCGGGTAGGAGATTCCATTACGAACCCGATTACCCCAATGTTGCCGTATCTTGTTTTGTTGCTATCTTTTGCGAAAAAGTATGACAAAAACATGGGATTGGGGACGTTGATTTCAGCCCTTTTCCCTTACACCATATTCTTCGGGATTTTCTGGATCCTGCTGATTATCGTCTGGTATCTGCTGGGTATACCAGTGGGACCAGAGGGACCAATTCATTTGTAAGGCTGCCACCCGCGGAAACCCGGGTGTTTTTATATTGAATAACATACCTAATAGTGTATTTACACCCGCCAAAATGATACTATATCCATAAACAAAACCCCATTTGGAGGTATTCATGGAAAATTACGGCGATCTCATCCAAAAACAAAGAAGCTTCTTCACCACAGGTAAAACAAAGGATATCTCATTCAGACTGGAAGCCCTCAGCAAGCTGCGTACAGTCATAAAACAGCATGAGCAGGAATTAATGGATGCGTTAAAGGCTGATCTCAATAAAAGTGAATTCGATGCCTATTTAACCGAAATCGGAATTCTGCTTGAAGAGATCCGCTTTACGATGAAGCACCTGAAAAAATGGGCGAAGCCAAGAAAGGTGAAGTCGTCGCTTGCACAGATCGGTTCAAAAAGCTATATCTATCCGGAGGCATACGGAGTTGCGCTTATCATAGCGCCATGGAATTACCCTTTCCAGCTCGCGATAGCACCGCTGATTGGCGCGATCGCTGCAGGAAACTGCGCAATCCTGAAACCATCAGAATTAACACCGCAAACTTCAGCATTGCTGTCAAAGCTGATCTGCAGCCATTTTCCTGAAGAGTATATATCAGTTGTTGAAGGTGATGCAGAAACAAGCACAGCTCTTTTAAATGAAAAGCTTGACTATATTTTCTTCACAGGCAGTGTCCCTGTTGGAAAAATCATTATGGAAGCCGCTTCGAAAAATCTTACACCGGTTACGCTGGAACTTGGCGGTAAGAGTCCTTGCATCGTACATGAAGATGCCAACCTGAAGCTTGCCGCGAAGAGAATTGCCTGGGGAAAGTATATTAATGCCGGCCAGACATGTGTAGCTCCTGATTATCTTTATGTTCACAGCAGAGTAAAAGAAGAATTTCTTAAAGAACTAAAGCAGGCCATACAGGAGCTTTATGGAGAAAATCCGATTGCATCCGGCCAATTTACGCGAATCGTCAGTGAAAAACACTTCAGCCGACTCGCTAAATTTTTATCCAATGGAACTCCTATTCACGGAGGCAGGCATGACTTAAGCGCTCTAAGCATCGAACCGACTGTTCTCGGCAATATTTCCTGGAATGATGAGGTTATGCAGGATGAAATATTCGGACCGATTCTCCCCGTGCTTGAATATGACGACTTGTCCAAAATGATTGGAGAAGTTACAGCACGACCGAAACCTTTGGCCCTATATATCTTTACAGAAAGTGAACGTGTCCAAAGCCAGATTCTAAGCAGCATTTCCTTTGGAGGGGGATGCATTAATGATACTGTTTATCATTTGAGCTCACCATATCTTCCTTTCGGAGGGGTAGGGGAGAGCGGGATTGGCGCTTATCACGGAAAGGGCAGCTTTGATGTCTTTTCACATGAAAAAAGCATACTGAAGCAAACCACCAGATTTGATCTGCCATTCCGGTATCCGACGACAAAGGATGCTTTAAAAAAGGTGAAATTTTTTATAAAATAACCGTCATATTTGCAAAGGGGTTCTAAGCATTGTTTTTCGGAGGCTTGAGATCCTTATTTAAATTCTGTATGGCGGCTTCGGTTTTTTTTGAAAGATTTTTGGTGTATGGGGAAACCGAGAAGGTGGGGAAGTTTACATTTTTGACTTTCTTGGTCAGTTTTTTCAATGAAATCAGCCCTTTTTAAATATAGTATATGTCCCCGCTCCACGAACATGAATATGGCGCGGAAGAAATTTCCTTCCACGCCATATAGTATGCTCAAGTCTTCGTTTTGGTATAAACGCTTATTAATCTTTTATTCTCTTTTAATATTCTTTCGGTGTGAGGGCTGACTTCAAAGCCCGGCAGGCTGATCCGGGATTTTTTCTTCAGGGTTTTCATGGTGCTGCTGGAATTTATCTGCGGTAAATTCTTTTTCTTATCCGCTGGTTCCTTCATGGTCTTCGTCCTCCTGTTCGGCAGGGAGCATTAGATCGTATATTGATATAAGTGAAGTGAATAGCAAATAGTCGAATTCGGTTACAAATTGGCCGGAGGTCACTTTAATGACATAATCTTCTTCGAAAATGGAAAAAGGAATTAGCGCCAGTTTTTCTTCCGCATCATAATAAACTTCCCTGCGGTCGAGCCGGCTATAAATCAAGGCTTTATCGGTGTAGTGCTCAAGCAGGTGGTCTTTCTCTTCCTGAGTTGTATATTTGCATAATGATGCCTTCATATCAATTTTTTCCGCAAAGTCAGCCAAAAGCTTTTCAATTCCGGCAAGATATGCTTCTTCATTTCCATAATAAATGTCAATCGGTTCATTTTTCAATAAATATTGAAACGATTTCAGCTTATTCATATGTGAATTTAACAGGTCGCTGTTTTCTTCTAGTAAATCTCTTGTGTCAGTTGCCAGTTCATTATTTCCGACTCTTTTCAAATATGATCCAAGAAAAACAAAAGCATCAACAAGGGCAAATATAATCGCGACAATCAGGTAATTCTGCCAGTGGTCAAAAATGGATTCAGGCTCATTTGTCCAATAGATTACCGCACCAAGCACATAAAGGATATACCAGGTTTTACGAATGACGGACATTTTTTCTTTCACTTTCTTTTCCCAAAGCCAGACAGAAATAACATAAAACCCAAGACAAGCGACTATGATCCACACAGCAATCTTAAAGAATATCAGCACAAAAAATCGCCTCGTCTGCCATAAAATGAATTTCTGTTAGAATATTTGCATAATTTTAATTCCATTATACCAGAAATTATGCCATAAATTTGAAAATAATTGCGGAGGAAGTAAAAATATGAAGAAATACCTAACCATAACGGCAGCAGTTCTTGTAGTTCTGACAATCATCAATCACTACAATTTAAAGCAGGTGATTGAATTGTGTGAAGAATCAAATAAGCATGCACATGCAGACAGAGATCTATTTGCCGTTAATTGGAGTGTAAGCTGTAAATAGGTAGGCATTAATACAGTTTTGTAATTTTCATAAAAAATGATATAAATGCCATCCTCAACTTGTCCACTCCTTGTTGTGACTAGCTGCATATAAAATAGTAAGCCATAGAAAACAAGCTTTTTTATGTTGGAAAGCATCTGATTTCTTTGGCTAAAAACAACAAGTAGGAGTGTAGAATATGAAGAAAAACCATTCGTATGGCTGTGGAAGCAGCGACAAATGTCCTCCATTACCGAAGTGTGACACGGCTAAATCCCATACGCATTTTTGTGATGTTGGGACTCCGGAAAATACAGGCGGAGTAGAACAGACAATAATCCTTGGAGATGTTCCAATTCAGACATTAACTGAAGCAGATATCTATCTTCCATCCTATGCAACAGAAATTAAACAAATCCGAAAGAATGTATACCTGACACAATGTAAAGCTGTGCCAGTTATTCCAGAAGGTTTCCCTGAAACACCTCCAACATCTGTAAAGCTTTATGTAGAAGGATATATTCACAAAAACATTCAATATGTTGATGATTGTGAAGGCTATGTAAAAGATTATAGTGTCAACGTTCCATTTAAGTGCTACTCCCTGGTGAACACCCTTCCTGAAATTGATTGGGAATTCAGCAATAAGAACAGCAATTCCAACGAAATCAGAGAGCTTGCAAAAAATGGCATGGGTGCAGACAGATGCAGCTTTGGCTCCTTCACATTTGAGTTCTTGAATGAGCCAATCAAGTGTAAACTTCTAAATGCTTCCGTTACTCAAATGGATATTCTGAGCGATTTTGATAAATGGGGCAGATTTGACAAGATTACTGAAAAAGCAGAAGTTAATTTGCTTGTAAGATTAACTCAGCGTCAATTGGCAAACGGATTAGACGACTAATAAGGATTAAGAGGGTATCTTCATGTGATACCCTCTTTATATTTGTATGATTTGCTCCTGAAAGAAATCCAGAGACAGCAAGGCTTTCCCCATGATTTCCAGCCCGGGATGATCTTCTGCATCCCCATGCCAGAGAACACGAATACTCTTCAATTTACAGGTGATTTCCTCTGTGAATTCCTGGAAATATTCGTAATGATGATCCAGTCTGTTTTCGTGAATAAACATAAACTCCTTATTATTAGATGAAGCTGGCATCTGGGGAGGGGAAATCCACTCCAGCTCTATGGTTTTATCTATAGAAACGGGCATCCTTATATTTTGCAGCTTTTTATGAGTTACAAAAAGGATGTCTGCCATAAGGGTTCCTTTAATGAAAATTGTTTTTGAAGGCAAAATGGCAGAGCATTGCAAGGAGTCCACTGACCATTCCATTTTTGAAATGTGACCATTCCTAATAGGCAACGGCAAGAAATCGAATAGTGTAAAGTCCAGGTCCGCTTTTCCTATTAAGACAGGAAGCTTGACTTGAAGCTCATTCCGGAAACAATCGCAGCAGCATGGTGAAGGCTCTTCTTCATTCAGTAGACTGCTGCTTGAGGAGGATTCCTCCAGCATATCAAAAAGGTCATCACTTAACTCCGCTGAAGCTTCACTTTCGTCAGAGACAGGATTCACTCTCTCTTCAGTTTCGCTGATGGACTCTTCTTCCTCGTGTTCCGATGCTTCGCTTAAAATAACACCCTGCAGCATAGCTGAGAAGTATTCAAGCAATGAAGAAACTTCCTTATATGTGGCTTCTTCAGACTGGGCTGCCGATTCAGATTCTTTACAATCACTTTCCATAAATAATTCTTCCTTCAAAAAATCAGCACAGCTATTACTTTGATCAGAAGATTCATCCAGCAGTGCCAGGAATTTTTCCTGAAGCGGGGGAGTGTCTTCACACTCCTTATCCAGAATGCTGCAGGCTTTTTTCAGCAGTAGTGAGAATTCGCCTTCATAGCTGGATGACTCTTCGTCTTGATTAGCTTGCCAATTCTCTTCAAAGTCACATTCATTCTGTTCCTTCAAAATAGGATGCTCTCTTTCAGATGAAGATTCTTCGCACTCCAAATGACTACCAGCGTCATGGTCAGAAGATTCTCTCTTGTCATAGCCTGATTCTAAAATCAGTGCAAATGCTTCATCCTGTCTGGGCTGTATATAATCAGATTCAATCTCGCTTGAAGAAGACTCGTCAAGCATATCGGCAAACTCATCTTCCAATGACATGGCAGACTCAGGTTGCTTATTAGCTGCTTTAGGTATGCTGTTATTCAATTCTGTTTCTTCATTTGTTTCGTTCATCACGCCTCCATCCAGCATGCTAAGAAATTCCTTTGTCAAATCAGTTTCTTCCGGATCCTTAACAGAAGCATTGTATTCTTGCATTTCCGCTTTTTCCTCAAATACTCTGGTTTCATGATTGCCTGCTGGGCCGGGAAATTTTTCGTCTGGCATAAATTCGTTCTGGTTTGCTTCTGCATCCGCCCGGGATGAATCTTTTTCATCAGACCCGCCAGGTAAATGGCTCTTCATGAATGCAGGCTGGTTTGAGTATTTACTGGGTAAAGAAGGGGACCAGCTCAGCATTGGAGTAAAGGGCGTCAGCATGTCATTCAGCTGCTTTGGAAGTCTAAATTTTTTAGGCTTTGTCATTTCAGTTTTACCTTTAAGAGGTACACTTTCCTTCTCCGTAATATCCTTTTCAGCTGCTTTTTCAGACAGTGCACTGGTTTTGATAATTTGGTTCGATTCTACAGACGGAGGCGGTAAAATAAGCGGAAACGACTTTGTTTTCCCGCGGGTAAAAGAGTTCCCAGCTGCCTTTTGATCTTTTTTAGATTCCTCTTCATTTACAGCTTCAGCTGGTTTTTGGCTTTTTGAATCGTTTCCTGTATAAAAGAAAAACTGCTGCTGTTCCATTGGATTTCCAGTATCTGCATCGATCCGATAAATCCGGTTATAGGCACTTCTCATATCACTCATATACATAGGAAGGTGCTGCAATTGCAGAGCATCCCCACCGGTCCCCTCCTTACGTCAAATAGTAAAAGCTCATCAATCAATGGAAAAGAGAATGCTGAGATCTATTCACAATCGAAGCAGTCATCGTGATCATTGGTGGTTGAAGAAACACGGATTTGCTGTTTTTGCAGTACTTTAATGACCAAATCTACAACCATTTTTTCCTCTACCTTGGTAAATACTCCTTCTCCGATCGGCGAGCGGTTTGGCAGAGGACGGCGGTCAATCGCTTCATCCCATTCAATTATTCTGCTTGAAACCAGTTCACAGAATGGCAATTCATTATAATGCTGCACACTTTTCTGATGAAATTGAGAAAGATCACTCGATTGTAACTCATCCTTCTCGGGGTATCCCCTCGGTACAGGCTTTGATACGAGGAAATCAAATTCCTGGCGGTGATTCATTTCGGGCATTACCGGACAGGTAAGAAATTTATTAATTTCGGTCACACATTGGAACGGAACATCAACTGTATAGGAATGAATATCAGATGCTACGGTTTTGTCTGTATGCATTTCGATGTCAGGACAGGGGCTGGCATACTGAATATTTTTGCGGACAAAGCCTTTAATAAATAGCTGATCAGCAGGCAATAAAAGGCGGCATTGTGTTAACTTTACTGTTTTCTTGATATCCTTAATTTCCAGTACAGGTTCCGGAAAAGTAATTAGGGCATTAACATTCACTTTTAGACATAGCTCAGCCAGAACGACAGGGACCTTTGCCGTAACTTTTCCAATATTCACATGAGGATGATGAGTGGTGCTTTCACAATCACAGTTCTGAGCAGAAATCTGGCATTCCGCTTTATCTCGATCTTTATGTTCTTCAGACATTTGGGCTCCTCCTGAAATCATGATAATCACATCCTATGCATGATAATCGTCTATGTTTGGGCGATTACCTATGTAGAACCAGATAACTGCAAAAACGAAAAATGGGTTTGGAAAATTTTGTGGGTGAATGTCATTTTAAGGGCTTTTGAATATGATGCTAGTAAACAAACATAAAAAAGCAATACCTGTCCCCGAAAAGGAACAGGTATTGCCAGTCGTTGTATTAAAGTGCTGTTACTCTGACTTGCTGGTTTTGAAGAACTTTCACAGTAAACTGCAGGAACATTTTTTCAGAGATCGTTTCGAATGTTCCTTCCTGCCAGTTGGCACTGTTGTGGAATGGCTTGCGGTCAAGAGCTTCATCCCATTCTGTAATCCTGCTTGAGATCAGCTCGCAATATGGCATTTGATTGTAAAACTGGCTGCTGTCCTGATGGAACTGGGAAAGATCGCTGGAAAGGAAGTGATCTTTTTCAGGATAGCCATGTCCAAGGTCCTGCTGTCTGAAGAAATCAAATTCTGCACGTGCATTCTGGAAAGGAAGCTGAGGAGTTCTATCAAAATCATCTTCTGCAATTTCGACGACACATTCAAAAGGCACATCAGTTGTCAGTGACCGCATCTCTGAGTTCACACAAACCCCTGAATTGTAGCAAGGTGAAGCATATTGAATATTTTTTCGTACATATCCTTTGATGAATAAATGATAGGAACCTTCCACAAAAGGATCCGTTCCTGCTGCAACACCTGGAAGAAGAAGCTTGCACTGGACAATTTGAACTCTCTTTTTAATATCTTTTATTTCCAGGACTGGCTCCGGAAACTTGATTTTTGCTGCAAGGTTTGTCCTAATATTCAAAACAGCAAGTTCAACAGGTACTCTAATGACCGCATCACCTTCGTCTGCAATAGGAGTGGATCCACGGGAATAAGCACACTCTCCCACATTAGCAGACACATTAATATCTACGCATTTGTTATCTTTTTTCAATGTTGTTCCTCCTTAATAAATTTACTTCAAGATATACTATGCAAATCCTTATTTGAATGCATTGGACAAACATGGAAATTTAAAGGGTTGATGCAATGGCGGATAAAATGTGAAAGGGTACGGGCACAATTGGACTTCTATCACGCATAAGATTCAAAAGGAGGAGTGAGGAGAATATGGAAAGACACAATTTTCTTGCTGTTGATATCGGAAACAGCTGGTATAAGGCGTTAGCTTCTGAAAATGGAATTTTATCAGAATATCAGATTCCAAATGCTATTGCTTTATTTGATGCGGAATTTTACGAAAAGCCATATGATGACGATGATATAGTGTTTGAAGAGAATTTAATAGTGGAGGTAAAGAGTCAGGCCGTAGTTGATCGAAGAGAAATATTCTATATCGGCAAGGGAGCGGCTAAACAGCGGGACGTAAGCCTGACTGCATTCAATAACCAGAAAGTTGATGAAGACAGAACCTATTTACTGCTATTTGGCCTTGCAGGCTATCATGCTGCTCTTCAGCATCCCGAAGAAACAGAAATCACCTATTCTATTGATCAATTAGCTGTATCTCTTCCAACAACACAGTATAAAGAGAGAAAAACCCGCCTTAAAGACAAATTGGCTGGAACACACACGATCATTTTTCATAAAGTTCCCGGAATATCTGAGCCAAAGGAGTTAACTGTTAAAGTCAGCATCCATGATGTAATTGTCGGTGCTGAAGGTGCGTGTGCCTATTTGGGATTAACCAGAGATCAGGAAACCTTGGGCATCAAGGATGAAGAGCTTGTTAAAGAATCACAAAAAGGAATCATTATTGGCGACCTTGGAGGAGACTCAGTCGACTTTGTGGGAATAAAAAATAATAAGCCTGTCGCATCTGTAGAGGGGGAGCCTTTCGGGATCAACCAGTTTCTGGATCACATCATTCAAAGGGTGAGTAAAAAGGAAATGTACCGGTTTGATTCCCGTGCCGAACTGGAGGAGAAATTGGCAGAAGGACCTTCAGGATGGTATGTCGAGCCTTTTGCCGGGGTCAGGAAGGATATAAGCAAATACATTTTGCCGCAGTTAAAGTCGATGGCAATCAAATACCTGGAGCATTTTGATCGGGTAAGGAGCAGTTCTTCAGAGATTAAAGGGGCTGTCCGATATATCGCTGTAGGAGGAGCAGCCAAACTCGCCCAAAAGCAAATACAGGAAGCTGCCGCAAAATGGTCGGATAGAGGAAGGCCAATCGAATTAACTTTTCCTGAAAACATGGAAAAATTAAATGTTTTTGGTCTTATGATTCTGGCAAAAATGAATCAGCTTAAAAGGGAAAAAGAAAGTAATCATTCCATTTCAAACAGAGGTTAAGGATGATGGAAAAGTTGAGAACATATACCGACTATGCAAATAAAACTGCCTTAACACTCCCCGATCATTTTATTGATGTTAAAACCGGCAATTCAATAAGAGTCTCACAGAAGATTCAGGAACAAGTCGACTATCATTCCAATAACAATACGCTGGTCCATTTAGTTTTATCCGCTTTAAACAGCTATCTCCATCCTAAAAATATGAACAGCGACATCATCCTTGCAGAAATTAATGAAATTAAGAAAATGATGCAATCAGGCTATGCTCCAGTCCAGACGCCAGCATATAAAGAAATGACATTTCAAGGCTCGAAACAGGATGAGGTCGATTTAAAAGATGTAGAGGATGTACTTGAAGCATTTGGAGGATAATACTCTAAGAAACCAAAAAAGGTGCACCATGCCACAAGGGTGTACCTTTTTTGGTTGGCTGCTTAAATTAGGATGAGGAATGAAACTTTTATAAGCGGACGGCAGGAAGACAGGTTACAGCACAAAAACAGGAAAGATCCACATTTATGCAAATGCCTGTAGGAATGAGATCTTCTACGTTTTCACAGTCGATTTGGCTGCAAGGGGAACAGAAATCTTTTGTATGCGATTTAAATGGATCTTTAGAGGATTTACATTGCTTGAACGTCAACAGTTCCAATACAGCGCATTTGCCATCAAATTCTTTTATTCTAAAAATGAATGATGTGATACAAGCAAATTTCTTTTCCTTAGAATGATTAGTGAACGTGGTAACGCCTGTGGCTTTGAATGGTTCACAATTCCCGCAGTATAAAAGGAAAGGAATTGTATTCTTTTTTGGCTTTTTATGTCCCCCCATAAGGTCATCAATGGATTCCCGGCAGGAACTCCTGCAGTCATCATCCATACCCGCTTTTTTCTGCGCTCTGAAAATGGCTTCCAAAACCTCTTCAACACAATGTTCATAAAAATTTCTTCGGTGTTTCCCCTCGTCCCATTCCGGTTTTATATGACAATCACAGTCATAATCATGCTCATGGCAAAAATCATGCCTTTCAAAGTCTTTATTTTTTTTCCCGCACAAACCCATGATTTTTCACTCCCCGAAAAATTAGTTCCACCATTAGCATACGGCTGCACGAAAGATTTTGAATGAGAATGCCGCCTATAAAAAGATAATTTTTTGTGATTCCTATTATGGGCAGCAGAAACGCATGGTCATGTGTACAAGCCATCTCTGCATGTAAACATAAAATATTACTGGCAAGTACTTGCTGTGTTAAATTGACTTATAATGACAGAAAAGCTTCAGGCCTTTGAAATACCATATTAAGGAGTGAATACAATGAAGCTTTATTTAGACCCTGGACATGGAGGGACGGACCCGGGCGCTCAGGGAAACGGTATAAGAGAAAAGGACATTGCGCTTGATATCGCAAAAAATATAAAAAACATCTTAGTTGCAGGTTATCAGAATGCAGAAGTAAAAATGAGCCGTGAAAATGATGCGACTAAAAGTCTGAACCAAAGAACCTCTGAAGCCAATAGCTGGGGCGCTGACTTTTACCTGTCCATTCACTGCAATGCAGCAAATGGTGCAGCGAGGGGATATGAAGATTTCATTCATAACAGCTTAAGAAACTCTTCGCAGACCGGCCTTATTCAGAATAGTATTCATGCTGAAGTCATTAAGCTGAATAATCTTATTGATAGAGGGAAGAAGAAGGCAGACTTTCATGTGCTGCGTGAATCTGCCATGCCTGCCATGTTAACAGAAAATGGGTTTATAGATAATTCAGCTGATGCCGCTTTAATGAAAGATCCGCTGTGGAGACAAAGAGTGGCACAGGGACATGTTAATGGGATTGTAAGGGCCTTTAATCTTAAAGCAAAAACAGCTGTTCCGCCAAAGCCTCCAAAGCCAGTCGATCCCAGTAACCTGTACAGAGTGATTGCCGGGTCATTTACAAATAGAAAAAATGCTGAGGACAGGGGCTCTCTTCTAAAAAACAAGGGCATTGAATCGGTTATAGCCATTGCTAAAATATCAGGCACAGTCTGGTACCGTGTACAGGCCGGGGCTTTCAGTACAAAGGAAAATGCAGAAAAGCAGCTGGAAACAGTAAAAAAAGCAGGCATAACGGATGCCTATATACAATCAGACGCTCCATCGGCAGTTCCTTCTGAACCCAGAGGGTATTCCATTCTTGGCGCAACTCATTTGTCCGCTGAGCATATGAATCAATATGCAAAACAGATAAACCCGAATGCCCCCAATTTAGGTTCATTCTATTCAGCTTTTGGAGAATATTACGGAATCAGAGGGGATGCAGCTTTTGCACAGGCCATGCATGAAACCAACTTTCTGCGATTTACCGGTGATGTTAAAGCTGGCCAAAATAACTTTGCAGGCATTGGCGCAACAGGGAATGGAGCGAAAGGAGCAAGCTTTTCCACACAAGAGGAAGGCGTTTTGGCACATTTACAGCATTTATATGCCTACGCTTCGACACAGCCCCTGCCTACCAAATACACGATGGTGGATCCGCGTTTCAGTCTGGTGAAAAGAGGCTCTGCAAAGCTATGGAAGGAATTGAACGGAAAATGGGCAGTACCCGGTACTAATTATGCTGAATCCATCATGAACATCTACAAAAATATGGTCACATTTTCCAATGAAAAACTGGAAGCTGTTTTGAAGGATATAGAAGGCAGCTAATCAAAAAAAGCGGACTGAACAGTGTCCGCTTTTTTACTATCTATTAAATCACATACATAAACACACAAAGAAAATGAGCCATGCTTCCCATCATAATGAAAATATGAAAAATCTCATGAAAACCCATATGATCGAACTCAAGGAATTTTGGTTTAACAGCATAAATCACTCCGCCGATCGTGTAAAGGATGCCTCCAAGTAAAAGAAGCAGAACCCCTGCTGAGCTTAATGATTCAGAAAGAGGTGAGAAAGCGAAAACGATAATCCATCCCATGGCAATGTATAACGCTGTTGAAAGCCAGCGAGGACAGTTAAACCAAATCATTTTAAACAGAATGCCTGACAAAGCAACAGCTGTAACAATTCCAAATAGAACCCAGCCGGTCACACCATTTAAAGTAATGAGGCAAAAAGGTGTATACGAACCTGCAATCAATACATAAATCATAGAATGATCAAGCTTTCTTAAAAAGGCAATGACTTTATCCTTGGCGATGACCATATGGTAGGTAGCTGATGCTGAATACAGAAGCATCAAACTGATTCCAAAAATAGCAACAGCCGTAATGGCAATTGGTGAAGAGGTTGTCAGCGAGGCTTTGATCACCATAGCAAGCAATCCGGCAAAGGATAAAATGGCTCCTGCTAAATGGGTTAGTCCGTTGATGGGCTCCCGGATGTACGAATTCATACTATCTCCTCCTAATGTTCTTATATGTAGTTTCTATAACTACTTATTATAATATATACAAAACAGCATCTAGTCAATATTTACAATCTGCGTATTTTTAAGTAGAATTTACATAACGACAAATGAGAGGTTTGAGGGATTGTTATGGAACTGGAGAAACTCATAGCGGATAACCAAATTCAATTGGAAGATATACCGCAAATAGATTTATATATGGATCAGGTAATCCAGCTTTTTGAAAATACTTTTGGCAGCACGACGAGAAATGAAGAAGAAAAAGTGCTGACTAAGACAATGATAAATAACTATGCAAAAGGGAAGTTGTTTTTTCCGATTAAAAATAAAAAATATTCAAAGGAGCACCTTATATTAATTGCTTTTATCTATCAGCTAAAAGGGGCTCTATCCATAAACGACATTAAGAGCCTGCTAAATGACGTCAACTCGGGGACGGCTGAAGGAAAGTTGGATTTGGACCATTTTTATCAGCTTTACCTTGATTTGGCGAAACTGAATGCCGATGCATTTATGAACGATCTGGAAAGTCAGGCGGGCAGGGCGGCAGAACTAAACGAAGGGCAGCCGGCACAGCTCGAAAAAGTCCTGCTCGCAGCTTCACTGGTTCACATGAGCAATTTGTACCGCAAAGCAGCTGAGCGCATTGTGGATGAAGTAAAGGAGACAGGCGATGAGAAATAGAAAAGCGGGTACCTTCCTTAGAAAAAAAGAAAAACGAAAACCAGGATGGCTGCGCGAAATCTCGGACGAGATCCTCGATTCAATTGCTGTAGAATTCTTTATTCGGATCATACTGTGGATACCGCGGTTAATTATCAGCTTTCTTAAAAATGTGTTTTGATAATGGGATTGTTGGAATGGGCGTTGATAGGGGACATCCAGCCCGATGTGTTTGAACCTGGAGCAGCTTCGGACACAAAAAGAGTAAATCAGGGAGTCTGAGTCAAAACATGAAACAACTTCAGACTCAAAAAGGGAAAATCCAAGTGTCTGAGTCCGAACCTGAGGCAACTTCGGACACAAAAAGGGAAAATCCAGGTGTCTTAGTCCGAACCTGAGGTAACTTCGGACACAAAAAGCAATAATCATGGAGTCTGAGTCAGAACATGAAACAACTTCAGACACAAACAGCCACAATCCCGAAATCTGAGTCCGAACCACCTTCCCATAATACAAATCCTCACCATAAACAAATCCCCGCATCGGAAATCAGCAGGCTCCAAACATACAAAAACCCGGGCTGCCACAGCCCGGGTTCATTTTTATAGAAATACGAAATAGATAACCCCCGCCAGAACAATCCTGTAAATGGCAAAAGGTATCAGTTTAATCTTGCCGATAATCTTCAAGAAGAAGCGGATCGAAACTAATGCAAAAATAAATGCACTGATGAATCCTGCAATAAAGAACGGAAGCGCCTCGACTGAAAAGTATTCAAGATTCTTTATTAATGAAAGAAAACTTGCACCCGCCATGATCGGCACTGCCATGATAAAAGTAAAATCAGCTGCAGCGCGGTGTGACAGGCCAAGCAGCACGCCGCCGGAAATGGTGGAACCTGAACGCGAGAATCCAGGCCATAGGGAGAAACACTGTATCAATCCAATAGATAAAGCCTGTTTATAGGTGATTTGATCAACAGAAACTGTCTTCGGGTTTTTGCCTCCAAAAATATCAGCAAAAATCATTAGAAAAGCACCAATAACTAAACCAATCAGTACCGTCTCAGTTGAAAACAGGTGTTCATCAATATAATCCTCAAATAAAACGCCAAGAATCCCTGCTGGAATTAACCCGACAATGACTTGAGATAATTTCAGGCGGCTTTGTTTTTCTTCAGAGCTTTTACCCCGCCCACCTAGACCAAGCATTTCAATGAATCGGTCTCTAAAAATGATCACAACCGCTAAAATGGAACCGAGCTGAATAACGACTTTAAAGGTATTGGCTTCATATTTAGACAAAAACTCTTTTGTATTTAGCCACATATCATCCACAATAATCATATGTCCTGTCGATGACACTGGGGCAAACTCTGTCATTCCTTCAACAAACCCCAATATAATTGCTTTCAAAATCATAATAAAATCCATAACTGTTACATTCTCCTTTTAATCTGATGCAAACAACTCCATTTAATGATTATAAACCATTTGAGATAGATAGGAACACTATTTTACAAAGTAATATAGTTGTAAACTGTCTATTAATTCAGCGGAAAATGTACTAAAAGTGATTTGTAGCACTGGTCAATACCAGGCAGAAATCTCCGTTCAAAGTCTTAGAAATCTAATAGGATCTCAGTAAAAAATAGTTCGATCACTAATTCACAAACTCTTCACAGAATTACATAGTCTTGTGAGAAAAATCACCAATTTCAGAGCTGATTTCCCATATGATAAAAGCAGATAAACCAATCGATTATAAGGAGGAAATCAAAATGAAAAAAGGAGTAAAATATCTGCTTACTTCCGCAATTGGCATAGGCTTGCTAACGGGATGCAGTCAGGGGGCAGCACCGGAAAATTCCCTTCAGCCTGAGGAAAAAGTCCTTGCAGCAGAAACCCAGCCTGAAGCAATCGCTCCGCACAAAGATTTAAATCAGGAGCCTATACCATTGAAGATTGAAAGAGTCGGGGCGAATGAAGTGAATGTCGAAATGACTTCCCAAATTACAGATATTGAAATCGACAAAGGTAAATTCTATAAAGCGTGGACATTTAACGGGGAAGCTCCGGGACCGGTAGTAGTTGTCAATGAAGGGGACACAATTAATTTCACTTTAAAAAACATGGATCCGGCTATACCGCACAGCATGGACTTCCACGCTGTACACGCAGCTCCGTCAAAAGACTTCTCGAACGTCAAGCCTGATGAAACGGGAACATTCAGTTACCCTGCCAATAAACCGGGGGTGTTTATGTATCACTGCGGAACTTCACCGGTATTATCACATATCGCAAACGGAATGCACGGAACGATCATTGTAAAGCCAAAAGCCGGCTATCCGACTGATAAAGAGATTGATAGAGAATACACAATTATTCAAAACGAATGGTATAAATACAACGACCTTGATGATTTTACAAATGGTGTTCCGAGTCATGTGGTTTTCTCAACAAAAGCGCTAAAAGAGGGAGACCCTAATACAAATGGCGATACGTTCACACTTAAGGACAATCCGCTTCTCGCTAAAGTAGGGGATAAAGTGAGGATCTATGTAAACAATGTGGGGCCAAATGAAGTAAGCTCTTTCCATGTGGTTGGTACGGTGTTTGATGATGTATACATTGACGGCAACCCTTTTAACCATTACAAAGGTCTCCAGACGGTCATGCTCCCGGCGAGCGGCGGAGCTGTTGTGGAATTTACCGTTACGAAGGAAGGCAGCTACCCAATCGTGACGCATCAATTTAACCACGCACAAAAAGGAGCCGTCGCCATTCTAAAGGTAACAGAGACCGGTGAAGACGACGGCAAGGCTACAATGAGCCATTAAATATAAATAAAAACTCAACTTAAACTAAATTATACAAGAAAAAAATAAAAAATGAAATCACTTTTTCCGGCTGTCTGCTAAAGATAGCCGGATAGTGAAGTATCGGGCAGGTGATCGCTGAATGTATAAAAAAATCGGATGGTTTGTATTATTTTTCAGTATGATCCTGGCCGGAAAAGCTTCCGCTCAGGAATTCTCTGCAGCCTCATCAAAAGAGCTGAGAGAAGCCTTGTCGGATCCGAGTGTATCAGTCATTAAATTACATTCTGAAAAATATGAAGGCAATTTTTCAATAGAGAGAAAAGTTCATATTATCGGGGATAAAGGAACAAGAATTATAGGATCTGAAAATGGCCATGTGCTGACAATCTCAGCTGATGATGTCATAGTGGAAAACTTGGAAGTGGAAGGCAGCGGATCACAGAATGCCGGAATCTATGTGACAGGAGACCGTGCCTATCTTCACCATATAGCGCTGAGGAATGTTTTTCACGGCATATATGCAAGGAATTCATATGGACACCGGTTTGAAAATAATATCATTACAAGCTTCCAGAGTAAGGACCGTCACAAGGGCTTTGGCATCTATTTGGTTGAATCTCCAAATACTGCGGTTAGAAATAATTACTTCTACCACACGCAGGACGGTGTTTATGTGTCCTATTCTGATTTTTGCGAAGTTATGGGAAACAGCATGTCCAAAGCACGCTATGGCGTGCACACAATGGATTCCCGAAATGTATTAATTGCAGATAATAGGGTGACCGAAAGCGTTAATGGGCTCATGATCATGCAAAGCAATGAAGTATTTATTCTTGAGAACTATTTTTATAAGAATACTGAAAATGAGGGTGCCGGGATTTTTATGTATGACACATTTGATTCCAAAATTGCTTCCAATATTGTGAGGGGCAATTACAGGGGTATGATTCTTGAAAACGCACAGCGGAACCGACTTGAATTTAATCAGGTTCAGGAGAATGATACCGGGCTGGAAATGGGGAAGAACTCAAATAATAACACCATTTATTTAAATAACTTCTCGGGGAATACAAGGCAAATCATTTCCGAAAAAGATAACAGGAATCTATTCAGTAAGGATACTTATGGCAACTATTTTGATGATCATCCTTTATTGAATTTGGATCATGACCATAAAGTGGACTTTGCCTACAAAAGCGGTGATGTTTTTTATCAAATGGCAGATAAAGAACCTTTACTGCAGATCTTTTATCAAAGTCCGGCCGTAGAATTGTGGAATATGATTGAACAATACACTCCGATTCCATCTGATGCTTTTATCATAGATGAGTCACCGCTTGCTGAAGCTGCGCCTGTAAAACAGAAAGAACTCAAATCAGAAAAAAGGAATGCCTCTCCAAGCCGTGATTCTTCTTTAATCCTGTTCTTTTTCCTTATCGCTTTAACAAGTTTGCTTATCTTGAATTATGGGAGGAAGCACCATGAAATTTAGACCTGTACTCCTAATGGCTGTTCTCGCAATATTGCTGAGTGCCTGTTCTTCAGCAGCATCCGAACCGGCTGAAATTAAACTGAATCAGGATAACTGTGCTAACTGTAACATGGGAATTGCTGATTTGGAATCATCAGCACAGCTTATTTTAAAAAGCGGTGAGCCTGTATTGTTCGATGATATTGGGTGTATGACACACTATTTACAGACAGAGAAGCCTGAATATGAGGCAGCCTTTGTTCATGATTATCTCAGCAGGGAATGGATATTGTTTGATGCTGCTGCATTTATACAGCACAGCGATATTGATAGCCCCATGAGCTATGGAATAGCAGCTTTTGAATCATTGAAAAAAGCCGAGGAATACCGGAAAAAGCACGGTGGAACTGTGTACTCTATAGATGAGCTTCTGGAAGCTGATATGAAGAGCTTTAAAGGAGACGGAAAGAATCACAGCCATTAACGAGATAAATACCCTCAGCACGAGGAGGAATCAATATGAATCCCGGACTTTTGTATTCTATGACAAAACATGAACTTCGGCTGCTGTTAAGAAGCAGATGGCTTTTTAATTTTATGATTCTATTTTTCTTTCTGGCAGTTCTCCTTTATTTGTATGGCCTTCAGTCTGTAAAATCCGATCCCGCTGAAGTAACGTATGGGCTGGAGGGTGTTAATGACAATATTGAGACAATGGGTGTGAACCCGGAATATTACGGCCTTAAAGAAATAAAGGCGGAAGAGGGCAATGCAGCGGGATTCAGCCAGTCTGCCTACAACCGTTCGATTGCCATGCTGATCAATCTATCTCTTTGGATGATTCCGGTGATCTGCATGATTCTTGGAGGGAGTTCCATTATTGCCGATAAAGAAAATGGGAGATTATCCTTATACAGAACTTATCGGGCATCTTCAGGATATTATCTGATCAGTAAATTCCTGGCTTTAGTTCTCTCGTTATTCTTTGCAGCAGGTATTTCGTATGGGTTATTCGGCTTAATTTTCTCTTTGGCTGGAAGCTCTTTTGCAGCCCATATCTATCAGGTTTTTCTGCTGGTGAACATGTTTTTAATCCTTGTATTCTCAGCGGCATCCTTACTGATTGGAGCCCTTTCCAAAACAAGGATGCAGGGATTGTCCGCAGCCATTATATTATGGATTCTAATGGTGTTTGTATACGAATTTATCATCTTTTCTGTCATCGGGTGGGTTCCATATGCATTCAAGCAAAACAGCCTGTTCTTGTTTATCCTTCTGAACCCGGTTGAATCCGTCCGCGTATGGTCGATCTCTAAACTGAATTCTGAATATGTATTCGGTCCTGAATATTTAATAATTGAAAAGTGGGGCGCAAATGGCTCTTTAACTCTTGCCCTTACAATATCCATTACCCTCATAATTCTAATTACCATTCTATCTTCAGCCCGGCTTTTAACGAAAAGAGGTGTATAAGATGATAATGGAATTGAAGGAGTTATCCAAAGCATATAAAAACAAGACAGCATTAGCACCGCTGAATCTCCACCTTGATCAGGGGGAATGTATCGTATTGTGCGGGGGGAATGGAGCGGGAAAAAGTACGATGATTAAAATGCTTACAGGTGTTGAAAGTCCCACTACTGGAAGTGTTATGTTCCATTCGAAACAGCGGAAGCCATTTGCTTACATGCCTGACCAAATGATGTTCCCAGCAGAGCTTACACCCTATGAAATCCTTGATTATTATGCTCGATTTTTAAACAAAGACAAGGAAACGATCAAATTAGTTTTAGAAAAAACAGGCTTATGGAGGGAACGGAACCAGAAAGCTGGAGGATTTTCAAAAGGGATGAGTCAGCGGCTTAATCTGGCTCAGTGTCTGCTCGCCGATACGGACATCTATATCCTTGATGAACCGACAGACGGATTAGATCCCTATTGGGTTATTCAGCTGAAAAAGATAATAAAGGAGTTGAAAGAGAAGAATAAAACGATCATTATCAGCAGCCACATTATGAGGGACGCCATAGAAATCGCCGACAAACTGATTATCTTATTTAACGGGAAAATAAAATTTCACGGAACACTTGATCAAGCTTACAAAGAATACAAATGTTCCTCATTAGAGGAGGTATTCCTTTCTATACACAAAAAGGAACACCAATCGGACTAAAACAAAGAGCGATTCCATTTAGGAACCGCTTTTTTGACATCTGTTTTCATAAAATGAATATTGTTCAACATCCTTTGCCCATACCTTCGCATTTTTCCCACTAAGCTCAGCAGCCCATATGTCTCCTTTTTGCCCGGCAAGCTTTTTTCTGACCCAAGTTAATTTGCCGGCCGTCTTTAAATAAAGAGGGTTATAATCTCCAATTGAATTTTTGGGATAGGTGATTCTCGTCTGCTGGGTCATGTTGAGCTGAATCAGACATAGTGTTGGTTCGGGCCGCCTTTGCGGATCGTTTGACCATTCACTTTCATCCACGCGTGAAGCTACGAGCCTTTCATTATCCACCCACGTAAAGCCCATTTCCGCAAATTTAGCAGGGGTAAGGTTCAAGGTTTTAAAAGCTGGCAATTCAGCCACCTTCAATTTTTTGTTTTTGAAGCCCATGACAATTCTGCCCCCGCCAGCAATGTAGCCCAATAAATTCCTGCCCGGCGCCCACTTAGGAACGTCCAGATGAAGGATCATCTCATCAATAACTTCAAAATTCTTCCCATCAGGAGAAATAACACAAACCATATCACTGTCCATGGCCAGGGATGCAGTTGGACTCACTATGAAAGAAATCCATTTCCCGTCTGGTGAGAATTCCAATGTGGTAGCGTTTATAGACATAATGGATGCCTTGCCGTTGCCTATTTTCTTAGGTATAGTAAAGATCGGTTTCACATGCTGAGTCAAATTCATATCCTCAAGCTGTTCCGGCAGCTGAACCTTATATAAAATGGGACTGGTCCAGCCGTCCGGCTTTAAGACGGCGCTTGAAGATAAAATAAATCCTTTTCCGTCAGGATACCAATTATAATCATCTACTCCTAAAGCGATATTATAGAATTGATTCATATCCGATATGTTTAAGACTCCGTTGCTGGTGAAAGCAATCCTATAATCGGAAGGTGCCCATTTGGCATTCCCGCCGCCTTGAAAAATCCTTTTATGCTTCTTTGACTTTACATTGAATACCCATATCTCTGTGCTGTTTCCCATATCAGGCGAATGGGGTTCCTGCGATTTCTTTTCATATAGGAGCCATTGGCCATCATAGGACCACTTAGGCGTATTTGTGAAATTTCCAGGTTCAGCAGTAATCTGTTCCTCAGCCGCTCCTATCTTGATCCACAAATAGCCATTTCGTATAAAAGCTGCCTGCAAATGATCTTCTGCCGTATCTCCCCATGCATCTGACGGGATAATAAGCAGTAAGCAGCAAAAGCAGCTTGCGCATATCCTTCTCATCTTCCTTCAAGTTATTTAATCATGCTTATTATGGACAAAGAGAGTTATTTTATCGCAGTCTAACGGGCAATAAGACCCCCACTTCAAGACTTAGTTGAATCAAAGAAGGATAAGTGGGGGTCAACTGCCCGTAAGGCCCGATTGGTGAGATACAGTGAAACTTGCCGACGCGCAGGCAGAGGCTTAGTTGAACCAATCGGGTTCGTAGTGTCGATT
>NZ_MRTQ01000007.1 GCF_001956215.1 Paenibacillus sp. FSL R5-0490 | reverse complement strand
AACTTTCGAACCGCCGTATACCGAACGGTACGTACGGTGGTGTGAGAGGTCGGGGGTTAATCACCCCCTCCTACTCGATTGCAGGATGTTAACATTTTATGTCAAAATGACAACTAAAGTTTACATTTTGCAAATGATCATTTACGATAAAGAGGAAATAAATAGAAGGAGAGTAAGTAAATATGCTAAAAAATTCTGTGCGCGAATTGCGGGCAAGATACCGTTTAACTCAGCAGGATTTGGCTGAAAAAATTGATGTTTCAAGGCAAACGATCGGTCTAATCGAAAAAGGGGACTACGCCCCGTCCATTACTCTTGCCTTAAAGATGGCAACAGTCTTTCGAGTTCCCGTTGAACAAATTTTTTATCTGGAAAGAGAATAAATATGTTAAAGAAAATTTTTCATTCCCCCATTTTTAATGTGGTACTAATTCTCGGGCTGGGGGTTATCATGCTGGGAAATTATTATTCTGAAGATGTTCCAGCTTGGCTGAATCTTGATCCTCTTGTATTAGGCATCCCTATTCTGGCTTTACTTTCCGCAATCCCCATTTACAATTTAAAAAATCCCAAGGATAAAATTAAACCCACTTTAATGCCTATGGAATTTAAAGAGGAAGACGAAGGGCTTCAATGGATTACGTATAAAGCGACCAGAAAAGTCTATATTTTCTTTGCTTCATCTTTTCCTCTTGCTATCGCTTTAACTGCTTACCTTAACCATATTCCTTACTTCCCTGTCATCCTTTTAACAGGGATGGGGGCAATCCAATACATAATATTTTGGTATGAACATAAAAAGCATGCGTGAGGAGGGGGCATAATGGATAAGCAGATGATAGTTTCACTAGCTGTATTGGCAGTGCTGCTTGAAGTCTTTGCAGTCTATTTATTTATAAGATACAGGCAAGGGAAGATTGACCAGAATCCAATTATTACGATAATCGTGAAAGAATGGAAAATTTTATTTTACGCTTTCTTTCGCTGGGGAAGAAAAAGAGAGGATTGTGAAAATTCATTTCCTCTGTACAAAAACTCAGCTTATTTTTGGCTGTTCATCGCTCTTTTGCACGAACAGGTTATAGAGATGATCGTTTTCCATATTTATCTGAAAAAGGAAGAACCAGCCTATGCGTATGTTATGTCAGCGCTCCATATTTATAGCATTATTTATATGATCGGGGATTATAATTGGGTAAGGAACACACCTATACGTATAAGAGAGAATATGGTTGAAATGAAAATAGGGGCGAGACGGGAAATTTCATTTCATCTACGGGATATAAAGCTAATACAAAAGGCAGAACTTAAATATAGTCAAAATGGCAGAATACTTCATGAGAAAGAAGTATTTCATGCGACTGTTTTTCCTAGAGTCCTGACTAAAATCTTTGGAATCACAGATGAGCTGAAACATGAAATTCTCTTTCATGAACCTATTACATATAAAGGATATTTTGGATTGAAGAAAGAGGTCAGTAAAGTATTGGTTTACATAGATGATTCTGATCGTTTGGCAGATATGCTTGAAGAGAAGAGGAAACATTTCGAAGAGGGAAGGTACATACATAAACAAAGCGGATATAATGATCCATACCGTAGCTCCGCAATTTATTGATTGAGCATAAAAGATAGAGAGTTTGCTATATTCATTGCTAAAGCAGCTGCCAAACTGGCGGCTTTTTCTAATGCACTAAGGAAGGACCACAATTAATGAAAACATTGTCATTGAATATATGGCATTTAACTATGAAAGTTCTTTAGTTAGTGGAAAAATGTAAAATTTGTGAATTTATCAATAAATAGTTCCCTTTAAGTGGAAATATCTATATAATAAATTAGAACGGTCGTTCAATTTGAGGAAGGGGGGGGAGTTAGTCTTGAAAAAAAGGCGTTATAACAGCGAAGAAGCTAAGCGTGACATTATGGAAAAAGCCGCCTTGATTTTTTCTCAAAAAGGATACAATCAAACTTCAGTACTAGACATATCAAAAGCCTCTGGTTACAGCAAAGGACATATTTATTATCATTTTCAAAATAAAGAAAAACTGTTTGTTGCATTGGCGCAAAAAACGATGGAGAATTGGCATGCAAAATGGCTGGCCAAGGAATCAGCTTATGCTACCGCAGCAGAGAAACTCTATGGAATGGCCATGCATGTTCTTTATAATTACCAGACTCCCCTACTAAAAGGAGGACAAGAACTTGCTTCAAATCCTGCTTCAAGTGCAGAGTCTGTAAAAGCATTATATGAGCTGGCGGTTCTTCCTATGGGTGCTTATCGTACCATTATTCAGGAAGGAGTGGACAAGGGAGAATTTGAAGATGGAAATATTGATGACTGGACCCTGCTGGTTGGAACATGGCTCGGAGGGCTGTGTCAATTAACGAACACACAGGAGCTGAGCAAGCTTGAACCTCTCTTTAACGAGGCCATTACCATCTTTTTAGCATCCATTAAGAGGAGGAAATAGACATGAAAATAGCCTTAATTGGTGACAGTCTAACTGAAGGCCGTCCTGGAGTTTCTTTCTATAACCTATTAAAGAAACAGTACCCGGACATAACATTCGTTAATCTTGGCAAACCAGGCGAGACAGTTAAAAGTTTACATGCTCGTCTATTAAAAACAAAATTAGATACGGAATATGATCTTTCTTTCCTTTGGATTGGTGTGAATGATGTGTATTCAAAACTGCTGAGTGTTCAGGCCCAGCCCGCAGCGAAAGATCAGAATGAGTTTTTAGAATATTACGATAAAGTATTAAAGCTGGTACTTGAATCATCGAAACAAGCCGCAGCAGTTACCCCAGCATTAGTTGGTGAAAATATAAATAATGCTCCAAACAATGAACTCAAGGAATTGAATGTTCATATCCAAACTATCACTCGTAAATATGCAAATGTCAGCTTTTTGGATATGCAATCCTTTTTTTTCAGCCGCCTATCAAAAGTGGACACTTCAGATTATATCAGCACAAAAGTAATGAGAGTCATGGCGGATGTCCTCTTTTATAAAAAGCCTTTACGAATAGACAGGCTATCAGAAGAACGCGGTCTGCATTTGACATTAGATGGCATCCACTTAAACAGTGCTGGTGCCCAAATGGCTGCTGATATGTATGCATCTGAAATCAAGCGTATGACAGGCCACAATCAAGACGCAATTCAGTAAAAAGAGAGATTAGAAAGGCGAAATTATAGAGAGGGGGTTGGGTATGGATAAAAAGATTGCGGTAGTAACGGGTGGTGCTTCAGGTATTGGGCAAGCACTTTGCAGAGAATTAGTTCAACAGAAAGTGTTTGTCATTATTTCAGATATTAATGAACAATCGGGGAAAAAATTTGAGGCAGAACTGAATAATGAAAGAATAACCGCCAGGTATGCCTATATAAATGTAAGTGAATATGATCATGTAGAACGGTTACTCACAGAAATACACAATGAATTTGGCCGGATTGATTATCTTTTTAATAATGCGGGCATTGCCATGTATGGTGAGCTCCATGATATGACAATAGAAGACTGGAAAGAAATTATGGACGTTAACTTATGGGGAGTTATTAATGGAACACAAGCAGGGTATAATCTCATGAAAAAACAAGGATTCGGCTATATTGTGAATACAGCATCTGCAGCAGGATTAGGACCTTCTCCTGTATCTTCGGCGTATTCTGCAACGAAACATGCGGTTGTGGGCTTAACCACCTCGGTTCATTATGAAGCGGAAGAGTTCGGCATTCATGTTAGTGCTCTTTGTCCTGCATTTGTTGATACACCTATTTTTGAAGCAGCGAAAGCAATCAATATCAATAAAGCGGTTATCACCCGGCAATTAAAAAAGCAAAAAATGATGACTCCTGAAAAGTTGGCAAAAATTGCTTTAGATGGGGTTCATAGAAATAAACCGATTATCTGTCCAATGCCCATGCGCCGAACAATGGATATTTTTTTCACGCTCTTTCCTCCCGCGCACAAAGGATTGATGAGATTTATTTGTAAAGTTAGCAGGAAAGCTCGTATTCTGAAGGATTGAATACCCTAAAGAAATAAGGACATGCAACGGACAGACATTTTTTATGCTTAAGATCACTATTCTCCAAGCGGGAGGCCTATTAGAGGGTTTGTCTCAAAAAAAGGAGGAAGTAATTATGCTGTTTATGCTGATTGTCAAAGCCTCAAAGAATTCCGAAGCCGGAAAGCTCCCAAGCCCTGAACTCATGGAAGCCATGACGAAGTACAATGAAGAGTTGGTTAAGGCGGGCGTGCGGGTTATGGCTAAAGGACTTCATCCAAGTTCAAATGGAATTCGCATTTCCTATCCGGGACCAGGGGAAAAGCCTGTGGTTACGGAAGGCCCATTTACTGAATCGAAAGAACTGACTGCCGGGTTCATTCTGATTGATGTGAATTCGAGGGAAGAAGCGATCGAGTGGGCCATGCAGATGCCGGATCCTCAAGGACATGGGGAAGGGCAGATTGAATTGCGGCAAGTGTTTTAGGTTTCGGTGCTGTCAGGGGATCCTGAAAATACAATGGAAAATGACAGGGCAAACAGCTCATATGTGGAAAATATTTCTAAGGTGCTAATAGGTAAAAAGTATTGAATAAAATGGTCTCTTTGCTATAATTTAGAAGTTGATGAAAATAAAAGTGATGAAATAGGTCTTTTGGTGTAGACAGAATAGGGACCCTGTTGGCTGATACACGTTAAAACTTATTTAAAACGGAACTTTTAGAATGGGCAGCGCTCCTGCCAGATTCTTAAAACACTTCCTTTTCTTGTATTTCAAGATAAGTGAGTGTTTTTTTTATTGTGGAAGGAAGATGAAACTATATTTTTTTATAGTTCAGTCAGGAAAACATTTTAATTTCATAAAGGAGTAATGTTAAATTGAGGTTCAAATTCAAGTTAGGAACAAAAATCAACTTAATTGTAATTAGCATCGTACTGCTGCTGTCTGTTATTATCGGAGGCGTTGTAGTAAATGAAGTAACCAAGGGGATTAAGGCATTTGCAATTGAAAAAGCTAAGGGTGACCTTAGTTTAAGTGAAAGGTACATACGGAATAAGTTTCCTGGTGAATGGGAAATCCGGAATGGCAAGCTGTATAGAGGAGATCACCTCTTTAATAATGATTTTGAACTTGTTGATGCAATAGGCCAGGATACTGGTGATTCGATTACCATTTTTCAGGGGGATACCCGCATTACAACGAATGTCTTTGTAAACGGTGAGAGAAATATTGGAACCTCTGTTTCGCCTGAAGTGGGTGAAGTTGTACTTAAAAAAGGTGAAAATTATTATGGAGAAGCTCAAGTTACAGGCAATATCTTTCAAACAGCCTACATGCCGCTGAAGAATAAGAGCGGAGAAACAGTTGGAATCTTGTATGTAGGCGCTCCCCAAACCATTATTGATAAAATTCTATCGGACTTCATGACAAAGTTCCTGATCCTTATCTTAATTGTTGCTGCTGTTGCATCTCTAGTTGTCTTCTGGTTTACTAAAAGGCTGCAGAAGCGTCTTTCAACTGTTAAAAGTGCATTAGAACTGGCTGGCAGAGGAGATTTTACTGCAGAAGTAATAGATGATGCGGGTGATGAGCTAACAGATCTTTCAAAAAGTTACAATGAAATGAAGGAGAATTTAATAACCATGATCAGAGAGGTTTTGGGTACTTCCGATCAGGTAGCTGCTTCATCAGAGGAGTTAACTGCAGGGGCAGAACAGACCAGCAAGGCGACTGAACAAATTACGGAAGCCATACAGCAGGTTGCCGGCGGAGCGGAAACTCAGACCCAAAGCATAGAAGAAAGTGCAAAAGCATTAGAAGAAGTAACAAGCGGCATTGCAGCGATTGCGGAGTCTTCTGCAGAAATAGCCGAAAATACTGCTGAAGCAGGGGCCCGTGCAGAAGAAGGCGGCAAATATGTAGAACAAACTTCTCAGCAGATGAACCTGATTCATACTACTGTGATCGAAACCAGCAAGGAAGTCCAGCTATTAAATGAGAGGTCGAAGCAAATTGAGAATATCTCAAAAGTAATTATAGATATTGCCAGCCAGACCAATCTGCTGGCGCTAAATGCTGCAATTGAAGCGGCAAGAGCAGGGGAGCATGGCAAAGGCTTTGCTGTAGTTGCAGACGAGGTAAGAAAGCTGGCTGAACAATCCCAGGAATCATCTTCTCAAATCTCTGAGTTGATCCGGCAAATTCAGAATGATATGAACCAATCCACAGATTCCATGAATTCAGTAAAGCGGGAAGTTGAAAATGGTTTGGGAATAGTCTCCCGAACACAGAAGAGTTTTGAAGTGATATTACGATTCATGATGGATATAGGACTAAAGGTTGATGGCATGGCAGCGACCGCCCAGCAAATGTCTGCCAGCACCCAGGAAATTTCTGCGGCTGTAACAGGAGTGACAGCTATTTCAAGAGAATCTTCCATGCATAGTCAAGGCGTGGCTGCATCAGCTGAAGAACAGCTCGCCTCTATGGAAGAAGTGTCTGCTTCAGCCCATAATTTATCGGAAATGGCTGAGCAGCTTCAAGATACAGTAAGCCGGTTCAAGTTCTAAAGGCTTGCTGGCTTAGGAAAAGAATATCGGATTACAGGCATTAGAAGAAAGCCTTTCATACAGGTCTCAGGCGATCTCTGCGAATGTAAACCCATTTTAGGTGAATCCGCACATCTGCTGCAGATTCACCTTTTGGTTATTCAACGATATTTTTTTCAATGACAAGTGACAGGCTTTCAGCCATCTCCTGATAAGTGACATCATTCGGATGGAAGACATCACTGGAAAGATCGCGTTTGGCATCTGTGACCAGATTGAAGGTATCTGCTATTTGAACTCGGTATTTCAAGCCTAATGTCCGGGCAGATTCATTCCATTTTTGGATGACGGAATCAAATGAATCCCCATTGGGCGATTGCTTAAAAGGATTGTAAAGTCCCATATAGACGATAACGGCATTCGGATTGGTTTCGCGAATGCTTTTGAATGTCTTCTCCAGATTCGGAATTTCGGTGTTCACGATGCCCAGTGCGGTTTCCTCTGAATATTTCTCGAGTATCTTCCCGCTATTAAAAAGGTTATTGCCACCAATGGTGATGGAGATTATTTTGGCTTCTTTAAGAGATCTCTGGACTTCCTTTTGTTCCAGTTGTGTCAGCAAATCCTCAATTCTGGCGCCGCGTACTCCAAGGTTTTGAAAGCGATCAACCATCTTCTTTTCTTTCAGCTCTTTTCCAGTAAGCGAGACAAAACCCTCTCCTTTTGAGGAACCGACACCCCTTGTTAATGAATCTCCAAGGGCGACATAGGCATCGCCAGGTGTGACAGGTTTATCTTCTGTTTTCTCTAAAATTTTTCCTCGGGGCGGGCTGGTAACATCCATATAGGCACTGGCAAGTCCATATCCAAACAGAACTGTCAGGGCAAGGGATAGGGTGAAAAATAACGGCCACATCCATTTCTTCATGTTTTGACCTCTCCTTCTAATTTGATTCTATCAATTTTTTTCTCAAATGGAGTATTCAAAAGAGTTAATGTTCGAAAATTTAGTTAGAATAGAACAGGGGTGATGCTATGAGTGTAAAGCCAACAGTACAATTAGAAAATGTAACGAAAATCATTGGAAAGAAAACGATTATTAATAATATATCATTTGACATTTATCCAGGCGAAGTCTTTGGATTCCTCGGTCCGAATGGCGCCGGGAAAACCACTACGATCCGGATGCTTGTCGGGCTCATTAAGCCAACGTCCGGAAAGATTCACATCTGCGGATTCGATGTGAGAAAGCAATTCGTTCAGGCGATGCAGCGCCTTGGTTCGATCGTCGAAAATCCGGAGCTGTATAAGTATTTAAGCGGCCGTGAAAATCTGCAGATGTTTGCCCGGATGCTGCCGAATGTAGATGATGAACGGATACAGGAGGTCATTGATCTGGTCGATCTGACTGCGCGAATTGATGATCAGGTGCGGACCTATTCTTTAGGGATGCGGCAGCGGCTTGGAATCGCACAGGCATTGCTGGGCCGGCCGGATGTGCTGATACTGGATGAGCCCACGAATGGACTGGACCCGATGGGAATCAAGGATCTTCGCCAATTTATCAGAAAGCTGGTCGATGAAACGGGTCTTTCGGTTCTCGTATCCAGCCATATTTTAAGTGAAATCGAGTTGCTGGCCGATCGCGTGGCTATTATGAGCCATGGAGAAATCGTAAAGGTCGGCAGTGTGAGCGATCTGGTTGGTACACTGTCCGCCGGTGTGGACTGGAGAGTCAGTGATTCTTTCCGTGCGCTTGCTATTTTACAGGAATCCCCGCATGTCCAGGCGGCAGAACTGTACGATGACCATACGATACATACGCTTATGGAGGAAAGCAAAACCTCAATCCTGAATGAAGCCCTAATGAAAGCGGGCATTGAGGTATGGACGATCGAAAGGAAAGTGCAGACCTTGGAGGATCTATTTATCAGTTTGACAGGAGGCGATCATATTGTCTAATCCGAATATGGTTGGCCTGATTCGCAATGAAGTGATGAAGATCGCTTCCAAAAAACGCCTCGCGGTTGTCGGCGTTATATTAGTTATTCTGGTGTCGATGTTTACATATGCCCAATACCGGGAGATACAGGAGAAAATTGAAAAGCAGGGCACTCTGGACTGGCGGGTGGAGCTTCAGCAGGAGATTGTCGACCGGCAAAATCGGCTGGCATCAAGTGGAATTCAGGACGAGTTCAGACAGTTCCTCGAATTTGATCTGAAGCAAAAGCAGTATTATCTGGACAATGATATCAACCCGAACTATCCTGGCGCCCCTACGTTTATCCGCATCTTTTTATCACAGGGAGTCACGCTTGTCCTGCCGTTATTCATTATCATTATCATGGCGGATATTGTGAGCGGGGAATACAATGATGGCACAATCAAAACCTTACTGTCCCGGCCGGTTAAGCGGTGGTGGATCCTGATGGCGAAATGGCTGACGGTGCTGCTGTATACCTCCATGCTGATGGCGGTTACGGTAATCGTCTGTTATGGGGTTTCAGGGATCGTCCTCGGATATGACGGCTGGACCGCACCTATCTTAACCGGGTTTCAAGCTTCTGCATCGGGGGAGTTTTCAACGGAGTACATTCATACCCTGCCGATGTGGGAATACCTGCTGATGTCAGCCGGGCTTGCGTGGGTGGTAACAGCGGTCGTTGGAACGATCAGCCTGATGATCTCCGTCCTGGTGAAAAATACAGCGACGGGAATTGGTGCCATGATGGCTGTGTTAATCGCTGGCACCCTGCTGTCTTCCATCGGCTCAAGCTGGACCAGCTCCAAATATCTAGTGAATCTGAACTTTGATCTGATTAACTACCTGGAAGGACAGGCGCCGCCGATTGAAGGGATGTCCCTGCCGTTTTCACTGACCGTGCTTGGAGTCTGGACGGCAGGCTGCCTGGCTGTGGCGTTTTGGAATTTTACTCAGAAGGATATGTATTAAGATAACGGTGGACTAGTAGATGGGGGAGATCTATTTTGTTAAAAGTAAGACCTTTAGAAGATAAAGACTACGAATTGATAAAAGAAGCAGAAAAAGTGATTGAAAAGAATTACAGGTATGGACGGCATCACATTGGTTCAGCAGTCAGAACAACATCTGGTAATGTATTTTCAGCAGTTCACGTTGAAGCGAATGTTGGGAGAATAACTGTATGTGGTGAAGCAATGGCTATTGGCAAGTCTATATCTGAAGGTGAACACGAATTTGAAACAATAGTAGCAGTGGCCCATCCTCACCCACACGAGGATATAGAGAAATGCTGGGTGGTTGCTCCCTGTGGGATGTGTCGAGAGTTAATTAGTGATTACGGCAAAGAAACGGATGTCATCATTTCTTATAATAGTGAATTGGTAAAGTGTAATGTCATGGAGTTATTACCTGAAAAATATAGAAGCGATATAGAATAAGTTCAATTGAACAAAGGCGTCTTTGAGAACCGGCTGCAGTATAAATATAGGAAGATTTTCTTGGGAGAATTATATTATGAGAGCTTTTTCGGAGGAAGATATGGAAGAGTTTAAAGTGAAGCAATTAAAAAGTTTGGTTAAAATTGATTTAACCCATTTAGTTAGGGGAAGCAAAAATGAGGGTTTTCGGTTTCTTGAAAGATTAGTTAATGATTATAAGAATGGCACTAATAACTTTAATAAGCCTGGGGAATCTTTATATGGTTTATTTAACAAAAAAGGTGTACTGATTGCTATTGGAGGGCTTAATATAGATCCGTTTTCCAATGATGAAAAAGTTGGACGGCTGAGAAGGTTTTATGTTTCTAAGGATTATCGAAGAAATGGTCTAGGAAGACTTTTGTTAAACCAAATCATTAACGATGCAAAACACTTTTTTAAGGTATTAGTACTTCATACAGATACAGAACAAGGAGACAAATTTTATACTTCCTTTGGGTTTTTAAAGGAAAATATTTATCCAAATTCAACACATTATTTAAGTCTATCTTCAATGAGGAAAGTAAAAAAGTTAACCCCGTTCGAAGCAGCACATCAATTTATTAATGAGCATTTTCCGAATTGTCAGGGAGCTCTCTTAGCAGGTAGTGTGGTTCGAGGTGAAGCAACAGAAACTTCTGACCTTGATATTGTTATTTTCGATAATAACCTTCATTCATCCTACAGAGAGTCCTTAATAGCATATGGGTGGGCTATTGAGGTATTTGTACATAACTTAACCACATATAAGGAATTTTTTGAAATGGATTATGAAAGAGCGAGACCTTCAATGCCAAGGATGGTTTCAGAAGGAATTGTCCTAAAAGATGTTGGAATAATTGATTCCATAAAAAAAGAGGCTATGGATATATTAAGTCAAGGTCCAAAAGAATGGTCAGTAGAAACTATAAATACAAAGCGATATTTTATTACGGATGCACTGGATGATTTTATAGGTTGTTCTATTAGAGCAGAGGAAATATTTATAGCTAATACACTTGCAGAATTATTAAGCGAATTCATTTTGAGAACAAACCGTCAATGGATTGGTGCATCTAAATGGGTAATTCGTTCATTGAGAAGTTACGATGAGGAGTTCGCAAATCATTTTGTAGATGCTTTTGATATTTTTTATAAGACTGGTAATAAAAATCAAGTTATACAATTAGTTTATTCTGTCTTGCAACCCTTCGGAGGACGGTTGTTTGATGGGTTTTCTTTGGGGAAAAGCTAATATCATCTTCAACTTAACCAGCTAATAGGGTGCTTATAGTAAAGATCAGCTGCTGAATCAGGCAGGTTTGTTTAAGAAGGTTTTATTAATGAGAATGAAGAATACAATTCATCGTTAGGAGTGATTAGATGTTGAAATATCGTAGAGCAAACCTGAACGATATTGAAAAAATGGTTGAGCTAAGAAAAAAACAATTAGTTGATGAGGGGTTAGAACCAAGTATTGATATTGATGAGGAACTATCCGTTTTCTTTAGAGAAAAGTTAAGTGAGGGCAGGCTTATCCAATGGCTTGTAGAAGATGGTGAACAAATTATAGCTTGTGGTGCAGTAATTTTTTATGATTTCCCACCTAGCTATACCAATAAAACCGGGAAAAAGGCATATATTGCAAATATGTACACTCACGAAAATTACCGAGGTCAAGGCATTGCAAAAAATTTATTATCAAAATTAGTTGAAGAAGTCAAACTATCTGGTATATCAAGAATATGGCTTGGTGCATCTGATATGGGAAGACCTGTATATAAGAAGTTTGGGTTTAAGGAAGCTGACGAATATTTAGAGTTAAGTATTATTTAACAGTCCAGAAGGAAAGCAGGCAATGCACAAATAAGCATTGCTTTTTCTTATTCGATAAAAGGGGCAGGTTTGTTTAAGAAGGATATTGAAATCTTATTGGAGGAATTACATTGAAAGAAACTGCTGTTAATAATGAGTTTGAGAATACGATAGATGCTGTTAATCATCTTACAGAAGCTGATGCTAAAACATTACTGAGATTAATATATGGATTTATAAATACTGCCATGACGGGAAATGGCGGAGATGCAGTGAAGTTAGAGGTTGTAGATAAAGTATCGGATATTTATAAACATATTCCAGAATTAAATAAGTTAAGAAATAAATAAAATAGTAGATTAATTCAATGGTTGGATTATATGTACATGAAAGCGGTGATACGATGAAAGCAATCATCATAGGCGCTGGCATCGGAGGGCTCAGCGCAGCCATTGCCCTTCGCAAAATAGGGATGGAAGTGAAGGTTTTTGAAAGTAAGCATGAAGTGCGTTTCGCAGGTGCCGGGCTCGGAATTGGCGCAAATGCTGTCCGTGCATTGCAGCAGCTTGGTGTGGGAGATCAGGTTGTTCAGGAAGGAAAGGCATTGGATGAACTTCGCATCTTAACACCTGCAGGGAAAATCCTGCAGCGGACGGACACAGCTTTAATCAGCCGCAAGTATGGACTTGATAATGTTGCGATTGAGCGAGGAAAGCTCCTGGAGCTGCTAATGAGCGCTTTAGATCAGAAGCAAATTGTTCATACTGGAAAGACTTGCAGGCGTTTTGAACAAAATGCCTCCGGAGTGAGAGTATGGTTTGAAGACGGTTTAACGGAGGAAGGGGATTTGCTGATCGCCGCGGATGGCATTCACTCCACCATACGTGAAACACTGATGCCGAATGCAAAACCACGGTATTCGGGATACACCTGTTGGAGGGCGGTTGTGCAGGCAGGACCGAACTTGAGGGATTATGATCCAAAAATATTTATAGAAACCTGGGGCCGCGGAGGACGCTTCGGTATCGTACCATTGCCGGACAACCGAATTTATTGGTTTGCCTGCGTTAATGCCAAAGCAAAGGATTCTCAATTAAGAGCCTTTACTGTATCGAACTTGACCAGGATATTTGAAGGCTACCACGAGCCAATCCCCGGCATACTGGCACAAACGTCTGATCACCAATTGCTTCACCATGATATTTATGATCTCCCGCCAATCAGCCGCTTTGTATTTGGGAACATTGTTTTGCTCGGTGATTCAGCTCATGCCATGACGCCCAATCTGGGGCAAGGGGCCGGACAGTCTATTGAAGATGCAATCATCCTCGCAGGTCATTTAAAAAGGAGTCCCACAATTAAAGAGGCATTGGGAAGATATGAACACGAACGAACACGGCGGACCAGTCAAATTACCAGAATGTCAAACAGGATTGGAAGGGTGGCCCAGCTGAATAACGGTGTTTCTGTAGCTCTTCGAGATGCACTATTCCCGCATATTCCGGCCTGGGTTCTGGAAAAACAGATGAAATACCTGTATGAAGTGAGGTTTGATGGGTTGTAGTAAGGATTTTAATAAAGTTTTTACGCAGAAAAGGGAGCGAATTCTTGTCAGGCAGCTCCCTTTTGCTTTTTTACGTCATTTGAGTTGCCATAATCACTTTTATTTTGGTGGATTATTTAAAAAAAGAGGACTATTAAATTTCTCTTTACTAATTGGATTAAGGCTGGCAGCATAAGTTGCCTTTGCCCTTTTCCAGAGCGGATTTTAAACTATCCAGCACACCTGCCCAAGCCATTTCGTGCCATTTAATAGCTTCAGCCCATTCTTCATGATCTTTAAATCCACTGTGTGTCACCATCACGTTGGTTGCAGTTTCATTGATTGGCTTGAAGCTCACACTTACAATGGTTAATTCGTCTTCATTGTTCATGATGGACTCGAACTGGTCTGGGCCTTTCCAGGTAAAGTGAAGCTCTTCTTCGTTCTTCAGCTTTGTGACTTTACAGCCCCTGGTATTCATTCCCGTTTTATTTCCGGGTACGAAGTAAAGTTCATATTTCCCGCCTTCCCTGGCTTCAATGGCTGCTTCAGGTGCAAACCACTCAGACACTCTTTCGGAAATCGTCCAGGCATACCAAACGAATTCCACTGGTGAATGAATGGCAGCTTCTTTGATAATCGTTTTACCATTAGTGGTGATAGACAAATGAATCCACTCCTTATGTAAATTATTACATTTTAATTGTATCATTATTAAGAAAATTGGGAAATAAAACCATGTAAAAACAGGCAAAGGAGATAGAGACAGTGAATCATAGAAACTCGCTCCATGACGAGTCTGCTTACCGTGAGCTGCACTCCTCCAATATCGATGTGACGATGTGCCTGGAATCCCACTCGCCGCGTGAAAATTTCACGATGGGGTATCTTTTTGGAAACAGCTTCTGACAGATCGCGTCAGCGGAATTCCCTTCTTTATACAGTGAGGATACTTCATCCTGGATGGACAGCAAATAGTCCCGTTTTCGCTGAAGGGCTGCTCGTCCATTTTCTACAAAGCCTGCGTGGCTGCAGAATACATCTTCAAAGTCATAGGTTAGAACGCGTTCAAGGGAGCGGATAATTTCCGGAATGCTTTCTTCTGCTAAAGCCACCTTGGTCTTCTCACTGACAAATAAATCCCCCGTAAACAGCTGGCCGGTTTCCCGGTTTAAAAAGGCTTTATGATCGAAAGCATGTCCGGGAGTGTCGATGACATCCCAGTGCGCTTTTCGGGAGGAAAAGGAATCCGGAATCGCCTGGGCGCGAAACGGCTTCCTTTTGCCCCAAAAAAGCTTTCTGTATAAAGGGTAATCAGCCCTTTTTTCACAGGAAGGAATGGATGTTTCGTTTAAATAGATAGGGAGTTTCTTCGTTTTTTCAGCATATGCCGCACAGCCGGAATGGTCTTCATGAAAATGGGTAATCATGATCTGGTCAAAGTCTGATTCATCAATGAACGGTTCAAAGAATTTATGGAGAGACTGTGCCCCGGTGTCAATTAAGACTCCATCCGTTAAATAGCTGTGCACGTTTAAGGAAACACCCTGAAACTTTATTTGGCCATTCAGATAGGAAACGCCGTTTTTCTTTCCCTCAGATGCTTTCTTTTTAACCAGCAAACCTGTTCAGCTCCTTTTTTCGCGCCGTATATTTAATACAATCTGTTTTTATAACTTTCCTGAAGATCCTTCGCCACTTGTTCAGCGGTTTGATTCGGCAGGTTTGTATGGGCTGCCAGCATAGCAGGGGCGGAAGGAAGGGCTTCTTTCGCAGGCCAGGACTCCCCGTTCCATAATCCCGATCGGATCAATGCCTTTGCACAATGGATAAAGCATTCCTCTGCTTCTACTAAAATGCCAAATAAAGGAGTGCGGCCATTGGCTATACTCATTTCTAAGAGCTCCGGGTCACGGCATATGTAAGCTTTACCATTAATTCTTAGTGTTTCTCCAAGTCCTGGTATGAGAAAAAGAAGACCAATGTTGGGGTTTTCGATAAGATTATGAGCGGTATCCATTCTTCGATTCCCCGGCCGTTCCGGAATAAATAGATGCTGCTCATCAAGAACTGTCACAAACCCGGGGGCATCCCCCCTTGGCGAAACATCACATTTCCCGGCTGCATTTGAAGTGGACATCGTTAAAAAAGGCGACTTGGAAATAAAATCAATGCAGTGCTCATCGATGAAAGTGATGACTTTGCCGGCGGCACGTGCACTCGGCTTGCCGATTTCCTCCCGAAAAGACGCAAATTCTTCTTTTGTGGTTATGATATTTTTAAATGTATTCATATTTATCTCCTTTTCATCTAAGCTATTTTTCTATCTTCGCTGATGTCCTTACAAGCCGGAACACAACATAATAGATTCCGCTAAGTCCGGCTATCCCCAGCACGGTTAGGAAAGGCATTTTTCCGGCAAATAGGATTCCAATCACAAATAGCGCAAGGCAAATGAGGATGGCAAATAGGCTTAGTAATATTCGTTTACTCTTACTCAACATTTTCACCGCTTTCTTTTTAAAGTGGGGCAAATACTTAAATGGAGGTAGTGGGATGGACTTTGCTACGGATGTATTCTGGCTGTTTTTCGTTATTCTATGTATGTGTGTCGTCCTATTTATTGTTTTTAGACAGGATCATAAAGCTGGATCATGAGATTCTAGATTGGCTTAGAGAATCTAAGTAATATGTTAACATAAATATCCAATTACAGGGTGTTTTGGTAAAGGAATCTTCATATAGGCTATCCCGTATCAAATTGTAGTCATTTCGTCCTTGAAAATAACTCTTCTAAAATTCTATAATTATGTACAACTTGTTTAAATATTCAAATAAGATCAGAAAACGGGGGGGGCGTGAGGATGTTATGACAAAAGAAAAACTATTTTCTTCGCAGGAATTTTTAAAAAATTTGTTAGAGACAATTAAAAATTCGCCACTCCATTCTCTGGATAAGAGAGAGACGGAAACAGGGCTGCTCAACATTTTTAAAGAAATCAAAGAGTTAAATGAAGGCGATTATAAACAGGTTTGTGATGAACTTTATGATGGAATTTATATCTCAGACGGAGAAGGAAAGACGTTATATGTGAATAAGGCCTACAGCCGAATAACCGGCCTGGCTCCTGATCTTGTCCTGAATAAGTACGTGGGAGATCTGATGAAGGAAGGTTTATATAAGAACGCCATCACCCCTGAAATTATTAGAACCAAAAAACCAATTAATGCGGTAGCCGAAATCCGGACAGGGGTCAAAGTGCTGACATCAGGTAATCCCATTTTTGATCAGAAAGGCAATATCAAAAAGGTCGTAGTAATCAATCGGGATATGTCGGATTTACTGGAAATGCAAGAAAAATTAGCAGCTTCAGAGAAGCGTATGCAAGAGGTTGAAAAGGATAAGCTGAAGAATCAATATGAAATTGAACATCTCAGAAAATTACAGACATCCAAAAGTTTAATTGGAGAAAGCCAGGAGATGAAACCTGTTATTCAGATGATTCACCAGGTGGCCAATTTGGATGTAACGGTCCTCATAACTGGAGAAACAGGAGTTGGAAAGGAAGTTGTCGCCAATGAAATTTATATGAATAGTGAGAGGCATGGCAAGCCTTTTATAAAAATCAATTGTGCTGCCATTCCTGCAAGTCTCCTGGAGTCGGAGCTGTTTGGCTATGAAAGCGGCTCTTTTACCGGTGCATCCAGTAAAGGGAAAATCGGCATGTTTGAATTGGCTGATAAAGGCACTTTGCTGCTGGATGAAATTGGAGAGATGCCGATTGAGCTGCAGTCGAAGCTGCTAAGGATTATTCAGGAAAAAGAGGTTACACGTATAGGCGGGACAAAGCCGATTAAATTCAATGTCCGGATCCTGGCGTCAACCAATTGCGATTTATACGATCTTGTAAAAGAAGGGAAATTTAGAGAAGACCTGTATTTTCGGTTAAATGTATTTCCGATTCATATTCCGCCGCTTCGGATACGATCAGAAGACATTGAGATATTAGTCAGACATTATTTAGACATTTATAATGCAAAATATAGTAAAGAAGTGCAATTAGAAAAGGAAGTATTCGAAGTATTTAAAGGGTATAACTGGCCTGGAAACATAAGAGAGCTGCAAAATGTGGTAGAACGAATGGTGATCGTTTCGGAAAAATTCAAGAGGTTTAGTGCTGACCATGCAATGAAGTTATTAAATATTGAGCTGGATGGTGCAAAATCATTAAATGAAGGACTCAGTTTAAAGAAAATAGTGGAAAACGTCGAGAAAGAGACCATTGAAAAGGCAATAAAACTTTATGGAAGTACAAGAAAAGCAGCCGCTATTTTAGAAGTTGATCAATCTACTATCGTAAAAAAGGCTAAAAGGCTGGGTATTAGCTTAAGTGATGCAAAATCGAATCGGTACTGATGAATTATTTCATCAAAACAAATGCCTGATAAGACGACTAAATAGTCAGATTATTTAAAAACCGATGAATTTTATCATCGGTTTTTTTATCTTTATTAGAGAAAAGGCTGTATTAACGCCTTTTTACTTTTGGCACAGAAATTGCATCAATAGAAAAAGAAGAATTTATTCTGCAGAAAGAGGGATCAACAATGGAAAAATTAATAATTACAGTAGCCCCAACAGGAGCACAAACAACACGGGAACATACGCCTTATGTGCCATTATCACCAAAAGAGATTGCCGATTCTGTTTATGAGTCATGGAAAGAGGGGGCGGCTATCGCCCATATTCATGTAAGGGATCATAGGGGAGAAAATACACTAAATCTGGATACGTATAAAGAAGTTATTGACCGCGTCCAGGATAAATGCGATATTATCTTAAATTTAACAACAGCAGGGGGAATCGGAAATAATGATGAAGACCGGCTAAAGGTGTGTGAATTAAACCCAGAAATGGCGACTTTTGATGCAGGGACCATGAACTTTGGCTCAGGTGTCTTTCACAATACGCCTGAGTTCCTGGAAAGATTGGCGGCAGTTACGAAAGAACGGCAAATCAAGCCGGAGATTGAGATCTTTGATGTAGGCATGATTCACAATACGTTAAGAATTGCTAAAAAGGGATTGATTGATGATCCATTCCATTTTCAATTCGTACTGGGTGTTCATGGAGGAATGCCGGCAACACCTAAAAACCTGATGTTTTTAATAGATAGCATTCCGGAAGGTTCTACATGGTCGGCAATTGGTGCAAGTAAAGATCAGTTAACCATCAATACGATGAGTATTCTATTAGGCGGACATGTTCGGGTAGGAATGGAGGATAGTGTCTATTTTCGAAGAGGTGAATTAGCTGAAACGAATGCTCAATTCGTGAATCGAATAGCAAACCTGGCTCAAACATTGGGAAGAGAGGTTGCCACTCCAGCTGAGGCCAGAAAAATCTTAGGGATTGATAAGCTGAATAGAGGCAGTCTGGTTACATCACTGAAAGGTGTTCAAAACTAGATTAAGTAACAAGAATAGGGGGATTTAACATGAATATTGCGATTATGGGTGCAGGCTCTTTAGGAACAATCATTGGAGCACTAATGGCGGAAGGGGGAGAAAAAGTAGATTTAATCGATATTAATGAAAGTCATGTAAATAGGCTGAATCAATCCGGTGCAAAGCTTTCAGGTTTTATAAATAAGACGGTTCCTGTCAATGCCTTGACACCAGATCAAATTAGCAGCTCATATGATTTAGTATTTCTATTAACCAAGCAGGTATTTACCTATGAATCTCTTCATCAATTACTTCCATATCTGCACGAAAACAGCATCGTCTGTACGCTTCAGAACGGAATTCCCGAAGAGTATGTTGCTTCCATAGTTGGCGGCAGCAGGACGATTGGCGGGGCGGTTGGCTTTGGCGCAACATGGAAAGGCCCGGGTGAGTCTGAACTGACTACTGAATGGGAGACTGTAAAGAAATATGCATTTGAGATAGGGGAAACGGACGGAAGGATCACACCCCGCTTATCAGATGTAAAAGCGGTATTGGAACATGTCGGCTATTGCAAAATCACGTCCAATATTAGCGGAATTAAGTGGACAAAGTTATTAATGAATACGACATTCAGCGGAATGTCTGCGGCACTCGGCTGTACGTTCGGCGAAGTTCTGTCGAATAAAGAAGCAATGACCAGCCTGGCTTATATTGCGGATGAAACCATTAAAGTGGCACATGCGCAAGGGATTCACTTAACCAATATGCAGGGAAAAGACATGGAATTCCTGGAACTGAAGGAAGGTCAAAAGGTTAGTGAGAAAATGGACTTTTACCATGAGGTTTGGTCTCCACACCGAAATCTTAAAGCGAGTATGCTGCAGGATTTAGTGCGGAAAGTGAAGACTGAGATTGACTTTATTAATGGCCATGTTTCGGAAAAAGGGAAAGCTCTCGGCATTCCTACTCCTTATAACGATTTAGTTGTGGAGCTGGTATCGGATGCTGAAAATAGGAAAGCAGTTCCGGTTTTTTCTGACAATTTACCTTTTTTCGAATCTTTAAACGAGGAAATGAAAAATAAACCAAGTGAACTTGTAAAGGAGAGATAATCCATGGCTATAGCATTGTTGATTTGGGGTGCCACAATCGCTTTTTCATTGATATGCGGTACAATTCTGTGTTATAAAGTCGAAAAGTCAAAAGTGAAGCGCTGGGGATATTCCGGAAAACTATTTAAATAGGAGGTGGTGACAGGAATGTGGTATATCGCTGTATTTTCATTTTATTTACTATTTATCGTGTGGACGTGTCTGAAGAGCTTGAAGAATGTTGAATCCATGTCAGACTTTACAACTGGCGGACACCGGATGGGCTTATTTATTGGGGTTGGTACGTCTGTTGCCACATGGGTCAGTGTTGCCTCTGTCATGGGTGTTCCGGGTTATTTATATAGTTCGGGAGTGGCAGCCATCATAGGATGGGTTGCGGGATGGTTTTTTGGTACCGCTTTAATTCCGATTGTTGCATATAAAGTCAGGAGACCGGAATCGCCGGCAAAAACTTTCCCTGAATTTATTCATCTCCGATATGAACCATTAAAAAAGAACAGCCAATTACGGACGCTGGTTGCGGCACTTATGCTTGTTGGATATTTTGTTTTTACTCATCTGCAAGTAGTCGGGTTTGGAATTGTTTTTTCAACTATAACAGGTATGAAATATGAAATAGCTATTTTTGCTTTTCTTGTTTTCCTTCTTTTTACAAGCATAGGAGGCTTCTGGTCAGTAGCTGTTACAGATACCGTGAACACCATTTTAATCATTTTAGGTGTAGTTCTGGGGGCTGTCGCTGTATTGGCTGCAGCAGGGGGATTCTCTAATATTTATGATACTCTGGCGGCTACAACTGCACCAACCGTTGTGGGAGGAGAAAGTCTATCAAAGGGTGTTTTATTATCTCCAGTCGGAACCTTTGGCTTAGGTGCGCTCTTCTCTATTTTCATATCCAATTCACTTGGGGCAGCCGTTTCCCCTCACTGGGTAGCCAGAATGCTGGCGCCTAAAAGCATTAAAGTAGCCATCATGCAGATGATGATCTCAGTCGTATTGCTAATCGCCATTTTCGTTCCGTTAATCATTATTGGTCTTGGTGCGAAAACATTGATTCCCAGCCTTCCGGCAGGACAAACCACTGATTATATTATGCCGCTGGTGATCACGGAATATGCGCATCCTTTAGTGGGAGCACTTACTTTAGTCGCTTTATGTGCTGCAGCCGTATCGACAGCCAATTCCATGCTGCTGCATTGCGGGACATCGCTGTATTATGATATCTACAAAAATATATTCACATCAAAAACTACTGAGGAAAATTCGAAAAAGCATTTAAGATATACCGTTCTGGCACTTGGTGTCTTAGCAGTGGTGAGTGCCATTAAACCGCCTGTGCTGCTGGCTATGGGATTCACGTATGTGTACGGAGGATTCGGCGCCGCTTTCTTCTTTGTCGTCTATTTAGGTTTATATTGGAAGAAAATGAACAGCGCGGGTGCATATGCCAACATTATTGTTGGTACGCTCGTATATATCATTGCGAAGGTATTGGGAGCAACTAATCCATTTATCATTGCTCTGGCAGCTGCCTTTGTAAGCGTTTTAATTGCTGTTAAAATTGGCAAGAAAGCACCGCTTGAAGCCTATGAACCTTATTTTGAAAACGAAATAAGCAGCTCAACCAAAAAGGTTATCTCAACTATTCAGGATGATTATGCTCCGGAAGAAAATGAGCAAAAGGCTGTTTCTGGGTCGAAAAAGGCAGTTGAGGGATAAAGAGGAGATGGACTTAAAAATGAAATTATTAGGCAAGGTTGCTGTCATTACCGGTGCTGGGCAAGGCATCGGTGCAGCCACAGCTAAGAAATTTGCAGAAGAAGGAGCAAAATTAGTCTTAGCTGATTTAAATGAGCAAAATCTATTGGATAGGGCAGAGGAAATTAGAAAAGCCGATGGAGAAGCCATCTATGTTGTATGCAATGTGGCAGACCGGAATGAAGTCAGTCAATTATTTGAAGAAACGTTAGTTCAGTACGGACGTGTAGATATTGTCATAAACAATGCCGGTATTGTTCAGGATGCACAGCTGACAAATATGACAGAATCCCAGTGGGATCAGGTCATTGATGTAAATCTAAAGGGTGTTTTCAATGTCGGCCAGAATGCAGCAAAAATAATGAAAGATCAGGGAGAAGGAGTCATTCTTAATGCCTCTTCTGTTGTAGGGATATACGGCAACTTTGGCCAGTCCAATTATGCCGCAGCGAAATGGGGAGTAAACGGTATGACTAAAACCTGGGCAAAGGAACTGGGGAAATACGGAATTCGAGTCAATGCCATTGCTCCTGGATTTATTGAGACGGACATGACCAGAGCTCTGCCTGATAAGGTAAAAGACATCATGAAAGCAAAATCACCCTTGAATCAAATGGGCAGACCGGAAGACATCGCAAACGGCTATGCCTTCCTGGCCTCAGACGAAGCGCGCTTTATTACTGGAGCCATTTTGAGTATAGATGGAGGGCTTGTAATCTGAATTGGTGACAGGCACCACCCGAAAAATCCTGTTTCACAATAGTCTCAGGAGGATGTCGAGGCAGGCTCTCGCAATGGGTAAACTTCTTTTGAAATCTACACAAAATTATAGAGGCATAGTCAGATAGTGTTGCTGTCTGGCTATGCCTTTTTCTTGGTTTACGCACAAAATGCTTTAATGGGACAAAAAACCTGTCCCTCTGTCCCGGCTAAATCTCAAATTCTGTTAAAATATGAAATTTTTCTACAGCATTTTTTGTGAAAAATAGATCTAATTTCCTGTTCATGATTCTGTTAATCAGGTCTTTTGATCCTTATATGAAAAATTTGGTTTTGGTACCTTTATAGTGTATTAAAAAAATTCTGAATAATATAACTAGGAGGTAGGGAATGAGGATTAAAAGATCAGCAGTGGCCTTATTAATGTTCATGCTAATCTTCTCCAGTTCGGTATCAGCAGCTGTTGTGCCTGAGAAAACACCGAATAGCAAGGGAGAAGAAAACCGCAAGACCATCCAGGAAATAAAGAAAAGTGAGCTGGACAAGCAGTACAGCAAAACTGATATTGTCAGGGTCATCGTGGAGATGAAGACAGAGCCTTCTGTCCTTTATGCCCAAAAGCAAAAGAAGAAGTATAAAGAACTTCCAGATGCAACAAAGCAGAAGCTGAAGAATGAAAAGCTGTCTGAACAGCAGAAGGTAAAGGACCGCGCTAAAAAGAATAAAGTGAAGATGATTGAGCGCGAAAGCTTTACTACAATTGTAAATGGCTTTAGTGCTGAGATGATGTATGGCGACATTGAGCTTGTAGAAGAAATGCCGGAAGTGGCCGAAGTACAAGTGGTGAACGAGTACGAAAAGCCGCAGGAAAAGCCGGATATGCTTTACAGTAAAGAGCTCGTACAAGCTCAGGAAGCTTGGCGTGATTATGGCTTTAAAGGTGAGGGCATGGTAGTCGGCGTCATTGATACCGGTATGGATCCTTCTCACCGTGACATGGTTTTGGCCGATGAATCAGAAAAGGAATTAACGAAAGAGGAAATTTCCAGGTTTAAAAAAGATAATGGCCTTCTTGGGAAATATTATTCTGAAAAAGTACCATATGGATACAACTATATGGATGAAAATGACACGATCCGTGATATCGGCCCGGATGCTTCCATGCATGGAATGCACGTTGCCGGTACTGTCGGAGCGAATGGCGATGAGGAGAACGGCGGCATTAAAGGGGTAGCACCTGAAGCCCAGATCCTTGCGCTTAAAGTATTCGGAAATGATCCGAATATGCCTTCTACATACAGTGATATTTATGTAAAGGCGATTGATGATGCGATTGTACTTGGTGCAGACGTACTAAACATGAGTCTTGGTTCAACAGCCGGGTTTGTCAGCCCTGAGTCAGCTGAACAAAAAGCGATTGCCAGAGCAGTAGACAACGGCATTTTAATGTCTATTTCTGCTGGGAACTCTGCTCACTTTGGAAATGGATTCGCTAATCCAAGCAGTGAAAACCCGGACATCGGTGTTTCGGGATCACCTGGTGTATCCTATGATTCTTTGCAGGTAGCATCTATTGAAAATAATTTCATGGATCTGGATGCAGTCAACTACCAATTCGGTGAAGAGTCCGGAAAAGCTGCATTCTTGTCAGCAGGAAATGTTCACCCGAATGACGTTGAAACGAAAACATTTGAAGTAGCCTACGGCGGATTGGGCAAGCCTGAAGAGCTGTCCGGTGTTGCTGGTAAATACGCATTAATTCAGCGCGGGGAATTGGCATTTGTTGATAAAGCCATTAATGCCCAGGCAGCTGGAGCTGTCGGCGTTATTATCTACAATAATGCTGACGGTTATGTCAACATGGCAAGCGATCCGTCCATTACAATCCCGCAGCTATTCATGCTGAAGACAGATGGAGACAAGCTGGCAGCAGCCATTCAGGATGGCCAGACAGTCACGCTTTCTTTTAACAGAGAAAAAACAAAGTCAGCAAACCCTGAAGCAGGCAAAATGAGCGCCTTCACTTCATGGGGTTTAACGCCTAACCTGGATTTCAAGCCTGAAATTACAGCTCCAGGCGGACAAATCTACTCGACTCTTGAGAATAACCAGTACGGTATGATGAGCGGTACTTCCATGGCAGCTCCTCACGTTTCCGGTGGTGCGGCACTTGTTCTTGAACGTGTGGATACAGAATTTGGCGTAACCGGCTTTGACCGTGTCAACGTTGCGAAGAACCTGATGATGAATACAGCGGCGCCGGTCATTGATAAAGGAACCGTCAACAGTGCATTTGAATGGAATATCCCTTATTCCCCGCGCCGACAAGGTTCCGGCATCATGCAGCTTCATTCGGCATTATCTTCTCCTGTTATCGTAACGGAGGCTTCAACGAATGAAGGAAAAGTGGCTTTAAAAGAAGTTGGCAATACATTTGAATTCACGTTAAAAGCGCAAAACTTCAGTGGTGAAGATGTGGCTTACGATGTGGCAGCAAATCTGCAGACTGATTTTGCAGCCTATGGAGAGATGGGCTGGGCAGCAGATGAGCTTGAAGCTCAGAAGATTCTGGATGCTTCTGTAAAAGTGGAGGGCCAGGATTCAGCAGAGGTAACCGTTCCTGCGAATGGATCTGTAAGCTTTAAAGTAAGTGTGGATGTCAGCAATGCAAAAGTGGTAGATCCTTCGAAGACAGGAAACTGGGAAACTCCTCTTGACATCAACGAGGTATTCCCGAATGGATACTTTGTTGAAGGATATGTCACTTTGACAGACTCAACTGACGTGAACCCGCAATTAACGGTTCCTTATGTAGGCTTCAAGGGTGATTGGGATAAAGCTCCGATCCTTGACGGTATGAAGTATGATGACAGTTCATTCTACGGAATGGCAGGAGCAGTTTCAGAGACAGCCGAGGGGTATTCTTACTTAGGATATGATCCGGTAAACGATGCATTCAGCGGGGAAACAATCGCCATTTCTCCGAACGGGGACAAAGTTCAGGATCAATTGATCCCGGTTCTTTCATTCCTGCGAAATGCGAAACAAGCAGAATTCGCGATTACAGATGAGGATGGAAAAACGTTACGTAAGCTGCGCACGGAAAACAGCCTTCGCAAGCATTATTACGATGGCGGGGCAGGTGCGAATTATACGCTCAATCCGAACTGGGGCTGGGATGGAAAAATCAGCAACCAGCTTGCGCAGGACGGACAGTACTATTTTGAGATTAAGTCTGTCATCGACTATGCAGGGGCAGAGTGGCAATCCGTGAAAATCCCTGTAAAAGTGGACACGGCTGCGCCAAGCGTTCAGGCTGACCTTATCGAAGGCAACACAGCATTAAAGCTGGAAGCTGCTGATAACCCTGAAGGCTCCGGCATTTCGTATATTGATATTTTCGTAGATGAAAAGTCTATTCTGGATGAAGCGCTAAGCGGAGATACAGAAGAATTTGTTCTTCCGGAAGAACTGGAAGTGGGCACAAATGTTAAGGTAGTAGCCTATGACTTTGCCGGCAACTCTTCTGAAGCAACTGTGGAAGTGGGCGAAGTGAGCAATGACAAGACCGTTCCATACGTATACCTTGAGGAGCCTGCGGCGCTTGAAGTGTACAACACAAATGAACTGACTGTCAGCGGCACGATTAAAGAAGAATCTGGCATGAAGGAATTCACCATTGCCGGAACACCTATTGAAACTACGTACAATGACGAAAAAGGACAATATGAATTTGAAACAAAGATGACGTTTGAAGATGGCGTTCACAGCCTGGAAGTGAAAGCAGTGGATACTGCGAATAATGCGATCTCTTTCAAGCGCACGATCATCGTCGATGCGACTGGCCCGACGGTTGAAATCGATGGGCTGCCTTCGAGTAAATACATTAAGCATAACAAGAAGGACCCTGTCATCAACATTACAGTGACAGATAACTTTGACCAGCTTCGCTTCTCTCAGGACGGCAGCGAGCTATTCTACCAGGAATTCCAGGAGCCTTATGCAATGAGAGGCATCGAAAAGGAATTCAAAAAGATTAAACTTTCATTGAAAGAAGGCTTAAACGTCTTTACGTTTGAAGCAGAGGACCTGGCCGGCAACAAAACAACCAAAACGGTTGAATTGTACAAGCTGAAAAAAGGCGAACAGCCTCCGCAAAATCTTGAAACCCCTGATGGCCCGGTGAAGCCTGGGAAAGGGAATGGAAAGCAAGATAAGTAATAGGATGGGGAAACCCGGCTTCCTTGGTGGAGCCGGGTTTTCTTTTTGGGAAGACTGCTGGCCGGGAGGGATTTTGCAAATAGATGGAGTGGACCTGCAAATAGAGAGGGTGGGATTGCAAATAGATAGGGGGAATTTGCACATAGAACTCTTATTTTGCAAATAGAAGGGGTAAATTTGCAAATAGTCGAGTGCAATCAGTGCTGGAATAATGGTTTTGCAAATAGATGGAGTGGACCTGCAAATAGGGAGGGTGAATTTGCAAATAGAAAAACCAAAATTGCAAATAGAGCCCGAGCAGGCATGTCTTCGGACAGGAGAAAGGCTTAGTTGAAAATATCATATTTCCAAATAACTGAAGGTACTGTTCCATCAGTTAAAGTTTGGGAGTTGAAGATCCATCAGAATCGGCATCTCCCTTTATTTATATAAGGATTGAGCCTTCATTGTGGCATGAACAGCGGTATCCATTTGAAGTGTACAATACTAAATTTCCTTTTTCTTAAAAAGAGATATTTTGAAAAAGTGGAATGGTTAAAACTATAGTGGATAAAGAACCTGCAGCAGTTAAAATAACTATTTTGCGGCCATTCTGTTCCTTGGAAGGCTTCATAAGCTCTATGGATAATGATATCCATATAACTATAGATGCCATAGCTATGATAAATAGAGCGGTACTTGTCATATTGGAATTCCTCCATTCATTTTTCTAAAATCAGCAGAATTTCTTAAAGTTTATCACTAGTGCTGAGTTAGGTAAGTGTGTGAAAATCGGGTTACTTTCCCTCTCCTGCTGCAAAGGTCTTTCAAAAAGCCCCTGCAGCGACTCCTTTAACTATTTGTACGGTTTCTCCTTTAAATAAGTTTCGTATTATTGTTCCAATTAGTTTTTTGCTTGACAGCTGCCCTTCTCCCCAAATAGCAGCTTTAATTTTGACGAAATTTAAAGTATACGAATTTAAAGGAAGGAGATAGTAAGTAAAAAAGAAGGGATTGTCATGAAAAAAATTAAACCAATTAAATTAAGTTCTCATAATCCGGATAGCTCAGAAAAATTAACATCAGCCGAAATGGGCAAGCTTTGGGCTACATATATGGGAAACAGTATGGCATCATGTTTTTTAAAATATTTTCTGCAGCATGTTGAAGATAAGGACATTAAAAGCTTATTGGAAAATGCCTTACAGCTGTCAGAAGAATTTATGGAGACTATTAAAGGTATTTTCAAGAAAGAAGGATTTCCTATTCCTAATGGTTTTACGGAAGAGGATGTAAATTTAGGTGCTCCCAGACTGTTTATGGATGAATTTTATGTCCACTATTTAAAGTATGCGGCAAAAGCAGGATTGAGTATTTATAGTATTGCCATCCCTCTTATGTACAGAAAGGACGTAAAGGAATTTTTTAGGCATTGTATGGATTCCGCCATGGATTTAATGGAGCAGATCAAAGAGATATTAATACATAAAGGGCTGATCATTAAACCCCCATTGATTCCAGTTCCTGAGAAAGCGGAATTTGTGCATAAAGATTTTTTAACCGGCTACCTTGGAGATAAACGCCCTTTGCATGCAATGGAAATCCCCCATTTTTACGATAATATTGAAAATAATGTGACAAGTAAGGCACTCATTATGGCATTTGCCCAAGTGGCCAAGGATGAAAAGATACGTAAATTGTTTGAGAAGGGAAAAGAAATTACCACCACGAATATTGAAAGTTATAGGCAAAAACTGCATGAAGAAGATTTGCCTTCACCACCTTATCTGGATGACTTAATAACCAATTCCACTTTCTCGCCTTTTTCTGATAAAATCATGCTCTTCCATAAGATGGATATGTTTTCAATAAAACTTAGAGCATTCGGAAATTCAGTGGCAGTCAATGGCCGGCGCGATGTAGGGATGGTTTATTTGAAGGCAACAATGAAAAATTCACATTTTGTCCAGAGTGCTGCAAAAATCATGATTGAGAGAGGCTGGTTTGAACAGCCTCCAACGGCTGCTGATAGAGATTGATGGTATTTTTGCCTTTATTCTTCTTTCACTAGCGGTTAAAAGTCGCTTTCCCTTGCCCTAAGGAAAGCGGCTTTTTTAGTTTTATTTTAAAATTTCGTTGACTATTCAGTTGAACTGTATTATCTTATTGTTAAGTTGAACTATATAGCTGAACTGAATAGAGGATGAGAAGATGAAACATAAATTATTACCGCTGTCTGAAACCATGCATTATATTTTATTAGCTCTGCGTGAGCCGCTCCATGGCTATGCCGTGATGCAGAAGATAGACGAGATAAGTAACGGCACTGTTAGTTTAGCGGCTGGTACATTATACGGTGCGATTGAGAACTTGAATAAGCATGGCTGGATTGAACCTGTTGGAGAGTCAGGCCGGAGAAAAGTTTATATGATTACTGCGGAAGGAAGCGAAATTTTGAAAATCGAACAAAAGAGGCTGCTGCATATTTTATCCCTGTACGAAGGAAGTGAATCGAATGAAGAAATTTAAGATGTTTTTTGATATTGAAAAAGAGGAGCGCTGGCTGAACGAGCAATTGCAAAAAGGCTATCGCTGTACAAATATTAGCGGATTGGGCATATACACTTTCGAAAAAACAGACAAGAAATATGTGATGCGGCTCGATTATCAAGATTATTTTTCAAAGAAAAAGTTTGAAGGTTACAAAGGGTTATATGAAGATTTCGGCTGGGTTTATATAAGTGGGCCATGGCTTGGCGGAATTCGATATTGGCAAAAAGAGGATGATGGACAAAGTCAAATCTTCTCGGATCGCCAATCACAGAGTCATTATTATAGAAGGCTGATGGGGTATTCATCTGGTTTGGGGATACTGTTATTGTCTTTTTCGTATATGATTTACAAGGATTCGGGCTTATATTTAGCCGAAGGTCTTTGGAGTATGAAGGGTGCATTATTTTGGAAAGCCTTTTTATTTGAGACTCCATTTGTCCTTTTAAGGCTGCTTCCAGTCTTTATGGCTGTGTTCTTCTGCATCAGTTTCTATAAAGCTTATCGTAAGTATTCAATGTTAAAAGAGAAATAGTTTACTGTCCCAGGGGATGGTGGACAATGAACCTGTCCCTTTTTATGGCCGAAAATGAAACTTTCCCTTCTGTATAATCGTAAACTATCGAAAGGGGGAACTGGTTTTGAAAGAAAATACCAGCAGGTTTGATTTTTACTCGGCCATTATTATTTCAGTGATAGCGATAGTTTTAATGATCAGGAACATGTTAGCGGACATAGATTTCTTTTCCGTGACCAATGCTTTGGCTGTTTTTGCTCTAGTAGTATCCCTCAGGCAGTTATATACCCTAACCATGGCATCCCGAAAAGGGGAACCATCATGAATTTGTTCACATTTGCTCTGGCCGGATTGAATGCCGGCGATATTTTATTTCAGCTTTTGGCTTTTGCCTTTTTATTGACTATTCCTGGGATCCTTGTCATTTTCTTTTTTATTTTCAAGAGAAGAAACGACAGATTAAAGCGAATAGAAGAAAAGCTGGATCAAGCCCTTTTTAAAATGGAAGGCAAAAATAAATAGGGTTGGTGTAAGGCGGGGAGCTGGTGTGCAGAATGAATCTGTGCACTTTTTTTATTAAACCCAAGGAGCTGGGGGAGCTTCGGACACAAAAAGCGAAAATCCGAATCGTGGAGTCAGAACCTGGGGCAACTTCGGACACAAAAGGCAGGAAAGCGCGAGATAGAGTCAGAACCTGGTCTAACTTCAGACACAAAAGGCAGGAAAGCGCGAGATAGAGTCAGAACCTGGTCTAACTTCGGACACAAAAGGCAGGAAAGCGCGAGATAGAGTCAGAACCTGGTCCACCTTCTGACACAAAAGACAGGAAAGCGCGAGATAGAGTCAGAACCTGGTCCACCTTCTGACACAAAAGGCAGGAAGCCTGCAGTCAGAGTCAGAACCCCGTTGTTAACCTGAAAAAATTCCGTACACCGCCCCTCTGCAAAAAAACCACCTGTTAAGAATTTTGTAATAACTATATAATGTTTTGGTTAGAATCTTTGTTTATACTTTTTTCAAGATTATCAAGCTGGTTCAATCCGGCTATTATGATACAAAACCGGGGTGACTGGATGTCCATAAAAAAACGATTGATTTTATCGAATATAGGGATGGTGCTGCTTCCTGTTGTTTTATTTCTGCTGCTGGAAATGGTCATTGGGTATGTATTGTTCTATCCTGTGAAAGGTTCAGTGGATCAGGAGGATCTTGAATTTTTCCGGTCGATTCGGATTTATCTGCTGGTCGGGGTGCTGATTTTGACCAATGGAATCCTGACTTTCCTTGTTTCGAAAAGCATCATTGCTCCGCTTCTCCGGCTGAAGCAGTCGGCGAATGATATCAGCAGAGGAGATCTGGATACAGAAATAGAGGTTTCCGGGAACAAGGATGAATTGAACGAGCTGGCCATGGCGTTTGAAAGCATGAGAAGCCGATTGAAGGAAGCCGCAGCTATGCAAAAGCAGTATGAAGAGAATCAGAAGGAATTGATTGCAAGCATTTCCCATGATTTAAAAACCCCTTTAACGAGCATTAAGGGCTATGTCCGCGGCCTGGCAGATGGTGTGGCGAATACGCCGGAAAAGATGGAACGATATTTGGGCACGATTGAAAAGAAGGCGGATGATATGGAAGCTTTGATCTCGGAGCTTTTATTGTATTCCAAGCTTGATTTGCCGAATGTTCCTTATGATTTGAGGGAGCTGGATTTAGCGTCCTATTTTGATGATTACCTCGAGGAGCTTCGGTTTAATCTGGCGGGACAGCCTGTCAGTCTCCGTCTTGAGTGCGAGCCGAATCAATCGTATCGGGTGCAGGCTGACAGGGAGAAATTGAATCGCGTGGTTGGCAATATTGTGCAGAACAGCTTGAAATACATGAAGGAAGAAAAGAAAGAATTAGTGGTCAGGCTGTCGTCAAAAGCGGAGGACGTCACGGTTGAAATTCAGGATAATGGTGCTGGCGTTTCACACGACGAGCTGCCTCATTTATTTGACCGCTTTTACCGTACGGATGTCTCCCGGAATTCTGCCACAGGCGGCAGCGGGCTGGGTCTTGCGATTGTAAAAAAAATCATCGAAGGCCACGGGGGGACCGTTTGGGCAAGTGGCGGAGCCGGAAAGGGGCTTAGTATCTTTTTTACGTTAAAAAAGGGGGGAAGATGATTGGAAAAAATCTTAATCATTGAAGACGAGCTTAGTATTGCTGAGCTCGAACGGGATTACCTGGAATTGAACCAGTATGAGGCAGATATTGCGGCAACGGGTCAGGAAGGGCTGGAACGCTTAAAAACAAACGCCTATCGGCTGGTGCTATTGGACCTGATGCTTCCGGATATGGACGGCTATGAAGTCTGCAGGAAAATCAGGGAGGTTTCAGAGATACCCATTATTATGGTGACGGCAAAAAATGAGGACATTGATATGATCCGGGGATTGGGCAGGGGAGCGGATGATTATATTGCCAAGCCTTTTAATCCCAATCAATTGATCGCCAGGGTGAAGGCGCATATAGCCCGTTATGACAGGCTTACCTCCAGCGGTCCCGGCAAGGATGAAGACATCAGGATTGGGGATTTGCTGATTCAGCCGGGTACACGGAAAGTATTTGCGGGCAATCAAGAGAGAATCCTTACGGCCAAAGAGTTCGACCTGCTGCTGTTCATGGCTACCTCCCCGAACCAGGTCTTCAGCAAAGAGCATCTGCTCGAGCAGGTTTGGGGATTTGATTTCTATGGGGATGTCACAACTGTGACAGTTCATATCAGAAGGCTGAGGGAGAAAATTGAAAAAGACCCATCTGAACCGGACTATATCGAAACGGTTTGGGGCGTGGGCTATCGATTTAAACGGTAAGAGCGTATAGATTTTCTATGCGTTCTTTTTTTATTGCCGGATTTAATAATTCTGTAAGAAATTGATAAGAGTGCTGTTAGAACCCCCGCTTAGAATGGGTTTTGTAAAGAAAACAGGAGAGGGGACGAAAGAAAATGCCAAAAAGAACATTGGCTGAAAATAGTTATATAGGATTGGGCTTGGTTTATCTGGGCTGCCTGCTGGTTCAGTTTTTGCTTGCGGGTATGTCGATCTTTGGGGACCCGTCCAAATGGGCCGCCCATAAAATGTTTGTACATTTGTTTGGCTATGCCATTCCGGTACTGATGATGCTGAGTGCACTGGCAGGAGGATTTTTTAAGCGGATTTATAAGGAGATGATAGTCGTTTTTCTGCTGCTCTTTGCCATGTATTTCACAGCCAATCTGGGCTGGAAAATCAGCTGGCTTGGAGCGTTTCATCCGGTTGCGGGAGTACTGTTTCTTGGGGCAGGCGCGGCTGCGGTCCGAAAGATATGGAAGGCGCCGCATGAGTCTGTTCGCTCCAAAGAAAAAAACAGAGGACTGCTGGTTTGGATATTGGCTGGAGCAGCCGGCGGATTAACAGCCGGAGTTATTTTATCTAATCTAATTGGAATCATTAGTTTCTATTTATTCGATCAGCCAGTGGGGATTAAATTTCTGCCGTTTTATCTGGCTGCCTTATCCGCAGTGATGGTACCTGCCTGGCAGTATAAGAAGAAACAAAAGATGAAGGAGGAAAAGCAATGAAGCAAAAACTGACGTATTTCTTTATGGTTTCATATTTATGGATCACCTTTATTATGCTGGGAGCTTTTATACTGGAGGTATTTATGGTGTATCCGAATATTTTTCATAACGTGCCGGAATCATTTGATGTCTCTATGGATTTTATGGAGGTCGCGAGTCCCCATACGTTTTTCCCGCCGCTTGGGTTAGCGAGCTGGGTCACTGGGGCTGGCGCGCTGGTTTTGGTATGGAAAATAAAATCTGCACGCCGCTGGGTTCTGGGAAGTATTCTTGTCATGATTCTCCTGGGGCTCATCTCCATGCTATTTGAATGGCCGCGGAATGAAATTATGTTTATTGAGGGGCAGAGTGTTCATTCAGTGGAATTTCTGAAACAGACCGCAAGGGAGTTTCTGATGATCAATTGGATCAGAGTAGCGTGCAATACGATTGGCGCTGTCATGGTGTTTGTGGGATTTTTAAAGTTTTATAAGAGCCAATTGCATGAAAGAGAGTAGGCAAATGGAAAGGGACAGGCGGGCCTGTCCCTTTTTTAATCATTTATTTCCCCGCACCCGGGCCAACACGTCTTGTAACAGTATCCGTTTTGGCAGGATCGGTTTCAGAGGTGCTTGTAAATGTTAGGCTTGTCGGTACAGGCTTGGTTTTTGGAATTTTCACGTAAACTGGAACTTCCACTGTTTCACCGGCTTGCACTTCAATCACATTATGCTCAAGCATGAGCTCCCAGCCGGCTTCCGTCTTGGCATTAAGGCGGATAAGATCTGCAGCATTGCCCGTATTGGTTACCTTGAAGGAATAGGCTGCCACCTTGCCGGGAGCGGCAAATTGGACTTTGCTGTTTTCAGCTGAGACGCCTCTTGCGGTCGGGCCGGACTCATCCATATGGCGGACGGCGACACGATAGGAGAGGGCTCCTTCGTTATCAAGCTTTTTATTTAAAATGTAAAAGTGAAGACGGTTATGCTCGTCCTTATATTCGCTGACAACCCCATCTGCTGTGCCTGCTTTGAAGAGGGAATCGGAAAGCTGTCTGTAATCCCCTTTTGAATACATAGCTTCTGTTCCGTCAGGACGTTTAAAGTCAACCTGGTTAATGTCTTCTGCATGAGAGTCGATGACCCAGATGTTTGGTGCTGCTTCCGAATTTTTGGTTTTGGCAAGAAGAACGCCGGAATCTGGAGTGAACGAGTCAAATCCTACACGGTCCACCACTTCCACGGTATAGTTGTTGTACCACTTTTCCCCGCGCTGCATGTCCGCACGCCAGTCGTCCTCAAGTGAATTTTTTGGCGTCAGATCTTCCATGCTGATGTTGATGCCGTGAAGGGCATTGCGGCCAAACTCTTCACCGGCCGGTACCGAACGTGCCAGGATATCAGTAAACACAGGTCCGGATTGAGCCAATTCCTCCCGGCTGATGTTCAAGTACTGATCTTCCGATAAGAAGCCTTGCTTGATTTTGTTTCGGAGCATGTGATGCGCCGGCGCTGATCCGCCTAGTGTAGGGAGCACCATCCAGCGTGTATGAGGCCCTGCAGGACCATTAAAGCTTCCCCGGCTCATTAATTCCCAAGGTCCGGAATAGGAGCGGGAAACAGGCTTTCCATATGGATTGTTGTAGTTATCCCCCAAATTCATAATATGGCCAAATTCATGAGCGAAGGTTCCCATTCCATCGTTTTCACCCTGGATGGAAACGCCCCGGCTTGCACTGGACCAGATGCTTTTCGCGGCAAGCCACGAAGTCCAAGGGACATAGCGGGTATTGGCGGAATTCGGAAATCCTTCAAAAGGCGGACCGAATTCCTTCGCCACATCTTCTGCTGTCTGGAACATCATTTCCCCAAATTCCTGCCAGACACCTGACTCATCATATCCGGCATGCAGGATGAAGGTGAAATCGTAATTTTTGCCTGAAGCGGCGATATCGGCTTGCGCCTTTTCCATTGCTTCAGTTCTTAAATTTTTTGCCTGGTACTCTCCCGGCATATTGACCTGCTGTCCGAATTCGTTCAGTCCGTACTGGAATTCATTGTGGTCCATCCGATAGGTTCCGAATGAATCCAGTTCAACAGCCCATTTGCCATATGAATTTTCTCTCCAATATTCATTGATGGTCCGATGATTATTCAGCGGCTGCGGCTTGTTCAGGAAATCCACCCAGAACTGGCCGATTTCATCCCGCGGAATATTGCCGGTGCCAATAGGGTTGCCTGCCACTTCAGATCCTTCCGGCTGACTTAAAATAAACTCCCGGTCAGGAAAATCGACAATGACAAGCGCTCCCCGTAATACTCTTTCAGGTTCAATATCAGCCGTACGCCAGTCAATTCCCGGCACCGGCCGGTAATCTTCCCAGGTCATGTCCTCAGGAAGCTCCCAGGACTGTACATCTGCGGGTTCCGGGAAATCTTCAAGACCCGGCTTTTCTGCATAAGCCGCAGAAGAAATGGTCATTAAAATCAATGTAACAAAGAAGATAAAAGACTTTTTCAATTGCCTCAACTTATTTCGCCTCCCTTAATTCTAGCATTCTGGTAAATTATACAATCTTGTTTCGGTATTAAAAATATAAAATATTTAAAATATTCAAAATGATAGAGAGGACCTAAGACTTGATGCCTGTAATAAACTAATAGCAGAGGGTGGCGGTAGTATAAAACTGCTATATTTAAAGGAGAGGAGCTTTCTAAGCGGGAGGGACATATGAAATTAAATATCTTTTATTCAATGCCAGGGGATGATGTTTTAAAAGGAATCCTGCAACTTCACAGGAACATATTCGGCGATTCTGAAGAATTAGTCAGTAAGATGAAAAGCAAACCTCAGTTGCTGGTGCAGGCAGCTATGGATGGAGAAAAAGTGATTGGATATAAAATGGGATACCCCCTTGATGAGGAGACCTTTTATAGTTGGTTGGGCGGAGTGGATCCTGAATACAGGGGAAAGGGCCTTGCTTCCATGCTAATGGAAAAGCAGCATGAATATCTAAAAGAAATGGGGTATAAGCTGGTCCGGACAAAAACGATGAACAAATGGAGAGGCATGCTGATTTTGAATATTAAGCATGGATTTGATGTGATTGAAACTTATACCGATGAAAAAGGACTGCATAAGATCGTGCTGGAGAAGCGATTACAAACTTAAGGCTGCTGAGCAGGGGCGTGGAAAGCAGGCAGGACAAGCGGCCGATGCTTTCAGATTTGCGGGAGAGCGGGCAGATTGAGCAGGATGCAGATGTGATAGCGTTTTTATACCGTGATGATTATTACTATAAGGAATCCGACCGCAAGGATACGATTGAGATTATTCTCGCCAAACAGCGGAATGGGCCGATTGGGACGGTACGGCTGGCGTTTATGAAGGAGATTGGGAAGTTTGGGGATCTGCCGCCTGGGGAGTTAGGGTGAGCAAAGCGAATTGGATGGAATGCACATTTGGCATAAGAGTTTGAATACATGAGAGGTACTAATCGAGATAAATAGTTTAGCGAGCCGCATTAATCAGGCAGAACAGAACCCATTAGTTGGAAAAACCGGCAGCGAGCGGTATTAATCAGGCAAAATAAGGCTCATCAGAATGGAAGATCGACGACGAGCAGCGCAACCGCAACCGATTGGTTCCCCTCATTTTAGCAAAATTATCATGCTATTCCCGCCTGACCTGAAAAGGGACAGCTTCACTGTCCCATCAGGTTGTTCTTAAGTACCCTTCATTTTGGATGTCTATCTTGAATTGGATATCAGATTTCAAGTTTGGGTAGTAAATGGACCGCCAGTTTTTCAGCTCTTTTCGGTCGATTTTAGTGCGATACAATTGGCCTAAGCCGAGAATGTCTGCTTCGCTTTCCTGGAGTGTGGCTAACATACTGCTGAATCGGCTTGAGAGGAGGTGGCTCAATTCTTTCTTGATCATGGCACTGGATGTGTTGCCTCTTGTTTCAAGGATGACAACCTTTAGGTTGATCCGGCTTTCCAAAAAAGGCTGTTTATCAGTCAAGTCTGTATGGTGGTCCATGGAGTTGCCGATGATCATGACGCTTGCGTGATTCAGAACTTCAATTTGTCCATGGGTGCTTTCATTATTAAAGGCATTGAATAGCAGGGTTTCGTCATTACTGATCTGCTCCACCATCTTTCCGTTTTTAATAACGGCAGAGCCTGCTTGTTCGTAAGTTGTCGTTTCTCCCGTCACAATCAGGGGGATAGCTACATCTCGTGTATAGGAATGGATGCTGCGGTAGACTTCCCATATCCTTGTAAGGGCAATCTCCGGATTCCAGCCTGCATTTTTTTCAAAATAATCGAACATGTTGGTTCCTTTAAGATTCTTTGATTCTGAGAGTATCGAAAAAAATTCATCCATGTTCTGGTCACAAATCGTGACTAGTGCTTTTGGTGATACCTCCCGTGATCTCATGAAACCGGCGATGATGTCTTTCATGCCTTTCTCCGCTGTTTTCCGCTCTATCATGATGACTTTTACATGAAGCAGATCTACGCTGGTTTCCATGTTTCGGCTGATGACATCTACCGCATGGGAAATGGTCTTCCCCGTTCCGGATACGATCCTCACTTCCATAGACCCTTCCACAGGTTCAGGGATTTTAAGAAAAACCTTGTATTGATCGTCTTCAACAGTAGAAATGCCAAGGACAACAGGAAGAGTCCGATGATTGATATCTCTGATGTCCCAGCAGCCGGTTAAAGTCATCATTGTCAAAAGCAGACAAACAGTAATAGGTGCTTTAGATTTTAGATTAAATGGATTCATCTTTATCCTTCCTCTTCATGCGGCGTCCAAAGAAATAAATTGAAAATGGAATGGCTATTAAAATGTAGAACCTCAGAAACGTATTCCACCAAAATAATTTCTCGACATCTTTCCAATCCGGGATTAAAAAACATGAAAAATAGACTGCGGCAGATAGGGCAAGCAACAATTTTACCGGTTTAATGGAAGGGAGGTAATGACTTAAGATTCGAATTGCTTTCCAGGACACAAGAGCAAGGTAAAGCATTACAAAGGAGATGAGGCTTAACAAGAAAAACATTGTGACCCTGTCGAACATAAGCCAATTAATATTGATGGCATCCACGGCTACAACATATGGAAGGAAGGTTGTAGCTGAGGTGGCCTGCCCAAAAGTCAGGACTGGAATATAGACTGAAAAAAGGAAAAAGGGAATAAGGAATGCGGCAGCCCATAATACATATTTTCTGTCGTAGGAGAAATAAGGCTGGACAAAGCCGAGAAACAGAAAGCCTCCGGAAAAAGCAAAAAAGCTTTCCAGGTATGTTCTTTTTATAAGGAATCCGAGATCTGCATCTAAAGGAACTATGTACCTCCAATCCACGTTTTGGAAAGAAGTAAAGAAAATAAAGATGATAATGGGAAGAAATAAAAGGGATAGGAGAAGCCCTGTGCGAAAAATGGTTTCAACTCCTCTGGCTGCTATATAGGTCGAAATAGATATCAATAAAAGCATGATGGCCCATAAAGGAGTGTTTGATAAAAAGACGATGGTAATAATTTCGGCATAAGCCCGGAGCGTAATCAATAATATCATGCCGAAATATAAGAAAACCGGGGCAATAAAGAAGACAGCTGTCCCTTTCCCAATCCCTGCATAGATGCGAATAATATCTTTTTTTGGAAAATAGCTTAGTCCCTTCATATAAATAGAAATGAAAATGAAATGAATGATCACGCCGACCAGAACAGGAAGCCAGTGGCCCTGTTCTGTACTAGAAATCACATTGCCTGGATACATAAAGAAAATCAGGCCCAAATGGCTGATGATGTACATCAGCATGACATGCAAACTTTTATCTGCCATTGCTTTCATTCCCTTTTACATTTAAGTAGAGATAGGACTTTCCATAGGTATTGAGGCTTGCCAGGTAAGCGCAAATGAAAACCAAGCCGGCAACCAGCCCTAAGATGCCAAATATTGCCGCCAGAAGCACAATGGCGTATTTGAACAGCCGAATGGAGACAGCATTCTGAAATCCGACGATGGTTGAATTGGCAATGGTTGTGGCGGCAAGAATGATGATCAGCAGATTGCTGACTAATTTTGCTTCCACGGCAGCCTGTCCCAGGATAATTCCTCCGACCATTGTAATGGTGGGCCCAATGGATTTCGGCAGCCTTACACTTGCTTCCAGGATTAATTCAAGAATGACAAGCATGAGAATAATTTCTACCAAAGCCGGATAGGGAACCCCCTCACGGCTTTGGGCAACTGATAAAGCAAGCTGAATCTGCAATACTTCAGGATTGACTGAGACCAAAGCCACATAAAGCCCAGGACTGATCAGCGTCACCAGAATGCCGATGATTCTGATAATCCTAATGGCAAACATAATAGGAAGAGGAAAATTCCGGTCATTTTCAATAGCAAACATATCCCAGAACAGACTTGGGAGAATGAGAGCAAAAGGCAATCGATCTGCGAACAGAACGACTTTTCCTTTTTTCAGATTCTGAACCGCATGATGGGGCAGCTCAGTCGTATTAAACTTTGAAATAGCATTCCAAGACGGAAACCCCAGCATTTTGGCAAGTCCCTGCAGATCACATGCTTCCATTTGGATATTTTTTTCAATATGATCACGAATGCTGTTAACCAGATTCACATCCGCTTGGCCGTCTAAATACAGCAAGGATAATTTGTTTTTGCGGCTGCGGCCGGCTAAAAAAGAGTCGATTCTGATTTCGTCCGAATTCATGAGTTTTCGGACGATGCCGATATTAGTATCGATTCCTTCTGTAAAGGAATCCAATGCCCCTTGAATAACATTTTCATTTGTGGGTGAATCAATCGAACGATCGAGCATAGCGGATACAGGCTCCATAATGATAAAACGGTCGGTGTTTTCAAAATGGATTACCAGTTTGCCTTCATATATGGATGAAATGGCTTTTTGGACATCCCCTTCAAACACTTCCCCTATGGCCCGCCATAAATCCTCAGTAGGCTGATTCTGCAAAAGGATACTCTCCGCCTGCTTGTGAAGCACAGTTCTCGTTTTAATAAAATCGATGAGTGTATTAAACCCCAGCAGCATCACGGCAGCATCCGCAAGGTAGTCCCTTTGAAGATGAAAATCTCCGTTGTTCCCAAGCTCTGCTTTTATTTCATTAATAAATCGATCCATTGCGGGTTACCCCTTCGTAAAGACATAAATATTATTAACTTTCGCTTGCTGGAAAATTTTATTCCTAAAAACTTTATTTGGAGTTTTAGCCCACGGCGGATGGCAGCACCATTCCCTTTTATGAAAAGGGGACAGGCGCATAATACAAAACGCTCAGGAAAACCCTGAGCGTCTAGCTGAATGCTTATGATCTTTTTCCAAAAAACGTACCGGTCACTTCCTGTTCCTGCAGAGATAGAAGCTGGGAGACGGTAATGAATTCGTAGCCCTCTTTTTCCAGGTAGGTCAGCAGGTCTGGAAGTGCTTCAGCAGTTGACTTATGGATATCGTGCATCAAGACGATGGAGCCTGGCACAGCATTGGCCTTCACGATTTTTTGAATAGCCGAGGCATTGAGGGTTTTCCAGTCCAATGAATCCACCGACCACAGAATAAGCGGTGTATGGGCCATTCCGGCAATTTTTTTCACATCTTCATTCAAGGCGCCATAAGGCGGGCGGACGGTTGCGGGAAGCTGTCCGCTTGCTTCCTTGATTTTGGCGCTGGCTTCTTCCATTTCTTTGCGAATTTCTTTTTCGCCAAGGGATGAAAGGTCCGCATGGCTGTCACTGTGATTTCCGATTTCATGGCCTTCTTCAGCCACCTGGCTTGCGAGTGCCGGATAGAATTGCGCCTGACTGCCAAGCATATAAAAGGTAGCCTTTGCATTATGCTTTTTTAAAATATCCAATATAAGCGGTGTGACTTTCGGGTGTGGCCCATCATCAAAGGTAAGAGCAATATACTTGCCGTTTGGATCAAGTGGAGCTGCTTTCTGTTCTTCGACTTCGGGTTCAGGCAGCTGGATGTCAGGGAGCTTCAAATGCAGGGCAATTTCATCCTTTAAGAGGGGACGAATCTGTTCGATTGGAATTTTCACCTTGACCGCTCCGGCTGCGCCTGCCGCAATTTCATATTCGTTAAAATAAAGCGTAAAATTCTTGCCGCTCAGTGACCATTTCCAGCTCGACGGATTTTTCAGCGCTTCGTCCAGCAGGTCATTAAACAGATAGTCCTGGAGCTCTTCCTTCTGGCCAATTTGGTTTTTTATCATCGTTCTGAGCGTTGTCAGGGAATCCTCATCCATATGGATGACATCTGCAAGCTGCACCATTTTCTGATTCGCAAGGTCGATCGTGAACGTTTTGACCGCGGCCTGCCCATTGGCGCCGCCAGTATACTGGTAAGCTTCAAATACCAGGGTGTACATAGTATCGGAAACTTTTTTCGGATCCGCCTTGATATTAAGATGGGCACGGAAATCTTCGCTGTCCAGCACCTGCCGGTTTGCCTGCACAAGTTCAAGGAAATCCCTTTCTTGAGCCTGAATCCACTCTTTCATAGGTTTGTTCAAATTTTCAATTTCAGTTATTGGTGTACTGATTGCAAGGGTATAAGATTTCGTTTCCTTTGTCCGCGTTTCCAGGTTTAATCCGGGGAATGCTTCAGGGGATGTGGTTTCTGTTCTGGAAAAAGCCTGAAGGCTGGTGTCAGCTCCAGAGCTGATAAAATAATAGATGCCTGCAATGAAGATGCAAAATATTGCCCACGATGGCCATTTAAACCGCTTAAGCAAAGATATCCTTTCCTTTCCTGTCTGTAAAATTATGACTCTCCAAAGATATAATTATATCAGGAAATCTTCGGACTGGAGAAAAATTCACCATTTACTTTTAAAAAAATATAGTATAAAATAACACTTTAATCCGACTAAAAAGATAAGAAAAGGAGTGAATGAGGTTGGCTCAAGTTGAAATGAAAAATAAATCATGGATTTCAGCACCAACAACAGTTGTTTCAAACTTAAATCCGATTCAAAAGCCTTTTGTTGCAGCTGGTGTTCTTGCAGCTCTCATTTTGTTCATCTCTATAATAAATACAGCGAACATGACACAGGGAGTTCTATTTATTATTGGAATTGCACTCGGTATGACCTTGCTTCATGCCCGGTTCGGCTTTACGTCTGCCTTCAGACGCTTTGCCAGTGTAGGAAACGGGCAGGGACTGCAGGCACATATGCTGATGCTCGCAGTTGCTTCCACATTGTTTGCGATTATTTTAAGCACAGGCTTCAGTTTTACAGGAATTGAGCCTAAAGGGTATGTGTCTCCTGTAGGAGTAAGCGTGCTGTTTGGTTCCTTTATTTTTGGAATCGGGATGCAGCTTGGGAATGGCTGTGCATCCGGCACTTTGTATTCTGTAGGCGGAGGGCAATCCTCCATGATTCTGACGCTGATTTCGTTCATCGCGGGTTCCACGATTGGAGCGTACCACTTCTCGTTCTGGATGGAAGAAACACCGGCATTGCCGCCAATCTCACTGGCGACATCAACTGGACTCGGGTATGGCGGGGCATTGGTGGTTCAGCTTGCTTTATTTGCATTGATTTATTGGGTGACCCTGCAAATCGCGAAAAAGCGTAAAGCGCCAATGATGAAAGCTTTGCCTACAACGGCCGGCTGGAAAAAAATCCTGCGAGGCTCATGGCCATTGTTCGCAGCAGCAATCGTCCTTGCGTTGCTGAATGCACTGACTCTGACGGTCCGCGGAACGCCTTGGGGCATCACATCCGCGTTCGCGCTATGGGGCGGAAAAACGCTGATGGCAATGGGAATCGATGTAACATCATGGGGATACTTTGCATCAGATCCGAACTTAGCGGCATTGAAAAATACAGTGCTTGCTGATTCTACAAGTGTTATGAACTTCGGCATCATCCTGGGTGCTTTTATTTCAGCGGCATCACAGGGAACGTTCAAGCCTGGAAAAATCAAGCCGGGTGTAGCTGGTGCTGCGATTGTCGGCGGACTGCTGATGGGATATGGTTCCCGCCTTGCGTTCGGCTGTAATATTGGCGCCTACTTCGGCGGCATCGCATCCTTCAGCCTGCACGGCTGGGTATGGGCGATTATGGCCATGCTTGGAACAGGTGTAGCGTTATTCATCCGCCCGCTGTTTGGATTGAAGAATCCGAAATCTACGGATTCGATTTGTTAAAAAAACTTGGTACTCGAAATGGAGTACCAAGTTTTTTTTGGATGGAGCTTTGGCATATATAATGAAAGTAAAAGAAAAAGGTTCCAAGAGAGATTTTTGGAACCTTTTTTATATAAGGCAGCTTCTTCGATTATTTCCTTAGGAACTTCAATTTTGTCCATTTCATTCATGTTTTTATATACGTGATTAATGTCGATTATAACTGCAGTATTGTCTTTTTCACCTGTTAAAGTGTTTGACAGTTCTTCAATATAAAAGGTTTCGGCATTGATGACAATCTTAACATCATGTTCCACTTCTTCTTGTTCAATTCCTGTGAAACTAACAGAATATGGATCTTCAAACGCTCGATAAACGTCTATATCTTTACCTTTGAAGGTAAAGACATAGGAATCATCCTGTTTGGTCATTTCCACTTTATCTGCAATCAATGTAACAATCTTAACGACATTTTTATAGAAAGTATCGTCTTGGCGGATTTGGTCCTGGTTCGGTACTTTCTGCCATCCCTGATTATTTGCGTTTATATACGCTTTATCTTTTGTAAAATAATACTCAGAATTTGTGGAACTGCCGTTTGCACTTCCCATTACCACACCGTACCCTTCCATATTCTTCTCGTTCACATCCGTTCTGAGTATGGCTTCGGATGACTGCAATGTTGAATCTAAAGATTTATCAATAATATCTACCCCTATTTCAATGTCAGCATGATAATTCTCTACTTCGCTTGCATGTTCTTCAAGTCCAGCGATTACTTCCTCTTTTGACAGTTCTTTATTGCATGCGCCTAAAACCAAGATAACCCCAGCCACTACAAAACCTACAAGCCACTTTTTCATTTACAAACCCACTTTCCAGGTTGATTTTACTCATGAAAGTTAATCTGTAAATATATGTATTCGGAGGAACTTGTATAGTTTCATAGGAAAAAGCACTCCAGTTTCTGGATGTTAAATAATGTATATTTTGGCAGTGTGATTATTATTTTTTTGAATTATTGCAGAATGTAATACATTTTTTTCAAAAAGAGATGCATATTCACGAAGAGCAGATTTGTTCAATAAATACACTGAGTAACATTAATTGTGGAAAAAGCGTCGTATTGGTTAGGGAGGGAAATAATATGAAAAAAATCTTTATTATTTTTATCACAATGACATCAATAATAGTAAATGGGTGCAGCATAGAATCAAAAATTACAGAGGAACAAGCTAAAGCAATTGTTATAGATTATCACACCAAACAAATTGGGAATGTTGAAATCATTTCAGTAACTGCAAAATTTAATAAATATATTATTGAATGGGAAAACAAGGAGAATTGTGAACAAGGAACAGATCGTGTTGATTCAAATGGCGAAATAAAAAACATTGAGTCATCCATTTGCTAATCAACCATTCTAGGGCTGGAAAGACACTGATTTAAGCAGGACAGCGTCCAAATGGATCATTGTTTTGTTCGTCGGTAAATAGTATTCATTTTCGTACTCTGCTGATTAAATTCACCAGAACATAAAAAAATAGAACCCCGGTCCATTAAGTTTATGAACGGGTTCTAGTGAAGTTTTGGTTAATAGAACTACAATTTACTCAGAACTTTTCTTTTGGCATCAGCCGGCATTTGAAAGGGATTGGTTGTATACTAACCCTCCAGCTCCATCTCAAAATACAGCTCCTCCTGCTGGGTGTCCTCAAACCACTTCATTCCTTTTGATTTCATGCCGATTTTCGTCAGTACTTTTCCGGAAGCAGGATTGGCCGGATCAATGGAGGCAATGATTTTCTTTATGTTCGGGCAGGATTCAGTCAAATTTCTGACGGATGCTGCTGCAGCTTCAGCGGCAAAGCCTTTTCCCCAGTAAGACTGGCTCAAGTGATAGAGGAGTTCTGCTTCGTCATCACTCTCTCCCGGATTAAATCCGCAAACCCCGAATAAGCTGGATGTTTCTTTAAGCAAAACAGCATAAACGGAATAGCCCTTCTCTTCCTGCAGATGCCGGTAAAATTCGATGGACCGCTGAATCCGGTCCTTTGTACTTGAGCCGCCGCAGTATTTCATGACCTCGGGGCTGCCCCAGATTTGAAATACAGCATCAAGATCCTGCTGCTGCATCGTTCTCAGTAAAAGCCGTTCTGTTTCAAATTGGTGTGGCATATTGAACACCTTTCATTTCGTATTTTGTGAGTTTATTATAAGATAGAGTGAGGAAAAAAGGTTAGGAGAATTTGTTATGTACCTGCTATATAAGTCTATCATTTTGGGAATCGCTGCAGCAATCCAGGGGGCGGCGATGACCTTTTTCTTGTTTCCGCATTTTATCCCGTCCGGCGGCGCGGCGAGTCTGGCGGTCGTATTCAATTACATAGTGGACACGCCTTATTCGGTCACATTGTGGGTTTTGAATGCGGGCCTGCTGCTGGCAGCAGCCAAATGGCTCGGAAAAAGCAGTGTGATCTGGACGCTGTTTTGTGTTTCGGTTACTTCGGTTACGATTGATATTCTGACTCCATACATAACTGAACCGCTGAATCCGGTTCTACTGGATCTTTTGCTTGGAGCTGTAGTCTTTGGAATAGGAGTCGGAATTTTATTCCGGATGGGCGCATCGTCAGGGGGCATGGATATCCTTGCGTTAATCATTTCAAAAGCAAGAGGAAGTGCGCCGGGACGGACATTATTTTACATAAATGGCAGCCTGCTTTTGCTTACAGGGGTTGTCGTGGACTGGAAGGTTATTGTTTATGCGGTGATCTGCCAGATGATCGGGACGCGGATGATTGATCTCATTTACAAGCTTGATGTAAGAATACTTGTGGAGAAGTACTGAAGAAAGGGCCGTGCTGGCCTTTTCTTTTTTATGGAAAATAATTTACTATTATTCTAGGGTAATATCAGGAAAGTGGGGATACTATGATTCAACTGCAGGAAGATAAGGAGAATAGCAAGAAGAATAATGAAGAAGAGGATAATGGCTGGGATGTTGGCGAGAATATGTATGAAGCAGGGGAGCAGCTGGCGGATGAGGGCTGTCTTGGCTGTGCAGGCGGGTGTTTTTTTCAGGCTCTATTTCTTGTAATGACACCACTATATTTTTTCCTGACATAGAAAGGACAGGGGAACCTGTCCTCTATCAGTTATCGGCCAAAAGGGTAAGGGTAGCGGCCGGATTTTTTATTTTATCGGTCATTTTCAAAAGTATATCGGCCAGAAACTAATTTTATCGGTCGCTCCGGGTCACGTCAGCTTTTTGGCAAATAATTTAATATAATACTCTCCACAAATAAAAAGTAGCATATGCTTCCCAATTCTCCCAGCGAGCAGAATATGTCAGAATTTCCTCTCTTGATGGTTTTTTCTCTGAGTCTAAGATCACTTTAATCGCATTATGCAGTCCGACATCATCGATTGGAAAAGCGTTCGGGAAGCGAAGGCACCGCATGAGGACATAGTGTGCGGTCCAGGGGCCGATGCCGCGAATTCTCGTTAGTTTTCTTTCTGCAGCTTTTACATCTCCTTTGAGCAGGTCCTCTTTTGAAAGCTCGCCGTTAGCAATTAAGCATGCCACTTCAGTGAGATATTCACACTTTTTCACCGTCATTTTTAAGTCAGCCAGATCTTCGATGGTTAACCCGGCAATCGTTTCTGCTGCAGGGAAGAGCCAGTATTTACTCCCTCCGTACTCCAGCGCCTCCCCATATATTTCAACGAGCCTCCGCTTCAGTGTATACGCATATGTAAGGTTAATCTGCTGCCCGAGGATTCCCCAGGCAAAAGCCTCGAATAAATCGGGAATTCCCATGACTCTCAGTCCGAAAAATTGCTCTGCAGGCTTTTTCAGCAAGGGATCTGTTTGTGCCATCTCATAAAATGGGGTCAGACTGGCTCCGAGGTCAAACCAATCATGGATATATTCTGCAATCTCCGCTTTCATTTGATGCGTGACAGGCTTATGAATCCTGACGGTCAGGAACTGATCTGACTCACCGCTTATTTCAAGAAGCAGCTTTTCATCTCTGATAGAAATGGCGCGTCTAATTGCCTCGCCGGAAATCTCATAAAGGCATTCATTTGTTGATCGTGACAAGTATCGCAGGTTTTCGGAGAAGCTAAATTCAGACGGAGTGAAAAGCACCAGGCCATTTTCAGCATCTTTCCAGTTAACAGATGGACAGCTCATTTGGATTCCTCCTTTTCTTTATTGTAAGTCCTCAGGATTACGTTATCTTGCGTTTATATTTTGGAAATCGCTGATGATGAATCTTTTTTGTGTATACTTTTTAGCAGAGGTGAGCGCATGTGGATTATGAACAGATTCCGAAAGAATATTGGACTGCAATAAAGGATTGCGACAAATCCTATGATGATCTCTTTCTTTATGGCGTTAAAACGACAGGGATATTCTGCAGGCCATCGTGCCGGTCGAGAGTCCCGAATATCGGCAATGTCGCTATTTTTAAAAATGCGTCTCAAGCACTGGCGCAAAATTTCAGACCGTGCAAGCGCTGTAAACCGGATGGCCTCTGCCTGCCAGCAGAAGAATGGATTAAGCAAATAACCGGGTGGATCGATCAGCATTATAAAGACCCAATTACCTTACATCAATTGGGGGACTTGTTTCATGGAAGTCCCTATCATTTGCAGCGGGTGTTCAAGCGGCTCACCGGGAAGTCGCCTACAGAATATATCCAGGATATTCGGCTCGAAAAAGCCGTTCATCTGCTGAAGTCCGGGGAGCAATCCATAGCCGATGTCGGTGCATCAGCAGGATTCCCCAGCACCCCTTATTTTATCTCTTTATTTAAAAAGAAGCTGGGCACAACACCTGCCGCATATAGAAATAAAACAAGAGAGGAGCGGAAGAATGAACATTGAATGGGCGAACATGCAGGAAGGGGAATGGAGCCTGTACCTGGCGAAAACAGAAAAGGGTCTCTGCTATATTGGATCTGACCCGGAATTTAAGGATTTTGAAAGATCGCTGAAAAAATATATTCCAGCTGCAGTGCTTGTGGAAAATAAAGAAGCATTGCAGCCATACATGATGGAAATACTGGAATTTCTGCTGGGAAGAAGACAAGTTTTTTCAATGAACCTGGATGTGAAAGGCACTCCGTTCCAAGAAGGCGTCTGGGAGGCATTAGCACAGATTCCCTACGGAAAAACAGTCTCTTATTCGGACATTGCAGAGAAAATCAACAGGCCGCAGGCAGTAAGGGCAGCAGGGAAAGCAATCGGTGCCAATCCGCTGTTAATCGCGGTCCCGTGCCATCGTGTCATCGGCAAAAATGGTGCGATAACCGGCTATCGCGGGGGCATTGAAATGAAGCAGGCTCTGCTTGAATTGGAGAAACAAGGCTGAAGAGATTGCCTCTTCGGCTTTTATTTTTTCTGCAGCTGGAACATCAATAGATTAAAGGGAACTTTTTCCTTCTATACCCGTAGAAATAGACAAGAGAACACAGTGTTCGTGCAAAGGCGGAGGAGGGAAGGGTATGTATGTAATGGATCCAATGTTCGGGCCTAAGTTATTGATTTTAGCCACGATTGTCGGAGCATCTATGTATTTCTTCGAATTGGGTTTAAGAAAATGGCTGAGGGTTGAGAAAAAGAAATTTTTTTCTTATAACCATATCAATAATAAACATAAAAAGGTGGATTGGACCATTCGAATAGGGTTTTTAGTGGCTATCCTGGCCGGAGGCATTTTTAACATGACGAGGGATCCGATGGAGTGGCTATGGTTTTTAGAACCATGGTTCCTGCTCTTTGTTTTTATCGGTGTTTCAGAAAGCGCCAGGGCTTTTATGGAGTGGAAATATGCCGAAAACCGCAGGGCTTATATGGTGACCATTATTCATTTGGTCTTTGTTTTAATTTTGTTATTCACAGTTATTAAGACTGATTTTTTCTGGATGTTATAGACTTAGAATGGGATCATCGAATAATTTTCAAAGATGAAATCCAATTAATCTAGTATTATATATAGTAAATAAACAAAAAGGGGAATTACACAGTGGATATACAGAAAATCATTACAACACGACGCAACATTAAAAAGTTCAAATCTGATGAAGTGGATCATAATTTAATTAAAACCTGGCTGGAGGCTGCGACCATGGCACCCAACCATAAAATGACGGAGCCATGGGAAGTATTATTTGCTGGTCCGGAAACAAGGGCTAAGCTGAATCATAAAACCGATTTCGGCGGTGCCCCCGTTGTGCTTGCGATTCTGTCCAAACATGGAGCAACAGCTCTGGAACGAACAGAGAATATGGCTGCCGTATCCTGCTTTATCCAGAACTTTATGCTGATGGCGTGGGAATCAGGCGTGGGAACTTTCTGGTCTTCTCTTGGGACTTCTGCGAAAGCCAGACTGACGTTAAATGTCCCTGAAGATTACGATGTCGTTGGTATTTTCGGCGTAGGGTATCCTGAAGAAGTGCCGGAAGCGAAGCCGCGCACACAGATCAATAGCAAAATACGGCATTTATCATAAGTATTTTTTATAGGGCGCCTATCCACTGGAGGGCGCTTTTTTTGTTATTGTTAGAATATGGTATAATTTTGAGGTGTTAGATTAATAGAATGGCGAGAGGAGTTCATATGTTTTTCTTCCAGGCCATAGTAATCATATTTATATGGGTGGCTCCCTTTTTCTTCTTTAAAAATGCTTATAAAAAAATGGACAAAAAGGAACAGCAGGATGTGAAAATAGAGCTGAAGAACCCTTTCTTTTTACTGATTTTTGGAGGCTGCTGCATAGGTTTTCAAGTCTTTATTACCGGCAGCATTTCAGAAATCAAAATCATTCAGCATATAGGTGCAGGCTTAGGGTTCATCGGCTTTGTTTCAGGATGCATGGCGGCTTTCAGACGGAGGCTGGTTATAAAGGGTCTGGCCTTACTGATTGTTGGAATAATTAGCATAATTGTTTATATTATCTAGGCAGAGGTGATGAGTATGACAAGAGAGATTTCTTACATATTGCTAATTTTAACTATTTTACTATCAGCTTGCACTCAAACCCTTGACCTCGAGCCGTATGATGGAAAAGCATTAAGGATTGCGGTCGTTGGAGACCCGCCAAGAGTGGATGCAGACCAAGTGAAGTTTAATGAACTATCTATTGATGAGCTTACAGATGAGGAATTAAGCTCTTATGAAGCAGTTATCATAACCGAAAAAAATCTTGCTCAAGCGGCTGAAGCCAAATATGCAGATACATATGCAGAGTCATCCATTCCGTTCTTTTTTGTATCGGCAAGCAGTCATATCCCGTTTATTGGTGAAGACACAGAATATAGTGATTCATGGAAATGGAAGGCTGGCAAAAGCTATGCTGTGGGAGTTTTAGCATCCGAAGAAAATGATTCCCTTCAAACTTGGGAGTATGGGCTGTATAATGACGAATTGACCGACGAATCCATTCGTGATGTATATTTGAGAATGTTTAAGACTCTTGATGAGCTCAAGCAATAAGGTGATCATTTCAATTCAGGATTACAGTATGGAATAATAGCAGTATCTTAAAAATTTTGAACAAATTCCATTCTTCCAGCAAAGAGGGATAGTAATGTATAGAATCATGATGATCGAAGACGATGAAAAAATAAGACGGATTGTCGCTGATACGCTTAAAAAGTGGCAATATGATGTGGTAGAGGTAACTCAGTTTGATCAAGTGCTGACGGAATTTGAGCAGACAAGTCCACACCTGATTTTATTGGATATCAATCTTCCTGTTTTTGATGGATACTACTGGTGCCAGCAAATACGCTCGGTTTCAAAGGTGCCGATTATTTTCCTTTCCTCCAGAAATCAGAATATGGATATCATAATGGCAATTAATATGGGCGGGGATGATTTTATCCAGAAGCCCTTTGATTTGGATATCCTTCTTGCCAAAATAAGTGCGCTCATCCGCCGGAAGTATACCTATCAGGAAGAGGAGAATATCCGTCTGATCCATCGCGGCCTGAAATTAAATGTAACCAATTCAATGATTGAATTGAATGGGGAAAGCAATGAGCTAAGCCGGAATGAATTTATCCTTTTGCAGCTGATGATGCGGAATATCGGGAAAATTGTGTCCAGGGATGACTTAATGCAGGCGCTGTGGAATGAGGAGCAGTTTGTTGATGATAATACACTTACCGTGAATGTGAATCGGATGCGCAGGAAAATTGCCGCACTTGGACTAGAGGACTTCATTGTCACTCGGAAAGGGTTAGGGTATATAATTGAATGACTTTCCTTCGCTATCTATCCTATGAAAAGCCTTATATCGTCCTCTATCTGATCAGCTTCCTGGTTTCAGCCGCCATCTTTTTTACTGATATCCATGGCAGGCTGGCATGGGGGACATTCCTCTATGCCTTTACCTTATCTTCGATTGTCTTAATCGGGTTTTTATTATACCGGTATCAGCAAAATCTGCGTGTGATCCGGCAAATGGAAAAGGCCGATTATGACAGCCTGTCTCTGGAAGGGGAATTTGCAAAGGCCCACATCGATGAGCTGAGGCGGGAACATATCCGGGAGATGAATCGGATTCAGGACAGACAGAAGGAACATTATGATTTTATTGTCAGCTGGTTTCATGAAATCAAAACACCGATTGCGGTTCTTCGCCTGCTGCAGCAGACTGATATGGATGCAGACAGTTTAAGGGAAGAAATCGCCAAAGTTGAAAATTATGTTGATCAAGCACTCTATTACGCTAAACTGGACAGCTTTAATCAGGATTACGATATCCGGAAATGCGATATAATCAAGATTACGAAGGATATTGTAAAGTCCCACTCCATAACGTTTATTTCAAAAAACATCCGCCTGCACATACAGGCAGATAAGCTTGAAGTTCAAAGTGATCCTAAATGGCTCCATTTCATTGTCAATCAGTTTCTGACAAACAGTTTGAAATATACGGAACCTGGTGGAGAAATCACCATTTCCGTTGTGGAAACCCCGCAGGAAAAACAGCTCGTGATTCGCGATAATGGGATTGGCATCAGCGGGAAAGATCTTCCGAGAGTATTTAATCGCGGTTTTACAGGAGAAACGGGGCGGCTGCATTCGAAGTCAACCGGGATGGGTTTATATTTAGCCCAGCAGCTGTGCAACAAACTGGGACATTATATTAGCTGCACGTCGAAAGTGAATGAATACACCCAATTTATCGTTCACTTCCCGCTTGATAGCGATCCCTTTTTACTAATAAAAAAAACACACGATGAGTAAAGCTCATCGTGTGTTTTTTTCGCTGACAATTTTGTAGTAAATAGATACAGATGATGCGTAAAAGATTAAATATGTTAGCACATATAATCCCATGACGGAAAAAATAATGGTCGTTAAAGAAGGCAAATCTTTGATAACCAGGATGACGGTGTAATATAAAAGGAACCAGCTGTGCAGCAATCCCAGCAGGAGCGGAGGCAAAAATACGAACAGCAATTGCTTGCGGATAATTTTTTTCATGTCTTTGTCGTCCACACCGATTTTTCGCAGAATGGCGTAGTGTTCCCGTTCTTCTGTAGCTTCTCGCAGCTGTTTAAAATAAATGACACTCCCTAAAGCAAACAACGCAATAACAGCAAAAAAGGCAACGGAGAATAAGATTAAAGAAGATGACTCCGTATCTATGGAATACATATCAATATAGGCCGAATAATAGGCTCCTTCTGTTTTCATCACGATGTCATGGATTTCCCGTGATACATCATTGGATGTTTTTGGATCTTCAATTTGATAAATTTCAAATGAAGAAAGGGTGCGTCCTTTTCTTAGTTCCTCAAAAGCCTCGTCTGAAACAATGAGTACTGAAGGCTGGGGATCGGTTTTTCCGCCAGGCATCGTTGGGATGGTTAACAGCGGGTACCGTATTTTTTCCGCTATACGAAATGTATGGTCTTTCAAAACGGTTATTTCAGGCTGAGAACCTTTATATTTTACCGGTTCATCAATCCCCCTTGTTAATAGGATGGCCTCCTCCCCGGCAATTTCTACTTTTTCTCCAGTTCCTCTCAAATCAACAATGGCATTTAATTGGGACTCCGGGAAAAGGTGAAATTCCTCGGTGTAATATTCAGGATAGCTAAAGAATGCCTTTCTGTTTTGGATCTTTTCTGTTTGAATTCCTGTAAGGGTTTCATGAGCAAGGATGGGATGTGACTCATTCATCATTTTTTCAATATGTCTTTGAGTTTCATCATCCTGGGTCGAAAAGGCAAAATGATTCGGGTATTCTTTTTTTACCACTTCGCTTTTCATGGCATAGTCAACAGCAAGAAATCCGACTGTAAAGATGACAATCGCACTAATCAGTGAATTGAAGGTGAAATTGACTGTATTTCCTCGAATGGAAAAACGGAGAGAAGAGATCCATAACATTTTACTGCCCATAAAATAGTTTTTCTGCTGGCTCAGCTTTTGGAGCATCCATCCAGAGAACTGCCGGAAAAATAAATAGGTCCCGGCAATCAAAGCTGCCGCTACAGCTGTTAAGGTTTCATTAAAATGATTTTTCCAAATGTCCGTATCTCCTATGGTAATCATATAGTATGATCCGGAAATCAATAGAATGGACAGCAGCGCGAAGGCAAAAGAAAATCTAAATGGCTTTTCTATCTTTTCCTTTGCATGAAACAATTCCACTAACTGGACACGCCGGACAGTTACATAACTTTGAATGGTAATGATGACTATTAATAAGGCAAATAACAGAACAGTTGATCCAATCGCCTCTAATGGAAAAGCAAAAGAAATTTCCTCATTGTAGCGCATTAAGTTCATTAATACTGCACCGAAAAACTTCGATAGCAGTCCACCGATTAAAATCCCGCTGGAAACCGAAATGGCGCTCAAGAATAAGGTTTCAAAGAAGACCATTGCGGCAATTTGTCTCTCCTTCATGCCGTAAAGCAAATACATGCCGAATTCCTTTTTTCGCTGCTTCATGAAAAAAGAGTTCGCATATAAAATAAAGAAGACAATAAACAAAAAGACAATCACCGAAGCCAGGGAAATAACCATTTTGTAGTTTTCCTTATTTTGAATGGCTTCGACTACATCTTTATTAAACATGAGACCCGAGAAAGTAAAGTAAATGACAACGCCGACAAACATCGAGATGAAATAAATGGAATACAAGCGGAAGTTCCGTTTCATATTCCTCCATGATAAATCCACTAAGTTCATCGCCGGTCACTTCCTAAAGCACTTTGAATCGTCAGGATGCGATCAAAGAATTCCTTTTCCGTCTGCTCGCCTTTAAACATTTCATTGACGATTCTTCCATCACGGAGAAAAATAACCCGCTGACAGTAGCTGGCTGCATAGGGGTCATGTGTAATCATCAGAACAGTAGTCCTGAAGGTTTCATTGAGCAATTGAATTTGTTCCAGCAGCTGGGTAGCAGACCGGGAGTCGAGTGCACCCGTTGGTTCATCAGCAAATACAATGGCGGGATTTGTAATGATTGCCCTTGCGGCAGCTGTCCGCTGTTTCTGACCGCCTGATATCTCAGAAGGATATTGATGTAAAATGGATTCAATCGTTAAGGCATCAACCAATCTGGCTAACCGCTTTTCCATTTCATCAACAGGTGTTTTTTGAAGAGAAAGCGGGAGGAGGATGTTCTCCTTCACCGTTAAGGTATCCAGCAGGTTATAATCCTGAAAAATAAATCCCATTCTTTTTTGGCGGAACGACCGCAGATCCTTCTTTTTCATATGTAAAAGGGAACTTCCCTCTATCCATACATTCCCCCCGCTAAAGTCATCAATGGTGGACAGGGTGTTCATTAAGGTGGTTTTTCCGGATCCGGACGGACCCATAATGGCAGTCAATTCCCCTTGTTCAACAGTCAAATCAATATTTTTTAAGACCTGTGTTTTTCCATATGATTTTGATAGGTTTTTGGTTTGTATCATTTTGGTCATGTTTTCGACCTCCTTCACTATCACACTATACCGGCTATACTTCCCGCCAGCCATCGATGTAACAGAATGTAAAGTGACATTTTTGTCATGTTGGGGGAGAACAGTCTAACTTTTCACTATCCATGTTCAATTTGTATATGAGGGAAACTGGTCCCTAAGTGAGCATCAAGAAGGGATTGAATCCCCGCAAACTGCAAATACTATCAAAAAAAGTTCCGGAGTGGAAAATGATTTTACAAATTGCTTCAGTAGTTCTGTTTAATTTGATCATATATAAGACCATTAAAGGAATATCGGCCAATAAAATTGTCCATATCTGGGTTTTTCAATAGCCTTCCAATTATTCTTTGATATTTTTGTGGATTTCAAGTACAAAGGATACTGGTACTTTACTCAAGGAATAGACTGGGAGGCACTTCCGGCCTACACCATTTTAATCCCGCCTGTAAATTTGATGTTTATTAATTGGTATCCTTTTTCGGGCTCTTTCATGAAAAAGGTGGGCTACTTTATTATTTGGGAGATCTTCCTGCTGAGCTATGAAGCGGCAACCCTGCTGCCACATCCATTTGGTTTCTTTCATTATGGATGGTGGAATTTATGGTATTCTGCCTTTGTAAATCCGATTCTATTAATAATCCTAATGGGGTATTACAAATGGATCAGTACATTAGAAAAGAAAGCTTGCATCTAGAAGGGCTGCTGAGGCAGCTCTTTTTTTCCTATAAATCGTATGGCATAATTTTCTAAGACAAAGGAGTGAGAGGATGAAGAAAATATTCATTATTGAGGATGACCCGAAGATCGCAGAGCACCTGAAGTCACACTTAGTGAAGTATGGCTATGAAGCTGCGGCTGCGGAACAATTCGATCATGTGATGGAAGAGTTTCATAAGCATAAACCGGATCTTGTGCTCCTCGATATTAATCTGCCGAGCTTTGATGGGTATTACTGGTGCAGGCAAATCCGGAAGGAATCGATCTGTCCGGTTATTTTCATTTCGGCTCGGGTAGGGGAGATGGATCAGGTAATGGCGCTCGAGAATGGCGGCGATGATTTCATTACTAAGCCGTTTCATCCGGAAATTGTGATGGCGAAAATCCGCAGCCAGCTGCGACGGGCTTACGGGGAATATGCTACACAGGCCCAGGAGAGGGTACTTGAGGCAGAAGGATTAAAGCTGTTTCCGGAAAGAATGGAACTCGCATTTCGTGATAAAACGGTCCAGCTGTCCAAAAAAGAAGCGGACATTATCGAAAGTCTCCTGGAGCGGCACCCGCGTGTGGCCGGGCGTGAGGATCTTCTTGAAAAGCTGTGGGATGAGCTGGTTTATGTGGATGAAAATACACTGAATGTAAATATGGCGAGGGTAAGAAAAAAATTTGAGGCAATCGGGCTTTCAGGAGCGGTCGAAACCGTGAGAGGGGCAGGCTATCGTTTGATTGTTACCTGGTGAAAGGCTGGAGGGACATGAAATTATTTTTTAAAGAGCACGCGCTATTAATTGCTGTACAGATTGTTCAATTTTTTATGGTTCTGGCTATCTACTGGCTTGATGGCTACCAGCGTCTATTGCCGGCTCTCTATGGCATATTTCTCGGCCTATTCTTTCTCAAGGCTTACCTGTCCTACCACTATTTTAGCCGCCGCAAGTTTTATAAAAGGCTGACAAATGAGCTTTCTTCTCTTGACGATTCCTTTCAAACAACAGAAAACTCCCCCATTTCAAGGGCGCTTGATGAACTGCTGAAGAACCAGTATAAACATTATCAAACGAGAATAAAGGCGCTGGAATCCAGGCAGGATGAGCACCTGAAGTTCATGGATCAATGGGTCCATCAGATGAAAACACCGCTTTCTGTCATTGAACTGATTGCGCAAAACCTGGATGAACCGGATTCATCCAGCATCCGGGAAGAAACAGACCGGATGAAAACGGGGCTGAACACGATCCTTTATATGGCGAGACTCCGGACAATCGAACAGGATTTTCATATCAAACCTGTACACTTGTCGAAAATCATTCATGAAGTAAATGGCGAAAACAAACGATTTTATATCCGGAACGGAGTGTATCCGAATCTTCTGCAGGAAATAGAAAACATAATCGTGGAGACAGATGAGAAATGGCTGTTCTTTATGCTTTCTCAGCTGATCCATAATGCGGTCAAGTATTCCAGGGGAAAGAGCAGCCGAGTTGATATTTCCGTCTATGAAAAAGACGGGGAAGCTGTCTTAGAAGTGAAGGATTTTGGCGCCGGGATTCCAGAGGCGGACAAGCGCCGTGTGTTTGAACCTTTTTATACCGGTGAAAATGGGCGGAAATTCAGAGAGTCCACAGGTATGGGGCTGTACTTGACGAAGGAGGCGGCCGACTACCTTGGCCATCGGATTGAACTGGAATCCGCGCTTGGGGAAGGGTCCCTTTTCCGGCTGACTTTCGGTAAATCACAGAACCTTACAATCTTGTAAGGTAAGTGAAAGAAAAATCGATTTTTGGAATAGCTAATAGAGGATATACTGATCACAAGTCAACTGACTGTGAAAGGAGAACTTGTGATGCTAAAAGTGAAACAGGTAAGCAAGATTTATGAAGGAAAGATCGCCTATCGAGCGTTAACGGATATTAACTTAACCATTGAAGAAGGTGAGTTTGTCGGAATCATGGGTCCTTCGGGAAGCGGGAAAACGACGCTGCTGAACATGATTGCGACCATTGATGAACCGACAACAGGAGAAATTCTGATCAATGAAAGAAATCCCCATGTCTTAAAAAAAGAGGAGCTGGCTCAATTCCGGCGCCGTGAACTGGGTTTTGTCTTCCAGGACTTCAACCTGCTTCATACCTTGACGGTTGAAGAAAATATGGTCCTGCCGTTAACTTTGGATGGGAAAAAAGTGAAGGAAATGAAAGACAAGGCATACGAAATCGCTGAAAAACTGGGGATTACAGAAATTATGAAAAAGCGGACGTATGAAATATCAGGCGGACAGGCGCAAAGAGCTGCTGTGGCAAGAGCAATGATTCATACGCCTAAGCTGCTTTTGGCGGACGAGCCGACAGGAAATCTGGATTCAAAGTCTTCCAAGGATGTTATGGAGATGCTTGAATCAATCAATCAAACCGAGAAGACAACCATGATGCTTGTCACGCATGATGCGCAGGCAGCGAGCTATTGCAACCGGGTCATTTTCATCCGGGACGGAAAATTCTATTCGGAGATACACCGCGGCGATAACCGCCAGGCCTTTTTCCAAAAGATCATCGATACACTTTCGCTGCTGGGAGGGGATGCACATGACCTTTCGTCAGTTCGCGTTTAATAACGTAATACGGAACAAACGCTTATATGCGGCCTACTTCCTCAGCAGTTTATTTACGGTCATGGTCTTCTTTACCTTTTCGACTTTTGCGAATCACCCTTCCTTAAGCGGTGATGGCATGAACTCTGTTGTTACAAAGGGAATGAACGCGGCAGCAGGTATTATCTACGTATTTTCGTTCTTTTTTGTTTTATATTCGATGAGTTCTTTTCTGCAGTCCCGGAAAAAAGAATTTGGGTTATTAATGATCCAGGGCATGAGCATGAAACAGATCCGTCTTATGGTTTTTTTGGAAAATATGCTGATTGGCTTTCTGGCAACCCTAAGCGGAATTCTCCTCGGCGTTGTATTTGCAAAGGCGATTTTGCTGCTTGCGGAAAATGTGCTGATAATTGAGCAGACTCTGTCTTTTTATTTTCCAGTGAAGGCCATCCTGATCACCTTCTTTTCTTTTATTATTTTATTTTTCTTTATCTCCTTATTTGTGACGTATGTTCTGCGCAGCAAAAAGCTGATTGAATTAATTAAAGGAAATAAGATGTCAAAGGGTGAGCCAAAAGCAAATCTTTTCTTAACGGTGCTGGCGGTCCTTTTATTAGGTGCGGGGTATGCAGTCGCTCTACTCACAAAAGGTGTGATGGTAGTAGCGGTCATGGTGCCGGTGATCATCGTTGTCTGCATTGGGACCTATCTGTTATTTACGCAATTAAGCGTGTTTATCATTAGACGATTAAAGAAGAATGAGCGGGTTTTCTGGTTTAAGACGAATATGCTGCTGTTTTCAGATTTGGCCTTTCGCATGAAGGATAATGCTCGGACATTCTTCATGGTTGCGATGGTTTCAACGGTTGCCTTCAGTGCAATTGGTTCTTTATTCGGATTTCAAACCGTGCTGACTTCAAACATAAAAAATATCAATGCTACAACGTTTTCCTATAAAACATCTGAAGAAAATGAAGTGAAGAATGTTGAATTTATCAATCAGACGTTAAAGGAAGAAAAAATTGAAGCGGATTCGGAGCATACTGTTTTACGCTACTTTGAAGTTGGCGGGGATACCATTCTGATTGCGCGTCAATCCGATTTTAACCGCTTTGCATCGCTCATTGACGAAGATCCGGTTGACCTAAAAGACGGTCAAGTAATGACAGTGGAGTTTAAAGGGACCAACTTCGGGCAAACGAAGGAGCTCCTGAGTGAAACCATTACACTGACGTCCGGCACAATTTTGAAGCCAAAGGAAGTCATTCATTCGAAGGCACTGCCGGCTACAGATTCGTATTTTGTTGTATCAGATGATGACTACCGAAAGCTTCCTGAACCAGAGTTCCAGGAAAGCTATTATGCCTGGCAGGCAACAGATGGAGAGGAAAGGGTAATGGCTGCCTCTGAAAAGCTGTACAAAGAGCTGCCAAGATATGAAATTACATCGGCAGAATACGAAATATATGAAATAATGAAAGGCTACGGGCCCATTTTATTTGTCGGGCTGTTTATCGGGATTGTCTTTTTCGTCTCTGCCGGCAGCTTCCTGTATTTCCGCCTTTACATGGACCTGGATGAAGATAAACAAAAATTCAGGTCGATTTCCAAAATGGGTCTGACCGGTAGAGAGCTGAAAAAGGTCTTAAACAGACAGACGATGATTCTGTTTTTCGCGCCGATCCTTGTTGCTCTAATCCATGGAGCTGTTGCCCTGACTGCGTTATCGAACCTGTTCTACTTTAACCTGTTTAAAGAATCAGTTGCTGTTCTGAGTGTTTTCCTGGCCATCCAGATTGTTTACTTCTTCATTGTCCGCTTTTTCTATACGAAGCAGATACAGTCGGCGATTTAATATCTAGGGTCAGATTAAATCTGGCCCTTTGTTTTTTGGAGAATTTTTTGCCTCATGAGCTGATTCAGACAGAAAAGGAAGAAATACCGTCAGCAGAGTCCGAACTTGGAGTAACTTCAGACAGAGAAAGCAGGAAAGCGCGAGTTAGAGTCAGAACCTGGAGCAAGTTCAGACACAGAAAGCGGGAACCGAGGATTTTAAGTATCAACCAAAACCTGCGTCACACCAGGGGTGAATGCCGGATTCGAGTGTTCTAAATTAAATAAATTATTGTGTTCCTTGCATATAATTCTGAAAAGTGGTATGCTTATTAAGAATTATTTTTGTTCGGTGTAAAGGATAGTTTGAGTAATAACTTTACGTCTTGATGATCACTGAGAGCAAGGATAGTAACACAATGTGTGGTTTACACACAAGGAGGCAACAAAAATGGAAAACGGTAAAGTAAAATGGTTTAACAGTGAAAAAGGATTCGGATTCATCGAGCGTGAAGGTGGAGAAGACGTATTCGTTCATTTCTCAGCTATCCAAGGCGAAGGCTACAAATCTCTAGAAGAAGGTCAAGAAGTGACTTTCGACGTTGAGCAAGGCCAGCGTGGAGCTCAAGCAGCTAACGTTCGCAAAGCTTAATTTTAAACCAACTCAGAGCAGGCCCTTTATGGGCCTGTTTTTTTGTGAACTTATGAGACCCCGCTCACTGATGAGCAGGGCAAATGTTTAGTATCCTACACCCGGTCCACCTCCATCATAATTTTCGTAACATAATGCTCCTTATCATTCCGGACAACAGTATCATAAATGTACTCTTCAAATACATGCTCTCCCAAGGTTAAACCAAGCCGGTCCATCTCTGAAAACATCAGCTTATACGTATCGCCGATCGTTTTTTCGCTCCCAACATGATAGCCGATGAGGAAATCCCCTTTAACGGCCCGGAAATAGGGATGGCCTTCCTTTGGATTGGGCTGCTCGATATACAAATAGCTGTAATTGGCGTATTCCCCCTTCAGCACCTGCTCACGCTTCGTTATGGACCCGATCGGATAGCCTGAATCAATCTGCGAGATCTGCAATTCATTAATAAAATCCGAGATGACCTCTAAAAATCCTTCGTCCGATATATTTTGAATGTTTCTGCTTAAATAAAGGATTGCTTCCGGCAAACGCTGAAGTGTAATCCGGTTAAAATTAAGGTGGGAGGCTTCTTCCATTATGGCTATTTTGGCTTCAATCATTTTCTCCTTCATTTCGATTTCCTGACGCTTCTTTACAATCTCTTCTTTTTTCCTGTACATGATGGATAAAAAGCTTTCGGGCGATTTATTTTGCATGTACTGCTGTATATCGTTTAGCGACATGCCAAGATCCTTCAATAAATCAATCACAAAAAACAACTCTAATTGATGAATGGAATAATAGCGGTATCCTTTTTCATTTTTCATAACCGGGGACAAAATCCCAATCTGATCGTAATAAAAAATGGTCTGCTTGTTAACTTTGCAAAGCTTTGCGAATTCACCTGTCGTTAGATATTTGCCGTCTTTTTTACTCATTTTTTACATCACTGCCCTTGACTATATAGTTACTATATACACTAGGATAGATCGTATATATAAATCAAGTTTGACTGTTTTGTAAGGAGCCTGATATAGATGAAAACACAAAAAATCACATTAGGATTATTATTGACGAATTTATTCATTGCCTTTCTGGGAATCGGCCTGGTCATTCCTGTCCTGCCAACGCTGATGAATGATTTGGGCATAACGGGCACAACGATCGGCTATTTGACAGCCGCATTTGCATTGGCCCAGCTGATTGTTTCCCCGTTTGCAGGGAGGGCAGCCGATAAATGGGGCAGGAAAATCATGATTGTCACCGGCCTGTTTATTTTCGGCCTATCAGAATTCTTATTCGGGATCGGCAAAGAAATCGAGGTTCTGTTCTTTTCTCGCATCTTAGGCGGAATTAGTGCGGCCTTTATTATGCCGGCCGTTACAGCGTTTATTGCGGATATTACCACGACTGAAACCCGCCCGAAGGCACTCGGGTATATGTCAGCGGCCATCAGCACCGGATTTATCATCGGCCCAGGCATCGGTGGATTTTTAGCAGAGTTCGGAACGCGGATGCCATTTTTCTTTGCAGGGGGACTTGGTGCACTTGCAGCGGTGCTTTCCCTAATTTTATTAACAGAGCCTGAGCGCAATGAGGAATATAATGAAGGAGCCGAAGCAGGAAAGAGCGGCTTCAGGCGTGTAATGGAGCCAAAGTATCTCCTTGCCTTTATTCTGATTTTTATTGCCTCATTCGGGCTTGCCGCTTTTGAATCCTTCTTTAGTTTATTTGTGGATCACAAGTTTGCGTTCAAACCATCGGATATTGCTATTGTTATAACGGGCGGAGCCATTTTTGGCGCAGTATCGCAAATCCTGCTATTTGACCGCCTTACCCGCATCTGGGGCGAAATCAAACTGATCCGCTACAGCTTACTATTATCCGGCCTGCTTGTGTTTTTAATGACCGTTGTTCATTCCTATTTTGCGATCCTGCTTGTAACCTTCATTGTTTTTGTGGGATTTGATTTATTCCGTCCGGCTATCACTTCCTATCTTTCCAATATCGCCGGCAATGAACAGGGCTTTGTGGGCGGAATGAATTCGATGTTTACAAGCCTCGCGAATATCAGCGGACCTATTATAGGAGGGATGCTGTTTGATATCGATATTAACTACCCTTACTATTTCGCAGCTATCGTCACCGCATTGGGGATCGGTCTAACCCTGATGTGGAAAAAGCCTGCAGAAAAGGCATCCAAAGTGGTGAAGGCAATCTAAAAAGAGTGAATTAACGTCTAATTCACTCTTGCCCGTCATTATTGTTTAGCTTCATTTTCCGGGTAGGGCTGACCGTACCCTTCCACATGCCCGGCACGTTCTTTTTCATATTCTGATCCTGAACCCTGCCGGTTGACTGCTGCGGAATTTGTTTTCTGTTTCTCTGATTTATTGTTCTGACGCGTCAAATCCTTCACCTCCCATACACAATTAGAGTGCTTAAAATTTGGAAAAGTATTCATAGCGGGCCCGCTCTCCCTGTTCGGACAGTACAAAGGGAAATCGGTGTGTGTCCGAAGCCAAACTAAAAGAGGGAAAGCAGTGGGAAGAGTCTGAACATGGATCAACTTCGGACACAAGAAGCGCGAATACAAGAGAACAACCAGTCTAAATCTAACGTTCCTGCAAAAACAGGAGCGTTTTTTCTTGCAGAAAGAGCAGATAGTCTGAATTTGAAAAGGAAAAATAATACAAAAGGGAGAAGTAATAGGATAGAAAAGGGAGTGGTTGTATTGGCAGATGTACGAATGGCTGAGTGCGATGCCGAAATCTTGGAAGGGGCGGGGAGCTTTTGTCTTAGAAGCAAAAAGAATTCGCTGGGGTACATAAATAAAAATAAATGGCTGAACGACCGGTTCGAGGAAGGACTAAAGTATGTACAGCTTTTCGAAGGGGATAAACAGGCAGGCTTTATTGAATACACGGACGCTGCGTTTTCTTCAAGAGTTGTTCATGCGGATAACTATCTGGTCATTCATTGCCTGTGGGTAAGTGAGACAGGAAAAGGGTACGGCTCCAGACTGATCCGCAAATGTCTAGAAGATGCGCAAATTAATGCGAAGCAGGGTGTGCTGGTGGTGACAAATCCAGATACCTCGTGGACACCCGGCAAAGAGATTTTTCTCAAGAATGGGTTTCGATTGGCGGATACAGCACCTTATCAGTTTGAGCTGCTTGTTTATCAATTTGATCCCGGCAGACTGCTGCCGCTCTTTCCTGACAACTGGGATGAAAGAATAAATAAATTCCACGGCCTGACCATCCTGCGTTCTTTTCAGTGCCCTTACGTTGACATTGCAGCAGAAAATATCATTGAAGCAGCCGATAAATTAGGCATCCCTGTTAGTATCATTAATTTTAAAAACAGAAAAGAATTAATGGACTTATCACCGACTCCTTATGGTGTCTATTCAGTTGTCTTTAAGGGGAAACTCGTCTCCTTCCATCGGTTGACGGTTCACTCGGCCATGAAGCGGCTGAAGGAATTAATGCAGCACTAATAATAAGCATGAGTATTGATGGTAAATATCATTCAAATTTAAAAGGAGAGATTCTAATGAGCAAACCGCTGCTAAAAGGCGTGGAAGGAATTTTTATACCGGTAAAAAACCCTGAGCATTCAGCAGGCTGGTATGAAGAAATACTGGGATTTCAGCTGATTTACATGGAAAAAGAGGCAGCTGTCATGCGGATTGGGGAACAGGCGCAAACTGTCGTCTGCCTTGTCAGAACCAGTCCTCATCAGCCGATGAAGTTTCCGGAAAATCAGTTTGGCGTGGGGAAATATTATAACTTCATTCCGGAAGATATTGAAGAAACTCATAAGCTTTTACTTGAGAAAGGTGTAAACGTGAATCCAATTGGCGGAGAAGGGACTACGAAATTTTTTACATTCTTTGATCCTGATGGGAATCCGCTCGGGGTTTGCCAATGATCGCATAAGTTAGCTGGCTTTTCAGGTATCTATATGCTATGTTGTAAATATATAGTAGACCTTTCTTTTTCAAATGGGAAAGGTCTGCTTTTTATATATTCAAAAAGGATGGTGCATGGAAAATGACAGAAAAATTGATGTTTTGCAGGGTGTTTGATCCGAGCAGGGGGGTTATCTATTATGAACCATAGTCTTGAAGCTCTCACTGAAAAAGAATTCTTTATTAAACAGCTGACGTATATTGATGAAAATCATCAGGACTTGAATGGCCTTTACCTTTCTTCCACTCCGCTGAAGGAGAGAAGAAGGGATTTTCTCAGTATTTATGTAAGGGAAGTAGAGCAATACCTTGCTCTTTGTAATCAGGCGCCGGCGGAACAGCCTTTGCGGAAAGTATTGATTGGTACAAAGGTAACCGTATTGTTTGACGGGGAGGATGATCGGGAAGTTTATCATATTTGCCTCCCGGAAGAGTCAGACCCTGATAATGGCTGTATTTCGTTCCTGTCTCCGGTTGGCAGACAGCTTCTGTTGAAAAATTTGGGAGAGAAAACGTCACTCATGATCCCAAGCGGCCAACTGGATGTGATCATCGAGAATATATCCTGGGACCAGGAATAAGTCTTTAGCAGAGGGACAAGGGACCTGTCCCTCTGTTCCTTTGGGAACGCTGCGATTCAAATAATTGACTGCCTTAACTGTAACTTATAGTATTACAGTAAGTTTGATGCCAGTTTATTTTGTGTAAACATTAAACAAACTAGGTGTGAACGAAAAAAAGGAGTGACTTATATGAATCCAAGCTATAAACCACTAGTAGAATCATTGGAGTTAAAAAATAAGGTCGAAATAAAAAACAGGGTGGTCCTGGCGCCGATGACGAATTTCGCTTCCCATCCGGATGGAACCGTGTCAGATGCCGAGATCGATTATTATGTACGCCGCTCCAAAGGGGCCGGAATGGTGATTACGGCCTGTACAAATGTGACAGCCAACGGAAAAGGATTCCATGGTGAATTCGGCGGCGATCATGACGGGATGATTCCAAGTCTTTCAAGGCTGGCATCAAGCATTAAAGAGCAGGGTGCCAAAGCCATTTTGCAGATTTTCCATGGCGGGAGAGAATGTCCGCCAGAGCTCGTTCCAAATGGCGAAACAGTCAGTGCCAGTACGGTTGCATCTGAAGGAAGCAGCAATACGCCAAGAGCACTGACGGAAAAAGAAGTGGAGGAAATCATTGCCGCTTTCGGCGAGACTACCCGCCGGGCCATCGAGGCAGGCTATGATGGCGTTGAAATCCATGGCGCCAATGGCTACTTAATTCAGCAGTTCTTTTCTCCGCATTCAAATCGCCGTGAGGACCGATTCGGAGGCAGCCTTGAGAAACGCATGACGTTTCCTCTTGCTGTGGTAGATGCAGTCCAAAAAGCGGTAAAAGAGCATGCAAAGGAGCCATTCATTGTAGGATACCGTTTTTCTCCGGAAGAACCGACCGATCCAGGAATCACCATGGACGATACTCTTCAACTGGTGGATGTCCTGTCAGATAAAGGGCTGGACTACCTTCATGTCTCCCTGATGGACTTCTGGTCCAAACCGAGACGCGGGGCTGATGAAGCTAAGCCGAGAATACAGCATCTATTAGAAAAAATCAATAATCGCCTTCCGCTTATCGGAGTAGGGGCGATCCATACTCCTGATGAAGCTGTGAAAGCACTGGAAACAGGAGTGGCCATGGTCGCCCTTGGCCGCGAGCTGATTATGGAGCCGGATTGGGTGCTGAAGGTACAGGAAGGAAAAGAATCTGAAATTGCCGTCACATTATCTAAAAAGGACCAGGAAAAACTGGTTATCCCGGATCCGCTCTGGCAGGCAATTGTGAACACTCCGGGGTGGTTTCCGGTTGTGGATTAAGTAATTCGCATTTCGCGAGAGAAACAAAAGAGGGACTGCCATTTGCATATGGCAGTCCTTTTTGTGATAATGCTGCGGACCGCAGGGATTTTGCAGATGAAAAAAGGTATCCAGCACAAATTTCAAGAATATGTAAGGTGGGAGAAGGCGACAGGTTTATTGGCCTGTCATTGGAACAGAGGGGGCTAAGGAAAGTGGAATACTATAAATATCTCAGACAGTATGTAGGGCATAGACCCATTATTCTGCCGGGTTCAGTGGTCATTATTTTAAATGAGCGAAATGAAGTGTTATTGCAAAAAAGGCATGATGGCTGCTGGGGGCTGCCAGGCGGGCTGATGGATTTGGGGGAAAGCTTTGAAGAAACAGCAAAAAGAGAAGTCTTTGAAGAGACAGGATTGGCAGTGGAAAACCTGAAGCTGCTGAATGTATTTTCCGGTTCCGAGTACTACTTGAAAGTTCAAAATGGTGACGAACTTTATTCTGCAACAGCCCTATATTTTACGAAAAAAGTAAGTGGAGAGCTGAAGGCAGATTATAACGAGTCGTTAGAATTGCAGTATTTTGGGCTGTGTAACTTGCCGGATGGATTAACAGGTGAATACAGGGGTTTTATTGAGGAATATATTGATTATGAGAAAAGGATATCAGAATCGACCTGAAATAATTGAATAATCATAAAAGCAGATACCATTAGATTCCATTCTATGGTAAAGTCTATTCAAGAGATGTAAAGAAAGGGGAATCTATTTTACACATGTGGAATAACTTGAAATGATTCATTAATTGGATAGAGACAGGCGGCGGTCCTTGATTTGTAAGGGTGCGTTTATTTGTCTATCTGAAATCATTCAAGGGATACATGGTGTGGACAATTAAATTCCCATTGCCAAGCAGATGCCTTTCGCAGCTCTGCTTTTATTTTTGGGTAAAAATACATCTCTATTGACACAGCTGCTGGGTCCCTATATTATTGGGGGAATTTTAATGAAGAATCAAAACGAAGAGCTGCTGACAGGAGGGAATGTCTCTCGTGTCTATCGTTCCGGAGATACTGTCCGGCGTGAACTGAAGCCGGACAGTCCCAGAATTCACCGTTTATTAAAGCATTTGGAAAGCAAAGGTTTCAACTTTGCGCCAAAGTTTCTAGGAATGGATGACAAAGGCAGAGAAATTTTATCCTATATTGAAGGGGAAGCGGGCAATTACCCTTTAAAAGAATACATGTGGTCCAATGATGTTTTAAAACAAATAGCGAAGATGCTCCGGCACTATCATGATGCGGTGAGTGATTTTCCTATACCGAGTGAATGGAAGCCATTAGACAATACTCCAGATAACCAGGAGGTTGTCTGTCACAATGATTTTGCCATTTACAACATTATTTTTAATCACGAAAAGCCGGCAGGCATTATCGATTTTGACCTTGCGGCTCCCGGACCAAGACTATGGGACATAGCGTATGCTCTTTATACCTGCGTTCCATTAAGCAGGCATTATCATACCGAAACAGGCGAAGCCGTTCATTATAATCCACCTCTTGATGCCAGCCGCATAAGACAAAGAGTTAAGTTGTTTTTTGAATCCTACGGTATGGCGGAAATGGAAGAAGACTATGTGGAGATGGTATTGCTCCGGTTAGAAGGATTATGTCAGTACATGAAAAGAAAAGCCGGTGAGGGTGACGCTGCCTTTCAAAAAATGCTGGATGAAGGCCATTATGAACACTATCAAAAAGATATTGAATTCATTCGTCAGCACGGGAAAGAGTGGATCTAAGAAGCGGGACACGAAGCCTGTCCCTTCCGAAACGTTCGGAAGTAGTTTTGAAATTGAAAAAAGGTGTCTTTCCTAAGGGAGAGGCACCTTTTTTGCGTTGTCATTAATCCTCGCTTTATTCGTACAATCCGCCTGTATACATCCTCGTCAAGTTCACAATCACATCATCCATCTGATACTTCTCCTTGTTCATCACCAGCTCCCACATGAACATTTCATTCGAATAGAACCAGCCTCTCGCGGTGAGGGCCGGGTTAAGGTTCTCTTTGGCAAGCTTTTGTGACTGAGCGTAGCGGATGTCGACTGAAATCCGTTCGATGAAGCGTTCACGGATTCCGTACCATTTTTCCTCTATCTCAGGTGAGACGCCGATTGCCTCTTTTACGACCTTCATCATGTCCCGCTCATCCAAAGCCAACTGCAGGAACAGCCTCACCTGCTTTTTAATATTTTCATAGGCCTCTTCTTTGGCCTGCGGCTTAAAGGGCATCTCTGCCACTTCGTAAAACTGGTTCATAAGATCTTCCATTAATGTAATGAAAAGCTCGTCTTTATTTTTAAAATAGACGTATGCCGTACCATAGCCTGTTTTTGCTTTTTTGATCACTTGGGAGATGGTCGCTTTTTGAAATCCGTTTTCGAGAAAAACTTCTTTACCGGCCTGGAGAAGCTTTTGGCGTGTTTTCAGGGCCTGCTGCTGCCTCGCCGGCAATTGATCTATGGAATTATTCATCTATTTCATTCCCTTGTTTATTTTCTAATATTACTGACATTATATCATTGACATAGTGTCAATCAAACAATATAATTTTCGTAAATAATAAATATTCTGAAAGGTTGGAAATCTATGGATATAACAAAAGAGTATGCAGTCAGACTTGATGAACAAAATGACCTGTCCTGCCGGGAAGAGTTTTATATAAAAGAAGATGGAATTTATCTGGATGGCAATTCACTTGGCCTGCTTTCAAAACGTGCGGAGAAATCACTCCTTGACCTGCTGGATTCCTGGAAGAACCATGCCATTGACGGGTGGACAGAAGGGGATAATCCCTGGTTTTATCTATCTGAAAAACTGGGTAAAGAGCTTGCGCCAATCGTAGGGGCAAATCCGGAGGAAGTAGTTGTAAGCGGTTCCACAACCGTTAACCTTCACCAGCTAGTCTCCACTTTTTACAAGCCGGAAGGAAAAAGAACAAAGATACTGGCAGACGAGCTTAATTTTCCAAGTGATATTTATGCGCTGCAAAGCCAGGTGAAGCTGAAGGGCTATGATCCTGATGAGCATCTTGTCCGGGTGAAAAGTGCGGATGGACATACATTGAGAGAAGAAGACATTGTCGCGGCCATGACGGATGAAATCGCGCTGATTGTCCTGCCGGGTGTTTTATATCGAAGTGGCCAGGTGCTGGATATGGAGTATTTGACTGCTGAGGCTCATAAGCGCGGGATTGAAATTGGCTTTGATCTATGCCACTCGGTTGGATCTGTCCCCCATTCCCTGAGTGATTGGGATGTCGATTTCGCGTTCTGGTGCAACTATAAGCATCTGAATGGCGGTCCTGGTTCAACTGGCGGGCTGTTTGTGAACAAGCGCCACTTTGGACAGGTTCCGGGACTGGCAGGCTGGTTCAGCTCCCGCAAGGATAAGCAGTTTGATATGGAACATGTGCTGACTGCGGCTGAGGATGCAGGCGCCTACCAGATCGGTACGCCGAATATTTTCAGCATGGCGCCGATTATTGGCTCACTAAGCATGTTTAATGAAGTAGGCATGGAACGAATCCGTGAAAAATCTCTTCAGCTGACAGGCTATATGATCGAACTGATTCAGCAAGAGCTTGAAGGACATGGCCTTGTCCTGCGCAATCCGCTTGATGAAAAGAAGCGGGGCGGCCATATTTATCTGGAGCACCCGGAAGCAGCAAGGATCTGCAAGGCGCTGAAGGCAGAGGGAGTCATCCCGGATTTCCGGGCGCCGAATGGAATCCGACTGGCGCCGGTTGCGCTATACAACACGTTTGAAGATGTGTGGAAAACCGTGCAAATTCTAAAAGGCATCATGGAAGAGGAAAAATATAAGCAATTCGAAAATAAGCGGGGAGTTGTAGCATGACGAAAAAAGGGTGGATCGATATATCTCAGCCGCTCACAAACGGCATTGCCCATTGGCCGGGTGATACCCCTTTCAGCTATGAAACAGCTTTTACAAAAGAACAAACTGGCTCTGTCAATATCGGCCGGATTACGACCAGCCTGCATACGGGCACCCATGTCGATGCGCCGTTCCATTTTAATGATGAAGGCGAAAAAATCCTGGATCTGGACATTGAGCTGTATGTCGGACCAGCGAGGGTGATCGATGTATCTGGGTATGAAAAGGTGGACTCGGAGGTTCTGAAAAAGTTTGATCTCGAAGGCGCAGAACGTGTGCTGCTTAGGACCTCGGTTCCGAATGATTCGGAAGTGTTTCCGAATCGGATTCCTGAATTGACGGAGGATTTGGCAGACCACCTTGGCAGCAAAGGGGTGCGCCTGCTCGGAGTGGATGTGCCATCTGTCGATCAGCTCGACAGCAAAGAGATGGAAACGCATCATGCCTTATATCGGAATGGCATTCATATACTGGAAAACATCATGCTGGATGAGGTAGAAGAAGGAAATTATGAACTAATTGCCTTGCCGCTCCCGATCAAAGACGGAGACGGCAGCCCGGTGCGGGCGGTTATTCGCCCGATTTAGCCGACAGCATAACAGGTATCAATTTGTCCCGGAACTGGCTAATCAAATAACTAATTTCAAGGAGGAACCAACATGATCAACGAAAAACATCAGGACGTAAACGCAACAACCTCTGAAAAGAGCATCCATACAGACTTTACCAATAACATGACATACGGTGAATACCTTCAGCTTGATAAAATTCTATCCGCGCAAAACAGGCTTTCGGGCCATCATGATGAGATGCTGTTCATCGTCATCCACCAGGTGAGCGAGCTGTGGATGAAGCTGATTCTTCACGAAATGGGCGCAGCCATCCATTCAATTGAAAACAATGATTTATCCACAGCACAGAAAAGATTGTCGCGCGTTTCAAAGACGCAGTCGCAGATTATTCAGGCATGGGATGTACTGTCTACCATGACGCCGTCCGAATATATGGAGTTCCGCGATTCCCTTGGCCAGGCATCTGGCTTTCAATCCTACCAGTATCGTATGGTAGAATTTGCGTTAGGCTACAAAACCGAGCATGTCTTGAAAATCTATCAAAAAGATCCCGAGCTGCATGCGAGATTAACAGAAGCATTTGAAAGACCGGGCCTCTACGATGTAGCGATCCGCGCGCTTCATAAAGCCGGATTGCCAATTGATGAAGACATTCTGAACAGAGATGTAACCAGAACCTACAAAGAAAATGATTCTGTCCGCGACGCCTGGATGACTGTGTATAAAAATCCTGAAAAGTACTGGGAGTTATACGAGCTTGCGGAAAAACTTGTGGATATCGAAGACTGGCTCCAGCAGTGGCGCTTCCGCCATATGAAAACGGTCGAACGAATCATCGGCTTCAAAATGGGCACAGGCGGTTCATCCGGTGTCGGCTATCTGAAAAAAGTCCTGGACCAGCGCTTCTTCCCTGAACTTTGGGATATCCGTACAGAGCTGTAATCTCACGGGTAACTTCGTACACAACCAGCGAAAAAACGGTTGATAGAGTCAGAACCTGGTACAACTTCAGACACAGCCAGCGAAAAAACCGTTGGTAGAGTCAGAACTTGGTTTAACTTCGGACACAACCAGCGAGAAAACCGCGGTCAGAGTCAGAACCTGGTCCAAGTTCAGACACGACCAACGAAAAAACCGCAGTCAGAGTCCGAACCACCTATATAAATAGAAACTAAACAGGGGGGAAACTATGAGTACAAATCGAGAGCAATGGTCATCTAAATTCGGCTTTATCATGTCCTCGGCCGGTGCGGCGATTGGCCTGGGGGCCATCTGGAAGTTCCCATATGTAGCCGGTACAAGCGGCGGGGGCGCCTTTTTGCTGATGTTTATCGCATTTACAATTCTGGTGGGGCTGCCGATGCTCATTTCAGAATTTATTATCGGGCGGGGCGCACAGAAGGAAGCGGTGTCTGCCTATTATAAACTGGCGCCAAACAGCAAGTGGACGATTACCGGGAAGCTTGGGGTGATCGGCTGCTTCCTGCTGCTGAGCTTTTACTCAGTTGTTGGGGGCTGGGTACTGATTTACACAGTTCTGTCGATCGGCGGCCAAATCATCAAGCCGGGTGCAGCCTATCCGGAACTATTTGGCATGATCACTTCGACGCCAAGCTGGACACTAATGGGGCTGGCTGTGTTTCTTCTTATTAATATTGTCGTCATTACATTCGGAATTCAAAACGGGATTGAAGCTGCAAGTAAATACATGATGCCGCTATTATTCATCTTTTTTATCGTGCTTGTCATACGCGCTTTGACGCTGGATGGAGCAATGGAAGGGGTCAAGTTCTTCCTGAACCCGGACTTCAGTAAAATCACAGGCGAATCGGCACTCTATGCATTGGGACAATCATTCTTTGCATTAGCAGTCGGCTTTTCTTGTATGGTCACGTATAGCTCATACCTGGATAAGAAAGTCAGCATTCCATCATCAGCTGGATCTGTTGTCATTATGAACATCATCATCTCGGTCCTGGCTGGATTGGCGATTTTCCCGGTTGTCTTTGCATTCGGATTTGAACCGGCGGAAGGCCCGGGTCTGCTGTTCATGGTCCTGCCTGCTGTCTTTTCACAGATCCCATTAGGAGAAGTGTTCCTGGCGATCTTCCTGCTGCTTTTCTTATTTGCAACGCTGACATCATCGTTCAGCATGCTGGAAATCATCGTCTCCGCCTTCATCGAGAACGGAAAGCATTCACGGAAAAAAATCTCCTGGATCTCCGGCATAGTCATGTTTGCCGCCGGTATCCCTGCTGCGCTTTCATTCAGCCTGCTTGGAGACTTCACGATTTTCGGGAAAAATATTTTTGATTCAACCGACTACCTGGTCAGCAACATCCTGCTTCCGCTGGGCTGCCTGCTGATTGCCTTGTTTATTTCTTTTAGAATGGACAAAGGGCTTGTCAAAGAAGAGTTTCTGCTTGGCAGCGACATTTCGCCAGCCATGTACACCGCGTGGAGCATCCTGATGAAAGTAGTTGTTCCTGTTACGATTTTGGTTGTGTTCTTGAGCACATTAGGAGTTATTTAAAGAAGCGCCTATCCGGCGCTTTTTTACTTTTTTATGAAAAATTTAAATTTATGGTTTATGGGTAAAATAAAAAGGGTATTAACATTTAGGACTCTGCCATAAATAATAATGTGATCTTCACTATCAAATTCAATAGAAGGATTTTATTCGATTTAAACGAATTGTATAATATATAAGACAAGGGGGCGTATGTTTAAAATGGAAGCAACCTACAAAGAAACAAGCGATATTGCAGGATTTATTGTTGCGAATCGTGAAAACTTTCAGCACAAATTATTGTCAGAGGCTGTGAATGTAGCCTCTAAGATCAATGAAATTCTGCAAAGAGGGAATATTGATCTCTTAAAAAATGCCGAAAGATTGGCTTTATATGTTGCTGAAAATAGAGAAGATGAGCTGATTGCTTTTGCCAGGCAGGAAGGCGTGGCCTGGGCTGAGCATTCCCTGACGCTCTCTTTTAAACTGGAATGGGTGCAGGCGATCCGCCGGACTTTGTGGCACTTCCTGTTCCAGTATGACAGGATTAAAGGGCAGGACAAAGTGGCTGAAGATTTCTATGTTATGGAAAAAGAAGTCAATGATCATGTGGACCAATTTTTAAATAACTTCTTTATCAGCTACTCTGATTATAAAGATGAAATGCTTAAATCGCAGCGCAAACTGGTGGAGCATTTGTCCGTGCCGATTATTCCGGTCAGCACATCTGTCGCTGTACTGCCGCTGATTGGCATGATTGATTCATACCGGATTCAGACGATTGAAGAAAAAGTTCTCATGGATATCTCATCCATTAAAATCCAAACCTTAATCATGGACCTTTCCGGAATTGCCGACATGGAAGTTGATGTCATTGTCCACTTCAAAAAGATTTTGAGCGGAATACGAATGATGGGCTGTGATGCCGTCATTACCGGTCTGCGGGCAGAGCTTGTCCGCAAAATGATTCATGCTGGAGTTTCATTCCAAAAGCAGGCGGAAACAAAGGGAACTTTACAGCAGACCTTACGGGAATACTTAGTGATTGAACCTAAAAAATAGTACATATCTAACTGCCTGTTGCTGTCCTCATTGGATGGCAGCAGGCATTTTTTAAAAGGAGCCCGCTATGAAAGATTTTGATGAACGGCTGAATATCCATACACACGGCGACCAAAAAGGGTTCCATCATTCCTTACACTATCACCGCTATGAACCTACACCTTATGAGGGGCTGGAAAAACTGTTCAGTGAATACACGCTGAAAAGCAGTGACCGTCTCGTGGACTTCGGCTGCGGCAAGGGCCGGCTTCCGTTTTACATATACCATACCTTTCGGGCTTCCGCTGCAGGTGTGGAAATGAGTGAAGACTTTTACCGTGAGGCAATGAAAAATCTCCGGACTTACAAAGGGGAAAAAGCAGGAATCAGCTTTCATTGCATCCTGGCTCAGAAGTATGAAATCACTCCGCAGGACACTCATTTTTACTTTTTCAATCCATTTTCGGTGCAGATCTTTATGAAAGTTGTCAACAACATTCTCCGCTCAGCAGAAGAGAACCCGCGTGAAATGGATATTATTCTTTACTACCCTTCAGAAGATTATCTATTTTATCTGGAAAACAGCACCCCATTTGAGCTGATCAAAGAGGTGGTACTTATGGGTGATGAAAACGAGCGTTTTTTGGTCTATCGTTTCAATCAAACGTTTGATTGAAAAATCCCCCTTGCCTAAAGGCTGGAGGATTTTGATTTTATCGCACAGGCCTTGATTCTGGTTCTGTTTCATATTCACGATTTGGTTTAAAGAGGAGACCGAGATTGATCAAACCGGCGATTCCCACTAATCCATAGACTATTCTTGATAACACTGCATCCTGTCCTCCGAATAAGCTGGCAACTAAATCAAATTGGAAAAATCCAATTAATCCCCAATTAATGGCTCCTATAATCGTTAGTACAAGTGCAATACGCTGGAAACCGTTCATGTTCTTGTCCTCCTCAAAGTGAGTAATCATACAGCGTGCCAGCATCGGTACAAACCGTCACAGCCTTACTCCGATGCTTTTTCTGCTATATATTAGGGAGTTACCCTTTTATTGGGGGGGCAAACAACTTTTAGAGAGTTGGAGACCTAAATGAGGAAAAGACTCAGCGGGATACAGCCCTCCAGTTTGAGGAAAACATTCACAAAAATAAGGAAAAGCTATCCCGCAATAGGATAGCTTTGTTTTTTTCGCTATGGAAAATCTGTTTAAGGCGCTTTTTAATTACTTCGCACTCAATCGTCTAATTCGCTCATCCAAATCAGGATGGGTCGAAAACAAGGAAGCTTTGCTTCTGTTATTAATTTTCAAAGTGGAAATCGCCGTCTGCTCTTCACCCTTGATGCGGCTGGAGTAGGCTTTCAGCTTCTGCAGGGCATGTGTCATTTTGTCTTTGCCGGCCAGGTCAGCACCGCCCCGATCCGCATGGAACTCACGGTGGCGGGAGTAGGCGAAGACGACAAGACTTCCAAGGATAGAAAAGGCGATCTGGAACACGATTACTGCGATGAAATGCACAATTGGCGCCATTTCTTCTCTGACAAAACGGGATGCCACCCAGGCTGCGATTCGAGCAAGGAAGACAACGAATGTGTTGACAACCCCCTGAAGAAGGGTCATGGTGACCATGTCTCCGTTCGCAATATGTGCCACCTCATGGGCGATGACCCCTTCAATGGCATCGTCGTCCATTTCCTGCAGCAATCCAGTTGAAACTGCCACAAGCGAGCGTTTTTTCGAAGGACCTGTCGCAAAAGCGTTCACTTCAGGAGAGTGATAAATTCCGACTTCCGGCATATGTGTTAAGCCTGCCGCTCTTGAAAGGCGGTGAACTTTCTCCACGATGTCCCGTTCAGCTCCTGAAAGGGCACCGTTCGGATCCAGCACCTGGACATTCATCATTTTCTTAGCCATCCAGCGGGACATCCACAAAGAAATGAAGGAGCCGGAGAAGCCAATGACCGCACTGAATACCAGCAATGCCCCGAAATCAATGCCGCCCTGGGCATTAATGTAATTACCTCCGCCAATCAGCGAGAAAATTATGCTGATTGTCAAAAGAACAAGCACGTTCGTCAATAAAAAGTAAAAAATACGTTTACCCATTTCCTCACCCTTTTTTATCTATTTTGAGTTCATATGAACTTTTCATCTGACTATATAATATAATTTTTCTATGAAAATGGCAAGCCATAACCAGGGCGAAACGGAAATAGACATTGACTGTCACCATGGAAACGATTAGGATGAAAGCATTGAATAGAGAACGCAGGGGCTGATTACCTTGGAATTATTCCAGCTATCAAGGAAAAGCATGGCTGATTTCCTGCTGTCGCTGAAGGGAGAAGGGGAGCTTTCGCCCAAACAAATCCTTCAGCAGGCATGGGCAGCCGCTCATGAAAAAAGAGGAGTTTCAACGGAAGCTTTTCTCGATACGAAAATGCCGGCGATATTTGAAAAATTGCTGCGGGCAGACTTGCAGAACATCGGTTTTTCCATCAATGAAATTGTCGCACTGGGAAACCAGATTGAATTTACCCATTTATCTTCTACGGCGGTGCAGAATTGGGTGAAGCGGGATGTGAAGAACCTGATTGGCAGTCCGCAGCTCGGCAAAAAATATTCAGTCGACCAGGCTGCCATGCTTTTTATCGTGGAGGATCTGAAAGCGACGCTCGATTTCGATTCTATCCGAAAGATTCTGGCTCTCCTTTTTAATGATCTCGATGACCGGTCAGACGATTTGATTGAGCCGATCCCATTTTATTCTGCTTACGCGGCTATTTTTGAACAAGCCCATCATCATAATATATTAGGCGAAAACATGCATGATGGCATTGAGAGATGTATCAAGCAGGAAGCTTTGCAGACATTGGAGAGCTTTCAGGATTTTACGGAGCAGCAGAAAGACATCGTCTCGAATATTCTTGTAACGGCCTCCCTCACCGTATTATCGGCCTACTACAAGTCGCTGACCAAGAAATATGTAACGGCTACCTTGTTTTTAAATGGGTAAGTCCGGAAAGAAAGCCCGCAATGGATTTGCGGGCTTTTCCTATTCGCTGCCGCTTTCTCCCAATTTCCACTTTTTCTCAAGACAAACTCAAAGAAATTTATAGGAATTTATACTATAATAATAGCTAGTTTATTTTTAGAGAAACGAAATAATAGAAAGAAGTGTTGGCAACTTGGATAAACGGTTTGGTACCGTGACGATATTTTCTTCTGTTCAATGGCTATTTTTCATTTTTGCAAATACCGTGATGGTCCCGATTTCAGTAGGAACCGTCTTCGGTCTTCCGGGTGAAACAATTGCGATGATGCTGAGAGCCTCGCTTATTTTTACGGGGCTGGCGACCATTTTTCAAGGCTGGAAAGGGCATCGCTATCCTCTCATGGAAGGCCATTCCGGCTTGCTGTGGGGTGTCATCCTGAACCTTGGCCTATCCGCATCTTCCCTTGGCATGAGTTTTACAGAAATCGGAGGCGGAATTGCGACAGGGGTGATGCTCGCTTCGGGTGTCACGCTGATTCTCGCAGCATTCAACGGCATTTCACTGCTGAAGTCAATCTTCAGTCCGATGGTGATGTCCGTTTATTTGTTTCTATTAACCTTCCAGCTGATTTTCATCTTTTTTAAAGGCATGATGAAGGTCGGCGAGCAGGGCACCATTGATGTGCCGATTACGCTTTATTCCTTCGCCCTCGTCATTTTTGTGAGTTTATTAAAATTAAAAGGGAACGCCCTCATCAGTAATTTTTCTATTTTAATAGGATTGCTGGCAGGCTGGATTGGCTATGATCTCCTGTTTCCCGGCGAAGCAGTACAGGGAACGGCATCCGGAGGTGTGAGCTTTACACTCTTTCCGCTGGGACAGCCTAACCTGGAAATCGGAATTGTGGCAGTAGCCTTCTTTGCGTGTCTGATGAACCTGAGCAACACAGTCGCTTCGATCAGTTCCGGGGACCGCCTGTTTAAAAAGGAATCCGGGAAACGCGAGTACCGCGGGTCGATTTTTATCACCTCGGTCTTCACCGTGATTGGAAGCGGTTTTGGTCTTGTACCTTATACACCATTCACCTCATCGATCGGGTTCCTGCAGAGTACGCGCGTATTGATGAGAACACCCTTCTTCATTGGGGGAGCGCTATTAACTGTAATTGGCCTGGTCCCGCACTTGGGCTCATGGCTCGCGGGCATGCCGGTAACAGTCGGGAACGCCGTGCTGTTTGTCGCGTATCTGCAGCTGTTCGGGACTGCTTTCAACAGCTTAAGCGGAAAAGTGTTCAACTCAGACACCATCTTCCGTTTAGCCGCACCCGTCCTGATCGGCATCAGTCTGATGAATACACCGTCTGCCGTGTTCGCGGAATTTCCTGTACTGATTCAGCCATTCATCTCAAACGGGCTGCTGATGGGCGTTCTGATCTCCATTCTGTTGGAAAAAATGGTGAACTGGTCTGCGTTTGAACAGCTGGAATTAAAGAACAACTAGAAAATCCCCTGAGCCCAGGGGATTTTTTTAATAGATGGATTGGGCGTCTGCAGGCAGACTGCGGACATGCTTTATGAATCCGGCCACACGCTTATCATCTTCAAAGGGGTACTCAAAGCCAAGTTTCTCCGCGACCTCAACAGCTGTATTTCTGAAAAGGGAGCACATGGTAAAAAGGGCATCCCAGATGTGTTCAAATTCGGCGTCTGAGTATGTAGCCTGAAACTGTTCCCATTCCCCGGCAGAAAGATAATCGGGCAGATACTTGCCGGCTTTGCCTGCGCTCTTTGTAAAATCGGCTGCGATGCCGGCCTTCCATTCCAGCATGGTTATCAGCACATTGCGGTTGATCTGCTCATGCATAAACATTGCGTAAGTCAGCTCCCTGCGCCAAAGCCCTTTGCTGATATTCATCGTAATCCACCAAAACTCATTGCACAGATCAGCAAACTCCTTCGCATCCGGCTTCTTAATGTGATAATCCCGATCACTGGCTGGCGGCAGGGGCCCAATCAGCCCATCCTTATCAAGAAGCAGCACACTCAGGCTGTCAGGCTCCAGCAGCTCATCCATCCTTTCAGCCGGAATCAGCGTCAGATCGATCCTGTTCCCGTCCACAAACTGCATCAGATAGGGGAAGCGGCCATGCCCATCGGCAGGCGGCAGCACCTTCTCCTCCGGCAACTGCATCATCACCCGCTCGCCAAACACATCCACCCAGCTATGATCACAGGTGAAGGACTCCATTTCCCTCACGATGTACACAATATCATAATCCTGAAAGATATCTTTCTTTACATTAGGATTCGCACGGGATCCATTCAAAATTACCGCGCGGACGCGCTCATCACCCTTGGCAGCTGTTAAAATCAGATTCATCATCTCGGTTTCGGTTCTTGACTTCATGGGGCCTCCTGATTGTTTGGTTAAGTTACCTTTTTAGGGGCGGATTCCTGCTGGTGACTCTAAAAAATCAGGTGCTATCCTAAGCACCTGATTTTCGCCGCAATTAAGCATGCACCAATTTCACCTGCTGCTTCAAAATCTTCCCGCTCGCATTCCGCGGCAGTTTATCCACAAAGGAATAGATCCTCGGGCACTTAAATTCTGCGAGATATTCGGCTGCAAACGCCCGCAATTCTTCCTCAGACACCTGGCCCTTCAGCACAACGACCGCTTTAACGGTCTCACCCCATTCTTCATGAGGCACACCGACGACACAGGATTCCAAAACCGCGTCATGCTTCGCGAGGACTTCTTCAATTTCACGCGGATAAATGTTCACGCCTCCTGATATAATGACATCCTTTTTACGGTCCACGATGTAAAAGTAGCCATCCTCATCCCGATAGGCAATGTCGCCGGTATAGAGCCAGCCGCCTTTCAGCACAGCGTTCGTTTCATCCGGATTATTGTCATAACCAAGCATGAGGCTGTCGCCAGTCAGAAGAATCTCGCCGTATTCATTTGGAGCCGTATCGGTGCCATCCGGCCGGACGACCCGGATCTCCATGTTCACCGTCGGATTTTTGCCGATGCTTCCGGCCTTCTCCAGATGCTCTTCCGGGTATAAGAGAATGCCATTAGGTCCCGCTTCCGTCAGTCCGTATACCTGATAGAAGTTTTCGTTTCGGAACGCCTTTTTCACATGGTGATAGGAGGCAAGAGCCAGCGGGCCGCCGCCATAGGCAAAGACACGCATGCTGGACAAATCATAGGAAGCTAAATCCGGATCCTTGGCCGCAAGCAAATAGGCGACAGGTGCCGCAAATGAGAAGGTCGTCTTTTCCTGCTGAATCCAGTTCAGGAAGCCCTTTGGAGTAAAGTCGCCGATCACATGAGATGCTCCGCAATAAAGCCCGCTCATGAAAAAGGTATTTAAAGGAGCAGAGTGGGAGAGCGGCATCAGGGTGAGCATGGAATCATTATGCGACAAGCTGAAATTAACCGAAACCGCGGCGGCGATCGCCAGAATGCGTTCATGGCTGAATACAACTCCCTTTGGCATCCCGGTTGTTCCGGATGTAAAAAGAATCTCACAGATGTCCCGCGAATCAATCGGCACATCAAGATTGCCGGCAGAAAAATGAGAAGAAGCCTCCACTGCATCCTGAATCGAAAAATAGAAATTTACATTCTCTTTTAACGCCGCAGCCGTTTCAGCAAGCTCAAACTCATACAGAATTCCTGCAGCATTCGCACTTTGAAAAATAGCAGACAATTCTTTCGGTGTCAGGCGGATATTCACCGGCATCGGAATCGCGCCAATCTTCATGCAGGCAAAAAAAGCATAAAAGAAGTGCTCCGTATTGCGGGACATTACCGCAACCCGATCGCCCCGCCGGACTCCTTCATTCTGAAGATATCGTGCCAGCCTGTTGCATAGGCGGTTCATGTCTCCATATGTCAGTCGGTTCGATGCCGTTATAAAAGCATCTTTTTCAGGAAACTTCCTTGCGTTTCTTTCCAATACTCCATGAATCGTTGCTCCCACTATACTCAGCCCCTTATTAAAAATGAATTTATGTCTTCACCCGGCTGTTTTCATACTTTTCTTTGTACGTCAAAATGTCTTCCCGCAGCATTTGCAGCTGCATAATCTGCTCTTCGATTTCTCTCAGCTTGCTGTCAGCAAATGCAATAATCCTGCTTTTCTCCGCTTCGCCTTCCGGGTTCGATTCATACAGATCAATCATTTCTCTGATTTCCTGAAGACTGAAGCCGAGTTTTTTTCCCCGCAGGATCATCTTCAGGCGCCGTCGTTCCCGGTTCGTATAGGTGCGCTGCTTGGTCAGGCTGTCGCGGTTTTCCGAAGTCAGCATGCCAATTTCTTCGTAATAGCGGATCGTCCTGGAGCTGATGTCAAACATCGCCGCAAGCTCGCTGATGGTAAAAACCTTTTCTTCTGCCATTATGTATCCTCCTAGTTGACGTTAACGTTAGCTTAGTTTTATAATAATTCTGAAAATTAGTATTTGTCAATCAAAAAAGGAGTGATTTTTCCATGACGATAACTTCCCGGGACCAGCAGATAAAAGGCAGGAATTCATACACATTTGATGAGTTTTTAGATCGGCGTGCCAACCAGGATTGGTATAAGCATGATCCCTTTTTGAAAATGGCCTTAAAAAAATATGCAGGCTCGCAATATGAACAGATACATAATAAACTGCAGGATTTTTCGCCGGCTGTTTCGTCCAAATGGAACACGCTTGCAGAAAGTGCAGCAAGGCCTGAATCCCGTCCGTATATGCTTCATTTTGATGCCTTCAATCACCGCATTGACCGTGTCGTCCGACCATTGGAAACGCATCAGCTGGAAAAAGAAGTGTTTGGGGAGGGGCTTTTTTCAAGCCGCATGCCGTCCTGGGAAAGTTTCGCGAAGCGGATGCTGATTCACCAGCTGGGGGAAGCGGGTGTAGCCTGTCCGCTGACATGCACGATTGGATTAATTGCACTCCTTGAACAATATCCGAATGAAGATATTCCTGAGCTGGAGCAAATTTTACAGCATACGAAAGAGGGACTGGACGGGGATTTTGCCATCGGTGCGCAGTTCATGACGGAGATCCAGGGAGGATCCGATTTGCCTGCCAATGTGCTTGAGGCGGTCCCAGATGGTAAAAACTACCGCATTTATGGCAATAAATTTTTCTGCTCGGTTGCACATGCTGACTATTCCGTGGTCACTGCGAAGATTTCCGGCACTGATAAAGTGTCCACGTTCATTGTGCCCTCCTGGCTGCCTGGTGAGAAGGAGAAGGAAAAGCGCAATAGCTATGAAATCAACCGGATCAAGTGGAAAATGGGCACGGCCGAGCTGCCTACAGGGGAATTTCAGTATAATGGGGCTCTTGCTTACCCGGTTGGCCCGGCAGGAAAAGGGGTGGCCGTTGCAGTCGGCATCGTTCTGACACTATCCCGCCTTGAAATCGGCATCGCCTGTGCCGCCTTTATGCTCCGTGCAGCCCGGGAAGCCAATCTTTATGGTGATTTCCGGATTGTTTTTGGCAAAAAGGTAAAAGATTACCCGCTATCAGCGAGAACGCTGAAAAAAATTGAAAACGCCGCCCACCGTACAGCTGCAGGCGCTTTTAAAATCTATGATCTATTCTTGCGCCTTGACCAGCCGCTGAATGCCGGGATTCCGGTTGATCAGCCGATCGAACTGAGAAAACAGCTGTTTAACCTAAGGGAGCTTGTGCTGCTGCAGAAAATCTGTGCAACGAACGAAGGAGCAGAGGTACTGCGTGATGCCATCTCCGTCTTTGCCGGCCATGGCGTCATGGAGGAATTCTCGTCATTGCCGCGCATCTTCCGGGATGTCGTCGTCAATGAGCAGTGGGAAGGCCCGCGCAATCTGCTGCTGACGCAAATTTACCGGGATATTCAGAGAGTGGCAGACTGGTACCCGCCGGCTGAATTCGTGTCAAATGTGCTTGCAGGTGCACCTCAGAAAACAATTGATCGATTTGCGGAGCAGCTGACAGATCTCCTGCAGCGCCCGGTGTGCGGGGAAGTGAGCGAAGCTTCCATGGAAGCGGCTGAAGAGTGGGATATGTTCTGCGATTCCTTTTTTAAAGGGTACCAGACGATTGCACTTGAGGAATTGGAGTGTTAAAAGAAATTTTAAAAAATTCCGCTATCCAGTGAACCTTTTTCCCTCCCGGACAGTATAAAAAGTAAACAGCCTGAGGAGGGAATCATATGACTTCTGTTATCGGATGGATTATTAGCGGCATCTTTTCAATAGTGGTCGGAATGACGTTTGCTATGATTATTGCGACATTGAATAAGAAAGTTGTTCGTGACAAGTGGGGAAAAATAGATTTTAAGAAAACGGATATTTATTTTTATTGGACCCGCTGGGATACAATCATGGTGATTTCCGCCGTTTACACCTTTTTGTGCATTACAGGGCTACTGGTATTTCTTTTGCGAGGAGATACGATTCAAAGCCCATTTATTCAATTTTTTATCCATCAATCTTTTGTTTTTGGGCTGATCACCTTTATTTGGCTGATTACAAAGCTTGCCTATGTCTACAAAGGAATTCAGAAACGGTGGTCGGATGAGTTTGAATAATCCGGAAGAAGAGGTTATCCGGTTTCAGTCGGGAGACATCACTGCGCTGGAAGAGATCTATCAATACTACAAGCAGCCATTGTATCGTTTTATTTACCGATTAACTGCGAATCAGCAGCTTAGTATTGATGTAGTTCAGGATACATTTGAAAAGCTTCAGCGAAAAAAGCATCAATATGATCCTGCAAAGGGAAAATTCAACACATATTTATACCAGATTGCCTACAATACGGTGATGACAAAACTGAAAAGGGAAAGACGCTTCGAAGCTTTTTTTCCCTTTCTGGTACAAAAGCATCCTCCGCCTTCGATTTCTCAGGAAGACAAATTAACCATACAGGAAGCTGTTCAAAAGCTGCCGGAGGATTTGCGCGCCGTAATCGTCTTAACGTATTATCATGATTTACCTCAAAAAGAAATTGCCTGCATTATGGGAATTCCGGCTGGAACAGTCAAATCGAGATTATTCCGAGCATTACGGAAACTAAAAAAAGATCTGGGAGTGGAAGAAGCTTGAAAAAACATAATGAGCTTTGGAAAAATGAAAAGGTGCTTATGGAAAAGCTGGATGAATATAAAGTGGATGTTCCTGATTTCCCTATCCATAAATCCACCCAAGACCGCATCGCAAACTGGATGTTTGCACCTGCTGATATTCCTTTGCCCGAAATGGACACCATGGTAAAATCAGCAGCGATCACAGTATATTTTCCTATTTTGGCAGCTGCTTTCACAACCCTCCCAATATTGCTATTTTTGGTAATGTAAAAAGGACCCAGAAAGGTCCTTTTTTACTTCGGGTGCCTCATCCGATAGATAACCGATGCCAGCAAATTGGCCAGAAAAAAGATCGGGTTTCCCTGCATGTTCTCATGGAGAACCAGTTCATCCACTCTCATGCTGTCATACATTTCTCCCTGTGTTTTCCCCTTCGCTTTATTTTGGGCCTCCATTTCTTTAAGGTTAACCAAAAAACGATATTGCATGGGCAGGATGATGAGAGAAAGCAAAACATATAGCCCGAGAACCACTCCAAAAATAGTTAAAAGCATCTTATCCCCCCCCAGCTTGATTAATTCCATTTTACACCAAATGGTGACTATTCGCATTCAAGGACCAAACAAGAACAAGTGTTCCTGTTTTTAGGCATAAATCCGCCGCTTCCAAAATAAGATGAAGTATCATCCAAGAAAAGAGGCGATGCAACCATGATTACAAAAGAGATGCTGGTCCGTTTTGATGAGCTGAACCGCAGGAAAAAGGACCTGGAAGCAGAATTGGATAAATTGAAAAACCTTTTTCATCAGTATTTTGATACAGCAGTGGGACAGAATGAAAAAGGAGAAGTCAAGATTGACAGCTACAAATTGCAGAGGCAGATTAGAAGGACGGAGAAGTTTGACACCGAAGAAACCGTAAAACGATTAGAGGAATTGAATTTACCGGAATTAATCCAGAAAAAACCTGATGAACGTAAAATAAAATCAGCATTGGACCTGCAGATTATCAAGGAAAAGGATCTGGAAGGATGCTTATCAGAGAAAGTGACTGCAGCCATACTGGTTAAAAAAATCGAAGCTTGAGTATAAAAAAGGCTAATGAGGTGATCCTCATTAGCCCTTTTTTCTGCTTACCAGCAAGACATATTGCTATTGCAAAGAGATGTTTTACATTTTAAGCAGCAGCTTGTTTTCGTTGTCTGGTCTACACATCCAGGAGTACAGAAAAGCTTGCTCTTAATATCAGGCTGTTCTCCGCTAGCCGCCTTTAATACTTGTACATCCAGATCAAACATATTCTCTTTCACAAAAATCCCTCCAAAAAAGTATTAGTAGTGATGGGTTGTGCTCGCAAAGAATTCGACTGCATTTATCACTCTACTAACATAATAGTAAATATTTTCTATCTAATCCTTAAATTAACATTATTTTAATCTTAAGAATATTTATGATTTCTTAAGAGATTTAGATGGTAGTATGAAGTTGTCTTAAGACAATGACCATTATTTAGGAGGAGTTAGAATGTCAAAAGAATTAGTTGTTAGAGCTTTAAGGAATCCTGAATTTCGTAATGAAGTTGATTTTGAGCACCCGGTGTCTCAGGTAGATGCTGAAGAACTTAAGAACATTTCTGGCGGAGCGGATGTACAGCCTCAAACTGCTTGGGTTTGCCGCACGATCCTAATCACAATTAGAAATTGTCCATCAGTAGTGAGATGCTATCCTGGAGATTGATTCAAATGCTGTAAATCGGATGTCAGGCAATTTTTTGCCTGACATTTTTATTAACATTCATTAAGGGGGTTTTAGGATGCACAATGGAAAGGCCCAATATTTTACTGAAAGACAAATAAGCAGCAGCGAACAGAATACGGACCACACACTATTGTCAAAATGGAAAACAAAATCTGGAATCGTTTATCCAGAACAATTCGAGCTATGCTTGAACACTTTAAATTTAACTAAAGACGAATTTGCCGCTCTCATAATGAAAAAAGAAGAATCCGCCAAATGCAATGAAGAATGGTGCAATTATTATGAGAGTATACTTGCCAATGAGGCTGAATATTCAATCGCATATGACATAGACAGTGATATAAGCAAGGTATTCAGCCCTTTTGTAAGGCCTTTTATAAGTTGGGCTCAGACGAAAACACTACATTACATAAACAATAGGAATGAGGATAACTATCTTGATGTAAAAGGCGTAATTGCCTCCTTCAGCCGATACCTCCATGAACATTTATCATTTATTGCTTTAAAAACCTTAATTTTAGAATTGAATATTTCATCATACCTTGAGCAATTGCAGGGAGAAACGAAAAAAGAAAGATATCAATATTTTGTTGAGAATTCTTTAACCAATAATGAAGACATAAAAAAGCTTTTCAGTCATTATCCTGTTTTAGCAAGGGTTATGACTGAAAGAACGCTTATGCTTATTAAAACCTTTAATCAAATGATTAGGAGATTCATTGATGACTATCAAGGATTAACCATTTTCTCACAAGGCAGTGTAATCAAAACAATTGAATTTGGCATGGGAGATACACATAAGAACGGGGAAGCAGTACATATCATTCAGTTTCAAAATGGTAAACAGGCGGTTTATAAACCAAGGTCTATTGCAGTTGATGAATCCTTTCAAAACCTTTTGTCCTGGATAAATCAGAAAGGGCTGAAGCACCCGCTGAAAACCTTAAGCGTAATTTCCAGAAAGAATTATGGATGGATGGAATTCATTGATTATAAAGATTGTGAATCGATTGAAGAATTGGAGCGGTTTTATTACAGACAGGGAGCGTTAATTGGGCTTCTATACATACTTAATGCCGGGGACTTTCATTATGAAAATATCATTGCAAATGGCGAACACCCAATGCTGGTTGACCTGGAAGTATTATTTCAGAATGAAGTAACGATACCTGCCAGAAAAACCGCTGTACACGAGGCAATTAAGAATTTATCCAGTTCAGTATTGAAAACAATGATGCTTCCTGTTCAATTTTCTGCCGATAAAGTCCAGGATGGTGTGGATGTAAGCGGGATAGGCGGCAGAGGCGGGCAGGAAGTTACACACAATGTATTTATGATCAAAGATATTTATACAGATCAAATGAAGCTGGTAAAAGGAAAAGGGCAAACTTCCTCTGGCAAAAATGTCCCCCGCTTAAAAACAAAAAAACCGAGTTTAGGAGATTATAAGGATTCATTGCAGCAAGGATTTAACGATCTCTATACCATAATGCTGGAACATAAAGATGTATTGCTTTCGGCAAATGGACCGCTTCAAGCATTTAACCATGCAGAAGTACGTGTTGTGCTCAGGTCAACCCAAATCTATCATACGTTTCTGGAAACCAGCTTTCATCCTGATTATCTGCAAAATGGCCTTGATCGGGAATGGTTATTTATGCCGCTTTGGAATACAGGGGAAGTGAACCAAATGTTCAATCTTGTCATACCTTATGAGCTGCAGGATCTTTTAGCCGGGGATATACCTTACTTTACGGCAAAGCCAAGTTCAACAAGTATATGGACCAGTCAACAAGAAGAAATAAAAAATTTCTACCAGACTGCAGGCAGGAACTTAGTTGACCAAAATATAAGAAAACTCTCTTTGAAAGATTTGAATACTCAGCTGGAATACATAGAAATGTCACTGGCTACTCTGGAAAAGGATAAAGCAGAAGATACTCCTATTGATCCGGTTCTTCTGGAAAAGGGACAGGTCAGCAAAGAAAGGTTTAAAGAAGAGGCCATTGAAATAGGAAATCTATTATGCAAGCGGGCTATTTACGGAGAAGGACAGAAAGATGCAACCTGGATTGGGATAAGCAAAGAGCATGGGGCAGATGCCCGGCTGTCTCCGTTACATTACGGTCTATACGATGGAATTCTTGGTATCAGCTTGTTTTTAGGTTATCTGGGACGTTCAGCAAAGAATGAGAAATATACAGATGCGGCCAAGAGAGCGTTTCAGATGGTTAAGGACAGGATTAAGCATCCTGCAAACGATGATGGTATCTCGGTATTTACCGGATGGGGATCCATTCTCCTTTCTCTCTGTCACTTTCAAAAACTATGGAACCTTGATAATTTCGAGGAACTTGCCTGTGAGGTAATAGGCCATATTGAAAAACAGATTGATTATGACAGGCGCTACGATATCATGTCTGGCAGTGCTGGTGTCATTTTTGCCCTGCTGAATTTTTATGATCTGACAAAGTCAATGCATGCGCTTCAAACAGCGATAAAATGCGGAAATCATCTAATGAAGCATAAAACCGAATATCCTGAAGGGATAGGGTGGGTTATTCCGGGATTTGACCGGCCATTAAACGGACTGTCTCACGGAGGAGCCGGCATTGCGTGGGCGCTACAAGTATTAGCTGACAAAGCGGGGAGACCAGACTTTCAGGAAGCATCCCTGCAAGCGGTTCAGTACGAAAATAGCTGGTATAGCACTGAAGACGAAAATTGGAGTGACCACAGGGAAGGGCCCAATGATATTCCTGTTTTTTGGTGTAACGGAGCAGCGGGAATTGGCATCAGCCGATTAATGATGAAGGGGCAGGGGAATCCCCTTTTTGAAAGAGATATTCAAAGAGCGATTAATAAAACACTGAAGGACGGTTTTGGCAGAGGAATCAATCTCTGTCATGGAGATATGGGGAATATCGAACTGCTGCTGCTGGCTGCAGAAAAAGAAAACAGACAAGACCTTCGGGAAATAGCAGAGAATATGGCAGCTTCCGTTCTAGAACAGAAAAGGAAATCTGCTGATTCATTAATCTGGGCCGGACATATACCCGGATTTATGACAGGACTCTCCGGAATAGGCTACCAATTATTGAGGCTGCATGATCCGGATTCTGTTCCTTCACTGCTCTCCCTGCAGCTTGGACATCTTGAGGTGATCCATAAATGACAAGGAAAAAAACGATGCGCACTGTCCCGTTTATGGAACAAATGGAACGGTCGGAATGTGGGATCTGCTGCCTGAAGATGCTGGCTAAGTATTACAGAAGTTCAGTCTCCTTTTACGAATTGCAGGAAAGGCTATCCGTAGGAAGAGACGGCATCTCCATGTACAACTTAGCCTCAACAGCGGAATCGGCCGGATTTACATGCAGCGCCGTTAAGGTATCGATAGACGGGCTCGAATCGGTTTCGCTCCCTGCCATCCTTCATTGGGAACAAAACCATTATGTAATCCTGGAAAAAATCAAAAATGGAACGTATTTTATCGTCGATCCTGCTAAAGGGAAAATCAGGCTGTCAGTAACTGAAATGGAAAAAGGATTTAGCGGCTATGCTTTGCTTTGCGAGCCGCAGGACAAATTATGGGCTGTGAAAAAGGACAGCAGCACTAAAGTCTGGAGCCAATATGCTTACTTGCTGAAAAAAAATAGGAAACTGATTCTGTCTGTCTTATTCATGTCAGGGTTTCTTCAGATTTTCACTCTGGGCTTGCCCATCCTGACAAAATTTATTATTGATGCACTGGATGAAAAAAATGTTCATCTGTTTTCTCTGCTGGGGGCGGCGACGTTTTTTCTGATCCTGTTTCAAACCTGTTTCTCTTATTTAAGGACAAAGGTTTTGATCAGGCTGAAAAACACGCTGGATTTGCAGATGATGAGCAGGTTTATCCAGCACTTTCTCTCCTTGCCTTATAAGTTTTTTCAGCTTAGGACTTTTGGAGACCTTATCTTCAGGGCCAACAGCAATGTTCACATTCGGGAAATCCTTTCTGCCAATGTGATCACTAGCATTTTTGATTCCTTATTAATTGTTGCGATGTTTTCCTTTGCCGCTTATTTTTCAATGACAATGGGGATATCCGTTCTTTTATTAATTTTGCTCTCGGCAGCGACCGTTTTGATTTTTAACCCCAAATTAAAACATCTGTCTAAAGAAACAGTAATGGCACAGACGGCGGTGCAGGGAGCCATGAGTGAAATGATTTACCATATTGCGGCCATCAAAACCACCGGAACGGAAGAAAGGATATACAGAAATTGGAATTCTTTGTTTGTCGAGTATCTCCGAAAGGTTAAATCCAGAGATGCTGCCATGAACTGGCTTGACAGTATGAATGCAGGCATACAGACAATAGCGCCATTTATCATTTTATGGATAGGTGTAATGGAGATGCTGAACGGCCGATTATCACTTGGGACGCTGGTAGCCATTTTTACAATGGCCGGAAGCCTGTTTTTATTAGTCGAGAATTTGGTGAGATCTGTGAGCCAGCTGATAATGCTTAAGGCTTATTTAATGAGGGCTGGGGATATTCTGCATGCCAGGCCGGAACAGGATCAGTCTAAACAATTAAAAAAGCTGGATAAGCTATCGGGCAGTATTGAATTAAAAGATGTCACCTTTAAATATTCCGAATTCAGCGAGCCAAGTCTTCAGAGTATCAGTGTGAGCATTCAGCCAGGTCAAAAAGTTGCGATTGTAGGACCATCCGGATCAGGAAAAAGCACGCTGGCACGGCTTATGATTGGACTGCACCAGCCGAACGCAGGAACCATATGCTTTGATGGCATATCAATCCGGGAGCTGGATTTGCCGTCTTTACGAAAGCAGATTGGAGTTGTGTCCCAGGAGACACCGATATTTAATAAAACGATTCTTGAAAATGTGTCGCTTTATCATGAAGATGCTACGGAAGAAGAGATCGTCAAAGCTTGTAAAAGGTCTGGAATCCATAATGAAATCATGGCAATGCCAATGCATTATTTTACTCCTGTTGCAGAAGGAGGCGCAGATATTTCCGGCGGCCAGCGCCAGCGGATCGCAATTGCGAGGGCACTCCTCAAGGAGCCGCAGATTCTTTTGCTGGATGAAGCAACTAGTGCCGTTGATAATCAGAATGAGCGCCATATCCATGACCAGGTCCGAAGTATTGCCTGCACCCAGATCATTATTGCACACAGGCTGAATACCATAAAGGATGCGGATGTGATCATTGTTCTCGAGAAGGGCAGAATTGTCCAGGCGGGCAGACATGAGGAACTGCTGGCAGCGGATGGACTGTATAAAGAGATGTATGGCCAAGAGCCTGCCGTGAAGGCAGTGTAAGAGGTACCCCTGGCACGATTGAGGGGTATTTTTTTAGGCTTAAGAAAAATGTAAGAATTAAGAAAAAGATTCTTAAATAGATCATGATACTATTTTTACAAATAGTCCGCTTTTTCCTGAGGAGGAGAAGCTGAGTGAGGTGCTGACATGGAACCGAAGGTATTGGAAGTGCGAAGTGTTTCCAAAAAGATAAAAACAAGAAAATTGCTTCATGAGGTTACTTTTGATATAGAGCAGGGGGATATTTGCGGGTTCCTTGGACCGAATGGCGCGGGAAAGACGACACTGATCCGGGTAATGATGGGGCTTGTAAAGCCATCTGCGGGAGATGTGCTGGTGCTTGGGAACTCTGTATCAAAGAATCGGAAGCAGGCATTAAGCCGGGTGGGTGCCATCGTTGAAACGCCGATCTTTTTCGGACATATGTCCGGGAGGGGGAATTTAAGAAACTTGATTAAGCTGCATCCCCATATCCCCAGGTCAGAACATAACAGGAAAGTGGAGGAATTGCTCGAGCTGGTCGGATTAAAAGATAGAGGCAATGATAAAGTTTCCTCTTATTCCCTCGGTATGAAGCAGCGGCTGGGGATTGCCCAGGCGCTATTGGGCGACCCTGAAGTGATTATTCTGGATGAGCCGGCCAATGGGCTCGATCCGATGGGGATGAAATTCCTGAGAGAACTGATATTGCGATTAAGAAATGAAAAAGGCCTGACATTTTTAATATCCAGTCATTTGCTTGATGAACTTCAGCATATCTGCAATAAAATCGTCATGATTCATGAAGGTGAGCTTAAATGGACAGGAAGACTTGATGATCTCATTGGAAAAGCCAGGTGGGAAATCAGCTGTGCACAGCCTGATAAAGCCTTATCCCTGTTAAAGGGAAAACTTCAGATCAAAAGGCTTGATTCCAGGACACTTCAGGCTATATGTACAGAAGATGAGCTTCAGTATCTCCGAAGAATACTAGCTGAAGAAAACATTGGGATAACGGGCATTGAGAAATCTGAAAGAAACCTGGAAGAAATCTTTATTGAGCTGATGGCGCAATGAGATCTATATTCCTTTGTGAATGGGAACGTCTCTGGAGCAAAAAAAGTTCCATTCTTTTTTTTATCCTCATTCCCTTCCTAGTGCTCGTTACGGCCCTTCAATCAAGAGAAAACAATGAAGTACTCGAGAAGACGGACCCGCAGTACTCGTTCTGGTCCAATTTCCCTGTTATGAGTATTGCGGAAGTCTTTATGCTCTATTTCAATATCGTGGCTGTTCTGATCATTATCATGAGCTTCACGCATGAATACAGAACCGGCGAGCTTCGAATGGTCCTGCAAAGAAGCTTTCGTTTTTCAAGCGTTTTTTGGGCGAAGTATTTTTCCGTTTTGCTTTATCTCTTTTTGCTCGTGGCTGCCTATTTTATCTGTTCGGCAGCTGCGGGATGGCTTTTTTTCGAAAGTGCAGAAGAAGTCTACTTATTTTTTCAGCCAGAGCCTGTTTCCCCCTTTGACTCTTTAGGCTATAGTGCGGCTTATTATCTGCTTTCCTATCTGTCGCTTGCAGCGGTGGCCAGTGTTGCGGTTCTGGTGGGGGTCATAAGCAGATCATCCACAACGGCATTTGCGATAACAGCCGGTTTTTTGCTGGCTTCCATGCTTTTTCCAGTACTGCTTGGAATGTTTGGAGAGTCCATTGGCTATTCACAGTACGTCTACTTTTCTTTAATTGAGATTCAGTTTAGCGGAATTGTTCAGATGCTTACAGATCAAGTGTTTTTAAAGGGATGGATATTGGCTGTTATGATGGCTTATATACTTGTGGGGACTGCAGTTTCACTAATCATATTCTCCAGAAGAGATTCCTTACATTAGAAGGAGGGAGACAAAATGAATCCATTGCTTACCAGTGAATGGCAAAGAATGTTCAGTCGAAAAAAAAACATCTTGTTCTTTTCCATTTTCATGATTTATATTCTTGTTCAGTCTTTGCTGGCAGAAAACCTGTTTTTTACAATGGAAGAAAGTGCACCGCTCAACTCACTGAATTACTCTATTTTTCTGCTGAAGAAAATCTATTATTTGATGGTCCTCATCATACTGCCTGTACTGTGCATCGACAGCATTAATGGCGAGTACCAGTCGGGAGGCCTTCGCCTGGTGGCGATCAGACCTCTCTCATTAAAAGACATTTTATTAGCAAAATGGTTTCTGCTGATTATGCTGGTGGCTGTCATGATGGCAATCACCTTTGCAGTGGGCACGGCTGCGGGATACTTATTTTATCCGAAGGCGGATTCGGTTAGTTTTTATTATGAAAATGCACCTGTAATGGGAGTGGCGGAAGCCTATATATATCAGGTGAAATATTATCTTGGTGTATTCATTATTTTTGTTGCCCTGATAGGTGTAGCCAGTTTATTAAGTGTCACACTGCCGAATACGATCATTACTGTTATCACTTACTTGTTCTTACTCTTCATTTCTGTGTATCTCAGTGATTTATTTGATATTCTGCTGTTTGGCAGCCAGGAATTGTTTGTGTTCCTGCTAGAGGCAGACCTCTCGTATTTATGGTTTCTTTTGCTTGTTATCGTTCCCACCTATTCTTTTACACTATTGCGGTGGAATCGCAGAGATTGGGTCAAATAGAAGCAGAAAGAGTGTTAGGAGGAGGAATTATGGTCAAACTGGAAGGTTCATCCACTGTCATGAATATGAAGCAGATCGTCCATGACATTGCATACAAATTAAAAGATCCTGCACAGGTTAAAGCCGCCGCTTGTGCAGCCTCCAACCGAAATTCAGAGGGGAGGAGCCCTTGGGATAGCTGTTCTTTATCTCAGGGATATCCAGGCCTTATTCTTTTTTATTCGAAGCTGGACATGCTTTATCCTGAGGAAGGCTGGGATGAGGTTATACATGACTATTTAATGGCTTTGCATGAAGAAATGAATGGGAAAAGCCTTGATGATGTATCTCTATATAGCGGATTAACGGGAATCGCTTACGCTGTTTTGCATGCTTCCAGAGGAGGGACGCGCTACTCGGGATTCCTGCAGCAATTAAACAGTTTAGCTTTTAAAAGAATCGAACAATTTTTAAGGGAAGGGTCCGAAACTTTCAGCGAAGCTAAAGGCGTTTCCCCTTTTTGGTATGATCCCATGTCAGGGCTTTCAGGTTTGGCAGTATATTTGCGGGAGCTGCCTGAGAATGAAACGGCCCAGTGTCTGTATAAGGAAGTAATGAAAAATCAAGTCCGTCTGGCAGATAAAATAAGTATTGATGGAGAAGTGGTTCCAGGCTGGTATATTCCGGGACACTATCAATTCAATCAGGACTATCAAACGATGTATCCCAATGGATGCTTTAATAGTGGAATGTCCCATGGCATTGCGGGTACGCTTGCAGGTTTGGCCCGGTCCAGCCTTGACGGGTACGAAGTAAAGGGGCAAAAGGAAGCGATATGGGAGATCTCCCAATGGTTAGTAAACAAGAAAAGAGTGAAGGGAGAAAGCATTTCCTGGCCGGATATTATCTCATTTGAACATGAAGTATTTGGGAAGCCGAATTACAATGAAGACCATCCGGATGCCTGGTGCTACGGACTGCCTGGAATTGCCTATTCGTTATATCTTGCTGGAAAAGCGCTGAATGAAAAAAGCTTAATAAGAGAGGCGTTGGAGGCGTATACTTCACTTATCGCTAAGGAATTAAAAGATACGAGCGTGAACGGACTCAGTTTTTGTCATGGCGTTTCAGGTAACATGCATATCCTGCATAAAATGGTGAGAAAAGAAGAAGAGCATTTTTCCATATATAAAGAGAAACTGAAAGACTATGCAAATAAGCTAATAGACAGCTATAATCCGGAGGCCCCATTTGGATATACTGATGCGGAAAATAAAATGCTGCATAAACCAGGGCTTTTGGAAGGAAGCGCCGGAATTTGTCTGTCTATGCTGGAAATGATTCATGGAGCTGACTTGAAATGGGATAGCCCTTTCTTATTATTTTGAGAGAAATGTTAAAATTTACAAAAACAATGTGTTAGAATCAAAGTGTATCTAAATAATCACTAGAGGTGATACACATGAGCCTTTCGAAGATCTTAGTTGCCGAAGATGACAAAGAAATCAGCCATCTAATTCAAAGAACACTGCAAAATGAAGGGTATGATACACAGCTGGTCGATAATGGAAAAGAGGCGCTGGATTTTATAAACAGTTTTCATTATGATTTGATTATCTTGGATATTATGCTCCCGCAGATGGATGGATTGGAAGTTCTTCAGCACGTCAGACAACATAAAAATACACCCGTGATGATCTTAAGCGCCAAAGGGGGAGAACAGGATAAAGTGCTGGGTTTAGGGCTTGGAGCTGATGATTATATTTCTAAGCCTTTTTTTATTGGAGAATTTCTTGCCAGAGTGAAAGCTCAGCTTAGACGCTACCTCTATCTTAATGAAACAAAAAAAGAAGATTCGCAGAAGTTATTGAAATTTAATGATCTGGAATTAAACCGTGATACATATGAAGTCAAAATTAAAAATAATAAAATCATGTTAACAGCTAAGGAGTTTGCCATTCTGGAGCTTCTTCTTACCCATCCGGCAAAAGTATTCAGCAAATCACAAATCTTTTCACACATCTGGAAAGAGGATTTCCATACCGATGATAATACAGTAATGGTTCATATAAATCGCCTGCGAAATAAAATTGAAACAGACCCATCTGCACCAGAATATATACAGACTGTCTGGGGAATCGGCTACCGGTTTGCAGGTGAACGAAAATGATGAGGACGATGATTATTCTGTTAACCATTATTGTGCTGGGACTCCTGTATGATAGGATTTCCCTCAATAAACAATTCAAAAAAATAAAAGGAGATTTGGATGAATCTATTTCAAATAACTCTGTGACTCATTTACGGATTCACTATTCCAGCTCACCATTAATAAGTCTGATCGATTCGATTAATCGTTTTATGGAAAAATATCATCACAACAGAGAGAAAACTAATTTTCTTGAATTAGAAAGAAAGAAAATGATTACCAATATCTCGCATGATATTCGCACCCCTCTAACCTCCATATTAGGATATATGGAGGTTATTTACCGGGAAAACAGCAGAATGACTGAAGAAGAGAGGCTGAAGTATCTGGAAGTGGTCTATCAGAAGGCCCAGAAGTTAACGGCGATCACTGAATCATTTTTTGAACTTGCTCAGCTTGAAGCCGGAGAAATTGATATAAAGCTTCAAAGAGAAAATATTGTGGAAATCATCATGGATGTATTTGTGGCCTTTTTTGTCGAGTTTGAAAGAAGAGGCCTAACTCCGGAAATTGATTTGCCAGATGAACCATTATATGTAAGATGTGACAGAGGCTCTGTTGAGAGAATCTTAAATAACCTGATCCAAAATGCTGTTAAATATGGAGCGGAAGGTAAAGTAATAGGAGTGAATATCGAGCAAGCTGATAAGCTCTGCTGGATTGAGATCTGGGATAAAGGTGAGGGGATAATGGAAAAAGATTTACCTCATGTATTCAATCGGCTGTTTCAAGCCGAGAAATCCCGCACCATTGCCGGGAATGGGCTTGGTCTATCCATTACAAAGAAATTAGTAGAAAAACAAAATGGACAAATCCATGTTACAAGCAAGCCTTACGATAGAACGTGTTTCTCCTTTTCTTTAATAGCCGAAGAGCAGATGTAAGGAAAATGTAAGAAATTGTTTAGGAATACTTAAAAAAAGTATAGTAATATTTTAATTGTTAGTTAATATTTACCTTATTTGGTGAATAAATGCCATAAATGAGAGGAGGGCGAGAATGGATGTATTAAGGACATTTGGTCTGACAAAAATCTATCAGAATAAACAAGTGGTGCAAAATATAGATATGACAATCAAAAAGGGGGAAATATACGGTTTAATCGGGAAAAATGGAGCCGGCAAGACTACTACCCTGAAAATGATCCTGCACTTAATCAAGCCAACAAAGGGCAAGGTTGAACTATTTGGAAAAAATCCGGCTAAAAACCAATCCATCTTTGAGAAAATCGGTTCTTTTATTGGCCACTCCAACTTTTATCATAACCTGACTGCAGAAGAAAACCTGGAAATACACAGGCGGCTAATGGGAGTCACTTCAAAAAAACGCACCGAGGAAATGCTGAGGAAGTTAAACCTCATGCAATACAAAGACAAGAAGGTGGAAGACTTTTCAGTCGGGATGAAGCAAAGACTTGGGATTGCAAGGTCAATGCTGCATTATCCGGAGTTTCTTATTCTGGATGAACCGACCAATGGCCTGGATCCACAGGTCATGAAAGACCTGAGACAAACCCTGCTGAAACTGGCTAACGACTATGAGGTTGCTATTTTGCTATCAAGTCATATTTTATCTGAGATCGATCATTTGTCCAATGTTCTCGGAATTATACATAGGGGAAGATTAATTGAAGAACTCAATTATGAAGCCTTGCAGGAAAAGAAAAAAAGATACTTGCAAATCTCGGTAAATAATGTGAATAAAGCTTCGTTCATCCTGGAGAATGAGTTGAAAATCTCAGACTATGTCATATGTAATAAGGGTCTAATCAAGATCTATAACAGTGTTCAGGCAGCTGAGTTAAATGCAAGAATGGTTGATGGTTTTGTGGAGGTATATGAAATGGTTAATGCCCGCGATTCCCTCGAAAACTACTTTTTATCCATCACGAAGGAGGAGGATCTTTCATGATCACGATCCTGCAGACTGAGCTGCTGAAATTGCGAAGGACAATTGTTCAATGGATGATATTGGGCGTTATTCTCATACCCATTGTTTTTAATCTTATTTATGTCATGCTATCCGGATTATTGGAAGACTCAGCCTTTAATTGGAACACATCTTTGGTTTTTGTGAATTTCCTGCTGGCGGTTATCATAGCGCCGATTTTCTATGCAGGCATTGCAAGTTTTATTTTCTCAAGGGAATACCGTGAAGGCACTGCAGAAGCCCATTTTACCTATCCGCATTCAAGAGCATCTTTTTTTACAGGTAAAGTGTTCATTATTTTCTTGTTTATCCTGACTTCTTGTTTGCTGATTTTTTGTGTAAATCTGATCATATGTCTTATCTTTGCTGATATCCCGCCGCCACAGAATTTCATAAAGTCAGAGATTCTGGGCAGTTTGAAAATAGCTTTTACTCAGTGTGGGCTTGTATGCATCACAATACTGGCCAGCATTGCTTTTAGAAATATCGTTGCAGGAATCCTTACAGCTGTAATAGGCTGTACAACATCTATTGCAATGCTTTTCTCATCTTTAGGAGACTGGCAGCTGTTAAATCCCTATTTTTTCAGCCTGGTAGTCACGGATCTGACAAATTATAAGCTGAAAAACATTTTTTCTGGAATAGCATCCATCACGGTTGTTAGTGTATTGGCCATAATTTACGCCCTTCATTTATATAAGAATAATGACGTTGCCAATAAATAAAACTTTTCTGCGAAGGAGGAGTGAGCCATAAATATTCTGATTATTTCAAATTGTAAAGATACATTGGAGAAGCATGGTCTTATAGGTGAAATAGCTGATTTTCAAGTTCTCCACTTGCGAAACTGGAGAGACATTTCCTTTGGTTTACTTAAACAATGTTTTGCCATTGTCATCGATGAGAGCATGCTTGAGAAGGATATTATTGGCTTTTTCAAGCGAGTCACAATTTATAATGGGATTTCAATTATTGTGACAAGCTTTAATAAGAATTATAAAAACTTGCTGGAAACGATTACTCTGCGGATCATCCATGAAAAAAGTAAGCCTTCCGAGGCAAAGAAGGATCATGTGCTGGTAAAGCTCACTGAGGATACCGTGCTTGATACAGAGGATCGGGTTTTAATAAAGGAAGGCAGGGTAATTGTCCTTTCTTCGCTGGAATTCCGAATATTAAAAACGCTCATTGAACATTCAGGAAAAATATGCAGCTCGGAAAAGCTGATTGATCTAGTGTGGGGCTTTGATGAAACAGTAGGCACGGATAATTTATATGTCTATATTCACAAATTGCGCGAGAAGATAGAGGCAAACCCCAATAAACCTAAGATCATTAAAACCAGAAGGGGTCAAGGTTACTTTCTGTGCCTGGAAAGACAAGTTGAAGTGGAAATGACAGACTAAAAAGGAGTGAGAAGCAATGATCGTGAAAGAAAGAAATAAAATAAAAAAGAACAATAATAAGGAAGAGCCGCTGTACTCCTTACTGGATTATTTCATGCTCAGATCTCCTCTTATGCCCTTTCAGGTCTACTCAGAGATGAGCAGCCTTGAGGGCGAACAAGCGGAAGAACAGCTCTTTCAATTAATGAAGAATCGGGAAATCAGGGAAGCCATCTATGTTTCCAGTCCGAGCCTCTACCATTCTCTAATAAAGCTGGAGAAGTTCAGTGATTCGCCAAAGAAGAATCAGCTGATCAAGTCAGCCCTGAAATATCTGATCAGGATGTCCACTCGCCCAACACCGTTTGGTTTATGCTCTGGTGTAGAAGCTGGCAGGATTGGAGACAAAACAGATTTAGTCATCCCGGATAACAGACAGTTTAAGAAGAGGGCCAGGCCTGATATGGAATGGCTTTTAAAGGCAATCAGCATTCTGGAAGAAGAGGATGAGGTCCTCTTACGCCTCCAGGTTATGCGCAATCATTCACTCTACTTTAATGGAACGCGGGTAAAGCTCCTTTTTCATACTGGCTTTGGACAGTTATTCAAAGATGGGGACAATTATAATAAACAGCCAACGATTCGCTTCACTCAAGTGGTTGAGGACGTATTCAGGCTGGCTGATAAACCGATTGCTTTTTCCGTTCTTGTCCATACCATTAAAGAACGTTATCCTCAGGCAGATACTGATACCATTACCCAATTTATAAAAGAGCTGCTGAAACAGGAATTCCTGATCAGCGAGATACGACCTTCTCTTATGGATGTAAACCCTTTAAGTAATCTGATTAATAAAATCATCAAGAATCAAATACATCACCCCATTCTAAGTGATCTGAAGAATGCAGAGGCCCTGTTCAATGAATATAACCTCACCTCAGTGGGGCAGGGAGAGGAAATATTCACTGACTTAAAAAACTCCATGAAAAAAGTGACAGATGCAGAAAACTTAATTCAAGTTGATTTAGCCATGAACACCCGTGCATTAACCCTAAGTGAAAACGTGAAGGACACGGTCGAACTGGCTGCAGAGACTCTCTGGAAGCTATCTCCTCCGCACAGCGGATTTGAGCACATTGACCGTTACAGGGAAGACTTTGTAGAGCGTTATGGAACCTATCAGGAAGTACCGCTTTTGACCCTGTTGGATGAAGATATGGGCCTTGGTTATCCTGCTACCTATGAATTTCCGCCTTCTTCCAGGTCTATGAAAAAGACAAGAGATAAATTCACACCATACCGGACCAAGGTTTTACTCGAACTCATGACAAAGGCAATTAAAGATGGAAGCATGGAAATTAAACTAACGGATCAGGATATTGAAAGGCTATCGGGCAAGGAGCAAATGGAACAATTTGACCCGGCATCCCAGGCGCCGATCTCCATGGAGCTCTATTTCCAAATAGTAGCCAATCATGAATCGGACATTGATGATGGCCATTTTGAAATGATTATCGGAGGTAACCCTGGTTCAGCCGCTGCCGGCAAGACGTTTGGAAGATTTATCGATATATTGGATGAATCGATCGAAACTAAACTGGCAGACACGAGCAAAACAGAGCAATCACTATACGAGGATTCAATTTTTGCAGAATTAGTCTATCTGCCGCCTGCTGGAAGAGCAGCCAATCTGATGGTTTCCAAGAATACCAGAGAATATGAAATCGCAGTGGGAACAAACTCATCCAAGCCGGCTGAAAAGCAGATACCGCTAGAGGATATTGTTGTAGGATGCAATCTGGAATCCTTTTATCTAAAGTCTAAAAGACTGAATAAAAGAATCATCCCTGTCACATGCCATATGCTCGATTATTCCAACGCACCAAATGTATGCAGATTTCTAAGGGAAGTTGCTTTAGAAGGTGTCAGACACTGGATGCCATTTGATTGGGGAGAACTTGAACATTCATATGCCCTGCCGGGTATTAGATATAAAAATATTCTTCTGTCGCCTGCCGAGTGGAAAGTGGACCCGCTCACATTGGATTTAGATCAAAGTATCAGCGGGAAAGAGTTTATGGATTATTTTAAAAAGTGGAGGAAGGAGAGGGAGATTCCCCGTTATGTTTATCAGACCCGCTCCGATAATCGAGTTCTATTAGACTTGGAAAACAGCTTTCATCTGGAATTACTGGAATATGATTTTAAACGGCTTAGTAAGGGACAGACGATCAGGATCACTGAAACTGGAATGAAAGATCCGGCCAATCTATTGGTAAAAAATAAAAATGGGGATTCATTCTTTGCTGAATTTGTTTTCCCTCTCATTAAAAGTAACCACGTAACCAGCGAGAACAAGCTGAATAAAAATAAAATGCAGTTGAAGAAAGAATTTATCCCGGATGATCAACGGCTTAAATTTCCGGGGAGCGAATGGCTTTATATCAAGCTGTATGGCATGAATCAGCGTGTCGAGGAGTTTCTATATAATGGATTCTGCAAATTGGCTGAAGAATCTAAAGAGAATGGATGGGCTGATCAGGCATTCTTTATACGTTATATAGATGAAGTCCCGCATATCCGAATTCGGCTGAAAGGGGACCCGGATCTGTTAGTGGCAAAGGGAATCCCTTCGATCTATCAATGGGCCAATACGATGAAAAAAGAGGGGCTTTTGAATCGGATGGTCATTGATACCTATGATCCCGAGATTGAAAGATATGGAGGTTCTGACCTTATCAGCAGTGCTGAAACATTCTTCTCTAAAGACAGTGAGGCCGTAGCGCGATATTTGGGGCTTAGAAGATTTGAACGTATTGACATAAGCGAAGAATTATTTGGTGCACTAAGTGTGATTGATATCCTCGAGGGATTCTCGCTCAGCTTCAGGGAACAGCTGAACTGGCTCAATGATAGTGTGAATTACAAGGAATACAAAGAGGAATTTAAACAGATGAAATCTGAACTGCTGCGTTATGGCAATACCGATGACAATTGGGCCAATTTGCAGAAGGATGAAAAAGGGCAAACACTCTATTCTTTAATGAATATAAGAAAAGAAGCGTTAAGTATTTATGCTGATAAAGTAAATGTTGCGAACCGGCAAGGACTCATCGCCAATCATATAGACGATCTGATCGGAAGCGTCATTCATATGCACATCAACCGCCTGATTGGAGTTGACCGCACGCGGGAAACGAAAATCATTACACTCGCGAGGCATACTTTATACCATTTAAGGTACCAGAAGGAGAAGCAGAAACAATGGATGAGTTAAAATACTATTCTTCTAATTTCAGCTTTAAAAGTATTTTAAGTTCCTTCTCTTACTGGCCCAGGCTATTCAAGCTTCTCTGGGAGATCAATAAATTCTATTTTATTCTCATTATTGGCTGCTCCCTGCTTCAGGGACTTATTCCTGCCTTTGTAATCATCGCGACACAGGAATTTATTAATAGTATTGTCAGTTCACAGAATAGCGGTGCCTTTTCAGATGTCTTTTTCAGTTTTGGCCTGCTGGCGGGTGCCACTATTCTAAATGAATTGGTGTCTGTCCTGAGAGGATATGTTGAAAGGCTTTATGAAAGTCTCATAGGTTATCGCTTAAATGAAACGATCATGAGTAAATCAAATGACCTTCCTTTGGAATCATTTGAAAATGCCGATGTACAGGACAAATTAAAGCGGGCCCAGTCGGAGGCATCTTACCGTCCGTATCAGATATTTTCCCAGATCCTGTCCTTAATCAGCCAGGCAGTAACTCTTTTTTCTGTTGCTGCCATCCTGATCATCTGGAAATGGTGGGTAGCCTGTTTATTAATTGTCTTTCCGCTCGTTTCCTTTATTTCCTTTTTGAAATTAGGGCAGGAAGAGTTTGATATTCATTTCAGAAGAGCCCCGAAAACAAGAGAATCCTGGTATTTGTCTTTTTTGCTGACCAAAGACAATAGCTTTAAAGAAGTAAAATTGTTTAAGCTGGGCTCTTATCTGATTGACCAGTATAAACGGATTTTCTCGGGGTTTTTTGAAGAAGACAAAGAAATTGCCAAGAAACGTTCGTTCATGTCCATCCGTTTTCAATTTTTAAATGAACTGGTCTCTGCCATTATTATTTTCATGATTGCTTTTGCTGCTTTTAATCAAGAGATCATGATTGGAAATCTGGTAGGGATGATTCAGGCAGTAACCATGACGCAGGGAAACTCTCAAGGGGTTGTTCAGGGTGTCTTGTCATTATGCCAAAATAGCTTATATATGAAACAGCTGTTTGCATTTTTAGATCTGGAAGTAGTGAAAGAAGAAGACGATTCGAATGCGGAAGAGCTGGGAGAGATCCAAAGTTTAGAATTCAGAAATGTCTCGTTTGTGTATCCCAATACTTCCAATTTAGCATTAAAGGATGTCAATTTCTCTCTGAAAAAAGGAGAAACGGTTGCGGTTGTGGGAAAGAATGGTTCAGGTAAATCAACAATGGTAAAGGTTCTAACCCAGTTATACAGCTCTTATGAAGGTGAGGTTCTGATCAATAATCAAGATGTCAGCAATTATAGCAAATCAGCCATTCGCCAAAGGATAGGAGCCGTGTTCCAGGATTTTGTCCACTATGAAATGTCTGCAAGAAACAATATAGGATTCGGAAATCTTCAAAAGATAAAGGATGATGAAAGCATTCTTAATGCAGCTGAGAGATCGGGTGTGCTGCCGCTTATAAATAAATTGAATAAGGGAATAGACAGCCAGCTTGGGAGATGGTTCGAAGACGGCCAGCAGCTTTCGGGAGGACAGTGGCAGCGAATTGCCATTGCCAGAGCATTCATGCGGGAAGCTGACGTTTATATTCTTGACGAACCAAGTTCCTTTTTAGATCCGGAAGCCGAGGCTGATATATTTTCCAGATTTCAGGATTTAGTGAAAGACAAAATCGGATTATTCATTTCTCACCGTTTTTCCTCAGTGAAATTTGCTGACAAAATTATTGTCTTTGACAACGGCGAGATCATTGAAATGGGCTCACACGAAGAATTGATCAGTTTAAATGGCCTCTATAAAGATTTGTACGATACACAAGTAAATGCACTGGTGAGAGATGAAGTGCAGCTGCAGGGCGTATAAGGGAGGGATATTAGTATGGTACAGACGAAAGGGATAACAGGAGAACAGTTAAGAAAAAGAGCTGAAGATATAGCCGTTGAATTGGCTATGAAATTAAAAGATCCGAAAACCGTAAGCGAAGCTATTCAGGATAAAGAAAACTTTATTCTGCATAATGGTGTAAAGCATTACCCATGGGAACCTCTTAGTCTCTCACATGGATATCCGGCAATGTGTGTGGCTATGGCCGAAATGGATGAGTTCAGGAAAAGCTCCGGCTGGGATTTGGCTGGGCATGAATACGTGCTTGGGATTAAAGAGGAAATTGAAAAACATGGGATCCATTCCCTCTCCATGTGGAGCGGCCTGGCCGGTATCCTCCTGGGAATTCATGCACTTTCCAAAGGGGGTACCAGGTATAAAGGATTCATTAATCAATTAATCGATTTCTTCTGTGAAATGTACCCATCTGAACTAGAAAAAACGATGGCCAAAACAGACCTTGAAATGTCAGATTATGATGTGATCGAGGGATGGTGCAGCACGATAGGAATCTTATTAATATTTAAAGAGGAAGAATGGGCGAAAACAGCCCTTGTTAAAATTCTTGCTTATTTAGTGTTGCTTAGTGAAGATAAAGAAGTAATGGGGATAATGGTTCCAGGTTGGTGCATCTCAGCAGATCCTTCATCTTCAGAGTCCGGCCGAAATGCGAAATTTAACTGTGGCATGTCCCACGGGATTGCGGGTATCCTGGCTGCCATGGCAATCTGTCTGAAAGAAGGAATCCAGATCCCGGGGCAAAGAGATGCAATGCATAAAATCAGTGACTGGCTCCGCTCACACACCCGGTACGATGAATATGGCGTCATGTTTCCATCCATCATCAGCTGGGAAGAAGAGGTTAATAAAGATCATTCAAAACCGGAAGACTATCATAGGGATGCCTGGTGCTATGGGTCTCCAGGTGCGGCAAGGGCATTATGGCTGGCAGGTGAAGGGCTTCATCGGGATGATCTGAAAGAGATTGCTTTAGATGCCTTTCTTGCTACATTTTCTAGAACGATGAAGAAATGGAATATCTACTCCCCTACCTTCTGTCATGGATTTTCTGGACTTTTAAGACTAACCCATCTTATGTATCAGGACAGCGGGAACGAAACATTAAGAATAGAACGGGACAAACTCCTGAGCATGATCGTGGATATGTATGACCAGGATGCCCCATTAGGCTTTTATGATCACAATTTTAGTGACAATGCCGAGAAGAAAATTGTCAATATGGGAATGCTGGAGGGGGTGGCAGGTATTATGCTGACACTTATTTCCATATACCAAAAACCGGTGTCCAGCTGGGATTTGGCCTTTATGATTAATAACTGAGTACAGCCGAATTTGCAGAAAGGCTGACATTGCACTAAAGCGCAGTGTCGGCCTTTTTTTGCCGGCTGAAAAAATGTAGAATAAATAGCAAAAAACCATTTGACCTTCACGCTGCGTAAAGGTGTATCGTATTAAACAGAAAGTACTTTCTATAGATTTTCAATGTCTAGCTCCAGTGCCTACCCCCTCGAGGTCACAAGCTTGGCTTGTTGCGGCTCCTAGGGACGAAAGACTAGCCAATCCCTTCCAGAAGGAAAGAACACCTTCTTGCAGGGCTCGTCTTATGCTTGTTGTCCCTGAGCAGTCGCCTCCACATTTCGGTTTGTCTTGTTTCGGCTCCTAGGGACTCGGGGTCATAAGCCGTTTCCTTTCAGAAGGAAAAACGCCTTCTTACAGGAACCGTCTTATGCCTGAGGGCCGCAGGACAAGGAAGGCTTCGTCAGCATAAACATCGCACGACCAAAAGCGACAGCTTTTGGGAGGATGCGGGCCATGCAGACGTTGCCACAGGACGTGGCGTTCTTAGTCTGCGCTCCTTCGTGGGCAAGGCGCTTCCGCTTTTCTAGAAAGGAGGAACCCGCATGGAATACACAGTGCAGAAGCTCGCGCAGCTGGCCGGGGTCAGCTCGAGGACTCTCAGGTATTATGATGAAATTGGGATTCTTAAGCCGGCAAGAACCAATTCGTCGGGATATCGCATTTATGGCCAGCAGGAAGTTGACAGACTGCAGCAGATTCTGTTTTACAGAGAATTGGGTGTCAGTCTCGATCAGATTAAGGAAATCATCACAGCGCCAGCTTTCGACGCTGCAGATGCACTGAAGGAGCACCGCGAGAAACTCCTTGAGAAAAGAAAGCAGCTTGATCTGCTTATTACGAATGTAGAAAAAACGATTGCGTCAGCAGAAGGGAGAACAACCATGTCAAATAAAGAAAAGTTTGAAGGATTTAAAAAGAAAATGATTGAAGATAACGAGAAGCAATACGGAAAAGAAATCCGCGAGAAATATGGTGAGGAGACAGTAGAGAAGTCGAATGCCAAACTCATGAACATGACCCAAGAGGAGCATGAGGCTGTAACGAAACTGGCCGAAGAGGTGAACAGCACCTTAGCCCAGGCCATGGAAACAGGCAATCCGGCAGGCGAGCTTGCTCAAAAAGCAGCAGGCCTGCATAAGCAATGGATCACTTTCTATTGGAGCGAATACAGCAAAGAGGCCCACGCCGGGCTGGCGGAAATGTATGTGGCAGATGAAAGGTTTAAAGCTTATTATGATAAAACTCAGCCGGGTGCCGCTGAGTTTTTAAGGGATGCAATCAAGATTTATACTGGACAGCAATAGGTATGAAAGCGGCTGGCTCTGCCTGGCCGCTTTTTTATGGCTGAATAAGCCGATGCATAGGAGAATTGAGCCGTTATAGTGGATAATTGCGCAGTCACAATTAAGTTTGGGCTATCCGTCAAAATTTCACTAAAACCATCTGCTTACTGTATGTAACTCCTTCCGAAGGGGAAAATGAGTAACAAGATACCAACACAAAATGGCAGGTGATAAGATGAGCCGCATTCCTTCCTATAAAGATGAGCAAACCCTTAGGGAGAAATTAAGAGATATTTCTCTTGAACATTGGGTACATGAGGATTTGTTCAGCTTTAATTGGTGGCTGCTGCTGGCTGCGAGCATTTTGCCTTTTTTTATTTGGTGGAGGCTGGTGGATAAGGGACGATTCTTTGAAATTTTGGCTTTCGGCTTAATCTGTGCAATCTTCGCCTGTTTCCTGGATGTTGTGGGAGTGAGTTTTCTCTTGTGGGGATATCCGGATAAGCTGTTTCATTTTATTCCCCCATTAGTGCCAGCTGATTTTGTGGTCATTCCGGTGTCAGGGATGCTGATTTACCAGTACTTCAGCACATGGAAAAGCTATGCGGCTGCAGCAGCGGGCCTGGGGATTGTGTTTGCTTATATCATTGAACCGTTATTTAGCTTATTAGATATGTTTGTGCTCATACATTGGAAGCATACTTATTCGTTAATTGGCTTTATCCTCTTTTTTCTGAGTATTCGCCTTTTAATGCTGGCATTGAAGAGCGCAGTCAAAAAATAAAGCAAGCGGTCAGCAATGCTGGCCGCTGTTTTTACTGGATTAATAGTCATATTTATGGAAACATTTTTTACAGTTGCAGTAATGCCTTTCAAATGTGCATTTTTTGCAAGGGCAATGATGAAATTCCGGTGAACATTTTCTGCAGGAACAGCTCTTATGTTCCCCGGAACACTGTTTACACGGACAAATAGGCTTAAAATCGCTCGTGCATTTTTTACAGCCATGGTGTTCAGGTTTGTCCTTCTTCTTGCAGCAGACTTTCTTCTTGTAATAAAATTCTTCTTCCACACAATATTGGCACATGGGATTCACTCCTTTCTCCTGCTAATATATGAAGGGAAAAGAAAAAGGAAAGAGCCCTTGTCCATAGTGCTTGAAATATCCGCAAAAGCCCCCTCTTTTTTTGAGGGGGCGGGACAAATTAATTAACGGTCTCTGGAATTACTTTCACATCACGGCCATTCTTTTTGTGTTTTTTCTTCATCCAGCCAAAACGGAGGCTGGACGCGGTGAACAAGCGGTAAACCGCTGGGATCAGAAGAAGCGTAATAAAGGTTGCAAACAGCAGTCCGGAAATAATGACGGTTGCCATCGGTGCCTGGTAATTTCCGGAAGTTCCCGAAGCCAAAGCAAGGGGAAGCATTCCGCCAACTGTAGTGAGAGTAGTCATGAAAATCGGACGGATGCGGTTTTTACCTGCTTCAATAAGTGCATCTTCAACAGAGTATCCTTCCTTGCGGAGCTGATTCGTACGGTCGATCAGCAGGATGGCGTTATTAAGCACGATCCCAATCAGCATAACAATACCCATTCCAGACATCACGCTCAGCTCCATTTGTGTCAGGAACAATCCAAGAATGACGCCGACGATGGTCATCGGAATGACAGACATAACGATCAGCGGATGTCCAAGGTGGTTGAACTGGACAGCCATCACCAGATAGACAAGGAAAATGGCAATCGCTAAAACAAACACCATATCCATAATTAATTCCTGCTGCTGCTCAAGATCCCCGGCAGCTGCAGCACTATAGCCGGGAGGAGCTTCGAAATCATTAATCAGCTTTTGAACTTCGCGATTCACAGCCCCAAGATCTTTGCCTTCAATATCTGCCGAAATGGAGATGAAGCGCTCCCCGTCATTATGGGAAATTTCATTCGGTGTATCGATACTTTTTAATTCAATAAAGGAAGATAATGCTTTCTCTCCCTCGGCAGTAGGGATTTTTAAGTCCAGCAGAGATGATTTGGAATCTGTTTTCTCAGCCCACTTTAAAGCAAGCGGCACATTTTCTTCATTTATGCTCATTACTCCGACAGGCATTTCCATGAACGCCTGCTCGATAAACTGCCTGATTTGCAGCTGGGTTAAGCCTGCTTTTTCAATTGCTTCTTCTTTTAAAACAACAACCTGCTCCTTTGATGTGCGTTCCATTGAGTTGGTCACACCAACGATGCCGTCAATTTTTTCCAGATCCTCTGTAAAATCCCCGGCAAGGTTCTGCAAATCTGCAAAATCTTCTCCCTTGATATTTACCTGAACCGGAGAGCCGCCGCCAGCTGACATCGCACTCTGGACATTTTTCACCGGAAGAGTATCGGACAGGCTGCGAAGTTCCTTCATAATCTCTTCATTGACATCTTTCTGTTCTCTTGTAATGTCATCGCCCTTTGTCATATTGATGATCGTATAGAACATGCCGCCCTCGTCCATGACATAATTGGACTCAACATCTTCAATGGATTGCAGTTTCTGGTTGATTCCTTGAGCGATGTCTTCTTTTTCATCAGGAGAAAGCCCTGTTTCCAGGTTAACCATCAGCTCTGTGTAGCGGTTGAACATGTCCGGCATGATCGTCATCGGAATTTTCGTCACAAGCGTTAAGGAACCGGCAAACATCAGGAAGAAAATCGCAATGACCGCAAAGCTGTAGCGTTTTTTCCGGATGGCCCAGGCTACAAGACGGCTATACATACGCATTATCGGTCCTTCTTTGTGCTCTTTCTTTGGCTTGCGGAGCTTGAGCATTTTTTCCGAAAGTGAAGGAATTAATGTAAACGAGACAATAACCGAACTGATGAGCGTAATGGCTACCACAGCAGACAGCATGATCATGAATGTGCCCACATCGCCGCCAATCAGGCCGATTGGCAGGAATACCACAATTGTGGTGAGCATCGAAGAAATGACAGCTGAGGATACTTCTTTGGTTCCTTCCAGCACGGACTCAAGCTTGCCAAGGCCCTGTTCCTTCTTTCTATAGATGGATTCTATAATGACAATCGAGGAATCCACCATCATTCCGATCCCCAAACCAAGGCCAATCAGAGTAAGTATATTAAAGCTGTAATCAAAAACCCACATCGCTGTAAATGTCAGCAGGATGGAAGTCGGAATCGACAGGCCGATGATAAAGGTGGCCCTTACATTCCTTAAAAAGATCAGCAGAATGGCAATGGCAATGACGCCGCCGATTAAAATGTTGCCGGTCACGCCATCAATCGATTCCTGTACATAATCTGCCTGTGCCACCATTTCATTCAGTTCAAAGCCTTTTACCAGACCGTCTTTGCGAATGTTCTTCACCTCATCACGGACCGCGGCTGCCATTTCAATTTGTGTGGAATCTGCTGCGCGTCCGATCTGGACAAAAATGAAATCTTTCGTGCCGTTTTTCCATACAAAGGATGAGCTTTCAACCGGCTGAAATGTAACATCTGCCACATCTTTCAAATCAATAAATCCATTTTGTGAGGGGATTGTGATATTCTGTACATCTGCGGCATTTTCCAGCTTCGTATTCCAGCGAAGGGAAGGAGAGCTGGCATCGCTGCTGAGTTCTCCCAGTGTGGCTTCGCTGTTAACCTGCTGAATAGCACCGATCACAGCTGCTGAATCCAGTCCTTTTTCAGCCAACTTGCTGCGGTCCAATTCAATAAGTACCTCGTGCTCCTGAACCCCTGCAAGCGATACATCCCGGACTTCCGGCAATGCTTCCAGGCGCGGCTTCAGAACTTTAGCAGCAAAAGCGGTCATCTCTTCCATGCTGCCGCCGGATACATCCATATAAAATTCATAGCTTTGAGTGGTACCGTACTGACCTGCTGTAACATCTGTAATCGCGGCATTGTCGGCCTTTGCTGCGTTGGCAGCTGCCTCTACTTCATTAAACAGCTCATCGCCAAGGCCTTCATCGAACGTAACTTGAAGTGAGCTGCGTCCGATCGCAGTTGTAGAGTCTACCGACTCGACTCCGTCAATCCCCCTGATCTGCTGCTCCAGGGGAATGGTGATCGATCGCTCCACTTCAGCCGCTGCCATCTCCCCGGCGCTGACCTCTACATAGGCGCCATCCATCGTCACAGGCGGCATCAGCTCTTTATCCAAGTCCATAATGGAATAGCTGCCGATGGCGAGAATTAATACCGTCATCAGGGCAACCAAAATCTTTCTCTGCACAATCAATTTTAAGAATTTCATTAACATTCTCCTTACTCCCTAATAGTGAAAATTTGCACCCAAGATCTAATTATACAGAGGTTAATAGGTATTAATAACTACTTTTACTTAAATTTTCCAATAATTCGTCCGACCTATTTCGCCAATTTGCGATCTTATTTGCAGGAAAAACTTAACAATTCTTACAGATACTATCTTAACCGGGATCAAGAGAAGGCATAACGAGCCAGAGACATATCTTGCTATCGGACTTAAGGCTGAGAAGAAGCTTAAGGAAGAAAAAATTGAGAGCGGAGGGGAGCGGCAAAAGCAGATGGCGAAAATGTAAATTAACATCAGCCATATCCCCGCCCCCAGCCCATAACCCTCTCAAAATGACAATCCCAAACTGTATGTTATACTGAAGAAGCCATAAAACTCCCAAAATTGGAGGAGAGTTCATGTACACTGTTTTTTCAACATTCGACGTTCCCGATGAAAAATCGGAAGAAGTCATTCGCATATATAAAAATCGCTCGCGGTCGGTCGACCAGGCAGAGGGGTTTGTCGATTTTCTGCTTCTGCAGAATGATAAACGCGCCGGCGAACTGACTGTGCAGCTCATTTTTGATACAAAAGAAAACTATTTAAACTGGGTCCGGAGCGAGGATTTTAAAAAGATCCATGATTTAGAAAAGAAATATCCGGATCAGGAACTGGCTGCTGTGATTCCAAAAGTAGCGCAATACAAGGTGGTGGCTAAGTGAATCATGAGAAGATCGTCAATAGTGTAACCGATAAAATTTATGAGCGTGATCCTTCCCTTCTGGAACGGTTCGGCGAACAGGGAAAAGAGAAGTGCCGGGAAGATAATCATCATCATATGAAGCATCTGGAGACAGCTTATGAGCTGGATCAGTCCTCTTTTTTCAATGATTATGCAGTCTGGCTTAATGGCATATTAACCAGGCATGGGATGAAAACCCGGCATTTGATCGACAACTTCGAAATCATTCAGGCTGTGCTGGCTGAAGAAAAAGAGTCTGCGGAGAAGGCAGAACGATTCCATCTTTACCTGGCAGAAGCCATCGCTGTTTTGAAAGGTGAACCAGCGAAAGGGGGCGCGTAGGATGCAGCAGGCAGAAACACTTGCTTCTTTATTACTTGAGGGTAATTCCGGGGAGGTTTGGGAAAATATCCGAAAATACCCGCATCTAACGCGTATCGAGGTTTATCAAAATCTGATTACACCTGCGATGCAGCACATTGGCCACCTATGGGAGACGAATCAAATCACAGTGGCAGATGAGCATCTGGCAACAGCTACATGTGATTTTGTGCTGTCTAAACTCGCTTACCAAAGTGAAAAAAGACAATCAAGCCAAAAAGCCATGTTTCTCTGTCTGGATGGGGAACAGCACTATATCGGCCTGAAGATGGTGAACAGTCTTTTTGAAGAGAGTGGCTGGGAGACGAAGTATTTTGGTCCAAGCCTGCCTTTGGAATATGCGCTTAAAACGGCAAAAGACTGGAAGCCAAGCGTAATCGGGCTGTCAGTCACTATCGTCTATCACCTGCCGAAGCTGAAGGAATATGCCGAGGCATTTGCCAAGCTGCCGCATAAGCCGGCTGTTATCCTTGGCGGGCGATTAGCAGGGAAGTATGACCTGCTTCCGTATTGTACCGATCGTACAGTTATCCTAAAGGATTTGCAGGACACACAGAAATGGCTCCAAAATTATGAAGCGGGAGGACAGCAAAATGCAATATTTTAATCATGCGCTTCCGCTTGCGTTTTTAAAAGCTGACAGAAACGGAAAAATAGTAAGCTACTCCACTATCGCACGGGAAAGCTTTGACCTGAGCGGGGGGCACCTAAAAGGAATCATCGATGAAGAAAGCATTGAAAAGCTCATTCAGTACAGCTGGGAGCCCGGTGTGGATCCTGTGAAGCTGGAACTGAATATGAAAACCAGGGAAATGCCTCTCTGTTTATTTGAGGTTCATATCCAATGGGACAGCGAGGATCATGCCAATATGCTGTTTCTGCCCAAAGACAGCTCAAACGAAGGACTGATGGATAAACTGATGCAGCTGCAGCAGCGCCTCACCTCCACCGACTTTGAACTTTTGGAGAAAAAAGAAGAGCTTGAGCAGGTGCTGACCCGCCTGAATCAATTGTCCGGGCCGTTTATCCCGCTGTCTGAAACACTTTGCCTGATCCCTTTATTTGGCGATATAACTTCAGCTAAAATTAACATTATTTCCGAAAGCTGCCTCAAGGCTGTTTTTGCAGGCGAATATGACGAAATTCTTTTTGATCTGACAGCTGTTGGGGAAATTGAAGGGAAAGGCATCGAGAAATTCACCCAGCTGATTAAAACATTGAACTTCATGACAGGCAGCATCATCAAATTGATTGGCATAAAGCCAAACCTGGCGGAAGTGCTTAATAACTACAAGCTGGATGAATGGGTACAGATCGACCAATCTCTGAAGCAGGTTTTAAATATCTATTTTAATCGGAACGAGCTGGGGGCCTCTTAGGGGGTCTTTTTTTTTGCGAAAAATGCATGATTTTTGTAACTGAAGGGAGGATAGTAATAACTTAAATGATGGGGGAACATTCATGCCTGAAAGACCGCCGATTACATCAAATGAACTGGCCACACTCTGGATGACTTATCAGCAGAAAACCATGCTCTTAAGAATGCTTGAATACTTTCTTGAAAATTCAAATGACGAAGAAGCGAAAAAAATCATGTCCGATTTAAAGGAAGATATAAATCCTTTTATTCAGAAGATCACTCATATATTGAAAGAAGAAGGGGCGGCCATACCGGTGGGGTTTACCGAACAGGATGTCGTGCCGGATGCTCCGGCCCTGTTCGCTAACGGGTTTGATATCATGTTTGTGCGTCTCATGAAATCGATCAGCATGGGGCTGCATACTCTGCACTTAAGCATGTCTTACCGGGAAGATATTATCTTACTGTATAGAGACCTTACCGCCATGACCCAGGAGTATTCCAAAAAATGCACTCAATACTTACTGGGAAAAGGTCTGCTGATCCGTGCGCCTTTTGTGACCATGCCTGAAAAAGTTGAATTTGTAAAGGACACAAATTATTTAAAGGGTACAAACTTACTTGGAAGAAAACGGACGATCAATACGGTTGAGCTGAGCCAGCTGTATTATACAATTGAAGCAAATGTGACAGGCATGCAGATGATTACAGGCTTTGCCCAATGCGCACAGACAAAAGAAGTAAGGAACTATTTTTCAGAAGGCGTGGAACTGGCAAAAGGGATTATTAAAGAATTCTCTGAAATGCTGCTGGAAGATGGTATACAAACCCCGGTGGGTCCAGGCGGCCAAGCTACCCGTTCTACTGCTGCCCCGTTCTCAGATAAGCTCATGATGTACTGCATCAGCCTGTTCTGCAGCTTTTCAATCGGAAAAAATGCCATCGGAACAGCCTTCAGCTTAAGAAACGACATTCCGGCCAAAGCAGCCGTCTTTACAAAAGACATCTTCGAATACGCCCACCGCGGCGCCAAAATCATGATCCAAAACGGCTGGATGGAAGAACCTCCGCAAATGGAAGAACGCCGAAATCTCATATAGGGTGACAGGCATCACCCGAAATTTGTCGAAAAAGAGAAATATCCTTGTGAGGGTATTTCTTTTTTTGACTTGATAAATTTAAAAATTTTCCAGTATAATAGCTATTAATGATTGATTAATCACTCGTAGATAGGGAGTTTTAAAAATGCCGCTTTCAGAACAGCAATTAACAAATATGAAAAAAAGAAGAGAAGCCATTCTAGAAACAGCGACATACCTGTTTGCAACAGAGGGGTATGAAGGGACAACGATAAAAAAAATATCTCAGGCTGCAAACATTAGCTTCGGAAGTGTTTTTACTTATTTCAAAGATAAAGAGGAGCTATTTTATACAGCAGTAGCAGAGCCGCTGCATGAATTGTCTGTTCAAGTGTTTGATTTTAACCATGAAGCTGAAGATCCAATGCTGGAGCTGGAAAAGATGATTCGCGGCCATATAAGATTGTTCGCTGGAATTAATAATTATCTGGCTTTAGTTGTTCAGGTTGTCGGACAGCATCAGCGGTATCCGGCCATTTTTGCAAAGCTGGACGCATTTCATGATGAATTTAGAGAGAAGGTCAGCAAGCTGGTAAAAAATGGCCAGCAGAAAGGAGTACTGGTTGACCAGGATCCATTGACTGCAGCAACTCTTTATACCAGTCTTCTCATCGGAATCCGGTTAAACTCGACAGACGAAAGATATAGTAACGTGTGGGAGAGCTATGCATCTTCCGCCATAAATTTATTCGGGCCTATAAGCTAAGTAGGTTCTCTTTTTTATAATAATAATGATTGATTAATCAATCATTAATGGAGGCGATGTTAATATGAAGTTAAAAACCTTTAACTTAACCATTCGAATTCGACTGTTTTTGATTTTCCTTTCATCCGTTTCAACGATGTCTGTATTGCCGTATTTGATTATTTATCTTTCCGGCAAGACAGGGAATTTAATCACGGGATTTTTATTCCTGGGAGTCATGATTGCCCATGTCGGGGGTTCTATCTTGGGAGGATTCGCATCAGACCGGCTGGGACGCAAAAAGATCATCCTTTTATCTGAATTTATTATGTTTATGGGGTTTACTGGTGCTGCTTTTGTACACTCACACCCTTATCTTATGTTTTTCGCCTTTGTTTTTATCCAATTCAGCAGCGGTGCGGCCAGTCCTGTATATCAGGCGTTAATTATAGATGTCAGCTTGCCGGAAGAGAGAAAGACCATACATACATACTCTTATTGGGTTCGCAATACGGGTATTGCCGTGGGCAGCATGGCTGGCGCTTTCCTATTCTTTGATTATCTCTTTTACCTGCTGTTAGGTGCCGCCATGTCGATATTATGTTCATTCCTCATCACTGCCTTCTTTATTCAAGAAACATATATTCCCGCAAAAGCCAACCAGTCTAACAGCAGATCCTCAAGCATAATAAAAGCATACAGAAACATATTGGCGCACCGATTCTTTACTGTTTTCTTAATCGCAAGTCTCCTTATTGTTTCGGTGGAGGAGCAATTAACCAATTACATAGGTGTTCACCTTGCTAATAAAATAAGTGAACCTGTTCAGCTTGCAGCTTTTCTTCCCTTGAAAGTGGACGGTGTCAATATGCTTGGTATATTGAAAACGGAAAATACAATACTTATTGTTTGCTTTACCATGATGATTTCTGCGGTTATGAAAAAATATAATGACCGCTTTGTTTTCCTGGCTGGCCTCCTGTTATTTTTTGTGGGATATACAGTTGTAAGTTTTAGCACATCCCCGCTTGTGTTGATTTTAGCTATGTTCATAGCATCCATTGGTGAAATGCTGTATATCCCTGTTCAGCAGACTTTGCTGGCGAGCAGTGTACCAGACCATGCACGCAGCTCTTATATGGCTTTATACACAATAGCTATGATACTCGGAGTTAGTGCAGCTGGGATTTTTATGATTGTAAGCAACTGGCTGTCTCCGATGGTTATGACCACGTTAATTGGATCCATGGGGATAGTTAGCATACTTTTATTCTATCAATTAACCAAAACTGGAGACGACAGGAGAATACTAAAGTTACCGGGTGAAAATACATCGGCTGAATAAATGTTTTCATAGGCGAAATAGTTTGACAATTTACCTGTTTAAAATCATGATAGTAAGTAAAATACTCAGAAGTCGGGGGCAGGAAAAATGGGTTTGCCGAAGGAGAGGCATAACGGATACAGTCAGGCGGAACAAAAGGGTTCCTTCATAAGGGATTTAAATGCGGAAAACATTTCATCTGGAATCATTGCAAGCACGCTGGTTATGACCGGGCCTGCCCTGATTATCCTGCAGGCGGCGTCAGCAGGGCGATTCACGGATCAGCAGACGATTAACTGGATGTTTGCAGTTTATTTTTTCGGAGGTGTCTACAGCATCCTCATGCCGCTTCTATATCGTATTCCGATTACTGGGGGGCATTCGATTACAGGTGCAGCATTTTTGGCGACGGTGACTGCGCAATATTCGTACCCTGAACTAATTGGGGGATATGTCATTTCCGGGCTGCTGATTTTTCTGGTAGGCATTTCAGGTCTGTTTACAAAAATCATTGGCTGGGTGCCGAAAGAGGTTATCGCCTCCATGCTTGGCGGACTCGTTGCCGGGTATGTCGTGAAGCTCGTGCCTGCCATACAGGAAATGCCTGTTGTCGGAGGAGCGGCGTTAGTCAGTTTTCTGCTTTTTACGAGATATGTGAAAAAGTTCCCTCCTGTGCTCGCAGCCGTTGCGGCTGCCTTTGCCGCATTGTTTTTGACAGCCGATGTCCATCCGGCCAAAGAGATAGCGTATTTTCTCCCGTCTGTTCAGATGCCTGAATTCAGCTGGATGGGGCTCGTAACCATTGCCCTCCCGCTCGCGATGCTGATTCTGAGCAATGATGCAGCACCAGGAATCGGGGCTTTGGAAAGCGGGGATTTCAAGCCCCCTATTCGGAAAATTGTCTCATCAAGCGGCGTCTTCTCCGTAATCACCAGCTTTTTTGGCGGACAGTGTGCCAATATCGCCGGCATGATGAGCGCCATCTGTGCCGGACCGGATTCAGGGCCTAGGGATAAAAGGTATATGGGAGCAGTGGTGTCAGGGGCAATTACAATTGTCTTTGGGATATTCGCCTGGAAAATCGTGCCCTTTATCCAGTCGCTTCCGCAGGCATTTGTCTCACTGCTCGCCGGGTTCGCCCTGATTGGCGTCCTCCATTCCAGCCTGCAAACGGGCTTTTCCGGAAACCGGTACAGGCTAAGTGCCTTGGCAGCCTTCATCGTCACCTTATCAGGCGTGAGCTTTCTTCATATAAGCGCTCCTGTTTGGGGACTTGTTGCTGGGGCGGTATTGGCGGGGACAGTGGAGAGAGACGGGGTTTAATAGATAAATAATAAGGAGAACTAATATGATCATTCGCCATATAACCACAGCAGACGCTCAGTCCCTCGCACATCTAATCACCAAAGTAGAAAACGAATCAGACTACATGCTATTTGAGCCAGGTGAAAGGCAGACATCAGCAGAGGCACAGCTTAAGAGAATTGAAGCCATCCAAAAAGTAGACCATTCGACCATCATCATCGCGGAACAGAATAACAGATTGATAGGCTTCGTAATGGCCATCGGCGGTGCAGCAAAGAGAAACCGTCACTCAGCCTATCTGGTTGCAGGCATTCTCAGGGAACACAGAGGCCGGGGCATCGGCACCAAACTGTTTGAAGAACTGGACCGCTGGGCGCGTGAACACCATATCCACAAGCTGGAGCTTACAACAGTTATCCGCAATCAGGCCGGTGTCGCCCTCTATAAAAAGGCGGGATTCCAGATTGAAGGCACCAAAAAACATTCGCTTATGATAAACGGAGAATTTGTGGACGAATACTATATGGGTAAGCTGCTATAACAGATAGGCCATTTTCTTTTTTACAAGGGGATGGGCCTTTTTTTTATAGGGAGCAGTCTTAACCCAGGTGGCACTTCTGACAATGATAGAAGATTTCTGGGAGTTTGAGTCCGAACCTGGCCCAACTTCAGACAGAGAAAGCCGAAATACGGCACTCAGAGTCCGAACCCGGCCCAACTTCAGACTTAGAATGCCAAAATCCGGCACCCAGAGTCCGAACCCCGCCAGGCTTTAAACAAGAAAGCGCGAGCCCGCCGCCCAACCTAACCCTTCAACAACTCCACAAGGTAAATTTTCCTATTTTTAATTCAGAAACCCCTTTATTCACAAGGAATCTAGCAACCAAATCTACTAAACAAAAAGAAAAATCAGAATTTTAATTGAATTCAAAACGTGTAATCTTGTATACTTGTAATACAAGTTTGAAAAAAGCGCTTACATACTTACTGGAAAGGGAGGATTTTATGATTCAAAAAAAGTGGAAGATTATCATATCGGTTCTGACACTTATCTTTATTGCGATTGTTGGCGTACGGACAGCGGCCGAGAATAAGGATAAAAAGTTCGTATCCGTTGCGACCGCATCAACCGGAGGTACATATTACCCGATAGGAGTTGGAATGGCTAACATTTGGAGCAGCCATTTAAAGGGTGAGAAAATCCAGGCGAGCGGCCAGTCCTCTGCCGGATCCATTGAAAATATCGAACTTCTGCGTGAAGGGGAAGCACAGCTTGCTATTCTTCAGGGATTAATATCTTCTCAGGCTTATGCCGGTGAAGACTCTTTTGAAGGAAAGCGCTATGAGGATCTCCGCACAATCTCCATGCTCTGGCCCAATGTGGAGCATTTCGTGCTGATGAACAATAAGATCAAAAGTGGAACTATCGACGATATAAAAGGAACGCAATTTTCTGTTGGGCCGCAGGCCAGCGGTACGGAGCAATCCACAGTCGTGATGATGGATGGTCTCGGGCTTACAAAAAAGGATATTTCTCCTGAGTATCTGGGCTACAGTGACACGGTTTCCGCGATGCGTGACGGGAGATTGGATGGAGGTTCTCTTCCGGCAGGTATCCCGATTTCCGCTGTAACAGATATGTATGCAAGTAATGTCAAAGCATCGATCCTGGAAGTAACCGATGAACAGCTGGATGCCATCAATGCAGTATCTGACAGCTGGTACCGTTATGTTATTCCTGGAGGCACTTATCCTCGCATTGACGAAGATATCAACACAATAGCCCAGCCAAACCTATTATCCACAACAAAAGAAATGGATGAAGAAACCATCTACATTGTAACCAAAACACTATATGAAAATCTTGATGAAATGTATGAGGTTCATAGCTCTGCCAAGGAAATGACGCTGGAAACGGCCCTTGATGGCGTATCCGTGCCACTGCATGCCGGAGCATACAGATATTTTAAAGAAGCAGGCCTTGATATACCTGAAAATCTAATTCCGCCGGAAGCGAAATAAAGGAGGGAAAAGAATGACACAATCAACAAGCGAACCTATTGTACAGCCAGCCGACCTCGATAAAGAAGCTGGCGGCGGCATGCGCCTTCTTGAAGGGCCATATAAAAAAGCAGCGGCCATTATTGCTGTAGTGTTTTCTGCATTTGCCATTTATTCCAATGGATTATCCAATATTCAAGAGATTTATAGAAACCTGATTTTCCTGGGCATCCTTTTGGTAATGACTTTTTTCTATTATCCGGCCGGAAAGTCTTCCAATCAAAAAAGGTTTACAGCCCCTGATTACGTTTTTGCGGCACTTGCGATTGCCGGTCTCGGCTACCTGCTCCTGAACTACACAACCATTCATGTGGACCGGGGCTCCCAGCCGATTATGATTGACTATATCTTTGGTGCCATTACGATCATTGTCCTCCTTGAAGCTTCGAGAAGGGCAGTTGGGATTTTTATCCCGATCCTGTGCGGAAGCGCTATTATATATGCCCTGTTTGGCACATACTTCCCGTGGATATTCGGACATGCCGGCTTTTCACTTGAACGCCTTCTGTACCGTCTTTATATGACGACTGAGGGTGTATTGGGATTAACACTGTCAACGGCATCCACATTCATCGTCATGTTCGTTCTTTTCGGTGCTTTCCTGTCTGTCAGCGGTGCGACCCAGCTTTTCAATGATCTTGCCCTTGCCATTGCAGGACGAAAGCGCGGAGGCCCGGCTCAGGTTGCCGTCATTTCCAGTGCACTGACAGGATCTTTGAGCGGAAGTGCAGTAGCCAACGTTGCCACAACAGGCGCCTTTACGATTCCATTGATGAAATCCATCGGCCTTAAGCCTAAGTTTGCCGGTGCTGTTGAGGCTGCTGCTTCAACAGGCGGAATGATCATGCCGCCGATTATGGGTGCTGCGGCCTTCATTATGGCCGGGTTCCTTGGAATCTCTTATACGACGGTCATCCTGGCAGCGATCATTCCAAGTTTTCTCTACTATATCGCCTTGATTTTTGCCATTGATATTGAAGCGAAAAAGCAAGGCCTAAAAGGCATCAGCAAAGAGAATATCCCGGATGTCTTCCAAATCCTGAAGGAACGCGGGGTTCTCCTTATCCCGATTATCGTCGTTATCACAACACTTTTAATGGGAAAAACAGCCCTGTTTGCCGGATTTGCCGGGATCGGCGCGGTTATCATTGCGAGCTGGCTGGCAAAGGATAAATCTTCTAGGATCACGATCTCTAAAACTATTGAAGCTTTCATTGAAGGCGGAAGAGGGACGATTCAGGTCGGGATTGCCTGCGCCGCCATCGGAATCATCATCTGTGTTGTCACCATGACGGGAATTGGATCTACACTAGCTTATAATATTGTCGAATTAACGGGCGGACAGCTTTGGCTGATTTTAATCGTCGTCATGCTCACTTGCATCGTTTTAAGTATGGGGCTTCCATCCACAGCACTTTACATCGTCGTTGCCGTTACAGCAGCTCCTGCCCTTGTGGAAGCGGGCGTTAACCCGATTGCTGCACACTTCTTTGTGTTCTGGTTTGGTGCATTGTCCAACATTACACCGCCTGTGGCTTTGGCATCTTATACCGCAGCAGGACTGGCCGGCGCCAATGCGATGCAGACATCATGGGAAGCGCTTAGAATCTCACTGCCGGGCTTTATCATCCCGTTCATGATTGCCTATAATCCTATCATTCTGCTTCAGGCAGCAGAGGGAGAAACAATATCCATTTTATCAGTAGCACTTGTAGTCATCACAAGCACACTGGGTATTTACGCCCTGGCAAGTTCACTTGGAAACTACCTGAATGCCAAGCTGACGATTGTTGAAAGAATCCTAATGTTTGCAGGGGCTTTAATGCTGATTAAACCTGGCATGATTACGGATATTGCCGGACTCGGGCTTTGTGTGTTCGCGATTCTCTTCCATATCATTAGAGTAAAGAAAAGCAATTCAGTCGAAATCACCATATAAGGAGCTAACATCCATGAAAATCGAACGGAAAAAAATCTCGGCCCAGGTGCTGGATCAGCTGAAGGAAATGATAAAAGAAGGCAAGTTCCCGCCAAATGAGCCGATGCCATCCGAGAATGAACTGGCCAAACGGTTTGGCGTCAGCCGTGCGCCTGTCCGAGAGGCATTGAGCGTATTATCTGCCAGCGGGATCATTGAATCCAGGCAAGGCGGCAGAAGCTTCGTTAAAGAGGTTAATATGGCAGACATGCTTGGTTCGTTAGCGATTGAATACATTCCCGTGGAACAGGTATTTGAACTATTGGAAATGAGGATGGTTATGGAGACACAGGCAGCAGCAATTGCTGCCTTGCGTCGTGATGAGGACGACCTGGAAAAAATGAAAACGGCGCTCGATCAATTTGAAATCACGCTGACGAACCCTGAAGCAGTTGGCGATCAGGCCGACGTGAATTTTCATAAATACCTGATTGCAGCAACGAAAAATCGCTTCATGATACAGGTAATGGAAAACATCGATGATCTGTACCGGAAAGCAATTGCGTTTTCCCTTCAGAAAAACGTGGGCCTTCCGGCAAAGCGCGAACAGGTATATCAGGAGCATATGAGCATTTTTACAGCTATTCAAGATCAGGATGAAGAACGAGCGGCAAAGGCGATGCGGGTGCATCTTGAGAATGTGACAAAGAAATTGAAGGTGAACGAATGGGAAGGAAAGAAGGTGCCATGGTGATCACCGAACAGATTGTTGAGCGGCTTAAAAGCATCATGGGATCAGAAAAGCGCATTCTGCTTGAAAAAGCGGACCTGGTTTCTTATTCATACGACGGCTCATTTGGAGCCTATATTCCGGAGATCATCCTGCAGCCTGTCTCGACAGAGGAAACGGCGGGCATTGTAAAGGTCGCCAATGAACTGAAAATACCCGTCTATCCAAGAGGCAGGGGTACAAGTCTGAGCGGAGGCCCGCTCCCTGTCCACGGCGGGATGGTCCTTGATTTTTCCAGATGGACCCAAAAGCTGATCATTGACCCGGAGGATACCGTTGCGATTGTATCTCCAGGTGTTATAACTGCTGATATTGACCGTGAAGCAAAGCGGCATGGGCTGATGTATCCGCCAGACCCAAGCAGCTCCCATGTTTCCACAATCGGAGGGAATCTCGCAGAAAATGCAGGCGGCCCGCGCGGTTTAAAGTACGGGGTAACGAAGGATTACGTCTTGGGCCTTGAGATCGTCACGCCGGAAGGGGACATCATTCGGACAGGCGGACGGACGGTCAAAAACGTTACAGGCTATGACCTGACGAAGCTGATCGTTGGATCCGAGGGGACGCTCGGCATCATCACAGAGGCCATCCTTCAGCTGATTCCAAGACCGCAGGCAACCCAGACAATGATGGTCATTTTTGATGACATTATTGATGCCGGAAAGGCGATATCGGCTGTGCTCACATCCGGCATCCTGCCTTCCAAAATGGAAATTATGGATCAGGCTTCGATCCAGGCTGTGGAAGAGTTTCAGCCGATCGGGCTCCCGACAGATGTGGATGCCATTATCCTGATTGAGCTGGATGGCCATCCAATCGCCATCAGGGATGAAAGCGAGCAGGTGAAGCAGGTGTGCCTGGAAGTTGGGGCGAGAGAAGCCATCATTGCCAGGGATGAAGAATCCGCCGGGAATCTGTGGAAAGCAAGAAAACTTGTTTCGCCGGCCATCGTCAGGAAAAAGCCGACGAAAATATCCGAAGATGCCACCATTCCAAGAAGCAAGATACCTGAGATGTTCAGAAGGCTTCAGGAAATTAAAGCGAAATATGAAATCGACTTAGTCGTATTCGGCCATGCGGGTGATGGAAATCTGCATCCGAATATCATAACTGATAAGCAGGATAAAGAAGAAATGAAGCGCGTGGAAAAAGCGGTGGAGGAGATTTTTACCGCAGCGATTGAATTGGGAGGAACCCTCTCAGGCGAGCATGGAATCGGGACCATGAAGGCACCGTTTATGGAAATGGAGCTAGGTGAAATGGGCTTGGACATGATGAAACGAATGAAAAAAGCTTGGGATCCAAACAACATTATGAATCCGGGCAAAATTTTCCCAGAGACAAAAGGGCAGAGGCTGGTGTTAGTCCATGACTAGCCAGCTCGCCTATAAAGAAACGTTTGACTGTGTCCAATGCGGCTATTGTCTCCCGGCATGCCCCACATACGCCAGCATGGGGAAAGAAAGGCACTCTCCAAGGGGACGGATCAATCTTGTGCAAATGGCGGCGGAAGGAAAAATAACCATCGAAGAAATTACCGAATCGCTGGAGCTCTGCCTCGGCTGCCGCGCCTGTGAGACGGCATGTCCAACCAATGTTCAATATGGAAAAATCCTCGAGTCTTTTAAGCAAGTAAAGAGGGCCGAAGCACCATCTCCATTCGTGGAGAACATGGCTCTGCAGAAGGCCTTGCCGAATAAAAAACTGCTGGCAGCCATGAGAGCTTCACTTCGGGCCTATCAGAAAACAGGTTTGGATTCGATTGCCCGCAAAAGCAAGGCCCTCGGCATTCTTCCAGAACAGCTTAGGGCTTTTGAAGAGATCGCTCCGGCTGTGGAAATGCCAAATAAACAGCTGAGAACGGGCATCCTTCTGCCAGAGCGTGAGCCGAAAGCCCGTGTCGCGTTTTTTACAGGCTGTATTATGGATGTGTTTTTTGCCAAAATCAATGACCTCAGCATCAAGCTGCTTCAGCATGCCGGCTGCGAAGTCACCGTAATCAAGGAACAGACCTGCTGCGGTGCGCTTCAGAATCATAGCGGAGATACGGGAACATCCAGAAAATTGGCGAAGGAAAATATTGTAGCTTTTGAAAAAGGGAACTTTGATTATGTGGTAAATGCGATTGGCGGCTGCGGTGCGATGCTTGTTGAATATGATCACCTACTCGCAGAAGACCCGGAATGGGCAGAGCGTGCCAGGGTGTTCGCCCAAAAGAATAAAGATGTAAGTGTAATACTGAACAAACTCGGAATCAGTTTCACCCGGGAACTCTCAGGTGCTGTAACCTATCAGCCATCCTGCCATTTACTAAATGTGCAGAAGGTGGCGGAAGATCCCGTTCAGCTCCTCGAAGGCATACCAGGCATTACATATGTTCCGCTTCCGAAAGGGGACATGTGCTGCGGATCGGCCGGAATCTATAATATTGTTCACTATGAAGAGTCCATGGAAATACTCGACACTAAAATGGAACAAGTCCAAAGCATCTCGCCTGACACCATCGTCACGTCCAACCCTGGCTGCCATCTGCAGATGTGCCTCGGGGTGAAACGTGAGGGGCTTGAAGACAAGGTGCGTGTTGTCCATATTATTGAAATACTGGCAGAAGCCTGCGGAATTGATCATAAATAAGAGAAAGGGTGGAGGATCATGTACGATTACATCATAATTGGCGGGGGCATTGTCGGCCTTTCAACAGGAATGGAGCTGCTGAACCGGTTTCCATCAGCAAAAGTGGCCATCCTGGAAAAAGAAAGCCACGTGGCGGCCCACCAGACAGGCCATAACAGCGGTGTCATCCATTCAGGAATTTACTATAAACCTGGCAGCTATAAAGCCAGGCTTGCCAAAAAAGGCAGTGAGTCCATGACAGAATTTTGCCGGAAGCATGGGCTTGAAGTGGATATCTGCGGGAAAGTCATTGTCGCGAGCGAAGATTTCGAGCTGCCGCTTTTGGACGATTTATATCAGCGCGGGCTGGACAACGGACTTGGAATCAGAATGATCGATCAGGGGGAGCTTCATGAAATAGAGCCGCATGTAAATGGAAAAAAGGCTATCCATGTGCCAATGGCCGGAATAGTCAACTATAAGCAGGTTTCGGAAAAAATGGCTGAGATCATTACAGCAAAAGGCGGGGACATCCTGTTGAATCATAAAGTATTAGCCATTGACGAAACAGCTCAGGAAGTAATCGTCCAGACCAGCAGGGGAGAGATAAGAGGAGCTTACTATGTAAACTGCGGCGGCCTGCAGTCAGACCGGATCGCCAAGCTTGCCGGATTGAAGACGGATGTCAAAATCGTGCCATTCAGGGGCGAGTATTTCATGCTCAAGCCGGAGAAAAGCAGTCTCGTCAAAAATCTGATCTACCCTGTGCCAAATCCTAACTTCCCGTTTCTTGGGGTCCATTTTACCCGCATGATTAACGGAGCTATTGATGTGGGGCCGAATGCCGTTCTAAGCTTTAAAAGGGAGGGCTATAAAAAGACGGACCTGAATGTGGCAGACCTGATGGATGTTATGGCTTATAAAGGCTTCTGGAAGCTCGCAAAGAAATATATGAAAGAGGGAGTGGAAGAAATGATCCGCTCAGCATCCAAGGAGCTCTTCATGAAAAATGTCCAGAAGCTTATGCCGGACATTCAGAAGGATGATATTGTTCCCGGGCCGGCCGGTGTCAGAGCACAGGCCTTGAAGGATGATGGTTCATTAGTCGATGACTTTTTCATTGTGCCCAGCAAACGCTCCATCCATGTTTTAAATGCACCATCTCCGGCCGCGACGGCTTCCATAGAGATTGGAAAAGAGATTGTCAGGAAGATGGACGGGATGTTTAAGATGGAATCAGCTGTTTAATAAAAAAATGGAGAATAATTCAAATCCCCCTAAACCACAATATGGAAGAAGGGGGATTCTTATATGAAACTAACTACAGCGATCAGGCTGCTTCATTTGGTCATTCCTTGGCTGACCATATTCTTTCTGCCCAGGAAGTCATTCAATAAATTTTCGACTGTTTCTGTTTTCGCAGGTATTTTAGTGTTAATTTTAAGCACTCTGGCCATTCCCTTTAAATGGTGGACAGTGGAGGGCGGCCACTTCAAGAAATTGCTCAATGACCTCACCTTTATTATGGGCCCATTCTTTATCGGAACGCTATGGATCTTTCATTTTACCTTTGGCAGCTTCAAAAAGTATTTGGCTGTGAATGCCATCATGGATCTGCTGTTCGCATACCCGCTTAACTACTTATATCAAAGGTTGAATTTATATAAGCTCGTAAAATTTAAGCCCACCCATATTTTCCTGTTCTTCACCTCTTATGCCTGGATTATTTACGGGTACCAGGAATTTTTTCACCGGAATAACCGGTAAGAAAAAGCCGCTCCATTATGGAACGGCTTTTCATATTAAATCAGCATTCACCATTATGGCACTCGACCCCAATTACCCGGAAGCCATTTGCATCCATTTCCTTCTTGATTTTTTCCAGGGTCTCCTCTGTCGTATCTTTTGGCAATGTAAAAAGGACGCGGCGGATCAGACTGACATGGAAATTGGATGAATCCAATGAGATGACGCCCTGGATATCGCTGTACTTGCTGATTATGCCCGTCATCTTTTTCAGGGTTCCCTGTGTGCCATAGCTGCCCACAGTCAGCGTATAGCTGCCGCGGTTCAGCCCCCACGCTTCCTCCAGAAGTTCCAGTACAGCTGCATGGGTCAGCAGTCCGGCAAAATGGCCCTGGTTATTTTCAACCGGAAGATAAGGATATCTTTTCAGCGTGAAGAAGGCCTTCATGAAAGAGTCGTCCTCGTCGATCACGGTATGCTGGTCTTTAGCCAGAACCGTAATCCGTTCATCCAGAGAATGAGTCTCCTTATATTCTAAAATATCAACCTTATAGATGTTGCCGGCAAACTTTGTATGTGTGGAATCCAGAATTGGGACACAACGGTAACCTGTTTTATTTAAAAACTGCAGCGCCTGTTCCAAATTGAATGTCTCATCACAAAAATGAACATCTTTTTTCTCCACCATCTGATGGCGAATTAGCATGCGAACATCCTCCTTTACCCCAAACCTTCTCTATTCTATGCGGGTGCTTTTTCGGCCATGATAAGAAATTAAGTGATTCCCCTTACGAAAACTTGTAAAATAAGAAAAAACCATCATCATGAAAGGTGCTGAAAAGAACGTGGAAAGCATTACAGTTGTATCGCTGCTGGATGTAATTGGGGAGCTGTTTTCCGATGAGATTTCCATAGCGGTTTCCAATACGAGTGAATATATTTATTACCGGCCGAGCAAGCGCATCGATTTGAAAATCAGGCCGGGGGACATGGTTAAGGAAGGGACCATCGCCTATAAGGCTTTAGGGACACAGCAAAGAGTCTCGGAGTTTATCGACCGTGATGTGTTCGGTGTTCCGTATCACGGCATGGCTGTGCCATTTTTGCATGAAGGGAAGCTTGAAGGCTGTGTAACAGCGATTTTCCCGGCTTTGACGGACGGCAAATCGGTTGTGACAATGAAAACGAATGATGGCTGGATTCCGATTCCTTTTTCCGAAGTTGTCTGCCTTGAGGCAAAGGATAAGAAGACCTATGTACATACTGGCGGCCATTCAGGCACCCATAAATACTCGCTGCAGGATTTTGAGTATTCGCTGCCGAAGGACAGTTTCATCCGCTGCCACCGCTCATTCATTGTAAATGTTAATCATATCAAGGAAATCTTTCCTGATACCCATTCCACCTTTCTCCTCGTCATGAAAAATGGGGACCGGGTGCCTGTCAGCCAGTCCTATTCCAGCTATTTCAGGAAATTGCTTGGTTTTTAGAAAATTCTTTCTGTTTCAGCTGTGAAATTTGCTGTTTTATCGGAATTTTCCGTAAGATAACCGGAAAAATCCTGGCTCCCTCTTTATCCGGGTAAAATGATTACATATATCTTGATAGAGGGGATGAGCATCATGGAGAAACATTTAGAACGGATTCGCGACAGCCGCCTGCATGACCGGGTAGTTACACCTGAAGAAGCAGCATCCTGGATTCAGGATGGCATGACTCTGGGGCTAAGCGGCTTCACACGTGCGGGTGATGTGAAAGCGGTGCCATTTGCGCTCGCTGACCGTGCCAAACATGAGAGCTTTAAAGTGAATGTGTATACTGGGGCTTCTTTGGGATCTGATGTGGATAAGCTTTTTGCGGAAGCCGGAATTTTAGGAAAAAGGCTGCCATTTCAGGCCGATCCCACCATGAGAAAAGGGATTAATCAGGGGGATTTTCTGTTTGTCGATCAGCATTTATCCCACACGGCAGAGCTTATCCGCGCCAATGTCATGGATCCGATTGATTTCGCTATTTTGGAAGCGGTTTCTATCTCGGAGGATGGGCTGATCATTCCGTCTACTTCTATCGGAAACTCGCTGTCTTTCGCGGAAAATGCCAGACATATCATTGTTGAAATCAATTTGGCACAATCCACACAGCTGGAAGGATTGCATGATTTATATGAACCTGGCAGGCAGGGGGAGCGGAATCCGATCCCGCTGACGAAAGCCGACGACCGTATCGGCGATCCGGGAATTAAAGTGGATATGGATAAGGTGAGGGGAATCGTATTCACGAATCAGCAGGACTCTCCTTCGACGATCGTGCCGCCGGATGAAGAAACCGCCATTATGGCTCAGCATCTGCTTCAGTTTCTACGCAGGGAGATTGCAGCAGGAAGGCTGACAAATAGCCTGGCACCGCTGCAGTCGGGTATTGGCTCGGTGGCGAATGCCGTGCTTCATGGAATGCTCGACTCTGAGTTTGAGAATCTGGAAGTCTATTCAGAAGTGCTGCAGGATGCTGTATTTGACTTGATGGATGCCGGAAAGGTGAACTTTGCTTCCTGCTGTTCTATCACACTATCAGATGAAAAGATGAAAGAGGTTTTCACGAATTTTGACCGGTACAGGGACCGTTTAATCATGCGTCCTCAGGAGATTTCCAATCACCCTGAAATCATCCGCCGCCTCGGCTTGATTTCAATCAATACAGCATTGGAGCTTGATATCTATGGAAACGTGAACTCAACCCATGTCCTGGGAACGAAAATGATGAATGGCATCGGCGGCTCCGGAGATTTTGCGAGAAATGCCCGACTGGCAATCTTCGTGACGAAGTCTATTGCCAAAGACGGCAAGATTTCAAGCATCGTCCCATTCGTCTCCCATGTCGACCACACCGAGCACGATGTAGATGTCATCGTAACAGAGCAGGGCTATGCAGACCTGCGCGGGCTTGCTCCAAGGCAGCGCGTGGAGTTGATCATCGAGAATTGTGCACACCCGCTGTACCGCGACCAGCTTCGCGACTATTACCGGGAAGCCCTCACAAGAGGCGGCCAAACACCGCACGTACTGGAAAAGGCACTCTCCTGGCACACAGACTTTGCAAAAAATGGAACCATGCTGAAAGAAACAGCGGCAGCTGCTGGCCGTCAGTGATGAGATAGTGACAGGCACCTATACCACTTCATCCAAGTGGTATAGGTACCTGTCACTTTTAATGTTACAATGATAGCTATACTAACAAAATGATTGGGTGAATTTATGAGTAATGCTATCAAATTAATCGCGGCTTCTAAATATAAGAATAGTTTTAGGGATGGCTATCCGCTTGTGACGGAGGAGTCGGTGCAGCGGATTCCGAAGGGCATCGAAGAGGGTGCGGTCATTGAGCTGACTGATGAGAGCGGCCGGTTTATCGGCAAAGGTTATTATGGAAAGCAGAATAAAGGCAGGGGCTGGATACTGTCGCGAAATCCTCAGGAAACCTTTGATGAAGCATTTTTTGCGAAGAAATTCCAAGAAGCGTTAAGGAGACGGGAAGCTCTGTTCCGTGATCCAGATACAACCGCCTTTCGGGTTTTTAATGGAGAAGGAGACGGAATCGGAGGCATCACGATTGATTATTATGATGGCTTTTATGTGATCAGCTGGTACAGTGAAGGCATTTATACGTTCAGGCATACGGTGATACAGGCATTCATGAACCGTGCTGATGTAAAAGGATTGTATGAAAAGAAACGGTTTGCTGTAAAAGGCACTTATATAGAGGACGATGATTTTGCAGCAGGAGAGCGGGCCTCTTTTCCGCTGATGGTGAAGGAGAATGGAATCCGCTTTCCCATTTATCTGAATGATGGCGCCATGGTAGGTGTATTCCTTGACCAGAGGCATGTCCGGAAGACGATCAGGGACAAGTATGCGGAAGGAAAAACGGTACTTAACACGTTCTCTTATACGGGCGCTTTTTCAGCTGCTGCCGCATTAGGGGGAGCAGTGAAAACAACCAGTGTCGACCTTGCCAACCGCAGCAAAAGCAAAACCATTGAAATGTTCAGCGTCAACGGCATTGATTTTGAGGCACAGGATATCATTGTGGAAGATGTGTTCAACTACTTCAAATATGCTGTCCGGAAGCAGCTGGCATTTGATATGGTTATTCTGGATCCTCCAAGCTTTGCCCGTTCCAAAAAGCATACTTTCAGCGCCAGAAAAGATTATCCGGAATTGCTTGCACAGGCCATTCAAATCACAGAAAAAAACGGAATCATTGTGGCCTCATCCAACTGCAGCACATTCAATATGAAAAAATTCAAAGACTTTATCAAAAAAGCGTTCGCACAAACAGGTGACCGCTACAAAATCCTTGAGGAATTCACCCTTCCTGAAGACTTCCGCACCATTAAGGAATTCAAAGAAGGAGACTACCTTAAAGTAGCATTCATACAGAAACTGTAATAAAGGGGTGACAGGCACCTATACCACTTCAGCCAACTGGTATAGGTGCCTGCCACCTTTTTATTCATATTTACCCCGCAGTTCCTTCATCTCTTCCACCAGATTCTTCCCGATATCCTGTGAAAAGTCTTCATAGATGGGATCCAGCACAGCTTGCCATTCCTGCTTTTCTTCCGGTGTGAGTTGATGAATCTGAATGGAGGAATTCTGCCTGATTTTTTCAAGCAGTTCTTCGTTCATGTCAAAGGCCATCCGGCTGTTCCATTCAGTTGTTTCTTCCATTGCCTCGAGCAGAATCTTCTTTGTTTCCTCACTCTGCTCATTCCAGACCTTCCCGCTCATCATAACCGCATATCCCAGATAGCCATGATTGCTGATTGTCATATGCTTTTGCAGGTTATAAAATTTCTTAGAGTAGATATTGGAAACTGTGTTTTCTTCGCCATCCACTTCACCTTCTTCCAGCAGCTTATATGTGGAATTGAAGGAATCCTGAATAGCTTTTGCCTTCAGGCGGCTGAATTGGGCTGATATCACATCACTTTGCATGATACGGAAGGATTGCCCTTTCAGATCCTCCGGTTTTTGGATAGGACCCTTATTCGTGGTGATCTGCTTAAATCCATTTGGCCAGTGGGCGAGCCCTTTAATACCGTCCCCCTGAAGAGAATCAAGCAGCTGCTTGCCGATATCCCCATTCAGGCCATCAAGTGCAGCTTCACGCGAAGGGAAGGCAAAAGGCAAATCCAGCACGGCCCATTTCGGGGAAAGCATCCCAAGTTTAGAGGTGGAAGGGGCAATAAAGTGAACCTGCCCTTCCTTAAGCGCATTAATTTCTTCAATATCAGAATAAAGGCTGCCGTTTGGAAACACTTCTATTTTAATATGGCCATCCGATTTTTCGGCGACAAGCTCTGCAAACCTTTGGGCTGCAAGACCCTTCGGCGTATTTTCAGCCACCACATGGCTGAACTTGAAGACAATTTGATCCTTGAGCCCTTCCTGGTCATCATCGTAGGGAAGCTTTTCTCCCGGAAAAAAGCTTCGATAGCCAAACAAGGCAGCCAGCAGCAAAACCATGCCGGCAAGGAGAACATAGCTTTTCATTTGAATCCTCCTTTTTAAAACTATTAATGTTATCATACTTACAAGAATTCTATCCGTAAAGACAGAAGGGAGGGACCCCTTGTGAATCAGATGCCCATCCGCTGGAAGATTACCATATTGTCTTATGCTGTCGTTATTTTTTCTTTATTGATTGGCGGGATGGTCGTGATTGCAAACATCCAGGAGCAGGAAGAAAAGGAACTGAGGATACGCTCGATGAATACCGCCAGAACGGTGGCAGAGCTGTCAGATGTGAAAAAAGGAATCCTGCAGCCGCAGGGCTGGAAGACGGTTAACAAAGTTGCAGAGGAAATCCGGATTATTAATGAAACAGATTATATCGTAATCATGAATATGGAGCGTATCCGCTATTCCCATCCGGTCAGGGAGCTGATCGGCAGGCCTTCATCAGGTGAGGATGAGAAACCTGCTTTTGCCGAGCATATTTATTTTTCCAAGGCTGAGGGAGACGTCGGCAAATTTATCCGCGCATTCATCCCGATTAAAGATGAAAGCCTCAATCAAATCGGTGTGGTTGTTGTCGGCAATAAGATACCTTCGATTACGGAGATTATCACAGATCTGGCAGACGAGATCAGCATCATTGTGCTTTTGACGCTCATATTTGGACTGATCGGCTCTTTAATGCTCGCCAATCATATTAAAAAGCAGATGTTCCAGCTGGAGCCCCATGAAATCAAACGGATGCTGGAGGAAAGGACAGCCACTTTCCATTCGATCAACGAAGGCGTAATCGCGATCGATAACCAGGAAAACATTACGATTTTCAATGAAAAGGCAAAGAAAATTTTTAGTGTGTCAGGCAAAGTCGCAGGCAAAAAAATCAGAGACGTGCTAAAAGACACAAGGCTTCCCGAGATTGTAGAAAGTAATCGTGCTGTCTATAACGAACAGATCATTGTTAGCGGAAAGGTCATCCTGAGCACCAGAATTCCCATCCGGAAAGACAATGAGAAAATCGGAGCTGTGGCCATCTTCCAGGACCGCACGGAAGTTACGAAATTGGCCGAAGAGCTGACAGGCGTAAAAAGCTTTGTTGAGGCGCTCAGGGTCCAGAACCATGAACACATGAACAAGCTTCATACCATAGCCGGATTGATTCAGCTTGGAAAAGCAGACCAGGCGTTACAGCTGACCTTCGACGCGTCTGAAGAGCAGGAAAACCTTTCGAATTTCCTCAGCGATAAAATCAGGAACGATGCCATTGCAGGGCTTTTATTAAGCAAAGTACGGCGCGGCAAGGAATTGGGCATCACGGTGGTCATCGACCCAAACAGCAATCTGGAGGAGTTTCCGAGCAACCTGGATCACCATGACTTTGTTTTGCTGCTGGGCAATCTGATTGAAAATGCTTTCGGGGCTTTTGAGCATAGTGAACGTGAAGATAGAAAAATTGACATCAGCATTGAACAGACGGATGAGATTTGTGCGGTACTGGTGGAAGATAACGGCAGCGGGATAGAGGAGGCGATAATGCCGAAAATATATGAAAAAGGATTTACCGCCAATAAATCTGGCGGGACAGGCTACGGGCTTTACCTTGTCAAACAAATTGCAGAAAAAGGCGGAGGAGCGATCGAGGTTTCATCAAACAGGGGTGAAGGAACCTCGTTTACAATCGTTTTTCCGATGGAAGCGGAGGGAGAATCATATGGCGGTTAAAGAAGAAATCAGTGTGCTGCTGATTGAAGATGACCCAATGGTCCAGGAAGTGAATAAAGAATTTATTGCAAGTGTGCCCGGCTTTACAATCATTGCTGCGGCCGGGAATGGGGAGGAAGGCATTGCCCTGGCGAAAAAGCTGCAGCCTGATCTGGTGATTTTAGATATTTTTATGCCGAAAAAAGATGGTATTCAAACTCTGCAGGAATTCAGAAAACAGCACCTTGATTCTGATGTCATTGTCGTTTCTGCCGCAAAAGATAAGGAAACCATTAAGCTGATGCTTCAAAACGGCGCCAGGGATTATATTATCAAGCCCTTTAAGCTGAACAGGATCCAGCAGGCCCTCGAAAAATACCGCCATTACAGAGAGAGCCTGAAGGAAGCAGGCACTCTGTCACAAGAACAGCTTGATGCCCTGATTTATGCCAGGCAAGCGAAAAAAGAAGTAAATGTTCTGCCGAAAGGGCTGAATGAATTCACCTTAAATGAAATTACTGCTTTCATGAAACAGCAGACCGAACCCCGCTCTGCCGAAGAAGTCGCGCACGGCATCGGCATTGCCAGAGTCACCGCCCGCCGCTATCTTGATTATCTTGAAAAAAACGGTGCGATCCGGCTGGATGTGCAGTACGGAGGCGTGGGCAGACCTGTGAATCGGTATGTCATCGTTTAGCTGCATTGCTTGAGACCAAAATGAACAAAACATCCGTTATGACCATAAACTTCTCTCTTTTATCTGAAAACGCTATCATTTCTAATAGAATGAATAGTTAGAAAAAGGGAGCTGAGATTAGAGTGAAGAAGCAGCGGATTTATAAGAATCTAACCTTTCAGGTGTTAACGGCTATTTTTATCGGTGTTATGGTCGGGCTGATTTGGCCGGAAGTCGGAAAAGAAATGAAGCCGGTCGGCGACACCTTTATCAACGCAGTCAAAATGGTCATCGCCCCAATTATTTTCCTGACCATCGTCCTTGGAATCGCGAAAATGGGCGATATGAAAAAAGTCGGCAAGGTAGGCGGCAAAGCGTTCATCTATTTTGAGGTTGTTACTACACTTGCTTTAATGATCGGCCTGATCGTCGTTAATGTCATTAAACCAGGTGCAGGCCTGAACTTTAATGAATTGGAAAAAGGAGATGTTTCACAGTATACATCCAATGGAGGAGAGGGCATCAACTGGATTGAGTTTGTGACACATATTGTTCCTTCCAACATGGTGGATGCCTTTGCAAAAGGAGATATCCTGCAGGTCTTATTCTTTTCTGTTCTATTTGGTGTCGGCTTGGCGGCTCTTGGTGAAAAGGGCAAAATCGTCATTGAATTTTTGGATAAGCTGTCCTTAGTCTTCTTTAAAATCATCGGCTATGTCATGAAGGCAGCCCCGCTTGGAGCATTTGGCGCCATGGCCTATACAATTGGGCATTTCGGACTGGCATCACTTGTACCGCTTGGTAAACTGATGATTTCCGTGTATGTGACCATGTTCTTATTTATCTTTGTTGTTTTGAATATCATCTGCAAAATGTACGGATTCAGCTTATGGAATTATCTGAAGTTCATCAAAGATGAAATTTTGATCGTATTAGGTACAAGTTCTTCAGAATCAGTGCTTCCGAGAATGATGGATAAAATGGAGCGCATCGGCTGCTCCAAATCGGTTGTGGGCCTTGTCATTCCAACAGGTTACTCCTTTAACCTGGATGGTACATCCATCTATCTGTCCATGGCGGTTGTCTTCTTAGCCCAAGTGTTCGGAGTGGATCTGACAATCGGCCAGCAGATTACGATTCTGCTTGTACTGATGCTGACTTCAAAAGGTGCAGCTGGAGTAACAGGCAGCGGATTTATCGTATTGGCCTCTACACTTGCAGCCCTTCAGGTTATTCCTCTAGAAGGATTGGCGCTTCTTCTTGGCGTAGACCGTTTCATGAGTGAAGGAAGAGCGATCGTGAACCTGATCGGAAACGGAATCGCAACAATGGTTGTAGCAAAGAGCGAAAATGAGTTTGATGAAAATAAAGCTAAGAAAGCCATCAGTGATATGAAATTAATGAAGCAGGAACAGCAAAAGCAGGCAGTATAAAGGGAAAGGCCATTCTCCGCTAAGGGAATGGCCTTTTTTGTCGAAAGCCCCCAGTGCAGACGACAATTCCTGCAGCTATTTCCCGGGAAAAAATCAGAAATGAGAATGCTTTCATGTCATTTCAATCAAATGTTTGATTGAAAAGTAAATTGTTGAATAAACACGAAAGGTAAACAAAATTTAGAAAGTTTTAAAAATTATATGGTATATTATTTTTAAAAAACAGTGACAGGCACCTATACCAGTTGGCCCAACTGGTATAGGTGCCTGTCACCGGAAAGAAGGGTTTACATCGTGAAGCGCTTAAAGGTTCATTATGCGTGGATAATTTTAGTGCTGACGTTTTTGGCTTTGCTCGCAGCGCAGGGTGTCCGATTGTCGTTCGGCGCGTTTATGGCGCCTTGGGAGCATGAGTTTTCCGCTAATCGCAGTGTTATTTCCTTCATTGCTTTCGTCAGCTATATTGTTTTTGCCATTTCACAGCCGTATGTCGGCCGGCTGATTGATAAATACGGCATCCGTTATATTCTGTCCTTCAGTATCCTGATTATTGGATTTTCAACGCTTCTGACCTTTTTTACCACCAATCCCGTCCAGCTGATGATCATCTACGGCGTGATTGCCTCCGTTGGCTTTGGGGGTGCATCCAATGTAGCGGGAACGATGGCAGTGGCGACCTGGTTTGCCGATAAAAAGGGTATGGCAATGGGACTGATGTCTGCAGGAACAGCCGCAGGGCAGCTTATTCTCGTCCCGCTTTCCTTATTCCTGATTAATCTGCTGGGCTGGAAGACAACCGTATTTGTGCTCGGCTCCTTTTTGATTGTAATCATTTTCCCGCTGCTTTTGCTCTTTATCCGCTCGAAACCGGCCGATCTGCAAATCGATGCTTATGGAGCAAAAGTGAGTGTAAGTGAGGAGGGGAAGCAGGGGAAAAAGGAAGCGCCAAAAGGAACGATATCCATATTCCAGCTCTTAAAACGGAAAGAATTCCTGTTTCTCATGCTCCCGTTTTTCGTGTGCGGAGTCACCACTACTGGCCTGATGGATACTCATCTGATTCCCTTTGCCCAATATTGCGGATTTTCGCCTGGCGTAACGGGAGCTGCTGTCAGCCTGCTGGCCGGCTTTAATATTCTTGGAACTGTCGTTTCGGGGTTCCTCGCAGACAAGTGGAATTGCAGAAAAATCCTTGCCTTTCTCTATGGAGTGCGGGCATTAACCATTGTTCTTCTGCTCGTCATCGTAAATGATGCTTCCTTGTTTGGCTTTTTTGTCACTCAGTCCCATCTGCTCATTCTGTTTGCTATCAGCTTTGGGATTGTCAATTTTGCCACCGTCGCACCAACCATGAAACTGGCTGCAGAATATTTCAAACATCTGTCCGCAGGAGCCGTAATCGGCTGGATTTATTTGAGCCATCAGCTGGGTTCAGCTCTTGGTTCATTCGTCCCTGGTGTATTATTTGATCTGACAGGCAGCTATGACAGCTCTTTCATTGCATCCATCATTCTTCTGGTATTCGCATCAGTCTTCAGCATAATGCTTCCAAGCCAGGGGGCAGACTATCAGTATGCAAACAGCAGGGAATTGGCCGACACATAGGTAGGAGCTTAAAAGTGACACTTTATTTCTCTTCGGTTAAAATAAAAATATTGTAATAACAGTTCGGTTAGGGGAGACGGGCATGCATCGTAATCATGATCTATATCAATTTTTCTTTGAGAAAACATGGGACTTAACAGAAGAATGGTATAAAAAAGTGAACAAAGAAGAAAGCGGAGGGATTTATACCTCGGAAGACCCCTCTGTAATTGAAAAAGTTAAAAAGCAAAATTATGAATTCCACAAGCAGTTCTCCGAAGTCTTCCATAAAGAAGAAGAAGCGTTCTTTAATGATTTGGAAGTCTGGATTGTCAAAGTGGCGCAGGATGATGAACATCTCCGCACCCCTCTTGAGATGATCCTCAAGGAGTTCTTTAACACTCAGGAACAGTATTTAAACCTGCTTGAGCAGTTCCTTGAAACCAATCAGGGCCAATATGATGACAAACAAATCGCCTTATGGCGCAGGATGATCATCAGAACCATTGGGGAAGTAGTTACCTGGTTCACAGAAGAGTATAATAACCATTCCCAGAAGAGGCTGCAGGCTCAGCAGGCTTTAATTCTTGAGCTCAGCTCCCCGGTCATTTCATTGACAGAAGATATTGCACTTCTGCCGCTTGTCGGGGATATTGATACAGCACGAGCAAAAATCATGCTTGAAAATACACTGCAGCAATGCAATAAATTAGGCGTCAACCAGCTGTTCCTTGACCTTTCAGGAGTAGTCATGATCGATACAATGGTAGCTCATCAGCTATTCCAGCTGATCGAAGCGCTAAGCCTGATCGGCGTAAAGACCACAATCTCCGGTTTAAGACCGGAAATTGCCCAGACCGCAGTACAGCTGGGGCTGTCTTTTGATCATGTCAGCATCAAATCCACGCTATCGAGTGCCATTAAATCAGCGAACATCATAGCAGGTTAATAAAAAACACGATGAAGACTGTCTTCATCGTGTTTTTGCATCTATTCCAATCCTTTAATGCTCATTTCCTTCACAGGCAGGAATGCCTCACCTGTATCCAGATAGTTAACGCTGACCTGATCGCCTTCCTGCAGATAAATGGCCATCGGCACGGTTTCGGATGAAACCACATAGCTCTGCCGGTTGTCCAGAAGGAATGATACGACCGTAAAATCACCGGACTTCTCCTTGTACACCCGCACCACAGTGCCGCTTATCTGTTTTTCCTCTGCCTTCGAGCTTCCGTCTACTGTGCCTCCGCCCCGCTGCAATGCAGTTTTATACAAACGCAATGCTTCATTTGGCGTCGTTCCATAAGCGGAAATTTCCGGATTGGCAGCTGATACAATGAAGTAGTTCTGCAGGAATCCGTTGGCATCAAGCACAGGCGTCAGCCAGCTTGCTTCCCCGTAGAAGTTATACAGAACAGGCATTTCCCCGCTCCATTTCTTCTCGATGAATTTTTTCTCGATAATCTGGAGGGCACCCTGCGAATCCATATAAGATTCTTCAAGATTGCCTGTAAAGAAGGTCGCTTCGCCTGTCCTTGAATTTGTCAGAGAATAGCCAAGCATTGAATCAACGCCTTCTTTTGGACTCGTAAAATCAGTGAAGTAGTACATGTCGCCATTTTCATCAAAAATAGGGCTCACATTGGCTTCTGTTCCTTCATCAGATGGAAGCCTTACATCTGACTTTCCGAATTTGCTGTTCCAGAAGCCATGGACATAATTCCCGAAATAGCTGTTCTGCAGACTGACCGTCTCAGGAGAAACTGCTCCATCAATAAAGGCCGGCACATCCGCAAGTTTATAAGACTTCGTCTGTCCGTTCAGCGGGTCAACCATGACCACCCCTTGAACCTCAAAGCCATTCCTCGCCGAAATAAACTCTCCATATGAAAGGATATAAAACGGCTTTCCATCGTCATTCACTTCCAGCTGCATATCTCCGTAAAAAATGGCCTGCGGATACTGCATCCGGATATGGCGCTCTAAATTTTTATTAAAATAAGAGGATGGCGTGTACACCATATCGCTTTTCACAAACTTTGGATTAGCTGAGGAATCAGTCGCGCTAATTGTAAAATAGCCTGGTGTCTTATTCCCATTCCACCATTTAAAAAAGCCCGAAAACTCTACAGGCGCAATATACACATACTCTCCATTGACTTTCTGGATCTGCAGACTGCCAAGTTCATAATAACTCGTGTTCGGGACCTGCCCGAAAGCCTTCTTCATCTTATTGCGTGCAAACTTAGGCGGCACGCTCGCCGGTGTTTCTTTTTCATCAAATGTTTCAATCTCCGTTTTTTCCTTCATTTTGGCACTTTCATATTTATCATCTGCATTAAACAGGAAAGCTGTCAGAAAGAAAGCTCCTGCAGCTAAACTAAGGACAAACACACCTGTTTTGATCATACGCTCCCGGCCAGTCGCGAAAACAGCCCCCATTACAGAAGCGAAAACCGCAAACAGCCACAAACTAGTCAAGTTCCGGTCCAGATTGGTGAGGTAATACACGGCAAAAACAAGCAGCACAGATACAGCTGCGGTGGCGGCCATGATTCCGGTTCCCAGTTTCCTTCCTTCCTTTTCCTTCGCCTTCGGTTTATAGCTGAACGGAATCAGCAGGATCGAAATCGCCAGTCCGGCGATGAGTGAAAAAATAAATATATTTCCCATTATGAATCTCTCCTAACAATAAGGTCGTTACAATCCTTTACGGGTGAAATTCAAAAAAGTTTCAAAAAGCTGATCCTTAAGTGTTCTTGTGCATCAGGACAGCATAATCCTTAAAAGGAAGGAATTTTCTGCACTGAACCCGAATAGGATTAGCATTCCCATTGTTAAGGAGATTTTTATGATCAGATATGAATTGGCCATGCCCGACTATAATCAGTTATTTCAGTTATATGAAAATGACGGCTGGAATGAATTTTTGAAGTTGCCGAAAGAAACGCTTTATAGAGCGATGGAGCAGAGCTGGATCGTGGTCAGTGCCTATGATGGAGAGTGCCTGGTCGGGACAGGACGCATTATTTCAGACGGAGTGATTAATGCTTACCTTTGCGGTTTAATCGTTGATCCAGATTATCGCAGCCGGGGCATCGGCAAGGAAATGGTACGAAAGCTTGCAGCAGAGTGCTCGAAGGACCGGCTGCATTTACAGCTGCTGGCAGAGGAAGAAAAGGCGGGTTATTACGAGAAGCTGGGCTTTGAGGTTTTTACATTAGGCTTAAAGTATAAAGTCTCAGTCTAAAGCAGTAGCCGCTTTCAGCCGAAACGGCGATTTAACAGAACGTTTCCGATAGTAAAATGGTGAATATAACCAGTATGAGAAACGGAGGCATTATCTATGGAAAAATATATATGCAAAACGTGCGGAACGCAATTTCCACCATGCGACGATCATCCTGAAAGCTGCCCAATCTGCATGGAAGAGCGCCAATATATTGGACACGGCGGACAGGAGTGGACTACTTTACATGAAATGAAAGAAAGCGAAAATTATACGAATGAAATAAAGCGGGAGGAATCCAATCTTTACAGTTTGAAAACAGCTCCGGAGTTTGCCATCGGCCAGACGGCCTATCTTATTCAGCATAACGGTTATAATCTGATGTGGGATTGCATCACCTACCTTGATGAGTGCACGATTGAAGCCATAAAAGAACTGGGCGGAATTAGCGCGATCGCACTGTCCCATCCTCATTATTATTCAGCACAAGTTGAATGGGCAGAAGCATTCAATGCGCCGATCTATATCCATGAAGATGACAGGGAGTGGGTAATTAGGGAAAGTGACCACATCATTTTCTGGAGCGGAGAAAGTTTTAAGATTCATGATGGCCTGGTGATCCACCGCCTCGGCGGCCATTTTAAAGGCGGTGCTGTCCTTCATTGGGAAAAGGGGAATGGGAGCAAAGGCGTCATGCTTACCGGCGACATCATTCAGGTCGTTGCGGACAGGGATTGGGTCAGCTTCATGTACAGCTATCCGAACCTCATTCCGCTTCCCGCTGAAACGGTTGAACGGATGGCCGGCAAAATCAAACCGCTGTCATTTGACCGGATTTACAATGCGTTTCACAGAGTGGTAGAAAAGGAGGCAGACCTTGCAGTGCAGCGGTCAGCCGAACGGTATGTTAAAGCAATCAGGGGCGAGCTTTTTCAGACCTGAAGTTGGCTCTATGGGTGGAAATTTAGTAAAATAAGGTAATAGAATGGGAGGGAACAAGATGTTAAAGAAACCTGTATTGGATGAGTATGCACCGTATTATGAGAAATATGTCAGCTCTGTACCGGAAGGGGACCTTCTGCAGATCCTCGATGGACAAATGAAGGAGACAATCAATCTGGTAAAAGATCTGAATGAAGACCAGGCGAATTTCCGCTATGCTCCGGAAAAATGGACGGTTAAGGAAGTGATCGGCCATATTACAGATACTGAACGCATCATGAGCTACCGCCTGCTTTGCATTGGCAGAGGGGAGATGGCTGAGCTGCCGGGATATGATGATAACCAGTACGTAAAGAATGGCAAATTTAACCGCTTCAGCATTGAGGAGCTTTCAGCACAGCTGTCCCAGGTTCGCCAAAATACGATTTCTTTACTGAAAAGCCTGGATGATGAGGCATTGCTAAGGCGTGGAAATGCGAACGGCACCGGGGTAACTGCCCGGGCCATTGCCTATATTATTGCCGGACATGAACTTCACCACCGCACCTTAATCAAAGACCGGTATATGGGTGCCGAAAGCTTTGGTGGAGCACATGAATAAGCATGAAATAGCGAGCTGGCTCAAGTCCCTTCTGATTGCCTTTGGAATCGCACTGGTCATCAGAGTCTTTCTTTTTTCACCGTACTATGTGGAAGGTGCCTCCATGGATCCGACCCTTCATGACGAGGAAAAAATCTTTGTTAATAAATTTGAAGAACTGAACAGAGGCGATATTGTCATCATCAGGGGTGATGAAAAGAACTATGTAAAGAGATTAATAGGTTTCCCCGGCGATGAACTGGAAATGAAAAATGATCAGCTGTATATTAACGGCCAGCAATGGGATGAAGACTACCTTGATGAAAATCGTGAAGCAGCAGAAGGAATTGTCAGCAAATTGACCGGTGACTTTGGTCCTCTCACGGTTCCGAGTGATCACTATTACGTCATGGGGGACAACCGCCTTGTCAGCCTGGACAGCCGAAATGGGCTCGGCTTTATTGGGAAAGAGCGCATCATCGGCGTCAGTGAATTTGTCTGGTATCCTTTTACAAGCATGAGAAAAGTAGAGTAGCTGCAGGAGCGGCAAAGAACGCTCTTTTACTTAGATAAGGCAACTCTTAAAAATCTATTCAAAAGAAAGGATGTTTTTTACATATGACAAGAATCGGATTAATCCGGCACGGAATCACAGCCTGGAATAAGGAGGGACGGGCACAGGGAAGCTCGGATATTCCCCTTCATGAAGAAGGTATGGCTGAGGCAGAACGTCTGGCCGAACGAGTTAGCGGCGAAAAATGGGATGTGATCTACTCCAGTAATCTCTTAAGGGCAAAGCAGACGGCAGAAGCGATCCAGGAAAAAATCCGCTCCATTCCCCTTCACCTCGATCCGAGGATTAGAGAAGTCGGCGGCGGAATGATTGAAGGCACAACTGAAGCCGAACGACTTGAAAAATGGGGCACGAATTGGCGTGAAATGGACCTTGGTTTCGAGCCGAAAGAAAGTGTTATGAATAGAGGGCTTGGCTTCCTTCAGGAGATTACAGAAAAGCATCCGGATGAAAACGTGCTGATCGTAAGCCATGGCGCCTTTATTCGTCATCTGTTAAGAGAACTGGTTCCGCAGACAGACCTTTCCACTCCGCCGAAGAACACCTCCATCACGGAACTGTTAATAAAAGAAAGCAAGTGGAACTGTGAGCTGTATAACTGCACGAAGCATTTGGAGGCGGAGCAGATAGAATCATAAATGAAATTGCATAAGCCATAGAGGCCGGACAGGCGGAATCGAAGGCGGGAAAATAAAAGCCTCCCCGAAACGGGAGGCAAAACTTACCTGTACATATTTTAATTTATTTTCTTTTTATCTTTACTTAAGATCGTCAGCTCATATGGGTCATTTCGAATATCTTCTGCTTTTTCATGTGTTTGTAAGAAGCTCTCGATTTCCTCTTCAATGCGTTCTGCCAGCACCTTTGCATCCGGGTCATCTGCTTTCACGGTTGTTTTCACCTTTATTTGCAGCGGGAGAGGATGGAAAGAGTATGAAAACCCTTTTACCTTGAATTCTTTGTTTTCCATCAAGCCGCTTGCGATGACGTGAATGACTCCGGATTCATCCCATCGCTGTTCCTGTTCTCTGGCTTCCATATCAATCTGTCTAATGTCATATTTGAACCCTTTTCCATATTCACTTGAAATCGAATTCAATAAACTATTAAGCTCGTCAGTCCTTTTTTCGGTCTTCGGGATAGCTACAAAAATATATTTCTCAATCTCATTAATCCTGGCCTGAACTGGGAAGGCCATCGTGTAATGATTCTCTTCAAGCGCTTTAATGATCTTTTGTTCCAGCTCCAGGCTGTCAGCTTGCTGCTTTTTCATTTCAGGGGTTTCTTCTGGTATCGTGTTATCACGTTTGTCCCTTTTTATTCTGATATCATACGCACCAAAGTTATGAACTTTTAATGAGTGACTGAAGGTTTTTTTTACTTCTTCTTTAATGCCGTTTACTTCCGCCTTTGTTCCTCCAAGCCAGACGGTTAACTCTTTATCAGGGATGGAGGCATCCATTCTTCTCAAGTCATAGCGATGCTTATTAGCAGTATCACTAACGACATCATATAAAGCATATTTGTATTCTTCCTGTTTTATAAATACGCTGAAGTAAGGAATCTTGGCGGCTACCTTTGCCATTCCGGGAGAAAAATAAGCAGTTCCGATAAAAAGTATGAACAAAGCTGCTGCAGCTGTGCCTGCATAAGCCCATTTCTTTTTCCGGCTTATTCTTTCTTTCTTTTGAAAAGAATATGAGTTAGGTCTTACAGCTTTTAATACCATTTCTTTCTGTTTATCCGCGAATCGAATTTGATTATCTGGGTATTTAAAATGATTGGTCATGTCTGTTCATCTCCCTTCTCTGAAAGAACGTCTTTTAAGGAATTTCTTGCCCGGTGAAGCCGCGATTTGACTGTATTCATATTTAAGCTCAGGAGGTCGGAAATTTCGGTCAGCGTTAGTTCTTCATAATAGTGAAGGATAATGACTTCACGCATTTTCAATGGGAGCCCAAGAACTCTGCTATACAGATACTCCTTATTTTCTATGTGAAGCAGCTCAGTCTCAACAGAATCCATTCGATCTGCCAGCAGGGATCCAATCCATTCTTTATAAAACAAATTTTTATAAGACCAGCTTTTTAAAACATCCTTGCATTTGTTGACAGTGATCCTGTAAAGCCAGGTTTTATAGGCAGCTTTCTTCTGAAAACCTTCAAGGTTCTGATAGCAGCTAATAAAAACTTCCTGAGATACGTCTTCAGCCAGCTGCTTTTGTTTTAAATAGGAGAAGGCAACCCTGATAACCATGTCCCCATATATATCCATTAGCCAAATAAGCTTCTCTTCTTTGGACTCTGTATCGGATTGAAGGGGCGGCCCTTGATTGTCTGTTATTTTTACCAGCATGTTTATGCTCCTTTCGTTGGTAACATTTAGACGAGGGGTACTGCCTGGAGGTTCCATAAAAATTGGAAAAAAGAAAAACAGCAGTGTTGACCCTGCTGTTTTTTGTTAATCCTTATGTATTTCCGACTTGAAAATCGGAAAAGTAAAGCTGAAAACAGTTCCTTTATCGACTTCGCTTTTGACCCGGACATTGCCATCCATGGCCCTTACAATACTGAATACGACCATCATTCCAAGCCCGGTTCCTTTGGAGCCTTTAGTAGAATAATAGGGTTCTCCCAGGCGCTGAATCTGTTCGGAAGTCATGCCCACGCCGGTGTCTTTTATTTCGATGATGATTTGGCTGCTGCTGTAGTGCGTTTCTATGTATAACTGCCCGCCGCGCGGCATAGCCTCAATTGAATTTTTAATTACATTCAAGAAGCATTGGTGGAATTTTTGCCGATCTCCCTTAATAGATCCGAGGAGGGAAAAGTGGGCATTGATTTCGACGGAATTCTGGTTGGCTGTCGGCTTTAATATATTCAATACCTGCATGAGCTCTTTTTTTACATTGATCTCCTCGATCTTATCCAAGGATGGCTTGGAAAAGGTTAAATAATTCTGGATGACCTGCTCCGCTGATTCAAGTTCAGCCTTCACAATGTTCAAATATTCCACCCTTTTTCGCGGTGGCAGCCGCTGCTCCTGCAAAAGCTGAACAAACCCGATAGCGGCTGTCAGGGGATTGCGGATTTCATGTGAGATGGCTGCACCCATTTGCTCGACAGCTTCAAGTTTTTCGGTCCGGACGAGATTCTCACGCATATCCAGATTCCTTTTAGCAAATTCAAATACATATGTAATCATAAAAACACCCAATGGCGGAATCATCAAATAGGCAAACCAGGCATCGAACCGGTTTTGTGGCGGCGCGCTTATTTCCATTACTATGACCGTCAGTACACTTAAAATCAGAGTAATAATAACCGAAAAGCGAATCCTTTTTCGGGGCACCTGCTTCCAAAACCAGGGATAGAGCTTCCAAAGAATAATTCCCAGGGGCAAATATAAAAGAATATTAGAATAAAATCCAGGCTCTATTCCATAAAAACTTCTCATCAAAATCACAGTTCCGGCTAATGCAAGGCCAATCCCCGCATATAAACCGCCGATGATGACAGGTATCAATCGTAAATCAAAAAAATAATGGGGGCTTGTCTGATAGGAAAACTGAAAGCATATCCAGATCATAAACAAAAGCCATACAAAAGAGCAGCCTTTGGAAAACCGGAATTTAGAACTTTTTTCCGCCCATACAAGCACAACAAACAAGATAACGATCAAAAGCGATAGATTAAAGAAAAGATGCTTGGTAATTTCCATCGTTTCACCTGCCTCTTCGTGAGGTTATAAGAAAATTCTATATTGTTTTACTATTATTGACAATACTCAATTGCTTTTTTTATATAACATTGTCACAAAAAACAAAAATTTGATAAGCTAAAGAACCAATTCCTGTAAATAAACAAATGAGATTTCAAGTGATTTAAACGGAAGTTTTACGCTGCTTTCTTTTATTTTGCTGTTTACCTCCTTTAATGTAGGGTACTTCAATTGTAGATACATACGTAATCCAGAAGCATTTGCTTCTTAAATATAAGGAGGAATGAACATTTGAAACAGGATCCGCAAAACAAAGGTGTAAATGAACACAGCAAGGACAGGCAGCTTGAGGAATTCCGCATGGATAACGCAGGCAAGAAACTGACGACGAATCAGGGGGTAAAGGTTTCGGAGGATGAGCATTCACTGAAAGCAGGTACCCGCGGACCGACCTTGATGGAGGACTTTCACTTCCGGGAAAAAATGACGCACTTTGACCATGAACGCATCCCTGAACGGGTTGTTCATGCCCGCGGGTTTGGCGCACATGGCTATTTCCAGGTGTATGAATCCATGGCAGAATACACAAGGGCTAAGTTTCTGCAGGACCCATCTGTCAAAACCCCGGTCTTTGTCCGGTTCTCAACCGTTGCCGGCTCCCGGGGCTCGGCAGACTCTGTACGTGATGCCCGCGGATTTGCCACCAAGTTTTACACGGAAGAAGGCAATTACGATTTAGTCGGCAATAATATCCCGGTATTCTTCATCCAGGATGCCATCAAGTTCCCGGATCTCGTTCATTCATTCAAGCCGGAGCCGCATAACGAAATGCCGCAGGCTTCAACGGCCCATGATACGTTCTGGGATTTTGCAGCCAACAATACGGAAACTGCCCACATGATCATGTGGACAATGTCAGATCGTGCCATTCCGCGCAGCTACCGCATGATGGAAGGCTTCGGTGTTCACACATTCCGGTTTGTGAATGAGCAGGGCAGGGCACGATTTGTAAAATTTCACTGGAAGCCGGTTCTGGGCACGCATTCTCTTGTTTTTGACGAAGCCCAAAAGCTTGCCGGAAAGGATCCGGATTTCCACCGCCGGGATCTTTGGGAAGCGATTGAAATGGGAGATTACCCTGAATTTGAACTGGGTGTCCAGATGATTGATGAAGAAGATGAATTCTCCTTCGATTTTGATATTCTGGATGCGACGAAGCTGTGGCCGGAGGAAATGGTCCCGGTTAAGATCATTGGAAAAATGACCCTGAACCGGAATCAGGATAACGTGTTTGCTGAAACAGAACAAGTCGCGTTCCACCCTGGGCATGTGGTGCCGGGCATTGATTTCTCGAATGATCCATTGCTGCAGGGCCGTCTGTTTTCCTATACAGACACCCAGCTGATCCGCCTTGGCGGTCCAAACTTCCATGAAATCCCGATCAACCGTCCTGTATGTCCATTCCATAATAACCAGTATGACGGCTATCATCGCATGACGATCAATAAAGGGCCGGTTGCTTATCATAAAAACTCGATGCAGAATAATGATCCAAGCCCTGCCACAGCAGAAGAGGGCGGCTATGTTCATTATCAGGAAAAGGTCGAAGGGCGCAAAGTCCGCCAGCGGAGCGACAGCTTCAAAGACCACTACAGCCAGGCGAAATTGTTCTGGAACAGCATGTCCGAAGTGGAAAAGCAGCATATTATCGAAGCATTCCGTTTTGAAGTTGGCAAGGTGCAGAACAAGGATATAAAGCAGCAGGTTGTAGATATGTTCAGTAATGTGGATCTTTACCTGGCTGAGCAAATTGCCCTTGGCGTCGGTGTGAAGGTGCCGGATGAAGCTGCTGAATCCAAAGTCACGCTTTCTTCTCCTGCATTAAGCCAAATGAATACAGCCAGATCAGCTAAGACCCGAAAAGTTGCCATTCTTGCTGATAATGGCTTCAACTATAACGAAGTCAGCAGCGTAATGGAAGCCTTGAAAGCGGCTGGGATCATGCCGGAGATTGTCAGCAAAAACCTGGGCATGATTAAAGGTGACGGCGGGGAGCTCGAAGTCACGAAGACATTCCTGACCTCTCACTCGGTTATGTATGACGCCATCTATGCAGCAGGAGGAAAGGAAAGTGCAGAAGCGCTGAAAAAAGTGCCGCAGGCCAAGGAATTTGTCAGCGAATCCTATAAGCATTTCAAAACCATTGCGTTTGGCGGCGAAGGAGCCGAATTGCTGCCGGCAGAAGCCTTAAATATGCTGGGACAATCACAAACGCTCTCTGATATGGGCATCGTCGAAATTAGAAGCGGAGACCCATCTTCCAGTAAGAATTTAATCAATACGATTGCCATGCACCGTCATTGGGGACGTGCCATATAAAGTCGAAGCCAGCTGCCTGTTAATGGGCGCTGGCTTTTATCGCAGTCTAACGGGCAGTAAGACCCCCACTTCAAGACTCAGAGGAATCAAAGGGGATAAGTGGTGTCAAACTGCCCGTAAAGGCCCGAAAAGAAGAACAAAGACTAAGAACGCCACGTCCTGTGGCAACGTCTTTGTGACCCACTTCCTGTGGGCCTCAACTAACAATCAGTGGGGGATAAGGAAAACCCCCACTGATTGAAGTTTCACTTTATATGATCTTTTGAATCGCCGAAATAATGCAGAGACTGACCATTAAAAACCGCATCTAAAATTCCCCTTTCAGCAGGTATTCTCCGCCTGAAATAAGAATTCATTATTATCGCCTGCCAAAACAAAGCAAAAAATGACAGGAAGCCAAGAAGAGATATAGATAGGATATACATAAGGGAGTGATCAGTAATGTCATGGATTGAATCGCTGCAGAAGGCTATTGATTATATAGAGGAGCATTTGCTGGATGAGGATTTTTCAGTTCAGAGAGCAGCGGAAGCGGCGAACTCCTCCATATTTCATTTTCAGCGCATGTTTGCCATTCTGACAGATATGCCGGTGGGCGAATATATCCGGGGCAGAAGATTAACGTTCGCTGCACAGGACCTGGTTTGTACAGATCTCAAAGTGATTGACCTCGCCTATAAATATGGCTATGACACTCCTGAAGCTTTTACAAAGGCTTTCCGCAGACAGCATGGCATGAACCCGACGGAAGCCAGAAACTTTTCCGGAAAGCTGAAATCCTATAACCGCCTGGTAATCCAGGTTAGTCTGAAAGGGGCAGAACCAATGCAATATGCCATTGTCGAAAAAGAAGCTTTTCAAGTCGCTGGCATCAAAAAGGAGTTCTCTTTGGTCAATGAAGAAAATCTGGCCGGTATCCCGAAATTGTGGGATGAAGTAAACAGTAACGGCACCTCCGATAAGCTGTTCAAGCTGAATAATGGGGATATCAAAGGTATTCTCGGCGTGTGTGTGGATAACCGCAGCCAGAAGCCTGAGAGCATGGATTACTGGATTGCCGCAAGCTTTGAAGGTGAAAAGCCTGACAGCTTTGACACCCTGCAAGTCCCGGCCTCCAAATGGGCGGTGTTCGAAGTACATGGCGCCATGCCGCATGCCATGCAAAACACCTGGAAAAAAATCTTCTCGGAATGGTTTCCATCAAGCGGCTATGAACATGTTGCTGCACCTGAACTGGAAGTCTATACAGCAGGTGATGCATCCGATCCGGATTATTATTCAGAGATCTGGATTCCGGTAAAATAACCATCAAAAAACCTGCAGATGCCAGATCTGCAGGTTTTTGCATCTACACTTTCTTCTTCGGAATCTTCCCAATCCCAAGCTCCTTGGCTTCTTTCTGGAGAGCCTTGATCAGACTGAAGGTCATTAAAGCCATAATAACGGAAAAGGGAAGAGCTGCTGCAATCATTGTATTCTGCAGAGCCTGCAGTCCGCCGGAATAAAGCAGGACCAAAGAAATGGCAGCAAGCAATATTCCCCACACTAGTTTTATCTTGTTGCCGGGATGGTGCGAACCATTTGTCGTCATCATTCCTAATACATAGGTGCCGGAGTCGGCCGAAGTAATAAAGAACGTGCAAATGAGCAAAATGGCGATGATTGACAGGACTGTACCCATCGGAAGGTTAGAGAATACGCCAAAGAGTGCTTCTTCAGTAGCCAATTCCGAGATTTTCGCTGTGCCCTGGTGCTCCTGCATAATGGCGGTTCCCCCGAATGCGGCAAACCAAATAAATCCAATTAGAGACGGAATAAGCAGGACCCCAAAGACAAATTCCCGGATGGTTCTTCCTTTGGAAACACGGGCAATGAATATGCCAACGAACGGCGCCCAGGCAATCCACCAGGCCCAGTAAAAAATTGTCCAGCCATTGATCCACTCCCTGACCTCCGGATTCAGAGGAGCAATCCTGAGGCTCATGCCCGGCAAATATTGAAGGTAGCTTCCAAGCGTATTGGTGAACAGGTTCAATATAAATAAAGAAGGTCCAAGAAAGAAGGTCAAGAGAAACAAAACTGCTGCCAAAAACATATTGGCATTGCTCAAAATCTTGATGCCCTTTCCAAGACCGGACAGGGCCGAGAGAATAAACAGGACTGTAACAATCGCGACAATCACAAACTGTACGGTGAAATTTACAGGAAGGCCGTATAGATATGACAATCCTCCGTTAATCTGCACTGCTCCAAACCCAAGTGTTGTTGCCACACCGATAACGGTCGCTACCACTGAAAGAATATCAATGACTTTTCCTGTAACCCCCTGTGTACGGTCTCCCAATATGGGCTTTAACGTGGCACTGATCAGGCCAGGTTCCCCATGACGGAAATTAAAATAAGCCAGCACAAGTGCGACAATTCCATAGATGGCCCAGGCATGTATGCCCCAATGGAAGTACGTATATCTCATCGCATTCTTAATCGCCTCGTCCGTCCCCACTGAACCTCCGGTTGGAGACCCTACTGCATAGTGATAAATCGGTTCTGCTGAACCCCAGAAAACCAGCCCGATTCCCATCCCCGCGCTGAACAGCATCGCAAACCAGGTAGGACGGGTAAATTCCGGTTTATCATCCTGCTTCCCAAGCTTGATTCTTCCTAAAGGGCTGATTAAAAAATATAAACAAACTATGACAATAAACGAAACAAGGATCAAATAATACCAGCCGAATTTATCGGTGATAAAGGCCTGTACATTTGCTGTCACACTCTCCAGTGAATCCGGGACAAAAACACCGAATAAAACAAGCAATAATAAAATGGCGGCCGATATATAGAAAACCATTAAGTTTTTCTTCACATGCAATCCCCTTTCTTCTCATGCTGCTTCCTTTAGGATTAAATATATGGCAAGTAATTATGCGGCTGAAAAATAAATTTGCAGGAAATTCCCATATGCTGACGAAATTCAAAGGTATCCGGACAAGGAGGTAAGTGAAATTGCTGACATTATTCCGATATAACTGGCAAGTGCGTGATGAGTGGTTTGAATGGTGCCGTCAGCTCTCAGCCGAAGAGCTGAATGCCAACCGGACTGGAGGAGTTGGAGGCATTCTGGAAACCCTCTTTCATATCGCAGATGTAGAATACAGCTGGATTTGTGTGATACAGGGCAAGGAAGTGAAGGATCCTCTGTTTTCCGACTATGCCCAATTGGATAAAGTAATGGCACTTTCTGAAGAATACCGCAGGGGGTTAGAACACTTTTTTCAGGAGGAATGGCCAATTCCATACAATGAGTTTGTTACACCGCCATGGATGGAGAAGCAGTATAAAAAGGGAGATATCCTGAACCATGTCATTGCCCATGAAATCCATCATATTGGACAGCTGTCAGTCTGGGCAAGGGACCTGAATCTCCCGCCTGTATCAGCCAATTTGATCGGAAGGAGATTAATTAAATATGATCAGACAACTTACTGAACAAGATCATGAAATGTGTTTCAGTCTTTTAAAACAGCAGCCGGCTGAGAATCTGTTCATTATTGGAGATATTGAAGCATACGGCTATGAACAGGAATTTCAAAAAGTATGGGGGGACTTTGGGGAAGATGGCAAATTAAAGGCAGTTTTATTGAAATATGAAGAAAATTTCATCCCATATACAGCAGGAGACTTTAACGCCAAGGGATTTGCGGAGATAATGCTTGAGGACCCGAAGTTTGGAATGATGTCCGGCCTAAAAGCTGTAACGGCGGAAATTGAACCTTATGTATCACACCGCATAAAAAGAAAGCGGGAAACCTATTATGCAAAATGTACAAAGTTAAATGCAGAAGGTGTTGAAGTATCAGCAGTGTGCCAGGCTGTTCCTGATGATGCAGAACAGCTTGTTGAGCTTCTGAACAGCATTCCGGAATTCAGCGATTCCGCCATTACTGTTGAACGAAAGCGCAGGGGGCTAAAGGATGGCTCATCGCGTTCCTTTTTTATCAAAGAGGATGGGATGATGGTCAGCACTGCTTCAACGACAGCTGAAAATTCCCTTTCAGCCATGGTTGTAGGTGTAGCAACAAAAAGTGAATTCAAGAAGATGGGGTTTGCCACTCAGTGCATGGTCAAGCTCTGCCGCCAGCTCCTTTCGGAAAATAAAGAGCTGTGCCTGTTTTATGATACCCGGCAGCAGGCGCTATCTATAAACGTATCGGTTTTGAAGATACAGGTTTTTGGATGATGTACACGATTGATAAGAAAATGTCCTGAAAATCCAGGGCATTTTTTTTGTGAGGAAATTTTTTTAAAAAAATCGTTAAATAGGACATATATCACCGAATTAATTTTTAAGCTTCCATAAAATAGGGTTTGGGGATTGTTGAATATTTTTTGGGAGGGGTAGAAATGTATCAGCTTATCGCCATGTATGCGACTGTTTTCTTTGTTTTTCTGCTGGCGCTTGCTTTTGCGTTTGTTTACGGTGAATCCAGGCGCAGCGGTGAATATAGTGCCATTCAGGAAAAAGGATATAAAATCAGGAAATTCTATTTTCTCGGACTTATTGCCATTATGGCTTTTGCTACTGTTATGACGCTTGGCAGGCTGCCGTATGACCGCAATCAGGCCGAAGCGGAAGGTTTTAGTGAAACGAAGATAGTGAAGGTAACCGGAATCCAATACGCGTGGGAGATGAGTGAGGAAAGGTTTAAGGTTGGGGATAAAGTTCAATTTGATGTGACAGCCTCGGATGTTACCCATGGTTTCGGCTTATACAATGAAAAAATGGAGCTCGTCGCACAGACTCAGGCCATGCCTGAATATACAAATACCGTTTACTATACCTTTGAAGAGCCTGGAACTTATCAGATTCTATGTCTTGAATACTGTTCAACCGGCCATCATGTGATGGTCAAAGAAATTGTCGTCGAACCGGAAGGGGGAGCATCTGATGAATGAAGCGATTCACCCTTTAGCTAGGAAAGCAGTGATTTGGCATCTGGCAGTGACGGCACTTGTTTTAATTCTTATGATGATCTTTGGGGTTATTATGCTGATGAATCAGGGGGAAATGATCAGCATTACACCGCAATGGTTTTATAAAATCATGACTGCACACGGTACAGGTATGGTTGGCATCGCGGCATTGGGCGGAACGGCCATTCTATGGTACTTCCTGTCTAAATACGTAAAGCTTAACCCAGCCATTCTCATTGTAAACTTCGTCCTTTTTTTAACCGGAGTCATGATGGTCCTCATCGCTATTTTTGTCTTTGACTTTTCAGATGGATGGACGTTCTTATATCCGCTTCCTGCCCAGTCAGCCAAAATGTACGGGGCAGCAGGGGCAGTATTCTTCTTATCAGGCATGCTGATTCTCGGCATTGGCTTTTTGCTTCTGTACATGTACCTGGCTGCAAGGCTGACAGCAGTTTATGGGGGCCTCGGAAAGGCGCTCGGATGGGATATTATTTTCAGAGGGAAGAAAGGATACGGGCCGCCTGCTGCTGTCGTGGCGACGGCCATGGTTATCATCACTAACTCGACTGCACTGCTGGCAGGTGCCACGGTGCTGGCCGCATCATTGGTGAATATTATCAATCCGGCCATTACGATAGACCCGCTGCTTGCCAAGCATCTTACCTATGCGTTTGGCCATATCTTTGCAAACTGCACCATCTATATGGCTGTTATTGCAGTCTATGAGGTCCTTTCAGAATATACAAAACGGCCGTGGAAAGCTAACAAAGTCTTCTTAATTGCTTGGAACTGCTCCACACTTTTTACCTTAATGATTTATACGCACCATCTGCTGATGGACTTTGCGGTGCCAAAATGGATGCTCATCATCGGGCAGGTGTTTTCCTATGCTAACGGCTTGCCCGTTATGGTCGTTACGGCCTACGGTGCGCTTATGATTGTCTACCGCTCGCGGATGAAGTGGGACTTTGCCTCAAGCCTGTTTTTTCTTTCCATGTTCGGATGGGTGGCCGGAGCCATTCCGGCCATCATTGATGCCACCATTGTTGTCAATCATGTGATGCATAATACGAAATGGGTTCCTGGACATTTCCATACATATATGGGAATGGGGGTAGTCGCTATGATTATCGGATTTATGTATTATTTCAATAAAACCGAAGGCAATCAGCAGCACAGGGGAATCGACACATTCACCATCGCGCTCTATTTTGCGTTTTTTACAGGTCTGGTGGGCTCTTTCCTTTATGCCGGCGGGATCAGTGCACCAAGAAGATGGGCAGAGCACCTGCCGCAATGGGTGCTGTCCGACCAGGTTGGCGCCGTCAGCGGAATCTTTATCGTTCTGGCTGCGATCATCTTCACCGCAAGATTTTTTGCCGGGTTAAGAAATGTTGGCACGAAAGTTCCATACAACAAAAACTCAGCTGCTGGCTGATAATTAAAGACTCTGGAGAATTTTCCTCCGGGGTTTTTTTGTGGTATGGGCATTCATCTCTTTATGTCTGCCGGCAGCGGCAAAGGTGGAGAAGCAGCAGTATTTTTCAGAAACAACATCCGCTTAAAAAAAGCGCAGACCCAAAAGGACCGGCACTGTAATTAATTCCGCGTTATGATATAGATCAAATACATAATGTAAGAGGCTGCAAGAAAACCCCCTTCATATTTTCCAATGGCATAATGGCTTCTTGAAAAAATAAGGAGCACGAATGTAATTAAAATTAAGATTGTAATATCGATGAACATTTTAGGGTCTACAGGAAGTGGAGATATAGAAGCCGATGCCCCAAGGACGAAAAGGATGTTAAAGATATTGCTTCCTACGATATTTCCTAAAGCAATTTCACTCTCTTTTTTTATGGCTGCGGCGACAGATGTCACCAGCTCCGGCAGAGAAGTTCCGATGGCAACAATCGTTAAGCCGACCAATGTTTCACTCATCCCCAATGAAAAGGCAATTTCTGTACTGCTTTTAACAACCAGGTCACCGCCAAAAATAATGGCAGCCAATCCGGCAATCGTCAAAAGACTTTGCTTTGTCCATTGGGCAGCACTTGCTTTGACACGAGCAGACTCTGTGCTTCTTCGGCTCTCCCGGGCCACTTCAAATAAGTAGTACATGAATACAGCAAATATGAGCAGCAGCACAAGACCATCACTGCGTGAAACCACATTGCTGCTGATAGAGTCAAGATATGCATCACTTATAAAAATCATAAGTGCGGCTGTTGCAAGCAATGTGAAGGGAATCTCCTTGCGGATGGTTGCACTTTCGACTTTTAAAGGGAAAATCATGGCGGTTACACCGACCACCAGCGTGATATTAAAGATATTGCTGCCGACAACATTTCCTATAGCAACATCGGCATTTCCATCCAGCGCAGCCAGAATGCTGACAGTGGCTTCAGGTGAACTCGTTCCAAATGCAACGATTGTCAGCCCGACCAGCAGCGGGGAAATCTTTAGGAACCCCGCAATTTTTGAAGCGCCATCCACAAAAAAGTTTGCCCCTGCAATCAATAAAAAAAATCCAATAATTAAAAGTAAATATGACACCTTAACGAGTCACCTCCTGTTTTTACTATGATTACCCAATTATGGATTCAAACAAAAGCCGTTGCGGCTTCATTTGATATCCGCTTCTTCTTTCATAACTTTGTACCAGCTTTCAGTTTCTGCGGAAACTTTGCTGTTCACAAAGATTTGATCTTCTTTAAGTTCAATGTACAGGATCGGCGTATGGCCTTTCTGTATGAATAATAAGCTGCTGCCATAGCCAGTCACTTTAAAATGCCCCTGTGAAAGGGTGGGGAGGCCGATTCCATTCTGCTTCCAGGTAACCTCAGGCATCTCCTCCAATAATTGATCAGACTGAATATCCCGATAATCCCATTCGTCTCCGTACATCCCGGAGATTTCAAATGAATCCTTTGCTAATGCCATTTCATAGCCTTTATGGCTGGAGAGAGTCAGGTAAATGAGGGGGACAAGCGTCACAATAAAAAGAATGAGAGCGATGATATAACTTCGTTTTCTTTTGGCCGGCACTTCATATCTGGATAAATAAATGAATCCCCCAAGCAAAACCACCAGCATAAAACCGAATTGCACTTCCACAGCAAATCTGAATCCTGTAAACGTCAATGGCAGAAGCACCAGCATTCCGACAGCGGTGCCAATGAGCAGGCTGCCGGTTTTTTGCGGATAACCGCTGTTAATTAATTGTTCTTGTTCAATCTCCGGCCGCGAGGCGAATCCGGAAATGAGCCAGTAAGCTTTTTTGAATCGTACAGCCCACCCCAGAATCAGGAAGAGCAGAATCACAGAAATCTGTGTAATGACAAGTCCAATCATGGCAAAAACCTCCTTGTTATTCTTTACGGATAAAGCGGCCGTTTTGTTTCGGTTTTGGTATAATAATAAGACAGCTTTTTAGTTTCAAATAAGAGGAGGCACACCCTTGAAAAACAAAAACATTTTATTCTATATATTAGTAGCGCTCTTGATCACTACCGTTGTCAGCATTGTCATGGGCTACCACAACTTCGGCTTTGGGGTAGGCTTTCTGTTCGCATTTCTGTCTCTTTCAACAGGATATTTCTATTCCATGAAAAACCGTGAATACATGCATCAGAATTATCATGCGGATTATGTGGACCGCTTGAAAAACGATAAAAAGATCTAGGAGCGGTTCCGCTGGCAATAAGCACTCCTCTATTATATGCTTAATTTATAATCAATAGAGGAGGCAGGCTATGATAAACCAGGAAAAGATGGGATTGCTGCTGGATGTGGAGACAACGGGGCTAGGACCAAATTCCGATGAAATCATCGAACTGGCATTAAAGCTATTTTCATACCGTGCCGACACAGGGGAGATTCTTGATATAAAGGATAAATCCTCCTTCCTTCGGGAACCCATCAGCAAATCGGCCAAAAACAATTACAGCCGTGCATTCAGAGTCCATGGGATTCCTTATGAAGCTGTCATCGGAAAAAGCTTTGATGATATCAAAATAAAAAAATACTTCTTTCACGCTGATTCGGTTTTCGCTCATAATGCATCCTTTGACCGCAGCTTTTTATACCGGATGTATCCTGAAGATATTAACGAATTAAAATGGTACTGCACCATGAGAAGTGTTCCTTGGAAAGAATACGGCTTTACAGACAGCAGGCTGCTGACGCTTATTCAATCCCACCGGATCGCAGACAGCCAGACACACCGCGCCATGGATGATATTACATACCTCTTAGAACTGCTGAGAAAAACAAATCCGGCCGGTGACTACTATATGCGTGATGTTCTTGCAAAAGGCCCAATGAGAAAATACCAGCCAGCAGCCCAGGGCCGGCTTGGCTAAAAGTCTATACAGAAAAAGAGTGCACTTGGGCACTCTTTTTCTTATTCATTTTTCAGCAAAGGCAGTATGATGTTCACTGTCGTCCCCTTGCCGATTTCGCTATCATATTCTATCGTTCCCTGCATTTCACGGATGATTTTGTTCGTAACCATGCTCCCCAGGCCTGTACCCTTTGTTTTCGTTGTGTAGAAAGGCAAACCGATATTTTCCAACTGCTCGGAGGTCATGCCCCGTCCATTATCCGTAATTGTCAATTTAACGGTATTATGAAAATAATCAGCAGAAGTAATGATAGAGATTTTTCCTTTTTCCTGAACCGATTCAATTCCATTCTTGATTATATTCATGAGGGCCTGTTTTAGGTGGTCTTCATCACCCCTCACATAAAATGGCCCTTTATTTCCGTACTCAATCACTACATTTGAATAAGAGGCAAGCGGCCTCATGAGCAGGACGCAATCCTGAATCACCTCATGAAGGGGGACATTAGCCAGTTGGAACTGTTCGGGCTTTGAAACTTTAAGATAGTTGGTAATGATGCTGTTTGTGCGATCCAGTTCTTCAATTATGAGAGGGGAGAACTTTTTAAAGTTCTCATCCGCCGTATCATGGCTCAAATATTGAATGAAGCCCCTCACAGTGGATAAAGGGTTTCTAATTTCATGGGCAATCGAAGCTGCCAGCTGGCCGACCATTGTAAGCTTATCCATATATACCATTTCACTGATCTGTTTATTCGTTCTGAAAAGACTCTCGATTATAAAAACAAGAGCAATAAATGTCAGATAAAACGCCGCGAAATAGGTCAGATAAAAAAAGGTGTCCAGAAACATGACGGCTGTCGCAAGAATGGCTATATATAAGTAAAAATAAAAAAAGAGAATAAATGAACCTGTTATCAACCGGTGTTTAGAATTAAGGAACACTCTTCTTAAGGAAAATGTAATCACAAAAGACAATATAGAAACCAAAATTCCAATATAAATAAACTGGCCGCCTATTACATAGCGGGCAATGACGGTACTCAGCATCACAATGGATCCCGGCAGCCACCCCACATACAGTGTCACAATCATGATCGCGACCATGCGCAAATCAAAATGGGTTTCCCCCAGTGTTTCAATGGGGTAAAACATACACAGAAGTGCCCCGAATGAGCCAAGCAGGCCGTAAATCAATTTTTGCTTAAAGGTAAGGGGGGCCTTTGTCTGATAGGGAAAAAGCAAATTTCCGTTAAACGTAAATGAAAATAGTATCGTTATATTTACCAGTAAAGGTTTAATCAGTGTAACCAATAGTCTCCTCCGTGAGTTATCAAATTAAAAGGCCGCTCCTTATGGGCGCAGGATTTGTTTTACCCGGCCAACCTGTCCGTCTTCAAGCCTTACTTTAATGCCATGCGGATGGGAAGGGGACTTCGTTAAAATGTCTTTCACGATTCCTTCTGTCAGCGCACCTGTCCGCTGATCTTTTTTAAGAACGATCTTCACCTTTAATCCTGGCGCTATGGCAGCGCGATTCTGACCTTCCATTACACACCTGTCCGTTTCCGCTGATTATTGGTCTTCTTAGTCTGCTGGCTTTTCAGCGCTTTCGTGGATTTGACGGGGGCATTATTGAACGTTCCGCCTGACTGACCCTGCTTTTTATTCATAAGCTGCTGTTTCATTGCTTCTTTAAGGCTGATTTTTTTTGGTGAATTATCTTCTATATGAGTCATGTTATAGTCTCCTTTATTTACATATCCCTCTATTATAAATCATTAACCTGTTAAAGGAAATTTCTCAGAGAAATAATCTTTTCACCTGTAACTTTTCTGAAAAATAAGTCTTTAGTATCACGAAATTCTATAGGAAACCATGCTTTCCTCCTATTTAGAAAATACTGAATATTTTATAATATTTAGAATACAGAAATAGATTATAGGGAGTGAGTATATTGTTAAAAGTTCTATCAACTTCAGCTTTAACCCTTGCTCTGGCAGGAAGTGCCGTTTTTGCAGGAGCAGGGCCTGCAGATACTCAGGCTAAGCAGGAAAGCAAGTATCAAATCAATCTTGCACATCATGTCGGTGCGTCACCGGAACTTACTGCAAAAGCGAAGGAGCTGGGAATCGATCTGTCAAAGGCGGATCCGGCTGAGAAAGCAGCCAAGGCGGGAGCAAAATTCCAGCAGCCTGGCGACAATCATGTTGCATATAAGGAGGCGAAAGGGGATATTCCAGTTCTGGTTCTTCTGGCAAAGTATCCGGAAGGTGATGAGCCGGTTGGAGATATGCCTGGACAAGTTCCGGCTAAATATTATGAGGATTTAATCTTTGGGACAGAATATAATCCTTATGAGCTTCCTCAATTCCAGAAATATGATGGACCTGATGTTCCAAAGGACCGCACGATGCAAAACGCTTATAAAGAATCCAGCTATGGAAAAACGAACCTTGTCCGCAAGGAAAATACAGAGTTTGTCTGGGTGGAGATGCCAAAAGGTGCTTCCTACTATCTGGATCAGGAAGGTAAATATGCTGAAGACGGTAAATATGTAAATGGGAATGTGAATGGTGATGCCCATACAGGCGAATTCATTCGTGACTTGCTGAAAGCAGCAGACGATCAGGTTGATTTCTCAAAATATGCCGAGAATGGGGAAGTGCCTAACATTTTCGTCATTCATGAAGGAACAGGGGCTGAATTCAGCCGTGATCCGGCACAATTCTGGTCTCATAAGTGGAATATTCTGAGCGCCCTTTACTATGGCAAATACTATGAAACTGGCCAGCCGGCACCAGTAACAGAAGGAATGCCTGAAGAAGCATGGATTGACAAAACAGTTAAAGAAGATATGACCTATGATGGCGTACTCGTAAACAATTACAACATCCAGCCGGGAATCGGCGGAAACGTTGCCGGATTTGATACTGCCACAAACACTTATAAAGAAGAAGCAAAAACAGGTCCATTCCCGGCACAAACTGGGGTCTATGCCCATGAATTTGGACATGCATTGGGATTACCTGACTTTTATGATACGGTTTATAGCTCTGAAGGGGTAGGAAACTATTCTATGATGGCAGGCGGATCATGGCTGCGCTATCCGAATAAACCTGAATATGGCGGAAACTCTCCGGCACATTTTGATCCGTTCTCTAAGATTTTCTTAGGATGGGTAAATCCGGTTGAAGTGAAACCGGAAGATGGCGTGCAGGAAATCACATTGCCTGCAATCAATAAAGCAGATGCTGACAACGGCATTGTCAAAATGGAAGTGCCAGGCTCAAACGGCACTGAATACTTCCTATTTGAAAACGTTCAGCAGGATGGCTTTAATAAAGGATTTATCCGCCAGGGTGAAGACGCTAAAGGCTTAGTGGCGTGGCATGTAGATGAGAACATCATCAACCTGTACCAGACAGCCGGCTTCCGTCCAAACAATGTGGAAAACTGGATGAACAAACGCTTCCAGTACAACCAATCGGAAACAGCTAGTGACGGAACAGTCGTAACGCACTACGGCTTATCTGTTCTACAGGCTGATGGCAAGTATGACTTAGAGAAAAATCTAAACCGCGGGGATGCAGGCGATTTCTTCAAATCAGGAAGCAAAATCACACCTGTATCAGAAAATGTACACACAGGCTCTTACTATTTCTGGAAGGGCAACAGCTCAACCCCGGCTGACTCCGGAATCCATGTAACAGACATTAAAGAAAATGCGGATGGATCTATCACAGCGAAATTCTTCTATAATTCGAACAGCAGTACAAAATAATAGAATAAAAATCCGAGCAGAATGGCCTGCTCGGATTTTTATTTAAAGACTATTTTTCTCATATACTTTCAAATTAGCATATATGGCACCGATAACAGGTGCACTCAGATCCAGTATGTCAGCTTTCTCCAGCAAATAGCCAAAGAAGTGATCAGCTTCAATTGCCTGCCCTTTTTCCATATCTCGCTGCAGGGAGGATTTCATTTCATAACCCATTTCACGTATTTTGCTCACCTGGGTTTCTTCAATCCCTTCAGCCAGTGGAGCACCCAGCCCTCTCATTATGGCAGATGCCTCTTTTAGAACCTCTTTAACCGAATCCATCCCGAATGCCTGCTCACGAATCGGTCCGATTGGTGAGCGGAACAGGGAGGTGACACCGGAAAGCGTGGAGATAAACAGGTACTTATGCCACATCTCCTGTTCTATATTTTCAGAGAGACGGAGGTTTGCTTTTGTTCCTGAAAAAGCTTCATGAAGCTTCAGAATCCGTTCCGTTTTTTCGCCGGAACGCTCCCCGAAAACCAAGTCATGGACAGGGCTGGTATGAACCACTTTCCCATTTTCACCAAGAGTGGTTTCAATAAAGCAAAGTCCCCCGAGAACATTCTCTTCTCGAAAAGCAGCTGTCAGCTGATCCATATGGGCAATTCCATTTAAGAGAGGAAGAATCATAGTATTACTGTCTGTGTATGGACGGATATCCCTGATGGCTCCCGCAAGATGATAAGCTTTGGTAGAGAGCAGGATGACGTCGAATGAATCTGCCTCTTCTCCAGCCTGAATCGTTTTCGGCCCAGGAAACGCCATCTCCCCATGAACACTTTCCACGCGCAGCCCATATTTCTCAAGCTGCTGCTTTCTTTTCTCCCTTACCAAAAATGTAACATCCATGCCTTTTTCCAAAAGCCTTCCGCCAAAATAGCCTCCAATGGCTCCGGCTCCGACTATTAATATTCTCATACTATAGTGCCTCCTTTGGTTAAATGGAAAAGTGCACGCATGCACGTGCACTTTTTGCTAAATAAAATAGAAGAATATCCCGAATATGGATATCACGCCAAAAAGTAATTTAACAGAAAGAGAGAGAGAAGCTTCACCTTTCGCATTTATTCTCTTCTCTTCCTCATTTACTGCTTCCCGGTATTTGGGATTACAGCAGCCCATTAAGCAGATCTTTTCCAGCCGGAAATATCCTCTTCAAGCGGCAGATTATTCGCCCGCGCTTTTTTAGCAGCAGAGAAGAACAGGGCTACAAGAACAACTGTGCCGATTGCACCGCCAATCCAGGCAGTATTCCAGGATAAACCGAATCCGATAGGTGCATTTAAGATATACGTTAAGACCATCAGCAGCATGAAAGTACCCGGAATAAGTGAAATCCAGTAATTTTTCTTTGCGATATACAAGTACATGGCACCGACAAACAGTGCGATAACTGCTGTTGATTGGTTAGCCCAGCTGAAGTATCTCCATAGAATGTTAAAGTCGATTTGCGTAAGTGCCAGTGAAACTGCGAACAAAGGAATAGCGATCCACAAACGGCTTGAGAATTTCTTCTGAGCAAAATTAATATAATCAGCAATAATCATTCGTGCACTTCGGAAAGCGGTATCTCCAGAAGTGATTGGAAGGACAACGACTCCAAGAATAGCAAGTGTTCCGCCGATTGCACCAAGCATCATTGTGGAAGCTTCACTGACGACTGCTCCCGGACCGCCGTTTGCAAGGAAATCACTTAATCCGTTATAGCCATCAAACAAGCTCATTGCAGCAGCTGCCCAGATCATCGCGATAATTCCTTCTGCAATCATCATGCCATAGAAAATTTTGCGTCCCTGGTTCTCATTCTGAGTTGTACGGGAGATAATCGGAGTCTGTGTCGCATGGAAGCCGGAAAGAGCACCGCAAGTGATCGTGAAGAACAGCAATGGGAAAATAGGTGCGTTAGCCGGATGGAAATTCTGCAGAGAAATTTCCGGAATATCAGCTCCGGTTGCAACTAAACCGATACCAACGCCAAGTGCACTGATTAAAAGCAATGCTCCAAAGTATGGGTATAAGCGGCCAATAATTTTATCAACAGGCAGTAAAGTCGCCAAAATGTAATAAATGAAAATTGCAGCAATGATGAGGGTTACAGATACCTTCTGATCCATCACCACATAAAGCAGATCAGCCGGAGTCGTAACAAACACCGTACCAACCAATAACAGAAGCAGAACAGCGAAAGCGTTAACAACATGCTTCATGACTTTCCCGAGGAACTTGCTCGCAAGCTCAGGCAAATGAGCGCCGCGGTTGCGGATGGAAATCATTCCTGTTAAATAGTCATGAACAGCACCGGCAAAAATACAGCCGACCACAATCCAGATAAAAGCAACAGGCCCGTAAAGAGCTCCCATGATCGGACCGAAAATCGGTCCGGTGCCAGCAATATTCAACAGCTGGATTAACGAGTTCTTAGGTGTGCTCATAGCGATGTAATCCACACCGTCAGCATGTGTATAGGCAGGTGTTGTACGTGCCTCCTTCACACCGAAGACTTTTTCAACAAACTTGCCGTACGTAAAATAACCTACAATTAAAAGTGCAATACAGGCTAAAAAAGTAATCATATTTATCCCCCTTTATGAATGCGTTTACATTAATTATATAAAAGAAGGAGAAAATTTGAACAATTTGTGTCCAAGATGTAAAAAATGAAGATTAAAAGGCAATGAAGGGAGATTAAGATGCATGGAAAAACGGAAGTTCGTTTGAAAATTCACTATATTATGATTGGAAAGAGGGTGGGGTACATATTTTAGATCAAGTGCAATTAACCTCGAGGTCAGTACAACCCTAATTCAAAGTGCACTCGCATCCCCAAGCAGCAAACTCCACCCCCAAAAACAAAAAAGCACCGTCCCCGATGCTATTTCACAATTCCAATCGCACCCTCAGTGCCTTCACATAGTTCCTGCTCACAGACAAGAGTTCTTCCCGGCCTTCCATCTCAAGCTGATAGGCCCCGTTAAACCAGGGAGATAGTCGAGTTACATAATCCAGATTCACCAGGTAACTTTTGTGAATCCTGAAAAAAGAGAAGGGCAATAGCCGGCTCTCCAAATCCTTCAGCGGGGTTTTGGTTTCATGCTCTCCGGTTCTGGTGATAATCCGGGATACTTTTTCATCCCGGCCGATATAGAGGATCTCTTTTGGCTCCAGGTATAAAATTTCCCCATCTTCTTCAACAGCCAGTTTGCCGGCCGGCTTGCCGATGTCATTTTCTTTTTTTGCGCCAATCAATTTTTCCACGCGCCTGATGGTCTGCTCGAGCTGTTCCTCGTCGTAGGGCTTCAGTAAGTAATCGGTAGCTTCATAGCGGAAGGCTTCAGCAGCAAACTGCGGATAGGCCGTTGCAAAGATGATAAGCGGCACTTTTTTCAGCTCGTGCAGGGATTTGGCCGCTTCCATTCCATTCATTTTGGGCATCTCCACATCAAGGAAAACAACATCCGGCTGAAGCTGGATGGCTTTCATCACCGCTGCTTCACCCGATTCAGCCTCACCGATAACTTGAATTGCAGGAAATTTCTCGAGTAAATGCTTTAATTCATCTCTGCTGTAGCGTTCGTCATCAGCGATTAAAGTTCGGATCGTTTTTTCCATCAGCTTTTTTCCTCCGTTTGTGGAATGGCGAATTGAATGGCAGTGCCGGCGCCTGGCGTGCTCGCTATTTGCAGTGAAGCATCTTCACCAAACATCATCGTCAGCCTGCGGTTAATGTTATAGAGCGCAAGTCCGGATCCCGATTCTGACATCAGGGTTTCTTTGCCAATCTGGTCAGATCTCTCCTTGCTCATGCCCTCTCCGTTATCCTTCACTTTCACTATCGTCATTCCATCCCGTTTCATAATTTTGATCATAATGAGACAGTCATGTTCTTTGTCTTTAATCCCATGCTTTACGGCATTTTCCACAATCGGCTGCAAAGTGAGCGGCGGAATTCTTTCCAAAAGGGCCTCTTCCTCAATGTCATATATGACTTCGAGCCGATCTACGAACCGGGTTTCTTCTATTGACAAATAGGCCTTTACATGTCTGAGCTCTTGTTCAAGAGTCGTACAGCTGACGGTTGTGGCTGTCAGGTTCTGGCGCAGAAAATGTGAAAGAGATACAAGCAATTTCCGTGCCTGGGCAGGCTCAATCCGCACAAGCGAGATTATTGTATTTAATGAATTAAATAAAAAATGCGGTGAGATTTGCGCCTGCAGCGCTTTAATTTCAGCTTCTTTTGCCAGCTGGTAGGCTTTATCAGCTTCAGCAATTTCGAGCTGACTGCTGAGCAGTACACTGAGCCCCGAAATCAGCTCCATCACGAGATTTGTCATTTCTTTTTCCGAAGTAAAGTAAAACTTCAGCGTTCCAATGGTTTCACCGCGCAGCTTTAAAGGAGCGACAATGGCAGCACCAAGAGGACAGTTTTCCTGCCGGCAGTGAATGGCCTGGTCATTGGCAGCCACAATTTCTCCGTGTTGAATGACATCCCGTGTAATCTGGGTCTGAATCGGGCTTCCGGAACGGTGATGGTCATTTCCAAGGCCGACATGAGCAAGGATTTCAGTGTGATTGGTGATTGCAACTGCTTTCATTTGAAGTTCCTTATGTAAAATCAGGCAGACTGCCAGAGCGGACTTAGGATTGATGCCTTCCCGAAGGTGTGCGAGCGTCTGATCAGCAATCCGCAGCGTTTTCTGTGCGTGAAAAGCACCTGCTTTTTCTTCTTCGTTAATGACATTTTTTATGATCAGCAAGAATAAGGCACTGCCAAGCCCATTTGCTATTATCATAGGGATTCCAATCATTTCGACAAGTGCGATCGCTTTTTCCATGGGCCGTGATATTCCAAGGATAATCAGCATTTGCACGGCTTCAGCCGCAGCACCAATGAAGAAGGCTGATGATAGCTTCACATGTTCGTTCTTTCGGCGGAAAAAGCCGGCAAGCAGCCCCGCCACTATGGACGCCAGCCCGCAGGCAATCCCGGTAAAGCCTCCTAGCGTAAACCGGTGGAATCCAGCGATAATTCCTGCGCCAATCCCTACTTTAGGGCCGCCAAGCAATCCGGCGAGTACGACCCCGATCACCCTGGAATTGGCGATGGCTTCATCGGAGGCAAGCTCGGATGCCCAGCGGTTAAACTGGAGTGTGTCTGTATTGAAGGCAAGCCCGGAATAAGTTCCAATGATGCCAAAGAAACCAAAAAAAAGAATGGCTTTATACTCCTGCTGCCGTTTTAATCTTTCACCATAAATCATCTCTCTGAAAAAGCGGAACCTTGTCAGAATCAGCGCAATCGTGACAATGATTCCAAGCCGCTCCAGCATTGTAATCAGCAGTTCAAGCATCCTTTATGCCCCTTTAACCAAGTCTATTATCATCATTTTAATAGATTAAAGAGTAAATGAAAAATGGCCTGTTTGAATTTTTCAAAAAAATCGCAGGCTTTTTATAAATAATTGTCGAAAATATCTTGTTAGCAGGCTTTTTTCCTGCTTTTTTCCGATAATAATGGAGCTGACAAAATGATCGAATATAAAATGGATATAGAAGGAATATCACCAGATATGCTGGACGGTTTTTTTGACGGGTGGCCAAATCCGCCGAGCCCTGAAAAACATCTGAAGCTTTTAAAAAACAGCACGAAGATTGTGCTTGCCGTTGACCGCGATAAACATGCAGTGGCCGGATTCATCACAGCAATCAGCGATGGAGTGCTATCTGCCTATATTCCCCTGCTTGAAGTACTGCCTGAATACCAGCAGCAGGGAATCGGCCGAAAGCTGATCACCCGAATGCTTGAAGAGCTGGACGGCATTTACATGATCGATATTATGTGCGACCCTGAATTACAGCCGTTTTATGAAAAGTTCGGAATGATCAAATCTTCGGGAATGGTGCAGCGTAATTATCATAATCAATCAGGAAAGCAGTAACAGGGGAAACTGGAAGCTGGGTATCCCTTTAATTTAGTTTATCTAAAAAGAGGAGGCCAAGTAATTGGACACAGAAATTCTCAATATTTTTGATGATAACCGAAAACAAATCGGTATAGCTTCTCGTGAAGAGGTTCATCAAAAAGGCCACTGGCATGAAACTTTCCATTGCTGGTTTGTTAGCAGGGAACATGATCAGGAATATATTTATTTTCAATACCGCAGCAATGACAAAAAGGATTACCCCGGACTTCTGGACATAACCGCTGCAGGCCACCTCATGAGCCATGAATCTGTCATGGACGGCATGAGGGAAGTGGAGGAAGAGCTGGGGATTCATGTTGATTTTGAGGACTTGGTGCCACTGGGTGTCATTGAATATCTTGCAGAGAAAGAAAATTTTATCGACAAAGAACTGGCGCATGTATTTCTTTATGACAGCGTTCATACACTGGAGGAGTTCAACCCGCAGCTGGAAGAAGTAACAGGAATCTACCGGATTGCTCTGGAGGACTTCTATGAGCTTTGGTTTGAAGGAAGAGAACATATTAAGGCAGAAGGGTTTCAGGTTGAAAGAGATGAAAGAATCACCTCTGCCATTACAGTGCGCAAAGAGGACTTTGTTCCGCATGAGGATTACTATTACAGGCGCGTACTGCATTCAATTCGGGAGATGGAGAGGGAGCATGCTGATTAAGACTGAAGAAGATATAGTGAAGGCGGTAAAGCAGGACAAATGGATGATGACCATCCTAACAGCCGCAAAGTCACTAGACCTCCCTGACTGGTGGGTCTGTGCCGGCTTCGTGAGAGCAAAAGTCTGGGATACTCTTCATGGATTCAGTCAGAGAACTCACTTGCCGGATGTGGATGTCGTTTATTTTAATAAGAGTGACCTTAGCGAAGAAACGGAAAAAGAACTGGAGTCTAAGCTTAAATCCCTTCTGCCCAAAGTGCCATGGTCAGTTAAAAATGAGGCAAGAATGCATCTCATTAATGACCTTTCCCCATATACTTCATCAGTGGATGCAATCTCGAAATTTCCTGAAACGGCGACTGCCCTTGGATTAAAGCTTGATGACAAAAACAATATTATATTAACTGCTCCATGGGAGATCGAGGACTTGCTTGCTCTTAAAATAAAGCCCACACCTATGTTTGCTGAAAATAGCAAGTTATTTGGAGTATACCTGCAGCGAATTGAAAAAAAGAACTGGAAATTATTATGGCCTGAGATAGAAGAAATTCAATCAAACGTTTGATTGATAGCAAGAACCACTGAAAAAGTGTTTTTAATACTGATGTTGCACATGATTATTAGGTTTTTATCAAGAGAAAATGCGAATTCTTATTAAGCGTGCCACATTTAGATTATAATAGAGAAATAACAACTAAAGAAAAGGCAGGATTCTGTATGATTGTAAAAAACGAAGAAGAATTAGCAAAACTGAAGGAAATCGGCAAAATTGTCGCGGAGATTCGCGATGTGATGATTGAAAAAACCAAGCCAGGCATAACAACCAAAGAGCTTGATGATTTAGCCGGAGAGCTGTTCGAAAAGCACGGAGCGATTTCAGGCCCTAAAGGAGAATACGACTTTCCAGGCTTTACTTGCATAAGCGTGAACGAAGAAGTGGCCCATGGGATTCCGGGAAGCCGCATAATAAAAGAAGGCGATCTTGTAAACATTGATGTTTCAGGATCAAAGGATGGCTATTTCGCAGACACAGGCCTATCTTTTGTCGTTGGTGAAGACGAGAAGCTGCAAAAGTTATGTGATGCGGCACAGGAAGCTTTTGATGAAGGCCTGAAAAAATTAAAGCCGGGCGGCAAGCTGAGCCTTGTTGGTAAAACGGTTCATAAAGTCGCAAGAAACAATGGATTCAACGTAATCATGAATTTGACCGGCCACGGTGTAGGCCGCTCCCTTCATGAGAAGCCGGACCATATCCTGAACTATTTTGATCCATGGGATAAGCAGCTGCTAAGAGAAGGAATGGTTGTAGCCTTCGAACCGTTTATCTCAAGCGGAGATGAAGAAGTCAGAGAAATGAGCGACGGCTGGACGTTCGTCACACCTAATAAAAGCCATGTCGCCCAATGTGAACATACCGTTGTTGTCACAAAAGAAGGACCCATTATCTTAACGAAATAATCATGAACCAGGGGCATTGAATGTTCCTGGTTTATTTACTTTTAAGATTTATTAAAAAACACTTGAACATTCCAAAGCATTCAGCTAGAATAATAAAAATTTCAAATTTTAAAGTAATGACAGAAATCAGTAGCTGTTTTCTCCCTGTTTTAGAGAGCTGATGCCCGGTGAAAATCAGCACATAGATAACAGTGAATTACCTTCTTGAACTTTCTCTGTGAACAGAAGTAGCAGGGACCGGCTCGGACCGTTAATCCGCTGAGTGGAAGAGCAATCTTCAATAAGGGTGGTACCGCGTTAACCACGTCCCTTTCTTTAGGGACGTGGATTTTTGTATTCCAAAAATAGAAAGGATGGAAATCATGGACAATTTTTTCGAAAAATTAACTGCCCAACAAAAGCTTGAAACAGAGAGGCAGCTTGAGATTTACTGCAATGGTGTCCAGGAGATTCTGCCAAAAGCCGAATTGAAGAATAAAATAGCCAAATCCATTTTTCAAAATCAGCCTTTAAAAATTAAGCTGGGTCTTGATCCCTCTGCTCCGGATGTCCATATCGGCCATACGGTCGTGCTGAATAAATTAAAGCAGTTCCAGGACAACGGCCACGTCATTCAGCTGATCATTGGCGATTTTACAGGGAAAATTGGCGACCCGACAGGGAAATCGGCAGCCCGAAATCAACTCACAGATGAAGAGGTGAAGCATAATGCCAAAACATACTTCGAGCAGTTCAGCAAAGTGCTGGACATGGACAAAGTTGATCTTCATTACAATTCAGCATGGCTCTCTGACCTCCAGCTTGAAGACGTTATCCGCCTGTCTGCAAGCATAACGGTTGCACGCCTGCTGGAACGCAATGACTTTTCAGAACGGCTGGCCACAGGTAAGCCGATCTCGCTTCATGAGTTTTTCTACCCGCTGATGCAGGGCTACGACTCGGTTGCTCTTGAAAGCGATATCGAGCTTGGCGGCAATGACCAGCACTTCAATGTTTTAATGGGCCGCCATCTGCAGGAGCATTTTCAAAAGGAAAAGCAGGTCGTCATCCTGATGCCGCTCCTTGAGGGCCTGGATGGCAAAGAGAAAATGTCCAAATCGAAAAACAATTACATCGGTGTGGATGAGGATCCTAATAATATGTACGGCAAAACCATGTCCATACCGGATGAGCTGATCGCAAAATACTTCAATCTCGCAACAGATTTGCCGGTGACCGAAAAACAGCAAATCGCAGAAGGGCTGGAAGACGGAACTCTTCATCCGCGTGATGCCAAGATGCTTTTAGGCCGAACAATCGTCCGCATGTACCATGGTGCAGGTGCAGCCGATAAAGCCGAACAGCATTTCAAAACCATTTTCCAAAAAGGAGCCATGCCAAATGAGATTCCGGAAACCGAATGGAAGGGCGATGATGAAATGCTCATTACGGACCTGATTGTCAGCCTTGGCCTGCTTTCCTCCAAAACGGAAGCAAGAAAAATGATTGCAGGAGGCGGAATCCGCTTAAACGGTGAAAAAGTCAGCGATGTAAAGCTGCTCGTGAAAATTACAGACGGATTAGTTCTTCAGGCAGGAAAAAGAAAGTTTGTGAAACTGAGGCTGAACTAGGCAAATCGCTTCTTTCCCCAATCCTTTTCAAGCTATGATAGAATAGACGAAATTTTTAAAGAAAAGCGGGTGGAAGAAATGAAAGCAATCATTCATGAAGGAAAAGCCGGTCTCGCCGGGTTATCTTCTGGTGAAATTGAAATGCCTGAGCCGGGTGCCGGCGAAGTCAGGGTGAAATTAAAAACGGCAGGACTGAACCATCGTGATTTATTTGTCCTGAACCGCCACAAGCCGGAAGACCCTGCGCTGGTCATCGGTTCAGACGGAGCGGGAATCATCGACGCAGTCGGAGATGGCGTTAGAGACGTGAAGCCAGGCGATGAAGTCATCATCAATCCCGGACTTGGCTGGAAGGAAAAAAGCGGGGCACCGCCGGCCGGCTTTGAAATTGTCGGCTTGCCGTTTCATGGCACATTCGCGGAATACATCATTATTCCGGCTGAAAACGCAGCACCCAAGCCAGGATATTTAACCTGGGAGGAAGCAGGCGTCCTTTCCCTGGCAGCACTAACTGCCTACAGGGCATTATTCACAAGAGGAAAGCTTCAGGCAGGCATGAAGGTGTTCATCCCCGGAATTGGAGGGGGAGTGGCCACCTTCCTAATGCAATTCGCAAAAGCGGCAGGGGCAACTGTGTATGTGGCTTCCCGTTCAGAGGAGAAATGCCGGAGAGCTCTTGACCTTGGTGCTGATAAAGCCTTGAACAGCAGTGAAGATTGGACGAAGGCACTTGACGGTGAAAAGGTGGATCTTGTTATTGAATCTGTTGGCCCGGCTACATTTAATAAATCTCTGGAAATCCTTCGCAACGGCGGTACCATTGTAACATTTGGCTCATCTACAGGCGATGTGCTGGACCTTAATCTCCGCAGTCTCTTTTACGCACAGCAAAACCTGCTTGGTTCAACAATGGGAAGTGCAGAGGAATACCATGAAATGCTCCATTTTATAGAAGAGCATCAAATCAGGCCGGTAGTGGATCAGGCATTTCACCTTGAACAATATAAGCAGGCTTTTGATCGAATTGAAAACGCAGAGCAATGGGGCAAAATTGCCTTTACAATCAGATAAAACCTAAACACCTCGGAACAGAGGTGTTTTTTATTATAGGAAAATAGTTTTAAGAACATTCGAAAAATTTGTTGTTGTGAATCTTTAGTAGTGGTAGAATAGCCTTAAATTCTACATGTTTCGACTTTGGAGGCTATTATGAAATTCTATCAATCTTTGAGGTTTAAGATGAGCCTGATTATGATCCTTCTTTTACTTGTTCCATTAATGCTCATCGGGTTTTTATCGTATCAGCAGACTAAAGTGCTTGAATATGCCATCATTCCCAAGAGTTCATTGGAGGAAATCAATCCGGATTTCAAGGAAATTTTTGCAGAGTATGAACATTTCTTAACAGAATTAACTGAATCGGAAGAAATGAAGTCCAATACATACTCATTTCCGGATAAAATGGCGAAAGAGATCACAAATATGCCGGCAGCCAATGATCCATTGAAAACACAATTCTATGAAACCTACCTGAGCAGTAAAGCAGGGGATTATGGAAATACCTTAAATCTATATTTTGCAACAGAGGGTAAGGGAGAGTTTTATCTTTCAAATATCCCGCCGGCAGAAGTAGACCTGAGGGATTTTGATCCCAGGCAGCGTGACTGGTATTTAAGTGCGAAGGAGGCAGATGGAAAGGCAATCTGGACTGATCCTTATATTGACACAGGCACAGGGAAATCTACTATTACATTAGCGAAAGCGTTTAAAAATGAAAATGGAAATATTGAGGGAGTGGCAGGGCTTGATTTCGATATGCATAAGCTTGCTCTGCTAATAAGAGGAGATATTCTGAATAAGTCCTTAATCATTGCCGGATTATCTGTGCTGGCCGGACTGCTGATTGTTTATATCTTTATGAAAAATTTCATAAAACGGCTTGGAGCACTTCAGTCAGGCATGTATAGACTGGCAAAAGGTGATCTTTCAGTCGATAAACTGTACTCAGCCCAGCAGGACGAACTCGGCAGGCTAGTATCAAGCTATAACGAAATGATGGATCAATTAAAAGAGCTGATAACCAATGTGATAGATACCTCACAGCAGGTGGCGGCCTCTGCAGAACAACTGAACGCAAATGCGGACGAAGTTGCGAAGGCAACTGACCAAATTGCCGGGTCCATTCAGGAAGTATCTGAAGGGACTGAAGGCCAAGCTGGAAAGGTTGCCGAGTCCCGCGAACATTTGAATCGAATTACAGAAGATATCCGGGAGATTTCTTCTATGTCAGGAAAAGTCGCTCAGTCTTCTGAATATACAGCTGCCAGATCAGAAGATGGTATGCTGATTGTTAATCGTGCAATTAAGCAGATGGAAATCATCAGCCAAAACACGGATGAGACGGGCAGAATTATTCATAAGCTGGATGAAAAGTCGGCAGAGATCGAGAAGATTCTATCGATTATCAGTCAGATTGCTGACCAGACCAATTTGCTTGCATTGAATGCTGCAATCGAGGCTGCCAGAGCTGGAGAGCACGGGAAAGGGTTTGCTGTTGTTGCAGATGAAGTCCGAAAACTGGCTGAGCAATCAAGTGTTTCTGCAAAACAAATTTCTTCACTTATTCTCGACATACAGGATCGAACCAAAATTGCGGTCGAATCCATTTCAAAAGGGGAAGGAACAGTAAAAGAGGGAATCACACTTTTTGGTGAAGCATGGAATTCCTTCGATGAGATATCAGCTGCTGTGAAAGAAACGTATGCACAAATGGAGCTTGTGTCCGGAAAAATGAAAAAGATACAGCTTAGCACGAGCCAGCTGTCAGATTCGTTTAATACGGTTGATGAATATGCCATTCAGGCTGCGCTGCACACTCAGGAGGTCGCGGGTGCAACAGAAGAGCAGAGCGCAGCCATTCAGGAGGTTTCATCCGCAACAGGTGTCCTTGCAGACATGGCACAGGAGCTTCATGAAAAGGCTATGAAGTTTAAAATATAAAGAAAGAGCCTTTGCTGGCTCTTTCTTTTCAATATCTTATACATGTAAAAACTTCACACAAACCGGATCCGGCACTTTCACATCAGATTGAAGCAATGTAAGCCTCCCTGTATGTTCATCTCTCGAAAACAAAACAATATTGCTGGAATTCTGGTTTGAGCCAATTATAAATTTTTCAGATGGGTCGAGCACAAAATCACGCGGCCAGTTTCCTTCGGTAGAGGTATGCTCCACAAATGCAAGCTCTCCATTATCCTGATTGACGGAGAAAACAGCAATGCTGTCATGCCCGCGGTTGCCGGCATAAACGAAGCGGCCGTCGGAAGAGATATGAATGGCGCTTCCCTGGTTATTTTCCTTAAAACCTTCGGGAAGTGTGGTTATAGCCTGCTTTTGAACGAAGCTTCCATCTTCATGATACTGAAGCAAAAGAACTTCAGAGCTAAACTCGGTCATCACATAGGCATACTTGCCATTTGGATGGAACACAAGGTGTCTGGGTCCGCTTCCAGGCTTAACGGACAGGGTGCTATTTTCCTTTAGAATGCCTTCATTTACTTCATACGTAATCACCTGGTCTGTTCCCAGGTCAACTGCAGCTAAGTATTTTTCATCCGGAGTCAGCCCGGCATAGTGAGTATGCGGTTTTTCCTGCCTGCTGTCAGGTCCTGATCCGCTATGCTCCATAACCGAAACAGCAGGATTTAAAGAGCCGTCCTCATTTGTTAAGTAAGACTCGACTGTCCCTTTATGGTAGTTTGCACTGAAAACATTGCTCACGGAAGAGTCCACACTGACGTGGCATGGAGGGGAGCCGGCAGAAACCTGGCTGTTGATTTTCTCAAGTAAACCGCTGCTGCTGTCAAGGCGATATGCAGCCACTCCGCCGGATTCGCCTTCCTTGGCTACCGAGAATAAAAATTGATTATCCCGGCTGATTGTTAGATAGGTGGGATTATCCAATTGCGCTGCAGTCCTGACATCGGAAATTTTGCCTGCTTCTGTATCCAGAATAAATGAATAAATCCCTTCACTTTCACCCTTTGTGTATGTGCCTATGTATCCTCTGTACTTGGCCATATGAAGCCTCCTCTATATGTATTCATCTGAAAATACTCTATCATAATTTGCCTTCTAAACAAAAGGAAGAGGAATTTTACAATGGAAAAAGAATAGTAAAAGGTAAATATTTGAGAGGATGATGAGGTTGTACGCTCCCCATTCGATATTGGCAGTCTGGAGAAAATTTGATCGTTTTCCGATGGAAACTCTGACAAAAGCATGGTTTTATAATAAAGCAGGAACGAAAAAGCAGAGGGATGTTTCTTTAATGAAGGAGCACCGTGCTCAATATGGCATTGCCGGAAACTGTTTTGACCTTGCGATTTGGCTACTTTACGAATTTAAGGAGGCTGGAATTCAGGCCTATCCGGTAGGCCATGATTTGGAAACTTCTTCAGCCCATGCAGCAGTGGTGGCGGTGGATGAAGAAGGCCGCCGCTTTCTATGTGATCTGGGCGACCAATGGCTGCAGCCTATATTAATTGATTCAAAGGCCCGGGATTTTACTCCCGATAAAATAAGCGGATTTTTCCCTGCAGCAGATGTCCAGGTTTCATCTGAACGCGGACAGCTGGAAATTGCCTATCACCGCCCAAACGGAAAAATTTCGGGGCAGAGTTATGATACGGACCCGGCAGACATGAAAATTTTTCTGGAAGCAGCTGAACGATCGCAAAACTCTATTTATCCAAAAGTTTTGCTAGAGCAGCGGATTCCCTATAAAAACGAAACCGCACACTGGGAATTTTACAACTGGAAAAGCTTCCTCAGTACAACAGAAGGCCTTTACCATGATGCTCCTGCAGAATCTATTGAAGAATGGGCGGCCCGGATTCATGAAAAGACAGGGTATGATTGGGAGTTTTTAATAGAGGCATTGGGCTTCTATAAAAAGCTGGGAGATTGAATAACTGTTGCCGGTTGAATTTCCCTTTTATCTGAATGTTACTCAGAAGCTGGATTCGCTCAAAAGGTGTAATTTGGCCATGAATACCAAAAAATCGATCATAAATCCCCAGATTACCCATAACTGAATAACCAAAGGAGCTGCCATGTACATAAAAATCTATCAATATCATATCAGCCCTGAAAATGAACATGAACTGATGCTGATACAACGGAAAGTCGGTCAAATCTACCAGAATTACATCGATATTCAGACCAAAATATTAAAAAGTAGGATAGATGAGACAAAGTGGACTGAAATCAGTTTTTTTAAGTCGGAAGATGACTATCAAATCAAGCTGCCGCTGATTAACAGTGACCCCGGGATCCAGGAGCTTTACAGAAGATTTGAAGCTCTACTGATCAGCGAAATAAGGGAAGAAGATTATGAAGAGTGGCTTTAATGACTCTTTCTCTTAAGGAAATTCTCCTATTTATTTTCCATTCTGTCCTTTTGAAGATATAGTAGGATATAATCGAAGCAAGACATAAGAGGGGAGATATATACACAGATGGAGCCTATTCATAAAGTTTCAGCGTATCTTACTCAAAATGCGGAGGTATTATCTGAAGAGATAGTTACAGAGATCGTAAAGCGATTTGGCTTTGAAATTCCCAAACTGGAATTCGAGGCTGCCGTTTCGATGTATGTGGAGTTTATGAAGTTCCTGGGAAACATGATTGCAAGCAGCGATAATATGATTCCTGAAGGACTGGTTGAATGGAGCAAAGGAAATGGCGAACGGGCTGCCTCGAAGGGAGGAAAAATTTCTGATATCGTCATCCGGTATCCGGACACCCGCCTTGTTTTTACTGATAGATTAAACAAAATTGGCAAAAATTTTGAAGTAACGGCTGATGAGATTATTTCTATTATTAAAAAAGTGAACTTTATGCTGGACATTAGCGTTAATGAGACCGTATTCGCTTTTGAGCGCCACTCCGAAGAACAATTAAAAGAGACCCAATCCCAGGTAAATGAGCTGTCTGCAACCATTGTACCGATACAGGACAGCATTGCAATCCTGCCATTAATCGGCAGTATAGACTATGACAGGGCGCAAATCATCATTGAGAAGACAGTCCCGCGGGTCAGCCAGCTGGGGATCGAAACCTTAATTATCGATTTTTCCAGCACGGTGAATATAGATGTCGAAATTGCCAAGCATATTTTTGATATCCGGAATATCCTCCTTCTGATCGGTGTCAACACCATTGCCACAGGAGTCAGACCCGATTTGGCAAAGAAAGCCGTTACCCTTGGCATTGATTTATCATCCCTTGAAGTCTATTCAAACGTCCTGCAGGCGATTAGAAGTATTAATTAAATGAAATGATTGAAGCTGCTCATAAAGCGGCTTCTTTTTATATAAAAAAATATTGTCGAACACCAAGTCACATGATAGTATTTAGATATTTTCAAATATATTAAATTAACAAATTATAGATACAATTATAAAGATTCGTATGGGAGGCTTTTTGCATGACTGTTTTTACATCCGCTTATTTTACAATGACTGAACAGGAAGCCATTGAATATGCCAAAACAAGGCTGAGTTATTTTTCTCCAGATGCTGAATTGGACTGCAGGGAAATTGGCGATGGCAATTTGAACTATGTATTCAGGCTGACTGACTATAAACACAAGAAGTCGCTGATTATCAAGCAGGCCGGACCGGTTGCCAGAATATCTGATGAATTTAAGCTGTCTCCTGACCGCAACCGCATTGAATACGAAATTCTTGATCTGCAAAACAAGCTAGCTCCAGGCTTCGTGCCACAAGTGTTTAACTACGATCCCGTAATGAATTGTACAGCAATGGAGGATCTGTCAGATTACACTATAATGAGAACAGCCTTAATGCAGCATGAGAAATTCCCGCTGTTTGCTGACCATATCTCAAGCTTCCTGGTAAATACCTTATTGCTTACTTCAGATGTCGTAATGGGGCATAAGGAAAAGAAAGAGCTTGTCAAAAAGTTTATCAACCCGGAACTATGCGAAATTTCAGAGGATCTCGTCTTCACAGAACCGTTTTACGATTGTGTGAGAAATGAAGTGTTTGAAGGCACCAGGGAATTTGCCAAAAAGGAAATTTGGGAGGATCCTAAGCTTCAGCTTGAAACGGCTAAGCTTAAATTTGAGTTTATGACAAATGCCCAGTCCCTCCTGCATGGGGATCTGCACACAGGCTCAATTTTTGTGAAAGAAAATTCCACCAAGATCATTGATCCTGAGTTCGCCTTTTACGGCCCTGCCGGATACGATGTCGGCAACGTGATTGCCAACCTGATTTTCGCCTATGTAAACGCGAAATATACCATCACTGAAGATGGAGCAAGAACCGATCAGCTTGGTTATCTTGAAAACACAATAGAAGATATTATCGACTTATTCCAAACGAAATTCCTGCAGGCCTGGGATGAGAAGGCAACTGAACAAACAGCCAGCTATGAAGGCTTTAAGGAATACTATCTTGATACAATCCTGCGTGACACAGCAGCCGTCACAGGACTTGAATTGTGCAGGAGAATTATCGGGCTGGCATCCGTAAAGGATGTCACATCCATTAAAGATTACACCAGCAGAGCTGCAGCAGAAATGATTTGTCTGGCAGCCGGAAAAATGTTTATTATGGATAGGGAATCTTTTAAAACAGGAGCGGATTTTGTGCGTACTTTAAAAGACTGTGAAAAAAGATTCTAGAGGAGGCAGCATGATGGGGAAACCAGTGGATGTGATCCAGTCTGTGAGATTGGACGATGAAAACAATACACTCATTCTATTAGATCAAACAGTTCTGCCGAATGAAAAGAACTTTTTGCATTTAAAAGAATTAAAGGATATTTGGGGTGCAATCTATCATTTAAAGGTACGAGGTGCACCTGCCATTGGCATAGCCGCGGCTTATGGTGTTTATTTGGGCACAAAGCAATCAGCAGCAGAAAGCTATGAAGAACTTTATCTGGACTTTAAGAAAGCGAAGGAATACCTTGCGTCATCACGGCCAACTGCTGTCAATCTGTTTTGGGCACTCGATCGCATGGAAGCCCGTTTCCAGAAGGAAGAAGGCAAAGCTGCTGCGGAAATAAAGCAGGCCCTGAAAGAGGAAGCAGAAAAAATTCGTGCTGAGGATGAAAAAGTTTGCGAGTCGATCGGACAGCACGCGCTTTCTATACTTGAGCCTGGATGGGGCATTCTGACACACTGTAATGCCGGAACAATTGCTACTGCTAAATATGGGACAGCCCTTGCTCCGATTTATTTAGGACAGGAAAAGGGATATGATTTTAAAGTATACGCCGATGAAACCCGCCCGCTTCTGCAGGGGGCACGCCTGACTGCATGGGAGCTCGAAGAAGCAGGTGTCGATGTTACACTGATCTGCGATAACATGGCCAGCATCGTCATGAAAGAAGGCAAGATTCAAGCGGTTCTTGTCGGCTGTGACCGTGTTGCAGCCAATGGGGATGCAGCCAATAAGATTGGCACATCCGGCGTCGCAATTCTCGCAAAACATTATAATATACCTTTCTATGTTTGTGCTCCGCTGTCAACAGTCGATCTCGCATGCAAAACAGGGGACGATATCCATATTGAATTAAGAGATTCAGAAGAGATTACTTCTAAATGGTACGAAAAGCCGATGGCGCCAGATGGTGTAAAAACCTATAATCCCGCATTCGATGTAACAGATAATGAACTGATCACAGGCATTATCACGGAAAATGGCATCGCGTATGCACCTTACACAGAAAGCCTTCCAAAGATGTTCAAATAAGAAGAAATAGCCTCCTGACCAAGCGGTTAGGAGGTTTTTTATTCTTCATATCTTTAAAGCGTTTAACTAGGAAAATATCCCTGACATCCATAAAAACGAAGTGTAATTTCACTCTTTGTATCTATCAAAGGAACTAATTTTTTTGAGGTAATTTATTTATTTCTGGAAAAATTATGAATTAAACAACATGTAGAAAGTAGAAAAAATTTGTAAATCAGTCAAAATGCCTGTTACTTTTTTAGAAGCTATGTTTCAATGCCTGATTCTAAAGTCTGAGAATTAAACATTTTAGCATATTGTTAGAGTCTGAATATTTTAAATATACTTTAAATACAACAGGAATCGACAGAAAAATATAGACTTGAGAGGAGAAAAAGGATGAAGAAAAAAAGGGCATTAGGAGCAGCACTTCTAAGTATGACCATGGGTTTATCGGTTTTCACAGCGGGGGCATTCGCAAAAGAACCGGAGACCCAAAATGAAACCTACCGGGTATTGATCCAGGGTCCGGCAAATGCTAAAGCCAGTGTGAATTCACAGGTGGACAAGCGCTGGGATTTTGGGAGCGATGGCATGACTGCAGAGGTTAATGCTAAGCAATACCAGGCACTCCTGAAAAATAAGAACTTAAAGATTGAAAAAGTAAGCGAAGTTACTCTTGATACTGCCAGAACAGAGGCGTCCAAGAAAGATTCAGTTTCTATTCAGGCAGCAGGATATCCTAGTGATCAAACACCATGGGGAATTGCTTCGATCTATAATAACAGCAGCATTACGAGTACGTCAGGCGGAAGCGGCATTAAGGTAGCTGTTCTTGATACTGGCGTTTATACAAGCCACATTGACCTGGAAGGCTCTGCAGAGCAATGTAAGGACTTTACTCAATCCACTCCGCTTGTCAATGGTTCTTGTACCGATCGCCAGGGCCATGGCACACATGTAGCCGGGACGGTTTTAGCACATGGAGGATATGATGGTCAGGGAATCTATGGAGTGGCTCCACAGGCGAAGTTATGGGCATATAAAGTCCTTGGAGATAATGGTTCGGGATATTCAGATGATATTGCAGGAGCAATCCGCCACGTAGCTGACGAAGCATCCCGTACTGGCTCTAAAGTGGTCATTAATATGTCCCTTGGTTCAAGCGGCAAGGATTCTCTCATCAGCAGTGCGGTTGATTACGCATACAGCAAAGGTGTCCTTGTTGTTGCCGCAGCAGGAAACTCAGGCTACAGCGCTAATACAATCGGCTATCCTGGAGCTCTGAAGAATGCGATCGCGGTTGCAGCTCTTGAAAACGTTCAGCAAAACGGTACATACCGTGTAGCCAACTTCTCATCCCGTGGCAACCCTAACACGGACGGCGACTATGTCATTCAGGAAAAAGACGTGGAAGTGTCTGCTCCTGGTGCAAGCATCGAATCTACGTGGTATAACGGAGGCTACAATACGATCAGCGGAACATCCATGGCAACACCTCACGTAGCAGGCCTTGCAGCAAAAATTTGGTCTTCCAGCCCATCCATGAGCCATACTCAGCTTCGCACAGAGCTTCAAAACCGTGCCAAGCAATATGACATTAAAGGCGGATATGGAGCAGCAGCTGGTGACGACTATGCGTCAGGCTTCGGATACCCGCGCGTAAAATAAACGGACAGAATCATACCCCCGAAAACCGTCTGATCTCGGATCAGGCGGTTTTTAATAATATTTCCGCGGAAATGATCTAATTTTGACGAACCATGAAACTAATAGAAAAGGCTGAAACAAATTAATTTTGATTATACAATAGGGAGTGGATGTGAATAGGAAGGGAGCTGACAGCCGTGGCTGTTCGTAACACATATCTTAATGACCAGGAAGCAAAGGAACTCATCTGCGAAATCGGCAGAAGAATATACAATAAAAACTTCGTGGCTGCAAACGACGGAAACATTTCCATTAAAGTGAATGAACGTGAACTCTGGACAACACCAACCGGAGTGAGCAAAGGGTTTATGACACCGGATATGATGGTTAAGATGGACCTTTCAGGCAATATTCTGGAAGGGAAGCTGAACCCATCTTCAGAAGTAAAGATGCACCTCAGAGTATATCAGGAAAACCCTGAAGCAAAGGCTGTTGTCCATGCCCATCCGCCTGTGGCCACATCATTTGCCATAGCCGGAATCAGTCTTGAAAAGCCCGTTTCTCCGGAGGCGGTAGTTTTGCTTGGCAAAGTGCCCGTAGCCCCTTATGCCACCCCCGGGACACAGGAAGTGCCGGATTCTATTGCTCCATACTGCAGGGATTACAATGCTGTACTTTTAGCGAATCATGGCGCACTAACCTGGGGCAGGGACATAACAGAGGCCTATTTCCGGATGGAGTCACTGGAACACTATGCACTTATGCTGATGTATTCCGAACAAATCATTCAAAAGTCAAACGAACTGAGCACTGGACAAATTGCAGAGCTGATCTCAATCCGGGAGAAAATGGGCATTAAAACAGGCGGAATACCGGTTCCGAAAAGTGATAAGGAAATCCGGACAGCTCCCGGCCTGCCAGAAGAAATGATCGACAATATTGTTCGGAGAGTAACGGAAGAAGTCCTGAAAAACGTTTTAAAATAGCCAAAAAGGGATAGCTATAAGGGTATAGGAATTCTGTATAATTTCAACCTTTTAACGAAACCTATCTTGAATACCTTATTGAACGTGAGGAGAGATTCCGAATGAAACTGCTAGTCATTGGCGGGGTGGCTGCAAGTATGTCAGCCGCATCGAAATTAAGGAGAATGGACGAAAAAGCGGAGATTACCGTGTATGAAAAAGGCAAGTTTTTATCCTACGGTGCCTGCGGTCTTCCTTACTATATTTCCGGTGAAAATGACGATTACCGGAAAATGATCGCTAGAACACAGGAGCAATTTTCTGAGAGGAACATTAATACACATCTGCAGCATGAAGTTTTAAAAGTGGATACAAACAAAAAGGAAGTAACGGTTAAAGACCTTGCATCAGGCAAAACCTTTACGGATACATACGACAAGCTGATGATAGGGACAGGCACGTTTCCGATCATGCCCCCATTCCCGGGAGCCGATCTCGAGAACATTTATGTGCTGAAGACACTCGAAGATGGAATGGTATTAAAAGAAATTTCCCACAAACCTGAAGTGCAAGATGTTGTTATCGTCGGCGGTGGCTATATAGGTATTGAAGTGGTTGAAGCGATGAAAACCCTCGGTAAAAATGTCCGTGTTATTGAAATGGGGGAGAGAATCCTGGCTCCTTTTGACAAGGAAATAACCGATATAGCTGAAAAAGAAATCCGTGATAACGGCGTAGAACTGAATCTGGGTGAAAAGGTAGAGAGCTTTAGCGGCAATGGGAAAGTGGAGAGTGTAAAAACGGATAAAGGCATTTATAAAGCAGACTTAGTGCTTGTTGCTGTTGGTGTAAAGCCTGCTACGAAGTTTCTGGAAGGGTCGGGAATAGAGATGGCGGAAAATGGTGCCATTATCATCGACCGTGAAATGCGGACAAATATTGAAAGTGTTTATGCTGCGGGGGACTGCGCTCAGGTTTATCACAAGGTGCTTGAAGAAAACGATTATATTCCGCTGGGAACAAATGCGAATAAATGCGGCCGCCTGGCTGGTGGCAATATAGCCGGCAGTCATGAAAAATATGTGGGAACTTTGGGAAGTGCTGCGATTAAAATTTTTGATATGGAGCTTGGGAGAACGGGGCTTTCCGAGGAGGATGCCAAAAAGCTTGATATTGGCTACACAACTGAATTTGTAAAAGCGGCCGATCATCCAGACTACTACCCGAATCAGACTCCTATCTGGATCAAGCTGATATGTGAGAAAGGAACAAACCGAATTCTCGGAGCCCACGCCATCGGAAATAAAGGAGTGGTCCTTCGAATTGATGTATTTGCCGTTGCCATCCACAACAATATGGCAGCAGAAGAGCTTGGCATGGTGGATCTTTGTTATGCCCCGCCGTTTGCGGGTGTTTGGGATGCTGTCCATATTGCAAGCAATGCAGCGAAATAAAAATGAAGCCGGCATTTCTGCCGGCTTCATTTTTATTTAATAAGAATCCTTCGCAAGCTTTGGATGGCGGTTCATCGCACCGAGCAGAATCAGTCCGCTTAAGATGAGGAGGAAACTTGTGACGACAAATACGGCCGAAAAGCCAAGATAGCCTGATATCATACCGCCGATAACGGGACCTATTATATTCCCGAAAAAGCGAAGACTTGTGTTGTACCCAAGCACTTCACCTTGCATAGCAACGGGTGCTTCCTGGCGGATATAGGCGATCCGGACAGGAATGATGCCTCCGATGGTGACACCAAGTGCAAAGCGGACAAGAACAAGCTGCCACATGTTTGAGACAAATCCGCCCGGCAGATAAAACACGCCTGCAAGGAAGAGGAGAACAACCAATGTTTTAATATAGCCGTACTGATCCCCAATTTTCCCCCATTGCCTGGCCATCAGCAAGTTGCCAAGCCCTGCAGCTGAAAAGGCAATCCCCGCAAAAAACGCCAGATTTTCCGGTCCGTGCAATTCGCTGACATATAGGGATAGGATAGGCTGGATGCTGAAGTGTGCGATCTGAACAAGCGTTGATATCAGCATAACTGTCAGCAGGATGGGATTACTGATAATATGCTGAATGACCGCCTTGCTTGAATACCGCGTTTTCTCGCCCTTTTGAGTTTGAATTTTGTGTTCTTTTGTGAAAAAAACAAGAAACGCGGAAACAAAGATGGCGATGGAGGTCCATTTGAAGGTATCTGAAAATCCGAATAAATCTGCAAGGACTCCGCCAAGAAGAGGGCCCATCAATGAACCTGTGATGCTTCCGGTCTGCAGTGTCCCCATCACCCTGCCGGCAATTTCCTTCGGAGTCTGCGTAGAAATGAACGCCTGGGACATACCGATGAAGCCAGTAAAAATTCCCGTAAACAGCCTGAGAAAAAACAGCTGCCAGACGTTTGTCACATATCCCATCAGGAAGATGGATATCCCCATTCCGATTCCTGACAGAATCAATATTTTCCGGCGCCCAAAAAGGTCCCCTATTCTTCCCCAGACAGGAGAAAAAAGAAATGCGGTTACAAATGTAATGGCAAACGTCCACCCTGACCAATGCTGCACATAGGCTGGAGAATGGTCGCCAAAGCTTTCTATATATAACGAAATAAAGGGAAGCACCATTGTCATGCTGCCTGCTACAAAGAAATTAGCAAACCACATAATCATTAAATTTCTTTTCGTCTGTTTTACCATATTTGAAACACTTCTTTCCGGTCAACATTTCGTTTCCCTAAATATATAATAACGAAAATTACAAAAAATAGGAAGGGTTATGCTATCACTCTAATTTTTATATAACCTCTCAACTAAGAAGAAAACCGCTTTATTCAGGGAATCCAGAAACTTCTATGACATTATTCCCACAGTCCGTTAAAAAAACATTGTCTTATAACAGTATTTATTCTATAATTCCTAATAGGAAAAAGATTCAGAATATATATTAAAAAGGGGGAAGTTGTTTGGAAGCTTTTGTTAATCAGCTAAACGGTATTTTATGGAGTACACCTGTTATCTACATCTGTCTTGCAATAGGGTTGCTATTTACAATCCTGACGCGGTTCCTGCAGGTCAGACATATTAAAGACATGGTTATGCTAATGTTCCAGGGTAAAAGTTCCGAATCGGGCGTTTCTTCATTCCAGGCCTTATCTATTGCTCTTTCCGGCCGTGTAGGAACTGGTAACATCGCAGGTACTGCCACTGCCATCGCAATGGGTGGACCGGGTGCTGTATTCTGGATGTGGGCTATGGCCTTTATCGGAGCGGCTACGGCTTTTATAGAGTCAACGCTTGCCCAGATTTACAAAGAAAAGAAAGACGGACTGTATCGCGGGGGACCGGCATTTTATATTGAAAAAGGTATAGGGATTAAATGGTTTGCCGTTCTTTTTGCCATTTCTGCTTTGCTTGCAATGGCAATATTAATGCCTGGCATTCAGTCCAACTCTATTGCTTTGGGAATGGAAAACGCATTTGGAATCAATAAAAGCGTTACAGGCGCAATTATTATCGCACTTTTAGCTTTAATTATTTTTGGCGGTGTTAAGCGTATTGCTACAGTAGCCCAATACGTTGTTCCTTTTATGGCAATTGGTTATATTCTAGTATCATTAGTTATTATCGGGATGAATATTGGTGAACTGCCTGCCGTATTCTCATTGATTTTCCGAAGTGCTTTTGCTGCAGACTCCATGTTTGGGGGGCTTGTCGGAAGTGCAATTGCATGGGGAGTAAAGCGTGGAATTTATTCTAATGAAGCTGGTCAGGGTACTGGAGCACATGCTGCTGCAGCTGCTGAGGTTTCCCATCCGGTCAAGCAGGGACTGGTTCAGGCTTTCTCAGTTTACATTGACACGCTATTCGTGTGTTCTGCAACAGCTTTCATGATCTTGTTCACTGGTATGTTCAATACTGTTGGCACAGATGGAAAGACATTCCTTTTTGAAAATCTGCCTGGAGTAGAAGCGGGCCCAGGATATACACAGGCTGCTGTTGAATCCGTATTGCCGGGATTCGGTGCAGGATTTGTTGCTGTATCTCTGTTCTTCTTCGCTTTTACAACGATTATGGCTTATTACTATATGGCAGAAACGAATGTTACTTATTTAATAAAAGGGAAAAACCTCAAACTTGCTACTCATATATTGAAGGTTGTTTTGCTGGCATCAACTTTCTATGGAGCAGTCAAAACAGCGGGTCTTGCTTGGGCACTCGGAGATGCAGGTCTTGGTTTAATGGTATGGCTGAATCTTATTGCCATTCTTATACTTGCGAAACCTGCACTGCTTGCGCTTAAAGACTATGAAGCACAGAAGAAGCAGGGACTTGATCCAGTATTTAACTCTACTAAATTGGGCATCAAAAACGCCGAATATTGGGAAGAAGGCTACAAAGTTCAGAAAGAAAAAGTATCTTAATAGAAAGATTAGAAATGTCCGGCTGATGCCGGGCATTTTTTTTACAATCTTTAAACTACTTTTACAATATTCAGGTTATTTCTTAGCATTCTCTTAATATTCATCTTTTAGTATTGTACTTGGGTTTGGTACATAAATACGATGAAAACATTATCAAATAATATGAAGAGGTGCTAAGAATGTCAGAATTGAATCGCCGCAAGTTTTTAACGTATGTAGGTACAGGTGTGGGAGCATTGACTGTAGCTTCGACAGGTTTGGGGGCAATGGTTCCAAAAGCGGAAGCTAGGGGTGTTGAGGCAGCCTCCCATTTATTCGGATTCCAGAAGAAAGTCTCTGGCTTGAATTTTAAGCCGATTGACCCGACAGATAAAGATGACCTTGTTTTGCCTCGTGGTTACAAATACGATGTTGTGGCAGCCTATGGAGATGTCATAAATAAAAAAGGCGATACATTCGGCTTTAACAATGACTTTACCTTATATTTTCCAATAGATGGGGACAAGCGCGGTCTTTTATGGGTGAATCATGAATATTCAAGCGATCTATTTGTTCATGGTGCAAGGCCGGCAAATGGCAAGTATTCCGCAGCCCAAATTCAAAAAATGCTTTACAGCCAGGGCGGATCGATTATCGAAGTATACCGTGATAAAGAGGGCACCTGGAAATTGGACACAGATTCTAAATTTGCGCGCCGTATTACAGGCTTGACTCCGTTTCAGCTGACAGGTCCTGCCAAAGGTTCAAAAGCAGTGGGCGGTGCAACGAATGTACAGGGGACTTTTGCCAATTGTTCCGGCGGCAAGACATTGTGGGGCACGGTTTTATCAGCTGAGGAAAATTTCGAATCTACCTCAAAGGATGCAGGATTAAATGATACACATTATGGCTGGATTGTGGAAATCGATCCGTTTGATCCAAATTTTAAGCCGCGCAAGCACACTGCTCTTGGTCGCTTCAACCATGAAAATGCAGCAGTCGGCCTGACCAATGACAATCGGGTTGTGGTTTATATGGGCGATGATAAGAAAGATGCATGCGTGTATAAGTTCATCAGCAAAAATAAATATGTAAAGTCCCGCGGGAAAGCAAACTCTGACCTTCTGGAAGAAGGGACACTTTATGCGGCTAATATGGGCAGCGGAAAATGGGTGCCATTAACGATTGAAAATGTGCAGAAAGCCGTCAAGGGGAATGCAGATCTTTTAAAGAAATTCCAGACACAGGCCGATGTGGCTGTTCACTGCCATGAAGCAGCTCTGCTTGTTGGCGGAACGCCTACTGACCGTCCGGAAGATGTGGAGATCAGCCCGTTCGATAAAACGGTATTCATTGCCCACACCAACAATGATAAACATGGCAACTTCCATGGCCATATTACCAGATTTATCGAAGATGGAGATGACCTGGGGGCACTGACTTTTGATTTTGAAATCTTTGCAGCCGGCGGAAAACAGAGCGGCTTCAGTGCACCTGATAATCTGACTTTCGATAGCCTTGGCAATCTCTGGACTGTAACAGATATGTCATCAAGCAAGCTGAATACAGGAATCTACACACATTTCGCCAACAATGGCATGTTTGTCATCCCAACGATCGGAAAAAATACAGGTGAAGCTTTTCAGTTTGCTTCAGCTCCCGTTGAAGCAGAACTGACTGGACCATCTTTTACACCAAACGAGACAACCCTGTTCCTGTCCATTCAGCACCCGGGAGAAGAGACGGAAAATCTGAACAATTTGACAAGCAAATGGCCGCACCGCAAGGGAGACACCATGCCGCGTCCGGGAGTTGTGGCGATTACAGGCTTTAAATACTAGGAGGTTACTATGCTATCAAATATCGGGATACCAGGATTGATTATTGTACTAGTGCTGGCGCTGATCATTTTCGGCCCATCCAAGCTTCCTGAAATAGGCAGGGCATTCGGCACAACTTTGAAAGAATTCAAGAAGTCCACACGCGAACTTGTTTCAGACGAACAGCCGGAAGAAAAGAAAAAAGAATTGCTATAAGAATGAATAGGGAAGGGAGGGATATCTTCCTTCCTTTTATATAAAGATAAGAAAGTATATAATTTTTGAACGTCGATAACTGTCTAGCGCAAGCAGCCTACCCCCTCGAGGTCACAAGCTTGGCTTGTTGCGGCTCCTAGGGACTCGAGACATAAGCCAATCCCTCCCAGGAGGAAAGAACACCTTCTTGCAGGGCTCGTCTTATGCCTGTCGTCCCTGGGCAGTCGCCTCCACATTTCTGGCAATCCTCCCAAGAAGGCAAAGAACGCCTTTCCGGGTGGCTCGTCTTGTGCTTGTCGGGGGTGGGCAAGGCGCTTGCGCTTTTCTTATGAGGTGATTAATATGAACAATGAGGCAGTAAATGTTCTCCAGCATTTTGAAGAGCTCCGGAAGAGGCTGATGATTATAGCTGCTGTCTTTATAGCATTCTTGGCACTATCCTTTATTTTTGTCAGCGACATTTACCAGTGGCTGGTTAGGGATCTGGACTTTAAATTGGCTGTTCTTGGTCCTTCTGAGATTCTATGGGTCTATTTTATGCTTGCGTCTGTTGTCGCTATTGCAGCCGCCATCCCGGTAGCTGCCCATCAAATCTGGCAGTTCGTCAGCCCGGCGCTTACCGGAATTGAGAAAAAGGTGGCCTTATCCTATATTCCCGCGTTATTTTTTCTGTTCATTACCGGTATAGCATTCGGATATTTCATCCTTTTGCCGCTGGTTCTGAATTTTTTAATGACCTTATCAGGAGATATGTTCACAGCTTTCTTTACAACGGAAAAATACTTTCGATTCGTGCTGCATTTAACACTGCCATTCGGCTTCCTGTTTGAGCTTCCGGTTGTGATTATGTTCCTGACCAGCCTTGGCATTCTTAATCCTTATTCGCTGCAGAAGATAAGGAAGTATGCCTACTTCGTGCTGATTGTGGTTGCGATCTTAGTCACACCGCCTGATTTTATTTCAGATATATTGGTCACATTGCCTCTCCTGCTGCTGTACGAGGCGAGTGTGAGCCTATCCAAAATTATATATAACAGAAAGCAGAAAAAGCAGGCTGTTTTGCAGTAATTATAATTAAATCAGAAACAAAAAAGCTTGGACATCAAATGTCCAAGCCTTTCTATTATTCTCTTACTTTACACGAGGGAAGCCAAAGCCTGACGCATAATCGTCGCCAGCGGCAGCTCCTGTTCCTCCAAGAATATCATTTTGCTTAGCGCGGTTCTGAAGCTCGGCGCGAAGCTGGGCATGGGTCATGGATGGATTCTGGGCCCAGATCTTAGCAGCCAATCCGGATACATGAGGAGTAGCCATGGATGTGCCGCTGATGGTGCTGTAGCTGCCATCATACCATGTGGATTCAATCGCTCTGCCTGGTGCAGATACTTCGACATCACGCTCCTGAATCACGAAGTCGCCATCAGTTGCAGGATTGCCCCGTGATGAGAAATCTGCAACACGGTAGGAACCATTTTGCTGAACATTTTCAAGTGCAGCCACTGCAACAGCATTCACTAATGCACCGGGATAGCCGATCGTGTTGTCCCCGGGACCATCATTTCCGGCTGCGGCAACTACCAGCACACCTTTGCTGTAGGCGTAATCAACTGCATCTGTAATCAATGAGTTTTTGGAACTGGAACCTAATGACATGGAAATAACCACTTTAGATCCTGTGCGGGCTGCTTCATCGGCCGCATGCTGAATGGCTCCTGCGATGTCATCAGAATAACCTGATCCTCTGTCATTTAACACCTTATATGCCCAGAGATCTGCGTCTGGAGCTACGCCATAAACACCTTGTCCGTTAGCGCCGCCAGTAGCCAGTACAGTACCAGCAACATGTGTGCCGTGCCCGTTTTTGTCTGCGCAGCTTCCGTCAATTAAAGGCGATGTTCTTTGTGTGAAGTCTTTACACTGCTCGGCTTGTCCGGCAAGGTCTGCATGTGCTGTATTTACCCCTGTGTCCAGCACTGCCACTTTTACTTCATTTCCGCCTGATGTGCTTTGGATGGAGCTGTCATTATAAATGGCTTCAATTCCCCAGGGTGTACCGTCAGTTGGAGCAGATGCTGCCCCTGATCCGGGTTTTGCAGCGGTCACAGGTGCATTCTTAACTTCGTCAACTCTATCAATCTTTAAGTTTTTATTTTTTAAAAGTGCCTGATACTGTTTAGCATTGACCGTTGTAGTAAAACCATTCTGTCCAAAATCCCACCGTACTCCGTAGTTCGATTTTGCCTTTGCCTTTTCCGCACTTGGTCCCTGAATAACGACCCGGTAGGTTTCATTGCTCTCAACCTGCTGGCCAAATGCCCCAGATGCAAATACAGAAAGCCCCATTGCGACACTTAATACTGCAGATCCAATTACTCTTTTTTTCTTCATTCAAAATCTCCTCTCAAAATATGTATGGGCACAGCCGGAAAAGCTGTGACTCTATTATATTTACAAAATTCAGAATAATTAAACCGGCCTTTCGTACTATTTCTTTGAAATTATTAGAGATTTGGATTTTCAGGAAAAATTTTCTGTTCGATAGAATGGATATAAATGGTGTTAATAAAACCTCTTGGAGGGTATAGCCTACTAAGTCATTTAAGGAGTGTGAAGCATGAGAGCTGTAACTTACCAGGGAGCAAAAGATATTCAAGTGAAAAATGTGGAGGATCCCAGAATTGAAAAACGGGATGATGTGATTGTCCGGATTACGTCAACAGCCATTTGCGGATCGGACCTTCATTTATATCAGGGAAACATGCCATTGCGGCCCGGGTATATTATCGGGCATGAACCAATGGGAATCGTTGAGGAGACAGGCCCTGATGTGACGCGGGTGAAAAAAGGCGACAGGGTGGTCATCCCATTTAATGTGTCGTGCGGGCATTGCTTCTACTGCCAGCATGATATGGAAAGCCAATGTGATAACTCGAACCCGCATAATGATTCAGGCGGCTATTTTGGCTATACAGAGAAATATGGAAATCATCCGGGCGGCCAGGCAGAGTTTTTGAAGGTGCCCTTTGGCAATTTCATGCCCTTTGTCATACCGGAATCATGCGAGCTGGAGGATGAGTCCCTGCTCTTTTTATCAGATGTGCTGCCGACAGCTTATTGGAGTGTGGAGCATTCAGGTGTAAAAGCGGGAGATACAGTCGTCGTTCTCGGCTGCGGCCCCATCGGGTTAATGACCCAGAAATTTGCCTGGATGAAAGGTGCTAAGCGGGTAATAGCGGTCGATCATCTTGATTACCGTCTGAACCACGCCAAGCTCACCAATGATGTGGAGGTCTATGATTTCACGAAATATGATGACATGGGAGCTTATCTGAAAGAAATCACCCAGGGTGGAGCTGATGTGGTCATCGATTGTGTGGGCATGGACGGAAAGAAATCCGCAGTTGAAAAAATAGAACAGAAGCTGAAGCTGCAGGGAGGAACGCTTGGCCCGATTCAAATTGCGACAAAAGCCGTCCGGAAATTTGGGACCGTCCAGCTGACAGGTGTGTACGGGCTGACTTATAATATGTTCCCGCTGGAGGAATTTTTCTCGAGAAATGTTACCATTAAAATGGGACAAGCCCCTGTTGTGCACTACATGCCTGAGCTGTTCGAAAAAATCACGAACAAGGAATTTGATCCAAAGTCGATCATTACTCATCAGATTCCACTCCAAGAAGCAGATCGTGCCTATAAGATTTTTAATGACCATGAAGATGACTGCATTAAAGTCATTTTAAAACCCTAGCTGTTATACAAAAACCGGCCTGAATATACCAGGGCCGGTTTTTTGAAGTTTAAGAATAAAACATAATATTACATGTTTCGACACAAACGTATATAATAGTGCTAAAGGCATATTATTAATAGAGTTAACCAAGGAGCATGTAAATGAAAGGCTTTAATCAAGATACTTTGATAAAAGAAGAAACAAAAGCAGTCACCCTTTTTATCTGGCTGTTTTATATTATTTTAGCACTTTATGATTTATTTTATTATTATCTGCTTCCTCTCAATACAGGTGGAAATCCCGGGCTCCCAAAAGGCGGACTTGGCTGGGGGTTTTATCTCGCGAATATCGGACTCTTGCCGTTTGCGCTGTATTTAATCAGGATGGGACGGCCTTTTCAGGTGAAATACTTATTTTTTGCAGGTTTTTTTCTGATAGATTTTAGTAACAGCATGCTGATCTATCTTGGTGAGTCGAAGGAATTTCAGAGCGGAAGCGCAATAGAACTATTATTTATTTTATTTGCACCTATTTTTGTAAATAAGCGTTATTTTTGGATCGTATCCGGCGGCATGATTGGGAAGTATCTTTTGGCTGGTTTACTGTTGAGCAGCCAGAAGGTAATGGTGCCAATCGTGCTTATGGTCATTTTTTCAAGTGTTTCATATGTTCTGCTGAACCGCTTCTATTCATATATTCACTCGCTGACACATGTTTTCCAGGAACTCCGCCAGACGGAAAAGCTGGCTGCTGTTGGACAGATTGCTTCAGCAGTGGGCCATGAAGTGAGAAATCCTTTAGCAGCCTTAAGAGGGTTTACTCAGCTGCAGATGGAAAAGCACCCTGAAGATAGGGATCGATATAAAATGATGATTGAGGAAATCGACCGCATTAATCTGATTGCTGATGACCTTATGATCCTGAGCAAACCAAGGCTGCCTATGTTTAAAAGGGTTGAACTGAATGCAGTGATTCACTACGTCCTCTCAATCATTAAAGAACAGGCAGCCAATCAGAATATTCATTTTGAAACAGAGAATCTGAAATCTCTTCCAAAAGTTCAATGTGACGAGCATATGCTGAAGCAGGCTTTTATTAATCTGATCAAAAATGCGGTGGAATCTATGACAGAAGGCGGCACAATCGTGATTTCGGCCAAATTGGCAGGGGGTGGCCAGGTTTTGATCAGCATTAAAGATGAAGGCTGCGGGATAGATGCAGAAAATATGGAACGGGTCGCGGATCCATTTTATACAACGAAACCGGATGGAACCGGTTTAGGACTGATGGTTACCAAGCAGATTATGAATGATCACAAGGCGGAGATCATATTTGAGAGTGAAGTGGGAAAAGGGACCATCGTGAACCTTTTTATACCTATAGAGCAGCCGGCAGAATAAAAGGATTTCAGGGGATGTACATTTAATGTGCATCCTCTATTTATCGTAGTCTAACGGGCAGTAAGACCCCCACTTCAAGACTCAGAGGAATTAAAGGAGGATAAGTGGGTCAAGACTCAGAGGAATTAAAGGAGGATAAGTGGGGGTCAAACTGCCCGATCTAGCTGCGGCTCCTAGGGGCTCGAGGTCATAAGCCAATCAGCTGATGGG
>NZ_MRTQ01000075.1 GCF_001956215.1 Paenibacillus sp. FSL R5-0490 | reverse complement strand
GGGATTCGAACCCCTGCGCGGTTTGACCCGCCTGTCGGTTTTCAAGACCGATCCCTTCAGCCGGACTTGGGTATTCCTCCGAATAATGAAAAGTGGTGGACCTTGTAGGACTCGAACCTACGACCGGACGGTTATGAGCCGTCTGCTCTAACCAGCTGAGCTAAAGGTCCAGCATCGTTTAGTGAAATGGTAGCGGCGGAGGGGATCGAACCCCCGACCTCACGGGTATGAACCGTACGCTCTAGCCAGCTGAGCTACACCGCC
>NZ_MRTQ01000074.1 GCF_001956215.1 Paenibacillus sp. FSL R5-0490 | reverse complement strand
GGTCAGAGGTGGAAGCGTGGCGACATGTGGAGCTGATTGATACTAATCGATCGAGGACTTAACCAAGTTATTGGTAGATACTCGGCAAATACTTCTTCATGCATTATCTAGTTTTGAGGGAACGAAAAAATGTAAATTTCCTCTTGAAAAATCCTGAAAAGACGGTATAATAAAACTTGTCTTGAAAAATAGTCTGGTGGCGATAGCGAGAAGGTCACACCCGTTCCCATACCGAACACGGAAGTTAAGCTTCTCAGCGCCGATGGTAGT
>NZ_MRTQ01000073.1 GCF_001956215.1 Paenibacillus sp. FSL R5-0490 | reverse complement strand
TGGTAGTTGGGGGCTGTCCCCCTGTGAGAGTAGGACGCTGCCGGGCACATGAAAGAGCACCTGATGGGTGCTCTTTTTTATGTGAAAATATAGGTATCTCAATCGGTTGGACTCTTCTTTTTATTGAAAAGTGCTGAAATGCGTCACTTTCACGCTATATGCGCTAGAATCAAATGCGCCATTCCTCATCTCGCCCTCTGTTTTCATAGTCAATTTCGTCTCCGTAAAGACGGATGGTGCCAAATGTTAGATAAACTCCAAAACTTGCTAGATAAATCAAAAATCCTGT
>NZ_MRTQ01000072.1 GCF_001956215.1 Paenibacillus sp. FSL R5-0490 | reverse complement strand
TAATTTAAATGTACAAGCTGCCGGTGTAGCTCAATTGGTAGAGCAACTGACTTGTAATCAGTAGGTTGGGGGTTCAAGTCCTCTCGCCGGCACCACTTTTTCAACGAGCCATTAGCTCAGTCGGTAGAGCAGATTGCAGCATCAGTGAATTACTTCAACCGAATAGCAATCTGTGACAAAACACGCAGTGTTTTGGAACATCTGACTCAGCAGAAACAAGATTTAGGAAACATTACTTAGCATGAGCCATTAGCTCAGTCGGTAGAGCATCTGACTTTTAATCAGAGGGTCGAAGGTTCG
>NZ_MRTQ01000071.1 GCF_001956215.1 Paenibacillus sp. FSL R5-0490 | reverse complement strand
AAGGTGGGACAGATGATTGGGGTGAAGTCGTAACAAGGTAGCCGTATCGGAAGGTGCGGCTGGATCACCTCCTTTCTAAGGAATATTTACAAGAAACGTGACGTTCTTTGTTCGTTCAGTTTTGAGAGTTCAATCTCTCAATGAAAGATTCGTTCTTTGAAAACTAGATAATGATTATGAAGAAGCAATAACCGAGTAATCGCCATTTTAGTAAATTCTCTCTATGTAAATAGAGTTAAAAACCTTTGATTTCGTTCATCTTCGATGAACCTGTCAAATACGGTTAAGTTAGAAAGGGCGCACGG
>NZ_MRTQ01000070.1 GCF_001956215.1 Paenibacillus sp. FSL R5-0490 | reverse complement strand
ACTCGGTTATTGCTTCTTCATAATCATTATCTAGTTTTCAAAGAACGAATTCATTGAGAGATTGAACTCTCAAAACTGAACGAACAAAGGACGTCACGTTTCTTGTAATGTCTAGCTTCGGCTCCTAGCTTCTCGGCCGTTTCGATCCGCTCCTCCAAACCCAAAACCAGGGTTTGAATGATCGGCTCTCCAACGTCTGTCGAAGCTGATCAGTCGCCTCCGCCTTTCATAATATTCCTTAGAAAGGAGGTGATCCAGCCGCACCTTCCGATACGGCTACCTTGTTACGACTTCACCCCAATCATCTGTCCCACCTTAGGCG
>NZ_MRTQ01000006.1 GCF_001956215.1 Paenibacillus sp. FSL R5-0490 | reverse complement strand
GTCATCGTATGAGAAATCGGAAAAGCATATTTTCAGCCGAAGTGTAAAAAGGAAATGAGCAAAAAGTGTAAAATTCGACTTGACGTCTACATCCATTTAAAAACTGTAAAAACCAGAAGTGAGGAATCATCTTCAACTATAAGAAAGAGAGTAGAAGAAGCAAGGAAAAGGCAGTACGAGCGGTATGGCAGAGAAATCTGCAATAGCCGAGTCTCCTATGACACCCTGCTGAAAACCAGTCCCTTAACAGCTGAACAGCAACGGACGCTCCAGCAATTCTCCTATAAGAAAAACTGGAGCAATCGCACACAGATCAAAGTGATCCGTTTGGCTCGAACGATTTCTGATCTGAAAGGAAGCGTGAGCATCACTGATCAAAGCATTTGGGAAGCGGTGAAGTTGAACAGCCTGGGGGAGAGAAAAGCTGGTGGTATAAGCAAAAAGAATGAGCTGATTAACTGACATGCTCAAAATGACAGGTCAGCATAGGCCCTTACAGCTGCACTCCGCCACTTAAGGAAAGTGGAACAAACATTTGATTAAATTTACCCGGCGTGTTTATGAAGGGTGTTATATAAATAAAACAAAAATAGGCCATCAGTGATAAGGCTGCCAAGTTTATTAAAGCTTTTAGAAGGTTTTAAAGAAAGATTCTAACGTGAAAACATGTTTAAGAAAATGCTTGACTTTATTGACCTAAAAAAAAGTGACCCCATGTCCTGCTAATGGGGTGTGGAGGGATTCTAGTATACAACGGCCGGTATTCAACTAATAAAATAACTCATTAATTTATCTCGTTCATATGGTTAATGAATTTAACGAACCCGAGGATCTCCAGTATTTCATATACAGTTCCTTTATCTGTTATTAGTTCTTTTTTTAACCCAAGTTCTGCTGCACTTACTATTAGTTTGCAAAGTCCATTTGCACCAGCTGAGTCAATAAATGATAGATGTGCCAAATCGATGCTCAAACAATTTGCATCCTTAAATCTTGTGATAAATGACGATAAAAAATAATCTATCTGTTCTGCTGATAAATAGTCAAGTTGTCCTTTTAAGGTCAGTATCACTTCCTTTCCCTTATCTATACAATCCATACGGAAATCCTGACTTGAAAACTTTCTTTGCATTAAATTTATATATACGCAAGGAAATGATTGACAGTGTTAATATAAATGAACTTACCTCAGAGAGAGCTCTTAGGTTAAGTGAAGAAGTGGACAATTACCTATGAGATTATAATAAAACCCACATTTTTTTATCATGCAAATAGTATTATATACCCATATAGTTTCCAATTTCAAGAAATTTTTAATGGGAATAATATATCGTTAGAAACACGGAGACGTTTTGTTTATGGTATAATTTAACTATTATTTTAATTAGTATGGGGATTGGAAAAATGAAGCTTTTTGATGTGTTACCAGACCGATTTTTTTCCTTGTTTACGGGGAGAAATAAAGAAATATATGCTGAAGCAATTCTAGAATTGTATGAGCAATATAAGATTAGCCGCATCGGAATTGACTACGGTATTATGAGAGATTTGCTGCAAGAGCTGATAGAAGTTAAAGAGGAATCTGGAGTTCAATTCGAGTTAGAAGAAGATAGCAGTTTAGACACTAATGAGATGGAAAATATGCATCGGGCTAAAGCGAATGCGCTATTAAGAAAACTATTATCTTTAAAATGGATTGATGTAGAAACCAGGAATAACTTTAAGCATTATATCATATTACCGCATTATTCTATTCGTATGTTAAGTGTTTTGCATGACCTTTGCCAGGTGAGATCGATAGAATACCAGAGCTATGCGTTAAGTACGTATCAGCTTTTAAGTAACGAAGGGATGGAAAAACAACCTAGTATTGCTATTATAGAAGCGGAACGGATTACAGAGCAGTTATTAGAAGAGTTGCGTCTGCTGATTAACAATATGAAAAATCATATGGAACAAGTAATAAGCAAGCAGTCTCTTCAAGAAGTATTAGACCATCATTTTGATGTGTATATGAAAAAAATAGTAGATAAAAGCTATCATCGATTAAAAACATCTGATCATGTAGCGAGGTACAGGAGTAAGATATTAGAAACAGTGCAGAGGTGGTCTCTGGACCCGGATTTACTAAATATAGCAATAGAGGATGCTATGAATTCAGAGCTATATAATAACGAAGATGAAGCGGAGCTTAAAATTAGGGCAGCTCTACATTTCATTGAGGAAACCTATGACAGTCTAGATGAACTATATGAACAAATTGATATTAGGCATCATCAATACATTAAGTCATCTTATGACCGAGCTAGATATTTAACACAGCATAATCAAGGACTGGACCATCAAATTGCTACCGTCTTAGAAAGTTATGAAAGAACACAAGATTATTGGGAAGAGCTTTTAGGTGACATTTTTCGCTTACATAACGTAAATCAATTGTCAGAAAAGTCATTGCTTACCCCTCGTAAAAAGAAGGCTGTTCATCAAGCACAACAGCATATAGTCGTTCCTATTTCTCAGGAAGTAAAAAAGAAAATCAGAGAAAGTAATATTAAAAGACTTGAAAATGCCATTACTAAGCAAAAAATTAATGCGTTTGTTTTAGAACGATTAGGTAGCCGGGACGAAATGGGGATGAGTGAGTTAGCACCCAAAACAGTTGAGGGGTATATATATTTACCATACGTGTACTTATATGGGTATGACCAGCATTCGGAGTATAGGCTAATGCGTAACAAAGAACAGCGAATTCTTCATATTGGCGAATATCGTTTTGATGATCGTAAGGTTATACGCAATAGCTAAAGAGAAAGAGGTGTTACCCATGTTCACAGGCATAAGTGAGACGGAGCAAAAAGAGTTACAAGATGTTATGAATAAATTAATTTCTACCAACTTTCTTGTTAAAGAGTTGGATCGTGCCTCGTATTATTTAGCAAATCGTCATAAGGAGAAATTGGAGGAGTTCTTTCAGTTTTTAGGGTGGGACTTTGTTATTGATGATAGGCATGAAACAATGTTTGTGTTTTCTCCAAAGGGGAGTCATCGAAAAAGGCTCAGTCGGGAAGAAAGTATATGGATGCTAGTCCTGAGAGTTATTTATCAGGAAAAAAGAGAAGGGCTATCATTATCGGAGTTCCCGATCACAACATTATATGAAATAAGGGCAAAATATGAGGCGTTTTGCTTACCGAGCTTCACAAAAACAAAAGTAAGTGATCATATACGTTTATGTACTAGCTATCAATTGTTGGATCCAATTGACTCTGACTGGCATTCAGATGATTGTAGATTTCGTATGTTTCATACCTGGTTACATATGATTGATGGGGAATCCATTCAACAATTAAATCAAAAGATATTGCGTTATGAAATGGGAACTGGAGAGGAGGATGACAATGAAATGGATGAAGAAACTGAAGCTGATTAATTGGCATTATTTTAAAGATGAAGAGATTTCGTTTGGACGTCAAACGATGATAACAGGTAGAAATGCTGCAGGTAAATCAACAATTATTGATGCCCTACAGGTCATATTTATTGCAAACTTAAAAATGATTCGTTTCAATTCCTCTGCCCACGATGATGCAAAACGCTCTCTAATTAGCTATTTAAGAGGAAAAATAGGGAGTGACGAACAAAGATATGTCCGGGAAGGTGATTTTACCACCTATCTCATGGCAGAGTTCTTTGATGAAAAGAAATTTGATTATTTTGTGGTTGGAGTTGTTATAGATGTTTATCGCGATGATTCAATCGATCAAGAGTATTTTATAATTAATAATTGTAAGTTGAAAGATGTTGATTATTTAAGAGAAACAGGCCAATTAAAAAACAGAGATGAATTTCATCGTTATGTAAACAATTTGAAAAATCGTTCGGTGTTAGAGAGAACAAAAGATGGTTATCAGAAGGCTCTATTAAATAGAATGGGCCAAGTAAATCATCGTTTTTTCTCTTCTTTTTCCAAAGCATTATCGTTTAAACCAATACATAATGTAAGAGATTTTGTTTATGACTATATTCTTGATAAGAAAGAATTACAGCTGGACATCATGAAAGAGAACTTTGAAGTCCACCAAAGATATAAGCGGGAATTAGAAGATTTAAGGGTTCGGAAAATCAAGTTAACTAAAATTAAAGATCATTTTGTTCAATATAAGAAATTAATAGATACTGTAAAGCAACAGGAATATGTAATTAGACGATTAAAATATGATAAACAACAGGAAGAGAATAAAAGATTAGAAAGTAAATTGCAAGAGATACAAGAACTAATAACTCAGGTATCTAATGAGAAGGATCTTGCTGAAGAGCAGCATAAAGAAGCGAAAGATAAAAGTCTTGAATCATTTCAAAAATGGCAAAATAACCAAGAGAAAAAGAGAGAGGAAGAACTACATAGTCAAATTCAAGGAACAACCGAAGAACTAGAAAGTAAAAGAAAACAATTAGTAGAGCTTTCTAGCAATTTATATAAAGAAAAAGATATGATTCAAGAGCTAATTACCGTATCGGATAGTGAATACTGGATTTGGGAGAAAGAAGAGCAAAGCAACTTGCATGAAGGTATAAATTTAATAGATTCAGTAATTGATATGTTAGAGTCTTCATCTGTCAAACCAACATTAGACTTTCAACAGAAGTTAAATAAATGTGGAGAAGAACTGTCAAAACTGTATAATCGCTTCGTTATTGCCAAAAGTGATACGGACAAGAAGATAAAAGAATTAAAAGAGAAAAGGTCTATACTATGTAAAGAAATCAAAGATCTAGAGAACAAGAAGAGAACCTACCCTTCCTCAATTAGTAAGTTAAAAGAATTGTTAGAACTCCAATTAAACGGAAAATCAAAAGTATGGGTTTTCTGTGAGGAGATGGAAGTTTTAGATGAGGAATGGCGTAATGCAATTGAGGGGTACCTCCATACACAAAAGTTTGATCTATTGGTAGACCCTGATTATTTTGAACAAGCCCTTTCTATATACGAAGCTGAAAAATGGAATCACAATATAGAGGGAGTGGGTTTAGTAAATACACAAAAAGAACGTAAATATTTAGGTAATCTAAAGCAAGGATCACTGGCTGAAGAGTTAGAAACAACCAACACGGTAATTCAGGCAAGAATTGAACATTTGTTAGGTAGAGTTATGAAAGCAAGCTCAGAAAAAGAGTTAAGTCAACATCAAGCAGCTATAACAAATAGTTGTATGGTTTATCAAAACTTAGTAGCTAGACAAATAAAGAAAGAAAGATATCAAATTCCTTATATAGGTTCTAAGGCTATACCAAGGCAGTTAGAGTTAAAGAAAAAAGAGCTTCTTCAAACCGATACAGACATCCAACAAGTAGAATTCTTAAGTAAAATGTATAATGTTTGGGAGCAGCAGCTGACTGAAAAAAGAAGCTACTACTCACGTCTAAGTAACGCTTTAGACCTCCCAGAATTGATCCAAACACTACAAGAGAGTCTCGATCAGTTTAGGATAGAGTTATCTCAGTTAGACCTTAGTGGAATAAAACAGTTAAAAGCAGATTTTGAATATTGGAAGAATCGGGAAACTGAATTAGAGAAGAGGGTTAGAAAATTAATTGGGGATATTGAAAGGGAAAATAATAACTTAACCTCTATGAAACAGTCTATGGAGCGATATCATGATGAGCTTCAAGTCTTAGAGCAGCACCTCGCTGAATGGGCGGCTGAGTACTCATCAGACATGTTGATTATGGCTACAGAAAGATTAAGAGAAGCTGAAAAACAAGATGTTCCGCTGGACAAAAAAATTGAAAACTGGATTGGAAATAAAAAAGGAAATATTACTCAGTCAGAAAATCGGTTCCTAAAATTAAGAAATGATAGACATGATTATAATGTTAAGCATAATTTTAATGGAGAAGAAGGGGCTCCGCAAAATGATGAATATCAAATGCTCTTAGAGCAAATCGATATTGACATTGATTCCTATCAGGAAAAGCTAAATGAAGCCCTTAAGCAATCTGAAGAAGAGTTTAAATCTCACTTTATCTATAAAATGAAAGAAGCAATTGAAGGTGCAAAAAGACAGTTTCAACAACTTAATGATGCTCTAAAAAGATTTCCTTTCCATCAAGAAAGTTATCAATTTGAATTTAAACCAAGTGAGAAATATAGAAGGTTCTATGAAATTATAATGGATCCTCAAGTTGTAGAAAAAGGCTCCTTATTTGATTTTCCAGATGATGCAAAAGATCAGTCGTTACACGAACTATTTGAGATTTTAATTAAAGGCGAGATTGGTGATCAGGAGGAATTCTCGGATTATCGCCGTTATCTTGACTTTGACATCATAATTACTACTGCAAATAGCAGAATCCGATTTTCTCAAGTGCTTAAAGAAAAATCAGGTGGAGAAACGCAGACACCATTTTACATTGCCATATTATCATCATTTAATCAGTTATATAGTTCTGATAAAACGATGCGCCTGGTTGTTTTTGATGAAGCGTTTAATAAAATGGACGAAGAAAGAATACAAACAAGCTTACGCTTAATTAAAAATATGAACTTTCAATTAATAGCTGCTGTACCGGATGAGAAACTTTCAAACATGGCAACAGAAGTTTCAACAGTCATCGTAGTTCATAAAGAAGGCTATGAATGCTTTACAGATATGATACATAGAGAGATGAGTGATAATGACGGATTTGACAAAGGAACAAGAGAAAGTCAAGGAGTACAAGAGCAAGCTTCTCTCTTTGCTACTGAAGAAGTATGAAGCAAGTAAGGCGTTTAAAACAGGAGAAGCAAGTTTACAGCGACCTCAGTTTGCGATAAAGAAATTGAGTAATTCACTTTTAAAAGATTACTATGATGATATGAATTATAGGAAAAGGGAATGGATTCATCAAGCACTCGCTGAACTTCAAGAGAATGGGATCATTGAAGTCAGATGGCCAAAATATAAAGAGGGCGAAGAGATAGACAAAGTATATCTTAATTTTGATGCTATTGGCATTGCATATGAAATGGCTGGAATTACACCTAAACAAAAGAAATTGGAAGATCTCAAATTAATCCTTTGCCCATTATCAGAACATCCATGGCAATGGGTAAGGGATTTCTGGAATTACTATAATAAGGCACTATCGAAGAGTCAAACAGCAGGTTTGGAAATTAATAACCTAAAAGGTTATGAGGATTTAGTCAAAACCCTTCTTTTTCTTCCAGCGATAGATGAGGGAACGATGAAGAGAGTGCTTAGTCATCAGTTGTTTAACGATACAAAGTATTTAGAAAAACATGTACAGAATAGATTAGTTTCTATATATAAGCGTTTTGGTAACATAGAACTGGACACTGATATCGAATATCTGGACTCAATAGGTATTGTGGAAAACCCTCAAATAACTTTAGTTTCAGGTCCTTTGATATTTAGTAGCGGAAACATATGTACAGATGTTGCTGAGTTGCCAGGGGGAATTGGCCTTTCATTTGAAACTATTAAAGAGTTAGAAATCAAAGAACTTAATGCTAAGGCCATCCTCTTTATTGAAAACTTAACTGCTTATCATGAATTTTTAAATGGGAAGATAGCAGAAGGTCCTCTAACTTCTAATAATTTTAAAAACCCTGATCAAGTATTAACCATATATACAGGCGGGTTTCCTCATCATGCTTTACGTAAGTTACTGTATAAGCTTAAGGATTTCATACAACAATCAAACAATTTTGTTGAGGTCTATCACTGGGGAGACATAGATTACGGAGGAATATTAATATTTGAACATCTTCGAAGAAATTATTTCTCAAATCTAAAGCCTTTATTTATGGACGAGTACACATATAATAAATACCTTAAATATGGCATGCGGTTTTCACCTGAGTACGCAAATAAACTAACTGCACTGTTAAATGATGATAATTATAATTTATGGCATAAGTTAATCGAAGTTTTATTAAGAAATAAGATACGGTTAGAACAAGAAGGCTTAGTAATTAATATGAATATAAAAAAATAAAGAAACACGGGGACGGTTCGTATGTTCCCTGTTTTTTTATTTTCCAGATGTTCTCAGTAGTAATTCGTAAATTCCTGTTTGCATTTCATCAAAAAACAAAAAAACTCCACTTTTATCCTTTATAATATAATAGTACTTATTACCCAATTATGATGCGAAGATATCTGCAAATAGCAGAAGAAAAGAGGGGATGAATATGAACAAATTTATGACAAGTGCACTTGTGTTACTAATGGTGTTTGGGATGCTTTCCTTTTCCAATGTTAAAACAGAAGCAGCAAACAATAGTTTTACGAAGGAGGAGCAGCAGGCGGTAGATTATTTGAATGCAATTCGTTCGAAAATGGGTTTGCAGTCTGTCAAACTTGATCCTGCTCTAACTAAAGCAGCTAATAACCATTTGAATTATATTCGTTTGCATGGAACTTATGTTGGCCTTAGCGAAAAACCCGGGGAAGAGGGTTTTACAGGGGAAACGACCACTGCTCGAATTCGCTCTGCCGGAGGTTTCGAAACTAAGGATTATTACTATTCTGAAGTAGCAGTAACTGCAAGTTTATACAAGTCTTCGGATGGAGTCGACACATTTATCAATAGTGTTTCTTCCAGAGATCAGCTGATAAGTCCTAATTTAAGAAAAGTGGGTGTCGCTTATAATGGAGGATCGTTTCTCCTTGTAAGTGGATTTTATTCAGATGAAAATGAAATATTTAATAGAGAAATTGTCTATCCGTATGACGGACAAACAAATGTAGATATTGTTCATGAAGAGCAATTGGGCTCATACAGTCCATCTGCCTATTTCAAGGTCGATCATGTCTTAGGATACGCGATTTCTATTGATCAGCCCCAAAATTTCTGGGCAGACACCTGGGATTTCACATTAAAGAATAGCAAGGGTCAAGAAGTGCCGGTATTTAAGGATGAAAATCCCTATGGCGCTACCGTTTACTATTATCCTAAAGAAAAATTAAAGTATGATGAAACTTATACAGCATCTATATATTATGCCAATAGTGAAGAAGGGACAACAGGAAGCAAGACTTGGTCTTTTACAACAAAACAAGACCCATATGCTCAACCGCCTGTTAAAGCAGAACCCAATACTTGTAAAAATATAAAAAAGGTTTATTGGGATGGAGTAGAGTTGAAAAAAGGTCAAATTGGCCGATTAACTATATTGCAGGATACACCCCTGTATAAACTGGACGGCGACCAAAAGGTACTTTCTAAGACACTAAAGAAAGGCTCGCATTATCGCATATATGCCTTCAAACCCGAGAAATTAAGCGTCGGTGGAGGTTATTATGTGGACCGGGACCAAAAAGTGAAATATGAAACTCCTTCTAAGGCGAAACTGGCACAAGTCAGGTGTTTGGGTGAATGACCGAATGTGTGAGGAGGAAATTAACTTAATGAGTTTATTTCATAACATAGTGATTCTACCCAGGGGGTTATAATTGTGAAGAAGACTTTACTAATTTTTGCAATACTATTTTCATTTATTATTAGCCTGTCTCAACCAACAGGAGCTGCAGAGAATGATGCTGTTTTTTGCGAACAGTATAAAGGTGTTAAGAAAATATGGTGGGATGGAATTGAGCTTAAGTCTGGGCAGATCGGGAGATTAGTCATTGTTAAAGATACTCCTTTATTTAAGCTTAATGGGGAAAAACGAGTAATTGAACGCACTTTAAAGGCTGGAGAGTTTTACCGTATTTACGCCTTCAAACCAGGGATTTTAAGTGTTGGCGGGGGCTTTTTCGTTGAACGCGATACAAAAGTAAAATACGAGACTCCCAGTAAAACAAAGTTAAATGCTGTTAAATGCATTAGCAAAGGGAAGGTTAGTAACGAAGTAAATACTGAAAATGATGATTGCCAGAATAAGTCGATCGTCCTGACCCCTCGTTATACGGATAAAACAACAGTAATTAGTGCAGATGATGAAGAACAACTTAAAGCTTATTATTTAGATAAGCCAAAACAGGGGCAACTGCCTGCTGTTATTGAAATTGATACTCCCTACAATGTAGATGTTCAGTTTGCAAGTGAAAATCCTAAAATTGCCCAAATTACTAAAGATGGATTGTTAAAAGGTATTTCTGAGGGAAAAACAAATATTGTCATTACTTCCAATGATGGTAAGTGCCGGAGAAAAGCTCCAGTCATTGTTAAGCCGCTGTTTGAAGTACAGAAGAATAGTACCAGCAGCACAATTAATATTACAGGTTATAATGGCTCATTCAAAAGGATGGAAATAGTCGCCAGCAAGGATAATAAGACTGTTAAGTACTTATGGACACCCAGTTATTTAGGTGAATGCAGACCCGATCCATGGCTGCCGTTTAATAAGCCAAAATGTAATAGCGAGAATAAGGCTTGGGTCTCAAATTTTTTCGGACTTGAAAGAAAATACAGCAAGAAAATAGATTTGTCTTTGGGAGAAGGTCATTATAAGATTGATATTTACAATGTTGATACAGAAACCAGAGTCCCAAAACAGGTGTTTAGTACAACTACTCAGACAAGCGAAAAAGTGTATCTTTTGCCTAATGGAAAGGATATACCTAGTGAGAATAAAGAAATTGTAAACCTTGCAAAAGATATTACAAAAGGGATAACTGATGATTATCAAAAGGTAAAAGCCATTCATGATTGGGTTAGTCAAAATATTAGTTACGATTATGAAAGATTTCAGAATAAAACTGCAGCTCCTTATCAATCTGCACTAACAGTGTTAAACACAAGGATAGCAGTCTGTGAAGGTTATTCAAATTTAACAGCCTCCTTACTCCGTTCTTTAGGTATCAAAACTAAAGTAGTTGCAGGTCTGGGAGCATTCCGTAGTCCTGGTTACGAACAGTTTGAGGATAGTCCTGGAATAAATATTCACGACTCTGCATTTGATGATTCAAGACATGCCTGGAACGAGGCATATGTTAACAATAGATGGGTTAATATGGATACTACATGGTCAAGTGGTAATGGATATAAAATCTATTTTGACATGACTGAATCAGAATTTCGTAAGGATCATATAAAGTTTTATACTTACTGAAATATCTAATCTCCCTGCCAAGTGTGCAGGAGGCGAGGCTTTCTGATTTTTTCTGCTCTGATATTTCAATCAAACGTTTGATTGAAATATCAGGAAGTTGTTTTAGCATGCTTAAAGTATAACTGCCGGGTAGGGTGAAACAGGAGACCCGCCCCTTTGTTCCTTCTCCAGTTGATTATGTAACAAAAATTTATGCATGGTATTGTTTGTCTCTGTACTATTTTCAAGAATACATACATGGCCGCATCCGTTGATAATATGCAGGGTAATACTCTGATCATGATGTGCAGCCTTTATGGTCTCACTGAGAAACATGTGGTCTTCTCCTCCAATAATATATAGCTTTGGGATTTCAATCTTAAAAAGAAGAGTTTTCATGTATGCCTTTTCGGGAATTGTCACCATGTAAATCCATTTCATGAATTCTCTTCTCCCCAGTTTGGCTGCTTCTCTTATAAAGTATCCTCGCGACTTTTGATGGTTTTTTCTGGGCATCATTAGGTATGCAAAAATTTTATAAAAGGCCATATACGGTGCAATATGTCTAATTCTATATGATCCCTTTACTAAAATATTTGCCCACCAGCTCCAGTTTAAGACTGGACCTGCAAGAATTAAGGTTTTAATTTTTTCGGGAGCTATTATCATCAGGGAGTTCGCAATGATAGTGCCTAATGAAAAAGCCATGATGTGTGCTTTTGGAATATCTAGCTGGTTTAATATTTTTACAACTTCAGTAGCAGCCTCTTCAGCTGAATAACGATCTGCACTTAATCCTGGTGAGTCTCCGTGACCTGGCAAATTAATAAGCAGCAAGTTATAATGCGCGGAAAAAAAGTCCTTTTGTTTATAGAAGAGAGAACTATTTCCTCCCAGCCCATGTAAAAAAACAATCCAATCTGCTTCATTGTTTAGAACGATTTTTTCATAACCTAACATTTTACACCTCATAGATTCTTTTGTTAATAAATAATATCACAACTCTATTAAGGTTATGGGTAAAAGTACATATTTTTGATTTTTCAGAATAGGAAAAAAGGGGTCTGACCCCGGATACGGTGAAGTGCTAAAGTGGAATAATATAATAACAATTTTATTAAGGAGTAAGTGGGAGTATTAACCCTAGCTGATAGATCGGCGGGGTTATTTGTCGTTCGATCCGAAAGGAGTGTGTGTTGATGAACATACTTGTAACCGGAGGTGCCGGGTATATTGGTTCGCATACTTGTGTGGCTGTTTTTGACTTTTTATGGGTAATTATGTAACTCGATTAAACGGAGAAAGAAACCAAAACACGGGGTCAGTTTGTATATTCTCATAATGTTTTGTATTTTCCAATATGCGAAACAGTTATATGTGGCCTTTTCAAACTTTAATACATGGATTCCCTTGTAGTCTTATTCAGTAAGAACTTTAGCTTTCTCCTCAGTACTTGAAGCTCAAATGAGTCTCCTCTCCATTTATTGTGAAATTGTAATAAGATAACTTTATTTATTTCAAACATTTTTATGTGTAGGTAGACAGAAGACCTGCTTCGGTTTTTGTTGGAATAGTGATAACCGTTTCCATGTTCACCCAAAAAAACGGAAGAACCGTCCCCATGTTCCCTGCGGAAGTGACAGAATGCCAATGAATAGGTAAAATGTAATGGTATAAACTTACTATAATTCTATCTTTTGGATTTACTGAAAAATAGTAAGTGAATAAAGCTAAGGCTGGTGAGATTGTTATGGGGAGATTGCTTTCATCCATTATGTTATTGCTTATGTTATTCGGATGCAGCAGCACAGAGGTGGCTGAGAATAATGAGGAGTCTAAAAAGGAACCTGAAAAGCAGGTGGAGGAACAAACGTCAACAATAGAAAAGGAAAAGGGAGTAGCAGAAGATACGAAAGTAACAGAGGAGCAGCTTGCAGCTTCAGCGTTTTATCCGATTGTCAAGATGATTATAAACAACTACGGAATTTGCACCGAGGATGCAGGGCCAGATAGCTGTAATGGATTGCAATATGCGGAACTGCTTGATTTTGATCGTGATGGAATATTTGAATTATATCTCGTATATGATACAGCAGACTCAGATGGATATACGGAGGAAATCTGGGGCTATCAAGACGGGGAACGGCTTCAGCTTTATACGAAAACCTTTGCCAGCAACGGATTGGTTGATGATTCTGGGCGTTCAATCGCTACAGCAGACAATCAATCTTATCTAGTAGATACAGGGGAATACTCTGCTGGTTCAAGGGGAGAGGATCCCGACTGGAATGAATATCTTTCCTGGATAAACTTCTCTGCTCTTCATGATGGGGAGTTAACGGAAGAAAAAAGTCTTCTGGTCACGTGGAAAGGGCATGTTGAAACAGGTGAAGAAAAGGTTGAGTATGAGCTTGCAGAAAGTGGCAGCGACCCACAGCCTATTACTAAAGAAGAATATGAAAATATTTTAAAGTCTTATCATTATGAAAATCGAAAAATGATTATCAATAGTGATGCGGGCTCAAAATCGTTAGCATTTGACGTGTCCAATAATGCTGAGAAGATAAACACATTTTTGCAAGAGTTGATGGCTATTAGCAGCAATTTTTCTGAGGAATTGTATCACAATTGGACGCTGGATGAACAGAAGGCGTTAACCTCTTTTATGTACCATTTTACGAATCTCACAGATTTTGATATTGAAAACTATACAGATTCACAAATAATGGAACTGCTCGCATTTGGAAACGGGGAAGGGGCTTTTTCTGAACTTGTACCAGAGCCAGATTTAGACCCGATTGAAGAAGAATACATGAGCTTTATACCGTATGCTGCTGCCCAGGTGGACGAGCTCACTAAAGAGTTGTTCGGTGTAACAGTTGCCCGTCAGAATTATGAAACTGAGTACCAGAAAATTGCACAGTTTGACCAGGATTATTTTTATATTATCAATACAGATTCTGAGATGACGCTGGACTTAGGAGAGTCTATTCAAATTGATTCGCTTTATGATTTAGGGAATGGCACATATTATGCGGATTTAAAGATGGGTTATTCTTCTGCCGTTCTGACTGGAGAAATCGAAACAATCATGGAAAAACTCAAGCGTCCAATGACTACGTGGACTGAGGAAGAAAAGGCTGATTTTTCTACGAGTGAAAGCGGCTATGCGATTCTTAAAGAGAACGAAAAAAATGGTGATAAAACATGGCATCTTTTGAAATTTCACCTCACGGACGAAATAGGAGATTTAATCACCAATAAAGAATTGACAGTTTTTTTAAAAGAAGCACATTAAGTGAAGCAAGCAAGAAGAAATTTATAACAAGAAATTCCTTTTAAAACATTCCTGGGGAGGGAACAATTTGAAGAAAAGTTTAAGTTTTTTACTAGTATTTATACTTCTGTTTGGAGTGTACACTCCTGTAAATGCAGCAGAGCCAGACACTAATTTGTGCTATCAATTTGAAGGCCAAACAAAAATTTGGTGGGATGGAGCAGAGCTCAAACCAGGCCAAATTGGCCGTCTGATTATCAAGGAAAATACACCATTATTTAAACTTGATGGGGATAAAAGGACAACTTCCCGCACATTAAGAGCTGGGGAATTCTATCGAATCTATGCATTTAAACCAGGCTTATTAAGTGTTGGCGGAGGATATTATGTGGAACGGGATTCTAAAGTAACGTATCAGACCCCGAGCAAAAAGAAATTAGAAGCAGTTGCATGTATACAAGCTAATGCAAATAGCCCTATTTCTAATTATGTTGTTTTCATAAAACCTGATTTTATTAATGTATATGATAAGCCAAACGGCAATAAAATTGCAGAGATAGAACGGGGATTTGAAACTGAATGGGAATATGTCCACAACTCTTTAATTGTGAAAAAGTTTTTTGCTGATAACTGGGTTCAAATAACTCATAAAAATGAAGAAGGCAAATTAATTTCAGGTTATGTCCAGGTAAAAGACATAAAAGCTAACATTAATGCTTTCGATTACACAATTATAGCTAAAACAAGTGGATTGGAACTAATGAAATCACCCAACTCAAATTCTAAAGTCTTAGCTGTAGTTCCATATGGAACAAGAGTTGATGTTTATTCAGGAAATGATGATTGGTATGAGGTAGTATTTAAGGTCAACAATAAAGAAATAAGAGGATATATTAGAAGTATATATGCAAGAAGTTAAACCTGGCCGCTCGTAATGATATGTTCCTTAATTAATCTAATTGAGTTTGAAAATGGGAGCGGCAGTTATTGAGCCTATGGGTTACCTTACCCATGTGGTTAAAGGATGCCTCTGCTGTTCCCTTCTTAAGTGAAGAGAAATTACTCATTGACTTTTATTACTGTTCAGCACTGTCACCATGCAGGAGATAGTATTCTAAAAGACTTTTGCTATCGAATGAACAACTGATGCCATCTATTTTAGATTTCAATCAAACGTTTGATTGAAAATATCAGGGGCTGTCTTGGCAGTGCTATAAGAATACAGCTGCTCATCATAAAGAATAAATGCCGGGTAGGTGAAACAGGAGAACCGTCCCTCTGTTTCGAAAATGGAAAACCAATCCCATGTCCCCCCCTGAAATTGTCACATATATCTTAAGGAATTTGTTATATACTATAGAAAAGGAGGTGTGAACAATGAACGAAGCTAAAATGGAGAGTATGCTTGACCAATTAATAAAAATGGTTGGAAGTCTTCAATCTGATATGCAGGAAGTTAAAAAAGAACAACAAGAGATGAAAAGAGAACAGCAAGAGATGAAACAAGAACAGCAAGAAATGAATAAAAAGCTGCAGGAGCTGGAAACTAAAAGTGATCAGCGTCATCAAGAGGTCTTAGAGCACTTCAAAATCCTTGAAAGAGACCAGGATTTTATATGGGAGAAGACAGCAAGAAATGAAAGAGATATTGGCAATATCAAAAGACAGCTTACGTGAGCAATTAAGCTCCTTTGAAAATTAACCCCCCACACACCCTAGTCTATATTTTCCCCTTTCTTCTCTTCGTTGGTAAAGACTCACTTTTTACTTGGTTTGCTAAACACCCCACTAACATTTTCAAACATAAGGTGAAGCACTGTAGATGACGGCATTTACAGTGCTTTTCTCTGTTGAAAGAAACACGGGGCGGTACTTGTGTTTACGCAAATTGATACACGCTGGATAAAAACTCCGCTTCGAACCTTTCTCTATTCCACAGCAAATCCAATGTCTATTTCAAAGACTCAAAAAACAGGATTTCATATTTGTGTAAGTGTTCAATCAGGAATAAAGCACTACCCAGACTGGCTGACTAAAAGGTATATATAAAGCCTCGAAAAGTCCCTATTCAGGTCTCAAATGGCAATATTCCTGTATTAGATGTTCCATAAGAGGTGTCAAAGTTGAATATACTGGAAGATTCATAGAGTCCATTTGGTATAATATTTATATAAATAGGTATAAAGACCCTCGTACTTAATCTCCGAATATGAAAGGAGGATTTATATGGATATTTTAAATAAGCAGGTTTTGAACTGCTTGAAGGAACTGCAGCAATATCTTCTGAATTAATCCATACCGCCAGCATGCCGGATATAACAGATTTGCTGAATAAGATTAGGGTCAAGCTTGATTTTTTTAGAGAAACTTTTTCAGAGGATGAATCCAATTTTGACCGAAAACTCCTTGCCTGGAGGCAGGCGGAGACGAGATATCACCGCTCTCAAAGGCTTGTAGATCTGGGAGCACCTTTGTTAATCCTTAACCTCGAATTCGTCTGGCTATCCGTCATGCTTGATCACATGAGAATGGTATCTCTTGGGATCGAGCCTGTATTTACACAGGAGCAGCAGGAAGAGCTGGCCGAATTGCGTGAACTGGAAAAAGGGATGTAATCCCCAGTTGAAAGTCAGATTAATCTTAGAGAAAAAAGATAACGGGGCGTGATCAAATTGTACTTATTATCTATTAGGAGTGACAAATCATGTCTAATGAGGATTTTCTATTAAAGCTAAATGCTGAGCAGTTACTAATGCGGGTCATTAGATACAACAAGCTTGTACATCTTCAGGCACCGGAAATCATCAGAGCGTCTGAGCTGCAGCTGATTCTTGAATCATTATGCAAAGCAGTAGACGCTACGAAGGCATATCCAGTCGAAACGGATAAAACCAGCCATAAGGATTTTATTAAAAAGCCCATCTTAAAGAAATGGGTTAAATATAATGAAGAATTTTTTAAGAATGCTGATGAAGATACAATGGAAACCATAAGATATGCCGTCAATGAAAGCTTAACAAACAGAGCAGATGAAATATATAGTATTAGAGAATTCAATAAAGAACAGGATGAGCTGGAAGAATTACATAGCCGGAGGGGAGTTGCAGACATAGAGAAATATAAACTAAAGAAAATGTTTAAAAGCATAGAAATATGAATGAAACAAGGGGACGGTTCTTCCGTTCAGACCGTCAGTTTATGTCTTCGGAGTAGGTATAAATGACTACTGGAGCTGCAAAAAGCAGCCAGATAGGAGGCAGGCAGTATGCCAAACAAGAGACAATACGAATTCATCATTATCTTGATGTATGTATTAAATTTTGGAATAGTGTTTTCTTTAGGAGCTGCCATCTGGATTATTACTTACCATCCTGAGTATCTAAGGGTCTTGGAATGAAACAAGGGGACGGTTCTTCCGTTCCCCTTTCCGTTTATTAAATACCTGTTCAGAGATACTCTCTAATTTTTACTCAACAAACACGCCGCCGGCCAGACCGGACAGGAGCATTACATCGGATACTTTTTCAGCTGAGACGGCTTGATCCTCTGCGGTAGTTCCATCTCCATAAAAGGCGTTTAGTGCATCCAAAAACCATTCGGGTCCTTCCGTAATGACGAATTTGCCGGATGAATTGAAGGTATCAATTGCCTGGGACACCATCAAATATTTCTCATCATCTGATAACTGAACCCAGTCTTCCCCGTCTGCTGTTGAAAAATCAGTGTCCGGGTAGGAGGCGGTTTCCGCGAATGTTTCAGTATCTGTGCTTTCGGTCTCTGTGCTGCCGGAAGTATTGGCTGCTTCTTCAGTACTCGATTCTGTCACAGCATCAGTATCCTGTTCAGCTGCCTCTTCTGCCGCAATTTCGGCTTCAACTTTGTGAGGCTCTCCGTTTTTTGAAATGGCAGAGACAGAAGGGCCATACTCGATTGAATATTCATTCTCGCTCGTGTAGGCAGAAAGTTCAAGGCTACGGATGTCGCAAGTATAATCTTCACCGCAATCCAGATCCCCGGCTGCATTACCGGATTCTGTTTCGAGGAATGAGATGATTTGTTCGAAGACTTCCTTTTGCTCTGTATAAGTCATATCATCGTAGCTGTCTTCCACTGTTAAATGGAGATCATAAAGTACATTAGTCCCGTCATTTTCAATTTCAGTTACGAACCCAAAGGATACGATTTCACTGAGCTCTTCTGAAGCTGCCATACGATCGATCATTTCTTCGACCCTTTGTTCATCCGGTGAACAGGCAGATAGGAATAAAATGAATGATAAAATTAATAGCTTTTTCAATGCTGTCTCCCCCTGCAGTATGTATCTTTAATCTAGGGCTATTACCCTAGATTAATATACTAGATTTTTACTGGGGATAGTTTGTAAATTTCCAATTGGATAAAATTGTCTATTAGACCTGCGGTTTTACAGTGGTTTCATCCAAAAACAGGAAAATAAAGGCATCTAAACCATACCAAACAGCTATGCTATAATTACAATAAAAAGCCGAGGGGGTATGTTCCTATGGAGACCTTATCCAATCATACTTTTCATCCGAGAGTGGCATTGTCGAATAACGTGGAGATCGCCAATGGTTCACATATTTTATACACCTACTCGGATCGTGAAAAATATATTCATAACATTGTCTCTTTTTTATCTGCAGGGCTGGATCTTGGCCATGGTGTTATTTTCATAGAGGAAAAGGAGACACTTGCTGCTGTGCTGGAGTGTTTGCGTGAAAAGGGTTTTTCAGAGGAAATGCTGGATGGAATTGTGTTCGCTGAAAGTGACCGCTTTTACGGAGTGAATGCGGACTTAAATATAAACAACATTGTCAGCACATTCTCGGGTTTAGTCGATCCCTATATCAGCAATGGCATACCGCTCAGAACGTGGGCGAAAGTTAAGTGGAGGAAAAATCAGTGCTGTCTGCTCGAGAATTTGCGGAGGTTTGAATTGGAAGCGGATACTTTTGTGGGCAGTGTGAAGGCTTTTTCGGTCTGTGCCTATGATGGCGGGGCTTTGCCGGCGAATATTCAGCTTGAACTTATGAAAAGCCATCCTTATGTGATGACAGACCTGGAGCTGTTTCCTTCCAGCCTCTATCAGAAGGATATCCTGATTCCTTCTTTTTTTATGGAGGAAAAGCAAGCAGAAACAATTAAATCCTTGAAAGAAGAATTTCAGCATATTCATACTCATTATAAGAATTTGATAGAAGAAATGCCGGATGCTGTATTTGTTTCTGCTTCAGGGGAGATTGTATATTCCAACAAAGCCGCAGGCATCCTGCTGGGCTGTACTCCTGATGATCTTACAGGAAGGGATATGTATGATCTTTTTGATTGGGATCAGGATGTAAGTGAAAACCGCCTGGGAGAAAGCAGGCTGTTAACTGAAACAAAGACTCAGCATAAATCAGGTCAAAAAATAAATGTTGAGGTTATGAGTTTTCCATTTGTCTTCGAGAACGTGGACAAAAAAGCTGTGATATCACTGGTCCGGGATATCACCTGCCGAAAAAAAATGGAAAAGGACCTGAAGGAAGCAAAGTTGAATGCTGAAAAATCCAATCATCTGAAAACGGTTTTTCTGTCACAAATCAGCCATGATCTCAGGACTCCGTTAAATTCGATTCAGGGGTTCACTCAGATTATGCTCATGGAGAATCAGGAAGAAAAAGAAAGCAGGCGGCTGCAGCGTATTTTGGATGCGTCCCATCATCTTTTAGAGTTAATCGATGAACTGCTGGATTTTACAGCAATAGAGACAGGCAATATTAATATGAAGCAGGAAAGAATTCAGTTAAAACCGTTTATTGAGGACTGCATCGGTTCGCTCGCAGTGAATCCCCAGGTTATCATTGAAATCGGGCCGATTGATGAAAAGATATCCGTTACAGCTGATTCGATGCGTTTAAGACAGATTCTGAATAATTTGCTTGCAAATGCTCTGAAATATAACCGGCCTGGCGGGTATGTGCGTGTGTATACTGAGGTGGAAGGTGCTGATGTTAGGATAAATATCACGGACACTGGCGTCGGCATCGCCCCTGACCAGCTTGGGGTGATTTTTGAACCTTTTTACCGTGCCAATAAAGATGTGGATAAATGGAAAGGCAGCGGTCTGGGTCTTTCCATTGTCGCCAATCTTGTTGAAAAAATGAACGGGACTTATGGGGTTCGCAGTAAAGAAGGTATCGGGACCACGTTCTGGGTGAGCTTTAAAGCAAATGAAGGGCCGGAGAAAACCTCTGTTCATGAGCCATCTGCAAACAATGTGAATGAATTTGAAAAAACCGTGCTATATATTGAAGATCATCATGGAAACATTGAATTGGTCAGAGAAATGCTCAATCTGATCGGAGACATTAAGTTTATGGCCGAGAGAAATGGAGAAAGCGGCTACCAGCGAGCAGTGGAAATGAAGCCTGACATCATCCTATTGGATCTCGGCCTCCGGGATATGAATGGACTTGAAGTCCTGAATAAGCTTGGCGAAAATGAAGCGACCAAAGAAATTCCTGTGATCGTCCTGAGTGCGGATGCTCTAGCCTCAAGCGCTGAGCAGGCTTTTCAGCTGGGATGCAAAGACTACATTACAAAGCCGATCGATTTTCCCACACTGAAAAAGGCTATTCGGGGGAAACACGGGGACGGTTCTCATGTTTTCCCCAAAAAAGAACCTGACAGCAGCGTTTATTTGCCAAAATACGATTAGAACCATCAAATTAATAAATCCTTAATACTCTTTCTGCAGGCTTAAAGTATTATATTCTTGAATTCAATCAAACGTTTGATTGAAAGTGGGAGCGTCAGTTGCAGAGACCGTGTTTTCCTTGCGCCGCCTATCTGAAGATTACAGCTGAGGTTCTTGGGAGTCAGAGGGAAACGCGGGAACCGTCCCCTAGTTTCCCTGCTGTCTCATTTTTTCAGATTCTGCTACGAGCATAAGAACTTCAGCTGAATTTACTTTAGCAAGTCCTTGTTCTGACACTTCCTTAACATTAAATAGGTGTGTGTTGAGAAGCGATACAATGATTTGGACCAGCTTAATAGCAGTGTCCAGAACAGTCATGTCGTTTTGGCTGAATTGTTTAAAATCCGTTTTTTCATCCACTATGGCAGAAAGCTTTTGAACCTGCTGGCTAAAGGTGGAATCGAGTGCCTTCAGTTCTATGCCCATTTTGGCTGATGTCAGGTTCAGCTGGTTTAAGTATTGTACCAGGGGTCTCATGCTTTTAATGCACTCATTTACTTCTGAGCGAACATTATCGATTTTGTTCATCAGCGTTTTTTCTCGGAATTTCAATATGGCCGCAAATACAGGGGTGCGCAGCAAGCCTTGCAGGATGCCGGCATTTTCCTCATAAAGATTCACCAAATATTCATCAAACCTGGCGAAGTCCGCCATTAATACAGGTGTATCGAAGCCCTTGTCAAACGAAATCAGGCCATTTGATTCCTTAATTCCGTAAGTTGGCCGATTATGTATCCGCTCAAAGCATTCCGCAAAAAATTTCAGCTGGTCCTGGAGCTGGGCGCTGACAGATTGAATCTCGGAAAATTGATGCTGTATTTTTTTCTCCAGTTCCGCACCGTGGCTTTGCAGGTCTTCGAGTATTTTAACCCGTCCGGCTAACTGATCATTTTTTGACTGGATATTAGCGGCTGCATTTTTTCCGAAAGAACTCATGATCAATTTTAAAGGGATCTGCTGCGGGAACAGCACATAAGATACAGCTTCAGCCACATCGCCTTTTGATTTGATTTTCAGTTTATCCTCCGCGAGATCTTTTAGATCTTCGGCTTTGTCAGCGACGAAGTACTTCAGGTCATCGGTTTTATCCCCAACAAAATACTTTACATCATCGACTTTATCCTCAACAAAGAATTTGACATCATCCACTTTGTCTCCAACAAAATATTTGACATCATCCACTTTATCTTCAACAAAATACTTCACATCATCTGCTTTGTCTTCAACAAAGTATTTCACATCGTCGACTTTATCCCCAACATAGTATTTGACATCATCAAATTTATCACCGACAGAATAACGAATCTCTGATGCTTTAATTTCTACATCCAATTTTAAATCCCGTAACTTATCAAATAACCCCATAGCTGAAACTCCTATTCAAAATGTAATACAGCCTGTTTATCCTGCATGAATTGCTTTAAGCCTTCACGGTCCTGATATGGCAAATCAAGGCCCATCGTTCTTATTGTTTTAGTCACAATCTCGTTCAGCTCATCATCAGTGTCAGCCAGCTTCATTTGCTGTGTCAGCATCTGAACATTTGCTAATTGTTTATTCAGCTGATCGATCGGGAGGCTGGATAACTCGCTTACTTTTTGTTTTATTTGTTCATTGAGCTCTGCATAGTACTGCCTTTTTAATTCCAGCTGGTCAGCAAATCCATCCAGGAATTTTACCAGTTTCTGAATTTCTTTTGAATGGTCAATGAAGTACACAAGTGAAATGCTGATGACGCCGGTTGTGAGACCGCTTAAGAAAATGGTCAATGCTTCTCCTATGACAGGAAGATCGCCGATGCCTGTGCTTTCAAGCCTTTCTGCCACAAGTGTTCCGGCAAGCACGGCTGCCGCTAAGCCGATCACCTTTGAAATTTCCCGTGCTAATTCTCCCGGGGAAAGGTTTTGGCGGTTAAATACCAGGAGGTCAAAAATTTGGGTAATACTGCCCCAGAACTCCCTGATCATTTTCACTGCGTGCTTGGCTGTTCCCGTGAAGAAATTGATGATAAATGTTGATATAGAGGAAAGAATTCCTGCCAACATGCCGTTTGCAAAAGCAGCAATCAGCTCTTTGAACTTCTCCTTCACTGCCTGAAAAGCTTCCTTAAAAGTCCCGGCCGCTTCCAATAGGAATTCCTTTAGTGAAAATTTCTCTTTCATTTTCTCCATGATTAGAGGGAACCGCTGGCGGGCAATGATCCAAACTTCAGCCAGGATCAGACCAAGCGTTTGGCGGGCGCCCATTTTCCATCCGGTATTCAGTGCATCTTTTCCGGCATTAATATAGGTCTTTTTGTCGCTTAAATATGCTTTCGTAATGGTTTTATTGTACTCTTTCCGGGAATTTGCATCGGCTTCCTTCATTTTTTCTGCATTAGCCTGGCTTAAATTCGTCAGCTTGTTTAATTCTTTTCGCTCTTTATCTGTTAAGCTCTCCTGCTTTTTTAGCTGGCTGATCCGGGATTCGTATTCGCCTTGTTTCTTGTTCAAATCATCTAAAAACTGATCCATTGTTTTTTTGCCTTTTGCGCGGTTAATGGACTGGTTTGTATGATTTAGGTTTGTATCCGCAACCGCTAAATCCGCACCGTTTAAATTTGCCAGGTATACGGCTCGATCATCATGAATTTCTTTTGCAGAAATGGTATGATCCAGGTCATATTTTCCGTTTGGGGCAATCTTCTGTCCTGTATAGGCGTCAAAAAGTTTCCCTTGCTTTTTTAATTCGGAAGCTTCCCTGTTTCGGTCTATGAAGTTATTGCTGTGGTATTGCTTTTTTACGTTCTTGTCCGAATAATCGCCGCGATTTTTGGAATCGTAGCGCTTTTGTGCCTCTTCATCCTTCAAACCGTATTTTCTCGCTGTCAATGGTGTGTCCACATTCCCGCCATTCTGATCTTTGATTAAAAAATCCAGTGCAAAAGAACGCAGCAGTGTTGTGACAATCATCTTTTCATACTGCTTCATAAGGTTTTGCGAAGGGGGAAGTTCATCACTGAAGGCCGCGTGATTTAATACCTCAATTGCCTGTCCTGCTGACATAGGGAATCTACCTTTCGTGTAGAAGTAATTTAGTAAAAAATACTAGTATATGAATATATTACTATATTTTAATGGTGTGTGAAGTGCCAAGTTTTCACCTTGTTGAAAATTTGAAGGGGTTGAAACGGGTCCATTTGCTTAGAATGGCAGATTTTGAGTTTGAAATGCGGAGATTTAGACTTTATATGTTCTATTATTGAACTGATAGAAGCTGAATTTTAATAGATCCTTTAGGCTGGTTTGATATAATGTCTCATTAGAATATTTGTGTCGATTTTCCTATTTAAAAGGAGGCATTCTGAAAGATGTCTATAATCAAAGAACAGTTCAGGCTGTTTATTGCTGCTAACCGATTTCCATTCATGATGACCAGTTTTTACTCCTTGTTCGTTATTATATGGATAGTATTCTCCGATTCAATTATTGAAAGTCTGTTTGCCCACTCTGACATGCTTCCCGTTCTTCTGACCGTAAAGAAAACCATATATGTTTTTGTAACATCCATTCTGATCTTTTTTATTGCGTCAAGAGGCAATAATAAGGATAAGAGAATGATAAAAAATGCCTTAGCTGAGAGTGAGAGGGCTCTGCAGGAGTCACTTGAAGAGTTAAGTGATGTTAACCGGGCGCTGAATGATTCTTCGATCATCGCCATCACTGACCAAAGAGGCATCATTCAATTCGTAAATGATACATTCTGTGAAATTTCCGGGTATGCAAGGGAAGATCTGATTGGTCAGGACCACCGCATCTTAAATTCCAGTTATCATTCCAAAGACTTTTTCAAAGAGATGTGGAAGACGATCGGAATGGGGAACACCTGGCGCGGAGAGGTGCTCAACCGTGCAAAGGATGGCAGCCATTATTGGGTGCATACAACGATTGTTCCTTTTCTGAATAAGCAGGGGAAGCCTTATCGGTATGTTTCCATCCGGAATGATATTACTGAACAAAAACAGGCTGAGGAAGCCTTGAAAATCAGCCAGGAAAAATATAAATCTTTATTTAAGTATAATCATGATTCTATTTTTTCAATGGATGTAAATGGTGCCTTTATCAAGGCGAATCCTGCCTTCGAAAGGGTGACCGGATATTCACAGGATGAGCTTCGCGGCATCTCTTTTGAGGAACTGGTTGCTCCGGATTGCCTGGTGCAAAGTAAAGCGAAATTTGCAGAAGCTGTGAAGGGGAACACGCTGCAGTACAGGTGCGCAGTCATTCAAAAGACAGGAGACCGAGTCCCTTTGCTGGTGACAAAAGTGCCAATCATTGCAGGCGGAAAGATCCTTGGGGTTTATGGGATTGCTCTGGATTTAACGGAAGAACAGAAAGCTCAGAAAGCCCTGATCGAAAGCGAAGAAAGAAACAGAAAGATTGTCGAACTGTCTCCGCTCGGAATTGTCATTCATCATGAGGGGGAGATTCTTTATGCCAATCAGGCTGCTGCAGATTCGCTGATGACTGATGATTTCATGGGACAGTCTATTTTTTCCTATATTCATCCCGATTTTCATGATGAAACAAAGGGAAGGATTTTAACGGCAGCCAAAGGCCGGACGATTCCTTTTACAGAAATTCAGCTGCTCCGCAGGGACGGATCGGTCTTCGACGCTGAAGTCGGTTCTGTCTCCCTTAAATATGATGGCAAATGGGCCACATTGACAGAATTCAAAGATATAACCAACCGTAAAAGAATACTGAATGAATTGAAAAGTAGTGAAAAAAGATATCGCCGGCTGGTTGAACATTCTCCTGAAGGCATTGTGGTCCATAAACAAGGGAAGATTCAGTATGCCAATCCGGCCTGCATCGAATTGCTGGGCGCTTCTTCACTTGATGAATTAATGGGGAGATCTGTCCTTGACTTTGCGCATAAGGAATCAGCTGATATGGTCCGGAAGCGTATTGAAGAACTCAGGGAATCGGGCGAACCCATTCCTCCGGCAGAGGAGAAAGTCATCAGGTTCGACGGAGAGGTGATTGATGTTCAGGTGACAGGAATATTCCTGGAGCATGAGGGCGATCCTGCTGTGCTCATGATGGTGCAGGATATTTCCAGAAGAAAAAGAGCGGAATTGGCCATGAAAAAAAGTGAGGAGCAGTACAGGCTCATAGCAGACAATATGACCGATTTAGTGACTACAATCGATACGGGAGGCAGGATAACATATGCTTCGCCATCGTATGAAACGATTCTCGGCTTTCCGCCGCAATCGTTGGTGAATCAGCTGGCCTTTGACCTTGTTCACCCTGAAGACCGCATGAATGTGGAAAACCAATTTGTCAAAGCAATCACGACAAAGGAAAGCCAGGTGGCAGAGTTCCGATTCAAACATGCCACTGGATATTGGATTTGGGTGGAAGCGCATGGAAAACCAGTCGTAAACGAGGGAGGACAAGTACTGTACCTCCAGGTGGTTTCCAGGGATGTGTCTGAAAGAAGAATGCTTGAAGAAAAACTAAGTTATATGGCGTTCCATGATACGCTTACCGGCCTGCCAAACAGAAGTCTGTTCCAGGAGCGGGCTGAACAAGCCCTGAAAGAAGCAAAGCGCTACGGACGGAAACTGGCGATCATGTACCTGGACCTGGATAAATTTAAACACATCAATGATACACTGGGCCATGATGTAGGGGACGCACTGCTTCAGCAATTTTCTGAAAGAGTGAAAAGCTGCCTGCGGGAAAGTGATACGCTTGCCCGCCAAGGCGGAGATGAATTTACCATTCTGCTGCCGGAATTGAATGATGTGGGAGATGCCGCCATGATTGCCGAACGGATTCTTATGAAGCTGCAGGATCCTTGGGTCATCGGCGAATATGAATTCCATACCACTTCAAGCATTGGCATATCTCTTTATCCTCATGATGGTGCTTCTTACAGAGAGCTTCTGAAAAGCGCGGATTCTGCCCTTTATGAGGCGAAGAGGTGTGGACGGAATGGTGTGAAGGTATGCGGAGTTTATGGATGAAATTTTGTTAATAATCTCAAAGAGAATGGCTGTGTCCATTCTCTTTTTGTTTTCTTTTACCTGATAAATGTATCCTTTTTCAGTAAATCCGGAGAGTTGCCTAATGTACGAAATATGGCATATTATGCCGAGATTTTGGGCTAAATAGCCTGTTTTTGTACCTCTCATGCCTGAATGTAAAAAACGAAAAATGATTAATATTGTAAAGTATATATAGGGATAAAGGACTAATTTTATGACACACAGGGAGGTTTACATGTGAAAAATATCAGAATTGGCAATAAACTTTTAGTCTTAATATTTGTTTCAATGCTCTTCATAGCCGGAGTTGGATTAACAGGCTTCCTTTATATGGAACGTATGGCCGGAAATACTGAAACAATGTATAAAGAGAGGCTCATTCCCATAAAGCAGATGGAGACAGTCCAGATCAATAACCGGAAGATCGATACATATATTATGGAAATGATGGTAACAAACGATCCGGAACGCACAAAGAAACTAGTGGAAAATATCGAAACGAATCAGACTGATAATAATATTATTATTGAAGACTATGGAAAAAACAGAAGTGATTATGTGATGGGGAAGCTGCAGAATTATCATGAACTCAATGAACAATATTCGGCAGCTCTAAGAGAAACTTCAGAATTGGCCATATCCAGCAAGAATGAAGAGGCATATGCCATGTTTACCAATAGTGTCAAGCCTCTCCGCAGTGAAATAGGGGCAATTATAGATGAATTGACTGCCTATAATGATCAGCGTGCACAGGATTTAAACGAAGCAAATACAGAGGGATTTAAGGCTGCTTCTTACATTATGCTGGGATTGCTTGGGTTAGCCATTCTGATATGCGGCCTTACTGGATTCTTTATTTATAAATTGATTGTCCCTAAAGTGAAGAACTTGCAGGAATTAATGAAGGCAGCTGAAGAAGGAGATTTGACGGCTGAATATACCGCCTTTTCAAAAGATGAGATCGGTCAGCTGGGCGCTTCTTTTAACAGTATGATGAAGGGGCTTAGAAGTGTTATTGCCAAAATCCAGGAAAGCTCCGAATTGCTTGCATCTTCCTCAGAAGAAATGACAGCTAGTGCCACACATACAAGTAAAGCAGCAGAGCATATTGTGGCAAGCATACAAGAAGTGTCATCCGGTGCTGAGGATCAACTGGTCAGTGTTGAAAAAATGACACAGGTTATAGAGGAAATGACGGCTGCCATCCAGCAGGTGGCTGCGGGTGCACAAGAAGCTTCTTCCATTTCAATCCTGGCTGCAACTAATGCAAACGATGGAAGTGTTACGGTAAAAGAGGCAGTATATCAAATGAATTCAATTAATAAAATCGCTGAAGAATTAGTCCATTCCGCTAATCAGTTAGGCCGCCGTTCTGACGAAATCGGCAGCATTATTGAAGTGATCACTGCAATTGCTTCCCAGACGAACCTGTTATCATTAAATGCCGCAATAGAAGCAGCAAGAGCCGGAGAGCAGGGAAGAGGCTTTGCAGTAGTGGCAGGCGAGGTAGGAAAACTTGCTGATCAATCTTCCTCTTCAGCCAAGCAGATTGAGGAGCTCATTAAGACGATTCAGGAAGAAACCAGAATGATGATCAGTTCAATGGATTCTGTTAAGAAGGAAGTGCTGAAAGGCATCGACATCGTATCGACTGCCGGCCAATCGTTTGAAAACATCCAGAACTCTACTGAAAATGCATCCAATCAGATTCATGAAGTATCCATTGCAGCGCAGCAAATCTCTGCCGGGACAGCTCAGATGGTTCAGTCATCCAATGTGATAGAAGAAGCGACAAAAGCGGCCGCTTCGGGTACACACGATATCTCTGCTGCCACACAGGAACAGCTGGCAACAATGGAGGAAATGTCTGCAACTGCCGCTTCCTTATCGGATATGGCGGATGAACTTCAGCAGTCTATTAGTAAATTTAAGATTTAAAAAAACAGTGGAAAACAGTGGAAAACAGAGGGACGGTTCCTGTGTTTCAAGTAAAAAAAACAGAGGGACGGTTCTTGTGTTTCAAGTAAAATACAAAACACGAGAACCGTCCCCGTGTTTCCAAAACACAAGAACCGGCCCATGTTTCCAAAAAGAAAGTCCTGCAGAGTTTAATCTGCAGGACTTTCTTTGCTTACACCGCTTTATCGGTTCTGAATACATCTAACCGCTTCAAGTTTTGCCTTGCTTGGAGTTTCATACGTAACTTTTGAATCGCGGTCCACGTAATATCCGCCGCCGACGCTCAGCATTCCAGGTTTAAAAGCATAAATGCGGTAGAATTCGCCTGCTTTTAAGATGCGGGAAGGCGACTTTTGTTCACCGTTTAATTTAAATAATGTTGTGTCTTTCTTTACGATTAACCGTCCGATTTGGCCAGGCTTCAGCTCAATGCCATCCCACCAGATCTTTGAAACGCCTTTATAACGGTCACAGGCATTTGCCGGTGCCGGGAACGAAGCATGCAAACGATAGGAAGCACTTGTAATGCCGTTCCAGTTATAAGGGTATATCTTTACATAGTATGTGCCTTTTTTCAGGTCTCTATCGATAACGGATGTGCCGCCGGCAGAACTGAAATAATCAGAGGTTACTCTGGTTCCATTAACATCATAAAGATACATATAAAATCCGCCTTTTGCATTATCCAGGGCAATTCGGACATTCCCATCACGATTTGTTGTGAATTGGTAGGTATCCTGATCAATGCTGGAATAACTGCTGGAGCTGTAGCTCTGCCCGGAATTGATCGGCATTGCCGTCTCAAAGGTTTCATTTGGTTCAAAGGAAGATTTATTACGGTTAATGGAACCAGGGTAAGTGGCTTTAAATCTATATTTGGCACTAGTGATGCCATTCCAGTTATACGGCATTATTTTCACATAATAGGTACCCTGCTGGACTTTCTTATTAATTACGCTCTTACCGCCGCTGGAGCTAAAATAATCCGAAGTTTCTCTATTTCCATTCTCATCATAAAGATACATATAGTATCCGCCGCCGGCTTCGTCTAAAGTTAGATAAACCTCACCGTCTTTATTGGTTGTAAATTGGTATACATCCTGGTCAATATTTGATTCGCTGGTTGACTGATAAATCTCACCTGACTTTACGGGCAGGCTTGTTTCAACCGTATCATTTGGCTCGAAAGAGGAAGCATCGCGGTTAATATTGGAAGAATAAGTGGCTTTCAGTTTATAGCTGGCACTGGAAATGCCATTCCAGTTATAAGGCTTTACTACTATATAATAACTCCCTTTTTGAATTTTTTTATCAATAACCGCTTTTCCGCCGCGGGAGCTGAAATAATCCGAAGATACTCTATTTCCATTCTCATTGTAGAGATACAAATAAAATCCGCCAGTACTTTCATCAAGCGTTATATAAACTTCCCCATCTTTATCCGTTGAGAAATAATATGTATTCTCAGCTTCCTCTGATGATAAAGTTCCCTTCACCGGAACCCCTGAAGAAATGCCGGAGCTTTGCGCAAAGGTTAACTGGCCGAAAAAGAACGCAAAAATAAACACGAAAAACCCAGTACCTAAAATCTTTTTCATTTTCTGATAAAACCTCCTAATAAATGATTTAATGCTTCAAGTGGTTTGCAATTTCCTCCGCTCAGCTTACACTCGGGTAACTGAGTCTATTATCCTATTACCTCCTTTCTGTATATAGTATAAATTTACCACATTTCCATGTTGCTTTTAAGAGAAAATGTTGCTGAGCAACAAGCCTGGTGAACAAAAAATGGATAAATCTTTAAATAAATACATATTAAAACATAAAAACCAAATTATATAAAAATAGTAATATTGCTTACAATAATTGAAATATACACATGAAAAGCCAATGCGAACCCCTCTAAAAGTACTAACGCAAAAGGGTTTAGAACCCATATGGGAATTCGCAAGCTGTTAAAGAAGACCTATATGATATTTTAGTATAATTTTCCGGTTGTATGAAGGTTTGAAACATTGTAGCCTTGTACAGTGTTAAAAAAATATCTTAAGAGAGGTTGTTCAAATGGCTCTCATCATTATATGTGCATTGTTTCTCGTTATCTATGGAATTGTGGAGCAGGGAAAGCACCAGAAGAGGCTTGACTCAATTCCTGTCCGCGTAAATGTGAACGGCATACGCGGAAAGTCGACAGTTACCCGTCTGATCACTGGTGTGATCCAAGAGGCGGAATATAAAACAGTCGGCAAAACGACTGGTACTTCAGCCCGCATGATCTACTGGCATACAGATGAAGAAAAACCGATTAAACGCCGGCCGGAAGGTCCCAATATCGGCGAACAGCGCCGGGTCGTCAAAGAGGTGGCCGAGCTTGGTGCAGAAGCGCTTGTGTGCGAATGTATGGCTGTACAGCCGGATTATCAGCTGACATTTCAAAACAAAATGATCCAGGCGAATATCGGTGTTATTGTGAATGTGCTTGAGGACCATATGGATGTGATGGGTCCTACTATGGATGAGGTGGCGGAAGCTTTTACAGCAACCATTCCTTATAACGGCCACCTGGTTACGATCGAGAGTGAGTATCTGGACCTTTTCAGGAAAATCGCAGCGGAACGGAACACGGAAGTGATTGTAGCTGACAACTCCAGAATTACAGAGGAATTTCTGCGTGAATTTGATTACATGGTGTTCCCTGATAATGCATCCCTTGCACTGGCAGTTGCAGAGGCGCTTGGAATTGATGAAGAAACGGCATTCCGGGGTATGCTGAATGCTCATCCTGACCCTGGGGCTATGAGGATTACCCGTTTTGGCGACGATGCAAATCCTTCATTCTTTGTGAATGGTTTTGCAGCCAATGATGCGTCTTCCACATTGAGAATCTGGGAACGTGTGAGCACACTCGGTTACAGCACAGAATCGCCAATCGTTATTATGAACTGCCGTGCAGACAGAGTGGATCGCACGGAACAGTTTGCCCGCGATGTTCTTCCTTATATTAAAGCAGAAGTGGTCGTAGCAATTGGTCAGACGACTGACCCCATTTCAGATGCTCATGAGGAAGGTAAGCTGGATACCAAAGTGTATTTGGATCTGGAAGATTATACCACAGAAGAAATTATGGCTGAACTTGAACCTTATTTGGAAAACAGAATTGTTTATGGAGTCGGAAATATCCATGGTTCGGCAGAGCCGCTGATCGATGCCATTAAAGAAATGGTCATTAAAAGAAAAGCAAGTTAAGGGGGAGGGATACAAATGTTTGGTGCCGATTTATATGTTGCCCTTGTATTGGGTGTAACGCTAAGTCTTATTTTTACAGAAAAAACAGGTGTCTTGCCTGCAGGCCTTGTCGTGCCTGGATATTTAGCACTGGTTTTTAACCAGCCTGTATTTATGGTTGTGGTCTTATTGATTAGTATCTTAACTTATTTAATTGTTACACACGGTATTGGCAGATGGGTGATTTTGTACGGCAGAAGAAAATTTGCTGCCATGCTGATTACAGGGATTTGCCTAAAGCTGATCCTCGATTACTTTTACCCGGTTATGCCATTTGAAATCTTTGAATTCCGCGGAATCGGTGTCATTGTTCCGGGATTAATCGCCAACACAATTCAAAAACAAGGAATGCCATTAACACTTGGCAGTACGCTTCTGTTATCCGGTTTAACGTTCGGAATCATGAACGTGTACTACTTGTTCTAGGGAAGTGAATGGAATGAAGCGAACCTTAAATTTTCAGGAAAAACTGCTTATTTTTATCAAACGGACGAAGTATAAAAATCTTCGCTATATAGCTGTTATTTTGCCGATTCTGGTCATCTTTCTGGTCGCATCCACCTGGATCGGGAGAACAGATGAAGTGAAAGATGTTGAGCCAAGGAAGAACCAGAAGCTTACGATGACGATGGTCGGGGATGTGATGATGGGCCGCCATGTTGGAGAAGTGACAAAACGGCATGGAGCCGATTATTTATTCCGTCATGTAAAGCCGTATTTTGATGCCTCTGACTATGTGAGCGGGAACTTTGAACACCCAATCTTAAAAGAAGATGCGTCTAAATATGAACAAACGGATAAAAGCATTCATCTGTATACAGACATGGATGCCATCCATGCGGTTAAAAATGCCGGCTTTACCGTTATGAACCTTGCCAATAATCACTTGATGGATTACGGGGAAGAAGGGCTTCGCGACACCCTGGATGTGTTTGACCGCTACAACATGGATTATGTCGGCGGAGGAGAAAACCGCAAAGAAGCCAAAGAACATATTAACTATCAGGATGTCAACGGCGTTCGTGTGGCAACGCTTGGATTCACTGATGCATTTGTGGAAGGCACAATCGCTACAAAAGATCGAAACGGTTTGTTGAGCGCAAATCCTGATGTGTTATTTGACATGATTGAAAAAGCGAAAAATGAAGACCATGGAAATGCCGATTTGGTTGTGGTTAATGTCCACTGGGGACAGGAGTATGACACGGAAGCTACTCCCCGCCAAAAAGCACTGGCTAAAGCAATGGTCGATGCCGGGGCTGACATCATTATCGGGCATCATCCCCATGTGCTTCAATCGTTTGACGTCTACAAAGATGGAATTATTTTTTACAGCTTAGGCAATTTCGTATTTGACCAGGGGTGGACCCGGACAAAGGATTCCGCAATGGTTCAATATAACCTGACGGAAGATGGAAAAGCAACGATCGATGTGATTCCTCTTCAAATAGAAGAAGCCACACCAAGACTGGCCACCGGCTATTTCGACCAGCTTCGCGTGTACAGGCAATTAACAAAAGAAACTGCTGAAAATGTTTATTGGTCCAAGCAGGATAATAAGATTGAAATTATTGCAAATCATAAGCATGTAATTGATCACATGAAAAAACGTCAAAATAAAGAAAACTAATCACTTTTTTAAGGGGGCAGCAGATGAGAAACCGAACTTTTTGGCAGCTGATTGTTTCCGTTTGCCTGTTAACCGGTTGTTCGAATGTGTCCCCTGAAAAAAATCTTCTTGCACCTTTTAAAAAACAAACTGACGCATTCTATGGTGTCAGCGCCTCACATCCCATTGCGGTGGATGCAGGGATGGAAATCATGAAAAATGGAGGCAATGCAGCAGATGCTGCCATTGCCATTTCCTACATATTGGGCGTTGTTGAACCGTTCGCGTCAGGAATCGGAGGCGGCGGCGGAATGCTGGTCATTCCTCCTGAAGGTGAACCTGATTTTATCGATTATAGGGAAACCTCTCCTTCGAATTATAACGGCACCGGGGTTTCCGGTGTTCCCGGACTGGTTGCCGGGATGGAGGCCATCCATCAAAAATACGCCACTATGGATATGAAAAGACTTATGGAGCCGGCCGTTGAATATGCGGAAAAAGGGTTTGCGGTTGACCGGGGATTTTCCCATCGGCTGGAGACGGCCCGGTACAGGGTGTATTCAGACAGTACCAGCAGCTTCTACCCTAACGGTAAAGCGATACTGCCCGGTGAAATTCTTGTTCAAAAGGATCTGGCAAAAACGCTGAGAACGATTCAGACAGAAGGCAGTGCAGGCTTTTATCAGGGAGAAATTGCGAAAGCGGTCAAAGCGAAGACCGGCATTCCGCTTAATGATTTTAAGCGATATAAGGTGAGGCATTCGGAGCCGGTTCAAGGATCATTTGCCGGGTATGAAGTATTCACAGCTCCCCCGCCTTTTTCCGGAACAACCCTGCTTCAAATGCTGAAGCTGGCAGAGGAGACCGGTTTGGATTCGCGGAATCAGGCAGACTATATCGATATGATGGGCAAGATCGCAAAAACATCCTATGAAGACCGCAGAGTTCATATTGGAGACGGTGTGACAGCTGAGGAAATCTCCAATTATATCAGCGATGATCATATTTCACTTCTTCAAAAAGAACTGGCTAAAGATAGCGGGAATCTGCAGGCGGAAGAGGAAGAGCACGAAAGCACTACCCACTTTGTTGTCATGGATAAAGAGGGAACTGTGATTTCCGCGACCAACACCTTAAGCAATTACTTCGGTTCCGGAGCCTATACGAATGGTTTCTTTTTAAATGACCAGCTGAAGAATTTTGCAGATGGCGGAATCAATGGGCAAGCACCCAATAAGAGGTCCAGAACTTTTACGGCACCCACCGTCATGATAAGTCCTGAAGAAGTCATCGGCATCGGTTCACCTGGAGGAAACAGAATTCCGCAGATCCTTATGCAGGTGATTTATTCCTATACAAAAGGAGAAGGAGATCTTCAGGAAATTGTAAATCGTGATCGTTTTACATTTGAAAACAGCATAATCCAAACGGAATCTCCATTCCCGAAAGATGTATTGTCAGAGTTAGAGGCCAGAAATTATCAGGTCAATCATAAAGTTTCCCCTATGTTTTATGGGGGAGTTCAGGCGCTCATTATGAGCAAAAAAGAGAAAACAATGTCCGGAGCGGGCGACCCGCGGAGAAGCGGCATTTGGAGAACACAACAAGAAAAGGGGAAATAGAAAAATGAACACAGTAAAAAAAGTAACAGGATGGATTCTGCCAATCGTACTAGTAGGAGCTCTATTAACAACGCTTAACACTTTAAAACGTACAGATACTTTAACACCTGATGAACAGAAAAAAATTGAGCAGTATGAAAATGTAAAAGCATAAAAAGTCATAGAAGTAAGCGGAAACCATCTGCTTGCTTCTTCTTATAATAAGGAGTTTTTCCATGTTGCGAATAAGTCTTTTTAGCATCGTTATCATATTACTGGTTCTAATCATCAAATCATTGCTGCCCGGCAATACGGGACCTGAAGAATATCGCAGCTTTGCTGAATTGAAAAAATATGAAAAAGAGAATATCGATTACCGGATCAAGATCAACGAACGTAAACCGGAAATTGCCATTTTTGCGATACATGGAGGCAATATTGAGATCGGAACCGGCGAATTGGCTGAAGATCTCGGTGAAAGGCTTGATGCCAGCACCTATATCTTTGAGGGCCTGAAGCCGAAGGATAATAGTATCCTCCATATAACATCCACTCTTTATGACGAACCGGCTGCTGTTCAAATGGCCGAGGAAGCGATAACAAGCCTGTCCATCCATGGTTACCGTGATGTGAATGACGAAAAAGTCTATGTTGGCGGCAGAAATAAGAAGTATAAGCGGCTTGTAAAGGATGCCTTGGAAGATGCAGGATTTGATGTAGAAAATGCTCCTGACCGCCTTGGCGGGACAGGCAGGGAAAATATTGTGAACCGCGGCAAAAAAGGCGGGGGAGTTCAGCTGGAGCTTTCAACCAAGCTGAGGAAAAGCTTCTTTAAAGACCGTGATTTTGCCATGAACAACCGAAAGCAGCAGACAGACAACTATAAAGATTTTTTAAGAGCATTGGAAAAAGCGACAGAGAAATATAAAGAAAAAGAGTTGGATTAAAGAAGACTGCCTGGTGAGTATAGGCAGTCTTCTTTGGCTTTTATCGCAGTCTAACGGGCAGTAAGACCTCCACTTCAAGACTCAGAGAAATCAAAGGAGGATAAGTGGGGGTCAAACTGCCCGTAAAGGCCCGATTGGTGAGATACAGTGAAACTTGCCGAGGCGCAGGCAGAGGCTTAGTTGAACCAATCGGGTTCGTAGTGTCGGTTGATCGAAGCGCTAGCGGAGATCTTAGCGACACTAGAACGCGACTAACAATCAGTGGGGGATAAGGCCCCCCACACTGATTGAAGTTTCACTTTATTGAAAAAGAGAGGCGCTGTCTCCGTAGCTGTGAAACTTTTTTGTGAAGAAGGATGATGATAGATGAGAGATATGCACGCCGGCTCTTTCTGTCGTATTAATGAAATAGCCATTTCCGAGATAGATTCCCATATGAGTAACGCCTGTTCGGGTGCCTGTATTTTCAAAAAATACCAGGTCTCCGGTTTTAGGCTCTGAAATAACATCCAGCAAATTTGAATAGGATGCCGCAGATTTACGGCTGATTGGCAGATCATGCTGTTTCATTACATAATAAACGAGTCCGCTGCAATCAAAGCCTTCTTCAGGACTTTCTTCGCTCCATACATATTCGTAGCCTCTGAATGTATAGGCAAATCTGATAACATCAATGGCCTTATCATAAACAGCATCTTTTTCAGAATAGAAAGGAAATAACGGTTCATTGTATACCTGTAAAAATTGTCCTTCAAGGATGGTGTCAGACGGAAGTCCGTTTAGGTTTTTTAGTGCAGATGGTGTTTTATTGTATGTCGCGGCAACACTTTTTAGGGTATCACCCTTTTGGATCACATGCTCTCCTTTAGGAGTAAAGGTTTTAAAGACATAACTATAATCTTTGAACCATTTGTCGGTTACTGACTTTACTTTAACGGCAGAAGATCCGTATCCTGAATGGACAAATTGCTTATCTCCGAGGTAAATTCCGCCCGTCAGCAACTCCGTTACCTTACCAGCTTTATCTTTTTTTACAAAGAAAATCAGATCCCCGGCTTTTGGTGAGTCCGTTTCCATCCCCAGCTTATAAAATCCGTCAATGGTCGTGCGATCCAGAGGAATTCCTTGCTGTGACAGGGTCCAATAAATAAGCCCGCTGGAATCAAACCCTTTCTGAGGAGACTCTTCTCCCATTTCCTTCTTAAACCCGTCAAACGTTTTGGCATAGCTCGCTATTTGCCTGCCTCGCTCATACCATTGGTATTGGGCGCTTTTATAAGTGGCAGAATTGATTTGCAGCTTCTGGCCAGGAAATAGTTTTTCATCTGGCAATCCATTATGCTTCAAAAGCTGAGCAGGCGATACCTTATATTTGGCTGCAATGGATTTAACCGTATCACTTGACGAAACTGTATGAACTTTACTTGCTGCCTGCGTGCTTGGCATGAAAAAGAAGGCTGTGATCAGCAGGGCGATCACTGCAAATGAGCAGATGCGTATTTTTCTCATGTAGACAACTCCCTGTCCTTGTTGATAAACCTCGTGCTTCATAATGATGACGTTTGGATATGCAAAGTAATTCTCCCAGTAAATCAGAGCAGGTTAAATGGCCCCTGATTTGGGAGATTAAAAATCTATGGCCCTATTAATCTCCTTGCCTCCTTTCGGTTTGAGCTTTAAATCAGTACTATGGTCTTACTATTGTTATCGGAGGAATTGCCTATCTTTTTAGTAGTTATTGGGTTATAAGGAAATAAAATCTGAATATTATGAGGCGAATATAGTAGATCCGTGCTTTGTGCGGGAAATCAATCAAACGTTTGATTGAATTTTTGTGAACTGGAAATAGATTGGGGAAATCTGCAAATAGAACGGGTGGACCTGCAAATAGATAGGGAATCTGCAAATAGACCAGGGGGATCTGCAAATAGATAGGGGAAATCTGCAAATAGACCGGGTGAACCTGCAAATAGCCCAGTGGGACCTGCAAATAGATAGGGGAAATCTGCAAATGGACCGGGTGGACCTGCAAATAGAACGGGTGAAACTGCAATAGACCAGTGGATCTGCAAATAGATAGGGAATCTGCAAATAGACCGGGTGGAACTGCAAATAGATAGGGGAAACCTGCAAATAGCCCAGTGGTACCTGCAAATAGATAGGGAAACTGCAAATAGACCAGGGAAATCTGCAAATAGACCGGGTGAACCTGCAAATAGCCCAGTGGGACCTGCAAATAGATAGGGGAAATCTGCAAATAGAGCGGGTGAACCTGCAAATAGACCAGTGAGATCTGCAAATAGATAGGGGAAATCTGCAAATAGAGCGGGTGAACCTGCAAATAGCCCAGTGGGATCTTGAAATAGATAGGGAAACTGCAAATAGAGCGGGTGGACCTGCAATAGCCCAGTGGGATCTGAAAATAGATAGGGAATCTGCAAATAGAGTGGGTGGACCTGCAAATAGACTAGGGGGATCTGCAAATAGATAGGGGAAATTTGCAAATAGGCAGGGTGAACCTGCAAATAGCCCAGTGGGAAACTGCAAATAGGCCGGGTGAACCTGCAAATAGCCCAGTGGGATCTGCAAATAGATAGGGAAACTGCAAATAGCCCAGGGAAATCTGCAAATAGACAGGGAAATCTACAAATATTATGAGCCAAAGCTCTAAAATAGAGTGAATTCAACGGGACAGACAGAAGTCCCTGTCCCGTGAAAAGGATAATCGGCGGATTACCGGTGCTTAATGAAGTGGTATGGAGCATGCTATAAAAGGGTCTTAATAGAAGAGGTTTCCGAAATTTTCATGATTTCAATTCGTTTTTCTTCATCTATATATAAGGATATACATTGTTCCTTTTCATCGTAGTTAATGAGTCTGCCAACTAAGGTTTGGTTCTCAGTGCTTTTGACGACCAGCACTTCATTTTGTTCAATCCACTCTTTGTAATGATCTGCTAATTCATTTGTCATCTATCTTTCTCCCTTTTCTACTTTACTGTTATTGTTTTTGTATTCATCTTGTGCATCTCTAGGGAGTAATAAAAACAAAACCGTTTTTTATCATACTAAAAGAAAAAAGGGCTTTCAATTATTTTGCATTTATCCTCCGATAAAAAATATAAGGGCAGGAAATAAACTTGCCTGCCCCTAAATCTGTTGTATATGGCATTGATTCCGGCCATTTTCCTTGCTTTTGTATAGCATATCATCGGCCTTTTGTGTGAGATTCTGCGGCTGCATATCTGCGGCCGGCTTCCCGATTGCTCCTCCAAGACTGATGGTTAGCACCTTAAAAGGAGACTGGCTGTGTTCAATTGACAGGGCCATTATTTCGTCATTTAATGTTTGACCAAGTGATTCCATTCGGGCTATAGTTGCTTTTGGTATGATGATCATAAATTCTTCTCCGCCATATCTGCCGGCAAAGCACTTTTGCTTCTTTGCTGTTTTATGTAAGGTTTCCGCAACTTTTGCAAGCACGTCATCTCCAAGAATATGTCCATATTCATCATTGTACTTTTTAAAAAAATCAATATCCAAAAGGATGATGCCAAGTTCTCCTTTACTTGCCAGGTGCTTTGTCCATTGTTTTTGAAACTGATGATCCAAAGACCGCCGATTTGGGATCTTTGTAAGTCCATCCAGGGATGCCAGCTTCATAAAATGTTCAGCTTTTGAAGATTTGCGGTATGTGGACATCAGAAGGATTACCGATACGCCGGCAATAATGATAGCAAAAATTAAAAAGTATTTCGCTCTTTGGCTCGCACTTTTCTGATGTTCCATTGCAAGTTCCATTTCCCTGGTCACCAGATCTAGCAGCTCTTCATGCTGAATGCGATAAATGTCCATTTCTCTCTTGGATGCCAGAATGCTGATCCCATAATCTGAGGGAGCGGCACTGACTGCATTGATTTCTTCTTCAAAAGCAGATTGTATCCTTTTGATCTGCGGCAAAGAATGGGTATGGAAATAATCTGCAATAGCCGGGTAGTCCCTGCTTAGGACTTTTATTTGAGCTATGTTCCAGTCAAGCCTTTCCCTCCCTGCATTATACGGATCAAGAAATTTTTTATCCTCTGAATAAATGTATCCTCTCATTCCTGTTTCCTGGTTTAATAGATTTTTGAATATACTTCCGATCGTCATTTCTAAAGGGATTAAACGATTAATGAATCGATCAGACTGGTTCTCCAGACTTTGAAATGCATAATAATTCCAAATGCTTGATGCCAATAGGGATAAAACTACAAAACCAAACAGGGCATTACGATATATCTTCATTTTTTTACCTTCTCTATGCAGATTTTGAAATTTTATTATACAAAGACAGATGGGTATATTTACCCAAAATCTCTTCCCGATAAACTAATAATAAATGGTTAAACAGCAAAGAAGATTGTAAAGTCTTAAAAGGCTTTAAATCCTGTCTGATATGTCTTAATTCTTATTTTAAATGTCCTTAAACTGGATTGTGGGAAGCACCAAGGCGAAACATTTAAATAGTTCTTTTGATATAATAAATATATCAAAATATTACCAAATCATTTGGAGCAACTTCTAAATTAATAGTAGTATTTTTTACTATGCTGGTGGTGATTAGATGATTCAATGCGATACATGTCCAATTAATGCAGATTGTAATAATTGTTTAGAGCTGATTGAAGGCGGATCCCTGCGGCGGAAGTTAAATCCGCCCACAAGGGTTCAACTTATTGACTTGAAAAATAACGAAGAATACTCAGGTTTGCTTTGCGGAATCAGCCGTGTAGGATTGCTCGTTGAAACTTCTGCCCCCCGCCGTGAATATTCTCTGGAAATTGGAGACGTAAAGGTCCACGTTTCTCCTGTGTATCATAAAGGTTTCGAAAACCTGATTGCTTTTGACATTATTAAAGTTGTCAGAGAGGCAGAATCGGATAATCGGCTTTCAAAAGATGAATATGAATTTTTATATATGGATAAAAAGGATGTCATCAATAGCCTGACAGAACATTTACAGGACGATATTAAAGAAAAGCTGAGGGAAGACCTCCATAATGAACTGTTAAAATCGGAGCTTTTGGACCGATTAATGGTCGGCTCCACATTTAAATATGAAAAAGGCCGCCTGAAACAGATGAGCGGCGGGCCATTTACCTATCTGAAAGAACAGGAAATGATTTCTTTAATGGAAAAAGCCATTAAGGCCAACAAACCTGAAAGAGAACTGATTATAGATGCAGACAACGAAAAATATATCGATATTCACTCCATTCCCCTGGGCTTTCAGACAGGCGGATTTCTTTCCTTTGATGTAACGGAAATCGTCCAAAGAGAAAAACAGCTCCTTCAGAAACAATGGGAAACCTACAAAGAAGTAATCCGCTCTATCACAAAAGGAAAAATGATCTTAACAAACGACCAGGAAATTAATGAGCTTTTACATAACTACCGGAAGAAGAGTGTCTTTGAACTGGTTGAATTGAAACAGCTGCAGTATATGAGACAGGATATTAAAAGAGATTTAATAGAAGAAGGAATATCAGAAGACAGGCATCTCCAGATTACACTCGCGATCCAGGAAGCTGCTACAAATGCCCTCAAACATGCAGCAAAAGGAACAATGGAAACGTGGTGCTCAGACCAGCATATTATCTTTTTAATAGATGACCGAGGATCCGGAATCCAATTGAATGACCTGCCCAAAGCCACATTAATTCAGGGATTTTCCACCACTTCCACGCTGGGCCAGGGCTTTCACTTAATGTCGCGCTTTAGCGATAGAGTGTATATTAAAAGTGATGCCAAAGGTACAAGGATCGGTCTGGTTTTTAATAAGAAGGAATGAATAATAAAAAATCAATCAAACGTTTGATTGATTTTTTTTGGTTTTCTAGAATCTTCAATAAAGTTAATAATCTGAAAAATGTGTATAATTCAAAGTGAGGAGGCGGTGAGCATGAGAGACAGCACATTAATTCAATACAAAGACATTTTTCAATCAAATTCCAGTATGCTCCTAACTTCCCTTCAGGAATTTCATGAAATGTCTCAAGCGGATCTCGATGACGACAGGCTGCGTGAAAGCTTATCTGGCATCAGCCGGGAGGTGGCCTCGGGAATTGATCGCATTCAGATGAACTTGAATTTTTTATTGAAAAATGTAGAATGGGATACTTTTAATATAGCTTTTTTTGGTGAAACAAATGCAGGAAAGAGTACTCTGATAGAGGCGCTGACAAGAGGAGACGGATCTTTCATCGGTGATGGCCGCAAAGACTTTACAAAGGTTAGATCCAATTCTTCGTTTGATTCGCTGCAGTTAATGGATTTGCCCGGGATTGAAGGGGACGAACGCAAGTTTATTTCTGAAATCAAGCGGGGTTTGGAGAAAGCTCATGTTGTCTTTTATGTAATAGGAACCAATAAAGAGCCTGAGTCTGAGACGTTAAAAAAGATTTCTTCTTTTCTGCGTGATCAGGCAAAGGTATATTCCATCATTAACGCCAGGGGAAAACCAAGTGCCTACCGCTATCAGAAAGAGCTGGAGTCTGAATCTGTCAGAACAGTTGAGAAAAGGACAAGAGAGAAGTTCCAGGATATTCTTGGGGATCAATATGTTAACAATTTAATTATCAATGCTCATTTAGGATATATTTCTGCAGGGACGCCAAAAAGGGAGGATTTTATCCGGGATCAGCAAAAGCTCGAAGAAGTGTTTGGGTGCCTCGAAAAGGGATATGAATTCAGCAATCTTCCCGAGCTGGAGCAATTATTATCCAAACTGTCTCACAACAGTCTGCAGGAAATGGCTATTTCTAATACTTATAAATACATGAGTACGGTTGAATCTATTATGGGACGTATTTTAAGAGGCAAAAAAGAATTTGACCGTGAGATCAGATCCATGCAGGAAAAAACAGATGACGCTGTTAGTAAAGCAGAATTATCAATAGAGAGATTCCGTGAAAATATCCTGACAAGTGTCCATCTGAGATTGGATTTATTGAAAAGTGAGATTCAGAATACAATCTATGAAAGCATTGACTATGAATATAGCGAATCGGTTACGAAACAAATGCTTGAATTAAAGCAGCGTACTGCAGAAACAGAAATACGGCAATTGCTTGACGGGCAGCTGCGGGAACTGCACGAAGAAATAGAAGCCATTTTCACTGAATTGCAAAAAAGGGTAGACCTTGAATTTCAATTTAGAGGCATGGGAAGCACTGAATTCAATATGAAAGAAATCGTAAAAAAATTGGAGGTCAATGCCCGCTATATTATGAAGGAAGTTCTGGATGTCGGGCTATCAGCCATTGGACTGATCGCAATGGCTATTAACCCGATTCTGTTGGCTATAGGTGCTCTGGTAACGGTTGTCCGAAAAGCCTGGAACTGGTTTTTTGCAGATAAGACGAAGAGGAAAAGGGAAGCTAAGACTGAAGCGTATAAAGAGATAAATAAGACCATGAAAAAAATTAAAGCTGAGATTACCAGTACCCTTAACAGGGAAATGAAGCTTCTAGAGCGAAGTATGGCAAAGCAGGCAGGAGGCTTTCATCAGTTTATACACCATATAAAACAGCTTAGCCGTGCAATGGATGAGAAAATACGGGATTTATTGATTAGCAAGACGGACATGTCACGTGAACTGGCATCCTTCATCGAGGGAGCGGACCGTGAATTCAGCTATTTTGATTTAAAGCTGAAACGGGCTCTTCTAATTGGTCCTCCCCTGAAGAATCTTCCCATTTATAGACTTCAGGAAATAAATGTTTATGAAACATTAGAGTCATTCATTGAGGGATTTCAGGTAAAGGAAGGATATCTTTTAATACCACAGAATGAGGAATTTTTGTATCGTGCAGCATCTGCATTATTTGATGATTGCAGGCAAAAGGGCATCTCATTGCCAATAAGAGGTGTAAGGAGACTGAGATCATGACCATTACAGGTTACTTAAATGAGAAACAGGCAGTTTTAAAGAATCTTTCCGGATTGAAACAAAAGCTTTTGAGTTTTAATGACATGGAACTGGATTTTGGAAGCCTTGTGCTGAAAATTGATCAATCGATCCAGAATATTGAACAAGATACCTTTGTAATCGCTATGTTTGGTGCTTTTACAGATGGGAAATCCACTATTCTCAAATCCATTGCAAAATTGGACAATATTGAAATTTCACCTGAACCTCTGACAAATGAAGTCACGTTATATCAATTAGATGAGGAAAAATTCGGGAAAGGATTCTCCATTGTCGATACACCTGGTCTATTTTCTGAACATATGCTTCACACAGAAAAAACGAAAAAGTATATATCAGAAGCCAATGTTATCATTTATACCGTTGACTCAGTCAATCCTTTGAAAGCCAGCCATCACCCGACCATTAAGTGGCTCCTTAAAGACCTGGGCAAGCTCGATTCCACCATTTTTGTCGTGAACAAAATGGACGCAATTGCAGACTTGGAGGATGAAGCAGACTATTTGCATCACTCCCAAATTAAGAATGACGTTGTCAAACAAATAATCAGAGATGTAGTTTCCGTAGAAGGAGACCCGGCTATAGTCTGCGTGGCTGCTGATCCCTTTGAGCAGGGATTGGATTTTTGGGCTGAACAGGAAGAAAACTATCAGAAACTGTCCAGAATGAATAATCTGACCTCTGCCATTGATCAATTTGTTCATGATTCAAAAGAGCAGCTTCTGATAAAATCCGGAATGAGTGTCATTAAAGATGCCATTAATCATTCTGTCACTGAACTCTCTCAAGCGAGAGAACATGTGAAAAAAAACAGAGAACTGCTGAAAAATCAGCTCTTGGAGATTGAAGGAGAGCTCAGCAAATTTGAGAAGGAAATAACGAAAAAGCATCTTAACATAACCGATGAGGTGATTAATATGCGAGAGGACATTCTCGCATACATCGCATCTTCATCAAATATGGAAGATCTGCAGGCAAAGGTAACCGCCAAATTAGGGGATGAAGGATATATTTTAAATAAAAAGATTGAAACAATCATCGAAAAGCATACCGAAAATTTAATGGAAACTCAAAAGGAAATCATCCACAATATTGAAGCATCTATACATTTTCATGATAAAATTCAGGACCAGCTCCTTCAGATGGGAAACAAGGCCGGAGGAAAATTAATTAAGGCATTATCAGGCACTTCCACTAAAGCCATTTCGCAGACAATCTTAAAAGTTCGGGATATGGCGAAACTGCCCATCAAGTTTAAACCGTGGGGAGCCATCAAATGGGCGAAAGCGCTCAAGACATTTGGGGCGGTCCTGTCGATCGCGCTTGATTCCATAACTGGAATTGCTGATTATGTGAAAGAACAGAAATTTGAAAAAAGGCGAACGGAAATTGCCTCCCAGGTGGAAGATCTTTTCAAAGCTTTTTTAAAGTCATTTACAAAAGAGGAATATATAGCGGCTTACTTTCCCCTATTAAAAATGCAGCAGACCTTCCGTATGGAAAAACATGAAGTTCTAAATGCCTTTAATCAAACCTTAAATCGGCTTGACCAGGCGATTATGGAGCTGGAGAATCTGGATGAAATGTGAATAACCAGGGCTGATCATTAATGGAAATGTTATAGCGGACCGCCGGTGTTTTCATCGGCGGTTTTTTGCAGTTTAGATGGTGATTTGCAAATAGAACGGGGTATTCTGCAAATAGGATAAGATGATTTGCAAATAGATCAATATATTTGCAAGCGGGAATTAATAATTTGCAAATAGACACAAGTAACTTGCAAATAGGCCGTGACAGCTCCTGCCTAACTAAATTAATTATAGAAAACTTTTCCATTTTATAGTTTAATAGAACTAAAAAGTATAGAGCGGAGAGAGGAAATGAAGAAGTCAGCTTGTTTTTTACTGGCATTCATGCTGTTTTTTCAAAGTATGGGTGCTTTCGAGGCAAAAGCCGCAGGCACGCTTGATTCTTATGTTAAGCCGTCAATTAAAACGTATCCCAATATTTCAATCTATTATGAGAACTTGAGCACCGGAGAGGCGTATTCCTATAATTCTTCTAAAATAAGGCCTGCAGCGAGTACAATAAAGCTTCCGTTAGCCTTGTTTGTTTATGATCTGGCTTCAAAAGGCAAAATTAACTTAAGTGAAAAGCTTACATACCGTTCTCATCACTATTACGGGGGAAGCGGTGTCATTCAAAAGGACCGGGTGGGGACTTCATATACCATCCGTGATTTGCTGAAAAAGTGTATCGTATACTCTGATAATATTGCTTTCATTATGCTGCGCGAAAAAGTTGGTAAAAGCAATTTTATTAATTATGCAAAGTCATTGGGAGGTAAAACGGTTTATCCTGCAGGAATGAATGTCACTACTGCCAACGATTTGTCTGTCTATCTAAAGCGTGTGTGGAATTTTGCTGAAAAGAACCCGCAGTATGGAAATGAGCTATTGAATCTGCTTGCAAATACAGTGTATAAAGAAACAATTGCTCCCGGCCTTGCTTCAAAGAAAGTCGCCCATAAGGTAGGCTACATTCCGAAGGACTTAATCTATAATGATGCTGCTATTATTATGGATGATCAGCCATATATCCTCGTTGTCATGACAACAGGAATTCCAGTAAAAAAAGATGTTAAGTTCATATCTGCGCTGGCAGGCAAAGTGCATACCTATCATATCAATTCATCTGTCAATCTATTTTTAAAGCACCTTGCTGATGCGGAAAGAGCAAGCTCGGTCCTTCATAGACAGATCTATGTGGACTATGAAGGAAAAGCAACTGTTAAACCCTATGTGGCCTATAACCAAACCGGAAATAGCCTGATTCAAGCAAAGAAAGCTTATGCTGATTTATCGCAAACCTATAAAAAAGCTTATTCGCCAAAACTTAAGAATATAGAACTTACCAGAGAGCGTGCTATGAATTTTATCGATGGCATAACTGCAGGAGAAAAACTTACCGTGAAGCAGCGGGAACTGGAATCTTACAAGAGGGCAGGGGACCTGGATAAGATGGAAGCCTCTTATCACTTATTATCTTCACTCATTAAGAGGCAGGCTCAGTATTTATATAAAGTGCATGGAAAGACAACTAGAGACGCGGTTCTTAAGCAGTATAAAGACCCATCGGAAAAAACACTTGAGGAAACCAGGATGGCTGTCACATTGAATATGGTCCTGAATCAGATAAAAAAGGATCTTACTGCGCAAAATCAATCAGGTGCTGAAAAAGGGATCCTATATTTTGAGTCAAATCTGTCAAAGGTATCTGATCCTGTTTTGGAACATGCTTTGATGAATAAATACAGTGATTTGGGCATTGAATAATAACTTACTAATCAAAATTAAAAACCATAAGGTGAAACTATGAATAAATCTGAAGAATTTGCATTGATTCTCCAAACAGCTCTTCAAAGAGGCCAGCTGGAAAAAGACCTGACACTGACAGATTTGCTGAAGGAGATAACAGATCAGCTGAAAAAGGTTATCTAATGCCGGGCAGATAATGTTAAAATCTGTCGTTAATAAATCATAAAAAGACCGCAATTTTCGTCTATTTTCTCACTCCGGTTTTGCTATAAACAACATAAGAAGTTGTTTGGGAGTGATGAAAATGCATTTTGAAGCTTTATTGGATGCTTTATTTGGTCCAAGAGAGATACTTCATGAAATGGAATGCTCTGTATGCGGATTGGATGAAACCTATTACAGAGATCCCTTTACCCATAGAAGTCTGGGCAGAGCCTGCCCATCTTGTAACTTTGTACAGAAGTTTGAATTTGGAAATTAATGAAAAAGGCAGGTGAACTGATTCCCCTGCCTTTTTGCGGATTGTTACATGTTTTTCAACTGACTTATAACCCGGCTTTTTCGTTCTTGTTTTTTCGCATTGTATGTTTGCTGAAATTCCTGTGCTTCATTTAAACTATATCCATTGGATTCCAGGTCAAATTGCAGCTGCTGATAAAGCGTATTAAATGTGCTGTCTGCATTCCTCTCCATGAGTCCCGCATAAGATTGATATTTGCCGATGAGCTCGCTCATTGGCGTTTTTTTGCTGATTATTTCTGCTTTGGCTTCCACAACAAGCTGATCGATTTTACTGGTTTCCTGTGCTTCAAGCTCTGAGAATAGGCTATTGTAATACGTTTTTATTTCTGCAAGGGACTTGTTCTTCTTTTCATTTGTTTTTGCTGTGCCCTGATCAGATGAATTTCCTGCAGAAGCTGATTCTGCCTCATTTGAATCATCCGATTTTTCATTATCAGCACTTTTTTGACCATTCTCTTTCTTGCCGCCCTGCTTAGTTTCGCCGTCTGATTGGGAGGAAGAAGTTTCTTTGTCAGAACTCTTATTTGATTTATCAGACTCAGCCTTCTCAGTATTTTCTGCTTCACCCTGCTCGTTTGTCAGGCCGGATTTATTTGAAGTAGTTTTCTTGCCGGCAGGCATTTCCAGAGACTCTTTCGCATCTGCAGCTGTTTCTTCTACCTGCTGATTCCACTTCCATCCTCCAGCCATTATAGCTATGAAAGCCAGTATCGATATGCTCCAAACTATGATTTTTTTCATGTCATACCCTCTTTACTATTATTTTTATATGCCATCATACGACAGATTTCCACCTTTAGTGTATATCGGCAATATCCATCTATTATTATATTAAAATGGTAAATTTTTATAAACATATTGTTTTGATTTTACTCAAATGGTAATATTTATATAAGGAACTATGAAAATATACCTATTTTTGTGCGTTTTAGTACAGTAGGAATTTAATGAAGAGGTGTTCATATGGGTAAAAAGAAAAAAATGACTAAAACATTAATGGCTGCGACGGTTGCTGCTTCAGTGATGGCTGTGTCGAATCCTGCTTCTGCGGCATCATATGCTTCTGCAGAAAAAGCGGTTGTAAAAGCTGAAAAGTTAGCTGGTGCACTAAAATGGGAAGTATCTATCGAGTACCGCAAAACAAAATATCCTAACAATTTAGTAGGATATCCAAACATGAAGATGCACAATGAGGTGAAAGCCCTTTTGGCAGATGCCAGAAAGCAAGTAGCGGGATTGAAAGGAAAAGAGAAAGAAGTCCTTTCAGCAAGACTTGATGCAAATGTTGCTACATATCTTAACCGTTCTGTTGCTTACATTGATGCTGTAAGTTCCGGTTTGAAGATCCAGAAGAAATATAATGAGCTTAAAGCTAAAGCGGCAAAAGGCGAAGTGGATGATCAGACTGAAAAACTTTACCATGAAGTTTCATGGGAGATTAAGAAAAATGCGTTTATGCTTGATCGCGTATATGGCGTGACAACTCGTACAGAATTCCGTGATTTCTATAAACATTCTGCTGAGAAACAGCTGAAAGACCTTTTATATCCAGTCTCTATTAAAATGCAAATCGACCGTGCTGAAAAAGCATTAAAAGATAATAATGCTGAGCAGGCAGCACAGTATTTAGGCAATGTAGAATTCCTTATTAAAGAAGCTGCAAAGAATGGCCTTAAAGAATCTAATCCATTAATCAAAAGTTCTTTAAGTGACCTTGAAAAAACAGAAAAAGAATTCAGCAAACATGGAACTCTATATGTTGCTCATTCTAAAGCGGCTGACAAACCTTCCGTATTTGGTCCTGCATCAGGAAGCGAATCCAGCAAATCTATTTTCTTATATGCAGGAGAAAATGAACATATCAAACTTCAAAATGTTTCAATTAACGGTAACCTTACAGTACTGGGTTCACCTAATGGAGCAGGTACGGTTCACCTTGAAAATGTAAAGGTTAATAAAGTGAACAGCAAAGGCGGAGCTATTATTGTTGAGGACATTGCTGATCACAGTCTATACATGAAAGGCGTAGAAGCGGACAGCCTTGTTGTAAATGACGCCAATGGATCCAATCTTGTTGCTGACACAGGTGTAAAAGTGAAGAACCTTGTCGTGTCAGAAAAAGCTGGAGCAAAAGGGAAAGTAAACTTAGAGTCTAAGGAAAGCGGCTCTTTTGAAACAGTTACAATTGCAGCAAAAGGCGGAGAAAATTCTGAAGGAATTGCACTTAAGGGCAACTTCTCAGAAACAGCCATCGAAGTAACAGGTGAAAACGCAGCCGTTGCAATTGGCGAAGGCACTGAAGTTAAAGAAATCAACATCAAAGCAGCTGCCCAGATCTCAGTAGCAAAAGGTGCAGTTGTTAAAGAAGTGAAGAAAGATTCCTCAGTAAAAGGCGAAGTGGAAATCGACAACAAAGGTACAGTCGAGAAAGCTGATGAAGGAATTGAAGTTGGCGGAAATAAACCGGGTGAAGTTACGAAGCCGGGTGAAGGCACTGTAACACCTCCTCCTGCTGGCGGCGGTGGCGGAGTTGTGACACCACCTTCGAATGCTCCTGTTTATGTGGATAATAGTCTTACTTCCGGCTTAGATAAAGAATCAGTAGATGATAGCAATCCAAGTAATATCAATGTGGATCTGGTTAATGTTGATGATGATGAAATATTTTATAGTGTATCACTAGGAACAAATGTACCTTCCAATTTGAAAATTACATCATTGAAAGCAATGGGCACATCTGAAGATTGGATCGATACACCAATAGTACTTTCTGGTACAACTGTAACCACAAAGCATTTGTTTGGTAATCTAGATACTGGAGTAGAAGGAGTTAATATGGCCAATGCGAGAGCGGTATTTGGAAGTGATCCAATTACTCTTACTGGAGTATTAGTAAATAAAGTAACCAGTGAGGAAAGTGCACCTGTTACCATCACCATTAACTTGGGTATTGGAAAAGCAGCATTAACGACTTTTAATAATGCTTACGGAACAATAACTAAACAAGGTAATAATACTGCAACGGTAACAATCAATAAAACAGACGTTACAATAGGAGACATTGAAAAAACAACAAACGTCAGTTTTACTCAACTGTTACTTTCATTTAGCTCATCTCAGACTTCAGATGCAGCAAATACTTTAGAACAGCAAATACTGAAGAAGTTTGCCAACACTGCTTTAAAGGACATCAAGCTGGGGCAATTAAAGGGAAAATCATTTAGTGCAAATGGTTATGAAATAGTATTTAACAGCTAATATTAATAGATTAAGGGACACTTTTAAATATTGGAGTGTCCCTTTCTATATTTCAAAAAAGAATAGAAAACTCGTAATTATTATTACTGTTTAGTTTTTAGTCCCTTTAGATCTTTCATTCTTTATCTAATTTATATTCAGTAAATATATTTTTTTTGTATAGTTCTATTTACCTATCGCGTGTGATATCCTAAAAAAGAATTCATTTCTAATTTCTGGAGGTATCCGATGAAAAAAGCCAAAATAGCTGTTATGGTATTAGCTTCCTTCTTACTTTTTTTCGTCTCCATTCCCACTGGCGCAAGCGCCAAGGTAATGTGGGATGGAGCAGAGCTGAAAAAAGGCCAGATTGGAAGATTAACAGTTTTAAAGAACACGGAGTTATACAAGTGGGATGGATCTAAAAAAACTCCGTCCAGAACACTGAAGGCAGGAGAAAATTATAGAATTTATACGTTTCTTCCAGGCAAGCTTGGTTTAGGCGGCGGCTATTATATAGACCGCAATAACAAAGTGAAATATGAAACACCATCCAAGGTGAAGCTTCAGGCATTGGGTGTTAACTTCACGAACAAGAAAATTGGGGATTTCACTTATCCGCAAATAAGCAGTTTAGTGGATAATGCCGCAAAAGAGCGTATTAATGCAATTATTAAGAGCCATTTTGAACAGTCTTATGAAAGTGCTCAAAATCTCGAGGATGAAGAGGAAGAGCATCGATGGGATTATTACTATGACAATGGCTACCACGTGCCAGAAGATGAAGAATGGATGTACAGCTACGATTATGATGTATCTTATAAGGTGAAATATAACGAAAATAACCTTCTGAGCATTTTAGTTTACGATTACATGTACACAGGCGGCGTTCATGGAATGTCAACGGTAACCTCGTATAATTTTGACCTGATCAAGGGTGTTGAGCTGCAGTTAACTGATGTGGCAAAAACCAGCGCCGCAAGAGGCAAGATTAAGAATTATGCCATCACTGATTTGAAAAATCGGGCTGCCAGAGGGGAAATGATTTTCCCTGAGTATTTGGAGGAAATCACAATCAATAATGAGCGTCCTTTCTATTTCACAGGAAGCGGTATTGCCATCAAATTCTTTGAATATGAAGTCGCGCCATATGCTGCCGGTATGCCGGAAGTAAAAGTGCCAAATAAAATTTTCAGATAAGCAAAAGCCCTAATTCAAGTTGTGAATTAGGGCTTTTATGATCATGCCGTATTCGATTCTGCTTCCAGTTTCTTCAGTCGTTTTACCTTTTCAGGCTTTTTGTCCTTAACTTTAGGCACTGTAAGCAAATACTGATTATAAGGCAGAAGCTGTATAACCTTAACCACTCCAATTGTTCCTGACAGGATCAGAGCAAAAACAAATGGAAAATTAACTGTACTCCAAATGCTTTTCGGTGCCAGTGATTGGAATGTTAAAAGAACAAACGGATGGACGAGATAAATGGCCATTGAAAGGCTTCCAACTTTTGAAAGGAATATTTCCAGCCAGCTGATCTTCCTTATATCTTCCCCAATACCCATCATAAAAAGAGTGATAATGGGGATATTAATCATATTAGTCGCCCGGTTTGATGGGATGGATCCGATGATTTTATATTCCACCACAGCCATTACAGTTATAATCGCGGCACCCGCACCTAAGATTTTCTTGTTTTTCTTCGAGAACTGGCTAAGCGGCTCCCAATAATAAGCTAAGAATCCCCCAAAAATAAAGAAGAAGATCCAGCTTGGCAAAAAGGCGCGCTGGCTGAGAATGACCTGCCAGATTCCTTCGAACTGTCCCGGGTTATAGGCTTTTAATGAATATAAATTAACTAGGGTTGATCCTGCTAATAAGAAAATCCAGCTCTTTTTTGAACGGAACAGCTGCAGGAGCGGAAACAGCAGGTAAAACTGAAAAACAATTGACATAAAATATAGATGGTAAAAGCTATTGCCGAAAGCAAAGTTGATCAGGAACAGTCTTTTCCCTGATTCAAACGGATTGGCACCTTGAACGAAATACATAAATAGTAGATAGAAAATGCTCCAAAATATAAAAGGTACACCAATTTTCGTAAAACGGCTCACAGCAAATTTTTTTAGAGTAAAGCCTCTTGTCCGGGTCTGGTAGAAGAGCAGAAATCCGCTGATCAGAGCAAAAATAGGTGTACCGAATCGGCTAATTTGATTGATGAAAAGAGTAAGTTCATTATACGTTTCGCCGTTCTCAAAGTAGAAGGAGGCTGAAACGTGAACCAATAGTACCCATATGCAGGCAATAGCCCGCAAATAATGAATCTCTTGGATATGTGCTTTTGATTTGCCCATGACTTTCACATCCTTGCAGTAGTAACAGAATTCATTTACCACTACATCGTATATGAAATACAGGGGCCCGTCCGGAATGTTATCGTACTTTAACCATAAAGTATCGATTTGTTAATAATGCATCCAAAGATAGGGAAATAGTTAAAAAATTTACAGACACTTATATATCAAATGATAATTGAATGTATGATTCTTGAGATGGAGCTTGCTCTTCCTGTTTCCGGTTTTTCGAGCGGCTGCTCACTGCCTCCAAAATAAACAATTTGTCCTGGGGGGTTAATAAACTCCAGCTGCCTGCTTTAATTTTCATTTGAAAAACAACTCCTTTTTATATATTTTCAATCCCAATTTTTAGTTATTACGTATATACCGCCTTTTTATTTGATTAAAACAACAAAAATTCCAACAAATTCTGCGCTGTCATACACAGGTTTTGTTGGAATCCCTCGAAATTATTTAAACAATTCCCCAATTAAATTATTTTTCAGCAGAAATTCAGAAAGCTGAACATCCTTTACAAGCTGATCATACGTTTTTTTACAGGCATTAACGGACACTTTTTCCCCGGTTTTGTTATCTGTGCAAATACCATCCTGGAAAACTCCATTATGTGAAGCAGCATAATCATATGGCCCCGAATAGTACGAGTATGGGGTCGTTTCATAAGCAAAACCGGCAAAGCCTTCTTTTTTGATATCAAGCGATGCCCCGAGATGTGCAAGCGGCTGTTCGGTGCCAATCAGAGATGCAAGAGTAGGGAAGATGTCCAGCTGGCTTCCAATAACCTCATTTTTAACAGCTGCGGTCTGTCCTGGATGGTGAATGATCAGCGGGACATTGAATTGCTCTTTCTGGTTGAAGCTGATGCCGAGAAGCTGGTCAATCTCATCCTTATCTTTTGGAATAGGCCCGTAATGATCTCCATAGACGACAAAGATCGTATCATCCCATATTTGTTCTTCTTTTAATTTTTCAATAAAGTAACCGATTGACTGGTCAAAATAATGCGTAGCCTGCAGATAGTTCCCTGTTAAGGTATCTGCAAATTCTGCAGGGAGATCCAAAGATTGATATTTACCAGGCAAGTCAAATGGCCGATGATTCGTCAGACTGACTATAAAACTGTAAAACGGCTTTTCTTCTTCCTTATAGATATCTATCATTTGTTTAAACATGCTTCGATCCGAGACGCCCATTCCGATTACTTCATCTTCTTTAATTTTTAGATGTTCAGTACTGTAGAAGTTATCGAAGCCCTGGTTAGGATAGGCCAATCTCCGGTTCCAGAATTCCGGTGAATTTCCATGGGCAGCGCTCGTTGCGTATCCTTCTTTTTTTAGTACTTGCGGAAGCGAGAGGAAGTTATTTTTTGGATAAGTTTTATAAACACCCATATCTGCAATGGGATATAAAGAATTATTTGCAGCAAATTCAGCATCTGACGTATTGCCTCTCCCAATTTGAAGGTAAATATTCGGATAATAGTGGCTGGTGCTGATGAGTTCATTCAGATGCGGGGTTATTTCCTCACCATTTACTTTTAAGCCGATTGGAAAGTCATTCAGTGATTCAGCCTGCACCACAATAATATTCTTCCCTTTAAACTTTCCGAAATAGGGAGATGATTTTAAAAGATCCTGTTTCCCTTTGAAATAGTCCTTTAAAATCTCCAATTCTGTCTTTTCTTCAGCAGTTATTTCTTTGGCTGCAGCATGGTTATGGTAAGTTCTCGAAAGATCATAGATATGGGCTGGCAGGATACCTGTGAGGGAAACTTTATATTGATCAGAAAAGGTATCCTTCAGCGGATAAAAGGCCGCAAATAAGATAAAAGCAGCGCCTGCAGCAAACATGGCTGATCCAATGAGAGGGTGCCTCAGGTTTCTTTCTTTCCGTGAAAAAACATAAAGAGCCAGAAGAATGGCAGGGATGTCTATCCAATACACGATATCACTAACGTAAACAAGCGATGCAATCGAGTCCTTTACATCTCCGAGCTGATTGGCCTGCTGCATCAACTGGATATGAAGAATGGCATCATAATAACGTTCGTACAGTACATCTGCATATAAAAGAAACGAGAGAAGCAGGTAAACAATAAAGGCCAGAACGGTCTGGACTCTTTTTTTTCTGAAAAAAATCAATCCTGACACTGCAGCCCCGAGACCGCCAGAAGATAATAATATCAGTTTCTTATGCGGGTTAAGCTCCAATTCATAGATAAAATAAAAGGTTTTAAACGCCCAGCATAAGCTGAAAAAACCTGTCAGCAAAGCTAAAGACAGGAGAGCCGGATAATGCTTCTTTATTAACTTCATGTTCCCCACCCTCAAACGCTTTTTACAAAATCTTAACACTTAATTAACAGAAAATTAATAAAAATAATCTGACAGCGTTCGTGCGGAGTTTGTCGAATGGGAATTTTAAACGTCTTTTACAAACTATCAAACAAATCTTAATAGTTTTAATATATAATATTTTTGTAATGATAAACTTTAAATTCAGGAGGTTTATAATGAGGATTTGGAAAAAGGGCTGTATTGCCGTGGTATCCGCCATGGTTATTTCATCCGGGTTCAGCGGGTCATTTGCGGTTAAGGCAGAAGGGAATACAGACGCAAATACCAAAAAAATCACTATTCTTCATACCAATGATTCTCATGGCCGTGCTGTTGAAGGCGAATATGATGGGATGGGATTTGCCAAACTATCCACTCTAGTAAAGCAATATGAAAGTAAAAATCCCAATACATTGCTTTTAGATGCTGGTGATACCCTGCACGGGACCACTTTTGCCACGCTGAGCAAGGGAGAAAGCATTGTTAATGTGATGAATAAAGTTGGCTATGATGGCATGGCTGCGGGAAACCATGATTTCAACTATGGCTATGAAAGATTAATAGAGCTGAAAGACAAAATGCTGTTTCCGCTCTTAAGCGCGAATGTTCGCAAGCAGGATGGGAATCTCCTTCTGAAGCCTTATGAAATAAAAGAGGTTGACGGTTTGAAACTGGGGATCTTTGGATTGTCGACACCAGAGACTCATTATAAAACACATCCAAAAAATGTTGAAGGCTTATCTTTCACTGATCCGGTAAAAGAGGCACAGGCGATGGTGGCGGAATTGAAAGCTCAAAACGTTGATATGATAATTGCGGTAACACATTTGGGAATTGATGAGTCCAGTACAGATACTTCCATTAAAGTGGCAAAGGGTGCCCCTGGGATTGATCTGATTGTTGATGGGCACAGCCACTCTAAGCTCGTTGAAGGCCTGGAGGGTGAAAATGATACACTGATTGTAAGTGCTGGGGAGTACACAAAAAATCTTGGCGTGGTGGAACTGACCTTTGAGAATAATGAACTGAAGGGCAAAACAGCCGGTTTAATTACAAAAGAACAAACTGCAGCCGTTGAAGAAGATCCGGCTGTTAAAGAAGTAATCGATGAAATTCAGACAGCTCAAGAAGAGATTCTGTCTGAAGTCATTGGTGAAACGGCTGTAAAACTTGATGGAGAACGTGAACAAGTCCGTGCAGGAGAGACAAATCTCGGCAACTTGATTACCGATGCGATGGTGGACATGACGGGTGCAGATATGGCTATCACCAACGGCGGCGGAATTCGTGCCTCAATCGCTGAAGGGGAAATTACAAAAGGCGATGTTATTACAGTACTGCCTTTTGGTAACTATATTGTCACAAAAAAGCTGTCAGGTTCCCAAATTAAAGCAGGAATTGAGAATGGTGTGAATTCATATCCTGACGCTAAAGGAGCCTTCCCGCATGTTTCAGGTTTGACTTTTGTTATTGATGCATCTAAAGCAGCTGGAAATCGGGTACAGGACATGAAGATCAAAGGTGTGCCTGTCGATATGAACAAAGAATACCTCGTTGCCACAAATGACTTCATGGCAAGCGGCGGTGATGAGTATACCTCATTCAAAGACAGTGCGATTGTCAATGAATTTCCTGCACTCGATGAAGCGCTTATTGCCTATATTCAAAAAATCGGCACTGTAAATACAAAAGTTGAAGGCCGTATTACAGCAAAAGCTCCTGAAGATCCTAAAGAAGATGACAATAAGCCTGCACCTAAGGTTTATTGGGATGGCGTACTGATGAACAAAGGCCAAATCGGCCGCATTACCGTTCAAAAGCCTATTAACCTATGGAAACGTACAGCTGACAACAAGCTTCAGTTTGTACGTGTGCTAAAGCCTGGTCAGGTTTACCGTGTCTACAACTATGACTACAATTTCTTCGGCCAGTACGGAGTCGGGTCCGGACATTACATTACCAATATGAAAGGGTTTGTGAAGTACGAAACTCCATCTAAAAAGAAACTCGAAGAATTGAATGGAAAATAAACGATGAGGAAGCTGCCAAATAAGGCAGTTTCTTTTTTTATAGTAGTATATACCTATTTTACAAAATAAGGGTTCCGCTTGTAATATTTTTGTAATATTATTGAAACATAAGTAATAAAGGAGTGGGGTTATGAAAAAGACTTTGATTTCAGGCATGATTATGGCCGCTGGTTTTTTTGGTATTATGGGGGATTCTGAGACAGCCTCAGCAGCCTCTAAGGATACAAGACCATCAGTGATTTGGGATGATGCGAGATTAGTAGAAGGTCAAATTGGCAAGGTGACTATTCTGAAAGATACAAGCAGGCTGATTAAAGAAAGCAATGGCAGTTTCAAGCCATCCGGCACGTTCAAAAATGGAAATACATATAGGGTATATTCCTATGAAAAAATCAATGGCGTCTATTTTTATGGCGTAGGTGCAGGCGTTTATGTAATGAACTCTTCTGATGTCTTTTACAAAACTCCATCGGTTCTAAAGAAACGGCAAATGGCTGATCTGGTCATGATAAAACCAGACATCCTTACAGATGCGGCGGACGGAAAGCTGAAAGGGCAGGATTTCATTATTAACAAGAATACGATCGACGATGTAAAGAGCAAGCTGGGAGAGCCAACTGATGAAGGACTGTTCGAAGGCTCAAGATATTATCAGTACGGAAAGAAATATGTTTATTTTACTGAACTGCCGGACGGAAAAGAAATATTCACTTCCAAGTATTTAGTTGACTCTGTAACCGATATCTCGCCTCTTTATGTACTAAATAGGCTCGGTACCGGCTCCCTTATAAGAGAAGGATTTTTTGAAGATGACCAGACCTGGAAAATCATCTATAAAATGGGAGACAACCTTGTATACTTTGTTTTCGGTGTAGAGACGGGCAGAGAAAGACTAATATATATAAACCTGCTGAAGCAGAATTAGTTCGAATGGGAAAAGTGCCATCAGCGGCACTTTTTCTTTTTGCTTGTGAGCAATTGACTAATTTCTAGAAATTTCGACTCTATACTGGCAATTATTACAATCTCTTATATAATAAAAGAAAGTTCATTAACGGGGGAAGAAACAGCCATGTTTTATCATGTTCAGCTTATAAAAGGAATTCTAAGTCCAAATACATACCTTTATCAATTGACAAAAGCAGAGAAAATTACCGGGCTTTATATAAGATTCCTGCTGCTCATGGCTGCCGGAGCCATTCTATATCTGGCGGCAGCATATACAGGATATGGCATGGATATTATATCGAATGAAATATCAAATGTATCCCAGCAGGAATTGGAAACGAAAAAGCTATTTTTAGGCATTGGGAAAGTAGTATGGGGAATCGTTTTTTCTCTGCTGATCTTTTTTGTCCCAGCCATTTTTTATTGGACTATAATGGATACGGAATTTGCGAAACTGCTGGTTATGCAGCTATTTGTGTTAGCTGTTTTACTAATAGAAAAAGCGTTAACGCTAGTTCTTCAGATTAGCTTTGGTCTTGAGAGAGTGTCCTCGCCTTTCAGTTTGGGCGTAATGGTACAATATTTGACAGATAACCGTTTGCTTATTCAACTGGCCGGCACCATCACACTTTTTCAAATTTGGGTAATTTTCTTCCAATATATGAATCTTAAAGCATTTTCGCCGCGAAGCCCCAAATGGATCCTGCTGATTGTGATAATCGTTAATCTGGTTGGATGGATCATGACATCTACCATTTACTATCTTGAATTTGAGAAACTTATATAATGGCGGTGTTATTGTGAAAAGAGCTTGGGTGCTTAGAATCCTGGTTGTGTGTATAGGAATCTTTATTGCTGCAAATCTTTATTTGGCCTTAAAGCCAGGAAGCAAAGTGGATAAGACAGCATACATAGATAAATGGCAGGCCGTTTCGAAGGAGAACCTTATAGATTCCTTTTCGAAAAAAGGTGTGGTATCACCTGCGGAAGAATACCAGGTCTATTACGATGAGCGGCAGGGGGTTTTTAATCAGTTTTTGGTTAAAGAGGGAGATGCGATTACACCTGGAACGGGTTTGTTTGAATATCAGCCTGAAGACCTTGATGCCGAAAAAGAAAGACTGAATGCAGAAGCAGAAAAGCTTGAAAACCAAATAGAGGACTTAGAAGGTCATATTGATGATATGGAAACATATAAAAGAACGCTTATTTTTGCTCAAGAAGAGAAAGACAGCGAAACAGCGGTGACTTCCAGCCTTGATAGAGACATCTATGAAAAGGAGCTTCAGGTCAGCCTGCTGGAACGGGAGCTTGAAATGACTGAAAACCAGCTGGATTACCTGGAAGATCAGCCAGGCAGTGTAACCGTTCAGAGCAATTTCTCAGGAACAATCAGTGAGATTGACCGCTCCCTTGAAAATCCTATTATTACGATTACTTCAGATGCTTCACTAATTAATGGTGAACTAACATTAGATGAGAGAATGGAAACTTCTGTTGGCCTTAAAGTACTTGTCTCAGCAAAGGACTTTAAAGGAGAAGGAACCATTATTAACCTGGCATCCCTTCCAAAGAGCGGAGTTTCTCTGAATAAGGAAAGCACTTATCCGTTCTCGGTTCAGTTAAATGAGGACGCATCAGAGATCTTAAAGGGGACCCCGGTTCAGATCGAAATTGTTACAGATGAGATTGAAGGGGCAGTAACAGTACCCTCCAAAGTGATAAAAAAAGACAAAAATGCTTCCTCTTTGTGGGTGATCTCAAATACCGGGAAGCTTGAGAGAAGAAATATAGAGACCGGACTGCAGGTAAATGGGAGAACCGAAATTAAAGATGGCCTCGAAAAGGGCGAATGGATTGTAATGGATAAAGGCATTCATAAAGATTTTGATGGAACAGAAGCAGCAACCTCCTTCAAAACAAAACATTTAAGTAAAAAGCAGATCAGCAGCCTGAAAAATAAGACAAAATGGAAATATATATTAAAAGGATTTGTATCCCGATAATTGGACAACCCCTGGGCTGAATAGCCCGGGGTTTTATTATGGAATTTTTGGCTGAGACTGTGCGGCATGGAGATGAAATATGGACTATGCAAATAGAATTGGGGAACTTGCAAATAGAACCGGGATTCTGCAAATAGGCATGGAGAACTTGCAAATAGAAGGGGGATTCTGCAAATAGGCCGATGGAACTTGCAAATAGAAGCGGTTCCCGCAAAAAGGCCGATGAAACTTGCAAATAGAACCGGGATCCTGCAAATAGGCGGTGTGAATTTGTAAATAGAACCGTGATCCTGCAAATAGGCTGGGAGAACTTGCAAATAGAAGGGGGATTCTGCAAATAGGCCGATGGAACTTGCAAATAGAAGCGGTTCCCGCAAAATGGCCGATGAAACTTGCAAATAGAACCGGGATCCTGCAAATAGGCTGGGAGAACTTGCAAATAGAACCGGATCCCGCAAATAGGCCGGAGGAACTTGCAAATAGAACCGGATCCCGCAAATAAGCTGGGAGAACTTACAAATAGAACCGGATCCCGCAAATAGTTAGGGGAACTTGCAAATAGTTAGGGGATTCTGCAAATAGGAAGAGGAAACTTGCAAATAGAGTGGGGATTCTGCAAATAGGAAGAGGGAACTTGCAAATAGAAAGGTGAAACTTGCAAATAGAACCGGATCCCGCAAATAGGCTGGGAGAACTTGCAAATAGAACCGGATTCCCTTCAAATAGAAACAAACTCCTGCACCCGGCAAGCACATTTCTGCAAAAAGAAACCCGAATAACAAGTTCCAAGCACAAAAAAAGGGCCGCCCGGTCAGTCCGGGCGGCAATAAATTGGAGAATTGGATGATGTTCGTAAAGTGACGAACTTCCGAAAGTATTAAATACTTATGAACTAATTAAAACATATTACCTAAAAGTCTGGATTCCTGCTGAATGCCGGTTATTTTAATAGAATATAGCTTTTACTAGGTTATAGAAGCATTTATAATAATAATATAATAATTGGAATATTTTTTGGAGAGTGGAAACTTTGGATTTTTCTGTTATAGGAGACAAGATAAAAGAACTGCGCAGAATACAAAGAATTACTCAAAAGGAACTGGCAGAGGACATTTGCACGCAGGCGCAAATCAGTAAGCTGGAGAATGGGGAAGTAATTCCGTGTGCATCAACCCTTTTTTTAATATCTCAAAAACTGGGCATTGATGTGAATTATTTCTTCAATATTGGTTTAACGCCAAGGCTGGACTATGTCGAAGAAGTGGCCAGACAGCTCAAAATTGCACGTCGGAATTTTAAATATCGGGAGATGGAAGAGATCGTGGAGATGGAGGAAAGGAATCCGCTTTTTTATCAAAATCAGAAATATCTTCAGCTTCTTATTTGGCACAAAGGCATATGCCTCTATCACGTCCATTCGGACTTTGAACGGTCTCTGCAAACTCTTGATGAAGCTTTGGAATTGACTAATGAAAAATTCCGGACGGAACAGGAGCTGGAAATTCTCTTAAGCAAAGGCATCGTTTTCTTTGAAAATAATCTGCTGGATGAAGCTATTCAGGTTTATGAAAGTGTATATACAGAGATGAAAAATCTACCCCAATTGCGGGATTATATATTAAAAACTAAACTGCTCTATAATATGGCCAGAGCTTTTACCCGGAAAGGATTATATGAAAAATCAACTGAAACGTGCATAGAAGGAATCGACTGGGGGATTGAAAAAGATAACCTCTTTTTATTGGGAGAACTTCACTATCACATTGGCTACAATTTCGAACTGGCGGAAGATTATCGTTCTGCTCAAGATTATATGAAAAAGGCATTGCTGATTTTTGACCTGCAGAAGGATCATAAATATTCGGATTATATTAATGGCAAGTTAATGAAGTGGCAGGAGGATGAATTAATGAAAAATACCTGATGCCAATCCCGAACATCAGGTATCCTGTGACATCAATGCTGGTATACGCATGTGTTGATGCCGATGATTTTTAGAAACTCTTTTATTTTAGTGAATGACTGGTTTTTAAATCCTTCTGGTATAGTCAGCTCCGTTACATAAGCCATTTTTCTTTTTGAGTTCTCGTTTAGTTCCGTCAATTCTTCATGGATACTGTAAACCTTTCTTGCCAATTCTTCATTTTGTTCTTCTTCACACGTATAGATAACCGCTTCTCCAACTTTCATTGATGCGTTTCTAAAGTAGAATGAAAAAATGATCGCGCTTTCGTTCTCGATAAACTTCGGCTGAATTTTCATATCAAGATTCATACCCTTTCACCCTCCCTGCATCTTTATGCCCTTATCATAACAAAAATGGTTCCTTTTGCTGATTGAAATCAGAAGGTGATTTAGATAATGGAATGAATATTTAATATGAAAAAGTGAGGTTTTCATATAAAATTATAACTATAGGAATATTCCTGAAAGAATATAATCAGCATCACTGCTCTGTAAAAGAAGGGAATTTATCATGGCGTGTTGAATTTGAGCAGTAATTAAGTTTTAATTACAAAAAAAATAGGCACTTCAGATGAAGTGCCTCAATTGGAGATTAATAAGACAAGGGTCAACCCCTTTGAAATCCTAACAGATATACAGTCAAAATTAGAATATAGTCGGAAGCTCTTGAGTTGTAACACCGCCGCCGCCGTTATTTCCAGCAGCAAAGGTAATGCCTGCAGCTCCAAATACAAAAGTGAATACGGCCATCATAACTAATAAACGTTTTTTCATGAAAATTCCTCCTTGCTTTTTAAAATTAAGGAACTATCTATATTAAACCATAAATAATTCAGAAGCGTTTTTTGTATATTTATTTAATTTTACCAGTATACTTTGTCTTATATCCTTTTTCCTGTTTATCAACAATAAAAATATAACTCTAGGCATATTTACATGAAAGGGGTGAAAAGGGTGAATTTCTCCGCGATTGGCCAAAGAATCAGGGAACTAAGAAAACTGATGAACTTATCACAGGGAGAGCTTGCAAAAGGGATTTGTACGCAGGCGCAGATCAGCAAAATTGAAAAGGGGGATGTATATCCCTATGCATCTACTTTATATTTAATATCCGAACGCCTTGGTGTGGATGTGAACTATTTCTTCGACATTGGCACAACGCCCCGGCTGGATTATGTACAGGAAGTCTTAAGGCAATTAACCTTGGCCAGAAGGAACTCAGATTACAGAGAGATGGAACAAATTGTAAAAACAGAAGAGAAGAATCCATTATTCCAGCAAAACAATAAAAATTTTCAGGTTCTATTATGGCATAAAGGAATTTGCCAGTATATGCTTCATAAGGATTCTAAAGCAGCGATTGACATCCTTTCTAAAGCCATAGCTTTAACTCATTATACCGACAAGGTCTGGTCTGAACGTGAAATAGAAGTTTTGCTGAGTATCGGTTCTGTCTATTTTGAAGAAATGGATTATAAAAAATCGCTGAAAGTCTATTTTGAAGCAAAAGAATATCTCCATCAGCTGCCATTCATTAATGACCATACTTTATTGTGCAGACTTTATTATAATATTGCGAGATCACTGACTCGTCTTGAGAAGTATAGTGATTCAATTAAATACTGCAGGGAAGCCGTCAGGTGGTGCATTGAAAAAGATAATCTTTATCTTCTTGGGGAGCTTCATTATCATATTGGCTACAACTATGAAATTCAAGGCAAGTTCCAGAAAGCAAGAGAATGCATGCAAAAATCTCTGATTATTTTTGAACTTCAGGAAGATGAGAAGTACGTAAACTTTATCAATAGCAAAATTCAAAAATGGCATACCTTTGCATAAGCCTGTCCTGATTAGACAGGCTTTTTTTGATGGGCGATTTTGAAAAAATTGCTGAATTTTCCCCAAATTTGTCCTTCTGCATAGTATATTAATAGATGTACAAAATTTTAGGAGGAAAAGATGAAAATTTTAATGAGATTCATATTTACAATATTGTTAGTTCTTGCCGGCTTCGTCCATTTGGAACATCGTGCCGAAGCTGCAGCGGTGAATCCAGCCGAAGTTTATACTTATGAAAAAATGCAGGCTGACATTGTGGAGCTTGCCAAGCAATACCCAGACCTTATTACATATAAAGTTATTGGAAAAAGTGAATATGGAAGAAATATTTATGCCGTATCACTTGGAAAAGGCGGAACAAATATATTTATCAATGGATCCCACCATGCCAGGGAATGGATGTCGACTACGCTGAACATGTATATGCTTGAACAGTACGCTTCAGCCTATAAGAGCGGACGGACAATAGCGGGTGCGGATGTGCGGACTCACCTGAACAGAACCACCATGTGGTTTGTGCCGATGGTTAATCCGGATGGTGTGACACTGCAGCAATTTGGATTAAAAGCATTTCCTTCGAGCACACATGCGGGATTAATCAAAATGAATGCGGGAAGCAAGGATTTTAAACGCTGGAAAGCAAATGGAAAGGGAGTCGATTTGAATCGCCAGTATCCTGCTGATTGGGCAAATATTAAAAGCAATCCGGGAAAGCCCTATTACAAGAATTATAAAGGATCCCAGCCGCAATCGGCTTCTGAAGTGAAGGCGATTATAAACTTTGTGAATGAGATTAAGCCTGCATCTGCTCTTGCTTACCATTCAAGCGGACAGATTCTTTACTGGAAATTCCATCAGACAGGTGCTTTATACGACCGGGATCATCAATATGCCAAAACCATAGGGAAAATGACAGGATATAGTCTGGTGTACCCGGGTGCAAGACCATCGGGAGGCGGCTTTACGGATTGGTTTACTTCAACCCATAAGCTTCCAGGGTTTACTCCGGAAATCGGCAGATATGCAGGTGAAACCAGCTTGCCGCTTTCAGAGTTTCAAAGCATATGGAAGCAAAACCAGGGTGTAGGACTTTATGTAGCAGGCATCGGCTATAGCTTAAGCGGGGCAAAAACAAGTTCAAAGGTAACCCAGGCAGCAAACCAGACAAATGATGCTGTTGCAAAATCAAGAAAGCTCCGATCCTATTATTCCGGAAACATAAAAAGTACAAGTGATTTCAAAGTAAGTGCAGACTTTGCAAAAGCCTACCAGAATGCAAGTAAAAGTATTGCTTCAGCTGAAACATTGCTGAAAGGCCTGCCTCAAAACGATCAAAACCGGTTAATGGCAGTGCTGAAGGAGGCTTATGATCATAAAGCCCGGGCAGCAGTCTTTATCGATACAGAAAAAACCGGAGCGCAGCTGACAACAATGAATTCACAGTTAATTAAATTGATAGATGCTGGTACTCTGGATGAACAAACAGTGGAAGCTTACCATAAGTTTTCATACCAGATTAAGAAAACGGAGCTGTTTATTAATAAGCTTTATGGTCCTCATGTTCGTGACATTGCAGCTGAAAAGTATGTATTGCCTGCAAAGATTACGAAAGAAACAGTTATTTATGAGATTTCCAGATACATGCTAATGAAAGAAATTCAGGTTAACCTTAGTGCCGATAAACTCGATGCAGTTGAGAGCCAATTGGCGGAGTTAAACAGACTTGAAAGACGTTCTGCGGAAATCAAAGAGGCAGGCAACAAGCTTTATCCTGGCAGATACCGTGAATTGCCTGGCTTTGAAGCAGTGCTTGCAAAAATGAAGCAGGAAATTGTGAAAGAGTATGAAGCCTTAAAGCCTTCAGAAGAACAGCCGGAAGCAGAGCCGGTTCAGGAGCAGGAAGACAGTTCACAAGAAGTGGACCCTGCTGTTAATACTGAAAGTGAAGTGCCATCAGAACAGGCAGACACCAGTGCAACAGAAGAACTCGAAGTTGATGCCTCTCAAACAGATGAAGAAGCTGTTTCAGAAGAGCAGCCATAAGTTAATAATTAGAGCTGGGTTTATAAAACCCGGCTCTTTTTCTAATATAAGAATGTTTAAATCTTGAAGTTAGATAACTGTCTAGCTCCAGGCGCCATCGGCTCTCGGGTCTAAGCCAATCCGGCCAAAAGGTTAAAGAACAACCTTTCAGCCGGCTCGTCTTATGCTTGAGGCCCGCAGGACAAGGAAGGCTTCGTCGGCATAAACATCGCACGACCAAAAGCGACAGCTTTTGGGAGGATGCGGGTCATGCAGACGTTGCCACAGGACGTGGCGGTTTTAGTCTGCGTACCTTTATAGGCGGGCGCCTTCCGCTTTTTTTTGTCGAATAATTTAATTTGGTAAAACTTTCTATTAATTGAAAATGATAGTAATATTATAATAGCACTATTTATTTACTTTTATGAGGAGGAAGGGAATGGAACGCTGGCTGAAAAAATCTATTAATCTTGCAGCAGGAATTGGCATTGCTGCCGGGTCTCTGCTTGGAGCATCTGGTGTATCTGCAGAAAGCGGAAAAGAGGTGCCGGGCATTTCGGCGGTGCAAATTGACCAGCCGTCATTGCAAAAGAAACTGGAGCAGTCAAAAGAATCTGCGTTAAGCGGAGATACTCTGGTGGTTAAATTTAAAAAGCCGCTCACCCAATCGCAGCACAAAATGGCAGGGGGAACATTGATTAAGCAGTTCTCCAATTTAAATTATGCTGTTGTTAAAGTGAGGAATAAAAATCAGTTCAGCAAAGTATTAACCAATTACAAAAAGCTGAACGGAGTTATATCCGCCTATCCAAGCGTCAATTACAAACCGCTTTCGCTGCCGGATCCTAAAGCAAAAGAACAATATCAGAACGAACTTCTTCAGCTGGAAAAGGCTCAAAAACTGGCTGGAAAAAACCCTGTAACGGTTGCAGTAATCGACCAGGGTGTGGACATGAACCATCCTGATTTAAAGGGAAAGCTGCTCCCGAGCTATAATGCAGTCAATCCAATGAGCCCCGGCACACCTGATTATCATGGCACCCATGTGGCTGGAATTGTTGCAGCCAATAAGAATAACGGCATTGGCGGCTATGGTGTTAATCCAAATGCTAAAATTCTTCCGATTGATGTTTTTGACAGAGGATGGGGCGCTTCAGATTATGTGATTGCCCAGGGGATTCTCTATGCAGTAGAAAAAGGTGCAAAAGTAATCAATATGAGTCTTGGCGGTCCTATGAAATCTCCTCTGATTGAAGAAGCGCTCAAAAAGGCTGCTGAAAAGAATGTTGTAGTGGTGGCCGCGGCAGGAAATACAGGGGATGATTCACTTAGCTATCCTGCTGCCTATGAAGGTGTCATCAGTGTTGGGAATATAAACAGCAGCAAAAAGCTGGGGATTTTATCTACATGTGGCACGTCCGTTGATATTGTAGCTCCTGGTGAAGATGTATACAGCACTATGTATGACTACGAAAAAAAATCGAGCTTCCTTAAAATGAGCGGAACGTCCATGGCCTCGCCTATGGCAGCTGGAGCAGCATCCTTGCTTCTGTCCAAGCACCCTGGCCTGACTCCGATTCAGATCGAATATATATTGGAGCATACAGCGGAGGATCTGGGTGATAAGGGATTTGATGTAGTATATGGAAATGGCCTGCTTAATCCGGCTGCAGCTATGCAATATGATATTAAGAAGCTGCCTGCGCTGACAAAACACCAATTGTCTGAAAAAGAAATTCTGGAAAAGGCAGAAGCGGTAAGTCTTGAGAAGAAGCAGACAGTTAAAGGAGCGATTACAGCCCCGTTCCAGGAGAAATGGTATAAAACAGATGTCGAGAAAGGCGATTTAGTTCAATTTGTTCTTAACGGAGCCAAGCAATTTGATTACAAGCTCAAATTATTTTTGGTTTCCGATGAAGGGAAAGTAGAGCTGGATGTAAACAAAGTCAGAGAAGGCTATGAGGAAGGAAAGCTGTTTGAAGTTCCATTTTCAGGAACGCTTGCATTCGGCGTTAAGGATGTCAATGGCAGCTTTGATGATTCGGGCAGAGGGCAATCAAAATTCAGCCTTTCCGCTGAAAAGGCATCTGGCATCGAAGAAGATGGCAATTCTATTCACAATATGAGTTCTATTGAATTGCCATACTCATATGGCAAGGAGCTTTTAACCGGGAAAGATGGCGATGATGATTTCTATCAATTCACTGTTAAAGAGGAACAGGCAGTGAAAATTGATTTAGCTAAACTGCCGGGTGTTGATACAAGCATCAGTGTTTATATGGGGGATCAGATTTTCCCTCCTGATATGGAAGAGATTACGGAAGAAGAGAAAGAGGCGCTTCTTGAAGAAATGTTTTACGGCAAATACCCGATTGAGCCGGCATTCTATGCAAACAGGGGCGGCAAAAGTGAAGGGGAAACTCTCTCTTTTACAGCTATGCCGGAAATGCCGTATATCATAAAAATATCTAATAAAATCGATCAATATTTCTTTGGCATGTATGATTTCATGTTAAACTTCGACTTGCTTGAAGAAGAGCAGACTCCTGAACCTTCTCTGATTCCATACAAACTGCAGGTTAATGGAAAAACATTGCCGGCAGATGAAGATATATTCCCTTATATGATGGATGAGGAAGCCGCTGAGAAAGAAATGGCCGGCAATGGCCTTGAAAAACAGCGCAGTGCATTTGAGGATTTGGAAGAAGAAACAGAAGAAGCATCTGAAGAAGAAGCTGAAACTGAGCCTGATTTCACTGAAATCCTTAAAGAGGGTGCCCAGCCTTTTAAAATGGATGAAAAAGGTGAAGGCTATATCCAGACATTAGAAGATGAAGACTGGTTTAGTGTTGTGCCGGATGAAACGGGAATCTATGAATTTAAGTTTGACGATAAAAAAGGCCAGGTTCCTTTAATGGAGATTTACCGCATTAAGGAAGAGACAGACGTGGAAGGAAACACGTATGCCTTTTTGGAGCAGATTGGAACCAATATGCAATTTGACTGGGTAAGCATGAAGCTGGATGCCTCCATGCTAACGGGTCTGAAAGCTGGAGAGAGCTACTATATTAAGGCTGGTGCAGATTACTATACTGGTTCAACATCTTTTGATCCATACATCTTTAGTGCCAAAATGGTGATTAAAGATCCTCAGGATCCTTATGAAGATAACGATAGCCTGGAGAAAATAAAGAATCTTCCTTCAGCAAAAATCGAAGGGAACCTCGCGATGCCTTTCGATCAGGATGTTTTCTATCTTGAAAGCAAAACAGCAAACATTTATGGGGTATCCATGAAGAGGAAAAATGCTGATGCCAAATGGAAAGCGAAATATCCTAAGGAATTGCTGAGCCCGTTCTATGGAATTGTGGTCATCGCAGAAGATGTAAACAAGAACCGCAAGCTGGATCCGGAGGAATTCGATCGAATTCAGTATATTGAAAAGGGAATTGACAGCGGAGCAACCTATGGATCATTTAAAGCTGAGAAAAATAAAAACTATATTATTATTGCCTCCGGTTATTTTGATGGCAATACTCCATTGTCCCTGCTTCCTTATGAATTGGCTGTGGCGCCGGTTAACCAAAATGACGAAGATAAGGGTTCTGTAGTGAAGAATAACAAACCTTCTAAGCCGCTGATGATGAAGAAGTCAGGCAGCAAGCTCTTGACTGCCTCCGGACATCTTAATGCCGGTGTACCGAACGGTGACGAAGATTGGTATGAATTGAAAATAGATAAACAAACGAAAGGCTATATCGAATTTAATGCCGGAACTGAAATTGATGGTGTTGTGACTCTTTATAAAGATGGCAAACTACTGGCTAAAGCAGACTACTACTCTGAAGGAGATGGGGAAGTGCTGTACTTTAACCTGAAAAAAGGAGTCTACCATATCAAAGTCCGTGATACATTCGGCGGTTCTACATTGGATTCTTATAGTTTGAAAGTTAACTTGCAATAGAAATAAAAATTCCCTGTCTAATTGAGGCAGGGAATTTTTATTTCTATTTAGGTTCGTATTTCCACATGTCTGCTTCGTTTCTGAAATATATATGGCCATTCTGATCGATGGCTAAGTCATGGGCACCTTCTTTTTTGATCAGTGTGACTTCCATTGTTTTCGGATTTGCTTTAAATAATACGCCTTCTACTGTTCCATATAGGTAATGGTCCTTTCCGAATTGCAGATTCGCATTTTTAAAGCGGCCGGAAATGGCTGGTACAATCATTACCTGCTTGGTTTGACCGGATTCGATATCGTATTTAAACAGTTTTCCGTCTGCCATACCGAAGATATAGTTTTCTTCGTAAGGAGTTAACGCATTAATCATGGCAGCTTTTATTGGGAAGTTTAGCTCCTCTTTATCTGAAGGTGAATCAGATGGAAAGCGGAATAACACTGCATCACTCTTTGCACGCTCATGGTTGGCATACACCGATGTTCCCCCATAAATATGATCCCCGGCTTTTACAAGTGAAATGATGCTTTGGTTTTCTATATAGTTTTCATAATTAATGGTTTCTTTTGTTTCAGGATTATAAACAGACAGCAGTCCGCCGCCCGTGCTTGTTTCAGGATAAGTGCCTATGAACAGCTGGTTGGTCTCATTAATCCCAAGCATGGCAGTTGGCCTTTCTTGGCCCACGTCTTTATAACGGGCAATTTCATTTATATTTTGGCCTTCAAACGGTTTTGTCAGATCGTATTCCAGGATTCTCGCTTTTGGATAGGCTCCAAAATATAGCTTGTCATTTAAGTATGCCATAGATTCAACCTGGCTGATGCCCTTCACTTCTTCTGTTTCACCGCTTGCAATGTTAAAGAGGCCGAGTCCGCCTGACATATAGCCATTAATAATGATCTTATCTCTATCAGGTGTCACTCCCATTGTATATAAAGTGACTGGAAGTGGAGCAAGTTTTGCCTGATGAATCTTAAATTCCCGGGTCTCTAAATTATAGGTAAAATAATCCCCGTTATTGCTTAACAATCCCGTCAGTGTGTACCCGGGGTAATCCTCTGTTCCCATTTCCACAAAATCTATATTTATTACGTTCATTCCTTCAAGGGGAACATTCATTTTTACCGTTTCCTGAGTTTTAAAATAATAAGCGTACAGCTCTTCATTGTTTGTATAATACACAGCTTCTTCTAATGGTGACTTCACAGACACGGTTTTAGACGTTGAATCAAACTCATCAAGCCATTCTAATGTGTTCTTGTTAAAAACCAGCACTTTGGGGCTTGGATCCAATTTGGCAAATAAATACTCGCCTGCCACTTGAATATCTGATACGTATTTCTCCATCCGGTATTCCCAAGGCAGGAAACGATCCCTGATTTTTGTGCGGATATTATAGCGGATAAGCTCAGCCTTCGATCCGATTCCCATGAAAATGCTCTCTTGTTCTTCATCAAAGTAAACACTTTTTGCAAATTCTTTGCCTCTTATAATTTGACCATAGTCTTTTCTTTCACCTGTTTCAGGTATATAGGAAAATACCGTTCCATTATAAGCTGTGGATCCGTATATTCTTCCTCCGGCGGCGTGCAGGTCCTGGATAGAGGTATCCCGGCTATGCTTAAGTTTATTTCCATAATCAGTCAGCTTTTTAGAGGCAGGATCGTACTTGTAAATATGCCCGCCTGATGTTCCTCCGATCCAGACATTTTGATCTGCATCCACATCAATTCCCCAAGCACTTGTGGAATTTTCAAGTGTGTAAGTCTTTTCTGTTTTTCCTGTGGTCAGGTTGACGATAGATAAAGCGGATGGAGTCCCGTGCTGAATGATGTACATATAGGGCTTGTTTTCAGGTGATTCCCCGTAGGCTGCTGCAAGGGCAGTTCCGTGGAATACCTGGGGCCCAATCTTTTCGATTGCCGGGTCTATTTCTTCTTTTAGCAATTGTGATGGATCTGCTTCTTCTTGAGAAGGTGTCTGGCTGTCATCCAATTCAATACTCTCCTCCTGATCTGTTAAATCTTCTGCGTATGCTGCACTGGAAAAGAAAACGGGTGCAGCAATGAGAGATGCGGCTAGAATGTAATTGACTTTTAACTTGGATAGATTCATATTTTCCCCCAAAGACTTTATAGTAATCAGTTCCTACATTACTATAATTATCCAATAATGAAAAGAGCCATCTCCTTTGTTGGAGCATGGCTCTTCTCACTAGTAAATATCAGCGGTATCTATCTGTATCCATTGATCCTCTGAATCTGCATTCTTCCAATGGATTCCAACCATAACATTTTCGGCGCCTTTTCTGATTTTTTTCGATACTTTAAAGGAGCGGGAAACATCTTCAGCAGGAATGGTATTATATGCTTTTCTTTCCCATTGGCCGTTCACCTGATCCTGGATAAATAATTGCACGTCACCTGGATTGGCTGTTTTTCCTTTCAGAGAAACGATAAAAGTAAGCTCTTCAGAAGCAGAGATGTTCATGTCCGTCAGGCTGAAGCCTGCTTGAATTGCATTCTGGCTTTCACTCATGGGTTTTAATACCATGCCGCCGGTGTTTCCTTCCGTTACCTGAAAATCACCATCCATTCCGAGCAATTTCATCGGCATCAGCTGGCTAAGCCAGTCTTCAGCTGAAAATGCTTCGAAATTTGGCGGGACAAAAGAATAAGACGGACTCTTCGAACCGATGGGTATGAGGTAGTCATAAGCTTCTGTTTCTGATTTTTTGATTTCCTTCTTAATCTTTGCAATTTCGGCTTCTGCATTATCTTTATTCAGGGTAACGCCGAAATCGTTTCTGTCATTCCAAATAGCCTGAACTATTTTTGTCCCTGCATCAGGAGTGAAGTGATGGGAGTCTATAAAGTTTGGCAAGTGCCTTGTCATTTCGTTTATATCCATAAAGTGATGCACGGTGCCAAAGGTTTCCGTCAGGTCCATAAGCCAGCGCTCATAACCTTTCAGGTATTCCTCATTCTGCATTTCAATGACAAAACGCGGAAGGGTAACTGGTGTTGTATAGACAATAAATTTAGTTTTCGGGTTTTCAGCCTTAAGCTGTTTCAGCATCTCCATTACTTTAGGGTCATACTCATAGGGTTCATTATTTTGGAAAAATTGATAGATATTCGTTTCAATTCTGGCTTGTCTTAATTGATCATCCACAGGGAAAGGCATAGCCACATTATTACGATTATAATACCTATGATCTATGAATACAGGTTGATTCTTTTTCGATGATTGATAAACAGATATAGATTTTTTCAAAGTATCAAAGGACGCAGTCGACTTGATTCTGTATAGATAGCTGTCAGCCTGTCCTGTATAGAATTCCGGTTTTTCTTCGGCAAGCTCGCGGTATTTATTTGTAGCGAAAAAGTCCAGACCCAGGAAAATATATTCAAACGGTTTTCCGTTGAGTTCCCTGGCGTAGTCAATATATCCTTTATACTCCTCTGCGTACATAGAGCTTACAGCAAAATTGAACACCTTCAAATCTTTAAAATCATGCTGGTTTATATAAGTAGAGCGGCTGCTTCCCAATAAAAGGGCATCATACTGTTCTTTCCCATATTTAAATTTGTTTACTTTCTGCTGTCTTTCATTAAAACCCTGCTGCACATCATTCCATTCATTTTTATGCGGGAAAATCCATAATGGATCTGTCGTATAGTTAAATACAGCAATCGGCATGGCGAAGAGACAGCCTAAAATCATAAAAGCAGCCAGGACTTTTAACAGCCATTTTTTATAAACATTCATGATTAACCACCTAAAAATTAAAATATAAGAACTCGCTGACTCTTGTCATGCTAAAGAAAGAAATCAGAAGCAAGGCACAGATGAAGAACGCAGAAAACCAGGAAGGCTTAAGCTGATCCATCAATCTTACTGAGTTCTTAGCCCATAAAGTGACCGCGAAGGCACCTGCCAGGATGAAAAGCATGTATAAAAGGGATGTATCAGTTGCGGCGTTAATAGAGAGTATTTCCACCGCCTGAACGGCTGAAGGCGCAAAAAGGGATGTGAGCTGTTCGGGCCAAGTGAACCCGCTCATTCCAGCCATGCCTTTTAACACTTTTTCTGCATCTTCCCATGTTTGAGCTCTGAAAAATACCCAGGCAAAATTGACAAACTGAAAGGTGATAAACCAGCCAAGAAACTTGTTCATTTTAAAGCCGAGCTGATGCCACAAACGGTTCAGAAGTGAAGCAGCTCCATGCAGTGTTCCCCATAGTACGAATGTCCAGCCGGCACCATGCCATAAACCGCTGACGAAAAAAACAAGAAAAACATTCACGTAGGTTCTGGGGATTCCCTTGCGATTTCCGCCAAGGGGAATGTATAAGTATTGGGTTAAAAAACGCGTCAGCGTCATATGCCATCTCTTCCAGAAGTCCTGAATATTAACTGCCTTATACGGTGAGTTAAAGTTAACCGGAAGCCGGATATTAAATAGAAGCGCTGCCCCCATGGCCATATCAGTATAGCCGCTGAAATCAAAATAGAGCTGGAAGGTGTAGGATAAAGATACGATCCAGGCTTCGATAAAAGTCAGCACCTCTGCCTGGTCAAAACCAGCTGTAGCCCAGACAGCAAAAGTATCTGCAATAACAGCCTTCTTAAACAGCCCAATTGAAAAAATGAAAATTCCTTTTGCGAAATTCTCGTAATGAAATCTTCTATGTGCTTTTTCCCTGGAGAACTGGGGCATCATTTCGTTATGGTGCACAATTGGCCCTGCAATCAATTGCGGAAAAAAGCTGACAAACAATGCATATTTCCAAAAATCATACTCTTTCGTTTCTTTCCGGTAAGCATCAACAAGATAGGCAATCTGCTGGAAAGTAAAAAAGCTGATGGCAAGCGGCAAAGCAAGGTGTAATAAATCAAAATTTGTGCTAAATAAAGCATTAAGGTTGTCTATGAAAAAGTCATAATATTTATAATAACCTAAAGCTGCAAGATTGGCAGTTACGCCGGCAGTCAAAAGCAGTTTGGCTCCCCGCCGGCTCCCGGCCTTTCCAAGCAATGTGCCAATATAGTAGTTCAGCAGCATGGAAATAAAAATTAATGGGAGATAGACAGGATTCCACCAGCTGTAAAAAAATAAAGAGCTGATCACAAGCCAGATATTTCTTATAAAGAAAAGCTGCCATCTATTCAGTAAAAAATAGACAATCCAAACAGCAGGCAAAAAAGCAAAAATAAATTCATAGGAATTAAAAATCAACGTATTCTCCACCTGTTCCAAAATGTTCGTGCAGTCCCCATTATATCATGGAAAGAAGCTGGTGGAAGGACCCCAACTTTTACTATACTGTTTACCTTAAATCTACTAGAATAGGAATAAGAATATTTCGAATTGGAGGGTGTATCTTGGGTAAAAAAAAGGTTTTGGCAGCCCTGTTTTTTATGATTGCCATATTCATCAGTATTCCTCCATTTTCTTCCGCAGATGCAGCGGAAAGGTGTGAAGGTTCAAGAGGGACCCAGCCGGTCTGGTGGGATGGGGCTGAACTGAAAGTTGGACAAATTGGCAGATTAACAGTATTGAAGGATACACCTCTTTATAAATTATCAGGCAGCACAAAGGTTCAGCAGAAGACTTTGAAAGCAGGGGGAACTTACCGAATATATGCTTTTAAGCCTGACATGCTCAGTGTTGGAGGCGGCATGTACTTGAATCGGGATTCCAAAATAAAATACGAAACCCCTTCTGCAGCAAAAAAGAAAGCTCTTGCCTGTAAGAAGGAATCCTTGGAAATCATCGGTGCTTCCATTAAACTAGGCGACAGCAAATCATCTATTGAAGCAAAATTGGGAAAGGAAAAGCGGATATCTCTCGGTGAGTATGGCGTTTCCTGGCACACTTATCATAATCAATACCGGAATTTTTATATGATAGGGTATGTGGATAATAAAGCAGAATTCATTTATTCAAATAGCCAAAGACTATACAGTTTTGGCATTTTTAAGGGCTCGTCCAGATCAGGGGTAACTTCAGCATTGGGCACGCCAATAAATTACATCAATAAAAATAATGTAAATTATGTAATGGTCAATAATGATAAGCAGCAGACATATTATAAGAGAGATTCATACATTACTGTGTTCTATGATATTCATAAGAAAGGCAATGTTACTGGCATTCAGCTCATTTCAAGGAAGCTGGAAAACCGGAAGGCAAGCCATTATGGCGCGCCTGGCTCCAGCCTTCAGAAGAGCCTGGAAATGCAAATGTTTGATTTGGTTAATGCTGCAAGGGCGGATAATGGACTGGCAGCTGTCACCTGGAATTCAGCTGCCCAAAATTCGGCGCGGAAACATAGTTTGGATATGGCCGAAAATGATTTCTTTGATCACATGAATCTTAGAAACGAAAGCCCTTTTCAAAGGATGGAAAAGGAAGGGATTCATTATTTATATGCCGGTGAAAATATTGCAATGGGCTATTCAAGCAGCATTTTTGCTCATGAAGCTCTCATGAACTCGGCCGGTCACCGTAAAAACATCCTGAATGCTCAATACACTCATTTAGGTGCAGGGGTACAGTTCCAAAAGGAAACAGCGATTCCTTACTATACACAAAATTTCTTTACACCTTATTAAAATAAAGGATGTGCCAGCACATGCGAAATAGAAGATTTATAGTGTTCCTTCTATTTTCTGCTTTGTTTATGTTTGCATTCCCGAAAGACAGTTTTGCTAAGGTCTATTGGGATGGAGCAGAGTTGGTTAAGGGGCAAATAGGCCGGGTAACTGTCACAAAGCCTATCAACTTATGGCGTCTGGAAGGCAGCAGTCTTAAGTTTGTGCGCATCTTATATCCCAAAGACCAATACAGGGTATATGGCTATGTTCCGGAACGTCAGCAATTCAGGGTTGGCGGATCCTATTATATTACCAATATGAAAGACAGAGTTATATATGAGACCCCTTCAAAGTCTAAGCTGGCAGACTTGCATAAGTCCTATTCTGAACAGGAGGGACTTGTGAATCAGCTTATTATTGCTGATAAAGGCTATGAGCAGTCCCCGGAGGTTTCAAATATAAAAAACAGAATCAGCAAAATACCTATTTCTCTATTAGGAAAATTAAAGGAAAAAGGGGTTAAGATTAAACTGACTGCTGCCCCAATCACCAATCTTCCTGAATACGCTTATCTGAAAGGGCAAGTGCCAAGAGGATGGGAAGGAACAAATAGAACCTGGGATGATGTTCCCGGCATTGGCGGATCTTCTGTAGTGGCAATACGGATTGGTTACAGCGAGCCAGGCAACGGCCATAGCTCCAGCAACCTTGAACTGCATGAGATCGCACATACGATTGACAGCCTGGTATATAATAATCTATCGTCTGCGCAAGGTTTTAATGAAATCTGGGGGAAAGAGAGAGTCCTTCTCTTTGGAGATAATTCCTACTATAAAAATTATCCCGAAGAATATTTTGCAGAAACCTTTGCTATGTACTATCTAAATGAAGAAACGAGAAAATTACTTAAAAAGAAAGCACCATTAACGGCGGTGTTTTTTGAAAACCTGCATTAATGTAGTCTTGTCCTGACGGGCAAGGCTTTTTATGTGGACTATTTTTATTAAGGTAATATATACCATTCTATCTTTTTTGTAGAATCATAGGAAAATAATTGGTATTTTGTCGTATAATAGACTTATTGTGAAAATAGTACATCAGAGGGAGAGAGTAATGAAGAAGAAAATTTTATTGTGTTGTCTTTTGTTTTTGTCCGGGATCATGTCCCCTTTTTCGTATGTTGCAAAGAAGGCTTCAGCCTCAGCGCCTGCCGTATATTGGGAAGGAATGCAGCTGGTTAAAGGCCAAATAGGCAAGGTGGATATCCTTAAGCCTATTAACCTATGGAAAAGGGAAAATAATAAATTGAAGTTTGTCAGGGTTCTAAATCCTGGTGAAGCATATAGGGTTTACCGATATGATTCAGCTTTTGGCGGTCAATATGGTGTTGGGGGCCAGTACTTTGTGACCAACATGAAAGGCTATGTTCAATACAAAACGCCATCAAAGCTAAAGCTTAAGCTTGTGAATCCTGAATTATATGGAACCAAACTAACTTTAGGAACAGTTACCCAGGAGCAGACAGCTGTGCTTGCACCTGGTGTCACACAGTCCAAGCTTTCTGTAGAAGGTTCTAAAGGGAATCAGGAAATCTACAAGCTGGATGTTGACCAGAAAACGAGCCAGATTTCTTTTGAGACTTCCCTGGCTAAAGACCAAATGATCGGATTCGAAACGGTTAACAGTATGGCACACCGTGAAGAAGAAGAAGGAAAGTATGTAATTGCCGGGGTAAATGGGGACTATTTCGATTCAAATGGTGCTCCAACTGATTTAACTGTACATAATGGTGAATTGGTTACCACGAATACAACTCCAGTCAATGAAAGAACGATTTTCGGTGTCAGCTTCAGCGGAAAAGCGATGATCGGCAACCCGGAAGTTTTGCTTAGTGTGTCTGCAAATGGCCAGAAGCCGTACTTGATTAATTCTGTTAATAAACGGAGATTTGCGGGCCACTTGGTTCTTTATACACCTTATTTCGCAAGCAATACAATGACGAATGAATTAGGTACTGAAGTGGTGCTTTCGAATCTGACAGGGCAGCTGAATGGAAATGGCCAGGTCACTGCTACCGTAAAAGAAGTGATAATCGGAAAAGGAAGTGCAGCGCTTAATCCTGGTGAGTTCATCCTGTCAGGCCATGCTGCCGGCAGTGATTATTTAAAATCACTCAAAGCCGGTGACTCCATTACGATTAACGCAAGCTATGATAATCCTGAATGGGACCGGGTACAGCAGGCAATAGGCGGGCGCTACCACCTGGTTAAAGGCGGAGAGGCAAAAGTCTTTAATATTGCAGGCGCCCACCCAAGAACAGCGATCGGAATTAAGGAAGATGGATCTGTATTTGCAGTTGTAATTGACGGAAGAAGAACTCAAAGCAAAGGAGTCACTCTTACAGATCTGGCTAAGGTTATGAAAGACTTTGGAGCTGTTGAGGCCATTACCTTTGATGGCGGCGGATCATCGACAATGGTGACAAGAAAGCAGGGGGAAACAACAACAAGTGTGGTTAATAACCCTTCCGACGGCAGAGAGAGGAATGTCTCGAACTCCCTGCTGATCATTGCACGCAAGCAAGCTGGTGAGCTTTATAGACTGCTGCTTAACCCTGAGGAAATCACATTATTTGCTGGTGCATCTTATAAAGACTTGAAGATTGCTGCTAAAGGTGTCGACAAGAATAATAATCCTGTCAGCTTAAAAGATCCTATTATTTGGACATCGAATAGTGGCCAATTTAATTCTGATGGATCCTTTACAGCTTCAGAAATGCCTGGAAAAGGTACGATTACGGCGGCCTCTGGTAAAGTCTCAGGCAATGTTTCTGTCAGCATTACGAACGAATTGGATTCAATCAAAGTGACAAAGGATACAATCATCGTGGATAAAAACGGAACAGCAGCAGTTCCCGCTGCCGGCTACCATGCAGGCATGGAAGTCGTAACAGATCCATCAGCCTTTACTTACACGGTATCAGATGATTTAGGAACAGTTGAAAACGGAATCTTTAAAGCTTCCGGCAAGGACGGAATAGGCACAATTACTGTTTCACATGGCAAAGTATCTGCTGAAATTAAAGTGATCGCCGGAAATCCGGGTCCTGTTATCATTGAGGATTTTGAAGGCGATACAAGCGGATGGCAGGCATCCGGAGCAAGATATGAGTCAGTTATGGCTGCCCCTGAATCGGTATATGTTAAAGAAGGAAAGAAATCACTGAAATTGGCGTATAACTTTATTGGAACAACAGGAACTTCCGGTGTTTATGCCTTAAAGAAAGAACCTATCCCAATCATGGGATCACCTAAAAAAATTGGCATGTGGGTTTATGGCGATAATAAAGGACATTGGCTTCGCAGTCAGTTAAAGGATGCGGCAGGCAAAGAGGTTCAGCTTGATTACACAAAGAACCTTGATTGGACTGGCTGGAAATATGTTGAAGCAGACATTCCGGCAGGGCTGACAGCTCCTTATTCCTTGGAAATCCCTGTAAGATATATGCAGGTTAGTGATGAACTTAAAAATAGAGGTCAAATTTTTATCGATCAAATTCAGGCAGTGTATGAATGATTTTAGAAGGCTGAGTGCATAAACTCAGTCTTTTCTCTGTTTTTACAAGCGGGTTACCATAAATTTAATATTGTTTATACGTTTAATATATTATAGGCTTGTTATGGAAATATAGGGTGTAAATTGCAGAAAATTAGTAATTATGCTACTCTAATTACTGAAATTGTCCATAATTATATAATTGGGGTATAATGAAACACTAGTTTCATATATACAAATGCAGCTGTATAATAACATCGTAACATTGGAGGGAGTATTGTTAACCAATGGAACAGTCAAAAGAAATGCAGGATTTAGTAAATCAATTAAAGGAGAATCCTCCTAAAATTATCGGCGGTTATAAGAAGCAGGGGTGGGCATCGAAGGTTCTGGAGAAGATCAGCAATGATCCAATCGAAAAAGAAGAAGATGGCACTATAACGGCTAAGGCTATTCTGGAAGCAAATAATAATACCTATTATCCATCTTTCCTGAACATAGATTTGTCACAAAAAGGCAAGGTGGCTGGAATCTACTTTATTGCTGAGAACGAAGATCAGTTTGATCTCATTCCATTCGAAATCGGGAAAAGTTTTTTGAAAATATCAGAAGATGCACTTTTGCCTCTGAAATATAGAACGTTAGAAAAAATAGAGGGCGACGAATACCAGAGACAATGGCCGCTATTTAGCTAAAAGTCTGCAGACTATCTTAAAGATGGTCTGTTTTTTTTTGCGTATTAAGTGAAATTCTACATCTTTCGGTATAATTCACTGTTTATTGTAATAACTTTGTAATATTATCGCGATATTGTTATGAAAATGAAATAGAATCTTGTCTAATAATAGGATAAAATCTAATTATCAGTACTAATTACATAATTTTTTGATAATTAATATATACCAAAAGTTTCACAGGGGGATACATACTATGAAAAAAGTCTTACTTAAGGCGCTGGTGTTATTGCTGGCATTGCCATTGGTTTTTACTCATCAGTCTGCAAGTGCTGCAGAAGCAACTCCGGACAGTATTGTTAAACTGGCAAAACAGATGCAGGGCGTTCCTTATAAATGGGGAGGAACAACACCGAAAGGGTTTGACTGCTCAGGATTTTTAACCTATGTATACAGTGAGCATGGTGTAAAGCTTCCAAGAACAACGGCTGATCAATATAAAACAGGAGAATCTGTCAGCAAAGGCGAACTTCTTCCTGGAGATATTGTCTTTTTCACTACTTATAAGCCTGGTGCATCACATGCAGGCATCTACACGGGAGACAACAAATTTATACATGCAGATAGTGATGACGGAATCATGATCAACAGCATGGATATGAGCTACTATAAGAGCAGATACATAGGTGCTAAGAGAGTTGTCCCACAGGAAAGTGTAAAGGGAATGGCTGCTGCCGTTCCAGTTAAACAAGGTCAAATCGGCATGGTTTATGTTAAAAAGAAAATCAATCTCTGGCAGCGCACGGAAAATAATAAGCTAAAGATGGTTCGAATTTTAAATCCAGGCGAAAAGTACCGTGTTTACAATTATGATACCCTGTTTGGAGGGCAATATAACCTCGGATCTCAACTTTATATAACAAATATGGAATCGTATATTGAATATGTTCCTGTTGGACAATAAATTTCCAAAATACGGTTAATAATCTATTAAACTCTTGTTATAATTAAAATAGCAAGAGTTTTTATTTTGTAGGAGGATATAATTTTGTCTAATAGAAAAGGTTTGAAAGTATTATTATCTGCATCTCTTATTTTTCCGGCTGCCGCTGTTGTAAATGTCAGCAATACAGAAGCAGCTTCTATCACTCAAATTGAAAATGCTGTTCAAAAGTCTGTGTCAGCTTCTCAAATATTAAGAAGGGCATGTTCCATTGAATGGTCAGGCGATGGTGTAACCAGACCGTATGCAGAGTATAACGCCGCAAAAAAAGCTTATAGTGAAGCTATCAAGCTGGTAAATACTTTGAGTTCCAGCAAAAAGCAGACATACTTGGCGAAACTGGATGAAAGCCAGCTTCAGATCAAGCGGGCCGTTTATTATATTGATGCAATTTCCGCTGGGAAGAAAATAGAAGAAAAGAAGCACTTTTTGCAAAGTCAGCTGGAACAGGGTATCCTCTCAAGTGAAACAGTAAAGGCCTACCATGAGCTTTCATATGAAATTAAGAAACAAGCCGCTCTGCTGGATCCTGTCTATGGCAAAACCACAAGGGAAGCCATTCGTGCTAATTTTAAAGAATCTGCAGAAGCATTAAGGGATGAACTAAGTTATCCTGTCACCGTTAAAATGGCTCTTGATCAGGTATCATCTTCACTGGCAAAAGGGCAGAATGACACCGTTCTAAAAGAAGCCAAGAAAATCTTAATGTTCTTAGAGGTAACTCCGCAGGAAACATATAAAAAGCAGCTGCGCACCGAATGGGAAACTCTTAAAGGGAAGATTCCCGAGAGCATTAAAGATGCGGAATATAAGGATCTATCCCTTCTTAACGACCAGGTCCTTGAGCTCCGTGAACTAGTAAAGCCTGGTATTTCCGATGCAAAGGTTCCAGCCTTATACGATTCAGCTGTGAAACTGAGCCAGGAAATTAAAAACCCTGCATCTAAGCAGATGTTTACAGACGCCATTAAAAGTGAAATGAAACAGGTGCAAATGCCAATCGAAGATCTAAAACATCTGCTGACAACAAAAGCAGCTGCAGCCGGCATTCCTCCAGAATTAGTGAAAGCAATCGCTTTAACCGAAAATGGCGCATTTCAGCAATTCACTGAGCGTGGAGAAGTATTTAAAAGCCCGGATAACGGTTATGGAATCATGCAGGTAACTCCGCTGGATGAGCATGATGACCGCTATAATTGGGAAAAAGCCAAATATGATATTGGCATAAACATTGAAACCGGAATTCAAATCCTATTAGAAAAATGGAAGTATTCAGGTTCCAGAATTCCTGTTGTAAATGACGGGGATAAAGAGGTATTGGAAAATTGGTATTTTGCCATAATGGCATACAATGGACTTTCTAAGTTCAATGATCCTAATTTCTCGGAAGAGCCTTATCAGCTGAAAGTATACAGCAATATCAGCAAGTGGGCACAAGTAGATGCTGAGGCAATTAATAAGGATGACTTGGAAATCTCTTATAATCCTTCAACTGGACAGGCTATCTTCAGCAGCAAAATGAAATATACAACTGGCAAACAAACCCCATCCACTCAGCTGTTTAAAAAAGGGGACAGCATCGTTATTTCTGGAGCTGCAACATTCCGGGATAAACCTTCAACTGCAGGATCTGGAACGTCGCTTGCAAAGGGCACGCGCATCACAATTCTGGATGGCCCTATTGAAGATAACAATAAATACAACCTATTCAGCTGGTACAAAGTCTCAGTTAATGGAAAAGAAGGCTATGCAGCATCTGTTGGGCTGAAATAATTATTTAATTAGAGGTTCCCTTTGGGGAGCCTCTTTTTGATGGGGTGAGAGCAGTAAGTATGTGAAGTGTGCAAATTGGAGGGGGGCGGGCGGTTGCTAATAGAATGTTGTATTGTGCAAATAGAATGGGTAAGTTTGCAAATAGAGCGGGGGGATCTGCAAATAGAATCCTCTGTTCTCCAAATAGAAAGGCAATCTGTAAATAGAATCCCGAGTTCTGCATATAAAGAGGCAATCTGCAAATAGAATGTGTGCTTCTGCAAATAGAATTGAAAACCTGCAAATAGACGGTGCCATTCTGCAAATAGAATTGAAAACCTGCAAATAGACGGTGCCATTCTGCAAATAGAATGGTAAATTTGCAAATAGAGCGGGGGGATCTGCAAATAGATCCTCTGTTCTGCAAATAGACAGTGCCACCCTGCAAATAGAATCCCGAGTTCTGCATATAAAGAGGCAATCTGCAAATAGAATGTGTGCTTCTGCAAATAGAATTGAAAACCTGCAAATAGACCGGCAAAACCTGCAAATAGAATCCCTCATCACTCCAATAAGAAGGTAACACAAGAAAGATAAACGACCGAATCCTCTGCAGCTCCACAAAAAATAGAGTTACAAATACAAAAACCCCGCTCCACTTTGAACTGCCCCCTGTCAAGTAGACAGTAGAAATAATAAAAATGATTTAAGCGGCTTTAGTTCTATATTCCATAGGGCTAAGGCCGTTTAATCTTTTTTGATATCTTTCATGATTATAAAAATGTATGTACTCATCCATCGCAGTAGTAAGTTCCTCAAATGTCTTATATTTATGTAAATAATACTTCTCACATTTCAGTGTCCCAAAAAAAGACTCCATTGGCCCATTATCAATACACCGACCCACTCGTGACATGCTATGTGTCATCTCCGCCGCATCTATTTTACGTTTGAACCCTTTAGAGGTGTATTGAAATCCACGGTCACTATGGATAAGAGGGTGTTCTCCATTCAATAGTGCTGTGGCTTGATCAAGTGTCTTGAATACAAGTTGGTTATTATTGGAGTGTCCTAGAACATAACTTATAATGGATCCGTCATAAAGATCACGAATCACACTTAAATAGGCCTTTTTTGATTGGCCATACTTAAGTTCTGTAACGTCCGTTACCCACTTTTCATTTGGTTTTTCGGCTGTAAATTCACGATTTAATATATTGTCTGCCACATGTTGAGGTGTAGAGCGTTTATATTGCTTCTTCTTGACACGAATGACAGAACGTAATCCAGCCACTTTCATCAACCGATCGATTCTTTTATGATTAAGTTTCTCCTCAAACTTTCTATTCATGTGAAGGGTCATCTGACGATAACCGAATATGCCGTCAACTTTTTCATGGAGAATTTTCATCTCTTTGATGATTTCTTTATTCAATATTTCTCTGGATGAAGGAGTACGATTTAGCCACTTATAGTATGCAGATCGTGCAATACCAGCAATTTCACAAAGTAAACTAATACTTAAACTTTCATTCAGGTGAAGCTCTTGAATAGCGACATACTTATCCTCAAATCGGATTTGGCTTATTTTCGCCTCCTTTCGATCTCCTCTAACTTTTTTAAAAATAAATTCTCTGCACGTAACCGTTCATTTTCTCTTTCTAATTTTTTCATTTGAAGGTTCATTTTCTCTTCTGGAGTCAAGTTAGTTTCTTCTTTCTTATTACCACGTTTATCTTTTAGCGCTTCATCTCCTCCATCTTCATACTTCTTAACCCATTGATAGACTTGTTGGTAAGAAACATTATTAGTATTAGCTGCTTCTTGATAATTTTTTCCGTTCCCCAAGCAATCAATTACAATTTGTATTCGTTCTTTCCAAGTCGTTTTTCTTCCTTTAGTCATAGAGCTCGCCCTTCCTGGTGACGTATCTTTTAAATCTCTATGACTATTATACTTCTTTATCCAACCTCTAAGGACAGAAGCATCTGATATTTCATACAATCTAGCAACCTCACGTATAGAATACTCCCCAGACAGACAATCTCTAATGGCAGCTAGCTTCAATTCCTTGGAATACTTTTTCCAAGTGGAAGACTCTTTTAGACCTTCAAAACCACACTTATCATACTTGTGTTTCCACTCCAAAATCGTTGAAGGGTGTACGTTATATTTTGACTCAAGTTTATATGTTGAATAATGCTCGTCTAATTCCTTTAATATCTCGTATTTTTCTTCTGCAGAGTAAGATCTTTTAGACATAATAAATACTCCCCCATAAGCAGCCAGATTTTTATTTTTTAATCTGTCTACCTAAAGGGGAGCATATCACTTCCGGAACGGGGACTTTATTCTTATTTTTTCTGAGGCGGGTAAACTTTCCACTTGGATAAATCCGGCTGCTGTTTTTGAACAAGCTCTTTTGGAAAGATAAAAGTCCAAGGCTTGCTTGTGTTGGCTTTTACTTCAAATTTCTCAAGCTTGAAGCCGCCCTGGCAGATGATATCTCCCGCAGCGTCTTCTACGATGAGAGGGATTTGTTCCAGCTGGATATTTTTTTCGCTGCCATTTCGAATTAGGACCGTAACAGCCAGGTTTCCCTCGCTTCCATGCTTGGCTTCTATTCCCATGAAGTTTACTTCGCCAGGGGATAGAGCAGGCAAGGAAGAAACCATTTTCTCCAGATGTTCTTTTTGGGAAGGGGAAATCTGATTTTCCCAGCTTTCTTCAAGATCCAGCTGATGGACAGCCGCTGATTTTTTCAATTCAAAAGCGATCTTCCAGCCTTCTTCAGGGATCTTATCAACAAGCTTATCTTCTGATGAGAAGAGGAAGCGCCATGGGCGTGATGTCATAGATGGAAGCTCATCCATGCCATCAAGCTCAAATTGCTTTTTCGCAATGGCCTGGCCATTTTCGTCCAATAAAAGAAGGTCTACTGCCTCGAAACGAATAGCTTTAGGCAGTGTATTCCTCAGAATGGCGACAACCACAAATCCTTCATCAAAATTAATGAGCTTAATGCCGTTTATGGCAATTTGGTTTGGCTTAAGCAGAGGAAGCTGCTGGTGTTTGAATTGATATACATATTTCTCCTGGCTGGTTAGCTCCCAGTCAGGATGAAATGATAATGTTGTTTTTACAAGATCATCCTGATCAGCATTAATTTCGTTCTGCTGCAGTTCTTGCTGCTGATCCTGTTCAGGTGTTTTCTCTTTTTTTGCTTTTCTTTTAAATAAAGCCATTCTATAAGTTCCCCCTCGAGTTACTCTTCTGAAGCCTGGAATTGACTTTTTAGATATTCGATAAATCGGAGGCTGATCCCTGATTCAATTTCGAACATCAGTCGATTGAATTCGGCTAGTGCCTCGTTTTCAAGAAGGCGGTAAGGGTCTTCCTGTCCATAGCCTCGCAGGTGGATGCCATCTTTAATGATCGTCATGACTTCCAGGTGCTGAATCCAGTTCGCGTCAATCAGCTGAAGCATAAATCTCTGCAGCTGATTTCCCAGCTCTTCCTCTTCCTGAAGGGAAAGAATCTGATTCTCAAGCTCTGCATATTCCTTCATGACTAAATCAGTTATCTCTTCTTTTTCTTTGTCCTGAAGATCATACAGGCTGATATTAAACTGAATAAATACAAAGCTAAGCTCTTCTAAAAGGCCATTTAGATTCCATTCTCCGCTCGCGATGTCTTCAGTACAGTATTTATCAATGATCTGCAATAGATATTTTTTGATATAGCTTGTTACTTCAGGGAATGTCTCACTTGCCTCAGCCTTTAATAGCCTGTCTCTCATTGAATAGATGACTTTGCTTTGGCGGTCGATTACATCATCCAGTTTCAGCAGATGGCTTCTTGATGAATGATGTGAGTGTTCAACCGTTTCCTGGACGCGGCGCACGAATTTATTTGGGTCAGGAGATAGAATAAGTCCCGCTTCATTCGTTTTAATCTTTTTCAGATATTTTTCCATTTCATCTGGATCATAGTTGATAAAAAGATCGTCCTCTAATGAAACAATGAACTGGGAAGAGCCCGGGTCACCCTGTCTTCCGGACCGTCCCCGCAGCTGCATATCGATCCTCATGCTTTCGTGGCGCTCTGTTCCGATAATATGAAGTCCGCCCAATTCTTTGACGCCTTCGCCAAGCAGAATATCCGTGCCCCGGCCGGCCATGTTGGTCGCGATCATAACCTGGCCTTTTTGACCTGCAAGTGAAATGATGCGCGCTTCATCTTCTTCAGTCTTGGCATTTAGGATATGATGCTTAATGCTATGTTTTTTAAGCTGATCAGACAGTTTTTCGGACTGCTCAATCGAAGTTGTTCCTATTAAAATAGGTCTGCCTAATTCATGAAGAGTTTTAACTTCTTTTATGATTCTATTAATCTTGGATTGGTAATCTTTAAAGATTAAATCATCTTCGTCTGAACGCTGTATTGGTTTATTTGTAGGAATGGTTACCACTTTTAAATTATACGTTTCCAAAAATTCCTGTTTGGAAGGGGTTGCGCTCCCGGTCATTCCGGCAAGGCTTCCGTACATCCGAAAATAATTTTGAATGGTAATGGTCGCCTGTGTTTCATTCTCTTCCGTAACCTCAAGGCCTTCCTTAGCTTCCAGTGCCTGGTGAAGGCCTTCACTGAAGGTTCTGCCTTCCATTATTCTTCCAGTGAATTTATCTATCAGGATAATCTTTCCGTCTTTTACGATATAATCAACATCCTTCTTCATTACCACATATGCCCGTAAAGACTGCATAACATTATGAAGGAGATCCTGATGCTCGGCATCATATAAATTATCAATGCCAAAAGCTGCTTCAATCTTATAAGCGCCTTCATCTTTTAGATAAATCTGCTTGGTTTCTGGGTAAAATTCATATTCTGCGTCGGCCTTGAATGACTTCATCAGGTCGGCAGTAATATAGAATAATTCAGCTCCAAGACTGGATTTATTGGCGATGATCAGCGGAGTGCGGGCTTCATCAATTAAGATGCTGTCGATTTCATCGACGATGGCATAATGAAGCTTTCTTTGCACTTTTTGATTGATGTCATAAACCATATTATCTCTGAGATAATCAAAGCCAAATTCATTTCCGGTTCCATATGTAATGTGAGCAGAGTAGGCTTCTTTCTTTTCTTCAGGAGACATTTGCGAGATGTTCAAACCGACTTTGAGTCCGAGGAATTCATGTACCCTTCCCATTTGCTCAAAATCACGTTTTGCCAGGTATTCATTGGCAGTAATAATATGAACTCCTTTGCCTTCCAGAGCATGAAGGTAGCTTGGAAGAGTGGACACCAGTGTTTTCCCTTCTCCTGTCTGCATTTCGGCAATGCTTCCTTCATGAAGGACAAAACCGCCAATCAGCTGAACATCATAATGCCTAAGTCCCAATACACGTATTGCTGCCTCTCTGACAACACTGAATGCTTCTATCTTTATGTCTTCAAGTGATTTGCCCTGCTTAATATCTTCCATGAACATGGCAGTCTTTTGCCTTAGTTCACCGTCGGATAGCTTTTGGATCTCTTTTTCCCTACTGTTTACAGCATCGGATAATTTTGACAGCCTTTTAATTTCGCGGGTGGAGTCACTGAGCATCATTTTAACCTTTGTTAGCATACTTTTCGCCTCTATTTCCAGTAAAAATTGACCTAGTCGAATTATATCATATTGGGCATATTTTTGTTGAAGTGGAAGAAATTTCTAGTATAATTGTAGAATAATAGGACAGTCTTTGTAACTTTCCTGTAAATAGACACGTCTGTTTATTATGTGGAAAGGAAGGTGGAGTAATAACTGGCAAATCGGGAATAGAGGGAATGCGAATCAAATTAATATTCTTTCCTTTAAAGGTATGAAATATACCTTCCAATTAAAAAAACATTGCGTATTTAAAGATATGTGTTACGATATTCATGATTAAGCTAACAATAAAACTAACCTCTGCAAAAGGTGATGATGAATGTATATTCAAGCTGCTATAGCTTTTCTAGTATCTCTTGTAACTGTCTTAGTCATTACGCCGCTTGTCATAAAGTTCGCCATAAAAATCGGTGCGATTGATAAACCGAACCACAGAAAGGTTCATAAAAATGTGATGCCCCGATTGGGTGGTCTTGCGATTTTCATCGGAGTCGTCGCCGGTTATTTTGCGGGCGGGTTATACGACCAGAAGGTCACAGCCATTAGCGTTGGTGCTCTTTTGATTGTTGCAATCGGGATTCTGGATGACAAATATGAATTATCCGCAAAGGTGAAATTCGCCGGACAATTAGTTGTGGCCGGTTTAATTGTTGCCAGCGGTCTAACAATCGATTTGCTTTCGATCCCTTATATAGGAAACTTTGAGCTTGGAATGTGGAGCTATCCTATTACAGTGTTCTGGATTGTGGCGATTACCAATGCAATCAATCTGATTGATGGCCTGGATGGTCTTTCAGCCGGAATTTCAGCTATTGGAATTGCAACTATTGCCATCATGGCTGGATTAAATGGCAAAATGCTGATTTTAATGATTTCAGTTATTTTGCTGGGAAGTATTATCGGGTTTTTATTTTACAATTTCCACCCGGCGAAAATATTCATGGGAGATACAGGTGCTCTGTTCCTTGGGTATTCAATCTCCATTCTTTCTCTGCTGGGGCTATATAAAAGTGTAACCCTGTTCAGTTTTCTTGTACCGATTATTATATTGGGTGTGCCGGTCTTTGATACGACATTTGCCATTATCAGGCGGATTGTCAATAAAAAGCCGATTTCGGCACCTGATAAATCGCATTTGCACCATAGACTTCTTGCGCTTGGATTTTCCCACAGGAATACCGTATTAGCGATATATGCCTTTGGGATTATGTTCAGTATTAGTGCTGTTATCCTGTCAGAGTCCACTTTATGGGGATCTGTCTTTATCATCTTCGGCCTGCTTGTAGTTACAGAAGTATTTGCTGAAATCATTGGCATTGTCCATGTTCAGTATAAGCCGGTGCTAACTCTGTTTAAAAAGCTGACGGGCAACCGTTCATATGGTAAGTAACGATAATTTTATAAAAATTAAAACCGTTTGTAGCATTTTATGGTGCAAACGGTTTTTTTAAGAAATTTTATCGCTTATTATTTCCCTTTTTCAAAAAAATATGCAAGAATTTAAAAGGTGAAAAATCACTGTTCTTCTTTATGTGGAATTTATGTCGAAAAAGGTAATATCTTATACTTTTTTTGTCATATTTTGATCATTATATTATTAGAAGTTGTGGTAAACTAACTTGTGAATTTTAATTTTATTTATTTTTGGAGGTATTCTTAATGAAAGTACCTATGCTTGACCTCAGTGAACAGTACCAGGGATTAAAATCTGAAGTATTGGAAGTTCTTGATGAGGTTATGAGTTCTTCAAGATTTATCCTTGGGGACAATGTAAAAAAATTAGAAGCAGATGTTGCGAAATATAGTAATGTTAATCATGGCATTGGCTGCGGTAACGGAAGCGACGCCATACATATTGCGCTTCAGGCTTTAGAAGTCGGCCCTGGAGATGAAGTAATCACAACTGCATTTACATTCTTTGCTACCGGCGGAGCAATCGCCCGTGCTGGTGCTACGCCTGTTTATGTGGATATTGACCCAGTAACATTTAATATTGATCCGTCCAAAATCGAGGCGGCGATTACAGAGAAAACGAAAGCGATCATACCTGTACATTTGTACGGCCAAATGGCTGATATGGAAAGCATTGCGAAAATTGCTGAAAAGCATAACCTTGCGATTGTTGAAGATGCTGCACAGGCAATTGGATCAAAGCATAACGGAAAAAGTGTAGGGGAGCTTGGCACAGCTGCTACTTACAGCTTCTTCCCAACGAAAAACCTTGGAGCATACGGAGATGGAGGCATGATTGTTACGGATAATGATGACGTAGCAGAAAAATGCCGTGTCATCCGTGTGCATGGAAGCAAGCCGAAATATTATCACCATGTATTGGGCTATAACAGCCGCCTGGATGAGCTTCAGGCTGCTGTATTAAACGTGAAATTCCCTCACCTGGATACATGGAGCGAAATGCGCAGAAAGAACGCGGACACATACACTAGCCTTCTAAAGGAAAAAGTGGGTGACCATGTTGTAACACCTGTTGAAAAAGAAGGGAATTATCATGTTTTCCACCAGTACACACTGCGAGTGGAAAATCGTGATGAGCTTCAGAAGTACCTTCAGGAGCAAGGGGTTTCAACAATGATTTACTACCCGCTTCCATTGCATGTTCAGCCAGTATTCCAGGAGCTGGGCTACAAAGAAGGAGATCTTCCTATAACTGAAAAAGCGGCTAAAGAAGCCCTTTCTCTGCCAATGTTCCCTGAGCTGAAAAGAGAGCAGCAGGAGTATGTCGTAGAGAAAATTGCAGAATTTTACGGTAAATAAAAATCCAGGAAACGCCGCCGGACTGGGGGCGTTTCTTTACATGCTTACAAAGGGCTGGTGTTGGAATGAGAGAAGAAAAGAAACGATTTGTACTATATGAATACCTTATGTACTTCTGGAAACGAAAGCATTATTTTTTAATTGTTCCGATTATCACGATGCTGCTGATTGGCGGAGCGGTTTATTTTTTGAAGAAGGATATGCCATATACGGGGCAGGCACTGGTTTATACAGGTTCTATTACTTCACCGGATTTGACACGCCAAAATAATATTGAAGCAACATTTGAGGATGAAAAAAATCTAGAGATAGTTGTAACTTCTAAGCAGGTGAAATTCGTCTTAAAAGGAGACAATAAAAAGGATATTGCGAACAGGCTCGACAAAATAACCGAGACATACAGGGGAATGCTGGTAAAACATTTCGATGAAAGATTTCAAACGTCAGATGTTTATGTCCAATCACTAAATAAACGAGTTTCAGTTCTTGAAAAAGCAATTGAAAGTTATAAACAGGAACTTGAGAAAGGTTTAGATCCCGACCAATATGAGGATGTAACGGCTTTAATTATTGAAACTGAGAAAGAGCTTACTGATGCGGCCGCCACTCTCAACCGCATGAGTAGTGATTTGCTTTTTTACCAAAAGGAGAAGCCGAGAGTTTTAACTGAAACTGTAACCCCAAGCAAAAACTACCTAAAAGAAGGCGCAGCCATCGGCCTAATCCTGGGACTTGTACTAACCGTCGCATTATTGGCATTACTGAAATATCTAAGTGAAGGCAGGAGATACTACAATGATTAATTTTGCTATTGTAGGTATGGGACATATCGCAAATAAGCATATCGAGGCAATTGAGAAGGCGGAAAATGCAAACCTGTATGCAATCTGCGATAACAACCCGGCAAGACTTGAGATTGACAATCCTAATGTAAAGAAATATACCGATCTAAATACAATGCTGGAAGAAAATCCGGATATCCATGTGGTGAATATCTGTGTTCCTTCCGGACTTCATGCAGCACTAACGAAGATTGTTGCAGATCATAAAAGACATATTATTGTTGAAAAACCGATGTCATTAAAGCTTCAGGATGCTGAAGATATGATTCAATATGCCAGTGAAAATGGCGTAAAGCTTGCTGTTGTCCATCCTAACCGGTTCCGTCCGGCTATTCAAAAGCTGAAGGCTGAAATGGATAAAGGTTCATTCGGAAAGCTGAGCCATGCGAATGCGACTGTGCGCTGGAATCGCAATCAGGCATATTATGATCAGGCAGCATGGAGAGGCACGAAAGAATTTGATGGCGGCGTTCTTATGAACCAGGCTATCCATGATCTTGATCTTATGCTATGGCTGATGGGACCTGTAGAGTCTGTTCAGGCGATGGCAGCGACACGCCTCCGTAAAATCGAAACTGAGGATGTTGCAGCAGCAGTTGTTCAGTTCAAGAGCGGGGCACTGGGCGTAATTGAAGCAGCGACTACCATCTATCCGAAAAATCTGGAAGAATCGCTTGCGATTTTCGGTGAGACTGCTTCGGTTAAAATCTCCGGCAGAAATGCAAACTACATTGAAACATGGGATATCGAGGGTGTAGAGGAAGAAGAAGCCGAGAAAATTAAAGATGAAATTAAAGCAGATCCATTCGGCAAGCCAGGCCATCAATGCATTATTGAAGACATGGTACTTGCATTGAAAGAAAACCGTAACCCAATTGTAACTGGAGAAGACGGTTTAGCTCCTGTAAAATTGATACTGTCAATTTTAGAATCAGCAGAAACTGGGAAAAAAGTCGTTATAAAGTAAAGGAGAATGCAAGATGAGTGCATATCAGACATTAATAAATAAAATCGAGAATAAAGAAGCAGTTATTGGTGTAGTAGGATTGGGCTATGTGGGCCTTCCGCTTGCTGTAGAAAAAGCAAAAGCGGGATATAAAGTAATTGGCTTTGATGTACAGGCTGCCCGTGTAGAGCAAGTTAATATGGGGATTAACTATATTGGAGATGTTGTGGATCAGGATCTTGCCGATATGATTAAGGACGGCAGATTGGAAGCAACAACAGACTACGCTAAAATTCAGGAAGTTGATGCAGTGGCGATTTGTGTGCCAACACCGCTTGATATTTACCAGCAGCCGGATACTTCATATGTTGAAAGCTCTTCTAACGAAATTGCCAAGTATGCGCATGAAGGAATGCTGGTTGTATTAGAATCAACAACATACCCTGGAACAACTGAGGAAATTGTAAAGCCTGCTCTTGAAAGCAAAGGCCTTACAGTAGGAGAATCAGTATTCATTGCTTACTCTCCAGAACGTGTGGACCCGGGCAATAAGCAATTCAAAACTAAAAATACGCCTAAAGTAGTTGGCGGTATTACTGAAAACTGTACAAAAGTAGCTTCTGCACTTTATCGCAATGTACTTGAAGGAGATGTGTTCGAAGTTTCTTCTCCAGCTATTGCGGAAATGGAAAAGATTTTTGAAAATACGTTCAGACATATCAATATTGCTCTTGCCAACGAAATGGCGATCCTATGTGAAAAAATGGGCATTGATGTATGGGAAGTAATTGATGCTGCCAAAACAAAACCATATGGTTTCATGGCCTTCTATCCTGGACCTGGCCTTGGCGGACACTGTATCCCAATCGATCCATTCTACTTAACATGGAAAGCGCGTGAGTACAATTATCACACAAGACTGATTGAGCTTTCCGGAGAAATCAATAACAGTATGCCTGAGTACGTAATCAACCGTGCTATGCAAATCCTGAATGAAGACGGCAAAGCCCTTCGCGGAGCTAAAATAACCATTCTTGGTGTGGCATACAAAAAGGACATTGATGATGTCCGTGAATCTCCAGTCCTTAAAATTGTTGAACTGTTAGAACAGCATGGAGCTGACTATACGGTGGTTGACCCTTATGTAGCTTCATTCAAATCATGCGGTGCAAAAGTGGAAACGGTTGAGCTTTCAAAGCAGCTGCTTAATGATTCGGATCTTGTTCTTGTTACAACAGACCACTCAGACTTTGACTATAAGATGATTGCTGACGAAAGCAAAGTCATCTTCGATACACGTAATGCAATGAAAGATGTTGAAAAGCCAAACAAGTACGTTAAACTATAATTTCTAAAGGTAAAGGGAGATTCTTATGAATTTTATTGATCCTACAGTACAAACCGATTCATCTGTAAAAGTTGGGTACTATTCCGTTATAGAAAAAGACGTAAAACTTGGCAAAAACGTTGTCATTGGAAATCGCGTTACCATTCATGAAGGCACTGTTATTGGCGACAATACAACCATTGCGGATGGTGCTGTTGTGGGGAAACCGCCAAAACCGGCCAAGACGAGCACTGTTAAATTATCTGACTCTATTCCTGCGCTTGAAGTGGGAGAGGATGTGACGATTGGTGCGAATTGTGTCATCTATCGCGGTGCTAAAATCGGCTCTTCCACTTTGATTGCTGATCTTGCGAGTGTAAGAGAAAACGTGGAAATCGGAAACTATGTCATTGTTGGACGCGGTGTTACAGTAGAAAACTACGTGACCATTGGCGACCGCACAAAGATTCAGTCCAATTCTTATATTACTGCTTATACGACATTGGAAGAGCAAGTATTCATTGCGCCATGTGTAACAACTACAAATGATAACTTCATGGGCAGAACGGAAGAGCGCTTTGATAAAATCAAGGGTGCAATCGTTAAAAAAGGTGCCCGCGTTGGCGGTGCGTCCATTATCCTGCCAGGCATTACAATTGAAGAAGAAACATTTGTAGCTGCTGGTGCTCTTGTTACAAAAAATACCGGGGCGAAAACATTAGTAAAGGGTGTACCCGCTAAGTACGTCAAGGATGTTGACGAGCGGGAGCTGTTATAGGTGCTCGCCCAATTTAAGCGTTTAGGAGCGGATTCGCTCCTTTACGCATTTATGAATGTCGGAACCAAGTTAATCGCTTTTATCATGCTGCCTATTTATACAAACTATCTGCCTCCAGCGGAATATGGAGTGCTTGATATCATAGATAAATGGACAGCCATGCTGACGTTTTTGATTATTTTCGGCACTGATTCTGCATTGTCTTTCTACTATTTTGAAACAAAGGATGAAGGCAAAAAGCTGGAGCATGTCCGTAACGTCATGTATTTCAGGATCTTTATTGTAGCTTTGCTGGGACTCATTGTACTTGCAGCTGGCCCTTATATTTCTGAGCTCCTTTTTGGCGATTCAGGGTATGTAAGGCTCTTATATATCAGTATTGGGGTACTTTTTCTGGATACCATTCTAGTTGTAGTGCTGATGGTGCTCCGCTTTGACTTTAAAACCAAAAAAGTCGTCATTTTCACAGTAGGGAAAATGCTGCTGGTTGCGATATTATCTTACCTTTTCCTAAAATATTTTGTTCAGACACCAGAAGGAATCCTGCTTGGAAGAATAGCGAGCAGTGCCATTATCTTTCTGCTTCTGCTTTCAACCAGCATAAAATATTTAAAACCCAAGATTTCCTTTCCATCGCTGAAGGAATTGGTTAAGTATGCAGCCCCGCTTGTTCCGGCTTCCCTTGCCTTTTGGGTAATTGCCAATGCAAGTGTTTTCTTTCTGCAGGCTTTTCATTCCACAGAAGAAGTAGGGATATATGGAGCTGCCACCAAGCTTGCTACCGTCATCACTTTGCTGACAAGCGGAGTACAAATGGCTTGGCGTCCTTATTCCATGTCCATCAAAGATAAAGAAAATAGCCCTTTGCTCTTTTCAAAAATTTATATGGGACTTCTGCTAATGGGGATTTTTGGAATCATGGCTATTGCAACGGTCATGCCTTTCATTATTGGTATTCTTGGCAAAGACTATTACAATGCCTATCAATACGTGGCATTGATATCGGCAGCGACGTTCCTGAATTTTTATTACCTGATTATTTCTGCCGGTTTATTTTTCACAAAGAAAACCGGGGTTATCTCCATAACGTTTGGCATTGTGGCTGTGATTAATACAGTCTTAAACATTACGCTAATTCCGGTGTTCTCCATCTGGGGTGCCGTAGCGGCTTATTTGATTGCTTATATGACTGCCATTGTATTCATATTCAGAAAAAGCCAGCAAGCATATTATGTACCGGTGTCATTTGGGAAAATGGCATTTTTATTTGTAAATATGACTGCTGCTGTTATCAGTATTATTTATGTTCAGGAACATGAGCTTAACTACTTATTTATCGCTTTAGCCTGGCTTTATATGCTTCTAATCATTGGAATCAGCCGGGTTGATAAAGATTTCAGAAGAAAATCATTTCAAACTGAAAAATCATTGAATGAATAGAATTGGAAATGCTAAATAGAAGAGAACTCCACAGGAGGATGAATAATGAAAATTCTAACAGTATTAGGCGCCAGGCCTCAATTTATCAAAGCCGCTCCTCTTTCACGGGTTTTGCGTGAAAATCACCAGGAGTTAATTGTTCATACAGGACAGCATTATGATGCAAATATGTCTGATATCTTTTTTGAAGAATTGAACATTCCAAAGCCTGACTATCATTTGAATGTAGGATCCGGGAACCATGGCAAGCAGACTGGCGAGATGCTTGCGAAAATAGAGGAAATTGTACTGGAAGAAAAACCTGATTACCTATTGGTCTATGGGGATACGAATTCCACATTGGCAGGGTCTTTAGTTGCTTCCAAGCTGCATATTCCGGTCATACATATTGAAGCGGGATTACGAAGCTTCAATAAGAAAATGCCGGAAGAAATTAACCGCATTATGACTGACCATGTCTCAGAGTTCCTGTTCTGCCCGACTGATACAGCAGTGGAGAATCTGAAAAACGAAAACATCACACACAATGTCTTCAATATTGGGGATGTTATGTATGATGCAGTTCTGTACAATAAAGGGCTGGCAGCTGAGAAATCATCTATTCTGAGCGAGAATGATTTAACTGAAAAAGGCTTCCATCTCATCACAATCCACAGAGCTGAAAATACGGACGATATCGGGAATATGAAAAATATCCTGGAAGCATTCTCAAAAATTGAAGATGTAAAAGTATGGCCCATTCATCCGCGTACCAAGCATAAGCTTGAAGGGTACGGCCTGAGCTTAAGCGATGTTCCTAACCTGAAAGTTATTGATCCAGTAGGTTATTTGGACATGCTGACATTGGAAGCAAATGCGAAGAAAATCATTACGGATTCTGGCGGAGTCCAAAAAGAAGCGTACTTCATGAAAGTTCCTTGCGTAACAGTACGCGAACAGACAGAGTGGGTTGAAACGCTTGAAGAAGATGCAAACATTCTTGTTGGTACAGACGTAAAACAGCTATTGGATGCTGTAAACAAAGAAGTAAATCCATCTTATAAGGAAGTTTTCGGGGATGGAAAAGCAGCGGAGAAAATTGTATCTCTAATCGATAACAGATAAGGCGGCTAAGCTATGCTCTATCTTTTAATTTGGTGTATTGTTTTAACGGCTTCCATTTACCTTTTCAAACAGGCTGGCGGAAGCCTCTCCCTTTTAAAGCCAAATATGATTTCAATCATATTTTATTATTCATTTCTCATTTCCAGCTTTATCGGGACTTTGCTGATTGGAATGGGAGTGGATGATTACTATATGATTAATCGGCTAAGATTTGAAGAAAGCAGGCAAATAGGTTTTTATATGATTTGTCTGGTGATGTTTCTGTTTCCGTTAATCATGATGTTAATCTCAAAGCTGAGCAATTTTGATGCCAAAGAGGAATTTAATTCGTATCTTGCTAAGGATATTTCATTGCCTTTTAAAGAGAAGAATGAATTCTTTCTTATCTTTCTCATGCTGTCTGGCATTTCAATGCTGTCCATTCTATATACGCTTTGGAAAGCCCCTGTCATTCCTATTCTCGAAGTTGCTTTAGGGAACAGTGAGTATTCACCTGGAGAACTAAGGATCATGGCTCAAAGAGAATTCGGCGGTAATGTATTGATACGTAACATTTTCGCGATTGCATTGACCCCGCTTCTGTCCCTGATTGCGTACGTCTATGCTGTCAGGACTGGACAGGTGAAATGGAAACTGCTGTATCTGTCTCTGTTTGCAGGTGCTATTTTAATTAATATCTACGATTTGGCTAAATCGCCAGTGTTTTTCTATTTGATTATGTTCCTGCTGCTGAGCCTGTATATCGGTGTGATCCGATTTACTGTAAGACGTTTGGTTTTATGGGGGATGCTGGGTGCTGCTGCTCTTGTTTCCATGTATATCGTGATTCAGGGTGTGACGGATATTGGTTCTTATTTGTCCTATAATTCCGGTCCTGTTGGCAGATTGATTTTTGCTCAAATTGCGCCGACTTTCCTGCATTTTGATTTATATGGTAGTTTACTGCCGTTTTTAAATGGGAAAAGCCTGCCAATCATTACGGATTTATTTGATATGGATCAGGTCCGTTCCGCCAGGGTTGTAATGGAAACGGTGTTCCCGGAAAAGGTAGAAGCAGGTACAGCAGGGGTGCTGAACACTCTTTTTATTGCTGAAGCATATGCGAACTTTGGGTACCTGGGTGTCATTGTCAGCACAATTTATATAGCTGCATTAGTGCAGATTTTATATATCGTATTGATTAGGCTCCCTAAAAATCCGGTATTTTTATGTTTGTTTATTTTCTTTACCATTAATATTCCAAGAACCCTGGTTGGAGGGTTTGCAGACTTTTTATTCAATCCAATCTGGATGCTGATGACAGGTTTGTTTGTGGGGATCTTAATATTTATCAGACTTCGTATTTACTTGACTGCTTTACGGCTGAAGAAAAGGTCTGGAAATGAAGTTTAAGGAGAAATTCCATGAAAAAAGTATTGCTTTATTATCCTTTTGAAATAGCTGAAAATGCGAATAGCGGATCCAAACTCAGGCCAAAAGAAATCCATCAGGCTTTCTTGAACTGGGGGAAGGAAAATGATGCAGAAGTTCTTCTGCTGTCAGGTTCTTCAGCCGCAAGGGAGGAGCTTTTTAACAGTTGGAAAAGTGAAGGGAAGCTTGATGATATTTGGTTCTGCTATATGGAGAACCAGACGATTCCCTTTTGGCTTACAGATAAAGGGCATGTTCCCAAAAAACCATTTATCGACCTGAAGGTCATGAAATTTTTAAAACAGAAAAATGTGCCTGTCGGTGTATTTTATCGGGATGTTTATTGGAAATTTGATGAGCTTTATCCTTTAAGAGGTCCAAAAAAGACAATCATGAAAACTGTTTATCGGATGGAAGAAAGCTTTTACGAGAAGTATTGCGATGTTATTTTCCTTCCAAGCGATGCAATGGGCGAGTATGTTGATATTAATAAGAGGAAAATAGCTCTGCCTCCCGGCGGTAAAGCAAAGAACATCATCAAAAAAGAAAAAGACAGTGTGGCTGCTCAGGGATTATATGTTGGCGGGATAAACAACGAAGATTATGGTTTATTTTTGCTGCTGGACGCTTTAGAGCTGGCTAACAAAGACCGTAGAGTCTGTGATTTGACTGTTGTCTGCCGCGAAGAGGAGTTGGCCAGTCTTCCTTCTGAAAGAAGAAACCGTCTTGAAAAGCTGAATGTGACGGTTAAGCATTTGAGCGGGGAAGCATTAAACGAATTATACCGTGAAATGGATTTTGCTTTCATCCCGCGATATAGAAGCACATATAATGATTTCTCTGTGCCTGTAAAGCTTGTGGAGTATCTATCCAATGAGCTGCCTGTCATTGCCACGTATTGTGAGGCACAAAGAGATATTATTGAAACGGATGGCTACGGGTTAATCTGTGCAGACCAGGCAGATGATATGGCTAGAGCAATTGAAGAAATGGCGGGTCATACACAAATATACCGTCACAACATTAAGCAGACTTTTGCCGATAAGCATTCCTGGCTTGCAAGAGTCAAGAAGGTAAAGAGTGCCTTGTTAAAGGAGGAACTATGAAAGTACTAATACTTGCTCCAAGCAGATCGATACACACCCATAAATGGGCTTTATTTTATAAAAATAAGGGCATTGATGTTAAGGTTGTTACATTCTCTGACCACTTTTCAGCAGAAAATGCCAAGGAAATCGACACCATCACCCTTCCTAAGCTATTACCCGGGAAATTGTCGTATATTTCGAGTGTTTTCGCTTTGAAAAAGGTACTTAAGAGCTATCAGCCTGACATTCTTCATGCACATTATGTATCAAGCTATGGATTTGTCGGTGCATTAGCCAATTACAAACCTTTTTATGTGTCCGTTTGGGGAAGAGATATTTTTCAATTTCCCCAGCAGGGCGGCGTGAACAGGAAAATTGTTGAATATACCCTTTCTAAAGCAGACGTTATTTGTTCAACAAGTCATATCATGGCTAAAGAAACAAACAAGTATACAGATAAAAAAGTGTATGTTACACCTTTTGGCGTGGATATGAACAAGTTCAGACCAATGCCTGAATTTAAGACTGAGGGGAAAGTTACGTTTGGGACTGTTAAGGCACTTTCAGATAAATATGGCATTGGTGATTTAATTAAAGCCTTTGCCAGGATTTATAAAGAAAAGACCAATTCTGAGCTTCTCATCGTCGGGGATGGACCGCAGCGGGCAGAGTATGAGCAGCTGACAAAAGACCTGGGAATTGATCATGTGACCGAGTTTACCGGACGGGTGCCAAATGATAAAGTCCCGGAATACATTAATAAAATGGACGTATTTGGAGTTCCTTCTACTGAAGACAGCGAGAGTTTCGGTGTAGCAGCTGTGGAATCAATGGCCTGCGGTGTGCCGGCAGTTGTGTCGAACGTCGGCGGACTTCCTGAAGTGGTGCTTGAAGGGAAGACCGGTTTTGTTGTGCCGAAAGAGAACCCGGAAGAGCTTGCAAAAGCGATGCTGCACTTAGCCGACAACAAAGAAAAAAGCATAGAAATGGGACTCGCCGGCATTGAACATGTAAAAACTAATTACAACTGGACGGATAACGCAAATGGCATGCTCGATTTATATGAGCAAACCTTGAATAAGGGGATGAAATCATGATTAAAAAAGCAGTAATACCGGCAGCCGGGCTTGGAACCAGATTTTTGCCTGCTACTAAGGCACAGCCTAAGGAAATGCTGCCAATCGTCGATAAGCCGACCATTCAATATATCATTGAAGAAGCAGTTGAGTCTGGCATTGAAGATATCATTATTGTAACTGGCAGAAGCAAAAGAGCGATTGAAGATCATTTTGATAAATCTGTTGAATTGGAAATGCTTTTGGAGAGAACGGGCAAACATGAGATGCTTGAGGTTGTGGAGAACATTTCAAACCTGGTTGATATCCATTATGTAAGACAGAAAGAGCCGCTTGGCCTTGGGCATGCCGTTCTTTGTGCAAAGAAATTCATCGGTAATGAGCCCTTTGCTGTTCTGTTAGGCGATGATATCGTTGACAGTGAAGTTCCAGCGCTTAAACAAATGATCGATCAATACACAAAGGTACAGTCCAGCATCCTGGGATGCAATGAAGTACCGCGCTCAGAGGTATATAAGTACGGTATTGTAAATTATTCTGAAAACACCGGCGACCTTTTTAAAGTTCAGAGCCTGGTTGAGAAGCCTGCAGTTGAAGAAGCTCCATCAACACAGGCAATCGTAGGCAGATATATCCTTACACCAGCTATTTTTGATATGCTCGAGGATGTCCAGCCGGATAAAAAGGGTGAAATTCAGCTGACAGATGCAATTGACAGCCTTCTTGATGAGGAATCAATTTACTCTTATATCATTCAGGGAAACCGTTATGATGTCGGAGACAAATTCGGATTCCTGCAGGCATCAATTGATTTTGCTTTAAAGCGCCCTGACCTAAAAGATAAGCTGTCAGCCTATCTGAAAGAACTAAATGTTAAGTAATGGAGATGGGAAAATGAGAGTGATTTACTTGTGTCAGCATTTTCCCCCTGAAACTGGAGCTCCTCAGATTCGTGTTTACGAAGTAAGTAAAGAGCTTATCAGCAGAGGGCATCAGGTGGAAGTCATCACAGCTTTCCCGCATCATCCTCATGGCATCATTCCAGAGGAGTATAAGGGACGCTTCTATATGTTTGAAAACTGGGATGGAATTCCTGTACATCGTTCATGGATTTATCCATCTCCAAAGGGAAGTTTCTGGAAAAGGCTTGCTTCCTATTTTTCTTTTACGTTCAGCGCTTTTTACTCGATTCTTAAATCAAAGCCGACAGATGTGATTATCTGTAATTCTCCTCCGCTATTCCTTGGCATTACAGGGTATTTAGGAGCGAAAATGAAAAGGGCAAAGTTTGTATTCAATGTTGCAGATATTTGGCCGGAATCAGCTGTAGAGCTTGGGATCCTGAAGAATAAATCATTTATCCGCCTGGCTGAGCGCCTTGAAATGTTTCTTTATAAGAAGTCCTGGAAAATTGCGACTGCCACGGAAGGGATTAAAGACTACATGGTCCGCAAAGGAAAGAAAGAGGAAGATGTATTTCTTCTTCCTAACGGGGTCAACACAGATACATTTGCTCCCCAGCCGAAAAACACTGAGCTGTTGAGAGAAGTAGGTATTGAGGGCAAAAAAGTTTTTATGTATGCCGGAAATCTTGGTTATGCCCAGGGTCTTGATTCTGTTCTGAGAGCCGCTGCTCTATTAAAGGACAAGCAGCCGGATGCCCATTTTCTGTTTGTTGGCGATGGACAGGAGCGGGAAAAGCTGCTGAGCATCAAAGAAGAACTGCAGCTTGATAATGTAACCTTCTATGGTTCTGTACCGGTTTCTGCGATGCCGGATATGTTTGCCGCAGCAGATTACAGCATTGTTTCTTTAAGGAATATCGAACTTTTCAAAGGTGCAAGGCCTTCTAAGATATTTCCTGCCATTTCTTCAGGTGTGCCTGTTCTTTATTGTGGAGATGGAGAGAGTGCCGCCATTCTGGAAGAGTATAATTGCGGTAAGATTGCCCCGCCTGAAAACCCGGAAGGCATTGCTGCCGCAATTTCAGAGTTAATGAGTGTAAGTGATGCGGATTATCAAACCATGAGAGAAAGTGGCCGTAAGCTGGCCATTGATCAATACTCCTGGAAAAGCATCGTTGACGATATCCTTTTCCATTTGGGAGAGCAGAATAACGAAAAAAGAGCCAATTCCTAGGTGAATTGGCTCTTTTGCTTGTTCTATTTTGAAACTGTAGTTCCTTTGAAATAGTGGGTAATAATCTGTTCCGCTTTCCATCCTTTTTCGGCAAATCCCTTTGCTCCATATTGGCTCATGCCAATTCGGTGTCCCCAGCCTTTTCCGTTTAATGTAACAGATGTGATGCCTGAACCTTCATTGGTCACGATGCCGCTTGCAGTTTGAATGGAAACTTTTGAGTCAGAGAGTGTTACTTGGCCGTTTGCTGTCTGTACAGTCTGGCCCTTCATATCACTGATGTTTGCCGTACCGCTTGAGGTTTGGACGCTTAATCCGGATGCAGAGCCATTCAGCACCGCATCAAACCAGTTTGAATACAGCTGGTTATAGACATTTGAATTAGGAAGCGGGAAAAGCTTTCTGATGACAGACTCGTTGCCTGTTACAGTTTTATCGCCGGCAGATGTTTTAATGGTTACCCCGCGAACCTCTCCATTTGCTCCCGTTTTCGATAGAGTCAAATCATAAATGACGGCAGATGTATCTGAAAAACCAAAGTTTTTCAGCAGCTGTGCGGAAGAAAATGTTTCACTCCAGCTGGTGTATGGGGAGGACTCATATGGATCATCAACCGAAACGAGATAAGGATAATAAGACTGGTTGGAGTTCCATACGTCACCTACATTGGCTGTTCTGCCGCCGCTGGTTGAGAAGAAAAAGGTCTGGATAGGCTTTCCATTATATTTGGCCACTAATCCGGCTGTTTCCTGAATAGCGGTATTGGCCCTGGAATCTTCCCCTGAATAGCCTTTGTAAACCTGGCTTGCAGCTGTGCTTGTAAGCATCATCGTATTGGCAGCATAGCTTCTTGCTGCAATCGCTTGAGCCTTTAAAGCTTCTTTCGGCCAGGAAGCTGGCATCTCACTTGGAACAACACCTTTTAGGTAATCTTCCATATCCAGAAAGTTGATGACCTCAACTTGCGATCCATTCGGCTTTAAAAAGAAGCTGCCCCGATAGGTTGTCCCATTACTTACCTTGGCTGTGGATAGCGAGCTTACTTCTGAGAGTCTCACTGTTGTCGATAAAACCCATCCTGATAAACTTCCAGAAGAAACTTTATACCAGACATGTCCTTGTGCATTTGTAAAAGTGTCAAGGTAATTGGCGCTTTCCCCGGCTTTAAACCTCTTAATGACTTCGTATGAAGAGGTTGCACCCCTTCTTAATGGAGTATCTGCCGTAAAGACTGCCAGCTTAGAGGTACCGCTTAGTTCCTGCAGGTCAAATCCTTTGGCGGATTTCTGATTGAAGCCAGTAAAGCTGACAGAGACTCCGGACGTATCCTTGCTTACGTTTAAGATGGTGCTTTGCGGAATAACCATTTTGGCTCCAGTATCTTTATTAACAAGCTGATATGTTCCATTTAACGAAATGGTTAAACTTGATTTTAAATAAACAGATACATTTACTTCGTTACTATATTGTTTAGGTTCGGCTGCCTGAGTGAAGGCAGGCAAGCAAATGAGCAATACAAGGAAGCTGAAGAGTGAGATGATCTTTTTCAAAACTATCTCACCTCACTAAGACCGCCGAATACCCAGCCTTTTACTCCAGAAGAAGTTTGGGCATTATACCAGGTTTCTCCCTTAGAGTTTACGAAAGTCGAAATATACTTTAAGACCGTTCCTTTTGGCAGTGTTTGAATGACGCCATACGAAGTAGTGGCACCTTTACGCAAGTGAACATCGCCGGTTGTGATAACTTGAGAAGGTGCTGCAGTTGATGGTTTATCTATCGATACATTGCCTGAGAACACCCAGCCCTTTAAAGTTGACGATAATTCCACTCGGTACCATAGTCCGGTTGATGCTTTAAAAGAATCAATTACTTTTAAGCTTGATCCCATCGCTTTAGTGGCCACGACTTTATAATCAGTTGAAGCTCCGGAATGGATATTCACTGAGCTTTTTGTCACATAAACGGCAGAAGGAAGCTGTCCCTCAGCTGGCGGAGTGGTTGGATTCCCAATTTGGCTTTTCAGATTATTTATCTCCTGCTGCTGGGAAGCTAGCTTTGATTCCAGTTCTGTAATCTTGCTTTTCATCGGATTTAATTGTGATGTAACCCAATCGACACTTGCTAACACTACATTGCTGGAAGCATTGATTGCATTCGGAGTAAATAATACTGCTCCTGCTCCAATTCCAAGTGTTAAGGCACCTGCAGCGATCAATTTCTTCGTACGGCTCATTTATTTTCCCCCTGTAAATTTTATAGAAAGGTTTAATGCAAAAATAAATTGGGTACATAGTAAAATATATACCCAATTCTGACATATAGTAGATTAACAGATTGTGAAATTAAAGGAAATAGAATCTATTTATTTAAAATTTGTTAAAATATTCCTCTAATCCTTTTGTAATGCCAACAGCAGCTTTTTGACGGAAAGCTGTCGTTTTGAGAAGAGCTTCCTCTTTTGGATTTGAGATAAATGCAAGTTCAACCAGGACACTTGGAAGCTGGTTCATTCTATTTACATAGAAGTTCTGTTCTTTTACTCCTCTATTATAAGTATTCATAGATGAGATCATATTTTTCTGAATCGCAGTTCCCATTGTTTCACTTCTCGGACCATTAAAGTTAACAGTAGAATTGTAATAGGTTGTTGTTCCTTTTGAAGAAGATGAGAACGAATCACCGTGAATGCTGATAAACGCGTCTGCAGTAGAGTTGTTCGCAATGGCAGTTCTTTCTGCAAGTTCAAGAAAAACATCAGTACTTCTAGTAAGGATTACAGTAGCCCCGTATTTTTCAAGCTCTGATTTTAGTAAAAGTGCAGTACCGAGATTAACATCTTTCTCTCTTAATCCAGTAGGTCCTACAGCTCCTGCATCATGTCCGCCATGCCCTGCATCCACCACAATTTTCTTTCCTAATAATCCTAATGGAACAATCTTCACTGAAACCTTATTTGAGTAATCTCTTAAAGTAAATGAATACCCTGGTTCGAACGTAAGAACGACAGATTTTTGTGAACCGGATGCAAAAGTTTCAATGGACTTAATGCCTTTTATGCTTCCTTTTGGCAGTTCCACATCAGTCATAGCACCTGTAATCTTTAATCGGTTTGCAGACAAAGTAGTATAAGAGACTGCAAAGTTGCCAGGTTTAATCCATGTTAAATAATTCTCTCCATTGACTGTGGAATAGGCAGGGGAGCTTAGTCTCTTAGCAGATACAGTCGTTGTCTGAGTTTCTAAAACCCACCCCCTCGTTCCTTTCGCATTTTCAACATTCAGCCAGCCATTCAGCTTGCGCAGAATTTTCAAAGACTCGTTTTCAGCAAGATACGCGCTGACTCCATAGTTCGTTCCTGCACCTTTGCGGATGACTGCACCTTTTTTAGCAAAAACATATTTAAATACATTCTGTGATGTTACTAGTTCGTATTCCGGAGTCCATCCCGTTTTTCCGGATGCACTTTTTATTCGAATCCAGCGCTGTCCAAGAGAGTTGGTGAATTCGCCAAGAACGGATACTTTGCTGTTATAGGAAAGTCTCTCACTGATTTTATAATCATATGAAGCTCCAGCGTATAAAGCAGCATTCATTGTGCCTACCAGCATGGTTGTGCCAATGGATACAGAAGGCTGTTTTGAGACTACAGATTCGTGTATCCAGGCAATATTGCCTGAGGATGTTTTCACCTTATACCACAAATCTCCTGTTGAATCCTTAGCGGTTTCAGAGGCGGTCAGCTCATCGCCTTTGGAAGCCTGGCCGATAACAGAGTGACTTAAGGAAGGGCCGCTTCGCATGTTGGCGACATCAACACTTACATATAGTTTTGTATTAATAGTCTGATTGGCACTCGCACTATCAGCAGGGATCCAGCCGGCAAGGCTTGCGTTTACTTGCACTCGCAGCCATGCTTCACCGCTTGACGGAACAAAGTGGTCGAGCACTTTTACCTTTTGATTTAGTGACAATTTTCCGACGGATTGATAAGAGGAAGTGGCTCCTCTTCGGACATCTAATGAATTTACCTGGCTATAGACATAGCTTCCGATGGCAGGAAGATCCGGAGTTTCGGGTGCAGGCGGCAAAGATCCTGCCTTAAATGCACTTTCCTTAATCCAGCCCTGAACAGATCCTAAGTCCGCACGATACCAAACCTCGCCATTCGCATTTTTAAACGTATCAATAATCGTCACAGCTTGATTCTTAGTTACATATGTAACAATGCTATAAGAGTCGGTTGCCCCTTTGCGGACAGGAGCTTTGTCAATCTGAACCGTTTTGGTTTCTTTTGCAGGCGCAGGCGGTTTGACCTCTGCATCTGCTTTCAGATAGTCTTCTATAATCCATCCTTTTATAGTACCTGATTCAATCCGGTACCAAAGTTCACCGCTGCTATTCTTAAAACTATCAATCACTTTAACTGAAGTTCCTTTTGATAGTTTTGCGATAGCTTCATAGGAAGTAGTAGCTCCTTTGCGGATGTTGACATTATCTCCGGTTATGATAGCCTGCTTTCCGACCTGTATCCCGGAATTGCCTGTGGTCTGCTCTGTAAAACTGGATGCTAATCCCCAGCCTTTATTCGTGCCCAAATCTACCCGGTACCAAAGTTCTCCTGATGAATTGGTAAATTCATCGATGACGGTGACTGTTTTACCGGTTGACAGGGATGTAACCAGCGGATAAGATGTGGTCGCACCTGACCTGATCTCAACCTTTTGGCCTACAAGCATATTAGCAGGAAGATCTAACTCCTCCGCATTCACGAGGACAGGGAACAAAGCAGCAGTAGCAAGAACCGAAGATGCCAAAAATTTTTTCATAATTTTCCCTCCATCGACATATTTTTGAGTTCTTTACCTATTCTAGCGAAAATTGTCAAATTTTCCAACCCGTTAAAAGCAAGAATAGTCTAAAATACCTGTAGAAAATAATGGTAAAAAAAGAAGAGTACACATTGGGTGTACTCTTCAGCCATTTATCAATATTCATCTTCCTGCTGATCGGCATCGGTTTGCCAGGTTTCATCCTCAGCTGTATAACTATCCGTACTGTTGCCTAAGGTATCATTAAGTTCATAGCTTAGTTCATAAATGGAATCTTTATCAGGAATGTAATAATATACATCATCGATATATTTATCATATCCCTTTAAGGTTAAATTCTCGATGTTTGTATTCTTGATTTTTGAATAAAGTTTGACGAAACTTGCGAATTTAGAAGGAGGGATGTTTGTTTTCACATTTGCTCCTAAATCCTCCATGATGTCATCGATTTTTGTAATCGTGCCGAAAGAAGTCCCTTTATTGACGATTGCTTTAATGACTTGCTGCTGCCGTTCATTTCTTCCCATATCGCCTTTAGGGTCTTTCTTTCTCATTCTTACATATGCTAATGCTTCATTTCCATTAAGTTCCATATTTCCTTCGTAATAAGTCTTCCATTTTAAACTGTCGGTCAGCTGTGCTTTGAAGGTGAATGGAACATCGACATCAATTCCGCCTAACGTATCGACAATATCCTCAAAGCCATCAAAGTTTGTTGTAATATAATAATCAATTGGAACATCGAGAAGCTCATTTACTGTGGTAATGGTTGATTCTATGCCCCCATTGCTGTATGAATGGGTAATCTTTGTATTATATCCGACTTCAGGCACGTATGTCCGTGTATCCCGCGGGATGCTCAGCATTTTTACTTCTTCTGTTTGAGGATTTACGGTGACGAGCATCAGGACATCAGATCTCTCTCCGCCTTCCTGATCTTCAATCCCCACTAACAGGATGTTAAAAGGATCCTTTGAAATTTCCACTTCTTCGGACCGGTGATTCGCAATTTTATCACTGTCCAGTTCCTGATATATTTCACTTGTTGCTTTATTGGCACTATATATTAGATCGTATGCCAGGAATGTTCCTCCTCCAATAATCGTAAGAAAGAGGGCAAGTATTATGACACGCCAAAAGCGTTTTCTTCTAATCTTTCGTTTTCTCGATCTCGAAACAGACATTTTATCCCTACTTTATAAATGGTTTGGAAAGGAATTAAGTTTCTTGCAATAGTTTATTTTACCGAATTAAAATCCCTTCGTAAATAAATGTTGAAAATTATTTTTCCTCTTCTAAATATAGCTGTTCACCCTGCGAAATTTCAGCCTGTCCATTGGTCAATTCAGTGATCCATTCGGAAAAACTTTCTGTTTGGCCTTCTTCCACATATGTCAGTAGTTCAACGCGATCTAAATAAAGGATTTCCTTTAGTGTAAAAGTGGAAGACCGCAGCTCGTTCTCAAGCTTTCCGAGCCAGGTATAATCTGCTTTTGCATGCATGATGCGCATCAATTTTCTTTCAACAACCCCAACCGCACTAATGCCATCGGAGGTTGCTTTCCCATAAGCCCGGATCAGGCCGCCTGCACCTAATTTTATTCCGCCGAAGTATCTGGTTATGACAACAGCTGTATCTTTAAGCTGTTTTTTTTTCAAAACTTCAAGTATCGGAACTCCTGCTGTACCGCTGGGCTCTCCATCATCATTTGCTTTTTGGATCTGATCATTTTCGCCAATTAAATAGGCTGAGCAATTATGTGTGGCGTTCCAATGCTTCTTTTTAATATCCTGAATAAAATTTTGGGCTTCAGTTTCAGTTTCTGTTCGTGCTATATGAGCAATGAACCGTGATTTTTGAATAATGATCTCATGTTCACCTGTACCTTTGACTGTTAAATAACGGGGCAGCATTTCTGCAGCTCCTTTCAATTGAAATACAAGTTCCATTATAAAACGACAATAATCGATAAATTTAGATTTCAAGTGATTGTAATGAAACTTTAATATAGGTAACTTTTAGAGATGGTATAATAGGAAATATTCTCATTGGGAACTCTATTATGAAATAATTGCTGTATAAAATTCAGTAAAAAGGTTTACCATCCATATATATAGGATATAAGACACGGGTGAGAAAAACAAGATTGAGTCTTTTTATCGATTTTTTGCCTTATTGGCATAGTTTTCATGATACGGATATAGTAACCTTTCCTATTACAAGCTACAATATATGGCAGATATAATAGTTAAGAGAGGACTTGCTTCCTTCTGGAGGTTCCATATGAATATTAAGAAGTTTGATTCAAAAACCCTTGATCTTATATTGCAAAAGATAATAGACACTGTTGGGACGAGCAAGGATGAGATCTTCAGAATTGGCGAACAATGCAGAAAAGATTATGAAACCCTTACTGAAGAGCTTAGAGATGTTAAACACTTAGTGATTAAAACCATTGATGCAGGCGATCAGCTTGAGATTCAAACTAAGTTTGCCCGTAAACGGCTGTCTGAAGTCAGCATGCATTTCAAGAACTATACCGAATTTGAGGTTCGGGATGCTTATGAGAAGGCTCATCAGCTGCAGATGGACTTAACCATGAACAGGCAGCTGGAAAAACAGCTGCGTGATCGCAGGGATGACATTGAAAGAAGGCTTCTGGGTGTCGGTGAAACAATTGATAGAGCAGAATCACTTGTTTCACAAATTTCCGTTGTCATGAGTTATCTCACAAGTGACCTGAAGCAAATGGGTGAAATCATAGAAGATGCAAAGGTTAAGCAGGAATTCGGCTTAAAGATAATAGAAGCTCAAGAAGAAGAGCGGAAAAGATTATCAAGGGAAATCCATGATGGTCCTGCACAAATGATGGCTAACGTTATGATGAGATCCGATTTAATTGAAAGGATTTATAAAGAACGGGGCGGAGCTGAGGCAATTACAGAAATTAAAAGCCTCAAAAAAATGGTCAGAAGTGCCTTATATGAGGTGCGGAGGATCATTTACGACCTGCGTCCAATGGCACTTGATGATTTGGGGCTGGTGCCTACCCTCAAAAAATACCTGCAGACTATCGAAGAATATCACAGTACCACTAAAATCAGGTTTTCCAATCTTGGAGAAGAAAAAAGGCTTCCGTCTCAATATGAGGTCGCACTTTTCAGGCTGATTCAGGAATCTGTTACAAATTCACTGAAGCATTCAGAGGCCACCGAGATTGTCGTGAAATTGGAGATTAATAAGGCAAGGGTAGCTGTTATCATTAAAGATAATGGCAGAGGATTTGATATCCGGGAAAGAAAAGCGGAGTCCTTTGGGATTATTGGAATGAGAGAGAGAGTCGAGCTTCTTGAGGGGCAGCTTTCCATCGATTCCAAACCGGGAAAAGGCACGGTTGTCATTATCCAGGTACCTTTGAACTTGTAGAAATTATAAATAGAGAAACCATTTAACCGGAGAATTTGGGAGGCGAAGCAATTGACTACAAAGATTGTCATAATTGATGACCATCAATTGTTCAGAGAAGGGGTAAAACGCATCTTAGATTTTGAAAGATCATTTGATGTAGTAGCAGAAGGTGACGACGGGGCTGAAGCGATCACTTTGGTGGAAGAGTATAATCCTGATGTTGTCATCATGGACATTAACATGCCGAATGTGAATGGTGTGGAAGCAACTCGCCAATTAATTGAAAAGCATCCTGATTCAAAGGTCATCATCCTTTCTATCCATGATGATGAAAATTACGTTACACATGCGCTGAAAACAGGCGCGAGCGGCTACCTGCTGAAAGAAATGGATGCAGATGCCTTAGTTGAAGCAGTAAAAGTTGTAGCAGATGGAGGATCTTACCTGCATCCGAAGGTTACACATAATCTTGTCAATGAATACCGGCGCTTATCCGCTGTAGGAGCAGGAAGCAGCGGCGGCTACTCATCACAGATTGAAATCCGACGTCCGCTTCACCTGCTGACGCGCCGCGAATGTGAAGTCCTTCAGCTGCTTGCTGACGGAAAAAGCAACCGTGGAATCGGAGAGGCTCTTTACATCAGTGAAAAAACCGTTAAGAACCACGTCAGCAACATCCTGCAGAAGATGAATGTAAATGACCGTACACAAGCCGTAGTAGTAGCGATTAAGAATGGCTGGGTGGAAGTGCGATAGTATTGGTGACAGGCACCACCCGAATTTTGTTGAAAAAGCACGCAGATGGTTTTATACCATTGCGTGCTTTTTACTTTATCAGGGCAGCGGCTGCAATTTGGAAGATCGTCTTCGTATCAGAAGACCTCTTCTTAGCCTGATTGACCATTGAGATCAGCTCTTCAAGCTCTTGCGGGGATGCGCTGTCTATCAGCCAGGAGGCAAGTTCCGTCCCGCTTAGGGAGTGATTAATGTTTGGAACTTTAATGTTTTTGTATTTGCTTAATTCACTATTCAATAAGTGGTGAAGTGTATCGAGAGTATATTTACCGGAGTGGGCTTTGCCTGTAAAAGAAGTGTTATTTTTCAATTGTTACAGCTCCTTTACGAAATGAAGACACAAAAGGAATTTTACCATATACACTATCTTTATATGAATGTGAAAATATACCAGTTTTACAACTTGGGCACAAAGGAGCACCCAATAATCTTAATGCATTTTTACCCGCTATCATATAAAATGGAACATACAGTAGGAAATAAGATAAGGATGGTACTTCTATTTATGAAAACGGCTGTTGTAACGGATAGTACAGCATACATTCCTAAGAACTTAAGAGAAAAGTTAAATATACATATGATTCCGCTGAGTGTTATTTTTGGCGGTGAGACGTACCAGGAAGAAGTGGAAATTACGGCTGAAGACTTTTACGAAGAAGTGAAGCACAAAGAGCTCCCAACTACTTCACAGCCGCCGGTTGGCGAGTTTGCCGAGCTGTTTGAGAAATTATCGAAAGAGTATGATGCGGTGATCTCGATTCATCTGTCGAGTGGCATCAGCGGCACGTTTCAAGGGGCGGTCACCGCCGGGAGCATGGTGGAGGATATTCAGGTGTTTCCGTTTGATTCCGAAATCAGCTGTATGGTGCAGGGCTTTTATGTGGTGGAAGCTGCTGAACTGGCTGCTGCAGGGAAGAGTCCACAGGAAATCGTGGAACGGCTTGAGGAAATGAAAAAAAGCATTCGCGCTTATTTTATGGTGGATGACCTGTCGCATCTTCAGCGCGGAGGACGTTTGTCCAGTGCACAGGCCTTGATCGGCAGTCTCCTCCAGGTGAAGCCGCTGCTTCATTTTGAGGATAAGAAAATTGTTCCGTTTGAAAAAATTCGCACCCGGAAAAAAGCGATGAAGCGGATGGTTGACCTTTTCTGGGAAGATGTGAAAAGCGGTGAGCCGTATCAGGCGGTGATTATCCATGCCAATCGTGAAGCGGAAGCGCGTGATTGGAAAGCTGAGCTTGAAGCGGAATATCCGAATGTGGAATTTATGATCAGCTACTTTGGCCCGGTTATTGGAACCCATTTGGGCGAAGGCGCGATGGGGTTTGGCTGGGTGAAGAAGTGATGTTTGCGCCATTCTATGGGATGGCGCAGATTTTTTTGGGAGGGGTGATGTGGATTTGTAAATAGATTAAGGATTCCTGCAAATAGAAAGTTTGATGTTGCAAATAGAGAGCCTAAATCTGCAAATAGATCCGGGAACTTGCAAATAGAACCGTAATACTTGCAAATAGACAGATAAACTATTTAGTCCAGAGGTGAACTAATTGAGATTTACTCCTGAAATGACCCCCTATATAAAAGATTTTCCTCCTGAAAGCCACCAGATATCCTCGATTGAAACCATTCCGGAGCCGCTACTCAACGAAAACTACCCATTCAACAGAGATCTTCAGCAAATCCTCTACGGAAAACAGCTCCTACTCGAAAATCTCCCGAATCCACTCAATGAAATCCATCAGCACTATGAAAATGGATATATTACCTACCGAAAAGGGATAAATAAGGCTAAGAACAAGACAAGTTGTGCCCGCTGCGGCAATCAAGATCGATCACTGTTCGCAGATTTTCCCTGTGCCCGCTGCGGAGAGGAAGAATGTACTTACTGCCGGAAATGCATCATGATGGGCAGAGTCAGTGAGTGCACGCCTCTGATTGGCTGGAGCGGACCTGAGCCAGCTCAGGTGCTGACCGAAAATCCGCTCATATGGACAGGCACCCTCTCACCCGGCCAGCAGCATGCCTCCGATCAGGTTAGACAGACTATAATCGAAAATAAAGAGCTCCTCGTCTGGGCAGTCTGCGGCGCAGGGAAAACGGAAGTTCTGTTTGAAGGAATCAGCACCGCCCTCGCCTCCGGAAAAAGAGTGTGCATTGCCACTCCGAGAACAGATGTTGTGCTCGAGCTTGGTCCGCGGCTTCAAGCAGTCTTTCCCGGCATCCAGGTGGCTGTCCTCTACGGAGGAAGTGAAGACCGCCATCTTCAAGCACCCTTAACCATCGCCACCACGCACCAGCTGCTCCGATTTTACAAAGCTTTTGATACAGTCATTCTGGATGAAGTGGATGCCTTTCCTTATACAGCAGACGAGAGCCTTCAGTATGCTGTCCGCCAGTCCCGCAAAGAACATTCCTCGATGGTTTATCTCACAGCTACCCCAAATCAAAAATGGCAGAATGAATGCCGGAGCGGGAAGAGGGGATTTGTCACCATCCCGGCCAGATATCACCGCAACCCCTTGCCTGTTCCATCCTTCAAATGGTGCGGCAATTGGGAGAAATCTCTTAAGAAGGATAAGCTCCCGCCTGCAGTCACCCAATGGATCAAAAAGAGGCTGGATAATCAGAAGCAATGCCTGCTCTTCCTCCCCAAAATCGATAAAATGGAGAAAGTCCTCACCCTCCTCAGTAAAATCTATCCTAAAATCCAAGCAGTGCACGCAGAAGACCCAGAGCGAAAATCCAAAGTCCAAATGATGCGCAACAAGGAAATCCCCATGCTTCTCACCACAACCATCCTGGAAAGAGGAGTTACGTTTCCTAATATTGACGTAGCTGTTTTAGGCTCTGAAGACCGAATCTTCACCGAAAGCGCTTTAGTCCAGATCGCCGGCCGGGTCGGAAGAAGTGCTCAATTTCCAGGCGGAGATATCACTTTTTTCCATTACGGTAAAACCGACAGCATGGTCAAAGCACGAAAGCAAATCCTCCATATGAACGCTGAAGCCAAAAAGAAAGGATTGATCGATTATTAACTGTTTAATTTGTCATGAAGAAATTGTCTCAGCTGTCAGCTGGTCTACTCTCTGGTCACGGCCGCAAGATCATCATTTATGCCAAGTCTGCACAGATAAACTCCCATTTATCAGAGGAGAGACTTGCGCTAAATGCAGCCGGCCATTCAGCACTTTAGAGCCCCAATTTCGGGAAGGCGATACTTGTAGTGATTGTGTAAGGTGGAATCGTGATCCAGAGTGGTCAGGGATGCTTGATAAAAACCATTCTATTTTCACCTATGATGCCTTTTTGAAAGAGACACTCGCCCGGTATAAGTTCCGGGGAGATTATGTTATGGCCAGAGCTTTCTCTCCTTTTATAAGGGGAAAGCTGGAAAATATGAAATTCGACTGTCTCGTTCCGATTCCTTTAAGTCCTGAAAGGCTGTATGAGCGCGGATTTAATCAGTCTGCTGCACTCATCCTTGAGGCAGGCTTTACACCGGCAGAACTGCTGCAGCGAATCCATTCTGAGAAGCAATCCAAGAAATCGCGTCTTGAGCGGATTCATCATCATCAGGTCTTCGAGCCGCTCAATATTAATATTGAAAATAAAGTGATTCTACTAATTGACGATATTTATACTACCGGCTCCACTTTATACCATGCGGCAAAGGTGTTGAAAACAGGCGGTGCAGCTTCAGTATTGTCACTTACACTGGCGAGAGGGTAGTTTTTCAGCGTAATTTTTTGGTCGCAGTGTTAATAGGTAATAAATCCTATGTTAAAATATTCTAAACAAGTAAAATTTATAGATAAGAATACCAGGCTTCGGTCGGGGAACCGCGGGCCTGCGTTCAGTTGCTTTATTGGGAGAGGATGTAGTGAAGTCATTGGCTGAAGATAACAGTGATATAGTTGAATATAACATCCATAAAACGGAATTTATGAAAATAAAAAATAACCTCAACCAGGCACAGAAGATCGCAAACATCGGAAGCCTGGAGTACGATGTGGAAACTGATAAAGGTTTTTGGTCTGATCAGCTGTTCCGGATTTTTGGCCTGAACCCTCAAAAAGACTTATTTCCAGACTATCAAATGTATTTGAGCTACCTTCATCAGGATGACCGGCCGGCATTTGTAGAGCAGTTTAGCAGGCTGCTGAATGAAAAAGAAAGTGTGGATTTGATATGCCGGATAACCAGGCAGGATGGAGAGGAGCGATATATTCACCATCGTGCAGATTATTTTGCAGATCAAGATGGATCGCCCAAGATCATTGCCACGATTCAGGATATAACTGAAAAACGGCACATGGAAGAAAAACTTTATGAAAACGAGCGGAAAATTGGACAGATATATGAAAATCTTGATGTGGGCATTTATTCTGCAGATTTACTGGAAAGAAAGGTTCTTCATTTTTCGAGAGGGGTGGAAGGGATTTTCGGCTACACGGCCGAGGAGTTTATTGCCGACTTCGATTTGTGGAACAATGTAATCCATCCGGATGATGTGCAGGCGGTAGAGGCTGAGCGGGAGAAACTTCTGAATGGGAATAGCATCCGCTATCAATACCGGATTGTTCATAAGTCCGGTGAGTTAAGGTGGGTTAATCATCATAGCATCCCGCACCTGAATGATAGGGGCGAGCTTATCCGGATTGATGGATTTGTAACAGATATAACCGAACAAAAATGGCTTGAAAAAAGAATGAGGCGTATGGCTTTTTATGATCATCTAACCGACCTGCCAAACCGCCGGTACTTTGATCAGAAGCTCCAGAGTCTTATAGAAGTTGATGCACATAAGAGATTTGCGGTTTTATTTTTTGATCTGGAGCGGCTGAAGCAGATTAATGATACCTTCGGCCACTCTGCTGGAGATGAACTTCTCAGGCTTGTTTCACAAAGAATTAAAGAGAGGGTAAATTATTTTTCAGCAAGAATTTCCGGTGATCAGTTTGCGGTCATTATGGAATCTGTTCAGGAGGGGGAGGACCCTGCACTGTTAGCAGATTCTATCAATCTGATCTTCTCTGAATCGTTCCATATCAACAGCTTTGAGCTAAATATCTCTCCCTCCATAGGCATAAGTTTATATCCGGATAATGGGAGCACAGCTGATGAATTGGTCAGAAATACGGAATCTTCCCTGTACCATGCCAAGCAGAAAGGGAATACCCGATTTCAGGTGTACCATCCCTCCATGGATATTGAGTCTTATAAGCTTTTTACGCTGGAACAGGATATGCGGAAGGCACTTCAGGATGACGAGTTTTTTCTTGAGTACCAGCCAAGAGTTGATGCGAAAACACGGAGACTAGTTAGTGCGGAAGCTTTATTAAGATGGAATCATCCTGAATGGGGCAGGGTCTCTCCGCTGGAGTTTATACCCGTTGCAGAAGAAACGGGTTTAATCGTAGATATTGGTGAATACGTGATAAGGAAGGTATGCAGGCAGATTCATTCCTGGAAGGAAAGCGGGCTGCCGATTGTTCCGATATCCGTGAATATCTCTCCGCTGAGCTTTTTGAAAAGCTGTCTTGTTTTCACGATAAAGACCGCATTGGACGAGAATCATCTGGACGCGTCACTGCTTGAGATTGAATTGACGGAATCTTCCCTAATCAATTACTCAGAGAACGTGATAGCGGTGCTTAAGGAATTGGGTGAGATGGGAGTGAAAATTGCGCTGGACGATTTTGGGACAGGCTACTCCTCCATCACGCAGTTAAAGAAATATAAATTCGATGTTTTAAAGATTGATAAAACGTTTATCCGGGCAATGGATAAAAATGCGGAAGATGCCATCATTACCGCCAACCTGATCTCGCTTGCACATGGGCTGAATATGAAGGTGGTAGCGGAAGGTGTAGAGACCTTTGAGCAATTCTACACTTTAAGGAAAAATGAATGTGACCAAATACAGGGGTATCTTTTCAGCAAGCCGATTCCGCCTTCCGCCTTTGAGCAGAATCTGTTAATTGGCACCCTGAAGCCGCGGGATATTAAGGAAGACAATGTGTTTAAAGGTTTGCGCAAGTATGTCCGGGTCGAGTTTCCCTATCCGCTGGAGGCGGACATGACCATCTTAGAGCTTAACAGCAAGCCTGTCAAAATGGGCAGCACGAAGATCCTGATTGAAGATATGAGTGCAGGCGGAGTGAAATTTGTATCAAAGATGAAACTCCCTGTGAGGAAAGATATCATTTTATTAATTGAGACCAAGCTTTCAGGAGAGGATCTTTCCTATACCGGAACGATTGTCCGAAAAGCTGAGATATCAGATGCTCTGACTATTTATGGATTTCAATTTATTATCGAAGAGGCACCAAGAGCGGAATTGGCGGGTATGCTTGATGTTTTGCAAAATCAGTTCGAGCAAGACCTCCCCGTTCCCGAATCTCGATTCATAGAAACAGCCAGCAGCCAGCAGTACTTCGAATAACATTTTTCTATAATTATCCTATTCTTCGAGCTATAATAATTTCATCACAAACTGAGAGAGGAAGAAATCATATGGCTGAGTTATCTAACTGCCCGAAATGTGATGCGATTTATGTAAAAAATCAATTCCGCGACGTTTGCCAGGACTGCTGGAAAGAAGAAGAAAAGGCATTTGAGACGGTTTACCAGTTTATCCGGAAGAGGGAAAACAGGACAGCGAAGATGATGGAGGTTGTCGAGGCGACCGGAGTCGTGGAGGAACTCATCATCAAATTCATTAAAACCGGCCGATTGAAGCTGGCACAATTTCCTAACCTAGATTATCCCTGCGAGAAATGCGGGACAAGCATCCGGGAAGGCAAGCTGTGCGGCAGCTGTGCAGTGGAACTGAGGAAGGATCTTCAGCAGTTTACAGCTGAAGAAGAACGAAGGAAAGAAGCAGCCCAGCGAGAAAAACAAGGCACTTATTTTGCCGTAAATGATAAAATTAATAGGAGTTTTTAAGCTATGTGGCCCATTCACATAGCTTTTTCTATAGGCTTATTGATGTGTTTATTGCCAAAAATAAATTAACATTTAAACAAATTGCCGCATTAGCCGATAATAAACTTAGGGTAAAATTGACCGGAAAGAAAGAGAGGGGTACACATGAAAATCAATAATTTTGGTCCTTCAGGCGTGAACCCATACAAACGCCAACTGAACAAGCTTGAAAATGCAGGAAAACCAGCCAGAACGGCATCAGATAAAATTGAAATCAGCTCCACTGCAAAGGAAATGCAGCAGGTATCACAGCTGAGTGAAAACCGTAAAGCAAAAGTAGAAGAGCTTAAAATCCAAGTAGAGAACGGTACTTATAAAATCAACCCAAAAGAAGTAGCGAAAAGCATCGCTAATTTCTATACGAAAAAATAATGAGGAGGGGATGGCATGTCAGCCGAAGCACTTACTGCATCGATGGAGAAACTGCTTAAGCTTCATAAAAGCCTATTTGAACTTGCAGTTAAAAAAACAGACATTATTAAAACCGGCGACATGGACGCCCTGAATCAGATGCTGAAGGATGAGCAGGCTCATATAGCGGCTATCAGCCGGTTGGATAAAGAACGGGAGAAAGCGGCCAATTCCATCGCACCTATGCTCGAAAGCCCAACAGTATCAGATTGTTTAAATATCCTTACGCAGCCTGACCGACTAAGGCTGGAGGCAATCACGAATGAGCTTGCGGAGCTGGTTTATGAACTGAAAGAACAGAACTTCCTAAACCAGCAGCTTGTTCACCAATCCCTTCAGTTTGTGAATGTATCTATGAATCTATTAAGACCGCAGCCTGAGAATATAAATTACGGCCCGCCTGCCAGAAAGAAAACTGAAAAAATGAATCCAGGAATTTTCAACTCGAAAGTGTAGCAGAACGGAGGAACAAACATGCGTTCAACTTTCATGGGACTTGAAACGGCCCGCCGCGGCATGTTCACCCAGCAAAGTGCTTTATATACAACAGGTCATAATATTTCAAATGCGAATACGCCGGGATACACCAGGCAGCGCATTAATTTCGCGCAAACCGAGCCTTATCCCGGCGTTGGCATGAACCGTCCGCAGATACCCGGTCAAATGGGAACAGGTGTTGAGGCGGGAACAGTTCAGAGAATAAGAGAATCATTCCTGGATCTGCAATATAGAACCGAAAACACCAAAATGGGCTATTATGGTGCCATGAGCGAGTCCCTCACCAAGATGGAAGAAATCATAAATGAACCGTCTGAGAATGGATTGCACAGTACCCTGGAAAAGTTCTGGAATGCCCTGCAGGATTTATCAAGCCATACTGAAAACACCGGAGCTCGGGATGTGGTGGCAGCCACCGGGCAGATGGTTGCGGATACGCTGAATTATTATCATAACTCCCTGTCGCGTGTTCAAGAGGATATTGGCAATCAGGTTGCCGTGAAAGTGGATGAAATTAACGCGATCGTTGCGCAAATTGATCATCTGAATAAACAGATTGCCTCAGTTGAACCTCACGGATACATGCCAAATGATCTGTATGATGAGCGGGACTTATTGGTAGATAGTCTTTCGCAATTGGTTAACGTGAAAGTGAGCGGTGTGGTCCCGAATACATATGGAGATGCCAAACCGATGGCAGCGGGCCTCTATAATATCGAGATTGTCCAAAAGGATGGAAAATCCTATAATCCGCCTATCAGCCTCATTTCCGTAACAAAAGAGAACGGCATTGTGGGCACTAACAAGGTAGAGCTTGAAAAAAGCGAAGAGAGCGGACTTGTAACAGGATTAAAGATTGGACCCACTTCCTTTACACAGTTTGAGACTTTATCAGGTGAACTATCCGGTTTAATTAACAGCTATGGTTATGAAGCAGGTGGTTCCGCTAAGGGTGCTTACCCTGAAATGCTGGAGAAGCTGAATAGAATGGCGTCTGCTTTTGCCAAGGAATTCAATGAGATTCATAAGAATGGATATGCCCTTGGAGCAGATACTATCTCCGGATTGGACTTTTTCGAGTTTGATGAAGAGAACCCGGCACAAAGCATGAAAGTGAATCAAGCACTGCTTAATGACTCATCTAAAATTGCCGCGGCAGCCGAAAAAGGCGGAGCATCAGGTGATAACAAAAATGCTCAGCTGCTGGCTGATTTAAGAAAGAAAAGCTTTAGTGATTATACATCATTGACAGATGATGAAAAATCAAAGCTGAACGGGAGCCTGGATTCCTATTATGCAGGAATTATTGGACGGTTAGGCGTAGACTCTCAGAGTGCTAAAAAGGATTTAAAAAACTCCGCCGTGCTGGCAGATTCAGTAGACCGGAACAGGCAATCCGTCAGTGCAGTCTCATTAGATGAAGAAATGACCAATATGATTAAATTCCAACATGCGTACAACGCTTCGGCCCGCAATATCACTGTGGTCGATGAAATGCTCGATAAAATCATCAACGGCATGGGCGTTGTAGGCAGATAAAGGGTGAAATAAAGTGCGTGTAACACAATCGATGCTATCAAATAACATGCTTCGAAATTTAAGCAACAGCTACAGCAGGATGGACAAGCTGCAGGATCAAATTTCTACACAGAAGAAATTTACCAAGCCTTCCGACGACCCGGTTGCTGCAATGATGGGGATGAACTATCGTACGGACTTAAATCGGATTCAGCAGTTTACCCGCAATATTGGGGAAGTGAGAAACTGGGTTGACAGTACCGATGATGCTTTGGATAAAGGTGTGCTGGCTCTGCAGCGAATTAGGGAACTTACTCTCCAGGCAAGCAATGGCACGCTGGAAGAAGATCAGCGCAAAGCTGTTGCTGAAGAGGTGAAACAGCTTAAAGAGCATTTGCAGAATCTTGGAGATACACAAGTGGGCGGAAAGTATATTTTTAATGGCAATCAGACAAATGTACGGCCATCTGAATCAGGCTTTCAAAGTGGGACCATTGAGCTTGAGGTTTTTTCAGGTATAAAGATTCCTGTTAACACTGAAGGAAAGGCTCTATTTGGAGACATGCTCAGTGACGAGGGAGATATCCAAAAGCTAATCACAGCGCTTGAAACGAATGATCCAGCCGTTGGGGATATGCTTGAAAGTGTTGATAAAAACATAGATAATTTCCTGTCTGCCCGTGCCCTGATTGGTGCCAAACAGAATCGTGTCGAACTAATGGAGGATCGCCTTTCCCAGCAGGAAGTCTTCTCGACAAGAATCCTTTCAGATAATGAAGACATCGATATGGAAAAAGCCATCATCGAGCTGACAACCCAGGAAAGCATTCACAGAGCAGCACTAAGTGTTGGGGCAAGAATCATTCAGCCGAGCTTAACCGACTTTTTAAGATAATCAATGAAAAGCTATCCATAGGAGATAGCTTTTTTTCATAAAAGAGGTGTCAAACATGAACGTGCCGCAAATCAGGCTGGAATCTAACTTTATCAAGATGGGATTAACAATAGAAAAACCGGTGCAGGAAATCGAACAGCCCCCAGCCGCCCAATCCATCCAGCAGCCTAAAGCCATCCTGGAAATCGAAACAATCCCGGGGAAGCTTACAATCGACCAGACAAAAGCACGCGAGGACGTCGACCTTAAAAGTGTCGGCAGAAGGATAGAGGAATTTGCCCAAAACGGGTACCAGGATTGGCTGAAAGGGCTGGAGAGAAGAGCTGCACAGGGAACAGAGCTCATGAAAATTGAAAACGGCGGCAACCCTATCGCCTATCAGGCCAAAGGAAACAGTGAGGGTCCTCCCCTGCAGTTCAATATTGGCTGGGTGCCATCTCATAATAGCGTAAGGATTCAATACGAACCTGCAAAAGTAAACATTGAGGCTCAGCCGCAAAAGCCGAAGATTGATGTTGAAATCAGAAAGCCGGTACATAACTATACGCCAGGTAAAGTCAGTACAGAGATTATTGAGAAAAATAGCCTAAGCGTTGATTTTATCAGTCTAACAATATAGCAATGAGGTGAAAAGATGAATATTCAAACAAAGTTTCATGGTGAGCAAGAAATTAATAAGGATGACATTATATATTTTCCATCCGGGATACCGGGGTTTTTAGAAGAGAGGGAATTTTTTATTCTCCCTCTTGAAGGAACAGATTTATTTGTACTGCAGTCAGTCAAAACAACTGAGGTGGCATTTATTGTTACAGATCCATTTGTTCTTTTTCCTCAGTATGAGTTTGATTTGCCAGAAGAGACATTGGGAAAATTAGAAATCCAATCAGCTAAAGATGTGGCAACCTTTGCGATTTTGACAGTAAGGGATCCATTTGAGGAAACAACCGCTAATTTGCAGGCCCCTTTGGTCATTAACCAAACAAAAAAAATAGGCAAACAAATTATACTTAATCAAACACCTTATAAGACCAAGCATAAAATCATGACACCTCAAGAACAGGGGGAGAGATAATGCTTGTACTTACAAGGAGGCTGAAAGAATCGATTATGATTGGTGATGATATCGAAATCTCTATCCTCTCTATCGAAGGCGACCAGGTAAAGCTGGGAATCAGTGCACCGAAAAATGTGGATATACATAGGAAAGAAATTTACCTATCCATTCAGCAGGAAAACAGCAGTGCAACGCAAACAGAAGCAAGTGCAATTGAAAGTTTGAGCAGCTTTTTTAAAAAGATATAAAAATTTTTTCCAAACCATTAAACACCTGTCAAAATAAGTCGATATAACCATTGTAAAGCCGAACAGCAAAAAGGCGGCCGACTTTTCTGTTGTTTGGTAAACAAACCACATGGATGTGGGATATATAACTCAAGGAGGAAATAAACAATGAGAATTAATCATAATATTGCGGCGTTGAATACTTATCGTCAGTTGAATAGTGCTTCAAATGCACAAGGTAAGTCAATGGAGAAGTTATCTTCAGGTCTTCGTATTAACAAAGCTGGAGATGACGCTGCAGGTCTAGCCATCTCTGAAAAAATGCGTGGGCAAATTCGTGGATTGGATATGGCTTCCAAAAACTCACAGGATGCAATTTCAATGATTCAAACTGGTGAAGGAGCATTGAATGAAACACACTCTATCCTTCAACGTATGCGTGAATTGGCCGTTCAGGCTGGTAACGATACAAATACAGGAGCAGATAGAGGTCAACTTCAGAAAGAGGTTACTGATTTAATTGCAGAAATTGATAGAATCGCAACAACAACTCAATTTAATACCCAAAATTTATTGGATACTACAGGTGGTACTACAGGGAAATTCACTTTCCAAATTGGTGCAAACAAAGACCAAAAATTAGAAGTAACATTTGCGGATATGCAGTCTACTGCTTTAGGTGTAAATGGTCTTACTATTTCTACTGACCATACTGCTGCTACAGGAGCAATTGATACGATTGATAAAGCAATCGCCAAAGTTTCAGATGAACGTTCTCAGCTAGGTGCAAAACAAAACCGCTTAGAGCACACAATAAACAACTTAAACACGTCTTCTGAAAACCTAACTGCTGCGGAATCTCGGATCCGTGACGTTGATATGGCGAAAGAAATGATGAACCAAACAAAGAACTCAATTCTTTCACAAGCAGCACAGGCTATGTTGGCTCAAGCTAACCAACAACCGCAGGGAGTACTTCAATTACTTCGCTAATTAATTTAAAAGAAGGAGCTTAATATTAAGCTTCTTCTTTTTTAAATGAGGAGCTTATAATGAAAGAAAAAACACTTCATCCAGTTTATATGAAAGATTTTAAATGTATAGGTCCTGAATGTGAGGATACATGCTGTGCGAGTTGGACAATTTCAATCGATAAAAAGTCATATAAAAAATACAAAAAGATTGCAAATCCTAGTTTTCAAAAGAAGTTTAAAGAAGGTATAAAGAGAATTAAGGATTCTAATAATTCAAATGAAAATTATTATGCAAAAATGAAATTAGATGAAAAAAGTCAGTGCAGTTTTTTAACAGATGATAAATTATGTGGGATACAGCAGCAATTCGGAGAGAGTTATCTCTGTCATACATGTTCAGTGTATCCAAGAATAATTAACAAATTAGATGATAATATTGAAAAGTCTGGTACGGTATCTTGTCCAGAAATTGCTAGATTAGCATTATTAAATAAAGAAGGAATCCAATTTGAAATTATCGAAGTGGATAAACCTTATCAGAAATATAACGGTGAACTTCAATCAAACGATTTTAAGTTAAATAGTTTAGAACACAATTATTGGAATATCCGTTTCTTTATAATAGAAATTCTTCAGGAACGAAGCATAAAATTATGGGAACGTTTATTATATATAGGGTTGTTTGTACAGAAAATACAGTCTGAGAATTATACAACTAAAAGTGAACTTAATAATCTAATTTCTACATTTAAATATAATTTAGTTAATAGTAATGTATCAGATTTATTTAAACAGATTCCTGTTAATATGGAAACACAATATAAGATTTTAAAACTGATTGCAGAGGCAAGACAAATAGAAGGAATTAATCATCCAAAATTCCAAAAGCACTATAATGATTTTTTAAAAGGAATAAGTTATTCTTCTTCCCGTCATGACTCGGAAAATTTACAGGATTATAAAGAAGCCTTGAGATTTTACCTAGAAATTGAGAGAGAAATTGAATATATATTTGAAAATTATTTGGTCAATTACGTCTTCCAGACAATGTTCCCATTGAACACTGATGGAAATTATATGAGGGAATACAGTTATCTTATATTACATTATGTGTTAATTAGATTGCATCTTGTTGGAATAAAAGCAAATTTAGAAGGAAACTTTAATGAGTATGAGATTGTTTCATTTATTCAATCCTTTTCGAGAAACGTAGGTCATAATAAGGGGTACTTACAGAAAGTATATAAATTTCTAGAAGAAAATTCCTTAAATAATTTAGGTTCCTATACAATATTATTAAAAAACTAATTAACAAAAATGGTGATATTTAAAAAAGTATACATCAGAAAAAAATCCCTAATCGTGATTTTTACCATGCAAATAACATTACATTGGTGCCAGCTCTATGTATATATGGATGAAGATATAGTCTATTCTGTCATCGGAAGATACAGTCGCAAAGCAAGCGAATCAAACGAGGAGTTCTACAACTTCTTCGTTAATTTAACTAAGCATAGGACCCTAGTTTATCTGGGGTCTTATGTTTTTGGTTTTAAAGTCTCATTCATTTAACTCTGGAGGGAGAGGAATCAATTGGAATCAAGTCTATACATTAAAAGTGAACAGTTTGACCCGAAGAATCGGTGCCTGTCCCCACATACGGTAATGAATTAAAGAGGATGGTTTCCTACTCTTTAATGGTTCTAATAAAGGATCTCCCCCGCAATATCACAATATTCTCTCCGCCTAATTTCCCTCTCAACATTTCTGCTTCCCTTCCGATATAAAAACTAAGAAATACATTTAATATAGGTAGGGGATTTTCATGATCGATCGGTTATCATCTCAACACATGCCTCTTACACCTAGATTTTCTAATAATAATGAAGTAAATAATGAGTTTACAAAAAAAGAATCTAATATACTCGAACAGCCAGCACGTAAACATGTTGAACCACTGAAGGAAGAACAGCTAACAGAAGTAGTCGATAGCATGAACGAGTTCTTACAAGCTTCTCACACTTCATTAAAGTTTGTTCTTCACGAAGAGTTAAATGAATATTACGTAACACTAGTTGATGACCTAACCCAGGAAGTAGTAAAGGAAATCCCATCAAAAAAAATGCTGGATATGTACGCAGCAATGACAGATTTTGTTGGACTGATGGTAGATAAGAAGATTTAAAGGAGGAGTTCTCATTGGTTAGAATCGGAGGTCTGGCGAGCGGTATGGATATTGACCAGCTTGTATCAGATCTAATGAAGGCAGAACGGATGCCTCTTGATAAATTAAAGCAGAAGAAACAAGTGTTAGAATGGCAGCGGGATGATTATCGTGCAATGAATTCATTACTATTGGACTTTAGAAGTGAATTGACTCAGATGAAACTGACTACACGTTATCGCTCCCGTCTGACAACTTCTTCAAATGAAGCAATGGTAACTGCCACAGCTAGCGGTGCGGCCAGTCAGTCTTCTTACTCGATTTCGAAAGTAACACAGCTGGCAAGTGCTGAAACTCGAGTGAACGGCGGCAGCATTTCTGCGGATGGGAAGTCCATAGACCCAAGCAAAAGCCTATATGCACAGGAAAGCAGTCTTATGTATAAAGGCAATCATACAGATTCAAATGGAAACACTGTCGCGAGTGCGTGGAAAAATGGTGCCGTTTTAACTAAAAATATTGATGTGACCGATCCAGCTGCTATTAGCTTCGGAGATATGTCCAAAGTGGATCTAAGTGAACTCAGCTCGTGGAGTGTAAAGGTTAATGGGGCAGGGCTTAATGCGCTGAGTGAGGCAGAATTAACTGCGGCGAACCGTCCCTTAAAAGAGAATGAAGTGCTGGTAAAAGATGATGGAACCCTGCAATTCGGCAAGGAACTTGCAAAGGGAAGTGTCATTAAGATTGATTATGTGGCTACTGAACGGACGGGTTCACACGCTATTTCAAGCAGCACTTCTTCCATTCAATTGGCACAAGGTGCCTTGAACGAAGTGAAAAGCATTAAGATTAAGGAAACCACTTCCGGAACGACCACTGAGAAAACTTTTTCAATGGGCAATATCGTGAATGGAGAAAGAGAAATACTCGATGATGCGAATAAAGTGGTAGGCACCCTTAACTACGAAACAGGAAAAATCACGTTTAATGCTGATATGCAAAAACCGGCAGAGGGATCTAGTACAACGGTGAGTCTGGAGATTGCATATGACCACAAATACACTGCTTTTTCAGTCGATACCTCAACCTCTAAAGGAGAGCGTCATGACTCCTTCCTTATTTCAGGCACTGAGTCTCTGAATAACGTCATCAGTAAAGTTAATGCTTCAAGCGCTGGTGTCAACATGTTCTTTGACAGTGCTACTGGCCAAATGACGATGACTCGCACAGAGACGGGTGATTTTAATAAAGACGGGGCTGAGATCACGACAAGCGGCAGCTTTCTAAATGATGTTCTGCGCTTTAAAGGGGCTGCGGTCAAAGAAGAAGGTAGAAACGCTGAATTTGTGATTAACGGATTGGCTACCAATCGGAGCTCAAATACATTTGAAGTGAACGGTGTTACCTTCACTCTTAAGCAGACCTTTGAAGATCAGCCGGTCAGCATTAATGTCAGCAATGATTCCACAAAGGTTTTTGACAATATTAAGGCATTTGTTGATAAATACAATGATATGATCGATAAAATTCAGAAAAAGACTGGTGAAGAGCGCTATAGAAGCTATACCCCATTAACCGATGAGCAGCGTGAGCAACTATCAGACAAGCAGCAGGAGCAATGGGAGGAGAGAGCTAAAAGCGGTCTCCTGCGCAAGGATTCTACGCTCCAGTCTGTTTTATCGGGGATGCGGATGAACTTTTACCAGCCTGTATCGAATGATCTTGTTTCTCCGCTTTATAATCAGCTGGCCAGTATCGGCATTAAAACGACCAGCAATTATTTAGAAGGCGGAAAGCTTGAAATTGATGAAGCTGCCCTGAAAAAGGCAATCGAAGATGATCCTGTGTCTGTTGAGAATCTTTTTAGAGGGGAAGGGCAGACAGACGGACAGAGAGGGATTGCCCACAGGCTATATGATACGGTGAACGCTGCAATGGATAAATTGAAGACAAAAGCCGGAAACAGCTTTTCAACCAATCAGCAGTTTACCATCGGCAGGGAACTGAATGATGTGGGCAAGCGGATTGATAGTTTTGAAAATAAATTAAAGCAGGTTGAAGACCGCTACTGGCGCCAATTCACCGCCATGGAAAAAGCGATTCAGCGTTCCAATGAGCAATCCATGTTCCTTATGAACCAATTTAGCGGGGGCATGTAAGAAAAAGGAGTGTTACAAATGGCAGTAAGCAATCCATATCAATCCTATCAGCAAAACTCAGTGAATACCGCATCTCCGGGAGAGCTGACGCTGATGCTGTATAACGGCTGCCTAAAGTTTATTCATCAGGCAAAGAAAGCCATTGAGGAAAAGAATATTGAAATGAAAAACACCAATATCCAAAAGGCTCAATCTATTATTCAGGAGCTGATGGTTACATTAAATATGGACATCGAAGTTTCTAAAAATATGATGTCATTGTACGACTTCATGAATCGCAGATTAATGGAAGCTAACATTAAAAATGATGCTTCCATACTGGATGAGGTAGAAGGCCTGGTAACTGAGTTCCGGGATACGTGGAAGGAAGTCATCCAGGTGAACCGCCAGAAGCAGTTCTCGCAGGGCGGTACAGTTTAGTGAGTTCAGTACAAACCTTCTATGATGCAACACAAAAGCTAATAGCATTACTTGAAGATACCGGGCTTGACCGTGATGCGAAAATCAGTCAGGTTGAAAGCCTGCTTGAAAACCGCCAGCAGGCAATGGCTGGCATGGCTCCTCCATATTCAGACGCCGAAAAGGACTTGGGAGCCAGGCTCATCAGCCTGAATGCAAAAGTCACCCAGCTCATGACAAGGGAAAAGCTTTTTATCCAAAAAGACATCAAAGACTTAAGCATTAAAAAGGAATCAACCGGAAAATATGCTAATCCCTATCAATCCATGGCAACGGATGGCATGTTTTATGATAAAAGAAAATAGGTGACTAACATTGTTGACTTTGACCGAAGACCAATACCTTTTCCTGAAGGAATACAGCGATCTTTTATATACCATAGATGAAGCATTCGATTATATCGTAAAAAGCTTTAGCGATTTCAGTAAAACAGAGGGAGAGCGGCTTCTCGGTGATATTTTTCAGGCGTTTCCTAAAGTTGCTTCAGCCCATGAACAGCTTAGCCAGCTTGTTCGAGACAATCAGCCCATGCTTAAAGCAATCGCTGATATCAGTACAGTAGCTGATCAGGCTGAACTGCTTATTCAGAACTTCGATGATCTGCCTGTTAGACAGGAAATCATTTCGAAAAAGCTCTATCCTGCATTTACGCAGTGGCATAATAATATTCAGCAGGAGTTAAATCCATATATCCAATCCTGAATAAGGTTAACAGTCCCGGAGGTGTTCACTTGGATATCCCCTTAATGTCTATGATCTTATCCCAAGGCCAGGTCCAGCAGCAGGCATCCATCTCAGTCATGAAAAAAGCCATGGACCAGGCAGCAGGAAATGCAGAATTCATTAATAAGATGATGAGCGGGTCTCAGGTACAGGCTCTCCAGCACGCAGCCCAGCCTCATTTGGGCGGACATATTGATATAAAAGGATGAGCAGTGAAATCAGCTGCTCATTTTTTTATATAAGTCACCAATTCGACAAATATTCTCAATCTTTTTACCAGTTTCAGCAGGAGTTTTTAGGGGTAAAATAGAAATATAAATACATAGTCTTAATATACTTTTAAGACTAGGCATTTCCTTTTCAGACATTACTGGTGATTTTCACAGTAAACGCTAATGAAAGGGTTGTCATTGTATAATGAGAAGGAGGAGTTCACGTATGAATTACAACATTCGTGGTGAAAACATTGAGGTAACTCCAGCAATTAGAGAGTACGTAGAGAAGAAAATTGCGAAGTTAGAAAGGTATTTTACTGAAACTCCTGATGCAAATGTACATGTAAATTTAAAAACGTATAACAATAACCGTTCTAAAGTGGAAGTAACGATTCCGATGCCGAACCTGGTTCTTCGTGCAGAGGAAGATCATGATGATATGTATGCAGCGATTGATCTGATTACCGATAAATTGGAGCGTCAAATCCGCAAACATAAAACAAAAGTGAACCGCAAATTCCGTGAAAAGGGCAATCTGACTGCTGTGTTTGCAGCGCTTGAAAATGAGGCAGAGCCACCTGAACTGGACGAGGAGGATAACGATCTTGAAGTTGTCCGCCAAAAGAGCTTCGATCTGAAGCCGATGGACAGTGAAGAGGCGATCCTGCAGATGAACATGCTGGGCCACAGCTTCTACGTGTTCACGAATGCCGAGTCTAATTTAACAAATGTAGTGTACAAGCGTAAAGACGGCCGCTATGGTCTGATTGAAGCACAATAATAAAACGTGAAAACCCCGCTGCTGAAGCGGGGTTTTCGTTTGGTGCGGATTCACTATTGGGCTATTTGCAGGAATTGGCCTGCTATTTGCAATTTCGCTGTTCTATTTGCAGATATCAAGCTCTATTTGCGAAAATCGCTCTTCTATTTGCAGGTTTCCTCGATCTATTTGCATCGTTCACATCTTCACCTAAAACGACACTGCCAAAAACCCCCTTAAACCGTAAACTTCTCCAATTCCCTCTCCATCACACCGGTCATTTCTTTCAGCTGCTCCACCTTTACCATAACCTGCTCAAACGCGCGAAGCTGTTCTTCAGTAGAAGCTGAGATTTCCTCAGTCCCGGCAGCTGTTTCCTCGGTTACTGCCGAAATGTTCTCCACAGCGCTAATGACCTGCTGACTCATATCACTGGAGCTCTTCATATCTTCAACCAATTTCTCCAAATGGCTGTGTATGCCGGATACATGTGCAGAGATGGTTTCAAAGACTTGTTCCGTCTCACTCATCGATTGGGATTGCTCTTTTGAAAGGGCATGTCCCTGCTCGGTGGCATTGTAAATATGGCTGATTCCATTTTGGATATTGCTGACCATTGATGCAATCAGATCGGTTGCTTTTGATGAAGAATCAGCAAGCTTCCGGACTTCTTCTGCCACAACCGCAAATCCTTTTCCGGCTTCACCGGCACGGGCTGCTTCAATCGCTGCGTTTAATGCCAGCAGATTAGTTTGATCCGCAATTTCTTTCACCGTGTTAGCTGCCCCTTCAATTTCCTTGGTGAACTGGGCAAATTCACTGACTGAACTTCTAATATGGTTGGACGAACTGGAGATTTCGTCAGCAAGCCTCATTTGTTTTTCTAAAGACACCCGTCCTTGGTGAACAGATTCCAATGCCTGTGTACTTTGCACAGCACTCTCGGCACTCGACTGATGGACAGCGGAAAACTGCTCACCCATCACACTCATTAATTCAGCGGTTGCCTGAACGTCTTCAGAGATGGCCTGGCTGCCTCTCGCCAATTCGTCCGTTGAAACAGCCACCTGACTGCTGCTTTCATTTAAGCTGTGCATATAGGAAGCCACATCCCCGGCAAATCCTTTTACATTCTGGCTGACCTCTTCAATGGATTGCACGGTTCCTTTCAGGTTCATAACCATTTTCGAAAAAGCTTCCGTTAGTTTATCCACTTCATAGCGGCTGTTCTCTTTATAGATGAGCCGTGATAAGTCTGCTGTTAAATCGCCCTCTGAGATTTTCTCTGCTTTTTCAACAATGGCATTGATTGGCTTTGTAATTCCTCGGGCTGCCATCCATGAGAATACAGCCGATAAAAGAATAAGCAGAGCGCTTCCTATAAGGGAAGAATTCGTGATAAAGGCGATTTTCTGGCTGGTTTGCTGAAGAATGCCTTCATACCATTCATTTGTGCGCTTTTTCAAAAGGTGCATATCATTTAAAATGCCGGAAATCCGTATGCTCTGGCGCTTGATTTCCGCTTTGTTTCCCTTGTTGAAAGCTTCAGTGGAAACTTTCGATAGCTCAGCATACTTTCCTTCAATGCTTCCGATGATTTTTTTATGCTCAGGAACTGTGGCAACCGAAGAGAGGGAAGTCAGGTTTTCCTGAACTTCTGTCATCATGGTTAGTGCCTGGTCCTTGTTGGCATCACTTGAATTGTAGGTGTAATTGGCAAGCGATTGGCTTGTCACCACCAGGCTTTGCTCCAGGTCCTTCACTTTCAGAAGGAGTTCCACATCATCTTTGGCAGAGCTTTGAATGTTCAGTGTTTGGTAAATGATAAAGCCAATCATGCTGACCGAGAGTGCGAGCGGGATCAGCGTGACAATAATGAGGCGTTTTCGTAATGTCATTTTGGAACTCCTTTATTCAGCTTTTACTGTGATTTTTCCATCGATTATGTCTTCTGCTGCTTTTTTTAATGCAGCTTTTTGTTTCTCTGTTAAGGAGACGACCCGGATTTCAGAAAGGCCGACACCGTTTTCTGCCAGTCCCCATTCATAGGAAGAAGCTTCGATTTTTCCGTTTTCCGTCAATTCCTTCACCAGGTTAAAAACAGCAATGTCGATGTTTTTGACCATCGAGGTGGCAACGGCTTTTTCTGCAACAAAGTACTGATCGGAATCGACACCGCCTGCAAGCACGCCTTTTTCTTCGGCTTTTTTCAGTGCGCCAAAACCGGTGAATCCGGCAGCAGGGTATATAAAATCGGCACCGCCAGCAATTTGCTTCTCGGCAATTTTTCCGCCGAGAGCGGCATCTCCAAAACTTCCGGCGTATTCCGTCAGAACTTCAATTTTCGGGTTGAAATGCTTAGCACCTTGCACAAATCCATTTTCAAAATGGTGGATGACGGGGACATCAACACCGCCGATAAATCCCAGCTTGCCTGTTTTGCTTGTCATGGCAGCGAGCATTCCGACAAGAAAGCTGCCTTCATGCTCTTTAAACGTAAGTGAGACGACATTATCAAGCTCAGATACAGCATCAATCAGCAGAAATTGCTTTTCTGGATATTTCTTCGCTGTTTTTTCAAGTGCTTCCTGTGCTGTGAAACCCAGTCCGATAATCAGGTCATGATCTTCTTTGACCAGCTCTTCAAGCGGCTTTTCAAAATTCCCGTCAGGCGCTTCTTTGTAATCAAACAGAATGCCCAGTTCATCACGGGCTTTTTCCAGGCCCCGGAATGCAGAGTCGTTAAAAGACTCATCTCCAAGTCCGGTGTCCGATAAGAGAATGCCAATTTTATATTCTTTATGCTGGTTTGTGCTTTGTTCAGAGGCAGAGCAGGCTGCCAGAAGTAAGCTGAACGTCAGCAGGAAGGGTAATAGTTTTTTCAAGGTAAACCTCCATGTTGTAATATTTCGCCTTACATAATATCGGCAGAAAGAAGGAGGTTTTAAGTCTGAAGTCAGACCTTACCTCAAAAAAACAAAATAAAAAAGCCTGCATAACACAGGCTTCAAAAGCATCATTCTTCCAGCACCTTATATTTCTCCTTCAACGACTCCGGAGCCATCTTCACCATTTGCTGAAGGACAAACGATGTAATCACAATATCATCCGTAAAGCCGAAGATCGACAGGAAGTCTGGAACAAGGTCGAGCGGCAGAAGGATATACAGAAGTCCAGCCGCAATTGGGAACAGCTTTTTGCCGGCCGATACTTCCGGTGATAAAAAATATTCTTTCAGGAAGGGCAGAAACTTCCAAAATTTAAATACAAATTTGATGCGTTTGAGAAACTTCATTAGGTTCACCTTTTTCTAGTTCATTCGCTGAATGGGAGCTGCCACCTGAATGCGCGGCGGGTTTTTCACTTCAAGTGTGGCAGCTGATAGATAGCTTGTTTCAAGTATGCTTCAAAAAGTAAATAGAATTAGCCATTTTTGCAACGTGTTCAATTAGGTATGAATCTCCTCTTTTTATAATTTATAGGTTAAGAGGGGATAGTTTACACTCGTTTCTTCCTCCTTAGAAGTGGTTATCAAATAATCGTGATTTTATCCAGATCGGCGCTTTTGACGCCTTCGTTAAAGATCAGTCTTGTTTTAAATTGAAAAATCCGGTCAGGCGCAGAGCAGGGAATGTCTTCAGGCAGCTGAAAGTTAAAGTCCATTTTGTTGGTTTCTTCTGATTCAATGACTTTGGTGGACAGAATGGTCGCTGTCCCTATCACTTCCTCCTTCTCATTCTCAGGCGATGTCATGACCAGATCACACTCAATCCGCTTAATTTGCTGTTCAATCGTTCCTCCTTCAATCAGGAAGATTCCGCTCACATTTTCCCCTGGCGTATATTGAAGCTTTGGCAGCTGCAGATCAATTTTCGCAGAGCCTATTCCAAGCATTGACATGTATTTTCGTAAAATCAACAAAGATCTCTCCTCTAATTTTATATAGGGGGGAGCTGCTCGCTCACACCACAGTTTTGCTGTTTCCTTCTTTACGTGCTGATAAGGATAAAGTTTCAAGCAATTTTCACTCTACCTATTCCTCCATTTTATAAAGTCAAACGTGTCGCGGTGTGGGCCTGTATACAAAAAGGGCCTTTACCGCGGTGGTAAAGGCCCATAAATAAAGACCTCTACCAAATTGGTAAAGGTCTTGCTAACAATTGTTAAAATTGCCAACAAAGCCGAGAGCATGTGCTCCGTAATGACGACTCTGCTGTAAAAGCTACTCCCCTTTAGGAGAAACTATTCAATTTATAGCTACATCATAGTGGATTCTTAAGCCGCTGTCAATCATTTTTATGCCTGATGAGCCTTCAGATGGCGTTCGTCAAGTCTTTCTTCAATCTTCTCCAGTTTTAATTTATCCCGCAGCAGCTCTTCTTTATTGCGTTTAATTAGTTCATCCAGTGAGTATCTGATTTTCTTTTTCATCTTCCATTCCTCCATGTACAGTTTTTTTGGCAGAGGGATCAGAAACGGCTGCATCTATGTTAATATATGAACACCCAAAAGGGATCAGGAATCAGGGAGGGGGGGAGCCGCTGACTCCTTCAGCAATTTAAATCTGAAAATTTAAATAATTTTCTATTTCTTTTATCATAGTCCTAAAGACCTTTTTTGCCAATGGGGTTGTCCTCAAATGTCGAAATTCCTGCCTGTTATGCGTTTTTTTAGCACTAAAAGGAGTATAAGGCGGCAGAAATTCTGTATTCTTGCGATGTTGTTAAAAGTCAGGAATTTGGCTTGTTCTGTCGAATATGGAATGCAAGATGTGCTAAACTCTGCTTATCCTGTTTGATCTTCCATAGACAGATGGTGATGGAAATCGGTACAGTATTAATACAGGCTGCTGAAAGAAAGGAAGATGACGGATGCAAATGATCGATATTACACAATACAATCCGGAGACAATGCAACTGGCCAGGCCTATATATGACAGGATGAAGAGAGTTTTGCTGGCAGAAGGACGTTCCATTCATCCGGCCATTCTGGAAAGAATCGAGAATATGGGCATCACTACTTTGATTGTTAAAGATGCGGAATCGGAAGGCATTTCAATGGACGAAATGATTGATATGCCTACCTGGATGGACACAATCACGGTTGTGCAGAAAGCATTTGATCTGGCAGCTAAAAAGCAGATGTTAAATGTGGCAGAGCTCCAAAAAGCAGTTGCTCAAATGATTGGCGAGGTCACAAAACGAAAGACCATCGTGCTGGTCCCGTCATCATCTGTTCCCCCTGAATTAAAAAGCTATGCCCATTCCGTGAATGTGGCTCTGCTTGCCATCCAGACGGCCAAAAAACTGAAATATACGCAGTCACAGCTTCGGGACCTCGGCATCGGCTCCCTGCTGCATGATATTGGAAAAGCAGTATCTAAAGAGGAGAAGGAGCATCCGCAGACCGGTTTTGACGTTATTAAAAACCAGCGGGAAATCAGCTTGCTGTCGGCCCATATTGCATACCAGCACCATGAGCTTTTGAATGGAAAAGGCTATCCGAGAGGCTTGGCAGGGGATGACATCCTTGAGCTTCCGCAGGTTTGTGCAGTGGCCAGTTTCTACGAAAATTTGATCTCCACCGACAAGATGCTTCCGCATGAAGCGCTGGAATTGATTATGACCAAATATGAAACGGAATATAAAGGAAAGGTTATTGAAGCTTTTGTCAATAGCATTCCTTCCTACTACCCGGGAACGAAAGTCATTCTTCATAACGAGCAGAAGGCCATTGTGACAAAGATTAAACAGCATTTCCACAGACCGGTCATCCGCCTGCTGGAAGATCAGCGGGAAATCGATCTGGCTGTGACCCCGTCGGTTGTGATTAAGGGGATTTTGGTGGGATAAAAGACAGCAGTACTCAGTCATGATGTACTGCTTCTCTATTTACAGCAAACCAGCCTATCAGCAATACAATCAGAGAGGATACGCATCCAACAAGGATACTGTTCGGTCCTTCGCTGAAAAATAAAAACGTCCAACCGGACAATGTCCCAATCAGCACTGCTGATGGCATCAGCATGCCTTTTTCCTTCCTGCTCCATAAAATCTGCAAAATAACCGGCAAGGCAGCTGCAAAAAAGACTCCTGAAATGAAGAACAAATCCAGCAAAGATATTGAGAAAAGGTAGGCCCAACCTGGAATGGCCGCCACAAACAAAATCAGAATACCCCACATATGCTTATTCAGCTTGAGGTCATTCCGGTCATACAGAACATATAGCGAGTGAATCTGTGATAAAAAAGTTTCAAAGAAGATAACCATGAGAATAAAAATAAGCAGAATCGTAATCGTGAAATGCTCATATCTCAGGAAAATCTTTTCAAAGACTGAGTAAAAGTTTTGAAAACCGCCCTTGTAAATAGCCGATAAAGCAATCATTGAAAACGAAAAGGGGATCGTGCTCCAGATCAATCCGGTCATGCTTAGACCGAGCCTCAGTTTTTCTCTTTTGCTTTTTAGAAGCATATTCCACATCTTCAGATCCAGCAGCAGATGACCGAGCATGGCGATCGTAAAGGCTGTCAGCAGCAAAGGCAGTATATCCCATTCCACATAAAGCAGATACGGATGGTACAGGCGTATGCCATCATATACGACTTCAATTCCTTCCAGCATATAGGCGTGTACAAGAATCATGATCATAATCAAAAAAAGAATGCCGACCTTGAGCATGCTGAATCGGGTAAACCATTTTAACCGGAAAAAGATCGCTATCAGAAACCCGAATAAAAAGAATAAACTCATCCCGACAGGAACCGGTGTGCCTAAAGGGTAGACAAGGATTCCCGCCGCAAAGCCCATGACCGCCATGCCGAAAAAAATAGCCAGCAGAAGAACCCTCTTCATCCACTTTAACGCAGGTTCGGACAATCGGCTTGCCATGATAGCGAGAAAGGATGAAGATTCCTCTGAAGACCGTATCCGTTTGATTATTGGAATAAGGGCCAGAAAGGCAAGGGCGCCGGCTGCTGAAAAGCTGACAGTCCCGATAAAGCCGTAACGCAAAAAAGCTTCTGGTGCTGTAAAAACGGCATTGCCTGAAGTCCATCTTGAGATAATGGCGATGCTCAGCAGCCCGAAGCCATATTGAACTGATTTCGATAGGTTTGTGTTCATCAGTGCTGCTCCCTGTATTGCTTTGGTGTGATGTTTTCTTTTTTCTTAAATTGGCTTGAGAAGTAATGCAGGCTGTTAAAGCCCGTTTTTTCAGCAATTTCTGAAATGCTGTAATGGGTCGTGGACAGAAGATGTTTAGCTTTTTCCAGCCTGTAAACAGTCAGGTAGTCAATAAGGGAAGTGCCGACCTCCTCGCTGAACCTGCGGCTTAAGTAGGCTGGGCTTGCATGGACTCTGGCTGCAATATCCTGAAGGCCAACCCGCTGTTCATAAGACTCATGTATTTGATTTAAAGCCTCATTTACCATTTTGGAATATTCCTTTTGGAAAATAGGAGTGGAGAATTTTCTCAGTGTCTCTTTTAATTCTTCTTCAATAATTGGTTTCGTCAGGTATTCGGAAACCCCCAGCTGAATGGACTTTTTGGCAAAGTCAAAGTCCTGGTGAGCTGATAGAATGATAATCTGCAGATGGGGCTGGATCTCCTTTAAGTCTTTTACCAGTTCAAGCCCCGACTTTCCCGGCATCTCGATGTCCACGAAGGCGAGATGAAAGTAATGTTCCTTGCTGATGGCAAGAGCCTGGCTGCTGTCATAGGCAAAGTGGAAGTTCCACAAAGGAAATGCCGGCTTTAGAATATATTCAAGCTGTTCAATTACGATTGGTTCATCATCAATGCATAATACATTCATGCTTGCTCCTCCTTCTGGAATTCGACCTTGGGAAGTGTTATTTTCACAGTTGCCCCGTCTTGTTCATTTTTAAATATGTCTAAATCAGAGGTTTGAAAAAGCAAATCAAGCCGCTTTTTGACGTTAGAAAGACCCTGCCCTTTAGCTATCATTTCCTCAAATGAATAATCACCGATGCCAAGGCCGTTATCCTCCACATATAAGGTGATGCTGTCTTCATGGCTGACAGCTTTAATGGAGAGGGAAAGGGGCCCCGGCTTTTTCTCCAGTCCGTGCTTGAATGAGTTTTCCACAATCGTCTGAAGAAGGTAAGGAGGAACATAGTGCTTCAAAGCCTCCTCGTCAATTTCCTCCGTAATGGTGAGGCGGTTATGAAACCTTAGCTCCTGGATTTTTAGATAATATTTTGTGTACTCCCATTCTTTTTTTAATGGAATGAGCTGCTCTTTTATCTGGTATTTGAATTTTAAAAACAGGGACAGTGTTTCCATCGCCTTGATCAGTGTATCTATGCGGTTTAAACGGGCAAGACCGAGCATCAGGTTAATCGTATTGAATAAAAAATGGGGGTGAATCTGCTGGTTCAGCTGCATATATTTGCTTTCCTGCAGCGTGTTCTCAAGAACGACCTGCTGTTTCTCAAAGGAAAGAGTATCTATTTGTTTCTCAAACGCCAGCACCATCATTAAAATAATGGCACCTGCCATCGGTACGAATATCGAAAAAATCGCAAACAATGAAAACGTCTCGTAGGTAATTAGCATGATCTTCACTGCCTTAAAAGAATTTCTAATAGTATAACATGTCAGATAACTGGTTAGTAAGTTAATTTGGGAATCGTAATAAAATGGCATATGCAAATAGGACGGGGAATTTTGCAAATAGATTTAGGAATTTGCAAATAAAAAGAGGTTATTTGCTAATAGAATAGTAAACTTGCAAATAGAAAGCTGATTTCTGCAAATAAACGAACTGCAGAAGAGTGGGTAGATGGTAAATCCAGAATTTAAGCTATTCTTAAGAAGAAAAGACGCTTCGAAGTCTGCATAAAGGCAGCAACCCAGCGAAAAAACCCTGAATGAAGCCCAACGCAAACTATAAAAAAAGAGCGAAGCCGCAAAGCTCCGCCCAAAAGGGGGTTACACAATATATTGAGATCAGCACTAGGCTGGTACTCTAACAATTTAAGAAATCGCCTCGGCATAATGGCAGGCCGCCTGATGTCCTTCTCCCAGACTCTTAAGTTCCGGGTCGGACTGTCTGCACAAATCTGTAGCCAGCGGACATCTTGTATGGAACCGGCAGCCGGCAGGAGGATCGATAGGGGACGGGACATCGCCCTTCAGGATGATCCGTTCCTTTTTCTTTTTCCGGTTTGGCTCCGGAATGGCTGACAGCAGCGCCTGTGTATAAGGGTGGCGGGGGTTGTTGAATAAGCTCTTCTTCTCAGCAATTTCAACTACTTTTCCCAGGTACATCACAATGATCCGGTCAGAGATATGGCGAACGACCCCAAGGTCATGGGAGATAAATAGATAGGTTAAGCCATATTCCTTCTGCAATTTTTTTAATAGATTCAGCACCTGTGCCTGAACAGATACATCAAGCGCAGATACGGCCTCGTCACAGATGATCAGCTTCGGCTCTACCGCCAATGCGCGGGCAATTCCGATCCGCTGGCGCTGGCCCCCGCTGAATTCGTGCGGATAGCGGTCAATATGTTCTTCCTTTAATCCGACCTGTTCTAAAAGTTCAACTGCCCGGCGCCTCCTGTCCGCTTTCGGAACAACATTCAGGATTCCCATTGCTTCCTCAAGCGTCTGGCCAACCGACCTTCTTGGGTTAAGAGATGCGAACGGATCCTGGAAAATGACCTGCAAGTCTTTGCGGATCGAACGCATCTCCCGTTTTGATTTGGAAAGCAAATTCGTTCCCTGAAAAATCACTTCTCCGCCAGTCGGCTCATCCAGTCGCAAAATCGCACGTCCTGTTGTCGACTTTCCGCATCCGGATTCACCGACAATGCTGACAGTCTCCCCTTCATAAATCGTAAAGTTCACGCCATCAACCGCTTTAACATGATTGACGGTGCGGCCAAAAACACCGCCTTTAATCGGGAAGTACTGCTGCAGGTCCCTGACTTGAAGGATTTCCTTTTCTTTAGTTAGCGTGGCTGACATCTGCTGCGACCTCCTTTACTGCCGGTCCGTTCCATCTTTCCGAGTACATCCAGCAGCGTACTTTATCTCCGTTATCTTCTATTAATGATGGTTCTTCCGTCAGGCATAAATCTGTTGCAAACGGGCATCTTGGCGCAAAGCTGCACCCGGGGGGAAGGTTGTCCGGGCTTGGGACCGTACCTGGAATGGCTTCCAATTCCTCGACATCCCGGTCCACTGCCGGAATGCTTCTCAGCAAGCCCTGTGTGTAAGGGTGCTTTGGGTTATCAAAAAGGGAATCTACATCTGTATGCTCAACAATTTTTCCGCAATACATAACGGCGACCCGGTCACAGGTTTCGGAAACAACACCCATATCATGCGTAATCATGATGACAGCCGTTCCGAGCTGTTCCTGCAGATTTTTTAATAGATCAAGGATTTGCGCCTGGATCGTTACATCAAGAGCTGTCGTCGGCTCATCGGCAATCAGCAGCTCCGGCTTGCATGCCAATGCCATCGCAATCATGACGCGCTGGCGCATTCCGCCGCTTAATTCATGTGGCTCCTGCTTAGCTCTTTTTTCAGGTGAAGGGATGCCGACTAATCGCAGCATTTCGACTGCTTTTTGCCAGGCTTCCTTTTTTGGAAGCTTTTGATGAATCCGGAACGCTTCTGCAATCTGTTCTCCAACAGAATAAACAGGATTGAGTGAAGTCATCGGCTCCTGGAAAATCATTGAAATTTTGTTTCCGCGCATTTGCCGCATGCCTTCCTCTGTTTCTGAAAGCAGGTTTTTCCCTTTAAAATTGATTTCACCGTCCACAATCTTTCCGGGAGGCTCTGCAATCAGCCGCATGATGGAGAGGGAGGTGATGCTCTTTCCGCTCCCGGATTCGCCGACAATGCCGAGCGTTTCTCCTCTTTTAACATCAAAGTCTACGCCGTCGACCGCTTTAATGACTTTTTTGCCGGAGAAGAAATGAGTTTTTAAGTTTTTCACTTCCAGTATCGTTTCTTTATGTTCAGTTCCCATTTTTCTTGCTCCTCTCAATCGGGAATGGTTTTAGTTCAGTTCAACACGTTTATTCAGGAATCGGTAGGACAGGTCAACAAGCAGGTTAACGATGACAAACAGCACCGATACGAATAAAATCGATCCCTGCACAAGCGGCAGATCACGCATCCGGATGGCATCAATAATCAATCGTCCGACTCCATTGATGGCAAAGACGGATTCTGTTAAAACCGTTCCGCCGAGAAGGGCTCCAAACTGCAGTCCGACTACTGTAATAACCGGAATCAGCGCATTTTTTAAAGCGTGCTTATAAATGATCAGACGCTGGCGCACACCCTTTGCTTTGGCCGTGCGGATATAATCCTGGCGGATAACCTCGAGCATGCTTGCCCGAGTCATCCTGGCAACAATGGCTGCACCGCCTGTCCCGAGTGTAATGGCCGGAAGGATGATATGGCTGAAGGTCCCCCAGCCGGCAACCGGAAACCACTGAAGTCCGACTGAAAAATAAATGATCAGCATCAGCCCGAGCCAGAAGTTCGGCAGGGATACACCAAGAAGGGCTACCATCATTAATCCAACATCTGTAAAACTGTTTTGCTTCGTTGCGGCAATAATTCCGATTAGAACACCTAGAACAACCGTAATCACAATACTCCAGAAGGCCAATTCAAGTGTGATCGGCAAACGGACGAGGATTTCATCCAGAACAGGGCGGCTTGTCCGGATGGATTCGCCAAAATCCCCTTTTACAACATCTCCAACATAACTCAAGTATTGCAGGGCGAGAGGCTGATCAAGCCCGAGGTCATGCCGGATTGCATCCACCTGCTCATCTGTTGCTCCTTCCCCTGCCACCAGAACGGCAGGATCTCCGGGAACCATTTGCATGATGAGAAAAACCATAAGAGTAACGCCCAGCAGAACCGGGACGATTTGAACAAGCCTGCGCAATAGAAAAATAAACATATTAGAACCTCCTTAGTTTTTCATTCGCGGATCCAGGGCATCACGGAGTCCGTCTCCAAATAGGTTAAAGCCCAGAACGATCAGGGCAATGGCAATACCCGGAAATAGTGCGATATGCGGTGCTGTGAACAGGAAGTCGCGGCCATCGCTCAGCATGGCTCCCCATTCAGGAGTTGGCGGCTGTGCTCCCATTCCAAGGAAGGAAAGACCGGCAACTGATAAAATCGATGTAGCCAGACGCAATGTCCCCTGTACAATAATCGGGCTCATGATATTAGGCAGGATATGAACAAAAATAATTTTCGGATCGCTTGCCCCTAAAACCCTTATGGCATCAATGTATTCCATTTTCTTAACACTTAACGTTGAACCGCGGACAATACGGGCAAAAGTAGGGATTGAAAAAACACCGACAGCGATCATGACGTTAATGAGGCTTGGTCCCAGTGCACTGACAATGGCTAATGCAAGCAGCAGCCCGGGGAATGCAAGCAGGACGTCAATGAAACGCATGATAATCGTATCCACCCAGCCTCCGTAGTAGCCGGAAATAATTCCTAAAACAATTCCAAATAATGCTCCGATGAAGACGGAAACAAAGCCAACCGCAAGGGAAAGCTGTGAACCGTACAAGATACGGCTGAAAATATCCCGCCCTTTGTCATCAGTTCCCATAATATGGTCAGCTGATGGAGGCTGCAGTTTATTCACAAGGTCAATTTCGTATGGATCATAAGGCGAAATAAGCGGTGCAAGGACAGCGAGAATAATGTAAATAAGAACAATGCTGCCGCCCACCAGCGACATTTTATTTTTGATAAGAGCTTTTGCCAGGTCGGCTCCCTTGGCCTTCCTTTTAGATACAGGCACTGGAGCTTTCGCAGATTCCTGAGGATTTGCAATTGTGCTCATGATTTAGTCCCCCCATGTGTCTTATTGGTTGAGAACTAATTTATCAAAAATATTGACTGTTTTGTCTGAATTTTATGATAAAGTAAAAAATTCGCAAAAACATGACAAAATAACGAAAACATTGGCTAATTTTTTTTCCTATAATGGACACAACCTTAACAAATGAGCTGATTAAGCCAGCTTCATTGCATCATAGAACTACATATTCCAAACAAACTAGGGGGTGAAGGGATGAAACAAAGAATTGAAAAGCTCAGAAGGAAAATGTCGGAAAATGGCTGGAAGGGTGCTTTTATATACTCACCTGAAAACAGATACTATTTTTCCGGATACAAAGGATCAGCGGGAGTTCTTTTAATAGAAGAGGACTCACAGAAGCTGTTTACAGATTTCCGATATGTGGACCAGGCGAAGGATCAGGCACCCGATTTCGAAGTGGTCCAGCATCAGCAAAACCTGATCGAAATGGTCTGTGATTCGTTTTCAAAAGGAACACTGGCCCTTGAAATTGGAGATGTCCCGGCATCGGTTTATCTGGAAATCCAAACAAGGCTGCCGGAAACTGAGCTTGTTGATGTTACATCTGCAACAAACGAAATCCGGATGATTAAAGATGAAGCAGAAATCGAAAACATGCGGCAAGGGATTGAGATATGCGATCAGGCTTTCACACACATTTTGGATTTCATCCGTCCCGGCATAACCGAAAAGGATATCGGGCTGGAACTTGAGATTTTCATGAAAAGGCAGGGGGCTGAACGCATTAAGCCCAATCATGTGATTGCATCAGGTCCGCGTTCCTGTCTTCCCCATGGACAGGCTACTGACCGGGTGGTTGAGGTCGGGGATTTTGTCAAAATGGATTACGGCGCCATTGTAAATGGCTATTTCTCCGATTTTACAAGAACTGTTGTTGTGGGAGAGCCGTCTGAAAAGCAGGTGGAGATTTATAATATCGTCCGCCGCGCGCAGGAGGAATCCTTGAAGGCAATCGGTCCCGGAAAAACGTGCAGAGAGCTTGATGAAGTCGGCCGCGGCATTATCCGTGATGCCGGTTATGGCGATAACTTTGGGCATAGTCTGGGGCATTCCTTGGGTCTGGCCATCCATGAACAGCCTGCGATGAGATCGACAGATGAGACCGTTCTTCAAGAAGGGATGGTCATCACTGTTGAACCGGGGATTTATATTCCGGGGTTTGGCGGAGTTAGAATAGAAGATTTGGTTGTGATTACGAAAGATGGCCATGTGAACTTCACCAAATCAACGAAGGACCTGCAAGTGATATCATATTAAACAGGGGGTAAGGAAGATGAAAATGAGAAGTTTTTGGCTGGGTTTAGCAGCCTTGATTTTATTATTAGCCGGCTGCTCAGGCGGCAGCGACCCTGGGAGCCTGGAAGCTTCCAGCAGTGATTCTAATGCTTCAAATAAAGACCTGGTGATTGCTGTCCTGTCAGATGCGACCAAATTGGATCCGCATCTTGGCACAGATATTCCGTCTGCAAATGTGTATCACGGGAAAATTTACGAAGGCCTTGTGCAGCAGGATGAGAATATGGAAATCCAGCCTGCTCTTGCTACAGAATGGAAGCAGATTGATGATCTTACATGGGAATTCAAGCTTCGCGAAGGCGTGAAATTCCATGATGGAACTGATTTTACGGCAGAAGCTGTTCAGAAAACAATCGAACGTGTTCTTTCTGAAGAAACAGCTTCACCGCGTTCAAACCTATTTGAAATGATTAAAGAGGTTAAAGCAGTTGATGATCACACTGTTCAATTGATTACAGAATATCCATATGCTCCACTTCTGGCTAATCTTGCGCACTATGCAGCAGGCATTCTAAGCCCGGCTGCCATTGAGTCAGGAGAAAACCTTGGTCAAAATCCGGTTGGCACCGGCCCATATAAGCTTGGTGAGTGGAAGCCTGGACAGGAAATTAAATTGACTGCATTTGAAGATTACTGGGGTGATAAGCCTTCGATGGAAACTGTCACATATAAGGTAGTTCCGGAAGATTCTACCCGTATTGCCATGGTTGAAACAGGGGAAGCGCATATTGCAGAACCTGTGCCAGTAACAGAAGTAGAACGCATTGAAAACAGCAATAGCATGGAGCTTGTGCGCAGTGACGCGCTAGGTGTTGACTACATCGGCTTTAACGTAGAAAAAGAACCATTCAATAATGTAAAAGTGCGTCAGGCTATCAGCTATGCGATTGATACTGAAGCGATTGTAAAAGGTGTTTATAACAATGTGGGTACAGTGGCAACAGCTCCGATGGGACCTGCCATCTGGGGTCATAATCCGGATCTTGAAGGCTACAAATATGACCTTGAAAAAGCGAAGCAGCTTTTAGCCGAAGCCGGTTACCCGGACGGCTTCAAAACAACCATCTGGACAAATGACAATAAAGCCCGTATGGATGTGGCAGAAGTTGTTCAATCTCAATTAAAAGGTATTGGCATTGAAGTGGAAACAAAAGTAGTGGAGTGGGGCGCTTACCTTGAAGGTACAGCAAAAGGCGACCACGATATGTTTATCCTTGGATGGTCTAACATGACCGGGGATGCGGATTATAACCAGTACTTCCTATTCCATAGTGATGCACGAGGAAACCCTGGTAACCGTTCTTTCTACAGCAATCCGAAAGTGGATGAGCTGATCGATCAGGGACGTCAGGAAACAGATGAGAAGAAACGTCTTGAAATTTATGCGGAAGCTCAAAAAATTGAGATGGAAGAAGCGCCAATGGTCTTCCTTCGCAATGATGAAGACCTTGCCGTTATCGGCAGCAATGTCAAAGGCTTCTGGATGCATCCATCAGGATTGTACATGCTTGAAAAGGTTACGGTTGAATAAGGCTTTAATCACAAAATAGGAGCTGTAGCCCTCAGGGTACGGCTCCTTTCATCGCAGGTATTTCTAAATCCGAAATTTTTTATCAAATTAAAACGTTAATAGATTAATAATTTGTTATAATCAGAATTAACCATTTTAACACAGAGGTGAACTCCATGAATTTCGATTTCCACAACCACCCTTACCCATCCCAGCGAACGACCGTCATGGCAAACAACGGCATGGTCGCAACTTCCCAGCCGCTGGCGGCACAGGCTGGATTAGATATCATGAAAAAAGGCGGAAATGCCATAGATGCAGCAATCGCCACAGCAGCAGCTCTAACTGTGGTTGAACCGACATCCAACGGAATCGGCGGCGACGCATTTGCCCTCGTCTGGACGAAAGGGGAACTGCATGGTTTGAATGCAAGCGGCCCTGCACCAAAGTCCATTAGCATAGAAGCTCTAAAGGAAAGAGGCTTTGAAAAGATGCCGACGCATGGCTGGATGCCGGTTACGGTGCCTGGTGCTCCATCCGCGTGGGCTGAGCTTTCCAAGCGATTCGGCAGGCTTCCGTTAAAAGAAGTCCTTCAGCCTGCCATTGATTATGCGGAAAAAGGCTATCCATTAACACCGATTCTCGGCAAGTACTGGCAGTATGCGTATAAAAAGTTCAAACAGATTCTAACGGACGATGAATTCCAGCATTGGTTTGAAACCTTTGCTCCGGAAGGCAAAGCCCCTGAGGTTGGCGAGGTCTGGCGTTCTGAAGGACATGCTTCCACTTTGAAAGCCATTGGCGAAACAGACGGCGAAAGCTTTTACCGCGGGGAGATCGCCGAAAAAATTGATGCTTTTTCAAAAAAATACAATGCCTTCTTATCAAAAGAAGACCTTGCAGATTACAAGGCGGAATGGGTAGATCCCATCACAGTAAACTACCGCGGCTATGATGTTTGGGAAATCCCGCCGAATGGCCAGGGTCTTGTGGCTCTTCTTGGATTAAACATTGCTAAAGGCTTTGAATTCGGTGATAAAGAAACAGCGGATACCTATCACAAACAAATCGAAGCGATGAAGTTAGCTTTCACAGACGGCAAGGCATTTATTACAGATCCGGCAGAAATGAAAGTGACAGTTGAAGAATTGCTTTCAGAGGAGTACGGTGAATCCCGCCGAAGTGAGATTGGCGAGGAAGCAGTAACACCTGAGCCATATCAGCCGCCGCGCGGAGGTACTGTGTATCTGGCGACTGCAGACAGCGAAGGCAATATGGTTTCCTTCATCCAAAGCAACTATATGGGCTTTGGCTCAGGGCTTGTGGTTCCTGGAACGGGAATTGCCCTTCAGAATCGCGGACATGACTTCTCTCTTGACCCGGAGCACCATAATGCACTGAAGCCGGGCAAGAAAACATATCATACGATTATTCCCGGATTCCTGACAAAAGACGGAGAAGCCGTTGGACCTTTCGGTGTAATGGGCGGCTATATGCAGCCGCAGGGGCATATGCAGGTGGTTATGAATACAGTGGATTTCCACTTGAATCCGCAAGCAGCGCTTGATGCGCCAAGATGGCAGTGGATTGAAGGGAAAAAGGTTCAGGTGGAGCCTCATTTCCCTAATCACATTGCGCAGGCTTTGGTGCGCAAAGGACATCAAATCGAGGTAACCGTTGATACCGGCGGATTCGGCCGCGGCCAGATTATCTGGCGTGACCCGAAAACAGGCGTCCTTATGGGCGGAACAGAACCGCGAACAGACGGATCGATTGCCGCCTGGTAATAAAAAGTGAGGAAGCAGCACGCATATAAGAGTAAAATAACCATATAAAAGGTAAAGGGGAGCGGACCATAAAAAGCCGCTCCTCCACCTGCTTTTTCCGGACACGGAGGCAGTGTTACCCAACTGGTCTAGTGGTGGTATAGGTACCTGGTACCGAAAACAACGAAAAGAGGTGGAGGCATCATGAAGCAGCTTGACATCTTTATGGCTTTTTTCAGAGTAGGCATCCTCGGCTATGGCGGCGGCCCGTCGTCGATTCCGCTCGTTCATAAAGAAGTTGTTGATAAATATAAATGGATGGATACGGATGAATTCGGCGATGTGCTGGCGCTCGGGAACGCACTCCCAGGCCCGATTGCCACAAAAATGGCCGGCTATATCGGCTATCGTGTTGGCGGCATTCTGGGAATGGTCACTGCACTTGCAGCAACAATGGTACCAACAATTGTCCTTATGATTATTCTTCTTACCGCATTAAATACATTCAAAGACCAGCCATGGGTAGCAGGCATGACAAAGGCAGTCGTTCCAGTTGTGGCCGTGATGCTGGCAACACTCACTTGGGACTTTGTTAAAAAGTCATCGAAATCATCTCTGGGCTGGGGCTGGACATTGCTTTTTACAGCGGTGAGCTTAGCTCTTCTTGAGTTCGTTAACATTCATCCTGCGATTATCATTTTTGTTTTGCTGACTGCGGCTCTCCTGAAAAAAGATAAAGCTGATAAAAATGAAGCAAAAAAGGAGAGGAATCTCGCATGATTTACGTTCAGATCTTCTTGGCATTCTTCATTCCGGGGATTCTTGGATACGGCGGGGGACCGGCATCCATTCCGCTGGTTGAGAATGAAGTGGTCGACCATTATGGCTGGCTCTCAACAAATGAATTCAGTGAAATGCTGGCAATGGGCAATGCACTGCCCGGTCCGATTGCCACAAAAATGGCCGGTTATATCGGATATGAACAGGGGGGAATCCTCGGAGCCATCGTGGGCGTATTCGCCACTGTAGCTCCATCGCTGATTCTGATGATTACCTTGCTCGGACTTCTTATGAAATATAAGGAATCGCCGCGTGTGAAGCGCATGACTACTTATATCCGGCCGGTGATAGCGGTACTCCTTGGCGTCATGGCGTATGATTTCTTTTTCTCTGCATACGAAGGTGCCGGCATCTGGCAGACACTATTTATCGGACTGGTTAGCTTCTTCCTCATGGAAAGGCTTAAGGTTCATCCGGCTTATGTGATCGCCGGAGCGCTCGTATACGGAGGACTTATTTTAGGATAGGGGGAAGGTTTTTATGACATTTTCCATCGTGGGATACGATCCGAAGGAAAAAGAATGGGGAATTGCGGTTCAATCGAAATTTCTCGGGGTTGGTGCAGTAGTGCCCTTTGCAAAAGCAGGTATTGGAGCCGTTGCGACTCAGTCATACGCCAATACTTCCTATGGACCGCGTGCATTGCAATTGATGGAAGAAGGGAAAACGGCCGAGGAGGCCCTTGAAATCATTACTAAAGATGATCCCGAAAAAGAGCTCCGCCAGGTCGGACTGCTGGATAGCATGGGAAACCCGGCGACGTTCACAGGGGAAGGCTGCTATGAGTGGGCTGGAGGCATGACCGGACATCACTTTGCCGCGCAGGGCAATATCCTGGTGGATGAAAAAACGGTTGAGGCAATGGGCCAGACGTTTATCAGTACTGACGGCACTTTGGCTGAGCGCCTGCTCGCTGCCTTAAATGCTGGTCAGGCAGCCGGCGGTGACAGCCGGGGCCAGCAATCCGCAGCCCTTCTTGTAGTGAAAGAAGCAGGGGGATACGGAGGATTTAACGACTGCTACATCGACTTGCGGGTTGATGACCATCCGGAGCCGATTACCGAGCTGATTCGGATTTATCATCTGCAGCAGCTGTACTTTGCACCGTCAAAGGCTGAACGGGTTGCGGCTATTGAAGGTGAGGTAAAAGAGGAGCTTGTACTGGAATTAACCCGGCTCGAGTATTTAAAGGCTGGTCAGGATGATGAACAGCTATTGAAAGCATTAACTGCCTTTATTCATACCGAAAACTTCGAAGCCCGTGAGCAGGAAGCGGGGAAGATTGATTTGGATGTTTTAGCTTATATGAAAAAGCTGTGAAAACGGAGAGGGAGCTCTTCGTTTTTTCTTTGGGTTCAGATTAGCTGTTAGAAAATTCTTGCAGTCGAACATGTGTACTTTTAGAAGAGAAACTACTAAATTTGTTTAAATTCTTATCATTTCGATAGAATGTATAGTAAATATTCTACCAAATTGAGGGATTGGGATGAAAAATAACTTTCACTTAGATGAATTGGACCGGCTGAGGAAAGAAAATGCTTATTTGAAAAAATTGCTCTCAAATATGATGCATCATCGCGAAGCAAAAGAAGACACAGAAGAAAATATACTGACAAACCGTTCCAATCCGCAGGAAAAAATAAGATTGTTCAGGTCGTTTTTTAAAGGGCGAACAGATGTCTATGCAGTACGCTGGGAATCAAAAAATGGAAAATCCGGCTATATCCCAGCCTGTGCATTGGAGTGGCAGAAACCTCTGTGTGATAAACCAAATATAAAATGCAGCGCCTGCAGCAACAGAAAGCTTCTTCCTTTAACAGATCAAGTTATTTTTGATCATTTGAGCGGAAAGAAAACGATCGGAATTTATCCGATGCAGCAAGATGAAACCTGCACTTTCTTAGCTTTCGATTTTGATAAGCAAAGTTGGAAAGAAGATGTTGCGGCTTTTGTGAAAGTCAGCAAAGAATTAGGTGTTCCAATAAATGTTGAAAGATCCAGATCGGGAAATGGGGCGCATTGCTGGCTGTTTTTCTCGGAAGATGTTGGTGCTTCCTTAGCCAGAAGACTGGGGTCAGCTTTATTGGAAAGAACAATGGAAAGAAGGCATGGACTGGGAATTGAATCCTTTGACAGGATGTTTCCCAATCAGGACACCCTGACAAAGGGCGGCTTTGGGAACTTAATTGCCCTGCCGCTCCAGCTCCAATCGAAGAGAGCAGGAAACAGTGTCTTTGTGGACGAAACCTTTACCCCTTTTAAGGATCAGTGGATGTACTTATCTTCTGTTGAAAAGTTTTCGAAAAGCAGTATTCTCTCTGTTTTGAATAAGCTTATATCATCGTTGCCTGCAATTCAGGTGCCTTTACCAGAACAAATCGATATCTTGGTGAAAAATGGCCTTTATATAAAAAAAGAGAATCTTCCTTCGGCTCTATTTTCCAAAATCATTTCACTTGCTTCCTTTAATAACCCTGAGTTTCACAAAGCGCAGGCTAAAAGAATGTCCACATATGGGCTGCAAAGAATAATCAGCTGCTGTCATGAGGATGCTGAGCATGTTATTTTACCGCGGGGATGTATGGATGATTTGAAGAAGCTTTTTAAAGAGCACTCAATAAAAGGTAACGTCATTTTTGAACATTATGAAGGCGAAAAAGTAGATGCAGTTTTTAACGGAAACCTCACTGCCCAGCAGGAAGAAGCTGTTGCACAACTGTTCAATCATGCAAATGGTGTTCTTTCGGCAACAACCGGATTTGGCAAGACTGTTGCAGCAGCAGCTCTGATAGCAAAAAGGCAGACAAATACCTTGATTATTGTTGATCGAACTCAGCTCCTGGACCAGTGGATTGAAAAGCTATCCACCTTTCTCGGACTGGATCCTAAGGAGATTGGACAATACTGTGGCGGGAAGAAGAAATTAACAGGAAAAATAGATATCGCCACCATTCAGAGCATTAAATCAAAAGGGGAATTGAAATCATTTATTACCCAATATGGCCAAATTATTGTGGATGAGTGCCATCATATCTCAGCATATAGTTTTGAAAAGGTATTAAAAGCCATCCGGGCGAAATATGTTTATGGATTAACGGCGACACCCATCCGTAAGGACGGTCTTCATCCTATTATTTTTATGCAATGCGGACCTGTCCGCTATAGAGTCGATGGGAAAAGACAGGCGAAAATCAGGCCATTCAAGCATCTGCTCATCCCAAAATATACAAGTTTTAAATCCTCTTCATCTGACTTGCAGGAACTATATCGAAAAATATCAACTGACACAGAACGAAATCAGCAATTGTTTAATGATGTCCTCCACGAACTTGAAGAAGGACGTACACCCATTATCTTAACCGAACGGATCGAACATCTTGAAAATTTGGAAAGGCAATTCAAAGGGTTTGCCAGAAATATAATTGTCCTTTCAGGAAAAATACCGAAAAAGGCAAGAAAACAGGAGTTAGAGCGGCTGGCAGCCATTCCGGATCATGAAGAGCGGTTAGTGATTGCAACTGGCAAGTTTATTGGTGAGGGGTTTGATGACCCAAGACTGGATACGTTATTCCTTTCCATGCCCATTGCCTGGAAAGGAACACTTCAGCAGTATGCCGGCAGATTGCACAGAATACATTCGGACAAGCAAGAGGTAAGGGTGTATGATTATATTGACAGGCAAGTCCCCATTCTGAAGAACATGTATGAAAAACGAATGGAAGGATATGCTGCAATGGGCTACGTGACAAAATCGGCAATGGGACCAGAACAGATGAAGTTATTTTAATAGAAAGGTTGAACATTATAGTGGAATTTCTGAAGAAAATTGAATCAGCAATTTTAAGTGAAGATCCGTTTGTACAGCAATATGCTGTCACGATATTGAAGGATAGTTTTTTGGCAACTGAGGATACGTTTTTAATTGCTTTGGATGCTTACGATAAAGGACAGAGTGATCTTTTTCCGGCTTCCATTTTGCCTCATATCGATTTTATGCCAATTGCTGAAAAGGGCATGCAGGAGATTATGAGCAGATTGGATATAGAACATGAACATCTTATTTATTTTTTGCGGCTGGCTGCAAATGCACCGGTTGAACTTCAATTGAAGTATAAAGAAAAGATGCCTTATACAAATCAGGAATATTATAAAGTTCTTGGGGAAATCAAGCAGTCTGAAACCCCGGAATTGCATCATCAGCTGCAATCAGTCATTGTTCAGCTTGAAAGCAATTATTTTAATGATTCACTTTTTAAGCTTGGAAAGCAAATGCTGAGGGAGCTTCTTCTTCGTAATGAAATTTCCGAAGCAGAAACAGTAAACAGTCTGAGGAGTTATATTCAGGACCATTCTTTCATTCCTTATGATGGAATCTATAAGATATTTTTAGCGGGTGAATTGCGTTTAGATTCATTAGTTCCCGATTTAATCATGATTTTAAAGACAGAAGAGGACGTGGCCGTTGAGGAGGCTGCTAAAGCACTTATCAAAATTGGAACACCGGCTGTTGTTAAAGCAGTGGAAGAGGCTGCGCTCCATGAAAATGCCTGTTTTTTTGCCGTTGATATTTTGGCTAAAATTAAAGCTTCTGAAGCAGAAGCGGCGTTATTAAGGCTTTTTAATGAAACTGATAGAACCGACATTAAAACGGTTATCGCCGACGCATTATGCCAGCAGCTTTCTGTAAAGGGTATTCCGCTAGTGGAAAGTATGCTGAAAAAAGGCTTTGATTCCAGCATACTTGATTTAAAGGAATCGTTTTATGCAAACGTAAAAATAAACGGAATTGATCATCCGCTGATCGATGAACTGGAGAGAAGGTTAAAAAAAGAGGTTGAAAAGCAGCGGGTTATTCAGGAAAGAATGGATGCTGGGCTTATTCCCCTCAATAAATCTCCAGACCTAAAAGCTGGCCGAAATGATCCCTGTCCTTGCGGAAGCGGAAAAAAATTTAAAAAATGCTGTCTGAATTAGAGGTGAGGTAATTGGGGAAAAGAAAGCCAAAAAAGAATAAAAAGAAAAAAGAAGACTTCGGAACATGTGAATTTCACTGCAAACACTGCAGCCATACCTTTGAAATGGATTGGGAAACCATATGGGATTTACAAGAAATGACTCATGGCTATACCGGTTTTCATACTGATGATACCTTCATTTCCTGTCCAAAATGCGATAGATTAATAGATGACGGAGAAGATGAGGTCTTTTTTCCTGGAACAGCTGAAGAATATAAGAAGATGACAGGTGCCTGATCATTCAGGCATTTATTTGTTCTTTGCAGTTTATCTGCTGGTAAATTGTCCAAACTGTTGATTAACAGTGGATTAACCAGAAGGAGCGTGGTAGAATGCACGATGTGGAAGAGCTGATTGAAGCTTATTTAGAAGGAGATCATTCTTTTGCTTTCTATTATGACTTGGCTGAAAAAAAGGCAGTGCTTGATGAAGACCCTGCCATTACAGGGGAGCCAGGTATTGACTGGGATGACGAAGAAAGTGATGAAAGATATAAAGCAGTCCCTAAGATGGATAGCTTTGAAGCCTATAAATTGAGAGAATCATTTGCGGAAAGCCTTGATAGTGAAAAGGCTGCTGAAGTTTTCCGGCTGGCCTTGAGTCATAAAAAGCCATTCAGTCACTTTAAAGATGCCCTTTATGAAACAGAGTTATGGGATGAATGGAACGCATTTGAACACTCATATGCAAAAAGGGAAATAGAGAAGTGGCTTAAAGCATTATAAGAGATTGAGAGGATTTAAAGAATGTCAAAAGTAAGCAGAAACGAACCGTGCCCATGCGGGAGCGGAAAAAAATATAAAAAGTGCTGCGGCAGCAGAGATGCCGTTTCAATTAAGGATGTAATGAATCACGAAGTTCTTGAGCTTCAAAAGGAAGCAAGGGTGTTTGCACTTACTCACTTTGCGGATGACATGAAAGAGGATTTCAAGGACCTTCTGGATATACTTGAAGACATTGAACCGCAGGAAAAAGAGTTCTATGAATTTGTCCACTCTTTCTGGTACGTTCTTTTTGGAACGCTGGATGATGTGGAGTCCGTAATGGATGAGTTCATTCATTCTAAGCTGCCAGCCGTCACGCGCCCTCGCTTAAAAAGCATTCTGAAGTCGTGGGAGGACAGCAAAGCTGCAGCTGGAAACTTAATTGAAGTGACTGAAGACAAAGCAGTTATCGAGGATTGTCTGACCGGGAAGGTTTACAATGTCTCCCTATTTGGTGATATGGACGTTAAGGAGGGGAACTTTGCCTTTGCCATGCTGCTTCCTTATGGAGAAGAGTATGTGGCATTTCCTGCTATATTTGACCTGCCGGGAGATAATGCTGCACAGTTTGCAGATTACATCCAATACTCCTTCGAAGAATCCGGATATGAGAATTCTGAAGAATATATGGCTGAATTCCTCATTGACCTTATGAATGACACGCCAAAATCATCAGCTGGCCCAAATATGGACAATTTTGACTGGCCTACTAAGGGTGCAGAGCAGGCTGCCGACATGTTCCGGGACGATATGATAAAAGCCGGTGAGGAACCATGGCTGATCGGCATGGGACTTTCACTTTGGATGGAGTACATCGAGAAAACCGGAAAACAGGTTAAAAAGCCTGATAACTATGTTGCCGGCCTCCGATACCTTGTAAGCACAATTGCTCCTGTAAAGGAAAATCTCACTCAGAAAGAATTCGGAGAATTATACGGCATCAATGCGAACCGGGTTTCCACTTATTATGGCGAGATTTACGACGCAGTCGAGAAAACTATTATTGAACTAATTGAATCGTCGAATTCGTAAAATGGAGAGCATCGCTGCTCTCTGTTTTTATTTTTGCGGGAATGTTAGTCTGAATCTAACCGGAGTCACGCTTCGGACACAAGACCCTGGAAAAAGTCATCCTGAGTCAGAACCTAGTCCAACTTCGGACACAAACCGAGGTAATAGGCCATCCTGAGTCAGAACCCAGCCCAACTTCGGACACAGCCGGAGGAAAACAGCGCTCCTGAGTCAGAACCCAAGCCAACTTCGGACACAGCCCTGGTAAAAAGCCATCCTGAGTCAGAACCCAAGCTAACTCCGGACTCAGCCCCGCTTATAAGCCACCCAGCCCCCAAACGAAAACCAGTACCCCAATCATCAAACTAACAATCCCGAATTACCCCGCATGCGGCATAAGTTGTCACCCCCCTCTCAAAGTGGTAATATTAATAAGAAATAATGTGAATTTTCATAGGAGGATTCAGCCGGGAAACAGCGAATCTATTACTACCTGTGCAATGATATTAACTATGAAATCAGATATGTCCAGCACTGAATAAAGAGCTGTCATATCAAACATAAAGGAGCGTTTTTAATGCTTGGGATTTTAAATAAAGTGTTTGATCAAAATAAACGCGAACTGAAACGCCTCACCAAAATGGCAGAGGAAATCGATGCCCTTGCATCTGATATGGAAAAATTATCGGACGAGCAGCTGCGCGAGAAAACGGAAGAATTCAAAGCCCGCTATCAAAAGGGCGAAACCGTTGATGATCTGCTGACTGAAGCCTTTGCGGTTGTCCGTGAAGGAGCAAAGCGTGTTCTTGGCTTATATCCGTATCCGGTTCAGTTAATGGGGGGGATTTCCCTTCATGACGGCAACATTTCCGAGATGAAAACGGGTGAAGGTAAAACCCTGACTGCAACTATGCCGGTTTACCTTAATGCCTTAACTGGCAAAGGCGTGCACGTTGTTACAGTCAACGAATATCTTGCAAGCCGTGATGCCACTGAAATGGGTCAGCTTTATGAATTCCTTGGCCTGAGTGTTGGCCTTAACTTAAACGGACTTTCCAAAGAAGAAAAGCAGGCTGCCTATGCGGCTGATATCACATACAGCACAAACAATGAGCTTGGGTTTGATTACCTTCGCGATAACATGGTTCTTTACAAAGAGCAGAAGGTTCAGCGACCTCTTCACTATGCCGTAATCGATGAGGTTGACTCCATCCTTATTGACGAAGCGCGTACACCGCTGATCATTTCCGGCTCAGCCCAAAAGTCTACACAGCTTTATATTCAGGCCAATGCGTTTGTCAGCCGCCTGAAAAAAGATGAAGACTTCACCTATGATGAAAAAACAAAAGGCGTGCAGCTGACTGAAGAAGGGATGACGAAAGCAGAGAAGGCTTTTGGAATCGATAACCTTTTCGACATTTCGCATGTCGCACTTAACCACCATATTACACAGGCATTAAAGGCACATTCCAGCATGCATCTGGATGTCGATTATGTTGTTCAGGACGATGAAATTGTCATCGTTGACCAATTTACAGGCCGTCTGATGAAGGGCCGCCGATACAGCGATGGGCTTCACCAGGCTATCGAAGCGAAGGAAGGCCTTGAAATCCAGAACGAAAGCATGACCCTTGCAACGATTACATTCCAGAACTATTTCCGTATGTACGAAAAGCTCGCCGGTATGACTGGTACGGCGAAAACGGAAGAAGAGGAATTCCGAAATATCTACAATATGAACGTTGTGGTGATTCCGACAAATCGTCCGATCGCCCGTGATGACAGAGCAGATTTAATTTATGCCACAATGGATGGAAAATTCCGTGCTGTCGTAGAAGATATTGCCGAGCGTCATAAAAAAGGACAGCCTGTACTCGTCGGTACAGTGGCGATCGAAACATCTGAAATCATCTCTAAATATCTGAGCAAAAAAGGTGTTCCGCATAACGTCCTAAATGCGAAGAACCATGGCCGTGAAGCGGAAATCATCCTGGATGCCGGTAAGCAGGGTGCTGTAACGATTGCCACAAACATGGCAGGTCGCGGTACGGATATTAAGCTGGGTGAAGGTGTAAAGGAAATTGGCGGTCTTTGCGTTATTGGTACAGAGCGTCATGAAAGCAGACGTATTGATAACCAGCTCCGCGGACGTTCCGGACGTCAGGGAGATCCTGGTGTCACGCAATTCTACCTTTCCATGGAAGATGAGTTGATGCGCCGTTTCGGTTCTGACAATATGAAATCGATGATGGAACGCCTTGGAATGGATGACACTCAGCCAATCCAGAGTAAAATGGTTTCAAGAGCTGTTGAATCTGCGCAAAAACGCGTTGAGGGCAACAACTTCGATGCCCGTAAGCAGCTTCTTTCTTACGACGATGTTCTTCGTCAGCAGCGTGAGATTCTTTACGGTCAGCGAAACGAAGTCCTGGAATCTGAGAACTTGAGAGAGATCGTTGAAAAAATGATCATGACCAGCATCCAGCGCAATGTGGAAGGTTATGCACCTGGACATGAAGATGAGGAAAACTGGAACCTGCAGGGTATCATTGACTATGTTAATGGAAACCTTCTGAATGAAGGCGACCTTACTGTAAATGACATCCGCGGCAAGGATACGGAGGAAATCGCCGAAACTATTTTTGCCAAGGTTAAAGAACGCTATAATGAAAAAGAAGAAATGCTTAGCCCTGAGCAGATGCGTGAATTTGAAAAAGTTATCGTGCTTCGTGCCGTTGACTCCAAGTGGATGGATCACATCGACGCAATGGATCAGCTTCGCCAGGGAATCCATCTGCGTGCGTATGGCCAGACCGATCCGCTCCGCGAGTACCAGGGTGAAGGCTTTGCGATGTTTGAAAACATGATTGCTTCCATCGAAGAAGATGTAGCCAAGTACATTATGAAAGCTGAAATCCGCAACAACCTCGAGCGCCAGGAAGTGGCCAAAGGCCAGGCTGTCAACCCGAAAGAAGACGGCGAAAAGGTTAAGAAGAAACCTGTCGTCAAACAGATGGATGTTGGACGGAATGACCAATGCATCTGCGGAAGCGGCAAGAAATATAAAAACTGCTGTGGAGCAGAGAAATAAAACACCCGAGCCGGCAACAGCTTTGCCGGCTTCTCTCTTTGGAAAAAGCTTGTATAGGCATATGCTGATATAGGCTTTTACAGATAATCACGCTATAATAGGTAAAAATAATTTTTGAGGTGACCAAAATGGAATTAGCAGATATTCGAAATGAACTTGAAAAAACAGCTAAGATTTTAGCGGACTTTAGGGGGTCTCTTTGACTTAGAAAACAAAGAGGCACGCATCGCTGAGCTTGATGATGTCATGCTGCAGCCTGGATTCTGGGATGATCAGCAGGCGGCACAGATTGTGATCAGCGAATCAAACTCACTGAAAGACCAGGTAGTTGAATTCCACGATTTATACGAAGTGTTTGAGAATCTGGAATTAACTTATGAGCTCGTAAAAGAAGAGAGCGACGCAGAATTGCAGGCCGATCTTGAGGAAGAGCTCAAGGACCTGGTAAAGCGCCTGAACGATTTTGAGCTTCAGCTTCTTTTAAGCGAAGAATATGATAAAAACAATGCCATTCTTGAACTGCATCCAGGTGCAGGCGGAACCGAGTCACAGGACTGGGGCAGCATGCTGCTTCGCATGTACACACGCTGGGCAGAGAAGAAAGGCTTCAAGGTGGAAACCCTGGATTACCTTCCGGGAGATGAAGCGGGGATCAAGAGTGTTACGCTAAGCATCAAGGGACATAATGCTTATGGCTACTTGAAGGCGGAAAAAGGGGTGCACCGCCTTGTCAGGATTTCTCCATTTGATTCATCAGGACGCCGCCATACTTCATTCGTTTCCTGTGAAGTGATGCCGGAATTCAATGATGAAATTGAAATTGATATCCGTACCGAAGACCTCAAAATCGACACATACCGTGCAAGCGGCGCCGGCGGTCAGCATATCAACACAACTGATTCTGCTGTCCGAATCACCCACTTGCCGACAAATGTCGTGGTAACCTGCCAGACAGAGCGTTCCCAGATTAAAAACCGTGAACGTGCCATGAAGATGCTCCAAGCAAAGCTTTATCAAAAGAAAATCGAGGAGCAGGAAGCAGAATTGGCTGAAATCCGCGGTGAACAAAAAGACATCGGCTGGGGAAGCCAGATCCGCTCCTATGTTTTCCACCCATATTCCATGGTAAAAGACCACCGCACCAACACGGAGGTAGGAAACGTCCAGGGAGTTATGGATGGAGATTTGGATATGTTTATTAACGCATACTTGCGGTCAAAATTGATTTTGCCACAGGATTAATGCAAGAAAGCCTATGCTGGCATACTACCGGCATAGGCTTATTTTTTATGGGATTTTAACTGAGCTAGCCGGTGAATGGGGAATGCTCTAGGAGTGGATACGCTTTTTGAGCTGGTTTATTTCCATTTCTTGAACCCCGCTCTTTTCACTGAGGTGAACGATATCAATTTTTGTGCCTTTTATTGCGTCAGAGATGATGTTAAAAGTTTCTTCATGCTGATCCAGCTTTACTTCAATATGCTTAAACTGGCTTCTGAATTCGGTCGCATTGTTCTCTATTTGTTCAGACAGTGCTTCAATTTTATTTTCAACATTCCCAATCCTGTTCTCAACATTTCCAATCCTGTTCTCAACATTCCCAAGCCTGTTCTCAACATTCCCAAGCCTATTCTCAACATTTCCAAGTCTGCTTTTAACATCAAAGATTTCATGGTCAATCGAATCAAACCTCTTATCTATTGAATCAAACCTCTGATCAATCAAATCAAACTTTGTATCAATCGAATCAAATTTCTGATCTATCGATTCAAATCTCTGGTCAATCGACTCAAATTTCTCATCAATCGAATCAAATTTCTTGTCCATAGAGTCGAATCTTTTATCAAACGAATCGAACTTCTCGTCAATTCCATCAAACCTCTTTGAATGATCCTTCAATGTACTTAAAATTTCGTTAAGAATCTTCTCCAATTTTCTCACCTCCTTTTCGACATTATACCACATGCCGATGCATTTCATGCTGATGAGAAGGGGGCCTGGAAGTATTCTTGCACAATGTTCATAAACATTTCACACATTAATATTGCATGATAAATTGAACGCTTTTATCGCAACATAATGAAAAGGCAGAGCAGAGTCCTTTAATACGGCAGTTCAATGGCATTTACAGGCCTCAAACTCCATGCTATACTCACTGACGGTAAAAATGGAATATCAGATTCTGCATAGATCGGGACACCGGAGGGAGAAGAAATGGGCAAATATAGAAGAGGATATACTTATAGTACAAAAGCGGAGAGATTGCTGGAGTATTTATACGTTTTGATAGGGTCAGGCATTGTTGCGGTTGCGTTTAATGTGTTTTTACTGCCCAACCGGATTGCATCAGGCGGGGTAAGCGGGATCAGTACTATTCTGGATGCAGTTGTTGGCTGGGAGCCTGCTTATGTACAGTGGGCATTTAATATACCGCTTTTTATTGCTGGCGTGCTGCTGCTTGGAAAACAATTTGGAGCCAAGACTCTGGCCGGGACAATCTTCCTGCCGTTTGTTGTTTTTCTGACAAAGGAATATGAGCCATGGACATCTGATCCGCTGCTGGCATCGCTGTTTGGCGGAATTGGCGTCGGTCTTGGTTTAGGAATTGTTTTCAGGGGTAAAGCATCAACAGGAGGGACAGACCTTGCAGCACAGATTATTAACAAATATACAGGTTTGTCTCTTGGCACTTGTGTTGCGATAATCGATGGATTGATCGTATTGTCGGCTGCGATTATTTTTGACATAGAGCAGGGGCTGTATGCCTTAATTGCTCTATATGTAACAAGTAAAACAATTGATCTGATCCAGCTTGGTTTCAGCCGGACAAAGATGGCTTTAATCATTACTGAAAATCAAAGTGAAGTTCGTGAAGGAATTTTGAATAAAATTGACCGCGGTGTGACAAAACTATCAGCATACGGTGGTTATACCGACCATGAACGTCCGGTCCTGATGTGTGTAGTGGATCAGACAGAGTTCACAAAATTGAAACAACTGGTTCAAACCATTGATCCTACTGCATTTATCATTGTTACGGATGCTTCCGAGGTGTTGGGCGAGGGTTTCAAACGAGCGTAGTGTTGGTATAATATAGCTGTACTTAGTATTTTTTCCTGAGGGGGAATTATAGGTGAAAAAGAAGCTACTAGCACTACTAATGGGTACATCTTTAGTTCTTGCAGCCTGCGGCGGCGGAGACGATGCTGCTGAAGACAAGGACACTTCTACAAACGGCGGCGGTGAAACAACAACGGATACGGCTGACGCTGGTGATGCACAAAAGCTTTATGAACAGAAATGTTCAAGCTGCCATGGTGCAAATCTTGAAGGCGGTGTAGGACCTGCGCTTGATAAAATCGGTGCAAACCTATCACAGGAAGATATTGAAAACACGATAGCTAACGGTAAAGGAGCTATGCCTAAAGGATTGCTTCAGGGAGAAGAAGCTTCCGCAGTAGCGTCTTGGCTGGCAGGCAAGAAATAAGAGGATTCAAATGAAAACGTTCTGTTTACCAGGGCGTTTTTATTTTTTTCGCTAAGAGTTTTACGGCTTAATATAGACACCGCTTATCCACCCAAAGTGAAAACAAGCTGCGTCAAAACCTAAGTTAAACTCCCCGTATTGAAGAAAATTTGCAATAACCAATCTCAAAGCCCAGGATGGCTTCACACAATTTATGACAAATATCGAGTAAATGCAATATGAAAAAAGAAGGAAAAATCTGTCGATTAAGAGAATAAAGCACTAGAATATTAAAGAAATTCAGGAAAAAAGTAACATTAGTATCAGGATTGAAAAGAAACTGTAATAATTTTTTCCGTTATTTTGACAACTTATGATGTTATAATGGGTTGTGTGAGAATTTTAGATGGCTAATTAGGCAGTATTTACAAGTATTTTGTCATCCTCTATGTCGAAAGGATGTCGTTTTTTAGCGAAACAAGCCGTCTGTTATTTAAATTCTTAATACACACTAGATGCTAGGTGATATATATGATCGAAATGAAAGACGTATATAAGAGATACCCCAATGGCGTTACAGCTGCCAGCGGGATAGATATTCATATTAAGCAAGGTGAGTTTGTTTATGTAGTAGGGCCGAGTGGTGCAGGTAAATCCACCTTTATCAAAATGATGTACCGGGAAGAAAAGCCTTCAAGCGGAACGATAACCATTGACGGAGTGAATCTGGCTACATTGAAGAATGCAAAGGTGCCGCTAATGCGCCGTAAAATCGGTGTCGTTTTCCAGGACTTTAAGCTCCTCCCGACACTGACAGTTTATGAGAATGTCGCTTTTGCTCTTGAGGTTATTGAAGAGCATCCGAAGAATATTAAAAAACAAGTTATGGAAACATTGGACCTTGTAGGTTTAAAACATAAGGCAAGGATGCTTCCGACCGAATTGTCAGGCGGGGAGCAGCAGCGTGTTTCCATCGCCAGATCAATTGTAAACTCTCCAAAAGTCGTGATAGCGGACGAGCCTACAGGAAACCTTGACCCGGATACCTCTTGGGAAATCATGAACATCTTCGATGAAATCAACACGAGAGGAACGACTGTGGTCATGGCAACTCATAATAAAGAAATTGTTAACACGATTAAGCACCGCGTTATTGCCATTGAAGGCGGAAGAATTGTGCGTGACGAGCAAAGAGGTGATTACGGCTATGAAAGCTAGAACATTGGGCCGGCACTTCCGCGAAAGTTTTAAAAGTCTTGGGCGAAACGGCTGGATGACATTTGCTTCTGCAAGTGCGGTCACAGTAACCCTCATTTTAGTTGGCGTATTTTTCGTCATTATGATGAATCTCAACAAGGTGGCTACAACCATTGAAGAGGACGTGGAAATCCGCGTTCACATCGATGTTGCTGCAAATGAGCAGGATCAGGAAGTTTTACGGCAAAAAATCGAAGGAATACCCGAAGTCAAAACAGTTGAATACTCAACCAAGGAAAAAGAGCTTGATAGTTTAATAAACAGCCTTGGTGAAGAAGGCGAAGCCTTCAAACTGTTCGAACAGGATAATCCGCTGAACGATGTATTTATCGTAAAGACGAAAAACCCGGCAGACACAATGAAAGCTGCAAAGCAGATTGAGAAAATGGAATATGCGGCAAAAGTAAAATATGGGCAGGGGCAGGTTGAAAAACTATTCAACTTTATCAATGCCGGACGAAACGTTGGCCTTGTGCTGATTATCGGCTTATTATTTACTGCCATGTTCCTGATTTCCAATACCATTAAGATTACGATTATGTCACGAAGAAAAGAAATTGAGATTATGAGATTGGTAGGAGCAACCAACTCGTTCATCAGGTGGCCATTCTTCCTTGAAGGTTTATGGCTTGGGCTGCTCGGTTCCATTATTCCTATTGCGCTTGTTTCATCAGCATATTATTACGCCTATGATTATTTGGCGCCAAAGCTTGAAGGACATTTTGTCAAGCTGCTGGAGTTTAGTCCGTTTGTCTATCAGATTTCCGGGCTTCTTATCCTGATGGGTGCCCTCATTGGTGTATGGGGAAGTTTAATGTCAGTCAGAAAGTTCCTGAAAGTATAAACAAGCTTAGAAGGCCCTGCGGTGGGGGGAACCTGTCCAGGCGCCTTCAAGCTTCATTATATTAGACGATTCAGAAAAGCTAAATGTTTCAGACTTGGATGAAATATAGAACGATTAACCTGTACATATGGTGTTCATTGAAAGGAGAAATCGGAAATTGAAGAAATCCATCATCACATTATCATTAGCTGCCGTTCTTGGTTTTGGCAGCATAACAGTGGGGATGCCTATTGAAAAGGCGTCTGCAGCAAATAAACTAAACGATTTAAACAGCCAGCAGGAAAAAATTAACCAGCAGCGTTCCGGAGTAGAATCGAAGTTAAACGATACAGATAAAAAGATCAGCGAAAACCAGAGCGAGCAGCAATCTGTACAAAGTGAGATTGAGCGTCTGGATAAAGCGATCAGTGATGCTTTAGCTAAAATTGAAGAAAAGAATCAAGAAATTGCAGATACAAAAAAGGAAATTGAGAAACTTGAAGCAGAAATTAAAGTATTAGTAGAGCGCATCAAAAAGCGTAATGAACTATTAAAAGACCGTGCACGCAACTACCAGGAAACTGGCGGAATGGTGAGCTATATTGATGTTTTAATGGGTGCGCAGAGCTTTGGAGATTTTGTTGAACGAGTTGGAGCAGTTGCAACAATCGTAGAAGCTGACCAGGAAATTTTACAAGCGCATCAGGCGGATAAAGACGAGCTTGAGAAAAAACAGAATCAGGTAAAAGAAGAGCTTGCCTCTTTAGAAACAATGCGTGCCGAGCTTGAAAGCATGAAAAAGAGCTTAAACGCTCAAAAAGCAGAGAAAGATAAGCTGCTTGCATCCTTAAAGCATGAAGAAGAGGAAATGCATGCCCATAAGCTTGAACTGGCTGAAGAAAATGAGATTCTTGCAGCTCAGGAAGCGGCAATTCAAAAAGCGATCAAGCTTGAGCAGGAAAGACAAGCTGAGGCAGCAAGACAAGCTGAACTGGCAAAACAAAAGGCGGCAGCAGAAGCGGCTAAGAAGAGCAGTTCTTCATCAGCGGGAAGCAGCTCCTCATCTGACAGCGGATCATCAAGCAGCCCGCAGGTATCTGCACCTTCTGTAGCAAGCGGTGCCTGGACAAAACCAGCTGCAGGAAGACTTTCTTCAGGATTTGGCGGCCGTTCTTTAGGCGAGCACTATGGTGTTGATATTGCATCAGGCGGTACAGTACCGATCGTGGCAGCAGCAGATGGTGTTGTCATCCGTTCATATTACTCAAGCAGCTACGGAAATGCGATTTTCATTGCTCACTCTGTAGGCGGACAAACGTATACTACCGTATATGCTCACATGAGAAGCCGTTCTGTCGGCTCTGGCCAGACAGTTTCTAAAGGCCAGCAAATCGGTATCATGGGTAATACTGGACAATCTTACGGTCAGCATCTGCACTTTGAACTTCACAGAGGTTCTTGGAATGCAGCAAAATCAAATGCGATTAATCCTGTAGGCATTGTGCCTCTATAAAAATAGCGTAAAGTGGAAGGAGCATAGCTTCTTCCACTTTTCTTTTACCCGAAAAGAGGGTCTTTAATCCTATTAGACGTCTGTTTTTAAAATACTCTCAAGCAAAAGAAATCATAACTCGTCCATAGCAAACATAGGATGAAATAAGCGAAGACATCCCGCTCCCTTTGCGGGTTGTTTTTATTTATTTAAAAATCGGGGAAGGCCGCAGACGCTGAAAATATACAGGAACGCAGCAAACTGGAAAGGGAGATGACGATGAGCAGAGGATGGATCGCCGTGCTGATGACGGGATCATTGCTGACAGGGGCTGGCGGTACATATGCTGGCATGCAGTGGCTGGCAAAGGAAGCTCCGCAGACAGGAGCCCCAAATCAATTACTAGATTCCAAGGAAAACGGAAAACAGTTAGATCAAGAGAAGGTGGAAAAGATGGAAACGGCCTATCAGCTGATTTTGAATAGCTATGTGGAAAAAGTAGAGGAGAAACAGCTCGTGGAGGGAGCCATCCAGGGCATGCTTGCAACCCTCGAAGACCCATACTCCGTTTATATGGATGAAGAAACGGCAAAACAATTCAGTGATACATTGGAATCTTCTTTTGAAGGAATCGGTGCGGAAGTCAGCATGGTGGACGGAAAAATCATCATTGTTGCGCCTTTTAAGGACTCACCGGCGGAAAAAGCGGGCCTAAAGCCAAAAGATGAAATCTTAAAAGTGGACGGGGAAAGTGTGAAGGGTCTTGATTTATATAAAGCGACCATGAAGATCCGAGGTAAAAAAGGCACAAAGGTAAAGCTTGAAGTTGCGCGCCAGGGATTAAAGGAGCCTTTAAAGGTGGAAGTAAAAAGAGATGAAATTCCTCAAATTACTGTTTACTCAGAAATCAAGAAGGAAAGAGGAAAAGAGGTTGGGTATCTGGAGATTACCTCCTTTTCCGAAGATACATCCAAAGAATTTGCGAAACAGCTGAGTGAAATGGAACAGGAAGGGATCGAAGGGCTTGTCATTGATGTCCGTGGAAATCCCGGCGGTCTCCTGACCTCTGTTCAGGAAATTCTGAAGGAATTGGTTACAGCTGACAAACCATATTTGCAGATTGAGAAACGGAATGGGGAGAAGATGAGGTATTTCTCCACACTTGAAAAGCCAAAAAGCTATCCGATTGCCGTTCTTGTGGATAAAGGAAGTGCCTCTGCATCAGAGATTCTGGCCGGCGCATTAAAGGAAGCGGAGGGTTATGCCATTATCGGTGAGAAATCATTTGGAAAAGGGACTGTTCAGCAGCCTGTTCCGATGGGCGACGGCAGCAATATCAAGCTCACTTTATTTAAATGGCTGACACCAGACGGAAACTGGATTCATAATAAAGGAATCAAGCCTACTCTTGAGGTGAAACAGCCGGATATCTATCAGACTCATCCTTTGCAGGTGGAGAAGCCTTTGGAGATTGATATGAATAATGAAATGGTGAAGAATGCACAGGAAATTCTGGCCGGACTCGGATATGCCCCGGGCAGGACAGATGGCTATTTCAATGATTCCACTGAAGCAGCAGTGAAAGTCTTTCAGCAGCAAAAAGAGCTTGAAGCAACCGGCCGGATAGACAAGAAAACCGCAGCAGCGCTTGAACAGGCCGCAATCGAAGAAATGAAAAAAGAGCAGAACGATTTGCAGCTGCAGACGGCTTTGAGATATATAGCCAAATAGTGACAGGCACCACCCGAATTTTGTCGATTGAAGCAGGAGGAATTTTCCTTCTGCTATTTTTTATTTAAAGCGAGATTGTAATAGGTTTTGCAAGGTGCTTTTGGTAGAATATAGAGTAATAGAGTTTTCTGCTGTTTACATAATTCATGAGAATTTATTAATAGAGGCTGGTGGCAATTTTGATAGAGGAGTGGATTTTTGAGTTTTTAAAAGGAACGGGAAAGTTGCTGTTAAATCCGGTATTTTATTACCTGTTTTTTGTGGCAGCCTTTTTAGGCATTTCCCGTGTAAAGCGAGAGCGAAAGGACTTTTCGGTCCGTGCTGAAAATGCTTATTTTGAGCTGAGGCAGCTTCTTCCGCTGGGGATTCTGGCAGGTCTTGCCGTAAGCGTGGTGATGGTGGGAGCGGGACTTGTCCTGCCATTGGAGACGATTGTGTTTACCGCTGCACTTACGTTCCTGTGGAGCTTAACGGCAAAAGTGAGATGGATGGCGCCAGTTTATACGCTGGGCTTTGCCTTTTTCGCCACAATGTTTGCTTTTGAACAGGAGTGGCCATTGCCGTCATTCGCCCAGTCGGCATCAGATCTTGATTCTTCCATCTTTCCATCCATCGCTGTTCTCCTTGCTCTTCTGGTGATTGCAGAAGGCTTCCTGATTATAAGAAACGGCCGAAAAGGGACATCTCCCAGGCTGGTAAAGAGTAAGCGGGGTCAAATCATCGGCATTCATGAATCCAAAAGAATCTGGATGGTTCCTGTATTTCTGCTGATACCGGGTCAGGCGCTGCAGCTGCCGTTTGAGTGGTGGCCAATGATACCGATTGGCGATGAAATGTATTCACTCATTCTTGTCCCGTTTTCAATCGGGTTTCATCAGAGAATACAAGGTACGCTTCCTAAAGAGGCAACAGCCCTGCTTGGACAAAGAATCAGCGTATTTGGCATACTTTTATTGCTGATTTCTGCTGCAGGCTACTGGTATCCGCTTGCTGCTGTGGGTGCATCTGCACTTGCGATCATCGGGCGGGAATTCATCTCGCTCCGCCAGAGAATGGCAGAGGATCAGGCGCCGTTTTATTTTTCCAAGCGCAATCAGGGAATCATGGTACTCGGGGTAGTTCCCGATTCACCAGCTGATAAAATGTCTCTTGGAGTGGGAGAGGTTGTTACAAAAGTCAATGGCGTGAAAATCCATGATGAGAAAGGCTTCTATGAAGCCCTACAAAAGAACGGCGCTCACTGCAAGCTCGAGGTCTTTGATGTGAACGGACAGGTTCGTTTCGTTCAGCGTGCTCTTTATGAAGGTGACCATCATGAACTGGGGCTGCTGTTTGTACAGGATGAGAAGAAGTGGGATAGTGAAGCGGTATAGAAGATTAATTTTCATTTAATGCTGTGAATGGGTCAGTCTTCCTTAAAAGTAAAAGTTAAAATAAGTTATCAAGGTATTCCTTTTAGTAAAGGAATACCTCAGGCTGTCGACAAAGTCGATAGCCGTTTTTTGTAATTAATACCTCATCAATATATGGTACTGTTTCGGAACATGAACTACCAAATATGCTACAAAAAAAGAAGCAAAACCCCTTTTTCATCAGATGAATTTTTGAATAAGGGGTTTGTCTACACTCTGAGGTATTCCTTTTAGTAAAGGAATACCTTTTTATTTTTTCCGTCCCTGTTATAAGCAATGAGATAAATGACCATATCGGAATTTACTCAATCCCATACAATAGTAAGAAATGTATTTTCCTTTGAAAAAGGGGGTGAAGAAGCTGAAAATCTTGCTGTTATCCGGAGGAATCGGAAAGAGGCTTTGGCCATTATCCAATTCGGTCCGTTCAAAGCAGTTCTTAAAGCTTTTGAAAAATGAACAGGGCGAGTATGAATCAATGATTCAGCGGGTATGCAGGCAGCTTGCTGACGCTGGGCTTTTATCATCCGCCTATATTATTACCTGTGAGAGTCAAATGGATATTATAAAAAACCAAATAGGCAGTCACATCCCCGTTATCTGCGAGCCGAGTCAAAGAGGTACATTCCCATCCATTGTTTTGGCTTGTGCTTATCTTCATTCACATCAACATTCCAGTATTAATGAAACCATTTGTGTGCTTCCGGTCGATTCCTATGTGGAGCCCCGGTTTTATGAACAGCTCTTAACCATTCCGGATATTCTTCAGAAATCGCAGGCAGAACTTGCACTTTTTGGTGCTTTACCTCAGTTTCCGTCTGAGCAGTTTGGATATATCGTACCTAAGCAGGCTCTAAAGGAAGAAGTTGGCTGCCTATTAATCGATGAATTTATAGAAAAACCAAACTCAGACAAAGCCCAGATGCTGATCGAAAAAAATGCTTATTGGAATTGTGGTATATTTGGATTTTCTTTAAATTTTATGATTGAGTACTTGAAAGAAAAGAAGTTTTCTACATCTTACAGCCAGCTGCTGAAAACATATGATCGTCTGCCTGATATCAGTTTTGATTATCAGGTTGTCGAGAAGAATAGCAAGTCGATTGTCATACCCTACTCTGGACAATGGAAGGACCTTGGCAGCTGGGAAGCATTGAGCGGTCAGCTTGCGAATTCGATATTTGGCAAAGGCTCTTTGTCTGAGGATTGTCAAAATACACAGATTGTCAATGAAATGTCCATTCCGATTCATGCCATTTCAGTCTCTGACACTATTATAGCTGCCAGTCCGGATGGGATTCTGGTAGCCAATAAGCACAAGAGCAATGCTATTAAGGAACAGGCTGAAAAAGCAAGACCTATGTATGAGGAGAAAAGATGGGGTGTTTATAAGGTTTTAGATTTTACCAGTACGAACGAAGGTATGCACTCACTATCCAAGCTGATCAAAATAAATCCAGGAAAGAATATCAGCTACCAGACTCACCAATTCAGGCAGGAGACTTGGACTGTCATTTCCGGAGAAGGAAAGTTTATTTTGGATGGACGGCTTTCTTATATAAAGGCGGGGGACGTCCTCCAGATTCCTTTTGGAGCAAAACATGCAGTTAAAGCCATTACATCCCTTGAAATCATAGAAGTCCAGTGGGGAGAAAAGCTGTTGGAAGAGGATATCATCCGGATTGCGGATTCTTGGGATGATACGGTTAACCATAGTATAAAGGGGAGGAATAGATCGTTTCTGTCATCTTCTGTACAATGGGCCAGCATGATATGGAAAATGGGGTTGAAATCTATGAAAACCAGGTTAGGAATGAAAAAGAATTAATCAAATTGTTCGTGATGGCGGGAGGGAAAGATGTGTCAGATTATCAAGTCATTTGGAAAGGGCCGGTTCTGGATGCAAGCGGATACGGAATTGCGAGCCGAGAGTATGTTCTTTCATTGGACCGTCTTGGTGCCGATATTAAGATTCAGCCATTTACATGGAATTTCCCCTATCAGTTTAATGATCCAGGCAAGAAAGACAGATTGTTACAATTAATAGATACCCCTTACAAAGAAAACAAACAAAAAATTTTAATCTATCATTGTCCCCCAGGGAATATTGAAGATATTAAAAAGGAAAGAAAAACATGTGATCTGATTCTATTGAATACGGTTTGGGAAACAGCGAGGATTCCACGTTCCTGGCTGCCTTTCATTAATGCATGTGATGGGGTATGCGTGCCTTGCAGCCAAAATGTATATGCAATGAAAAAAAGCGGCGTGAAAATCCCCGTGTTTCTGGCTCCCCATGGAGCAGATATACAAACGTTCAATCCTGGAAATAAAAAGCTTGCATTAAAAGAAGCAAATGGGAAGTTTGTTTTTGTTTCGATCTTTGATTTTCAGCATAGAAAAAATCCTGAAACTTTGTTAAAAGCGTATTGGAGTGAATTCACTTCCAGGGATAATGTGCTGCTGATTATTAAAACCTACGGAAGAAGCCGCAAAAATATATTAAATGCTATCTCAAAGTATAAAAGAAATCTTGGGTTTACAAATGGAACGGCTCCCATACATGTATTAACTGGCATTTTGCCGGAAGAACAGATAAAGGGTTTATATACGCTTGGCAATGCCTTTATTCTTCCCACAAGAGGGGAAGGAGTAGGTCTGCCGTACATGGAGGCCTTATCAAGCGGAACCCCGGTTATAGCTACAGGCTGGGGCGGACAGATGGATTTTTTAAACGAACAAAATTCCTTCTTAATCGACTATAAGCTTGAGGACCCGAGGAAAAGTATGTACAGCGATAATGCTATATCAAAACGATATCACCATTTATTTGGGCAGGGCGGCCAGTTATGGGCTGAAGCGGATTTGGAGGACACGAAAAGGAAGATGAGATTGGCCTATGAAAACCCGCACCTTTGTAAGCAGAAAGGAAAAAAAGGGCGATGGGATATGGAGAAGCTTACATGGGATGTGGCGGGGATTTCAATGAAAAAGGCTATAGAAGAGCTTCTTAAATAGAAAGAGTCTTTTCTATAGCTTCATAGATTTTTTTCGCAATGCTTTTCCATGAATAATGGCTGTTGATATAATTCTGCCCGTTTGATGCTATCTTATCCAACATTTCAGGCCTGCCTGCATACTCGTTCAATTTATCCGCAAAATCTTCCTGTTCTGCGTGAATATAGTGTTTATGATCAACGAGCTCCAATCCCCGAATACCGAATAATGTGGAAAACAGGGGGATTCCTGCAGATAGGAATTCAAGTGTTTTAATATTTACTCCTGCTCCGGTAATAACTGGGTTAATGGCGATATCCGCATCGGCAAATAAGGCTAATTTTTCTTGGTGCTGAACGGAGCCCAGTAATTTTATATTTCTTTTCTTTGGATTTTGAAATGAACTGCAGCATCCGCCTGCAATAATAAAATCGATATTCGGGCATTGGTCCGCAAGTTTGTGAACGATAAAATCCGCTGCCTGAATGTTAGGCGGATACTGTGCTCCAATAAACAGGGCTTTCGGCCTGCCTGCAGACCTATTTCTTCGTGTAAGCCACTCACCGGAATTAATTCCATTTGGAGCAAGCTTTACCTTTTGAGGCTCCAGGCCATAAGCTCGAATAAACTCATCCCTCTCAGCAGAGGATGTGGCAAAAATCAAATCAGCGAGTGAAGTTAATCGCTGTTCTGCTTGATAAAGCCGGGGAAGGTACTCTCTTGCCTTCTCATTTTTCCAAAGCTGCTTTGCCAGTGCGTATTCATGGTTATGGCTATTAAAAATTCTTGGCTTTTTATCTTTGTTAAAATACAAATCACAATCCAGTAAGTAAGGGGATTCATGAATGATAATATCGCTTTTGTGATAGAGTTTCTTAAAATACCTCTTGTATAAAACGTGATGATTGGCAGACTCCAAACACATAAGTAAAGGAAGTTCATAGGTGTGTGCCGCATCATGAAGCTGCTGCCTTATACGCGGATAGAGAGGATCTTTTTCTGTTAGGTACTCCCGGAATTTTGAGGAGTATTCGATCACTTTGCCCCTTATGCCGTACGACTGGGATAATAGAGTAATATCATAATAGCGGCTTAATTCGTTATAAATATGAAAATACCTCAAAGTGCCACCGCTTGTAGGCGGGAAAACCGTCGGGAAAATATTAAGAACAAGTAATTTTCTTGCCATATTTTTCTCCTCTCAACGTTTCTTGACCACACTTCGAAAAACGTTCAGCGTTTCTGCTGCAGTCCTTTTCCAGGAAAATTGCTTTGATCGTAGACTGCTCATCTTCCTAAGTCTTTCTCTTGTTGAAGGATCTAACATGCTTTTCATTTTGGAAGCAATGTCCTCAGGACTTTCCGGATCAAAATAGAGAGCTGCATCGCCTGCGATTTCCGGGATGCTTCCCTTGTTTGAACAGACGATCGGTTTCTTGGCCTTAAGAGCTTCAACCAGTGGAATGCCAAATCCTTCGTATAATGAAGGAAAGACTAAAAAGCTGGAGTTCCAATAAAGAGATGGCATATCATCCGGCTTTACATACCCTAATACATGAATGTCTTCCTCTAATGAATGGTCCCTTATAAACCGCAATACAGACTGGTAAATCCCATTGTTTTTATCTGCAAAGCCAGTCAGGACCAGCGGTATGGAGGTATTATACTTTTTCCGTAATATCAGAATTGCCTTTAGAAGATTCTGATGATTTTTATGGGGATTATAACTGGAAGGATACAGGGCATATCTATCAGGCAGCTGATATTTTTGTTTCACCCTTTTTCTTTGCGCATGTGCAGGAGCTCTTTCAAATATGGCGGGTGCATTGAGGTGAATGGCATGAATCTTTTCTTTTGGGATAGGCAGATGATTAGCTATAGCATTCTTGGAAAAGTGTGAGACTGTAATCACTTTTGTAAAAGAAGGTGCAAACTGATGATAGTAACGGTTATTTTCATCTAATCCACCTGGCACAAAATGGGGATATTCAGTGTGAAGAACATCATGAATCGTTACGACACTGGGAACATCAATATTTGATATATACGATTTATGCAATGGGCAAAACCAGAGGTCCAGCTGACATTGTCGAATGGATTTATAAATATGAGCTGAATCTGTTAACTTTTGGATTTGAATTTTTTCATGACGGGGAAAGATATTCCTCATATTGGCACTGAGAAAGAGGAACAAAGTAAGATTTTCCCTGCTGTCAGCGAGATGGGTAATCAAATTCTTTATATACTGTTCAACCCCTCCGAATCGATCTTGTGTGAGATTGAGAAGATTAATTCCAATCCTCATGCCTGCAGCCTCCTTGAATGAAGATTTTCTAATGAATACTTTATAATATTCGTTTACTCCAATTAACATCACAATGAATTTACTATTAGTAGAGGGTGATTATGCCTGCGAGGTTGTTTTTTTGTTCTGTATCTTTAAGTAAGTTCTGGACTGCACTCTGGATGAGACGAATATCATTAAGAATTTGTTTTTTTATCTTAGCATTCTTACAGCGATCCATTTCGTCTGTCAGTAATGCGAGTTCATTCTTAAAAATGTCTATTGTATTCATAAGTCTGCTCACTCCTGACTTTAAAGGGGGAAGTTTGTGTCCTGTAGTACTTTATACCTCTAAAAGGATAGGTTTAAACAAAATAATGGAATTATATGAGTAAATATATCTAATCTTATTGTGTGTAATTTCTTAAAATATGAATGATTTTTCCGAAACCTTTTCAATCCCTATTCGTAAAAGAAGTAACATCTTCGTAGGAGTAAACACGCGAATATGGTATCCTTTATTTAATCTATTCAAAGAAAAAGGTGACAATGTGGCAAAGAAAAAACTGCAGTACTGGACTTTGCAATTACTGATAATCTTAACAATCATTTATGTATCAACAAAAATTTCTTTTCTGTTTGAACCGGTCGGCATCTTTGTATCTACTCTATTTTTTCCAATCATAATATCGGGATTTCTGTATTTCTTATTGAATCCGCTAGTTAAACTACTGCAGCGCTACAGGGTGCCAAGAACGGCAGCGATTTTAATTATCTATGCAGCGGTGATCGGTTTAGTGATGCTCGTTATTGGCAACATTGCGCCTCTTATCAGCAGACAGGTTACTGAATTATTCAATGATCTTCCGGGATATGCGAAAGCGACAAGAGACTTTGTTAATTCAATGTCTAACACGGAAGAGTTTAAGTGGTTTTTGGCACAGGACTACGTATCCATACAAGAAATTGAAGCCCGCATTATGGATTATGCCAATACGCTCCCAAGCCGTTTGACGCAGGGAGTAGCCGGCATAGTCAGTCTGGTCACGAATATTGCAATCACGATTGTCACGGTGCCTTTCCTGTTGTTTTATATGTTCAAAGACGGCGATAAGTTTCCTGCCGCCGTTTCGAAGTTTCTTCCTGTTGCTTACAGGGAAGAAGGGGTTAAAACCCTTAAGGAAACAGGCGAAACCCTTTCTTCTTACATTCAGGGGCAGATTACTGTGGCGCTGTTTGTAGGGACACTGTCATTTATCGGTTATTTAATCATTGATCTGCCTTATGCGCTGGTTATGGCGCTGATTGTAGCCATCACGAATATTATTCCTTATGTCGGACCGTTTCTTGGCGGTGCACCTGCCGTAATCGTCGCACTTTTTGACTCGCCGACTAAAGCCCTTCTGGTTGTTGTGGTCATCGTGATTGCCCAGCAGGTTGAAGGGAACGTGCTGTCACCGCTGATTCTCGGCAAAACCTTAAACACACATCCGGCCACCATCATTATCCTCTTGCTGGTTGCAGGCAATCTTGCCGGAATTCTTGGCATGATTCTGGCGATTCCTACTTATGCTGTGACTAAAACGATTGTTTTAAATACAATAAGGTTTTTAAGGGCGAGGAAAGCAGCTCGGCTCGAGGAGACGGTTACGTGAAGATGGGGAAGCTCCTTTGCAGAAAGGGGCTTTTTGCTGTATTTGCATGTAAAGCTATAATGATAATAAAACGAAAGCAGTGATCCCCGTGTGTCTAATCCTTTTTGCATACAAAGTCCATCCGAAATATAAGCTGATTGCTGCAGCCAATCGCGACGAATTTTACGAGCGTCCGACTGCACCTGCACATTTTTGGGAGGATCATCCCCACATTCTCGCCGGACGCGATTTGAGGAAAATGGGAACGTGGATGGGTGTCACTAAAAATGGCAGATTTGCAGCTCTGACAAATTACCGCGATCCAAATGAAGTGACAGAAGGCAAGAGGTCAAGAGGAGATCTGGCGGCGGATTTTTTGAAGGGCAGTGCTTCGCCTGCTGACTTTATGAACAGGGCATCTGAACATCGCGTCAGCTATCCCGGCTACAATTTGCTTGCAGGGAATTTGGACGAGCTTTTTTATTATTCGAACGTGGAGGATAGAATCGAGCAGCTTCAGCCGGGGGTGTACGGGGTCAGCAATCATGTGCTGGATACCGAATGGCCAAAGGTGAAAAAAGGGAAGGAGGGCTTATCTGCTCTCTTAGATAATGCAGGGGGAAACTTAACAGAAGACCTGTTCACACTTCTCCGGAATGCAGACCCCGCCCCGGATGATAGGCTTCCGAAAACAGGAGTTTCACTTGAATGGGAACGGATTCTGTCTCCATTATTTATCAAAAGCGATGGCTATGGAACCAGGAGTTCAACTGTGCTGCTGATGTCAAAGGATGAGATTTTTTACAAGGAAAGGGTACATATTGGGGAGGATAGGCAGGAACAGGAGTTTATCCTTAAAAAATAAGAAGCCAGCTCAGTGATCTGGCTTCTTTTATTCAGGCAAGCGGCAGTGTAATCCGGACTGTTGTGCCTTCATTTTCCCTGCTGTGGATGTATAGGTTTCCGCCGTGATTTTTAATGATTTTTTTGCAGATCATGATGCCAAGGCCTGTCCCTTTTTCTTTTGTGCTGTAAAACGGCTCTCCCAATTTGGCGAGGCGTTCTTCCGGTATGCCGATTCCTTCATCCTCGACAGTGATGATGACAGAATGGTCCTCCTGGCGGATATCGACGTTTATTTTGCCGCCCATGGGCATGGCTTCCATCGAGTTCTTAATGATGTTAATCAGCACCTGCTTAATTTTATCTTTTTCACAATTCACAAAGAATTCGCCAGGTGACTGAGTTAATTCGATCAGAATATTTTCCATGACTGCCTGGCTGTTTAAAAGAGTAATCACACTTTTTACTATGTTTGTCAGGCAGGTTTTTTCCATTTCGGTTATTTGAGGCTTGGCGAGAACGAGCAGGTCATTGACGATGCCTTCAATCCGCTCCAGCTCATTTAGAATGACCTCTGCGAAATTGTCTTTATGTTCTTCGTATAACAGCTGTGTAAAGCCTTTTATGGCTGTAAGCGGGTTGCGGATTTCATGGGCGATGCCTGCCGCAAGCTGACCGACCACGGAAAGTTTTTCAGCATTCTGCAGCTTTTCTTCAGTCTTCTTTTGTCCAGTTACATCTTTGATAATGATCTGGTAGACTTTTCTGTTCTTAAAAGTGGTTGGGATCAGCTGGACTTCGGCTTTTCTTATTTGTCCGTCAGTCCGGATCAAATTAAGCTCAAAATTCACGCTTAGCTTTGTTTGCAGAAAATCATCGAGGGTGGAATGTTCTGAAGGAGGAGTGTAGTCGTGGAGTGAAGTGCCGATCATCTCATTGATGCTCGTATACCCGAAGAGCTTCTTCCCTTCATTATTGATATAGGTCCAAATCCCCTTTTGAGTCACCATTCCGATCGTATCCTTGGAGTACTCCACCAGAAAACGGTACTTCTCCTGTGTCTCAAGAATTTCCTCTTCCATAATAATTCTCTGTGTCATATCCCGGATTATGCAAATTGCTTCTTTATCCTCATTAATGACTGAAAAATTGGCTTCCAGCCACAAATAATGTCCTTCCTTGTGCCTGAAACGAAAAGTCTCCCGATTATGCGGAAGCTGTTCGAGCTCGGCCAGTGCATCTCTTAGAAGATCCCGGTCATTTGGATGGCAGTATGTGTAAAGACTGCTCCGGTAAAAATCCTGCGGGGAATACCCCAGTGTCGGCAGGCAGGAAGGGGATACATATAAAGCAATGCCTTCTTTTGTCACTCTTGCAATCACATCGCTGGAATGCTGAATGGCCAGCTGCAGATTCCTCGCTTCGACTTTGTCCGCGAATAAATCTGCCGGATTCTCGGTCATAATCATTTTCTCCCTCCTTTTTTTGAAAAATGGCACTTTTCCATCATTATACAATACATGTTTAGATTGACATATAGGATAAATTTCACTCTATGCCAATTGAAAAAGATACCTTTTTAGGTGGTGCTATAATCACAGGAGCTTTCTTATTTCCTCTCCAAGGATGAATATCCCTTCCTCCAGTTCCCCCAGCGGGGCATAAGCATACGAAATTCGTATATAATGATTCGGTCCGTCACTGTATATGCTGCCTGGATTCATCAGCAGCTTTCTTGAAATAGCCTGCCGATAGAGACTTCGAATTGGAATATTGGTCGGTACTTTCAGCCATATAAAAAAACCGCCTTCTGGAGAATTCCATTCTGCTATCCCGGACAAGTGAGCATCTAATGCATCCAGTGCAGTATTACGACGAATTCTTAACTTCTCACGTACATTTTCCATATGCTTTTGATAGAGGCCGGTGGACAGCCATTTTTCAGCTACCCTTTGTGAAAGTGAACTTGAACCATAGTCAGTCTGCATTTTAAGATCGGCAAGCCGGTCGATAACAGGTTCAGGTGCTGCTACCCAGCCTATTCGAAGTCCGGGACTCAATGTTTTTGACAAGCTTCCCATATAAAGGACCTGGCCATTTTTGTCCATTGCTTTTAATGGTGGCGGAGGCATTTCATCAAGCCATAGCTCACGGTAAATATCGTCTTCCACAATTGGCAGCTGTTCTATTCTGCACACATCAAGCAGTTCCCTCCTTCTTTTTTCTGTCATTAAAATTCCAGTGGGATTATGATAGGAAGGAATCGTGTATAAAATGGATTTCCCTTTTTCGTATTTCTTCAAAGAGATGCTTTTAGTGATAATTCCCTCCTTATCCATTGGCAATCCCTTTAAATTCATGCCTGAAGACCGGAAAAGCTGTAAAGAATATAGGTAAGAGGGCTTTTCCAGAAATACGGGTGCCCCTCTTTGCACAAGTCCGAGTGAAACAAGCTGCAGTGCCTGCAGCCCTCCCGAAACAATAAGTATGGAGGAAGGAGAAGTGAAGATTCCGGATGTTGCCAAATACTCACTTACTGCCTGTCTTAATGGGAAATACCCCTTTGGTTCCTCATAACCGAGCTCACTCAATTCATCAGCAGCTTCCTTTAGAACTTTCTGCATTGTTTGTACAGGGAAAATTTCTGGGGAAAGCTCTCCTTTGCTGAGCTGTATAAAAGCGGGGTCCATTTCTAAGTCATTAATTTCCTGAACGATTTTTTCGCTGGCCCTGTGTATCCCTGTATCGATATACTCGCTCCAGCTGGCAGACTGCCTTGAAGCGAGCAGAGTCCATGTATTATTAATAACCTTAGTGCCAACCCCCGTTTTCCCCTCTATTAATCCATCTGCTGCAAGTTCTTCCAGAGCAGTGATAATAGTGCTTCGGTTTACTCCAAACTCTTCAGCCAGTTTCCGCTGGCTTGGAATTTTACTTCCGATTGGCCATTCGCCTTTGGAAATCTTTCCTTTAATCGTTTCCATAACTTGCTGATATTTTGGCAATTGTGCTGTATCCATCCATATAACCGCCTTTAGGAAAATTGGCTGGCAAAATTCTTTTCTAATTGGTTGAGGACATTGTATCAGTTATTGCTTATCCTGAAAAGCAGCATAGATAATGGCTGGGAAATGCTGATAAGGGGGATGAAGTTGGCAAATAAAAAATTTATGATTATCGCGGCGCATAGTTCTATTATCATTCTCTGGGCATCCGCATTCCCGGGAATCCGGGCTGGGCTGGAATCATACTCCCCGGAACACCTTGCCCTTTTCAGGCTTTTAATTGGCTCTGCTGCACTTGGTGCCCTCGCACTGGTGACGAAGATGCGCCTTCCGGATATAAGGGATCTTCCTGCCATTTTTATGCTGGGATTCCTTGGTTTTACGGTTTATCATACAGCACTGAATATGGGTGAAAAAACAGTAAGCGCCTGGCCGGCAAGCTTGATTGTATCAATGACTCCAATCTTTTCGGCTGCATTGGCTGCTTTATTTTTAAGCGAAAGGTTTGGAAGAGCAAGGTGGACTGGTTCCGCTGTCAGCTTTGCGGGTGCCGCACTAATTTCGCTTGGTACAGGAGGCGGGTTTGAAATCCAAACCGGTATTTTATTCGTCCTCCTTGCTTCCATTTCAGAAAGCATCTATTTCGTATTTCAGACTAAATATTTTAATAAATACGGATTTTTGTCATTTACATCGTATACGGTATGGGCAGGGACTGCTTTTATGCTGGTTTATCTTCCCGGGCTCGGAAATGAGATCTTTCATGCTTCGGCTGAATCCACTTTAAGTGTCCTCTATTTGGGGATTTTTCCGACGGTAATTCCATATATTGCCCTGGCTTTTCTTGCATCCATAGGGGGAGCGTCTGAAGCGGTGAGCTCTCTATATCTGACTCCAGTAATGGCGTTTGTCATTGCGTGGGTTTGGCTGGGGGAGGTGCCGGCTATGTTATCCATTGTGGGTGGGATGATCGCTCTAGCAGGTGTGGTGATTATTCACCGAAAAGATAGCTCTAAAAAAGTTACAGAAATTTATGAAAATGGATCAAGTGAAAATATTTAAAAAATATGATTGACATCCTTTTCTTTAAGATGGTAAAGTAATAAACATATTAACAACCGCATAATAAAAATCTTCTTATCAAGAGAGGTTGAGGGACTGGCCCTATGACACCTCGGCAGCGGACAAAAGTGTACCGTGCCAAATCCAGCAAGCATTGCTTGAAAGATAAGAAGAGGACCATTGATAAATGCTGCCCTCTTCTTTCTTTAGAAGAGGGTTTTTGTTTTATGTGGAAAAAATACATCAAGATTCTATTCATAAACATATGAATAATTCTTATCGAGAGAAGCAGAGGGACCTGGCCCAATGAAGCTTCGGCAGCAGGCAGAACGCACTGTGCCAAATCCAGCAGGCAAAAAGCCTGAAAGATAAGGAGAGGATTTCAAAAAACCTCTTCTGGCGGAAGGGGTAAATTTTAGGATATAAATCTTAGTTTTCGCATAGGAATAATTGTTTATAAAGCGGTGACAGGTACCTATACCACATCACGAAAGTGGTATAGGTGCCTGTCACCAACAAAGGAGAGATGCTGCATGATAGAGTTTCAGAATTTAAAGAAGGTCTATGAAAGCGGAGGTCAGCAGGTAGCTGCTCTGAATGGAATCGATTTAAAGATTAATAAGGGTGAGATTTTCGGAGTGATCGGCTTCAGTGGTGCGGGAAAGAGTTCTTTGATCCGCTGTGTCAATTGGCTGGAGAAGCCGACTTCAGGAAAGGTCATTGTAAGTGGCCATGATCTGACGGCTTTATCAGTAAAAGAAATTCGCGAAGTGAAAAGAAACATTGGAATGGTCTTTCAGCATTTTAACCTTTTAAACTCCAAAACCGTGTTTGCCAATGTGGCGATGCCGCTTACACTGGCTAAGATCCCTAAGGAAGAAATAAAAAAGCGTGTCCATGAACTATTAGATTTTGTAGGGCTTGCCGATAAGGCGAACAGCTATCCTGATCAGCTATCAGGCGGGCAAAAGCAGCGAATCGGGATTGCAAGGGCGCTGGCGACCCAGCCTTCCATTCTATTATGTGATGAAGCAACGTCAGCTTTGGATCCGCAGACAACCAGCTCGATCCTGCAGCTGCTGAAAAAAATAAATAAAGAATACAACATTACCATTCTGATCATTACCCATGAAATGTCTGTTATCAGAGAGATCTGTGATCGTGTCGCTGTCATAGAGAGAGGAAAAATTATTGAAGAAGGAACCGTCTTCAATGTCTTTTCATCACCAAAAACACAAACAGCGAAAAACTTTGTCAGCACGGTCATGAATGATCAAATACCTGACTCCATTAAGCAAGTGATTGAAAAACAGCAGGGGCTTCAAAAGGTATTCAGAATCAACTTTGTCGGAAACTCTGCCGGACAGCCGCTGCTCTCGCAGGTTGCCAAAAAGTTTAATATCGACTTCAACGTCCTGTTTGGAAATATTACTGAACTGCAGGGAACACCATTTGGCAACCTGATTGTCGAATTCCAAGGTCTGGACAGTGAAATCAAACGTGCTATTCAGTATATCAGCCAGGAAAAAGTTTCAATAAAGGAAGTGACATCACGTGCTAGTTAACCAGGAAAAAATCATCGAAGCCTTAATCGAAACGGTCCAAATGGTGGCATTCTCCTTGCTGTTTTCAGCTCTTATCGGACTGCCGCTCGGCATATTGCTTGTTGTGACAAGGAAAGGGCATCTGCTGGAAAACACCGTTGTTTTTAACATCATAAACAGCATTATTAATATTTTCAGATCAGTCCCCTTCATCATTCTAATGGTAGCCATCATCCCAATCACACGGATGATTGTCGGAACATCGATTGGAACTGCTGCAGCCGTAGTGCCGCTCGTCTTTTATGCAGGACCTTACATTGCGAGATTAATAGAAAACTCATTGCTTGAGGTTGATCCGGGAGTTATTGAAGCGGCAGAAGCAATGGGAGCGACACCTGGCCAGATCATTTTAAAGTTTCTGATTCCGGAAGCACTCAGTTCGCTGGTATTAGGCTTTACCATTGCGACAATCGGTCTGGTCGGAGCTTCAGCCATGGCCGGGGCAGTCGGAGGAGGAGGCCTTGGTGACCTTGCCATTACATACGGCTACCAGCGATTCGATACAACCGTCATGCTGATTACCGTTGCAATTTTAGTGGTCATGGTTCAAGGCCTGCAGTCATTCGGAAATATTTTATCCAAAAAAATCAGAAGAAGATAACTTAGGAGGAAACACATCATGAAAAAACTGTTTTTATCATTCATTATTTTAGCATTGGCTGTGTTCACTGCGGCATGCTCAAGCACAACAGGCGGAGAAGAAACAAAGAAGGTTAAATTGGGTGTCAGCGGATCAGATACACGCATCTGGGACTTTATTGCCGAAAAAGCTGAAAAAGAAGGCATTGACATTGAGGTTGTGACTTTCTCTGACTATGTGCAGCCAAATGTAGCCCTTGCAGAAGGTGATCTTGATGTAAATGCATTCCAGACTGTCGCTTATTTCGACACTTTTATTAAAGAGCATAATATGGATCTTACACCGATTGCGACAACTGTTTTAGCACCAATGGGTCTTTATTCTGAGAAAGTAAAATCTGTAGAAGACATTCCGGAAGGCGGCAAAATCGCCATTCCAAATGATGCTTCTAATGGCGGAAGAGCCCTTCTTTTACTGGAGGAAGCCGGCCTGATCAAATTATCCGAGGACTATGACGGAAATCTGGACTTGAATAAAATCGTTGAAAACAAAAAGAACCTTGAATTTGTAGAAATGGTATCAGCGCAGACGCCGCGTGCACTTCCGGATGTGTCGGCTTCAGTCATCAATAACGGAATTGCCGTAGACGCCGGATTCAACCCAACTAAGGATTCAGTGTTTATTGAAAGCGAAACCGCTACACCTTATGTAAATATCATTGCTGTAAGAACAGAAGACAAGGATAACAAAACGCTTAAGAGAATTGCGGAACTTTACCAGGAAGATGATGTAGCTGATTTCATCACGAAAGAATATGACGGAAGCATGATCCCGACGTTCATTCCATTAAGTGATATTGGCTGGTAATTAATTTATCGCAGTCTAACGGGCAGTAAGACCCCCACACCAAGACTCAGAGGAATCAAAGGAGGATAAGTGGGGGATAAGGAAAATCCCCACTGATTTAAGTTTCACTTTATAAAAGGAGGAACAATGATGACGGCACCTGTAAAAGCACTATCCGAACTGAAAGAAGCAATCAGGAAGAATGTTGATGATAATAAGGAACTTTACCTTTCTGCAAGCCATCAGATCCATGCAAACCCGGAAATAGGGAATGAGGAGTTTTTTGCCTCGCGCTTGCTTTCAGGCATTCTTGAGAAGGAAGGATTTGAAGTGGAGCGGGCAGTGGCCGGGCATGAAACAGCTTTTCTGGCCCGGAAAAAATCCGCTAAACCGGGGTCGTCCATTGCATTCCTTGCAGAATATGATGCTCTTCCAGGACTGGGCCATGGATGCGGCCACAATATTATAGGCACAACAAGTGTGGCGGCAGCCATTGCATTGAGCAAGGTTATTGATGAGACCGGCGGAGAAGCAGTAGTGCTTGGAACCCCGGCAGAAGAAGGCGGGCCAAATGGAAGTGCAAAAGGAAGCTTTGTGAAGCATGGATTGCTTGAAGGCATTGATGCTGCCCTTATGGTTCATCCATCAAACCATACCCGCCTCACCAGTTCATCACTGGCTGTGGATCCGCTTGACTTCGAGTTTATCGGAAAGCCTGCCCATGCAGCAGCTTCACCGGAGGAAGGAATCAATGCTCTGGATGCAGTTATTCAGCTGTTCAACGGAATAAATGCTCTCCGTCAGCAATTGAAGGATGATGTGCGAATCCATGGAATTATTACACATGGCGGGGATGCTCCAAATATTATCCCTGAGTATGCAAAAGCCAGATTTTTCATTCGTGCTTCAACCAGAACAGATTTAAATGAGGTAACACGGAAGGTTAAAGCTGTCGCTGAAGGTGTTGCACTGGCAACAGGAGCAAAGCTGAATGTCATCGCATTTCAAAACGAAGTAGATAACCTGCTGTTAAACAAGACATATGACAAGGTGTTTAAAGAAGTGATTGAAGACTTGGGAGAAACCGTAGTGGAAGGGGACCGGGATGGAATCGGTTCGACGGATGCCGGCAACATCAGCCAGGTGGTGCCAACCATTCACCCTTATATTAAAATTGGTGCGGATAATCTCGTTGCCCATACTGTTCCGTTCCGGGAAGCGGCCGCATCTGCAAAAGGAGACGAAGCGCTGCTTACGGGAGCGAAAGGACTGGCACTCACTGCCTTCCAGCTAGTAACTGACCCGGAACTGCTTAAATCCATTAAACAGGAATTTCTAGAGCGAAAGGCTGCTGAATAAGAACAAAAGCTATCCTTTTGCGGGATAGCTTTTTTTTGTGAGTGTTTTCCTCAAATTGGAGAGTTGTTTCCCCAATTTGATGAGTCTTTTCCTCAAAATAAGTGTTCGTTTCCCGAATTTCCCCACTCTTTTCCCAAAGTTCACATTTCTACTGTTCCTTCATCCGTTCCTGTGCCATCCGGATAAGTTCCTTCACCATGCTGCCGCCAATCTTTCCGCCAACTGTTCCTGCCTGTTTGGATGTAAGCGTGCCATTATAGCCTTGCTTCAAAGGCACACCTGCCTCGCCAGCAATTTCATATTTCACAGCGTCCGGATTTTTTCTGTCAACATGATACCCCTGGTTTGCCATTACCTGATTTTTCAGCTGGTCCAATGCACCTCTTGATTCCGGTACTAGCGGGCGTCTTTTTCTTCTGGCCATGATGCATTCCTCCATAATAAATTCTTTTTCTTATTATGTGAAAGAACGCTTGGAATAACACTGAAAAAACTTGTACATCCTTCGGTGAAAAGCTATTCTAATGGTAGAAACCTTGAATTTTTGTGAAAAACCAAAAGAAGGTGTTTTAAATGGGATTAAAATATCTGTCAGCTCTTCTGCTTCCTGGACTGCTGGTATTGTTTTTTACGAGAGTCAGCTATAATCGTGTAATCGGGCTGGTGCTGACGGTGGGACTTATTGCTGCTTCTGTATATAAAGGCTACACCAATTCATTTGCCTTAATCGTTATAGACGCACTTTCGCTGACTGTCGGGTTTTGGTATGCCCAAAAATTGAATCCGAAAATAAAGCCAAGTGCGGAATGAAATTTGCAGAGCCTGTCGAACAAACCTATCGACAGGTTTTTTATTTAATGAGTTAAAAGCTGTATTTAGGCATACGTCATATCAGCTTATAATGAAGTTCAATCAAACGTTTGTTTGAACTCAAGGCAATCAATCAAACGTTTGATTAACCTTTCTTCGACACTCCCCTCAATGATTCGGCATATTTCCCAAGCAATATTTTCTCAGTGAAAACACAAAAACGAATATCCGTTCGCATATTATTGGTTTGTTTTAGGCTCTTTGTGGTAGAATGATGATATGAGTTTTGAGTAAAAAACTGACAAATCAGCGGTGCATCCCGGATCTTGAATTATCTCAATGCTGGTTTGTGATTAATATAAATAGATAAAAGTAATCTGAACGGGAGGCTTTTAGGTGAAGGATCAATTTGAATTAGTCTCAAAATATTCCCCGCAGGGCGACCAGCCGGGGGCGATTAAAGAAATAGTGAAGGGAATCAATTCCGGCAAGAAACACCAGACACTTCTGGGTGCGACAGGAACGGGTAAGACCTTCACGATTTCGAATGTCATAAAAGAAGTAAACAAGCCAACGCTTGTTATTGCCCATAATAAAACACTCGCAGGACAGCTATACAGTGAATTTAAGGACTTTTTTCCAAACAATGCGGTTGAGTATTTCGTCAGCTATTATGACTACTATCAGCCTGAGGCATATGTGCCTTCTACAGATACTTTTATTGAAAAAGATGCAAGCATCAATGATGAAATTGATAAGCTTCGCCACTCGGCGACTTCCTCCCTGTTTGAGCGGAATGATGTCATTATTATTGCCAGTGTCTCCTGCATATATGGTTTGGGTTCACCTGAAGAATACCGTGAAATGGTGCTGTCCCTCAGAGCCGGAATGGAGATTGAGAGGAACCAGCTTCTTCACAGGCTCGTTGACATTCAGTACGAGCGCAATGATATCGACTTCCAGCGCGGTACCTTCCGTGTACGCGGAGACGTTGTCGAGATTTTTCCGGCATCACGGGATGAGCATTGTATCCGTGTAGAATTTTTCGGAGACGAGATAGACCGGATCCGTGAAGTGGATGCCCTTACAGGTGAAATAATGGGTGAACGTGAACATGTTGCGATTTTCCCGGCATCCCACTTCGTAACGCGTGAAGAAAAAATGCGGATCGCCATCCAGAACATTGAAAAAGAGCTGGAAGTGCGCCTTGCTGAATTAAGAGAAAACGATAAGCTTCTTGAAGCACAGCGCCTCGAGCAGCGGACTCGCTATGATCTTGAAATGATGAGGGAGATGGGCTTTTGTTCCGGAATTGAAAACTACTCCCGTCATCTTACGTTAAGACCTCCTGGTTCAACACCGTACACCCTTCTGGATTACTTCCCGGAAGACTTCCTGATTGTGATTGATGAATCACACGTAACTCTGCCGCAAATCCGCGGTATGTTCAATGGTGACCAGGCAAGAAAATCTGTGCTTGTGGACCATGGTTTCCGTTTGCCTTCAGCGATGGATAACAGGCCGCTTACGTTTACTGAATTCGAAAAGCATGTGAAGCAGGCTGTTTTTGTTTCGGCAACACCCGGTCCTTATGAGCTTGAGCATACACCGGAAATGATTGAGCAGATTATTCGCCCAACCGGTCTGCTTGATCCAACAATTGATGTCCGTCCAATCGAAGGTCAAATTGATGATCTCATTGGCGAAATCCAGGATCGTGTTGAGAAAAACGAACGTGTTCTTGTTACCACTTTAACGAAGAAAATGTCCGAGGATTTAACTGACTATTTAAAGGAAATCGGCATTAAAGTGCAGTACTTGCACTCAGAGATAAAAACGCTTGAGCGGATTGAGATTATCCGGGAGCTTCGTCTTGGCAAGTACGATGTGCTGGTCGGGATCAACCTTCTGCGGGAGGGACTGGATATTCCTGAAGTATCCCTTGTTACCATACTTGACGCTGATAAAGAAGGTTTCCTCCGTTCAGAACGTTCACTCATCCAGACGATTGGGCGTGCAGCACGTAATGCAAACGGCCATGTCATAATGTATGCAGACCGGATTACGGACAGTATGGAGAAAGCCATCAGTGAAACAAAGCGCCGCCGTTCCATTCAGGAAGAGTACAATGAGAAGCATGGCATCACACCAATGACTATCCAGAAGGATATTCGCGATTCGATCCGTGCAACCCATGCGGCAGAAGAGCAGGAAGAATACCAGCCGTCAGCAAGGCTCGGCAAGCTGAACAAGAAAGAGCGCGAGAAACTGATCGGCGATATGGAAAAAGAAATGAAGGAAGCGGCCAAATCCCTCAACTTCGAAAGGGCTGCCGAGCTTCGTGATTTAATATTAGAGCTGAAAGCGGAAGGATGACGAAAAAATGGCGATGGATAAACTGATTGTAAAGGGTGCCAGAGCCCATAATCTGAAAAATATAGATGTCACCATTCCAAGAGATAAGCTTGTCGTCCTGACCGGACTTTCAGGTTCAGGAAAGTCCTCTCTGGCCTTCGATACAATTTACGCTGAAGGTCAGCGCCGCTATGTGGAATCATTATCTGCTTACGCAAGGCAATTCCTCGGTCAGATGGATAAGCCTGATGTGGATGCGATCGAAGGACTGTCTCCGGCAATCTCTATTGACCAAAAGACAACAAGCCGAAATCCTCGTTCCACAGTTGGAACAGTGACAGAAATTTATGATTATCTGCGATTATTATTTGCACGGGTGGGGCGTCCCACCTGCCCGATTCACAATATCGAAATCTCCTCACAGACCATTGAACAAATGGTTGACCGGATAATGGATTACCCTGAGAGAACAAAGCTCCAGGTTATGGCTCCCCTTGTTTCCGGCCGAAAAGGGACACATGTAAAAGTGTTCGAGGATGTGAAAAAGCAGGGATTCGTCCGCGTCCGTGTCGACGGAGAAATGATGGATCTCGGTGAAGAGATAGAGCTGGAAAAAAACAAAAAGCATTCTATAGAAGTAGTAATCGACCGCATTGTCGTAAAAGAAGGCGTAGCGCCAAGGCTTGCAGATTCATTGGAAACTGCTTTGAATCTGGGCAATGGCAAGGTGCTTGTGGACGTCATTGGGGAAGAGGAACTGCTGTTCAGCGAGAATCATGCCTGCCCTCAATGCGGCTTTTCAATCGGTGAGCTTGAACCGAGAATGTTCTCATTTAATAGTCCATTTGGTGCCTGTTCGGAATGTGATGGATTGGGATCTAAGCTTGAGGTTGATGTTGATCTGGTAATACCTAATAAGGGTCTTTCATTAAAGCAAAATGCCATTGCGCCCTGGGAACCGACAAGCTCTCAATATTATCCTCAGCTGCTTGAGGCTGTCTGCAATCATTATGGGATTGATATGGATTTGCCGGTTAAGGATATCCCTGAACACTTGCTTGAGAAAGTTTTATACGGATCCGCCAAGGACAGCATCTATTTCCGATATGAAAACGACTTTGGCCAGGTAAGGGAGAATTATATTCGTTTTGAAGGTGTCATCCGCAATGTGGAGCGCCGCTATAAAGAAACAAGCTCTGATTATATCCGGGAGCAAATGGAGAAATACATGGCCCAGCATCCATGTCCTTCCTGCAAAGGCTACCGTCTGAAGCCGGAAACTCTTGCAGTGCTAGTATCCGGAAAGCATATCGGCCATGTAACAGAATATTCGATTGAGGAAGCATTCAGCTTCTTTGAGGACCTGACACTGTCTGAAAAAGAAATGAAGATTGCCAATCTTATTTTCCGTGAGATTAAGGAAAGGCTGGGGTTCCTCATCAATGTCGGGCTTGATTACCTGACATTAAGCAGGGCAGCTGGAACCTTATCAGGCGGTGAAGCCCAGCGTATTCGCCTGGCTACACAAATCGGCTCGCGCCTGACGGGTGTACTCTACATTCTGGACGAGCCTTCCATTGGTCTCCATCAGCGTGATAATGACCGGTTGATTGATACGCTCAAAAATATGCGTGATATCGGCAACACCCTGATCGTGGTGGAACACGATGAAGATACAATGGTGGCGGCCGACTATTTAATTGATGTCGGCCCGGGAGCGGGAGTTCATGGAGGGCAAATCGTCTCAGCGGGTACGCCTCAGGAGGTAATGGATGATCCAAACTCCCTGACAGGGCAATATCTGTCAGGCAAGAAATTCATTCCGCTTCCAATTGAGCGCCGCAAGAATGACGGACGCTTTATCGAAATTAAAGGCGCTAAAGAAAACAATCTTAAAAATGTGAACGTTAAGTTCCCCCTCGGCACCTTTATTTCTGTTACGGGTGTATCCGGTTCAGGGAAAAGTACATTAATCAATGAGATACTTCATAAAGGGCTTGCCCAGAAGCTTCATAGAGCCAAAGCGAAGCCGGGTGAGCATAAAGAGATAAAAGGTATTGATCACCTTGATAAAGTCATTGATATCGACCAGTCTCCAATCGGACGGACGCCTCGTTCCAACCCGGCAACCTATACAGGAGTGTTTGATGATATTCGTGATGTGTTTGCTTCAACCAATGAAGCAAAAGTTCGGGGCTATAAAAAGGGGCGATTCAGCTTCAATGTAAAAGGCGGACGATGTGAAGCATGCCGCGGAGACGGAATCATTAAGATTGAAATGCACTTCCTGCCTGATGTGTATGTGCCATGTGAAGTCTGTCATGGCAAGCGCTATAACAGGGAAACACTTGAAGTTAAATACAAAGGGAAAAATATTTCGGAGATTCTCGATATGACGGTGGAAGATGCACTGGATTTTTTCGAAAATATTCCTAAGATCCGCCGCAAGCTGCAGACGATTTATGATGTTGGCCTGGGCTACATCACATTGGGGCAGCCTGCGACAACATTGTCCGGCGGTGAAGCGCAGCGTGTCAAGCTTGCTTCCGAATTGCACCGCCGTTCAACAGGCCGCTCCCTATATATTCTTGATGAACCGACAACAGGTCTTCATGTGGATGATATCTCCAGACTGCTTGTGGTCCTTCAGCGTCTGGTTGAGAATGGGGATACCGTACTGGTTATCGAGCATAATCTCGATGTCATCAAGGCCGCCGATTATATCGTCGACCTTGGGCCTGAGGGCGGAGATAAGGGCGGCACCATTTTAGCTGCAGGTACGCCGGAAAAAATTGCCGAAGTACCGGAATCTTATACAGGCAAATATCTTAAGCCGATCTTGGAAAGAGACCGGCAGAGAATGAAACAGCAAATTAAAGAAAAAGAGGGCGTGACAAACGCTTAATTACAGGAGCAGTACCGTTTTGGTACTGCTTCTTTTTTATGGAAATAAGATTAGATAGCTGGGATGCGGGGTAAAGAACATGCGTCTGCAGCCATCATTTATCTCAACCTAGAAAGGAACATACACTATGAAAAATAAAATCTACCTTTTAGCAGGCATTATCCTGTTAGGGATTGGCATCTATCTTTCCATCACATTCCTTGGTGATGAGAAAAAAGCGGAAAGCAGCCAAATGATTGTTGCATTTGGGGACTCACTTACCTATGGGTATGGAGATGAAACGGAAGAGGGCTATATTGGGAGGCTGCAGAGCAAACTGGATAAGGCATATCAGGACAAGAATTACCGCATAACAAATCATGGAGTGTATGGTTATAAATCTTCTGATGTTCTCCAGCAAATGCTCAAACCGAAAGTGGCAGAGGATATCAAAAATGCAGACATGTTTATAGTATATATCGGCACAAACGATTTGCTGAAAAGCAATGGGGGGGATCTGTATCCGCTCCATCACGAAAATCTTGTTGAAGCTAAGGGCATATTTGAAGATAAACTGAATGGAATCCTGGAAACACTGGAAACCGCCAATAGTGATGCACCTGTTATCCTGATTGGACTATACAATCCTTATCCTGACGGCGACCGGATCGAAAAATATATTGACCATTGGAACACATCCATCAGAAAAAAAGCGGCAGAAGATAAACATATCACCTACATTTCCACCAATGAACTGTTCAAGGGAAAAAACAAAAAACAATACTTCGCTGATTCCCTCCATCCAAACGGAAAGGGATATGAGCTGATTGCTGATAAAATTATAGATAATTACTCATTTTAAGTTCTTGGCTTTTTACATTATAAAAAGTCTTCTAACCAGACTTTGTTTTCTTATATGCTGTGATAACGCTAATATGATATTTTTGTGTGTTGATTGTAGCGGAAGGTGCGAGATCCTCGAAAATGCTGCCGCATTTCCTTCGTGCGGTGATTATTCGTGGATGCTTATTCAAAGTCCTGCGGGAGTAGCGGGACAGGTGAGACCCCGCAGACGCAGAGCGTCGAGGAGGCTCACCGCCTGCCCCGCGGAAAGCGAGTGCCTGCAGCGGAAATCAACACTCCCACATCAACAGGCAATATCTCCTCCTTTTAATTGATAACACAATGTAATGTTCCAGCAAAATCAGTGTAACCAAGCAGCGTTATACTCCTATATAAGGGAAACTATTGTCTGGAAACAGAAGGGGAGGTCATTATGGAGGATTATTTAGCAAAGTCACTGGAAGAATGGAAAGAAGATATTTCTGAAGTTTTAGACCAGATTAATAATGAATACGAGGATGTTAAAAAAGAACTGAAAGTATATTCCTACAAATACGGAATTACCAAACAGGTTATCCAATCTACTGTGAACGAAGAGATCATTGATAATATCCGTGAAATGTATCATAAGCCTTTTGAAGAGAAGTATAACGAATTGAAAGAGTACATACGTGATCTGGATGAAAAACGAAAAGTTTTCCAGATGTTTGTCAATAAAATCGACGAAGTGAAAAAGAAGGAAGCGCCGCGCACCGACCTGGCAGCTGCCTATAAATAGCCATAAAACCGTCTTTGAATAAAAGGCGGTTTTTTTATAGATAAGAAAGTATATAATTTTTGAACTTTGATAACTGTCTAGCTCCAGCGCATACCCCCACGAGGTCACAAGCTTGGCTTGTTTCGGCTCCTAGGGACTCGAGACATAAGCCAATCCCTTTCAGAAGGAAAGAACACCTTCTTGCAGGGCTCGACTTATGCTTGTCGTCCCTGAGCAGTCGCCTCCACATTTCGGGCAATCCTCCCAAAAAGGCAAAGAACGCCTTTCCGGGAGGCTCGTCTTGTGCTTGTCGGGGGTGGACAAGGCGCTTGCGCTTTCTTATAGAGAAGGCTATGAGACTTGAGGCCATGGAGCCCATCAGCCTGCAGATGTATTTTTAAAAATATGGAGGAAAATGCCCCGATGATTTTCTATAATGAAGAGGAAGCTGAAACTTTTACCGCGCCAGTTCCGTATTACACAGATAAAGGAGCTGAGAACATTGGAAACAAGAAAGGTTCTGTCTGCTTTAAGCTATTTTAGTATTATGTTCGCAGGATTTATTTTTCCGCTTATTGTATTTTTTGCTTCAGAAGACAGGGAAGTGAAGCGGCATGCGAAGAGTGCATTCTTATCACATTTGATCCCGCTGGTTCCTGTTCCATTCATTGTTTTTGCAGCGGTAACTCAGTTTACAGTGAATGAACAGGAAATTCCGGTATTTTTTCTTGCTGCTGTCGGCATCACAATCATTCTGCTATTAATTGTATTTATATGGAATATCATTAAAGGGGTAAAAGTCCTGATACAGGAATAGAACTAATAGAGGAGGGCCAGAAAATGAAAGAGGAACGCAAACGTATTTTGAAAATGGTCGAGGATGGAAAGCTTACAGTTGATGAAGCTTTAACTCTGCTGGAACAGCTTGAACAAACAAATCAGACGATGGAACAGAAGCAGGAGGACTTAATTAAGGAGCTATCTGCTGAGGTTAAGTTTGAAGAAGCTAAAAAAGGTGAGCCATATAGCTCAAAGCATCAAAGTGCCAAGGAGAAAATCATTGATTTTGTAGATTCAGCATTTAAGAAAGTGAAGGATCTGGATCTTGATTTTAATTTTGGGAAAAGTGTTGAAATCTCTCATATATTTCAGCATGCAGACGCATACTTAAAAGATCTGGACATTGATGTTGCCAATGGAACAGTTAAGGTAATTCCGTGGGAGCAAAGTGATGTGCGTGTTGAATGCAAGGCGAAGGTCTATCGTGTGGATAATCAGGATGAAGCCCGCAGGAATTTTCTGAAGGATGTTATTTTTGCCATTGAAGGGCAGAGGCTGAGATTTTCGACTCAGCAAAAATGGATGAAGCTTGAAGCAGTCATCTATATTCCAAAGTCTGAATATGAAAATGTGAAAATCCGCATGTTTAATGGGCCGATTGAAAGCCAAAACTTATCAGTGGAAAATTTTAAAGCGAAAACGGCTAATGGAAAAATAACGGTTAGTGATTTGAACAGCCGTAATGTGGAGGCTGAGACAGCCAACGGGCAGATTACCATTCAAAAAAGCCGGATCGATCATGTTGAAGCCGAAACATTAAATGGCGCCATTCTGGCTGATGGAGACTTCAAAAAAGCTGAACTGCAATCCTTTAATGGAAATGTAACGTGCAGGGCAGAAAATGAGCGCTGCGAATGGATCGAAGCGAAGGCAGCGACAGGCAGCATCGATCTGTTTGTTCCGGATTTCGCTGCAGTCAGCGGAGAGCTTCGCACCAATCTGGGCAGTTTCCATCCTGACATTGAGGGTATTGAAGTAATAGAAGAAAAGAGCGAAGTAATTCAGAAAATGATGCGTTTTAAATCTGTAAAAGAAAGCGGCAGCGGACTTAAGCTGCGGGCTGACTCAAAGACAGGTGCCATCACAATTAAGCGGTCAACTGCCTGGTAAAATGGGGTGGAAAGGGCGCCTTCCGCTTTTCTTGATAGAATGTATTATTTCTGAAGTTAGATTACTGTCTAGCTCCAGGCGCCATCGGCTCGAGGTCATAAGCTTGTCTTGTTTCGGCTCCTAGGGACTCGAGGTCATAAGCCGTTCCCTTCCAGAAGGAAAAAACACCTTCTTACAGGGACCGTCTTATGCTGGTCGTCCCTGGGCAGTCGCCTCAACATTTCTTTCAATCCGGCCAAAAGGTTAAAGAACAACCTTTCAGCCGTCTTGTCTTATGCTTGTCGCCGATAAGCGGGCGCCTTCCGCTTTTCTTGATAGGAGGGATTTTTAATGAACAAATTAATTCGCTCCCGCAGCAACCGGAAATTAGCGGGAGTATTGGGCGGCTTATCAAAATCGATCGGAATAGACGCTACCATACTCAGGGTGATTTTCATTGTTTTATTATTTACAACTGGCGTTTTTCCGATGACACTCGTTTATGCCCTGCTTGTGTTTGTGCTTCCTAATGAAGAGGGGCTGTAGGTCATGAGATGGATCCTGGGAATCTTGATAAATGCGGTCCTGTTTGTAGCGATCGCAGGTTTTTTTAAGGATTCGTTTTACTTATCGGGTTTTGGGGCTGCCGTTGGAGCCAGCTTCATGCTTTCCATCCTGAACATTCTTGTGAAGCCAATCCTGATTATTTTAACTCTTCCCGTAACTGTTTTAACGCTCGGTTTGTTCCTGTTCGTCATCAATGCTGTCACGCTTATGATAACGGATGGATTTATGGGTGATTCTTTTGAAATTGCCGGGTTTGGCACAGCGATTCTGGTATCGGTGATTATGTCTATCGTTAACCTGATCATTCAAAAAGCAATCCTGGAACCGGCGAGGGAAAAATAAATGCGTTAAAAAGCCAGCATCCATTATGCTGGCTTTTTCCTATTCAATGATCGTCGCATTATAGCCATCCTTCTGCAGATTTCCAGCAAGCTTCTCGGCGAGCTGTTTTTCGGAAAAGGCAACTTGAACTTTGTATTGTTTGATTCTATCATGCTTTCTTAAGCCGTATTGTTCGGCAATTGCTTTTGCAATAGCCTGTGCACAGCGTTTTCGGTAAATGGGGGTCCGGAGAAGGGAGGCTTCCTCTTTATTGGTCATAAACCCGCATTCCACAAGTACTGCAGTCATTTTTGTCTCACGCAGCACATGGAAATCAGCTGTTTTAACTCCACGGTCCCGCAAACCTGTAGAACTGATTAAGTTTCGCTGGATCTTTTGGGCTAATGCCAATGCTTCTCTAGGCTTGGAAGGATAGACATATGTTTCAATTCCGCCTGCGCTGTTCCATTCGCCTGTTCCGTATGCATTGGCATGGATGGACACATAGCAGTCAGCGTTTTGAGTATTTGCCAGGGAGGTTCTTTCGGCAAGCGGCACGTCCCGTTCATCGGAGTGGGCCAGGAAAACCTCTGTGTTTTGATACTTTCCCAGCATCTCCTTTGCCAGGCTGGCGACTGCACGGTTGAATTCATATTCTCTCATTCCATCAGGGCCACGTTTGCCGGGGGTGCTATATCCATGTCCGGCATCCAATATGATCTTCATCTGATCGCTCCTTTCTGAAAAAATATCTTCATCTATATAATATGGACAAACCTTCCAAAAGGACATGGTAAAATGAAAATAGGAGAAAACCCCAGGGGCTTTCTCCTATTTTGCAGCGCGCTGCATCGTATGAACAAATTTGTAGCGGTCTGCACGGTATGCTGATTTTACAAGCTCAAAAGGTGTGCCGTCCTCTAAAAAGGAAGTGCGGGCGATAAGGAGTACAGGAGATCCGGGGTCTACCTGCAGGTGGTTTACCTCCGTTTCCTTAGCGATTGAGGCTTCAATCTGCTGGGTGGCTTCCCTGATGGTAAGGGATAATTTTTCTTCGATATGCTGATAAAGTGACTTGTTGATGATTTCTTCCGTAAGCCCTTTAACGAGGTTAGCAGGCAAGTAGGTGGTTTCCAGTGCCATTGGCAGGTTATCTGCCATCCTCACCCTTTTAATTTCATATACCGGTGTGTTTTCTTTTATATCAAGCTTTCTCGCCAGCTGAGGCTCGGCCGGGATGATTTCAAAGGATATTAAGCGGCTGCTCGGCACCATGCCGCGCTCTTTCATATCCTCAGTAAAGCTGGTCAATCCCTGAAGCTTTTGTTCGACCTTCTGCTTGTTGACAAAAGTTCCGCGTCCTTTTTGCCTGTATAAATAGCCATCGTTGACAAGGTTATTTAATGCCTGTCTGACTGTCATTCGGCTAATCTGATATTGCTCCGAATACTCGCGCTCAGAAGGAATGGCTTCATCAGGCTTTAACTTGCCGTTTTCTATTAAATGTTTAATGTACTCTTCCAATTGGTGATATATCGGGATGGGTGATTGCTTATCGATCATGGAAATTCTCCTATCACTATTAGTACTGATTATCAGTCCTGACTGACGAGGCTAAGTGCTTCTTCATCGGCGATGATGGTTACATTCGGATGAAGCTTCAAGGCTGACGCGGGAAACTGTTCATCAGGCTCTCCGTTAACCAATTGTCTGATGGCTTCTGCCTTGGCTGGTCCTGATGCGAGCAGGATGATTTCCCTGCTATCAAGTATCGAAGCGATTCCCATTGTAATGGCTTGGGCTGGAACGTCTTCTATAGAACTGAAAAATCTTGCGTTAGCCTTGCGCGTGCTTTCCGCAAGGTCCACAACATGCGTACGGCTGTTAAAGGCAGTTCCCGGTTCATTGAATCCGATATGTCCGTTGCGTCCGATTCCCAGCACCTGCAGATCAATATCCGCCAGATCCTTGATCAGCTGTTCATACCGTTCGCATTCCCTGGACATTTCTTCTGCGGCTCCATTGGGAAGATGCGTGTTTTCGAGCTGGATGTCCAGATGATCAAATAGTTCGCTATTCATGAAATGCCTGTAGCTATTAGGATCAGTTAGGGGCAGGCCGATATATTCGTCCAAATTAATCGTCGTGACTTTTTCATAAGAAGTGCCATTTTCCTGATGATCTTTAATCAGTTCGGCATAAACTCCTTTTGGTGTACTTCCGGTAGCAAGCCCTAATGTCATATCAGGCTGCCGGCGGACTTTATCAATTATCAGCCTGGCAGCTTTTCGGCTCATATCGTGATAATCGGCTGTTCGAATGATTTTCAATTTCCTTTCACCTCACGTTCAAAGGCTTTGGCGCCTCGGCAGAAGGTCATGGCAACCTCAAGGTTCTCATCAAGTACAACCAGGTCCGCATCCTTGCCTTCTGAAATGCTGCCTTTCCGGTCGAAAATATTGAGCTGTCTGGCCGGGTTGCTGCTTGCAAGCCGGACAGCTTCATGCAGCTGTATATCAGTAAAGTCAATCATATTTTTTATGGAGTCTTTCATTTTTAAAATGCTTCCAGCCAATGTGCCGTCAGCAAGCAGTGCCTGGCCATTTTCGACCTTTACATCCTGTCCGCCAAGATCATAATGGCCATTTTTCAGGCATTTGGCTCTCATCGAATCTGTTATCAGGATCATTCCATCCGCGCCTTTGGCGTTCAGTGCAAGCTTGATCATCTCTGGACGGACATGGATGCCATCAGCGATCATTTCAACGATCAATTCCTTAAATAAAAGCGCAGCGCCGGCAACACCAGGTTCACGGTGATGCATGCCTCTCATTCCGTTGAACAGGTGGGTTATCTGTTTAGCTCCAGCCTGAACAGCTTTTTCCATTTCGGTAAAAATGGCATCACTATGGCCGATTGAAGGGACAACGCCATTTTCACTTAAATAGCGGATAAATTCATAGCCATTTGCTTTTTCTGGTGCCAGTGTGATCAGTTTGATCGTCCCGTCCGCTGCTTCCTGCCAGCGCTTAAAGAGTTCAATATCAGGCTCAAGGATGTGACCCTTCGGCTGGGCTCCGCCTCTTGCTTCGTTAATAAACGGGCCTTCCAGGTGGATTCCGATCACTTCCGCTTTGCCGGGAGTATTTTGTTCTTTTTGAAAGTGAGCCGCATTGACCAGTGCAGCTTCTATTTTTTCTTTTTCCTGTGTGATGGTTGTGGCAAGGAAACTTGTAGTCCCTTCTTCAGGCAAAACGCCGGCCATCGTATTCAGCGCTTCAAATGTAGCATCCATCGTATCGGAACCGCCAGCGCCATGTATGTGGACATCAATAAACCCCGGACTGATGGTGTGCTCAGGGGAAAGCTCTATAATTTCTGTATCCTGGATGATGGCAGGAAGCTCCTCCAAAGTTCCAGTCTGCAGGATTTGCTCATTTTCTATTAAAATAAACCCTTTATCAATGGTGCTGTTTTCCAGAAGAATTCTGGCATTTTTCAGTAATAGACGGCTCATTTTCAGTTCATCTCCGTTTGAATGATACTTTTATTATAAAAGGTTTGTGGTTAGATGTCTATACCAGTAGAAGGAATTAACTTTGTAAAACTTTATGGTCTATACAACTAAAAAAAGGATAGAAGGCGATCGGACGCTTTCTATCCTATTTATTTGAGTGTTAAAAGAAATACATACCAAAAAATGATTAATTCGTATCCGCAGCTGCTTCCCGTAAGTAGCCATTATGCTTTTTCAGAAGCTCGGCGGCTGCTTCACCTTTTAATCCTGTTAAAATTTGAAGAATGGCTGCCTTTGTATGATAGTTTTGTTCTTTAAGTGCGTCCCGGGCTTCTTCATCAGATGCGCCTGTAGCCATTTTGACGATATTTTCTGCACGCTTAAACAGCTTCTCGTTTGTCATCTGGACATCAACCATTAAATTGCCGTACACTTTTCCCAACTTGATCATGGATGCTGTCGTCAGCATGTTCAGGACGAGCTTTTGTGCAGTGCCTGCTTTCATTCTTGTAGAGCCTGTAACCACTTCGGGACCTGTGATAGGTGCAATCGTATATTTAGAGATTTTCCCCATTTCGGAATCTTTGGTGCAGGCAACAGAAACAGTAACAGCGCCGACTTCATTTCCGTATTGAAGAGCTCCGATCGTGTATGGCGTACGGCCGCTCGCCGCAATGCCGACAAGCACATCCTTGTCCGATAATTGAATATCGGCGACATCCTGGCGTCCCTGTTCACTGTCATCCTCAGCGCCTTCAACCGCCTCGGTCATGGCTTCCTTGCCCCCGGCGATAATGCCGACAACCATTTCAGGGTCTGTTCCATAGGTTGGCGGGCATTCTGAAGCATCGATAATGCCAAGGCGTCCTGAGGTGCCGGCCCCAACATAAATCAAGCGGCCTCCTTTTTTAAAGCTCTCCGTAATTTCATCCACCACTTTTACAATATGGGGGATTTCTCTTGCGATGGCATTAGGAACAATTGTATCCTCCTGATTTATGATTGTAATAATTTCTTCTGTTGTCATTAAATCGATTTCCATTGTTTTTGGGTTTCGCTGCTCTGTATTCAGCTTTGTAATATTCATTATTTATCCCTCACTGTTAATTGAAATTTTGTTCCTGCCTTAATCTCATCCAGCAGGGGCATATCTTCTTCTATTACTCTGGCGATTACATTCACGCGTTCATCCCGAGGGAGATCTGCCAGTGTAATTTGCATCTCTCCTGCGTATCGGCCATATAGAATATTATCAACTGTGACACTGCCTTTTTTGCGTTCCAGCTGGTTCACAGGCTCCCATTTATTAGATCCCTGCCCTGCATAGGATCTTGATTCAACCGACCTGACAACATCCCGGGCAGGATCCATCCGGTTTGTATGGGTTTTATTAAAAAGATCCTCATAGATTTGTCCGCCGATCAGCTCGATTCGGAGAGGCACGACACCTTCCGCGATTTTCGCCAGCTGAACAAGAGTCCCGTCTTTTACAGAATGGTCACCAATCAATACCTTGTCTGTCCAGCAGCTGTTCAACAGTTCAGCCGCAGCAGCAGCAGGTGACGAGCCCCGGTGTTTTTCAAGAGTAGGCAGACTGGAAAAAATTGGACCGCGAAGTTCCCCGTCTCCAGGCACAAACGCCATGGTAGTTATCCCCATGCCTTTTAGGAGCTTATTTCGCTCTATTAAAAAGTCTTTATCCAAACCGGTTTCCGGCCGCGGGTAAAAGTTATGCCAGGCTTCTATATTATTGGTGTTTAATCCCATTTCCATCCACTCATGCAATTCTTCAGCAGAGATGGTACTGGCATTGATTCCAAGTTTCATTTTTTTTGAGAGTTCAACAATCTGTTCAGAAGTGAAGCCGTAATCAGCCCGGATTCCGGTAAGGCCCCATTCGAGAAGTGTATCAATCGAATCCCAGCCCAATCCTAAATGGCTCAATGACTGGGGGGAAACATCTGCGAGGAGTTCCATATGCTGCTGCTTTGCCAAGGCCCCAAGATTCTGAAGCAAATGTTTATAAGTGCTGTGGTCATCTTCGGGAATATGGAGGGATGTGAAAATGGATGTGAGGCCGTGAGAAGCCGCCCTTTCTATCCATTCCGCATTTTGATACTGACGCTCTTCTGATAAGTAAATTGATATTCCAAGCATCCTGGTCACCTCTTTAAATCTGAATTTTGTAAAAATGAGGACTCATAAGTAAAGAAGGAGGAATGCTCCTCCTTCTCCTTGTTTATTATATGTTTTTCGCCATTTCCTCTTTGAATCCGAACAGCCATGTGAACAGGAACCCGAAAGCATAGGCAATTAATAAGCCGATCAGATACAGTATGATTTGATTGGTGTGAACGAGGAAGGCAAGCGGTATGCCTGAAACCCCGATGGCTACTGTAGCAATTTTGAAGAATGCCTGGAAAGCACCGCCGACAGCAGCTCCGAGACACGCTGTCAGGAACGGGCGCCCCAGCGGCAGGGTAACCCCGAAAATAAGCGGTTCGCCGATTCCGAGCATTCCAACCGGAAGTCCGCCTTTAATAACTCTTTTTAGACGGGCATTCTTTGTTTTGAAATAAATGGCAAATGCTGCACCTACCTGGCCGGCTCCGCCCATTGCAAGAATTGGCAGAAGAGGGTCATCGCCGATTGAGTTAATCAATTCCATGTGAACTGGTGTTAATCCTTGATGCAAACCAGTTACAACTAAAGGAAGGAATGTTCCGGCAAGTACTAATCCAGCCAGGATGCCGCCGAAATCAAGTATGCCAAGCAGGCCTTTAGTAATAATATCAGAAAGGAATCCGCCAACAGGCTGCAGGACAAAGAATGTCGCAAAGCCTGTAATTAATAATGCAAGTGTCGGTGTTACGATTATATCAATAGCTGAAGGAACGACCCTGCGGATTCTTTTTTCCAAAAAGGCCACCAATGCAGCAGCGAGCATGACTCCGATAAGTCCTCCGCGGCCTGGCACCAGCGCTTCACCGAATAAAGTGATATTGGCAAGGCCTGGATTGATTAATAGAATACCGGCCGCACCGCCAAGAGCAGGAGATCCTCCAAACTCCTTCGCTGTGTTAATACCAACAAATACGCCCAGGTAACCGAATAACCCCCAGCCAATTAGATCAAGCATTTGCACAAGAGTAGATTCCGGATCTCCGCCTGATTTGATGATGACATTATTGATCCCTGCAATCAAACCGGAAGCAACAATAGCCGGAATCAGCGGGATGAAGATACTTGCAATTTTTCGTAAAAACAGCTTGAAAGGAGTAGCATTTTTCTCATTGAGTCCGGCTTTCGTCCGGGCTGCCAGTCCTTCCAATGAAGTGTCAATCTCTTCGTCCTCATCAACGGAAGAAACATTTTTGCCTGTCATTCTGGAAACTTCGTCAGCTACCTTGGTGACGATCCCGGGCCCGAGAATGATTTGGAGTGTTTCTGCTTCCACAACACCCATAACGCCGTCAATATCCTTGATGCCATTCAGGTTGACTTTGCTTTCATCGATCGGCTTCACGCGAAGACGGGTCATGCAGGAGGCCAGTTCCGCAATATTGCCGGTGCCGCCTAACTGCTCCGTAATCTCTTTCGCCAAGCGTTCTTCTTTACGCATGAGCTTTTTCCCCCTCTTTTTCTAAAATAAATGAACGTAATAAGAGCTAAAGAAATAAATGAATTCGCTTACATACCCATATTACCAAGGTTAAGTCTAGTTGTCTATACCATTTATATATATTTTTATTCGGGCATGTCATCATATTTATACGCAGAACAATCATGAAAATTGTCCTTTTTATACAGGATTAAGCATATGGGACTAGTGTTAATTTTTGAAAAAATAGATATAAGAAATTTGGTTCTGGGTTAAAAAGTGCTAAAATAAAGTGAACTTCAGTATGAACTTAATTAAAGAGTTACATATAAAGAGATCATCCGGCAGTGCCAGCATTAAAGGAGGAACTTATTTTGGTAAAAGTGCGCACGAAAGATATTATAGAAAAGTTCGGGCTTGAATTGATAGCCGGAGAGGAAGGCATAAACCGGCCGATTACAACCAGTGATATTTCACGTCCGGGCTTGGAGATGGCAGGTTATTTTGATTATTATCCGGCTGAACGCGTTCAATTGATCGGAAAAACGGAACTGTCTTTCGTTGAAACGTTAACAAATTCCGAGCGGGAAATCCGGCTTGAACGCCTCTGTACAGATATTACGCCCGGCATAATCGTGACGAGAGGGCTTGATATCCCTGAAGAACTGATTGAAGCAGCCGAGAGAGAATCAGTTCCGCTGCTTCGCTCCAAGCAAAAAACAACCCGTTTTTCCAGTCTGCTGACCAATTTCCTGGAAAGCAAGCTTGCTCCAACAACAGCTGTTCACGGCGTCCTTGTTGATATTTATGGGGTAGGGGTGCTGATAACAGGTAAGAGCGGAGTAGGTAAAAGCGAGACGGCACTCGAACTGGTAAAACGCGGACACCGCCTTGTTGCGGATGACTGTGTGGAGATCAGGCAGGAAGATGAAGATTACCTGGTGGGAAATTCACCGGAATTGATCGAACATCTGCTTGAAATCCGCGGTCTCGGCATTATCAATGTTATGACACTGTTCGGTGCTGGAGCTGTCCGCAGCTATAAAAAAATCTCTGTGGTTATGAATTTGGAGCTGTGGGATCCGAAAAAGCAGTACGATCGTCTAGGCCTTGATGAAGAAAAAATGAAAATCATTGATACGGAGATTACGAAGCTGACCATTCCGGTAAGACCAGGACGAAATCTCGCTGTCATCATTGAGGTGGCTGCCATGAATTTCCGCTTAAAGAGAATGGGAATGAATGCAGCGGAACAGTTCACGAACCGACTGTCTGATGTAATTGAGGATGGAGACCATGATGATCGTTAAGCTGTTAAAAACAGATCAATCATTTTTTCAATCAAACGTTTGATTGAAAGCTGCTAATCTTTTATCAGGCTTCAAAATAACTAGATAAAGGGCGCCTTGCGCTTTCATAGAATTAATAGAAATTATATCTTTCAAATTTGATAACTGTCTAGCTCCAGGCGCCATCGGCTCGAGGTCATAAGCTTGTCTTGTTTCGGCTCCTAGGGACTCGAGGTCATAAGCCGTTCCCT
>NZ_MRTQ01000069.1 GCF_001956215.1 Paenibacillus sp. FSL R5-0490 | reverse complement strand
CCCGCAATCTGGTCCGGTAGTTCAGTTGGTTAGAATGCCTGCCTGTCACGCAGGAGGTCGCGGGTTCGAGTCCCGTCCGGACCGCCATTTTTTTACAATATAAATAAATATGGCTCAGTAGCTCAGTCGGTAGAGCACGACCGAATAAGCTGCCTTGAAATACTTCAGCGTACCGATTGATAAATCGGGACGAAGGACGAAGCCAAATTTTATTTAGGCAAAATAACTTAATATGGCTCAGTAGCTCAGTCGGTAGAGCAAAGGACTGAAAATCCTTGTGTCGGCGGTTCGATTCCGTCCTGAGCCACCATTAATAACCTTATGCG
>NZ_MRTQ01000068.1 GCF_001956215.1 Paenibacillus sp. FSL R5-0490 | reverse complement strand
GCGGGGGCAGGATTTGAACCTGCGACCTTCGGGTTATGAGCCCGACGAGCTACCGGACTGCTCCACCCCGCGATAATATTATTTATGTGATTTTTCTATGCTCACATCAAGCATTACATCGCAGTTTAATCAATGAAGTACCGCCCCGATTTCAGAAAGATTATTCAAGCAGCAGCTCAATCGTTGCGCTGAAGTAATTCCTTCGCAGATTATTCGGTCGTGCTCCACCCCGCGATAATATTATTAAAATAAATATGGAGGAGGAAAGGGGATTCGAACCCCTGCGCGGTTTGACCCGCCTGTCGGTTTTCAAGACCGATCCCTTCA
>NZ_MRTQ01000067.1 GCF_001956215.1 Paenibacillus sp. FSL R5-0490 | reverse complement strand
CAAGGTAGCCGTATCGGAAGGTGCGGCTGGATCACCTCCTTTCTAAGGAATATTTACAAGAGACGTGACGTTCTCTGTTCGTTCAGTTTTGAGGGATAAATCCTCAAACTTTCATACTAAAAAAATGAGAGAAATGAGAAGCAAATAGATCAAGGAAGCGACCGAACGAGCACCGGAGCGTACTGAGGTACGTGAGGAGCGCAGTGAGAGAGCTGACGCAGAGATATGCAGCTTATCATTTTTCGAATCCTGTTATGTGGGCCTATAGCTCAGCTGGTTAGAGCGCACGCCTGATAAGCGTGAGGTCGATGGTTCGAGTCCATTTAGGCCC
>NZ_MRTQ01000066.1 GCF_001956215.1 Paenibacillus sp. FSL R5-0490 | reverse complement strand
TTAAAAAATGGCTGGGCTAGCAGGATTCGAACCTGCGAGTGACGGAGTCAAAGTCCGGTGCCTTACCGCTTGGCTATAGCCCAAAAGTTAATGCAAAAAAAAGAATAATGGGGCGATTGATGGGAATCGAACCCACGAGTGTCGGAGCCACAATCCGATGCGTTAACCACTTCGCCACAACCGCCACTATCCTACTGGCAGGGGTAGTAGGAATCGAACCCACATCAAAGGTTTTGGAGACCTTCGTTTTACCATTAAACTATACCCCTATATAAATGGTGGAGGGGGGCAGATTCGAACTGCCGAACCCGAAGGAGCGGATTTACAGTCC
>NZ_MRTQ01000065.1 GCF_001956215.1 Paenibacillus sp. FSL R5-0490 | reverse complement strand
CTCCATATAAGAGTTGATTAAGCTCGTTTGTCTTTTCGAAAAAGACTAATGATTTAAACGTTGACGTTTTGTTCGTTCAGTTTTCAAAGATCAATCAAGCAACTATATTAGAATAACATCTTATAAATAATTCGTCAACACTTTTTTGAAGTTTATTGAGAAATTATTTACTGCATATCTCTCTAATATAAAATTTTACTGGCGTTAAATTATTCCAGTATATGAGGATTAAAAAAGACAAAGAGAAAAACTCTCTGTCTTCGCCCGGCAGCGTCCTACTCTCACAGGGGGACAGCCCCCAACTACCATCGGCGCTGAGAAGCTTAACTTCCGTGT
>NZ_MRTQ01000064.1 GCF_001956215.1 Paenibacillus sp. FSL R5-0490 | reverse complement strand
GTTCAATCTCTCAAAAATATCGTTCTTTGAAAACTAGATAATGTTAATGAAGAAGCAATAACCGAGTAATCGCCATCTTAGTTTTTTCTCTTATTTTTGTTTTAAAACGAAGTAAGAGCACAAACCTGAGGGCAATGAGAAGCAAGAAGATCAAGGAAGCGACCGAACGAGCACCGGAGCGTACGAGAGTACGTGAGGAGCACAGTGACGGAGCTGACGCAGAGATTCGCCGCTTATCATTGGCCGAAGTAGGTTAAGTTAGAAAGGGCGCACGGTGAATGCCTTGGCACTAGGAGCCGATGAAGGACGGTACTAACACCGATATGCTTCGGGGAGC
>NZ_MRTQ01000063.1 GCF_001956215.1 Paenibacillus sp. FSL R5-0490 | reverse complement strand
CGGGCGCGCCATTATACGGGGAGTAGCTCAGCTTGGTAGAGCACTTGGTTTGGGACCAAGGGGTCGCAGGTTCGAATCCTGTCTTCCCGACCATTCGGGAAATAACAATTCTATATGCGGGTGTAGTTTAGTGGTAAAACCTCAGCCTTCCAAGCTGATGATGAGGGTTCGATTCCCTTCACCCGCTCCAAACTTACTGATTGATCTTTGAAAACTGAACGAACAAAACGTCAACGTTTAAATCATTAGTCTTTTTTGAAAAGACAAACGAGCTTAATCAACTCTTATATGGAGAGTTTGATCCTGGCTCAGGACGAACGCTGGCGGCGTGCCTAATAC
>NZ_MRTQ01000062.1 GCF_001956215.1 Paenibacillus sp. FSL R5-0490 | reverse complement strand
GAATGAAATAAAGTGAAACTTCAATCAGTGGGGGTTTTCCTTATCCCCCACTGATTGTTAGTCGCGTTCTAGTGTCGCTAAGATCTCCGCTAGCGCTTCGATCAATCGACACTACGAACCCGATTGGTTCAACTAAGCCTCTGCCTGCGCGTCGGCAAGTTTCACTGTATCTCACCAATCGGGCCTTTACATTATAAAGCGAGGCGACTTGCCTTGGGGTGACAAGCATAAGACGAGCAGATGGTGGGGAGTGCTTTTCTTCCCATCAGCTGATTGGCTTATGACCTCGAGCCCCTAGGAGCCGCAGCTAGATCGGGCAGTTTGACCCCCACTTATCCTCCTTTGATT
>NZ_MRTQ01000061.1 GCF_001956215.1 Paenibacillus sp. FSL R5-0490 | reverse complement strand
GCATTAACTTTTGGGCTATAGCCAAGCGGTAAGGCACCGGACTTTGACTCCGTCACTCGCAGGTTCGAATCCTGCTAGCCCAGCCATTTTTTAAGGCAGCATAGCCAAGTGGTAAGGCAGAGGTCTGCAAAACCTCCATCCCCGGTTCAAATCCGGGTGTTGCCTCCAAACCAAAATTATTTGCGGGTGTAGTTTAGTGGTAAAACCTCAGCCTTCCAAGCTGATGATGAGGGTTCGATTCCCTTCACCCGCTCCAACAAATATGGGCCTATAGCTCAGCTGGTTAGAGCGCACGCCTGATAAGCGTGAGGTCGATGGTTCGAGTCCATTTAGGCCCACCATTATACATACCATTATCAAACT
>NZ_MRTQ01000060.1 GCF_001956215.1 Paenibacillus sp. FSL R5-0490 | reverse complement strand
GAGCCATTAGCTCAGTCGGTAGAGCATCTGACTTTTAATCAGAGGGTCGAAGGTTCGAGTCCTTCATGGCTCACCATTTTAATTTCATATTGCGGGTGTGGCGGAATTGGCAGACGCACCAGACTTAGGATCTGGCGCCGCAAGGCGTGGGGGTTCGACTCCCTTCACCCGCACCAGATTGACTGTCTCGAAGAGACTCAATCTGCGATAAATGCCAAAGGCATTTAAAGCATGTGTTAGACTGCAAGCTTGTTTCAATAAAAAAAAGAATATTTTCTAAGCGGAAGTAGTTCAGTGGTAGAACATCACCTTGCCAAGGTGGGGGTCGCGGGTTCGAATCCCGTCTTCCGCTCCATTATTTTGCG
>NZ_MRTQ01000005.1 GCF_001956215.1 Paenibacillus sp. FSL R5-0490 | reverse complement strand
CCCTTGCCTTCAGCTAATGGTTCGCATATCCCAACGCCCATAGCGGACTTTCACCGCCAAGTTAATGAACATGCCTGGCACACAAAAGAAAAGCTGCCCATTCGGACAGCTTCACATCACTGCAAAAATTTCAGAATTTTAGGCAGGAATATTACTCCGCCTATTATTACACTTACAATGGCATACACCAGCACCGCTCCAGCTGCTATATCCTTCGCCTGCTTGGCAAGGGGATGATAATCTCCGGTTGCCAGATCCACAGTCCTTTCAATGGCTGTATTCAGCAATTCGAGTGAGAGCATGCCCCCGATGGCCAGCAGAATGATCATCCATTCAAGCCGGGAAATGCCAAAATATACCCCAAAGAACATGACAGCCAGGGATACTGCCAAATGTATCTGCAGATTCCTTTCATTCAATAACGCTGTTCTAATTCCGGAAAAAGCAAACACAAAGGATTTGAGGACATTGTGTTTTCGGACCTTTTTATCTCGTGAGCCCGAATTCATCAAGTATATCCTTCTGGCGGGAAAACATTTTTTTCTCATCTTCCGGATTTTCATGATCATATCCAAGAAGATGCAGGAAGCCATGGACCGCCAAAAAGCCAAGCTCCCTAATAAAAGAATGTCCATACTCCTCCGCCTGCTCCTTCGCCTTAGCAGTGGAGATGATGATATCCCCCAGGATTCGCGGCATATCAGCACCAATCAGCTCAACTTCACCTTCACCCAGCTCTTCCATCGCGAAAGAAATAACATCTGTCGGCCGATCTTTATCCCGGTACTCCCTGTTAATTTCGCGGATCCGCTCATTGGTCACAAAAGTAATGGATACCTCGCTTTCAGGCTCTACAGATTCTTTTGATGCCGCAAAGTTAATTAACTCTTCAATTTTGGCTATGTCAATTTCCTGAAGCTCGTTCGTTTCGTCTAAAAAATCAATATTTAAATTCATGCTTGTTTCACCTTCTGTTTTGTCATTTCAGGATACTCAATCCGTGAATGGAAAATTCCGTTTAACGTTTCGCAGAACGAGTGTGAAACGGTTTCCAGCTCTTTTAAGGTTAAATCACATTCATTCAGCTGTCCATCCTGAAGCCTGTCTGCGATTATTTTTTTGACTAAATCCTCTATTTGCTCTGTTGTAGGATGTGCCATTGAACGGACTGCAGCTTCTACACTATCCGCAATGCCGATGACTGCCGACTCTTTTGATTGCGGTTTAGGTCCCGGATAGCGGTAGTCCTCTTCCTTTACCTCAAGACCATTTTGTTTTGCTTTATAGTAAAAATATTTCAGCAATGTTGTCCCATGATGCTGTTCGGCAATATCCACTATCTCCTTAGGCATCTTATGCTTTCTCAGCATTTCAGCACCATCTGCGGCATGAGCGATAATAATATTCTTACTGGTCTGGGGAGGAAGCCGATCATGCGGATTTTCAATATTCACCTGATTTTCAATAAAAAATTGCGGCCGTTTCGTTTTGCCGATATCGTGATAATAACAGCCTACCCTCGCCAAAAGACCATTTGCCCCAATAGCTTCACATGCTGACTCGGAAAGATTTGCAACCATTACACTATGATGGTAGGTTCCGGGAGATTCGGTCAGTATCTTTCTCAGAAGCGGATGATTAGGGTTGGAAAGTTCAATCAGCCTCATAGTAGACAAGATTCCGAATCCTGCCTCAAAATATGGCAGCAGGCCAATCGCCAGGACTGCTGACGAGATTCCTGAAATCAGAGCGATTACAAAGTAAAATCCATATTCAATCGTATCATAGTGGCCATTCCTTAAGAAAAGCATTGAAAAGATAACAAATATGTTAACTGCAGATACAAATAAACCAGCCTGCAATATTTTGGAGCGGCGATTCTGCTTACTTAAAAACAATATGGCCGCCAATCCGCTGCAAAGGATATAAATGGCTGATGTCAGCTGGAATGTTCCTGTAACACCTTCATTAAAAATGATGCTTCCGCTGATAGCCATAATAATTGTGTAGTACATTGCAAGCTTTTCATCAATCAGTATTTTGATCAGCATAGCTCCCATAGCTGCAGGATAGATATACCCGATCTCTGAGTAATCAGCGTATTGGAAAAGGCTTATGACCTTCATAAGCAATATCGATAAGATAAAGACAAGGCTGAACAGCAATAAATAGCTTTGCTTTAATTCCCTCTGTACATTCAGTTCGTGGAAATAATAATACAGGGCTGATAAAACAATGACAATGATCAGAGATAAGCCGATAAAAGGCTGAATTGAATTAACACTTTCCAGAAGCCCTACAAGTTCAAGCTGTCGGTATATGTCTCTGCTGATAAGCTGATTTTCTTCAACAATGATCTGTCCCTGAAGGATTTTTACTGGCTCCACACTCTCAATGGTCTGCTGCCGCAATTCTTCCGTAGCAGCAGGATCATAAAATTGATTTTGATATATTGCATAGCGCCCCAGCTCTATTGCTGCTTTTTTTAAATCTGAATTTAAGCTGGTGAACTTCAGTTCTTCTTCAACACGCTTCTTCGCGTTCTCCACCTGTTCAGCCGGAATTTCATTATTCATGATTTTATTGATGGCTGTGACAGTAAGGTCTTTCGCAATGATCAGTTCCCCCTCCTTTGCCTGCAGCAAAGCAAGGAAGACGCCATCAGATACTTCACGTGTTACGTCATCAGTGAGTTTTTCTTTAACCATAGACAATTTCTCTTCAGGACCAGGGGCGGAAGGGTCCGGTGCCTCTACATCTTTGTCTGACTCATTTGCAGCAGCCTTCTTTTTCTCTTCCATCCCTTCTTTTACTTCTTCATTCACTTCCGAAACGGATCCGAAAATGGAGGTAACCAGGTCAACTCTGTTTTGGGCAATCTCTTTTTTTACAACGTAAATATCCTTAACATTATTTTCTGCTTCTTTTCTTTTTCTTTCTGTGCTTGCTTTATCCTCTATTGTTATGGGTGACCTAATTGTCTGTTCAGCGACAGAGAACAGACTTAAATCCAGCTTTTCAGGCTTCACATTGCTATACATGGAAAAATACATAGCAACTCCCAAAAGAACAAATAAGAGAACACGAAAAAAGGTCATATTAAGTAAATTTCTGATTGTAATCAAACTCTGCTGAAGATTTGGCACATTTACCCCTCCTGTCCTGGGTAAAAAAACTTCCAATATTCCTAAATGTTTAATTATTAATTATGTAAAATCATAACAGTTTTTCTGTTGGTTTTCACTAATGAAAAATGGCCTATCTATTAACAGGTTACCTAATCATTTCATTAATAGCAAATAATTCCATAGTAATTATCTGCCGATTTTATCAGATAAAGAAAAAACCGCCAAAATCGGCGGCTTAAAGGTTATCTTCTTTTTGGTATGCCTGAATAATCCTGGCCACAAGCGGATGCCGCACAACATCACTTTGTTCTAAATGAACGAATGATAGTCCGCTTACACCCTTGAGTATGTCTTCTGCTGCAATCAGGCCTGATTTTACACCCTTTGGAAGGTCAACCTGTGTTCTGTCTCCGGTAATAATCATTTTTGAACCAAAGCCCAGCCTGGTCAAAAACATCTTCATTTGAGCCTGAGTTGTATTTTGTGCTTCATCCAGAATGACAAAGGCATCATCTAATGTTCTTCCGCGCATATAAGCCAGCGGTGCAATTTCAATCGTGCCTCTTTCAATCATTCTTTGTGTATGCTCTGCACCTAATATATCATGCAAAGCATCGTATAATGGCCTTAAGTAAGGATCGACTTTTTCCTTCAGGTCCCCCGGCAGAAAGCCCAGGCTTTCGCCTGCTTCGACAGCAGGGCGGGTAAGAATGATTCTTTTCACATTCCCATTTTTCAATGCATTGACAGCCATAACAACTGCCAAATACGTTTTTCCTGTGCCTGCTGGCCCTATGCCAAAAACCAGGTCATTTTGGCGGATTGCATGAATGTATTGACGCTGTCCCAATGTCTTAACACGTATAGACTTTCCTTTTGCATTTTTGGTGATTTCTTCTTCGTATAAATCACTGAAATACTCTAGTGTTCCCTTGTTTGCCATTTGAAGAGCATACATAACATCTCTCTGGCTTATATTTATTCCTTTCCGGATTACATAAAGCAGTTTATCCAGAACCTTTCCAGCCAGTTCTACCTTCTCCATTTCGCCAGACACATAAACGGATTCTCCCCTGGTTACAATGGAAACATTCAGTTCTTGCTCAATAATTTTTAGGTTTGCATCTGAGTTGCCTAATAATGCAATGGCTTCATTAGGATCTTCAAGCTGCAGGTTCATTGTTTTCAAGTCTTCTGTCATTCCGAATCTCCTTGAATAATTGGTTGTCCTTCTGCAATATTCTCAATAATTTGGAAATGTATTGCTATAGTTACTTTACCATTGTCAATTGATTGGTGCAAAACTTTTTCTCCCTTAACTTTAGCATTTTCATCTAGGCTGCTTTTTATTTTTTTTCTTGCCAAATCTTTCGCAGCTTCAAAAGCCTCTTTATTGGAATATATTCTGGTGACTTGCTCTCTTTCACGGAATGTCTTATTTACATATGAAACAGGCAGCTCCCATTTCAGGAACTTTACTACTTTCTCATTTTCCTCTAATTCATACTCTTCAAATTCCGGTTTCCCAAATCCCCAAATGGGAATTTCAAGATTTCCGATTGTGATGCTATGCTTAACTTTTTCAGTGCCGCTGAAGACTTTGAATGTGCTCTTAAGCGGAAGAATGACTTCAGATTTATACCATGTCTCCCCGAAAACCTCCCCTTTTGAAGGAACAGTCTCCGTTTGGCCCTCTTTCCCGATGATCCCGGAGACTAAAAGCTGTCCTGGCTGAACATGATCGTGAATATCGACGACCGGACGTCCTTCTTCAACAAACATTTCTACAATGACGGCTTTCTTCTTGGCTACCAGATGACGCGGGCTTAAATACTCGGGTTTCTCAGGTTCATTTTTCTCAACTACCTGCAGATGGTAGGTTGTCCCTTTTAACTCCACGCCAACCCAGGTGATTGCCTCAATATTGTTGGATAGGGTCCGCTGAATAGACTCCACATTATCTACAAAAAACTGCAGCTTTCCTTTTTTAACCCCCATCTTGTCCAACTCTTTGATGATCTGATATTCAGTTGCAGGATTTGCCCCCTTAATCTCTATGCCCCAGACCATATTGGATAAAAGGAGAATAACAGCAAAAAACGCGAGGGCACCAGCTGCAAATCCGCTGTTTTTCAGCAGCCTTTTCATAAGGAATGGTGCTCCTGCCCGCTGCAGGAACTCGATTCTGCAATCGCTGTTCCTGGCGTGGCTTCTTATTTTTTTTGCATCTTCCAATTTCATTTTGAAGGTGACTGATTGCGTTCCATGGTTCTTTACATTCCAGATATTGATTCCGCTCCGGGTAAGTGCATTAATAAATCTTTCTATTCCTTTCCCGCTTGCTTTAACAGTTACAAGGCCCCTGTAAAATTCGATCCACTGGTTCTTCATTTCCTTCCCCCTGAATTCTTAATCAGTGTCTGTAATATAAGTTACTGAATCAATTTTTCCCTCGAGCAGTATTTCTTCCGGCAGTATCGTTTTTATGACGAAGGCTTTCCCTCTTATTAAAAGCTGCCCCTGCTTTAATAGCAGTCTTAATTCCTTATCTGAAAAAGCCAGTAATCCCCTGTGGTTTTCTATATAGATATGGATTTGCCCAATCATTGTAATGCGGGGCAGATCCATCATGACATCTTGAGGAAGCTCCATATTTTTAGTCATCCAGCCGCGGACGAATTGTCCCCACTTTTTTTCCATAAAAAAAGAACCCCCTTTCATCTCATATTTATGAAATGAACGAAGGTTCTAGCACTTATTTTTTACCGCTTTCTGTTGAGGGACCTGTGAGGATTTTTAGATCTTGGAGGTCCTAGAATCTCGGACCAGATAATCCCGTCAACAAGCGTCTGTTTCTGCGGCTCAAACTTTCCGGCTCCTGCGGCTTCCACCGGGGATCCTGTTTTTGTATTTGCTGTTGTTCTCGATATTGCGCTTGCTTTTCTTTCAGCAGCTCTCTGCTGACTCTGGAGAGCCTTCATGCTTTGTTCTGCCTGCTGTTTACGCTGTCTGTAATCTTCCTCTATTCTTCTGGATTTCTCGGTCAGCTTCTTTTTTTCCTCTTCCAGCACTTCGGCCAAAGCATTATCTGCAGATGTTCTTTCGGCCTGTGTCCGGTTCTCTTGCTGTACTGAACGGGGAGCCTGTTTAACGGGCTTCTCCTCCTTCTTTTTTTTGAAAAAAGAGGAAATGAAAGCTATGACAGCAATTAGAATAAAAGGATTCTCCAATAAAAATTCCAAGAGAGTTTCCTCCCTTCTCCCATTAAGGGATCATTTAGTCATTTTTCCGGCCATTTTTGCCGTCGTCACTCATATTGCCGATTGAATCCCTCATTTCGGTATCAGCCGAGATGTTTTGGATATTCATATAGTCCATTACCCCAATATTTCCGGATCGGAGTGCTTCTGACATGGCAAGCGGCACCTGTGCCTCTGCTTCCACAACCTTCGCTCTCATTTCTTCAACACGTGCTTTCATTTCCTGTTCCTGAGCTACGGCCATAGCACGTCTTTCTTCAGCTTTAGCCTGGGCAATCTTCTTGTCTGCCTCAGCCTGTTCAGTCTGAAGTTCTGCACCAATATTTTTGCCGATATCCACGTCTGCTATATCTATCGAGAGAATTTCAAAAGCAGTGCCTGCATCCAGACCTTTTGAAAGAACAGTCTGAGAAATCATATCCGGATTTTCAAGTACTTTCTTGTGATCCGTCTGCGAACCGATCGTAGAGACAATTCCCTCACCAACACGCGCCACGATTGTTTCCTCACCGGCACCCCCGACCAGACGGTCAATATTGGCACGGACTGTAATTCTCGCTTTTGCCTTTACTTCGATGCCATCCATCGCAACACCGGCAATAAAAGGTGTTTCAATTACTTTTGGATTAACACTCATCTGAACCGCTTCCAAAACGTCACGCCCTGCCAGGTCAATGGCTGCACTGCGTTCAAAGCTTAAATCAATATTGGCACGGTGTGCTGCTATTAATGCATTGACAACTCTATCAACATTTCCTCCTGCCAGGTAATGGCTCTCCAGCTGATTTGTTGTTACTTCAAGTCCTGCCTTGTGCGCTTTGATTAACGGGTTAATGACACGGCTTGGTATAACCCGGCGAAGCCTCATCCCGATTAATGTAAAGATACTGACTCTGACTCCCGCTGCCAATGCTGATATCCACAGCATAACCGGTACAAAGGTGAATAATATCCCCAGCAATATAACACCGAGTACAACGGCAACCAATATTGCTACTGTTCCTGCTTCTAACATATTTTTACCTCCTGATGATTTTATTTATCTAAATCAAGCTTAGATATTTCTCTGACAACAATACGCGAACCTTCCGCTTTAACAACTTTTACTTTTGCCCCTTTAAGGATAAAGGCTCCCTCACTGACAACATCAATTCTCTCATCGCCTATAACTACAGTACCTGAAGGCCTTAGAGCAGTAAGTGCATAACCCTCAAGACCAATCAGTTCAAGCCTGCTCTTATTTGAGATATAACCTTTTTCGGTATTTGTGCTATCGGTTAATATAATTTTTTTAAAGAATTTCATCTTTTTACCAAACACCTTTATCATTAATATAGATGCCAATATTGAAACTCCCATAGCAATTAAAATAGACATTCCCATATGGGCCACATTGTCAGAAGCCAGAAACAGACTCCCCAGTATTGCTGCTATTCCGGCTATACCGGCAATTCCTCCAGGAAGGAAAAACTCGGCAATTATTAAGCCAATGCCTATTACAAACAGAATTAAGGTCTCATATCCTGTCAGCCCGGCGACCATATGGCCATAAAAGAACAGAAGCAGGGACGACAATCCCATTAATCCAGGGATGCCGAAACCCGGTGAATACAGCTCCAGAACCAGCCCAAGGCTTCCAATAGATAATAGAATTGGTATAACGACAGGGTGGGTAATAAAACGGGCAAGCTTTTCTGCAAAGCTTTCATCAATTGTCTGTATATTAGCTTCATTAAGTCCGAGCACATTCAGTAACTCTTCCCTTGAATCTACTGTGCCTTCTGAATAGCCTACCTGTTCAGCCTGTTCAGCTGTGAGGGTAAGCAGCTTTCCTTTCGGTGCCCCCAATTCAGGCAGATCCACCGATTCATCTGCCATAGCAAGGGCATAAACAGGATCTCTGTCCGTTTGTGAGGCCGCACTCTGCATTGCCGCAAACCAGTATGATTCTGCTTTCTTGCCAGCTGTATTTCCCTGCTGGTCAATAATTGCGGCTGAACCCATTGTTGAACCAGGTACCATATATATTTCATCCGTATTCAAAGCTATATAGGCACCTGCAGATAAAGCCTGCTTGTTGATAAAAGATATTGTTTTTACATTTGTTGAGGTTAACAGCTTTCCAATTTGCCCGGCTGCATCGACTGCCCCTCCGGGTGTATTTATTTCAAATATTATGGCTGATGCATTTTCTTCTTCAGCTGTTTGCACCGCTCTGCTTAAAAATGCATAAAGTCCTTTTTCCACAGTTTCTTCAATTGGAACAATCAGCACTTTTTCATTATCGGCGTTTCCTTGAAAAGGGCTTACCAGCAGCAGCAGAGCAAAAAACAATGAAAAGGCGGTTATTGCTCTTCTGGCAATCAAAACTTTCCCCCCTTTAACCGCAAAATGACTTCTATATGTATTTACGATTGAATCATTAAAAAGTTTCCTTTTTATTTCTTTTGATTATTTCTTTTGATAGTTCCTACTTTCAAACTCTGCTCAACTTTAGTATAACCTAGAAACGAATGTGATTCATTCCATCAGCACATAGCTAGGCAGAAAAGTAAAAAAGACCGTCAGCCATTGGCTTTCGGTCTTTTAATGCATAGTTTTATGAAAGTTGTTGTTGTACAAGTTTATTTATAAGTGAACCATCTGCTTTACCTTTTACTTTAGGCATGATAGCAGCCATCACTTTTCCCATATCAGCTTTTGAAGAAGCACCTGTTTCTGCAACTGTTTCAGCAACAATTTTTGAAACTTCATCTTCGGAGAGCTGTTTTGGCATATATAATTCGACATACTGAAGTTCAGTACGAATTTTTTCAACAAGATCTTCACGACCTGCTTTTTCAAATTCATGGAGGGAATCCTTGCGTTGTTTAACTTCGCGAGAAAGGACAGTTAGCTCCTGTTCTTCGTTAAGATCTTCACCAAGCTTGATTGCTTCATTTTGAAGCGAAGCTTTAATCATACGAATTACAGTAAGCTTTTCTTTTTCTTTATTCCTCATCGCTTGTTTCATATCTTCATTTAAACGCTCGAGAAGACTCATTACATACACCCTCTCTTACCACTTACGCTTTCTAGCAGCCTCAGACTTTTTCTTACGTTTAATACTAGGTTTTTCGTAGAATTCGCGCTTTCTTGCTTCCTGCAAAGTACCAGTTTTTGATACTGAACGTTTGAAGCGACGAAGAGCATCTTCAAGCGATTCGTTTTTACGAACGACGGTTTTAGACATTCTCTTTCCCTCCCTCCGAGCACAACACACTTACATCAACAACATGGTTTATTCCATGTACCTTGCAATTATAATATAACAGCTTATCAAGGTCAACAGTAATTAGCCTGCTGCGGGATTGATTTTTTTGGTTTGTGATTATTTAGTACCCCATTCCTGACAAGCTAAACAATTTTTTGTTCATAAGCATGTCCCGGCAGGGTGTTCCATAGTATTAAATGAAGGGGGTGAATGCTGCTTGGTCCAGCTGTTATTATTTTTTCTGCTAATCGCGTTATTTATTTATGGTATGACACTCTTACGGTCGGGTCTTTTTAATTTATCTGCAGGTTCGTTAAAGAATTGGCTGGCAGCTGTGACTAATTCACCTTGGAAAGGCACTGTGATGGGCACAATCGTGACGGCTGTCCTGCAAAGCAGTTCAGCGGTAATGATTATAACAATTGGAATGGTTTCTGCACGGATGCTTACTTTTCCCCAGACGATTGGCATTATATTAGGAACCAACATAGGTACAACATTTACGACAGAGTTAATCACTTTTAATATTGAATCATATATTGTTCCACTTGCTGCTGCCGGGAGCATCCTGGCTGTAATGAAGAATAAGAGCCTGCGAAGCTCCGGTCTGGCAGTGCTTGGATTATCTGCGGTTTTTGCAGCAATGCGCGGGTTTGAATATCTTGCTGGTTCTGTTAAAGATAATGATATGGTCAACCACTGGCTGCTTACTTTGGATGGGAATTATTTGTTCGCTGTTGCTGCCGGAATTGTCCTTACGGCTATCATCCAATCAAGCACAGCAACAACTGGCATTATAATGGGGTTTTTAACTGCTGGCGCAATGGATTTGGATACCGGCATTGCCATAATGCTTGGATCTAATATAGGTACATGCGTAGACGCATATTTAGCATCCATCGGTTCAGGAAAAGAAGCAAAACTGACTGCCTTTGCCCATATTTGGCTGAACTGTTTGGGTGTGGCGGCCTTTTATCCTTTTATTCATGTCCTTGCTGTCTTAGGAGAGAGTGCAGCCAGTTCTCCGGATGTGCAGCTTGCACATATCAGTGTTTTATTTAATGTACTATCTTCCTTGCTTGTTCTCCCATTTGCAAATCAGTTTGGAAGGTTTGTCATAAGACTGCACGGCCGGTAAAAAATAAAAAATGCCGGGAAATCCCGGCATTTTCTTAGTAATCCGAATCGCTTGTTAAACCGTTGACAATAGCAGCGCCGGAGCTTGCTCCAATTCTCGTCGCACCTGCTTCAATCATCTTTTGTGCATCTTCTGCACTTCTTACTCCGCCCGAAGCTTTTACGCCAAGATCGGGTCCGACAGTTTTTCTCATAAGGGCAATATCTTCAGCAGTTGCGCCGCCAGTTGAGAATCCTGTAGATGTTTTAACAAAGTCAGCACCAGCTTTTACAGAAAGCTCACATGCTCTAATTTTTTCTTCTTCAGTCAAAAGGCAAGTTTCGATAATAACCTTGGTTAATGCTTTTCCTTTTGCAGCATCAACAACCGCACGTATGTCCCGTTCAACCAGGTCATTGTCTCCGCCTTTTAAAGCGCCAATATTAATTACCATATCTACTTCTGTTGCACCGTTTTCAATGGCATTCTTTGTTTCAAATGCTTTTGTTTCAGGTGTGGAAGCTCCGAGCGGGAATCCGATTACTGTGCAGACCTTCACTTCGGTTCCGTTAAGCAGGTCGCTTGAAAGTTTAACCCATGTCGGATTAACACAAACAGACGCGAAATTGTATTCTTTAGCTTCCGCACAGATTTTTTCTATTTGGTCTTTTGCTGCATCGGCTTTAAGTAATGTATGATCGATCATTTTTGCTACGTTATTTGTCATTTTAACTACTCCTTTTAAAAACAGTTGTACGTACCTCTTTCATAATATCACTTAGATAAAAAAATATCGAGCACTATTTATATTTTTTGTAATCGTTTTCGAAAGTAGTTTTCCCAAAAGATATTAATAAATTTATCAAAGTCACGTTTCTCATAGAAGATGTCGATGCTTGTGAATTCAGCCCGTTGATTTCCGCTGCGGACACTTGCTTTCCGCGGGGAGGAACGGGAGCCTCCTCGGCTTCGCCTGCGGGGTCTCCCGCTCCCTCTCCTCCCGCAGGAGTCAATTGCCCTTCGCTCCAATCAACTCAGTGATTCTAAACTAAGTTACAAATAAGCAATAAACTAAACAATTACCGCTTATCAAAAAAAGGAACCACCCTAAGGTAATTCCTTTAAACTGCCGCCTCTTCTGCTTCGTTCAATTCATCTAGAACTCTTACAAATTGACCTTCATTGTATGGGTAGCCGGCTTTTGTAATTTTCACTTTTACAATCTGGCCTACCATTTCTTCTGTTGCCGGGAAGACGATTTTCAAATAATTGTCCGTGTATCCGACAAATAAATTGCTGTCACTGCTTTCCTTAAAGCTTTCCTCCGGGATCACTTCAAGAACTTCACCTTCGTACTGAGATGCATATTCTTTTGCAAGCTGATCTGACAGGGCAATCAAGCGATGAACACGCTCGTTTTTGACTTCTTCATCGATCTGGTCGTCCATTCTTGCCGCAGGCGTTCCTGTACGCTTTGAATACGGGAATACATGAAGCTCGGAGAATTTATGCTCTTTAATAAAGTTGTAGGTTTCCATAAATTCTTCTTCTGTTTCCCCCGGGAAGCCTACGATTACATCAGATGTAACAGCCAAACCTGGCAGAGCTTCCTTCAAGCGCTCAAGACGCTCAGCAAAGAATTCCATGGTATACTTGCGGCGCATTCTTTTAAGAACTGTATTTGAGCCTGATTGCAGAGGAATGTGCAAGTGCCTTACCACGACCTTGGACTTATCCATAACTTCAATGACTTCATCGGTAATTTGGCTGGCTTCAATTGAAGAGATTCTTAAACGTTTGAGACCTTTTACCTGAGCTTCCAGATCCGTAAGAAGCATAGCCAGATTGTAATCCTTCATGTCTTCGCCATATCCGCCTGTATGGATTCCAGTTAGGACGATTTCTTTATATCCGGCATCAACAAGCTGCTGAGCCTGCCGGATTACTTCTTTCGGGTCTCTTGATCTCATTAAGCCGCGCGCCCAGGGAATAATACAGAATGTGCAGAAGTTATTGCAGCCCTCCTGAATTTTAAGGGAAGCACGTGTCCGATCAGTAAATGCCGGCACATCAAGCTCTTCGTAGACACGGTTCTTCATGATGTTTCCGACGCCATTGATCGGCTGCCGTTCTTGTTTATATTGCTCGATATATTCAAGCATTTTCAACCGATCCTGAGTCCCTACAACGATATCAACTCCAGGGATTGCCATAATTTCGGCAGGTGAGGTTTGTGCATAACAGCCTGTTACACAGATAACGGCATCAGGGTTTTTTCTGATTGCCCTTCTGATTACCTGACGGCTTTTCTTATCACCGGTATTTGTAACCGTACATGTATTAATCACATAAACATCTGAAACGGATTCGAAGTCTGTCCGTTCATAGCCAGCTTCTTTGAACAGCTGCCAAATGGCTTCTGTTTCGTAATGATTGACTTTGCAGCCAAGTGTATGAAATGCAACTGCAGGCATCAATATTCACCCCATTAATTCAAAATGATAGGAAACAGCTGACAGCAAATAGAGAGGCGCTGTCTCTGTCCTTAAAATACGCGGTCCCAAACCGCAGGCAAGAAAGCCTGCTTCGAGCAGCAATGAAACTTCATTATCTGCAAGACCGCCTTCAGGTCCGAATACAACTAAAAGCGATTCTCCTTTATTCATGGAAGAAAGTGTTTCATAGAGCACAGAGTCCTCTCCCTGTTTCGCTTCTTCCTCAAAGGCGATCAATTTATATGGATAATCAGCTGATATTTTCAGCAATGACTTTAAATCAAGCGGTGCAAGAACTTCAGGCACTATGCTCCTATGTGACTGTTCAGCAGCTTCTTTAGCAATCTTCTGCCATCTCTCTGCTTTTTTCACTGATTTCTTCGCATCCCATTTTACTACTGAACGAGCTGAAGTAAAAGGGATAAAACGGCGCGCTCCCAGCTCAGTGCCCTTTTGAATGATCCACTCCAGCTTATCCCCTTTAGGCAGTCCGCTCACAATAGTAATATCTGCAGGAAGCTCAGAAGATCCTTCAATCCATTGTACAACTTCTGCAGCCACATGTTCATCGGTAATTTCTGCAATTGAGCAAAGTCCACTATTTTGGGATGGATCGACACAGATAATTTTGTCGCCTTCTTTCATGCGCATTACCTTCACTATATGATGACGGTCTTCTCCTGTAATATGAAAGTACTTATCTTTAACTGCATTTTCTGTAAAATACCGCTGCACAATCGGCACCCTCTTTCTTACCTGTTCAAGATCCTTCAACTGTAAAAAGGAGGGTAAGTTTATTACCCCCTTTTTACGGTATATCCAGCTCCGGCCCCTCCCATCCCGAGGGGCCGAAGTTTTTCTAATTACTTTCTCCTTGCGACAATGGCAACCCAATCTTCCATTTGTATGGTCTCTTCTATTTCAAACCCTGCAGCGGAAATAGCATCTCTTACTTCCTGTTTCTTCTGCTGGATAATGCCTGAAGCGATAAAGTATCCGCCTTCCCTTACGACTGACGCAACATCATCTGTAAAGCGGAGAATTACTTCTGCAAGGATGTTGGCAACGACCACATCCGCTCCCTGGCTGACACCATCGAGCAGATTCCCTTGTGATACATCCACTATATTCTGAACTTTATTCAGTTTAATATTTAATTTAGCTGAATTTACTGCCACTTCATCAAGATCAAGGGCTTTTACCTTCCCTGCACCCAGCATAGCTGCAGCAATGCTTAAAACACCCGATCCTGTTCCTACATCTACAACATTATCTCCCTGTTTTACAGTTCTTTCAAGAGCCTGGATACACATAACCGTTGTGGGGTGTGTCCCAGTTCCAAAGGCCATGCCCGGGTCAAGCTCTATGATAAGTTCATCACTGCTGACAGGTGTGTAATCCTCCCAGGTTGGGACAATGGTAAAGCGTTCTGAGATTTTTACAGGGTTATAATATTTTTTCCAGGCAGTAGCCCATTCTTCTTCATTTACCTCACTAATGCTGACTTTATTTGCGCCAATATCGATGTTAAATAAAATGAGGTTATTGATTGCTTCTTTTATTTCATCAACTGTTTCCCCAAGGAAACTGTTTACTGGCAAATATGCTTTTACAATTACGCCTTCTTCAGGATAGTCCTGCGGATTGAGCTGGTAGATTTCACCGAATTGATCCTTTCTTTCTTTTACAAGTTCTAAAGGATCCTCTATTACAACTCCGCTTGCTCCGGCTTCATGCAAAATATTCGAAATCGGTTCAACAGCTTCATTTGCAGTATGAATACTGATTTCTGACCATTTCACTACTACCAACTCCCATTCCATTATTCACCTTTAAAGGCTCGTTTTACTTTAGAAAAAAAGCTTTCTTCCTGTTCTCCCTGCGGAACTGTTCCGCTGACTTCAGCAAACTCGCTTAAAAGCTGCTTCTGTTTTTCTGTCAGCTTTGTCGGAGTGATAACACGGACAATAATGTGCTGATCTCCTGTTCCGTATCCTCTTACATTTGGCACACCTTTTCCCTTCAGACGGAATTTGGTTCCTGTTTGTGTGCCTGAAGGGACTTTAAGTTTTACTTTCCCATGCAGTGTCGGCACTTCGATTTCATCTCCGAGGGCAGCCTGCACAAATGTTATCGGCATTTCACAATAAACATCGTCGCCATCACGCTCAAAGAACTCATGAGACCGCACATGGAATACAACATAAAGGTCGCCTGGAGGTCCTCCGTTAACACCTGGTTCCCCCTGGCCTGCTACGCGAAGCTGCTGGCCATCATCAATGCCTGCAGGAATTTTCACGTGTATCTTTCTGCGTTTTTGCACTTTACCGGCTCCACGGCAGGTTGTGCACTTTTCTTTGATTTCTTTGCCGGTACCATTACAGTAGTGGCAAACTCTTCTATTTACGATCTTGCCAAATGGCGTATTTTGTTCAACATTCAACTGACCTGATCCATGACAATGACGGCATGTTTCCGGCTTAGTTCCCGGTTTAGCGCCTGACCCGCTGCAGGTCTCGCACGTCTCTTCGCGCGGAATTTCAATATCGGTCTCTTTGCCAAATACTGCTTCCTCAAAAGTTAGGGACATGGTGTACTGTAAATCAGCACCCTGTCTTGGGGCGTTAGGATCACGCCTGCGGGAGCCCCCTCCGAAGAAGGTGCTGAAAATGTCTTCAAATCCTCCGAAACCTTCAAAACCGGCTCCGCCAAAGCCTTGATTAGGGTCCGTATGGCCAAATTGATCATAGTGGGCCTTTTTCTGGTCGTCGCTTAAGACTTCATATGCTTCTTTAACTTCCTTGAACTTCTCGTCAGCATCAGGCTCTTTGTTAATATCAGGATGGTATTTCTTTGAAAGCTTTCGATATGCCTTCTTAATTTCATCCTTGGATGCACCCTTGCTGATCCCGAGAACCTCATAGTAATCCCTTTTACTCATGATTACCACTCCCCGATTCATTTCACATAAAGATTATTGTATCAAAAATAAAAGCCAAAGCCAAGAAAGACCTGACTTTGACTTAAAAGATTCAGAAATTATTTATCGTCTTTAACTTCTTCGAACTCAGCATCTACAACGTTATCGTCATCATTTTTGCTTTCAGCACCTTCTGCGCCCTGGGCTCCCTGAGCAGCCTGCGCCTGCTCATAAAGCTTCATTGTTAACGCCTGGACAACTTCCTGTAAAGCATCTTTCTTAGCACGGATTTCATCCAGATCGTTCTTTTCAATTGCAGCTTTTAGTGCATCTTTAGCTTCATTTGCTTTGTTCACTTCTGCTTCATCCACTTTGCCTTCAAGATCTTTTAGAGTCTTTTCAGTAGTGAATACCAGCTGGTCCGCTTCATTGCGGAGTTCTACTTCTTCTTTTCGCTTCTTATCAGCTTCAGCATTTTCTTCAGCTTCTCTTACCATTTTTTCAATTTCTTCATCAGATAATCCTGTTGATGACTTGATCGTAATGGCTTGCTCTTTGTTTGTGCCAAGGTCTTTAGCGCGTACGTTTACGATACCATTTTTATCGATATCAAAAGACACTTCGATCTGAGGCACACCGCGCGGAGCTGGAGGAATATCCCCTAGCTGGAAACGGCCAAGTGTTTTGTTATCCGCTGCCATTGGGCGTTCCCCTTGAAGAACATGGATATCAACAGCAGACTGATTATCAGCAGCAGTTGAGAACACCTGGGATTTTGATGTTGGAATAGTTGTATTGCGTTCAATCAGCTTAGTGAACACTCCGCCCATTGTTTCAATTCCAAGAGACAAAGGTGTTACGTCCAGAAGGACAACATCCTTAACATCACCAGTGATGACACCGCCCTGAATAGCTGCACCCATAGCTACAACCTCATCAGGGTTAACTCCTCTGTGCGGTTCTTTTCCTGTTTCTTTTTTGATTGCTTCCTGTACAGCCGGAATGCGTGTTGAACCGCCGACAAGGATAACTTTATCGATTTCTGAAGGAGTCAAACCAGCATCCTTTAATGCCTGGCGTGTAGGTCCCATTGTACGTTCAACAAGATCTGCTGACAGCTCTTCAAATTTAGCTCTAGAAAGTGTTACTTCAAGGTGTAAAGGTCCAGCTTCCCCGGCAGTAATAAACGGAAGTGAAATTTGTGTTGAAGTTACACCGGAAAGATCCTTTTTCGCTTTTTCAGCAGCATCTTTTAAACGCTGCAGAGCCATTTTATCTTTAGAAAGATCAATGCCGTTCTCTTTTTTAAATTGATCAACGAGGTAATCAATAATTACCTGGTCAAAATCATCTCCGCCAAGACGGTTATCCCCGGCAGTGGATTTTACTTCAAATACACCATCGCCCAGCTCAAGGATAGATACGTCAAATGTACCGCCGCCAAGGTCATAAACAAGGATAGTCTGGTCTTCATCCATTTTATCAAGTCCATATGCCAACGCTGCAGCAGTCGGTTCGTTGATGATTCGTTCAACTTCCAAGCCGGCAATTCGGCCTGCATCCTTTGTAGCCTGACGCTCAGCATCGTTGAAATATGCTGGAACAGTGATTACCGCTTTAGTAACCTTCTCGCCAAGATAGTCTTCTGCATAAGATTTCAAATATTGAAGAATAATAGCAGAAACCTCTTGCGGAGAGTATTCCTTTCCTTCAGCCTCTGTTTTATGATCTGTACCCATATGGCGTTTAACGGACATGATGGTGTTCGGGTTTGTAATAGACTGGCGCTTCGCCACCTCACCAACCTGACGCTCGCCGTTCTTAAACGCCACAACTGATGGCGTTGTACGGTTGCCTTCCGGATTTGGAATTACTTTCGGTTCGCCGCCTTCAAGTACAGCGACACATGAGTTTGTTGTACCTAAATCGATTCCGATAATTTTGCTCATGTTCTTTACCTCCCCAAATATGTAGTTATTGATTTACTTTAACCATTGATGGACGAATGACCCGATCCTTTAGCTTGTAGCCTTTTTGGAACTCCTCGACCACGATATTGGAATCAAAATTCTCATCTTCTACCTGCATTACAGCCTGGTGCATATGAGGGTCGAATTCTTTCCCAACTGCCTCAATCTGTTCTGCGCCTTCTTTTTTTATAGCCTCCACCAAGCTTCGATAAACCATTTCCATTCCTTGAAGAATAGATTTAGCCTGTTCATTTTCAGCTTCCATTTGAAGTGCTCTTTCAAAATTGTCAAGCGCAGGCAGCAAATCAGAGATTAAGCTTTGTGCTCTATATTTTTCAGACGCTTCAAGGTCCAGCCTTGCACGGCGCCGGGAATTTTCAAAATCAGCCTGAAGACGGTAGATGCGATTTTCAGCTTCTTCCAGCTTACCTTCCAATTCAGCTATTTTTGCATTTGCTGCTGTAAGGTCTGTATCAGTTCCCTCAACAGGACCTGCTTCATCAGCCTCTGCAAATACCTCTTCAATAGGAGCCTCATTTTCAGTTCCTTCAGGTTCGTTGGTTTGTTCATTTAATTCATTGCTCAATGTCTCTTTCTCTTCTGCCAACATGTTCACCTCCCTTAAAGAATGGCTGGATTATAAAATAAAAAAACATAAGGAAAGGAGTGGAAAGGTTTTTCCACCCTTAATCAATATCTCCACCATCATCTGTTTTGATACAACTTGGATAAAACAGATGATAAGTCTGCACTGATATAGTTCAATAAGCTGATGACTCTTGAATACTCCATTCTGGTAGGGCCCAGAATGGCAATTGTGCCGAGCTGTTCGATGCCGATTGAATAGCTTGCTGTTATCAGACTGCAGTTTTCCATTGCTGAATTATTATTTTCCCGGCCGATTTTAATATTGATCCCTGACTTATTTTTACTGAGTAAATCATATATGCCTTTTTCCTGCTCAATCATATTCATGAGGTTTTTAACCTTTTCAATATCATGAAACTCCGGCTGGCTCAGCATATTTGTTTTACCGCCAAAGAAAAGCTTATCATAGGCCGGTATCTTTATTGTATCGGCAATTGAATTCAGCATTAGATCATAATTATTGATATGATGCCTTAAAAGCACGGCAACCTCTTTATATAACTTATTGTTCAGACTTTCCAATGGCGCACCGGCAAGACGGTCATTAAGGATATTCACTACCTTTTCCAAATCACCTGCATCAATGTTTTCCGGCAAGTGGAACATTCTGTTTTCCACATGGCCTGTATCTGTGATAATAATTGCTATCGCTGTTTCTTTATTCAAAGGAACAATCTGAATTCTCTTCAGCTTGTTTTCCCTTACCGCAGGCCCGAGGACTATGGATGTATAATTAGTCAGCTCAGATAGAATTTTTGCCGATTTTTGAACAATTTTCTCCAGCTCATAAATTCTTTCCGCAAAGATCGATTGTACTTTGTGGATATCATGCTGATTTAATTTTTGCGGGGATAAAAGGTGATCCACGTAGTAGCGGTAACCTTTTTCAGATGGAATCCTCCCCGATGAGGTGTGTGTTTTCTCAATAAACCCAAGTTCCTCTAAATCAGCCATCTCATTTCTGATCGTTGCGGAACTAAAAGAAATTTCTTCTTTTTTCGACAGAGTTCTCGACCCTACAGGCTGTGCAGTTTGAATAAAATCATCAACAATTACTTGGAAAATTAATAATTGACGATCTGTTAACACAGTTATCACCTCTGTTAGCACTCTTTGTCCCCGAGTGCTAATTCTACTAATAAATTATCAAATCATACGTGCAGTGTCAATAATTTGGATTCTTTTTTTCCTGAAGCAATCCTCAGACAGATTACCCTATAAAGGACTGAAATACTTCATTTCCAAGGAATCGTCCTCGCCTTGTCAATTTAATATGCTCTTCCCCGGCAATAATTAATTTTTTTTCGGAGTGCTGTTTAATCTGAACTTCAAAATGCTCCAGCGGGTTTTTGCCAAATTTCTCTTTAAAACGACTAATTGAGACACCTTCAGTTTTTCTCAGCCCAAGAAACATTTCCTCTTCCATCTGTTCTTCAAGGGGCACCTTATGTTCTTCGAGGATCGGGAGCTGGCCCTTTTCAATTGGCTCCATATATTTTTTCAGGGGTCCGTGGTTTGAACGGCGAAGCCCATTAACATAGCCATGCGCACCTGCTCCAAAGCCGAAGTACCATTCGTTATCCCAATAAGTGATGTTATGCCGGCTCTCATAGCCAGGCTTGGCAAAATTGCTGATTTCATATTGGGCAAATCCATGTTTGTCCATTTGCTCCATCAATAAGTCATACATTTCAGCTTCCACATCTTCTCCTGGTGTCGGCAGTTTCCCTCTTCTCATCAGATTATAGAATACCGTCTTGGGCTCAATGATCAGAGAATAGCCCGAATAATGAACAATATCCAATGTAAATGATGTTTCAAGTGTATCTTTAAAGTCCTGAAGTGTCTGACCGGGAAGACTGTATATCAGATCGATGCTGATGTTATCGAAACCTACTTGTTTTGCAGCTTCAATTGACTGAAAAACATCTTTTGCCCGGTGTGACCTTCCAATTTTTTTTAAGAGTTCATCGTTGAAGGTCTGGACACCAAAGCTGAGCCTGTTGACTCCGGCATCATGCAATATTTGAAGCTTTTCCTTAGAGAGATCTCCCGGATTAGCTTCAAATGTATATTCTGTGGAAGAGTCGTAGGGCAGCTGACGATTAATTGTGCTGCAAAGCTGTTCAAGCTGTTTCCCATTCAGCGCAGTGGGTGTCCCGCCTCCTACAAAGATAGAGTCCAGGCGCGATGCTGGTGTTTCTTTCAAAGCAAGATCCATCTCTTTATCAAGAGAGTCAAGGTATTCTCTAACCGGCTGGTTCTTCAAATATACTTTATTAAAATCACAGTAATGGCAGATATGTTCACAAAAGGGGATGTGTATATAAGCTGCTTTAATCATTTATTTCACTACTTTCATCATTCAATCAATATACAGAGTTTCCTAAATAAAAAGAGGCTAGTGCTGTTATTATTATGACAGCATATCTAACCTCTTAAAACAAATCAAATATTTTACTTTTTAGGGGTGTTATCGTCCATCTTCAAAACGGCCATGAAAGCTTCCTGCGGAACTTCAACAGAACCAACCTGCTTCATCCGCTTTTTACCTTCTTTCTGCTTCTCCAATAATTTACGCTTACGGGAAATGTCTCCGCCGTAACATTTAGCCAATACATTTTTGCGGATGGCTTTAATGGTTGAGCGGGCTACAATTTTCTGGCCGATCGCAGCTTGAATAGGAACCTCAAACTGCTGACGGGGAATTAGCTCTTTTAACTTCTCAACGATTACTTTTCCTCTTTCATAAGCAAAATCCTTATGAACGATGAAGCTCAATGCGTCTACCTTTTCTGCATTTAACAGAATATCCATCTTAACAAGTTTTGATGGCTTATATCCAATTAATTCATAATCAAAAGAAGCATATCCTTTTGTATTGGATTTCAGCTGATCAAAGAAATCATAAACAATTTCCGATAAAGGAATCTCATATATAATATTTACTCTGGTTTCATCCATGTATTGCATATCAATAAAGATGCCGCGTTTTTGCTGGCAAAGTTCCATAATGGCTCCCACATAATCATTTGGGGCCATCATTGTAGCTTTTACATAAGGTTCTTCAACACGGTCAATTTTTTGAGGATCAGGCATATTGGATGGGTTATCTACTTTAACCTCAGTGCCATCTGTCAGGATAACATCATAGATAACACTAGGTGCTGTTGTAATCAAATCTATTTTGAATTCGCGCTCAATGCGCTCCTGGATAATTTCCATGTGAAGCAATCCAAGGAAACCGCAGCGGAATCCAAATCCGAGTGCCTGTGAAGTTTCCGGTTCAAACTGAAGGGCGGAATCATTCAGCTCCAGCTTTTCAAGCGCTTCACGCAGGTCATTGAACTTGGCGCTATCAATTGGATAAAGTCCGCAATAAACCATCGGGTTCATCTTTCTGTATCCAGGAAGAGCTTCTGAAGCACTGTTTTTCGCGCTTGTAATGGTATCACCCACACGTGTATCACCAACATTTTTGATTGCAGCAGTCAAAAACCCTACGTCTCCAACGGACAATTCAGGCAAGGGCGTTGATTTTGGGGTAAACACACCAACCTCAGTGACTTCAAACTCTTTGCCGGTTGCCATCATTTTAATTTTATCCCCTACTTTTACCGTACCCTCAACCACACGTATATAGGCTACTACACCGCGGTAGGCATCATAAAGGGAATCAAATATAAGAGCCTTTAATGGGGCTTCCGGATCCCCTACTGGAGCAGGAACTTTTTCAACGACCTGTTCAAGAATTTCTTCTATTCCAATTCCAGCCTTTGCTGAAGCCAGTACTGCTTCAGATGCATCCAGGCCGATAACTTCTTCGATCTCATTTCGAACCCTTTCCGGATCCGCACTTGGCAGGTCGATCTTATTAATAATTGGAAGAATCTCAAGATCGTTATCCAGGGCCAGATAAACATTGGCAAGGGTTTGCGCTTCAATACCCTGAGCTGCATCCACAACCAGAATGGCTCCTTCACATGCTGCAAGGCTTCGGGATACTTCATATGTAAAATCGACGTGTCCCGGCGTATCTATTAAGTGGAAAGTGTATATTTCACCATCTTTCGCTTTATATTTTAACTGAACGGAATTCAGCTTGATCGTAATGCCGCGCTCCCTTTCAAGATCCATGGAATCTAGGAGCTGGTCCTTCATTTCGCGTGAAGTCAGCGCATTGGTTTTTTCAAGAATTCTATCGGCCAAAGTCGATTTACCATGGTCAATATGGGCGATGATCGAAAAATTCCTTATTTTCTCTTGCCTTTTCAGTTTCTCTTCTCTGTTCATTGTTTATTATTTCAACTCCTACTATAGAAAAGCGCAAGCGCCTAGTAACAGGCGCCTGGAGCTAAGTGTGGTCAATTTTAAAATAGTCCTTTTAGTTTATACACTATTTTTGATTATATCAGTAGGTTTGTGAAGATTCAATGCTAAGCTTTAAGCCGCTGATTTTCAAAAAAATAAGGCTGCCCACCTGAGCAGCCTATTTCCCTTTTATTAAGTCTGTGATGATTGCGACCGATTTTTCTGTCAGCTCTGATATGCCATTGGATATGCTTTTTCCTAAGGATGAAAAGAAGTTATATGCTTTCATTTCTTCAAGCTTTTCCCTTTTCTTCTGAAGATCATGGCTTGACACATCATTCCCAAGGACAGAAGCCTGAACTTCGCCTTCGTTGGTTTCATTTATGGTCAGGGCACTTTTGAAATCCCCGTCATGGAATCCCTTCATTCTGTGAATTCCTTCATTTGCCTGCTGCATTCCGAATAGCACTGAGACAAACATAAGCGCTGCCAGAAAAAGAGCTTTAAGCATAAACATTTTCATTCCGCATCATCCTATTACTATTTCTTTTCTGACTCACCGCCAGCCGGTGAATTCACTTCCTCGGCCTGCCAATAATATTCACTGAACACTTCCGCGAGTGCTTCGGCCGATCGGTTTAACTCCTCAAACGTATTATCGACTCCCCCAAACTCAATGAGTATTGCATTGCCTGATAAATCCTGATTGAAGTTGCCATTTGTCCCTGCGCCTTCTTTTTTCATTATTCCTCTGCTTAATCCTTTGTACTTGACGCTCAGTCTATCATGCAGTTCTTTTGCAAATTTTAAGTTCTTTTCGTAATTCGGATTATTTCCTCCAATAATAAAAGCCAGCTTGGCATAAGACTCTCCGTTAATTTCTTTTGTAGTATCTTTTTTTCTTTTTGAATCACGGTGAATATCGATTAAATAAGCCAGATCCCGATTGGAAGTGATTGCTGCCTGGACTACCTCTCTGGATTCCTGATAGGAGCGACCATATGTTAAGCCCTTTTTGTTTAAATTCCCCTGAATATCCGTTTTATCCACAAAGGTCCCGATCCCTTTACTCTCCATCTCTTCCTTAAGCTTATCACCGATTTTAGTAATATTAATTTTTGAATGGTAGGCCGCATCAGGGTTGGTGACACCCTTCAGATACGGAAGATAGGATTCAGTATTATGCGAAAAGTATACATAGACAGGTTTTTTATCTCCTGTTGACACCGGCGGGGCATTTGATTGTTTTTTATCTCCAGACTGCTCAAGACCTTCGGTGTTTTGCAGGGCTGCCTCCTGTTCGGCCATAAGAACTTCTAAAGGCGGAGAAGATTCTACAGGCATGTTTGTATAATCTGTTCCTTCACCTGCAACCAGGATTTTACTGTCATAAATCGAGAAAAAAGGAAGCTCCCTTCCCAGAAGACTTCTGGGATCATCCAAATTGACATTTGTGGATAGCTTAAAAATTAAATTGGCAAAGCCCGGGGGAGAAGTGCTTTCAGAAACTCCCTGGAGAAATGAGTGATTCTCCCATCCGAGAAAACGATAAAGCATTTCTCCTGTCAGGCTGTTCGCGGCAGAGTTTACTGAAGAAGAACTGATTCGGTATTCAGGCTTTAAAGAAGTCAATGCTCCGCTTATGGAAAATATCATAAATAGAAAAAGCAGAAATCCGCCAATAGCCTTAAGCAGGCTTGTCCCTTGGATAGTTACTACAAGTCCGTTCGTTTTAAAAGGTTTCATTGTTCCACCTCTCCTTGCTAGTCTAGTAAATGTTATGACTTTGCTAGAGAAGATAGAACAGGATATTTTCTATCTTGTATAAAATCCGGCATTATCCTGATTCACTTTCTGGTGGAGCGCTGCGTTCAAGCCGTTGGCAATTAAGTTGGACATATCTTCAATAAATACATCCACTTCCTTTGGTGTCACCATAAGGTTGTGTCCCAAAGGAGACAGAACTTCATAAATAAGCTTTCGCTTCTCCTCTTCAGGCAAGGTTCCGATCATGCCAAGAAAGGTTTTTCTATGATGCTCTTCCGGGAGGTCCTCATCTGTCAGCTTTTTCTTCTCTCCAAAAGTCATTCCTGCAGGAGCCAAAGCACGCGATGGACGGCCGCCTTCTTTCATTTCCTTGCCGAAATGCTTCAGGATGTAATCAATTGTATCGCTTGTTATGGATACGGCATCGACAACTGTTGGGATGCCAATCGCTATGACAGGTATTCCTAAAGTTTCCTTACTGATTTCTTTTCGTTTATTCCCCACACCAGAACCAGGGTGAATCCCTGTATCCGAAATTTGAATGGTAGAATTGACTCTTTCAATTGATCGGGAAGCAAGAGCGTCGATCGCAATGACAAAGTCGGGCTTTGTTTTTTCAACAATGCCATGAATAATGTCACTTGTTTCAATTCCTGTCAGGCCCATCACCCCTGGAGAAATAGCACTTACCGGCCTGTAGCCTTCTTCTACGCTTTCAGGCTGGAGCTGATAGAGATGTCTTGTAATAAGCAGATTTTCGCAGACTTGCGGTCCCAATGCATCGGGAGTGACATTCCAATTGCCCAGTCCGACAATTAAACAGGATGCATCTTCATTAATGCCCAGCTGCTTTATAAATTGGGAGAATTCACTTGCAAATACAGTCTCCACTTTGTGCTGAAGCTCCGTATCCTGCTGGCGTATGCCCGTCACTTCGAGGGTCAGGTATTTGCCCTCTTTTTTCCCTAATGCTTCTGCTCCTTCCTTTGTTACTTCAACAAAGGAAATTTTAATATCGTTTTCTTCTTTTTCTTTAATTATGACACCTTCAATTTGGGAAAGATTCTCCTGCCCTTGAACATTGTCATTGTCTTTCTGCCTGCCGGAAATCACCATTTCCCTGGCTTCAATGGCAAGATCCGTTCGAACTGAGTACTGGCTTAAATCTATTGATTCCTTCACATGTATCCCTCACAATCTCAGCTTATTAGGTTGGAAAATAACAGACAAATTACTAAAATTCAGATATATACTATCTTTGCCTTTAAAATTTAAAAACATGCAGAAAAAGAATGAACTTCCCGAATTATCCTTCAGTAATTTTAAGTACAGAGTATTGCATTATGCCCCCGTATTTGATAAAATATCACTTGTTCTGAATTTGTTAATGAACGTGAATGTCGAGTTATAGAATCTCGATGCTTTTTCAGGAGGTGAATGGAATGCCAAACATTAAATCTGCTATCAAGCGTGTTAAAACTAGCGAAGCTCGCAACGCTCAAAATGCTACTGTTAAATCAGCAATGCGTACAGCTGTTAAAAAGGTTGATGCTGCAATCGTAAACAACGATTCTACTGCTGCAACTGCATCTTTCGCTGATGCTGCTCGTAAACTGGACAAAGCTGCTGCAAAAGGTCTTATCCACAAAAATGCTGCTGCCCGTAAAAAGTCTCGTTTAATGAAAAAAATGAACTCTTTAAATGCGTAATGTTTAAAGATATCGGCTATCTTAAGGGATAGCCTTTTATTTTACATAAAAAAGCGGTCCAAATTGCGGACCGCTTTTTTTATGTAATCAGAATTTATAACTTTGTACTTCGAGAACTGTCTAGCGCAAGCAGCCTACCCCCTCGAGGTCACAAGCTTGGCTTGTTTCGGCTCCTAGGGACTCGAGATATAAGCCAATCCCTTCCAGAAAGAACACCTTCTTGCAGGACTCGTCTTATGCTTGTCGTCCCTGAGCAGTCGCCTCCACATTTCGGGCAATCCCCCCAAAAAGGCAAAGAACGCCTTTCCGTGAGGCTCGTCTTGTGCTTGAGGCCCGCAGGACAAGGAAGGCTTCGTCAGCATAAACATCGCACAACCAAAAGCGACAGCTTTTGGGAGGACGCGGGTCATGCAGACGTTGCCACAGGACAAGGAAAGCTACGGCAGCGATACATCGCACGACCGAAAGCGGCAGCTTTTGGGAGGACGTGGCGTTCTTAGTCTGCGTTCCTTCGCGGGCAAGGCGCTTCCGCTTTTCTATTTTCTGAGTGCCTGACTTTGCAGACGAAACAGGAACATTTCAATCAGCATGGTTTTATTCATGCCTCCTGTTTTCATTTGGTAATCTGCATCAGCAAGCAAGCTTATGATCGCTGCCAGTTCTTCGTCTGCAAACAGCTGGGCCTGTCCGGCCGCCAGCTTTACCCGGAAAGGATGAATCTTTAAATAGCCGGCAATCTGCTGCTGGCCGTAGCCTCTCCTGGCAAGCTCCTTCACCTGATAAATCAATCTGAACTGCCCTGTAATAACAGATAAAATCTTAATGGGCTCTTCATTTTGCTTTAATAAATCATAATAAATTCTCAGGGCCTCTTCTATTTTGCGGTGAACCACCTTATCCACAAGGGAAAAAATGTTTTGCTCTAAAGACCGTGATACCATTTTTTCTGCCATCTGTTCATCTATCCGCTTTGTGTCATTCGCATATAGGGCTAATTTATCGATCTCGTTGGTCAGAATAAACAGGTTGGCGCCTGCCAATGTTAAAATCAGCTCAACAGCCGATTCATCAATCTGCACACCGTTCAATGCTGCACGTTCCCTGATCCAGGCTTTCAATTCCCCTTCATTTAATTTCTTGGCTTCAAGTACTGCAGCCGTTTTTTTCAATTGTTTGGTTATTTTTTTACGATCATCGAGTTTTTCTGCCGATGAGGAAAATACCACCACTGAATATGGGGCAGGCTCTTTAATATAGGCTTCAAGCTTAGCCAGGTTATGCTCCTGTTTAGCTTTCGATTTCTCTGACGTTAAAAAAACCGGGTTATGTAAAAAGATCAGTCTTCTTTCACCCATAAAAGGAAATGTCTCAGCATCTTCAAGCGCTGTATCAATGGGGGTTTCCTCAAGGTCATAAGAGGATAAATTAAAATCAGCTTCTTCTTCACTTAGCACATTGCTGATCAGAAGCTGCTTCGTTTCGTTTATAAGATAAGGTTCTGTTCCGTATAATAAGTAAATAGGAGCAAAACTTTTCGCTTTAATTCTGTTCCAAATATCAAAAACCAATTTCTTCTCTCCGTTCGCCAAACAATATATTCACTATATATCCTAAAGAAGCGATGGCAATTTGACAAGACATAAGAAATTGGCGCCCAAATGAACGCCAATTTCCAATCTATATAGAACGCTGCATCCCTGAGGCCCGGGTAACTCAGGAAGCTGCGGTGCACCTTTGTTTGTTATTTTCCCCATGATGTTTCGTCATATTTGTGACAACTCCTGCTAATGCAGGAAAAGGGCAGGCGAACTCTAGATTTTTTCATTTGAATGACTTATACTATATAGGAAATAGGAGGGGTAGACTGTGAACGAATTTGAAAAGAACGTCCAAAGCAAACGTAATGATGCAATCGACTCTGGTGTAGGATTCATCGTATCATTCGGTTTCTTCGCAACGTTATTTATTATTGCAACAGTCATTAAATTTTTAGGAGCTTAATGGCTACATACAGTTATGTGTCACAATACCGCTGACACATTGAGGCTGCCTTAGCAGCCTCTTTTTTTTGGCGGAATTTCGATTAAGCTTTATTAAGTCTTGAAGCTGATGCTTTCTAACATATACTATGGAAGCTGCACTGAAAAGGTTCCTGAATCCCCTTTAAAAAAATAGGTAATTGCCCCTTGCTTATCGGTTCGCAATACTTTGACCTTATAGTCATTCAGCCTGCTCATTACATCATTATGAGGATGCCCATACCTGTTGTTCCTGCCTGCAGAAATAACTCCAATCCGCGGCTTCACTCCAGCGAGAAATAAATCTGTTGATGAGGTTTTGCTTCCATGATGTGCAATTTTCACTACATCAGCTTTCAACTTGGGATAAGACTTTATGAGCTGACCTTCCCCCTGTTCCTCCAAATCTCCGGTAAACAGCCAGTTTAACCCTCCCACTTTGGCAAAAAGGACAATAGATCCATCATTTTGCCCCACACCGTCCCCCATCTCGCCGCCAAACGGGGACAAAACTTGAAATACAGAATCTCCTATGAGCCAGCTATCTCCGGCTTTAGTGAAAAAAATTTCACTTTTGCTATTTTTAGCCTGTACAGCCAAATCCTTTTCAGCCTCCGAGAACTCTGATCCCTGCGAAAACACAACAGACTTTACCTTCATTTCCTTCAGAACAGCTGATGCTCCGCCAATGTGGTCCATATCCCCATGAGTGAGAAAAAATTTATCTATTTCACTGATCCCTTTGCTTTTCAGAAAAGGCACTACTGTGTCCATTCCTGTTTCATATGGATCGCTTCGCATCTTCCAGTCCTCAGACTCAAACATAGGCGCACCTCCTGCATCTATCAAATAATTCCCTCTCCCATACGGAAGCTTTATCAGGATGCTGTCCCCCTGCCCAACATCAATAAATGTAATTTCACCGGCTGGTGTAATCACATTTGACAAATAATGAATTATTATCGCAAGAATAGGAAGCACACCGTTCTTAATAATAGCTTTTTTGTTTTTTGACCTTTCCCAGCCGGCAAAGAATGCGGGAATGAGAAAAAGATATATGATCAGCATTAAAGGGGATGGCCTGCCAAGAATAAGGGTCGAATTAGGAATGGCGGAAAGCATTTCAGCAATCCAATTAAGAAAAACGATCATTTTTTCCAATACATGAAGTAAGAAATCTGCCCTTCCTCCTGTTAATAAATCAAAAATAAATAAAATTAATACCACAGGCAGGACTATGGAAGAATACAAAGGTACAAAGATCAGATTGGCAATTATGGAAATAATCGATACCTCATAAAAATGCCAAAGGAGGATCGGAATGGCCGCTATCTGGCAAATAAGAGAAACAGACAGGAGGGCAGCGAGAGGATGAGTAAATTTTTTGAATATGGCAGGAGCTGAGAGAATAAGCGATAAGGCCACAGCAAAAGACAGCTGAAACCCCGCATTATAGATAATAAAAGGGGAGATAAAAAGATAGCCGGCAAACACAATGGAGATAACATCAGCTAATTGAATAGTGGCCTTCAGCTTCTTTGCCAGTAAAACCAGAAGCATCATAAACACAGCCCGCAGTACAGACGGTGCAGCCCCTGTAAGTATTGCATATACCGGCAAAACCATTATTAGGATGCTGGTCATTTTTTCTGTGGTGATCCCTGCACGTACTCCAGCAAGAAAAAACATACCAGCAAGCATTCCTACATGAAGTCCGGATATTGCAAGCAAATGGATAATTCCGATTTTCTGATAAGAAGCGATAATATCCTCATCAATAAAATTCCGATCGCCGAAGACAAGTGCGATTGAAAGCGGAGCTGCCTGTTCAGGGAAATGCTCTAAAATATGTTTTGTGCCCATCTCCCTCATTTTTAAAATAGGTAATGTGATGCGGCTTTTATTGTATATGCAATCAGAGAGGTTTAACTGTTCCAATTCGAGGATCCAAAAGATTCTATTGTGGCTTAAGTAATCCTTGTAGCTGAAGGAATTAGGATTTGTAGATGTTGGAGGAGTCTGTAAGGTGCCATTAACCCGGCATGTCATTCCTATCCTCAGATGGTCTGATAGGAATTTTTGTTCTGCTTCGGATTTGATCTTATACCTGGCAGCCAGCTTTTCCTTTTTATCGGTCAATTCAATTAGGACTGTGAGAAGGTCCCCATCTATCTTTACTGACTCTGACAGGGTAATTTCAAAATCACTCTCATTTCCTGTAAGGCTTGTCCTGTTATATTCTGCCGCTAATTCACTCCTTATGATTAGAGCAAGGTAAATCATAATCAGGACAGTCATAGTCTTTTTAGTCAAGATATTTCTTTTTAAAAGGAAAAGGGCAAGAAGAGAAAAAATGACAGCAATTGCCGGATGAAGTAATGATGTTAGATTTCCCAGGAGTGAGGCAGCAGCTGCGTAGATCCATCTGCCTTTCATATCATTTGCTCCTTTAGTTATTTTGAAGGGAGCAGCACCTTTCATTGAAGGTGCTGCTGTTTCTATGGATTAATTTTGAAAAAGCTTGTCCTTTTTTTCTTTATAGCTTTTCATAATGTCCTGATTTTTACCGCTTTTTTCAAGCTCTTTAATTAAGTCCTCTATAAAATCACGTTTTTCCTGTATGCTGCCATCGAAGGATACTTTATCAGCCGCCACATGGACAGTTTTCACACCAGCCTTCTCAAAGAGTTCAATTCCATAAGGGTGATTTTTATAGTCCTGTGCGTAGTAAACTGTTTTAATTCCCGCCTGTATAATTGCTTTGCAGCATTGAAGGCACGGAAAATGAGTTACATATATTTCTGCATCACTTGTCGGCACCCCAAATTTTGCACACTGTAAAATCGCATTCATTTCCGCATGAATGGTCCTGACACAATGGTTATCAATAACATAGCAGCCATCATCAACACAATGTTCACCGCCGGCAATAGATCCATTATAGCCGCCTGCAATGATTCTCTTATCCCTTACAATGGTTGCTCCGACCGCTAGTCTTGTACATGTGCTCCTCAAAGCAAGCAAATGGCTTTGTGCCATAAAATATTGGTTCCAGGAAATCCGGTCCATCTGTCTCTCCCCTTTACACAGGCATGTATGCCCTGAATTAAAATATAGCTTTTTCTCTCAATAAGTGTAAGCCTCAAGTTTGTGCAGGTCAATGGGAGGAAATTAGTTTACACTAATATGCTCTTTCAGTTTTTCAAAGGTTTTATCCCCTATCCCTGATATTAATTTCAAATCCTCAATATCCTTAAAGGGTCCATTTGTATCGCGGTGTTCAATTATCGCTGCAGCTTTAGAGGGTCCAACCCCCGGCAATGTCTGCAATTCTGTTTCATCCGCCCTGTTTAAATTTACCTTTCCGCTATCCTGCTGTCCTTTAACCTCGACATTTCCGGCTCCCGCCCGGGTCTCTTCAATAATTTCACCCTCTTCCGGAACATATATCACCATTTCATCTGTAATTTTCAGGGCAAAATTAATTTTAGTGCTATCCGCTTTTTCCGTTAGTCCGCCTGCTTTTTCCAGCAGGTCTATCACCCTTTCACCCTCTTTTGCTTCGTACACTCCCGGTTTTTTTACTGCTCCTTTAATATCTGCTTTCATTGCCTGCGGCACCTGTTCAGCCTGCATATCACCTGCTGTTTCTTTACCTTCTTCTTCGTTCAAAGAAATTGACTGCTCAATTTCTGGAAATACTTCAGTCTCCTGAACTGGCATTAAAAAATAATAGAGGAGTGCAGCCAATGCGATCGCACCTCCTGCAAAGTAAAATTTATAGGCTTTTATCCATTCGGGCACTATCGATCCATCCTTTCTTTTTGGAATAAATGTTTTTTTGATACATATCGTTATATGAGAAAGCCTGCTTTTAAAGGAGGGATGTTGCATTGAAAATCGGAATCATTGGCACAGGTAATATGGGGAGAATTTTGACCGAGGCCTTCCTGGATGGAGGAGCCGTTTCCCCTGCCTCCATGACGATAACCAATCGGACAGTGGCAAAAGCGAATAAAATAAAAGAAACGCATCAGGAAATTACCGTTGTAAATAACGCAAGAGAGGCCGCCAATCGTTCTTCACTGATCTTTATTTGTGTAAAGCCTCATGATGTATATAATGTCGTTCAGGATATTTTGCCGTTCCTGTCAGAAGATAAATGTGTAGTGTCCATAACCAGCCCTATTAGTGTAAAACAGCTTGAATCAATTGTGCCTTGCTCAGCAGCAAGGGCGATTCCAAGCATTACTAACCGGGCCTTATCAGGGGTGTCATTATTATCATTCGGTGAACAGTGCAGCGAACAATGGAAAGGGGAACTTAACAAGCTTTTTGAAAGCATCTCCACACCTGTTTTTATAGAGGAAGCGATTACCAGGGTTTCTTCGGATATTGTCAGCTGCGGACCTGCCTTTTTCAGCTACTTGACTCAGCGCTTCATCAATGCAGCAGTTACGGAAACGGAGATTGATAATGAAACAGCTACAAAGCTTGCAGGAGAAATGCTGATTGGGCTTGGGGAATTACTGAAAAAAGGATTTTATACATTGCCTACATTGCAGGAGAAGGTGTGTGTCAAAGGAGGAATTACAGGAGAGGGAATTAAAATTCTTGAAAGCGAGCTCGGCAGTGTATTTGAACACTTATTCCAGGCGACACATTCCAAGTTTGACGAAGATCTTGTCGAAGTAAAAAAGCAGTATTCTCTCTATTAGCTATTCGATGTTAATGGAAATAATCCTTCACTATTTAAAAAAAACAGCCGAAAACCCGGCTGTTTTTTTATTAGTGTCTTTTCTTTGCAATAAGAATGATTCGTTCAGCCTGGCTGTCTGGCGGTCCTTCTTTAAAATCTCCTGAAACGTCAACAAGGTCAAAACCGCATTCCTCAAGCCAGCTTTTATATTGATCAATAGGATAAGTGCGCTGAAAATGAAGTTCGTCATAGCGGTCATACTTCCCTGTTTTTTCGTCCTGAACAAAAAATGAAAGATCATGCTCTACAGAATTGGGGTATTCGCCCTGAAAGCTGTGCCAGATATATGAAATTTCCTCGTCATTTTCAGCAAAGGTCTGGTTCATAAATATCTGCATAATTTTATAAATGGAATGAACATCAAAAATAAATAGACCATCGTTTTTTAAATAGCTATGGACCCGCCGGAAGGTGTTCTTCACATCTGATTCTGTCTCCAGATAATTCAGCGAATCACAAAAGATGCCAATAATATCAAATTCACTAAACCCTTCAAGCTCTGCCATGTTCTGCTGGTAAAAGGGGATTTGAAGACCTTTCTGCTCCGCCTTTGATTGGGCTACAGCCAGCATATCCTCTGATAAATCCACACCGGTTACATCATAGCCATGTTCACTTAACCTTATTGTAAGCTGTCCTGTGCCGCATGCAAGATCCAGCAATTGTTTGCCTGAAACATTAAATTCCACATGCTTTTCATTGACCAATTTAATCCAGCTGTCATAAGGAACATCTTCCATCAGCCTGTCATAGAGATAAGCGAACTTTCCGTAGCTCATTGGTTAAGAATGCCCTGAACGTTTTCGACCGGGGCATCTCCCCAAAGTCTTTCGAGATTATAGTAGCTTCTTTCATCCTTATGGAAAATATGTGCAATAATATCGCCCATATCAACCAGAATCCACCTTGCTTCATCAAAGCCTTCCATTCGCTTAACCGTAAACCCGTGTTCTTCAGATTTTTCTTTCATTTCCCGAGCAATGGCCTGCACTTGTTTATCAGAATTTCCGTGACAAATAACAAAGTAGTCCGAAATCAGGGAAATCCCCTTCATATTAAGAACCGTTATATCTTCTGCACGTTTATCATCCGCTGCTTTTACTGCCGTCATCAGCATAGTATTTTCTTTCATTTAATCAATCCTCCTTATTCATTACAAGGTCATTATACGTTTCGAAGGAAGCCGGAAAAACAGGCTGCCCTTTTTTCATTAAAAACATGATGGTATTTTGAATAGATTTTATTAAAGCCTTGTTCAAGTTCGTCTTTGCTAAATCACGCACTTCGTCAACACCCGGAAAATGTCTTCCAGGTTCAATATAATCTGCAAGATAAATGATCTTTTCAAGAAGTGCCATTCCCGGCCTCCCTGAAGTATGATATCTTATTGCATCCAGAACCTCTTTATCATGGATTCCCGCTTCTTTCTCAGCCAAAAAAGCACCGACAGGAGCATGCCAAAGTTCACTATTGTAATCCAAAAGCTCGGCTGGCATACCTTCCTTACTGATAATTTCCCTCATTTCTTCCTTAGGGCGGAACTTAGCATAATCATGAAAAATGGCTGCCAATTCAGCTTTCTTACTATCAGCGCCATATTTCTCTGCAAGTTTAATGGCTGTTTCCATCACTCCGACTGTATGAAGATAGCGATGTTCAGTCAGCTGCTCCTTTACAATAGCCAGAGCTGTTTCACGATTCATATAAATGATTCTCCTTTATAAAACTCCTTATAGAATCCGGTACCAGATATCGTATAGTACCACCTTCCTTTACACGGCTTCTGATCATACTGGAGGAGATCCCCATTTCAGGAACGTCAGCATAAAGAATCGGATACGGAGTCTGCAAATTGTAAGATGGCCGCCTTACTCCTATAAAGGTAATCAATTCAAGAAGTTTGTCAATGTTATGCCACTTGGACAAATATTCAACCATGTCAGCTCCAATAATAAAATAAAATTGCTTTTGAGGATAGTGTTCCTTCAAAATCCTGATCGTATCGTAGGTAAATGAAGGACCTTCCCGCTCCAGCTCAATCAACTCCAATTTAAAACCAGGATGATTCTGCAATGCGAGTTTCAGCATTTCTATTCGATCACTGCTGCTGACATTATCTGACCTCTTTTTATGGGGAGGCTCATGGTTCGGCATAAACCATACTTCATCCAAACCATGGGAAGACATTACCTCATTTGCAATAATGAGATGGCCTAAATGAGGCGGATTAAAGGTCCCTCCAAGTATGCCTACCTTTTCCATTTACACTCCTCCATTCATTCAGTTTAATTTCCCCGTAGCTTACGGCAGGTTGATTTGTTTGTTTTCTTTTGATTCTTTGTATAAAACAATAATATTCCCGATGATTTGGACAACATCAGCCTTCGCGCCTTCTGACAGCTGCTGTGCCACCGTATCTCTGTCTTCTTCACAGTTTTGAAGGACGGAAACCTTTAATAACTCACGGGCTTCCAGTGCTTCTCCTACTTGTTTAATCATATTTTCATTAACCCCGCCCTTTCCCACTTGGAAAATAGGGTTTAAATGGTGCGCTTTTGATCGCAATAAACGCTTTTGCTTTCCTGTTAGCATAATAATCCTCCCAGCTGATTTAAAACCTTTTCTCTCATTCTTTCAATGTCGGGCCCAATGCCAGTCCACATTTCAAAAGCAAGAGCCCCCTGATATACGAACATATCAATACCATTCTGAATTTGGGCGCCCTTTACGTCTGCTTCCTTTAAAAGCCTGGTTTGCAGCGGATTATAAATGATATCACTGACAAAGGCTCCAGGCTTAAGCTTATGTACCGAAAGCGGACTTTGGCCAATTTCCGGAAGCATTCCAATTGAAGTAGTCTGAACAATTAAATCGTATGTTTCCAGGCTCTCTTCTGCTTCCTGCCGGTTCAGCACCCGAGCAGGAACCTCAAAAGGGCAATCATTCAAAATCTGCTCTGCCCTTTCTGGAGTCCGATTGCAAATGTCCAGAAGCTCCGGGCCTTCTTTAGCAATTGTAAAATAAATGGCTCTCGCAGCTCCGCCTGCCCCCACTATCAGCACCTTTTTGTCATTAATTGATTGGTTTTGATTCAGCAGGCCTTTTACAAATCCGCTTCCATCCGTGTTATAGCCTATTAGCTTACCATCCTGATTGACCACTGTATTTACTGCCCCAATTGCCTCAGCCAGAGGATCCAGTTCATCTAAAAGAGGAATGATAGCCTCCTTATGGGGTACTGTAACATTAAATCCCGCAATGCCGATTGCCCTGAACCCTTTAATAGCGTCATTCAGATTTCTCCTGGATATATGAAATGGCTGATAATGTGCATCAATACTGTAAATCTTAAATAATTCATTGTGCATAGCAGGGGACATTGAATGAGAAATTGGATCCCCAATCACTCCAAACAGCTTCTTCAAAAATCCTCACCCCTTTTGAAAAGCGTAAGCAAATGCAAGTAACAGCCTAAATTAATGACTTCCTTATCATGGCATGGACACCTTTAGGAACATATGCAGCTACTTTGGCCCCGCCCTCATTTACCGTTATCCAGCCAAGTCCTGAAAATACTATATCTGTTTTCGGTTCTTTAATTGTAAATTCATGTTTCACAAGCTCCGGGAAGGTTTCCATCTGCTCTATTCTTGGCGGTGTAAGCATCTCTCCCGCATGATTCTCATATAGCTCATCCGCCTTTTCTGTTTTGGTGCGGTGAATATTTAATTCATTGGAGAAATGGCAAACAAATGACCGCCGGCCGCCAGCAATGTAATCAAACCTGGCCAGTCCGCCAAAAAACAGAGTCTGCTCTTCATTCAGCTGGTAAACCTTAGGTTTAATCTCTCTTTTAGGTGTTATCACCTTTAAATCTCTTTTATCTACATAATGAGCCATCTGATGATGGTTAATTATACCTGGAGTATCCACTAAAGCCTTTCCGTCAGATAGAGGGATCTCGATAATATCAAGAGTCGTCCCTGGGAAGTGGGAAGTAGTGATGACATCGCCCTCACCTGTTACTTCTTTTAATATTCGATTGATGAAAGTGGATTTACCTACATTAGTACATCCTACTACATAAACGTCTTTTCCTTCCCGATAATGATCGATGGCTGCTGCAATTTCATTAATGGAGTACCCTTTTGCAGCACTGGCCAGATAAACCTCTTCCGGTTTCAGCCCCAGCTGTTTTGATTCCTGCTTCATCCAGTTAATCAGCTTGTTTGTCTTCACGGACTTTGGAAGCAGGTCGACTTTGTTTCCAACAAGCAGGATTTTATTGCTGCCCACAAAACGGTGAAGACCTGGAAGCCAGCTGCCGTTAAAATCAAAAATGTCCACAATCTTCACAATAAGTGCATCACTTTGTCCAATTTCATTCAGGATCTTCAGAAAATCATCATCAGTCAAGCTTACATCCTGAACTTCATTATAGTGCTTCAGCCTGAAACAGCGCTGGCAAATAATTGTTTCCTTCTGCAAAGCTGATTGAGGAGCATAACCTAATTCATCAGGATTCTCTGCCTGAACTTTCACTCCACAGCCTACGCAAACAAATTGTTCTTCACTCACTTTTTAATCCTCCCACTGAATCATGCCTTTTTTCCTGAACCAATTTAAAATCCGTCTCTCCACCAGCCGGTTAAATTTCGTAATAAACCCGTCAGTTTGAGCTACAGGCACGACCAAAATAGTATGGAAACCGTTTCTGTTTCCTCCCAATACATCAGTCAGCAATTGGTCTCCAATCACCACTGTTTCTTCTTTCTTCAGCCCCATCTCAGATAGGGCTCTCCGGAAGGCCCTGCCCATTGGCTTTCTAGCCTGATAAATAAATGGAATATCAAGGGGGTGCGAAAAAGCCTTAACGCGGTTTTCTTTATTATTAGACACAATCGTAACCTTGATGTTGCTTTGCTTCATTTCTTCAAACCAGCTAATCAGCTTCGGTGTTGCATTTGGCCTGTCCCATTCGACAAGTGTATTATCCAGGTCCGTGATTATCCCTTTAACTCCCTTTTCCTGTAAACTGTGTGGAGTTATTTCAAAAATACTTTTAACATGCTGATTAGGCAAAAAATGCTTTAACACTATATTTACACCTCAATCATTTATTCATATTGTCCGGCAATACTGTATCTAATGCCCTCAAATTAATACCGGTCTTAAATGTTAATTAGCGTCTGCAGCCATTCACTAGCTAAAACACCGATTTCATCATACCCAATTTCGTCCGCTCTTTCAAAATAAAGAATGGGGGATTTCAATCAGGCCGTTCTATTTTATACGATTCCACAAAATGGGGAAAGACACTCAAAACTCACTAAATTTCCACAGAATAGTTGTTAATTAACCTTAAAATAAAAATTTTTCGACAAAAACCAAATGCCCCTCAGACCTGTGGATAACTTTATACACATAACCCAATATGATTTTAATACTTTTTCCCTTTTTATAAACAAAATAATCACAGGTTATCCACGGTTTCCTGTGGATAAGAGAACAGTTGTTCTAATCGTTTTAATTTGCTAAAGTAGGGGTACAACATAAAATCTTACATTATATGTATAAAATAATTCTTTTAGAACTGAAATATCAAGTACCTGGAGGTGGGACAGGAATGCGTAAACTGTCAGATGAATTATTAATCGAATCCTATTATAAAGCAAAAGAACTGCAGCTTAGCAAAGACTTCATCCGTTTAATTGAAACAGAAATCCACCGTCGTTCACTATCAAACAGAATAAAAGTCACATCATAAAAATGGACAAGCCCTTAATAGGGCTTTTTTTATTCTCAGATTTAAAACCCGAAATAACTGGTCTTTTCATTCACACAGGGTTCCAATCCGCTCCCCTACTTTAATGTGAGCAGGAGTCTTAATTGACCTTTCGAGCTGGAATTTCCCCTTCTCAAATAGAAGAATGACAGTAGAGCCAAATGTAAAATAGGCCATTTCCTTTCCTTTTTCAAGCTGGTCCCCTTCATGGGTAAGTTCGATGGAATTTACAAACATAGCACCCACCTTCACAATTGCGATTACTGAATCACCATGCTTTACTTCAGTTATGCTCCGGAAATTTTTAGAAAGCGTTTCTCTTCCATATTTCAAACCCCATTTGTTAACCGGAAAAGATTTTAACCCCAAAATCCATTGATCTGTTACTTTTCCAGTGACCGGGCTGTGTATCCTGTGATAGTGGCTCGGACTTAAATAAAAGATCATGTAAGTGCCGCCTGCATATTTCCCTGCTTTATTTGCACCAAGCATCTCAGAGATGGAATAGTTCTTCCCTTTTACTGTAATTATCCGATCCTCCCGGATATCCCCAATATCTTCGATTACAGCATCTACAGGACTCACTGCTGATTCAGGGCTCTCATCCGTTACTCGTGCACCTTCTTTCAGCCTTCTAATGAAAAACTCATGAAGTGTTGGATATTCATGCAGGTTTTTTTCCATTTCACTTTCGTTAATATTATAAATTCTTGAAAATGAAGGAATGACCCTCCTGCTTAGATTTGATTGTGCAAATTTCTGAAGTATACCGGATGTCCATCTTCCATTTGTCAATTCAATCAGCAGTCGATATACAGGTTTTAACAAAGGAAATGCCCCCTAACTAAATATGTTCTTTACGAACAGGCATAAAAAGCATAGAATAAAATATTATTATATAACATATAAAACTAAGTTTGCCATAGACATCCCCGGATTTGGCGCTTTTTTTATTATTGGCTTCAGTAAATTTGCGGATTACTTCTATTTCTACCCTTCCCGATAGTTCCCATTTGCCGGAAGACATTAACACATAGCTGTTAGAAAAACTTCCTAAAGTCTGCAAGCTGTGATTCCCCGTTGCAAGGAGTGTTCGATATGTTTTTTCAGGATGTTCTTGATTTAACCATTAAGAAGCTAAAGGCACAGACAGCCAATATCTTAACCCTGTCTAATTTATTCTTAGGGTGCTTTGCTATTTTATTTTCTATTAATGACAATTTGAAATTGAGTGTGCTGCTGATTTTTATCGCAGCTCTTGCTGACCGATTTGATGGGATGGCAGCAAGGAAAATGAATATTGAATCGGAATTAGGAAAGCAGCTGGATTCGATGAGTGACATTATTTCGTTTGGAGTTGCACCTGCACTGCTCCTATACACGGGAGTACTTTATGAATTCGGGGCACCCGGCGCCTTCCTGACTGCTCTATATATAGGATGTGGAGCTTTGCGGCTAGCCCGTTTTAACATTAGCGAGAATAACGGCTATTTTACCGGTCTGCCAATAACAGCTTCCGGATGCCTCGCCACTTTATGCTATCTTGCGGTCCCGTATTGGCCTTCACCTATATTCCTTTTCATCATGCTGATACTTTCAATTTTAATGATAAGCCCTTTCAGGCTGAAAAAAATGTAAAAAAGCCGTGCTCAAAATAAGCGCGGCTTCTATATTTTATTTGTCTTCTGTTAATGCCAGGAACTCTTCCACATCATCCATGCATAATTGTACGGCACTTTCCCAGAACTCAGGCTTGGTTAAATCAGCATTTAAATGCTTCATCGCTAAATCTTCAACTGTCATTGATGCAGTATCCTTTAATAATGCTATATATTTTTCTTCATATCCTTTCCCTTCTTTTAGTGCCTGTGCATAGATTCCGAGCGAGAATAAATACCCAAAAGTATATGGGAAATTATAGAATGGCACTCCAGTAATAAAGAAGTGCAGTTTTGAAGCCCAGAAGGACGGATGATACTCATCAAGCGCGTCGCCATAAGCCTCTTTTTGTGCTGCGGCCATGATGTCATTCAGACGTTCGGCACTCACATTTCCCTGTTTTCTTTCTTCATAGAATCTGGTTTCAAACAGGAATCGCGCATGGATATTCATTAGCAGTGCAACAGACCTTTGTACTTTATCTTCTAAAAGTGCAAGTTTCTCTTCATCTGACCCTGCATTTTTCACTGCTGCATCAGAGACTATCATTTCTGCAAAAGTAGAAGCTGTCTCCGCAACATTCATGGCATAGTTTCGATTCAGCAAATGAAGATCTCTCATTGCATATGTATGAAAACCATGCCCGAGTTCATGTGCCAGAGTAGAGACATTGGATGGCGTCCCTGAGTATGTCATAAAGATTCTTGATTGGCTGTCTTCAGGGAAGTAAGTATGAAAACCGCCTGGCGCCTTTCCTGGACGATCCTCTGCTTCAATCCACTTTTCTTCAAAGGCTTTTTTAGAGAATAAGGTCATCTCTTCTCCGAAGTGGGCAAACTGCTCAAGGATAAATTCTGCGCCCTCCTGATAGGATAATTTCGTTTCTGACTCGGAGAGCGGCGCATCCAGGTCATACCAGCTTAATTTTTCTAAGCCTAAAAGCTTTGCCTTTCTCTCTAAATATTTAACAAGAGGTGCTTTATTACGGGAGATTACCCCCCACATTGTTTCCAGGGTTTCTTTTTTCATCCGGTTTAAATCCAGAGGTTCCTTAAGATAGTCATCCCAGCCTCTTAACTTATATACATTTAATCTAAAACCGGCTAAGTGATTTAGAGTCTTGGATAAATAGTCGGACTGGCTGTTCCATGACTTTTCCCAATTATCAAAAATTTCCTTGCGCAGCTTTCTGTCAGGACTTGAAAACTTATTGGCAGCCTGCCCAACTGACAGCTGTTTTATCTCCCCATTTTCAGTGCAGGGAATCTTTATGTTTCCTACTATTACGTCGTACATCTGACCCCATCCGTGGTAACCATCAACAGCCAGAGCATTTATGACAGTTTCTTCCTCCTGCGAAAGCTTTTCTGAGGCTTTTTCGCGGCGTTCGCTTAATACAAATGAGAGTTCATTTAAAGTCTGATCATTTATTATTTGCTCCCATGCACCGGAATCTAAACTTGCCAGCTTCTGATCAAATACAGTTAAAGCGTTTTGAAAACCTGCACTCAATTCCGTAGTTGCGCCTCTAAGGTCTTTCGCTTTTTTGTCTTCGGTATTTTGTGCCTGAAGACAGCTGACAAAAGCTCCGGCCTGGCGCACTTTTCTTGCCGTCTGCTGAAACAGCTCAATAATCTTACTTATTTCAGCGGCATCTTCGCTTGAGTTAGAAGGCTCCCAATTATGTATTAGATTAGAAAATGAATCAATATGTTTTCTTGTTTCCTGTAAATGCTGTTTAAATTCAGCTGAGTCGCTTCCACCCTTAAAAAAAACATCTAAATCCCACACTGACGAATATGCTGTTGCAGTCATAATATCCCCCCATAAAAAAGTTTCGGCTGCAGAAATATTATACCTTGATTTTTCCGAAATTTCTATAAAATAGCATATTAAAGAGCCCATATCCTAAGATATGAGCCAATTGCTAAGTTATCGCTACCTGGAATAGCCGCCATAATAAGCAAATCCCCCAAAAACAAGCAGCAGGATCAGCAGGACAACTGCGAGGGCCAGCCAGAAACCGCCTCCTCCATAATAACCGCATGGATAAGGAGGGGGAACAGGATAACCGCCATAACCATAAGGCATAACCAATTACCTCCCTTCACCTTCTATTACTAACATATGTATTAAATGGACAATCGCTTAGGCTTTTGTTCTAATTCACGGTTAAAAACCGGTGTTTTCTTGGCACCTCTATTAGAATAATTCATAGAATATACTAGAAGGAGTTTTACGGGAGGAGTGTTAAATGAAGATTATCTCAATCTGCAAGAAATGCAGGGGCACAGGCAGCATAACAGCTTGTAAATTCATAAAAAAAAACTGCCCTGCCTGTAAGGGATCAGGCAAAATGATAAAACACCTTTCCGATATCAAGTATCAGGAGAGGAATAAGTTTTTTCTTCACTCATAGCAGGGAGCCATTAATCTGAACCCTTCCACAGGCAAGGGTTTTTTATTTTTTGCTGAAATACTATATAATGACATCGATAATTATAACCATTGAAATGTTATGGATTGGAGTGAAACGAATGAAACAAGGCAGAATGATTTTGACAGTTCTCCTTTTATTGCTTGCAGCCGGCTGTTCTGTGGAGGATGAGCAAAGTAAGAAAACTGCTGATGAACCTTCAAATAAAACTTCAGAAGCAACTGATTATACTATTATTGAGGCCTCAGCTCAGCAAATCGAGCATATTCAAGGAATTGGATATCCCGGGAATGATACCAGCCTTTACCTTTCATCCAGCGAAGGCTTAAAATTTTTCAAAGATGGCATTTGGCACGAGACAACTTCTCTTAACCATGACTATATGGGATTTCAGGCAGTCAAAGATGGATTTATTGTCAGCGGCCATCCTGATAAGAATTCCGTTATAAAAAACCCTCTTGGAATTGTGAAAAGTACAGATAAAGGAGCCTCTTTCAAGAAACTGGCTTTTATCGGAACAAGCTCCTTTCCTTTTCTAGCTGCAGGCTATGATACCAATCTAATCTATATGATCAATCAGGAAAATAACGATGAACTCAAGGCAGGTGTATACCGCTCTCAGGACGCCGGAAAAACATGGGATCCAGTCAGCTTAAAAGGACTCGAGGCCGACACACTTGGTATGATTGCAGCACATCCAACTAATCCTGAAATCATGGCCATGTCAACAAGAAGCGGTATCTTTTACTCAGAGGATAAAGGGGAAACTGTAAAGTTAGTATCTGAGCCAATTATGGCTACAGCCCTCGCCTTTACGGAAAACAGCTTGTATTATGCCTATGCAGATCAGGAAAAGGTTCGAATGAGCAAAATCGATCTTAAAACGAAGGAAAACTCACAGGTTAAAATCCCTTTTCTCAGCTATGACAACCCTATTACATACATTGCTGCCAATCAAAAATCTGACGGAAAGCTTGCTGTTTCAACTTATCTCAAAGATGTATATGAATCTGCAGACAGCGGTGAGAACTGGAAGCTCTTATTGAAAAACGGCAGAATTAAATAACTAAAGGGACAGTCAAACTGTCCCTTTAGCTGTTATTTTTCCTTTTTTCTTTTTCTGCCCGATAAAACTCATGAAACATTTTCATTAATGCTCTCTTTTCAATTCTGGAGACATAACTTCTTGATATGCCAAGTTCTTTGGCAATTTCTCTTTGTGTTTTTTCTTTTTGCAGATCAAGTCCGAACCTGCCGACAATGACTTCTTTTTCTCTGTCATCTAAAACATCAATGTACTCCTTCACTTTTTCCAGCTCCATATTTAGCTGAATCGTATTAATAACATCCTCAGATTCCGACTTAAGAACATCAATAAGAGATATTTCATTGCCTTCTTTGTCCTGCCCGATAGGATCATGAAGGGATACATCTTTTTTAGTCTTCTTCAGTGCCCGCAAATGCATCAGTATCTCATTTTCGATACAGCGGGCTGCATAGGTGGCAAGCTTTGTTCCTTTCCCTTCCGAATAGCTCTCGATGGCCTTTATCAGTCCGATTGTCCCTATTGAAATCAGATCCTCAGAATCCTCTCCTGTATTTTCAAATTTCTTTACAATATGGGCAACCAGCCTTAGATTATGTTCAATAAGCATATTACGGGCATGCGAATCGCCTGCAGCCATCAAACGCAGGTATTTCTTTTCATCTGCAGGAGACAGCGGTTGGGGAAATGCATTATTTTTTACATAAGATACAAGAAACACTATCTCCTTAACCAAAAACCCGAGTGCTGTTAAAATACCGGACATCTTTCCACCCCCGCTTATAATGCGTTCAAAAATGCCTATAACTAATTCCTATGTATGGATGGAGTTGTTTTTGTCTGTCCAATTCAGATAATTTCCTCAGAAAAATTTCCTTCCTCATTTTTTCAGCCAATAGACCTTCATTAAAGCTTTTGACAATGATGATAGGATATAATTATTCATGGAATAATTTTTATCGCCTTCATGCGGTATACATAGCTTCGTTTCAAGTTATATAAATAATCAGGAAGAAAGAGGTCTTGATAATTTGAATGGTCAGAGAATAATTTTAGCCCTCGTATTTTTTATTGTTTTTCTTGACAGCCTTGCAAAGTTTATTTTTGAAGGTTTTTCTTTAAAGACCTTGCTGATATTGCTCGCAGTTTCTGGAATTGTCCTATTTCTCTGGATTTATCCTAACAAAAAGGACTGACTTCTCAATTCGGAAGTCAGTCCTATTTTTTATATTTCATATTACTCTATTACGCTTACCTCAGCAGAAATGATGCAGCCGACAGTACCGCACACAACTAATCCCATTACGATCCAGAACATCTTCCACACCCCTTTTTTAATTCCTTATTTTCTTTAATGTAACATGGTTTCTGCTTCAGAATATGGGAGGAATGTGAACATTCTGTTAATCCGCATCAAGTGGATCAGTTCCTTTTCTTTCGGAATTTCAAAGTTAAAATTAAAATATGCAAAGACATGCTCCTTACCTCCTAACCGGTTACAGCTTTGTTAGGTGGAATCTTTCTCCACCCAGAAAATTGCCTGACGTCCTTGTAAAATGTAAATCATTTAACAAACCACCTTTCTTGTTTTTTTGTCACTGAAATTAAAATGGACGGTAAATTGAGAATTGACGATCACGGTTTTGTTCAATAATTTTTTTAGCCATTTGTTCACGAACAACATCTTCTGCTGATACGTGACGTTTTTTAATCGTGACTGTCAAAAATAAGATATTTAATGTCATTAGATATTCCACCTCCTCTTTCATATCCTGCCAAAAGGCATAAAAAAGCCGCAAAGAGATATACTCCCAGCGGCCTGCCATTTAGGCATAAAAAACCGCAGGGCACAATTCTCCCTGCGGCATGGATATGTAATGTCAATAAAGCAAATCTAAGCGATCCATTCCATGTAGGTCGAATTTGTACAATATTTATTTAGCTGTGTTTCTAATACAATTGCAGTTAACATCATTTCATTCGACCTCCTTTTTAGAATTTTCACTTACACTGGTAATTATATCCACGATTATGCAGTTTGTAAACCTTTTTTATTCACTTTTATTAAAAATTTTAATTTATGAAAAAAACGCCCGGAAATCCGGGCGTTGATTTTACTTATTTTCTCATGAGGTATTCCTGGCCTTCATCTTTTTCATTCAATTTCGTTCTGCATCGTTTGGAAAGGATAAAGAAAAGGATTGAGCCTATAAGGAAAGCTGAAGAAGATCCAGCCATTATATATAAATCAGAAACTGTATTGGCAGTGTCAGGGATAATTAAACCAATGTAAAAAAACGATCCGACAGCGAGCAATGAAATTGCAAACCGCTTGAAATCAACCATTTTTTGATATAAGTGCTTTGCTTCGTTCATCATGTATTATCACCTTCTAAGAAAGACTATATTTCTACTTTAACATACTTAGCAAGTTTGAAGGTGATGTAAATAATGTAAGATAGGAAAAAAAGGGAAAAGATTATCCCTTTTTAAAGTTATTTGTTATTCTTAAGGGCATCTACTATCTTCATTACGAGTGTAGCAGAATGAAGTGCTGCCTTCTCCAAAAATTGTTCAAATGTAACATCGGATTCTTTTCCTGCAATGTCTGACAGGGCACGGATGACAACAAAAGGAGTCTCAAACTGATGAGCAACCTGAGCTACCGCTGCAGCTTCCATTTCTACTGCCTGAAGGTCTGTAAATTTATCACGGATATAATCCACTCTTGCAGGATCACTCATAAAGGAGTCACCTGTTGCAATTAACCCTCTTACAACCTGGATATCCCCGATTTCCCTGGCGCATGCTTCAGCAACCTGCACGAGGCTGTGATCGGCTTCGAATGCTGCCGGCAATTGAGGTACCTGGCCATATTCGTAGCCAAAAGCGGTAACGTCTACATCATGATGTCTAACCTCAGTCGAAATTACCGTATCTCCCACATTCAGTTCAGGATTAAATCCTCCAGCTGAACCGGTGTTAATGACATAATCCGGCTTGTACCGCTCCAAAAGAATGGCAGTCGACATGGCTGCATTCACTTTGCCTATTCCAGAACGGAGCAGCACAACATCCGCACCATTCATTTTTCCTGCTGTAAACTCGCATCCGGCAATGGTATCCTGTTGCTTATCTTCTATTTTATCTCTAAGTAAAGTAACTTCCTCTTCCATTGCTCCAATAATAGCTATTTTCATTTTAAAACCTCTTTCTGATTTTTCTATGCTTTGATTACATTCATGGTATTAGCATGCCCATATGATTTATGCAAACTCTATTCTACCATCATAGACGGGATGTTTGCCATTTTCGTAAATAATTCAAGCATTAACCTCTCAGGTTTTGAAAGTTGCCAGACTAAAACTCACCCCATAAAATAAAAGATAGTATCGAAGGAAAGGGGGAATTATGATGAATTTCCAGTTTGATTTGATAGAAGATAAGGTTGAGTTTTATGAGGCTCCTACTTTAAAGGAGCTTGAAAAGAAGATAAATTTACAGATTGAGCATAATAAAGCCATCCTTTTATCTGTCCACCACGTATCGCATCAAATGCATCTTGATGAGAATGGAAAGACTTACTTCTCGGCAGCGGTCCACTATAAAGCAAAAAAATAAGGACGCCTCGGCGTCCTTATTAACTAATTTATTTCATTTAAGACCTCTACCCTGGATGGCTTCCATCCTTCTCCGTCAACCCAGTCTATATAGACACGGTACTTTTCACTTTGATCTTTTGTGGAAATTGTCCCAACAGAGCTGTTGGGCCCATTATTTCCAAGGAACCAAACAGTCATATTCCCCTGATCAACACCTGTAGCATAAGAAATGGCACTGAGCATTTCCTGCCAATCTGCATGATTTTGATCGTAGACAGCAGTATGCTCTCCGGTTTGAGAGGTTCCCACTGGTTTCCATGCTGGATTTTCAATCGTTTTTTCAACGTCAGGCCCGCTTCCGCCTTCTGTTACGACTTGTTCTTTATCTTCTTCAGGTTCCTTTTCAGCCTTCTCTTCTGTTTCTTTTTCTTCTTCTTCAGACTCTTTATCTGCTTTCTCTACGTCTTTATCCTTGTTTTGCTCTATATCATTGCCCTTATCTTCCTTGTTTTTCTCATTTTGCTTCGATTCCGATGCCGTCTGTTCATCGGCAGGAAGTGCCTGGTCATTATTATTACCGCCAAAGAATATTTTGGCTGATACAACAATAATAAGGATGATGACAAGTGCAATAAGGCTATTTAAGATAATATTGGTTTTTTTTCTTTTTTCCCGTTTTCCAAAACGGGATTCTCTGTTATTCCCTTTCAAGACTTTCTCCTCCCCAATCTGTTATCAGACTTATAGGCATAATAAAAAATGAGTAGAAATTATTACCCCAGCCGTCTGCCCGCGGGCTATATCCCAAACAGCGGCTGTCAACATTCTAACATGGAATCAGGTTATCTTAAAAGAAATAACCTATTGTCACATGTACTACCGGCAATTAAATGGACGACAGCAGCATATGGAAAGTTACACTATACCATATTTGTTTACTGGTCTGCAGAGCCCAATGGAGGAGTTTTTTGTTTATGATTATAGTTATAGACTTCTTTGACGATATCAGCAAAGAGCGGATTCACGCCTCCAGTGTCTTCAGTAACCTCCAGATTTACAGTTACAAGGGCATATTTTGGATTTTTATATGGAAAATAACCCGCGAACCATTTATTGTGAAGCTGCTTTCCATCTGCCATTATACCCGTTTCGGCAGTGCCGGATTTCCCTGCAACTTCGTAAGGAAGTTCTTTAAACCAGCGGCCGGTCCCTTCTTCATTGATTACCACTTCCCTTAGCAGCCTTTGAAGCTTCATAGCGGTAAACGGGGCAATTATTTCTCCCTGCAGCTTCTGTTTCTCGAATTCTATTAGGGATGTACTGTTTTTATATTCTATTTCTGAAGCAACCCGGACCATTTCTTTCTCTCCTCCTCTGGCTATAGTTGCCATCATGTTAGCAACAGCTATTGGAGTAGCTCTCACTTCATGCTGTCCAATTCCTGTCAGACCTGCAAAATTACTGTCTTTTTTAGCATCTTCAGACAGAAACACCCGTCCTTTTTCTTCGTCCTGAAGCTGTTTAAAATCGCTGAAGTGATAAATATCTCCCTCCCAGCTTACAGGACCTATTAATGACAGTTTGTCTGCATACTCCTCAAGGAGATCCGGGTTAATATCTTTTAACTCCTTAGCAATGGATGCAAATGTATTATTACAGCTCCTGGCAAAGCTCTCGTCAAAATTCAGCATGCCATGCTGATATTTAAGATCCGGTTCCCCGTTTATTTTCCTGCTGCAGTCAAATTGCCTCTTAGGGTCGTCCAGACCATGGTCAATTGCGGCTGCTGCCACTACCGTTTTAAAAACCGATCCCATGATCTGCTGTTTAATCATATGATTAATCGTCCCTCTGCTTTCTTCATCAAATGGATTATGTTTATTAAGGGATGGACGCGACACCATTGCCAAAATTGAATTAGTCTCTATATCAAGCAGGACAATACCGCCTTTTTGAATCCCATGCTGATCCGCCAATTTTTCAGCCATCATCTGTAAATCATAGTCCAAAGTTGTCCTAATATTGACCGGATAAAAGGGATTTGCCGGCTCAACATATTTTACATCAATGCCAAAAAGGGGTCCTCCAGTTCCATCCACATGATAAACAAGTTTTGAAGCCCCTTCAGGAAGCAGAAATTCATCAAAGCTCTTTTCCATGCCGGTAATGCCGATCATTGTGTCGGAAGACAGATCTTTGTCCGGGTACCTTTCTTTAAGGACGGCCTGATTCTGACCGGTAATTCCGATTAGCTGGGATGCAGGTTTCTCGGAACGGCTGTATTTCTTCTCAACAGCAAAGACACCCGGAATTTTCAAGTCATTGATTTTCTCCATTTGATCGTAAGACAGCTGAATGGGCTCCGGGCTCCCAAATGCAAAAGGTTCTTTTGCATTCTCAACAGAATGCCGCAGAGAATACTCCGAAGCACCCGTAATTTCAGATATCTTTTTTATATCCCAATCCATTCTTGCGAGGAAAGGGAATAATATAAGAACAGATTTATTTTCAAATGTCATGGGATTACCGCTGCGGTCAAGAAAATCCCCTCTCCCGGCATCGATAATCATTTCCTGGGAGCGCTGACGGACACTCGCTTCCAAAAGATTGATTTCCCTGCCTGTAAAATGCTCTGTTGAAACAAGCTGCAGCTGTATCAGCCTTCCCATAAGAAAGCAAAGGACTATGAAACTAACGATTAGCCAGCCAACTGCTCTTCTTCTCCACATAAAAAACACCTCGTCAAAAGTCTTGACGAGGTTTTCTGATTTCAAACCAGCTATTCTTATTTAATGGAAACAATGCGTACGTTCATTTCTCCTCCAGGAGTCTGAACAGTAACTTCGTCTCCAACTGTGCGGCCCATCAGGCTCTTGGCAATTGGAGAATCATTAGAGATTTTTCCTTCAAAAGGATCCGCCTCTGCACTTCCTACGATAGTGTAAGTTTCCTCGTCACCATCCGGAAGCTCTACGAACGTAACGGAACGGCCAAGACCCACAATATCTCCGGCCATTTCTTCTTCTTGAATGATTTTTGCATTGCGGATCATATTTTCAAGAGTGGTAATCCGGCCCTCAACAAATGCCTGTTCTTCTTTTGCTGAATCATATTCCGAGTTCTCGGAAAGATCTCCGAAGCTTCTTGCGATTTTTATACGTTCAACCACTTCTTTGCGTTTAACCGATTTTAAGTATTCAAGTTCCTGCTCAAGTTTTTCTTTACCTGCCTGTGTCATTGGGAAAACCTTTTCTGTAGCCAAAACCTTCACTCCTTCGAATTACACATCCTCTAAAAGGATGTGTTCTATAATGTATGTACTTCTTTTTATCATATTTTCAAGAAAATGAACAGGAGCGCGTCCTTTGTTAAAGGGCGCGCAGATCATCTTTTTATATTGACCGGCTTTGGAAGATTTAGGTGACGGTTATATTGAACCGCGACAAGCAATAGATCTTAAAAAGCCACTCGGTAAAAGGATAAGTCCTATAGAACATTTTCAATGCTATTGTTTCATAAAAATGACTTTTGTTCAAGAATTGTTTGAATTTTTGTGACCATTAAATCGATGGCAACGTAATTATGCCCGCCTTCGGGAATAATGATGTCAGCATATCTTTTCGTCGGCTCAATAAATTGATTATGCATTGGCCGTACAACATTTACATATTGTTCAATGACTGAATCCATGGTGCGTCCCCGCTCTTTTATATCCCTGAATAAGCGGCGGATAATCCGCAGGTCTGCATCTGTATCTACATACAATTTCATGTCCATCAGATTACGGAGCCTCTCATCCTCAAGAATCAGAATGCCCTCTAAGATGATGACATCCTTTGGTTCGACTTCAATTACTTCTTCAGACCTTGTATGCATGGCATAATCATATACAGGCTTTCTTATCGGCTCATATTTCAGCAGGCTTTCAATATGTTCAATAAGCAGGTCGTTGTCAAATGCAAGCGGATGGTCATAATTTGTCTTCAGTCTTTCCTCGAAGGGCAGATGAGTCTGATCCTTATAATAATAATCCTGTTCGATCATAAGGATTGAGTGCCCTTTGAATCGGTCATAAATCGCTTTAGTTACGCTCGTTTTTCCTGAGCCGGAACCGCCGGCCACCCCAATTACAACGGGTTTGCGTTTCATTGATTAGAGCTCCTTTCGCATCATGTTGTCAGGGTATACCGGCTTATCAACTTTAAATTGAACAATTTGAAGCGGATGGCGCGCTGCATCCAGCTCATTGCCTTTTTCATCCCATATTTTATCGATGACTTGTGTAAAGTTTTCAATTTCAGGGCCGAAGAATTCTACTTCCTCTCCAGGCATAAATTTGTTTCTCTGCTGAAGGGTAACAATTTGTGTTTCCGGATTGTAATCCAGCACAAGCCCGACGAAATCGATATTCGTCTTTTTGCTATGATTTCCAAACATTTGCTCTTTATACCCAGGAACCCCTTCAAAGAAAGCGGTCGCTGTTTCGCGGTTTGCACATTTATCAAGCTCTTCAAGCCATTCCTGCTTAATCTGGAAGTTGTCCGGATCTGCACAATAGGCATCAATCACTTTGCGGTACACGCTTACTACTGTTGCAATGTAATGGATGGATTTCATGCGTCCTTCAATTTTTAAACTGTCAATTCCCAATTCAATCATACGCGGAATGGATTCAATCAGCTTAAGATCTTTAGGACTCATCGCAAATGGAGCATCTCCTTCGGTGTATAAAGGAACTTCATTTTCTCCTTCAAGCTGATATAAATCATAATCCCAGCGGCAGGACTGGCAGCAGCCACCCCTGTTGGAATCACGTGCAGTCATATGGTTGCTGAGTGTGCAGCGCCCGGAGTATGCTATACACATCGCCCCATGAATGAAGGTTTCAATTTCAATATCAACCTTCTCCTTCATTTCTTTGATTTCTTCCGCACTTGTTTCACGCGCAAGGACGACACGCTCCAATCCTTCTTCCTTCCAGAACTCGACTGCCTTCCAGTTGGAGAGGGATTGCTGTGTGCTTAAATGCACTTCTATCTCTGGTGCAACACGGCGGCAGGTTTCAATGATCAGCGGATCTGCCACAATGATTCCTGCAACTCCTGCTTCTTTAAGTCCCAGCAAATAATCCTCAAGACCCTCAATATTTTCGTTATGAGCAAAAATATTGGTTGTAACATAAATCTTCGCTCCGTATTTTTTGGCGAATTCGACGCCTTCTTTCATCTCTTCAAAAGTGAAGTTGCCTGCGTTTGAACGAAGGCCGTATTCCTGACCGCCGATAAACACAGCGTCGGCACCATAGTGAACGGCAATCTTCAGCTTTTCAAGGTTTCCAGCCGGAGCAAGCAATTCAGGCTTTTTTACAATAACCCGTTTGCCGTTGACAATTTCGGAAATTTTTTCTTTTACCGCTGTCATAGAGCTTCCTCCTCTTTCTTTTTTAATATAGTCAAATCAGTAGACAGTTTCTTTGAAGAAGAATCCAGTATCAATCGGACGATTCGCCGGCTGAATTTCTTCAACTTCAGTGAGAAGGCCGTCTTTTATGTCATCGTATTGTTCCGGGTCTTCGACACATAGATCAATAGCTTTTCTGTAGAGCTTAGTCACTTCAATAATATACTCAGGAGTTTTTAATATCCCGTCAATTTTAAATGAATCAATGCCCGCTTCAATCATTTCCTGCAGTTCATCTATAATGCAGATGTCATTAGGACTCATGATATGAGTGCCATTGTCATCTTCGAAAATCGGGTATTTATTTTCCCGTTCCTTATCGTGAAGGAACATATTTTTTTCCTGTTTGCGGTTTTCAACTTCCAGAGCTTTCCCCTGGTATTCATAATAATTGCCCAGCAGGGAGCGCTTTGATTGGAACATGGCAGTCATGCCATGAACCTGCACTTCAATTTCCACTTCGGCGTTTTCTTTCATTTCAATGATGGCATCCATATTAATCTCTCTTGCCAGGACTGCGCGTTTAGCGCCTTTTCTGCCCCAGTAGTTGCATGTATACCAGTTTGTTGCAGTAGTTTCTGTATTCCAATGGAGCTTCATGTCCGGGGCAGCCGAACGGGCGGCCATTAACACAGCCGGATCCCCAAAAATGACTGCATCAGCATTTATTTCTTTTAAAAAACTGATATAGCCTTCAAGCTCAGGCACTTTATCATTATGAAATAAAGCGTTCATCGCCACATACACTTTCTTTCCATGCCTGTGTGCAAGTTCAACCGCTTCTTTCACATCTTCCCTCGTGAATTCCCCCGCAAGTCTCAGTCCATATCGCTGTTCTCCTACAACAAAGGCATCTGCACCTGCAGATACAAGGGGCCCGATATCTTCAACACTTGTTGGCGTTACCAACAGTTCAGGTTTTTTCATTATAATCACCTCTTTTTACTAATTGCCACGCCATCCCCAACAGGCAAAATAACTGTATGATATTCAGGATGACTCATTAACCATTTATTAAACACATCAATTTTTCTTACCATATTCCGGATACGTTTATTTTCAATATCTGCTTCACACACAAGGCCTTTGAAAAGGACATTGTCTGTAATAATCACGCCGCCATCTGAGAGAAATCGTGAATAGATTTCAAAGAACCGCTGATATTGGCCTTTTGCTGCATCAATAAATATAGCATCATAGGGTCCGTGCTTTTCAACGTCTTCCTCGACTTCCAGGGCATCTCCCTTAATGATGATGATTTGCTCCTTTTTCCCGGCTTCTTCTATATACTTTTCGGCAAGCTGGTAACGTTCAGCATCGCGTTCAATCGTAACAATTTCCGATTCAGGAACTGCGAACGCCATTCTGAGTGCTGAATAGCCGATTGCCGTGCCTACTTCAAGTATCATTTTCGGTTTTTGAATGCGCAAAAGCTGAAGCATCGCTTCGATTCCTGCCAGCTCCATAATTGGAACATTGTGCTCCTTGGCGTACTGCTCCATTTTGTCCAGTAACTGGGGTCTTTCAGGTATTATTTCCTCTATATATGCATGCAGCTTATCGTTCATCAAGCTGGCATCACCTCGATCAGATGGAATTTTATTGTCAAGCTGCGGCTTCAGATGCTCTCGCAGTCATGTAGACACTGCCATAGCTTAGTCTGCGTCCCTGAAAAGCAATCGCCTCAGCTTTGCTATTTAGACATGAAAAAATAGCGTTCACAGATAGGATGTGGAAATGCGCTATGCGGCATTCCGGCTTACGTGAGCCAATATCCATGCTTGTCCGTGATTTACGCTATCGCGAAGCTTATATAAAACACCTGATCTATTTTACCATAAGTAAAAGGGGAATGCTATATCTGCACATTCCCCTTTTACTAATTTAATTATTCGATATATGCTGTGCTTTTTTTTGATTATGCTCATCCAGTGTCTTTGAGAAAAGCACTTCTCCTGTTGATGTGGCCAGGAAGTATAGGTAATCTGTTTCTGCAGGCACCAATGCTGCTTCAATTGAGGACACCCCGGCATTTGCAATAGGTCCGGGCGTCAGTCCAGGGTACTTATATGTGTTGTATGGTGAGTCGATCTCTAAGTCTTTATATAGGACCCTTGATTTATGTTCACCATGTGCATACAGGACAGTTGGATCTGTCTGCAAAGGCATTCCTGTGTCAATCCGGTTGTAGAAAACACTCGCAATCTGATCACGGTCTACTTTCGCCGTTGCTTCTTCCTCTATGAGCGATGCCATTGTCAATAATTTGTGCGGAGTGTATTCCTGCTTCTCCATATCACCGCTATACTTTTTAATAACTGAAGCCGTTTTATCAAGCATAACTTTAACAATTTCCTCTATAGTCTGATCTTCTTTGTAAAAAGGATAGGTTGCCGGGAATAAGTAACCCTCAAGAGGATATTTAATATTCTCAGCCAGGATTTCATTTGTCAGCAATTCAGGATATTCTGCCATTAAAGATTTAATAAAAGCTTTTTCATTAAGTTGTTTCAACACATCTTCTGGTTTTTTATCAGTTTTTTCTGCAATGATCCCTGCAATCTGCTCAAGCTGTTTTCCCTCTGGAATGGTGATCTTGAATGCAACTTCTTCCATTACCTTACCTGTTTTCAAGCTATCCAGAATCTCCTCCATATTCATGGAAGGCTTCAACTGATATTCTCCTGCCATAAATCCAGCTTCATTTTTAAATTTCACATAATATTTAAAAACACGTGCATCCCTGATAATTCCATTTTCTTCAAGAACAGTGCCGATTCCCGTCACAGATGACCCGATTGGTATCTCTACTTTTCTCGGCTTATTATTATCGGGATCAACAGGCTTTAAAGCTGAATTAATATAAAAATATCCCCCGCCGAGCACTGCAGCAGCTGAGATTAATAATATGATTGCAACTATCAGTACAATTTTACGGACTACTTTTGCTTCGCCTTGCCGCTCAATCATCTTTTCGCGCATTATTTCTTTTTTCCCTTTTTGATCGTCTGCCGACATCACATATCCCCCCGTTAAAAAGACGTTGGCTTCTTTGGAAATGAACTAGCATGTTTTCTTGCCAACTAGCCTAAGAAATCGTATTTTCTTTTTGTTTCTGAGACATCACGGGCTTATTATACTATATTTTCTTTTGTAAGTCGCAGGATATTACAAAAACCAATAAGATTCGCCATTTTTTTCCACATATTGCACTTTCGGTTTATTCCGCTCCAGCCGAAAAAAGAAGCAAATAAAAAACTGGCCCGGGGGCCAGTTTTATTAATCTTCCTGCTCTTCAAGGAATGTGTTTAGCATTTCTTCAATTAGATCCCATTCCTCTTCTGTCTCGATCGGCTGCAGTTCGCCATCCTTGCTGTCTTCGCTTGGGCTGAATGCTGAAGCGTGAATTTCAATTTCTTCATCATCATTTTCATCTGCCCCAATTGGGTAATAAAGGACATATGACTTGCCGAATTCTTCCGAATCAAACGTGAACAATACTTCGCAAAGCTGCTCGTTGCCTTCCTCGTCAATTACAGTAATGTTGTTATCTCCATGATTCATTTCTGTTCACCTCATTAAATTTGGCTATTTAAAAAGCCTTGTAAAATCATGACGGCTGCCATTTTATCAATGACTTTTTTCCGTTTCTTGCGGCTGACATCTGCTTCAAGCAAAACTCTTTCAGCTGCCATTGTTGAGAGACGCTCGTCCCATAATACGACCGGAAGGCCAAATAGCTTCTCCAGCTCTGAAGCAAAGAACTGGCTGGCTTCACCGCGTGGGCCAATGGTTCCATTCATATTTTTAGGCAAGCCGACAACAATCTTACTGACTTCATGCTCTTTTATTATTTCACCAATTCTTTCAAAACCAAACTCTTTTTCTTCCTCGTTGATTTTGATGGTTTCCAAGCCCTGCGCTGTCCATCCGAACGCATCGCTTAGAGCGACGCCGACTGTCTTAGAGCCGACATCCAGTCCCATAGTCCGCATGTTTACCCCTCACGCTGCTGTTTTAAGTATGATTTAACCAATTCTTCGATGATCTCATCCCGTTCAAGTTTACGGATGATATTGCGGGCATCCTTATGGCGGGGAATGTAAGCCGGATCCCCGGACAGCAGATAACCGACAATTTGATTTATAGGATTATACCCTTTTTCCTGGAGGGCACCATAAACTTGAAACAGAACTTCATTCACATCCTGTTCGATTGGTTCTTCAGGAAAGTTAAACCTCATTGTTTTGTCAAATGAGCTCATATCTTACACCTCGCTTTTCTGTATGAAGGATAGGATAGCTTATATTTGCCGGATTATATCCGGATCATTACCAGCTTGTCCCCCTCTTCATAACTGTTTGGCCTGCCGCCTGAATAAACAGAGCGATCAATAAATGATCTTGTTCCTGACAGGAAAACATGGTGAAGAACAAGCTGTTTCTTCCTGATGATGAACAATCTCTCTTGGTTACCTCCATTTTACACTACTTTACTGGGATATCAAACGGATTTAACCCATTCTTCTACAAATTGCAGAGCACTTTCAAGTTTTTCCGGGTCTTTTCCGCCAGCCTGAGCCATGTCCGGACGGCCTCCGCCTCCGCCGCCGCATTTTGCAGCAACTTCTTTTACCGCTTTGCCCGCATGGAAGCCTTTTTTGATCAGATCATCTGTCACCCCGGCAATAATATTCACTTTTCCCTCGTTTACACTGCCTAATACAACAACTGCAGATCCGAGTTTTTGTTTTAAATCGTCAGCCATATTGCGCAGGTTATTCATGTCTGATGCCTGGACCTTCTCAGCAAGAACGGTAATGCCATTGACTTCTTTTGCCTTTGATACCAGGCTCCCTGCTTCAATATTGCCCAATTTTGCTGCTAAAGATTCGTTTTCACGCTGCAGCTGCTTCATTTCTCCAAGCAGTACATCAATTCTTGCGGACAAATCTTTTGGATTGGTCTTTAATTTGCCTGAAGCTTCTTTTAATACAGTAATCTGGTCATTCATTAGCTTGTATGCAGATTCGCCAGTTACGGCTTCTATTCTGCGAGTTCCAGCACCAATACCGCTTTCCGATTGGATCTTGAACAATCCGATGGAAGCAGTATTCGAAACATGGCATCCGCCGCAAAGCTCGAGACTGTAATCCCCAACCTGAACAACACGGACAATCTTTCCATATTTCTCACCAAATAGAGCCATAGCACCCATTGCCTTTGCCTCATCAATGTCCTTGTAATTGATCTCAACTTCAAGACTTTGCCAAATTTGTTCGTTGACAATCGCTTCAATTTTCTCAAGCTCTTCAGAAGTAATTTGCCCAAAATGAGAGAAGTCAAAACGCAGGCGATCCGGCCCTACTAAAGAACCAGCCTGATTAACATGGCCTCCCAAAACATCCTTTAAAGCCTGATGAAGCAAGTGAGTTGCAGTATGATTTTTGATTACCTTTGAACGGATTTGCTCATTTACCGCCGCCAGTACAGACGCTTCAGCCTTCAGCGTTCCTTTTTCAACGACAGCTCTATGAAGGTTTTGTCCATTCGGAGCTTTTTGAACATCCTTAATTGAAACCTTTAATCCTTCTGCTTCCAGAGTTCCCTGGTCAGCAATCTGTCCGCCGCTCTCTGCGTAAAATGGTGTTTCATTCAGGATCAGCTGAATCTCCTCTCCAGCATGAGCTTCTTCAATTAATTGCCCATCCTTCACAATTGCAGCGATTCTGGCTTCTGTCTGAAGCTTATCATAACCGACAAATTTGCTATCGGTTTTCAGCTCTCCTAATACTCCGCCCTGGACCTGCATGGAATCTACATCCTGACGTGCAGAACGTGCACGCTCACGCTGTCCTTCCATTTCCTTTTCAAATCCGGCATGATCCACTTTCATACCTTCTTCTTCAGCATATTCCTCTGTTAACTCAACCGGGAATCCGTATGTATCATAAAGACGGAAAACGTCTTCACCCTGAATCGTATCGCTGTCTTTTTCCTTTTCTTTCTTAATAACAGATGAAAGAATGGCAAGACCTTCATGAAGTGTTTCATGGAAACGTTCTTCTTCGTTCTTGATGACCTTTTGGATAAATTCAGTTTTTTCTTTTACTTCCGGGTAGAAGTCATGCATAATTTCTCCTGCCACTGGCACCAATTCATACATGAATGGCTCGTTTATATTAATTTGTTTAGCATATCTGACAGCACGGCGAAGCAATCTTCTTAATACATAGCCCCGTCCTTCATTAGAAGGCAGCGCACCGTCACCCACTGCAAATGCCACTGTGCGGATATGGTCTGCAATAACTTTAAATGCAACATCCGTTTCCTTTGATGCTCCATATTTCCGGCCTGAAATTTCTTCTGTTCCCCGGATAATTGGCATAAATAAGTCTGTATCAAAGTTGGTAGGAACATTTTGAACGACAGACGCCATCCGCTCAAGCCCCATCCCGGTATCAATATTTTTCTTAGGCAGCGGCGTATAAGTGCCATCAGGATTATGGTTGAATTCAGAAAACACAAGGTTCCAGACTTCTAAATAGCGATCGTTTTCACCGCCGGGATATAGTTCAGGATCTTCTGGGTCATTTCCATATTCAGGACCGCGGTCATAGAAGATCTCTGTATTTGGACCACTTGGGCCTTCTCCGATGTCCCAGAAGTTTCCTTCCAGGCGGATAATCCTCTCTTCCGGCACTCCTACTTTTTCCCGCCAGATGTTAAAAGCTTCATCATCTTCAGGATGAATCGTAACAGAAAGCTTTTCTTCAGCAAAGCCAATCCATTTTTTATCAGTCAAAAACTCCCAAGCCCAGACGATGGCTTCTTCTTTAAAGTAATCACCAATTGAGAAATTGCCCAGCATCTCAAAAAAAGTATGGTGTCTTGCTGTTTTGCCGACATTTTCGATATCGTTGGTGCGGATGGATTTTTGGGCATTTGTAATCCTTGGGTTCTCTGGGATGACACGGCCGTCAAAATATTTTTTCAGAGTGGCGACACCACTGTTAATCCAGAGCAGGGAAGGATCCTCGTGAGGAACGAGGGATGCGCTCGGTTCTACAGCGTGTCCTTTCTCTTTAAAGAAATCCAGGAACATTCGGCGTATTTCAGCACCTGATAATTGTTTCATTCTAACCAACCTCCTAAAATATGTAAAAACTTTTAAAAACAACAAAAAAAGCCCTCATCCCTGGACAGGGACGAGAGCTTACTCGCGGTACCACCCTGATTATGGAAGTTAAATGAATAATGCCGGTTAATAGGCAATCTCCCATCTCTCAGATCCTTAACGCGGAAATACGGCAGGGATTAGCTGCACTCAGGATTAGCTTTCTGTTATCCTTCATCTGGAAGTTCTTTCAGCCATGGAACTCCCTCTCTTTTATGAATGCAGCAATGCATTCACGCAGATGGTCTATAACATACTCATTCCGTCAAAATGTTTAATATATACTTTATAGACGAATTATAGCGATTTTCCTTTATTGTTGTCAACATCATGATGAGGTTCCGCTGATTTTTGGCTGTTTATTTTTTGAAAAGTGTTTTTTTGCATGTATGATACTTACTTTAATGACAGCTAAAATCGGAACTGCAATAATCAAGCCCAATATCCCTCCAGCTTCTCCGCCGGCCAGCAGTGCGAGCATAATGAGAAGAGGGTGCATATGAAGACTTTTTCCAACAATCAGGGGTGATAGGATATTCCCCTCAAGGAATTGAAGAACAATAATAATCCCAATTGTTATTACGACCATTTTAACCGATAAAGCTGAAGCAATGATGACAGCCGGAATCGCTCCGATAATTGGACCAAAATAAGGAATTACATTGGTAACACCTATTATAGTACCCAGCAAAAGAGGATAACGCATATCAAAAACCCAAAATAGCAGAGAAGAAATGGCCCCAATGGCTGCACATACCAGAAGCTGCCCCCTGATATAGCTTCCGAGTGACTTGTCTACATCTCTTAAGAATAACACGCCTTCCTTCCTCCATTTTCTTGGAGTCAAGTACCAGGCAGCTCTTTTCATAATCGAAAAATCTTTAAGAAGATAAAAAGAGATGAAGGGAATAACTGCGATAATCAAAGCATAGTTCAGTACATTCAGAAAAAATGTGATTACTTTTGATAAAAGATTATTTAACCGCTGCTCTATAGCTGCAATAACCTCATCAATCCTGGTCTGCAGGCCATCTGGCCATGTTGATGTTTTACTCTGAATCGTATCGATCCACCCGCGGTACTGATTTGCAAAATGAGGTGCATTTTCCGCCAGATCACGCAATTGATGAATAAAAGCCGGAATCCCTTTATAAAAGATAAGGCCAATTCCCCCGAAGAACAAAAAATATATAATAAAAACGGCAAGCCCCCTGTGAAGGCCCGTTTCATGCAATTTTTCCACGATCGGGTGAAGAAGATAAGTAATAAATGCCCCAATGACAAAAGGAATGAATACGACAAATACAATTTCCAGAACGGGCATCCATAATGCCTGGAGCTTTAGGAAAACTAAAATCACAATAAACAAGAGAAGCAGAAATCCAAGCCGGTAGTACCATTTCATATGAATATTCAATATGGCCCCCTCCTTGTATTTATTGTGATAGCTTCCATGGGAATTATGCATCTTACTCATTATGAATAGCATGGAGGTGCGAAAAAAAGCTGGCCCTTTTTTAAGAACCAGCCTTGATCATTTAAAATAAAGATTTGGTTATTCTTTTCTGGATGCGTTTCATTTTTCGGCCTGATATCATATTATTCTTTTGGGCATAATTATAAGCAGCCATGCCTGCCCCAAGCATCATTGCAGAGGTTAATATTTTGTTCAAAACTGGCTCACCTCTTCCGTTAATTCTTACGAAAGAAACCGGCGCTCTTCTTCTTCAAATAAATCATCAAGGGAACTGAGCGTACCATCTTCCTCTACTTGATGGGTGTTAATGATCCCTTTGGACAAGGAAAGTTCAATAAAGCAATTCCAGCAATAATATTGGTTAATCCCGATTTTACCAATATCTTTGCTCTGGCAATTTGGACATTTCAGCACGAAAAAGACACCTCACTATTTTACATTTACAATTATGGCGTCTTTTCCAATTGCAGGCGGGTCATCGGTTTTTATGACACGTTTTCCTTCCAGCACATCTGAAAAGAAGCCATCCGACAGTTCGTACCCTACAATCGTGCCCAATTCTTCCTTAAAGTATACATCCTCAAGCAAACCCAGCCGTTCTCCTTCCCGGCTCATAATCATTTTGCCGGTTAACCGATTATGGGTCTCACATGTATAATCCTCATGTTTAGGAATTGCCTGCAGAACAGAGGTATCTTCAATCATCACTCCATCCCACCCGAAAGATGCCACGTCTTCAATATTGATGATATAGTTTTTTTTCAGAAATGCGCCCTTTCGCAGCAGTAATCCCTGAACTTTTCCGGTTCCTGAAATGGATAAATCACAGATATCGCCTGCTTTATTGCCGGTTTTCAACTCAAACACCGGCAGGCCTTTTAATAAAGAAAATGTCCGCAAAGAGAATCCCGCCTTCCCGAACATTTATAGTTTTCACTGTCCCGAAAAAAACATAACGGAAAACCATTGCCATGGGAGCCAAAAAGTATTGTTAAGAACGGATTAGAAAGCCTGCATAAGCCTACTTTCTGCTGTACCTTGGCTTATTAAAACGCTCGCTGCGCTCCCCGCCGTCTGACAGTTCCTCTGAAAACTCATAGTCCTGCCGCGGCTGTTTGCGGCGTTTTACTCCATGGAGATTGAGAAGAGAAGTTCTGCTTTTCTTTTCCACACTTATCTCTCCTTTATATATTTAGATTAAACCGCCAAATTGCATGTCTACTGTTTAGATATACAAAAAGAACAGTCTTTTATTGTAGACTGCTCTTCTTAGCTATATTCCTTTTCCAAAAAATCATACGGTGTTATATTTCCCATTCCAATCATTGGATCGGCTTGGAGAAGCCTTTCTTCGAGAGAAAGTGTTTCCGTAAGTGAAGACTCAGCTGTATCCTCAAGCCCTGTTTCATCATTAAATAGGATTGCATCTCTCAGCTTTTCAGAAAGAGTGGTCAGGCGGGCCTGTTCATCCGCACGTTCCACACCTATTTTTAATGCATCTTCTTCGCCGCACAATATCAAAAATTGTCTGCTGCGGGTAATGGCGGTATAAAGGAGATTTCTTCTCAGCATCCTGTAATAGCTTTTAACAACAGGCATAATGACAATCGGAAATTCACTTCCCTGCGATTTATGGACAGAGCAGCAGTAGGCATGAGTGATCTGGTTCAAATCCTGTCTTGTATATGTAGCTTCCGCACCATCGAAGGATACGACAATCATATCCTGTTTTTCCGTATTTTCCTTTGCGTAAAAAATAGATACAATTTCACCCATATCACCGTTAAAAACATTGTTCTCAGGCTGGTTGACAAGTTGAAGGACCTTATCGCCAATTCTGTATTTCACATCACCAAAGGACAGCTCTTTCCTCGATCCATCGGGATTTGGATTCAGTATTTCCTGCAGTATTTCGTTTAGTCTGTCGATGCCTGCAGGTCCGCGGTACATTGGGGCAAGCACCTGAATATCTTTTGATGAATAACCTTTCTTTTTGGCATTAAGGACAACCTTTTCAACAACATCAGCAATTTGGCCCGGCTGGCATTTGATAAATGAACGGTCCGATTGCTGCGCAGTGATGTTCGCAGGAAGCTTGCCTTTTTTCATTTCATGTGCCAGTTCAATAATTGAAGACCCTTCAGCCTGCCTGTATATATCTATTAAACGGACAGTTGGAATGCGTTCTGAGCGCAAAAGATCCTTCAAAACCTGGCCGGGACCCACTGAAGGCAGCTGGTCTTCATCACCAACCAGTATCACTTGCATATTTTCAGGAAGAGCCTTGAAAAGCTGATTTGCAAGCCAAACATCAACCATTGATGTCTCATCTACAATTAAAATCCTGCCTTCTAACGGACTCTCCTCGTGCCGGTCAAATCCTTCAGACCCATTCCAGCCAAGAAGACGGTGAATCGTTACAGCGGGCAGCCCTGTTGATTCTGCCATCCGTTTTGCAGCCCTTCCTGTAGGGGCTGCCAGCAGGAAGGGAAAGGGCTCTTCCTTTTTATAATCTTTCGGTTCCAGGGAGCAGCCATGCAGCTCTGCATATAACTCAACAATCCCCTTAATAACGGTTGTTTTTCCTGTCCCCGGCCCGCCGGTCAATATCAGCATAGGCGACATAAGAGCTGTTTGAATGGCTTCCTTTTGAGTTGGGGCATATTGGACACCCAGGCGCTCCTCCAAATTTCCAAGGGCCAAAAGAAATTCTGACTCCGGAAACTGTTCATCATACTGGGTTTGCTTTAGGATCCGCTTAATATTGGTAACTAGTCCCTTTTCGGAAAAATAAAGAGATGGAAGGAAAATTTTCTGGCCTTCAGCCATGATCTTCCCTTCCTCTTCAAGCTTAATTAGTTCATTGGATATATCCTTGTATTCAATCAAATCACGCTTATTTTCTTCCAGCAGCTTCTTCACACTTTGCAAAAGAGGCTTTGCTTCAATATAAACATGTCCTGCCTGCATACTCTCCGTTTCCAATATGTAGAGGCAGGCAGCTTTTATACGGTCAGGATGATTGCCTGATATGCCAATTTGATACCCCAGCTCGTCAGCACGGCCAAATCCGACCCCTTCTATATCCTCAACAAGCTTATAAGGGTTATTTTGAACGACTTCAATTGTCATTTCTTTATACACCTGATAAATTCTCATGGAAAGCTGCGGGCCAAAACCATATTGATTAAGAGCAATCATGGCTTGCTCAAGGCCCTGGTGTTCCATCAGCGTATCGTAAAGCAATTTAGCTTTTTCAGGTGATAGTTTGGGAACACTATCGAGCAGGGACGGCTGATTTAGAATACGAGTAATCGCATCTTCTCCAAGTGTCTCCACGATTTGCTCGGCTGTTTTCTTGCCAATCCCTTTAAATAATTCACTTGATAAATAATTGGCTACTCCTTGTTTCGTCTGGGGAAGATCTTTCCTGTAATGGCTGGCATGGAATTGGATGCCGAACTTAGGATGGTCTTTGAATTCACCATAAAAAATATAGGTTTCATGCTCATGCATCTTTGGCAGATAGCCAGTAATGACCGCTTCTTTTTCATCATAAGAGTCATTCGTTTCATCAACCCTAATGCGCACAACCGTATATAAGTTTTGCTCATTATGAAAGATTGTGACCAGATGTCTGCCCTTTATGAACTTCCCCTGTTCGGCAAAAAGATCCATGGAATCCTGTTTTTCCATTTCTATTCCCTCCCCTAAAAACAACTTAATTCAATTCGCTGCCGCCCTTTTCAATCAGCTTTTTTCCATAGCCCGCAAGCATATGGTCCGGCTGAATTTCCAGTGCTTTATTAAAGTAAGCAAGTGCTTTATTTTCGTCTTCCTTAAATCCATATGCTACTCCAAGATTGTAATAAGCATCTGCATGCTCCGGCTCAATTTCAATGCACTTTTTCATTTGCCCGATCGCTTCATCAATGTAATCCAGCTGTGCCAGACATAATCCATATTGGAAATGTGCTTCGGCGTCATTTTCATTTAACTCCGCGCTTCGCTGCAAATAAGGCAAAGCCAGTCTGCCCTGGTCAAGGGCTATTAGGGACATGCCAAGCATGAAGAAATTATCTGCGGTATCCAGGCCTTTTTGCAATGCTGTTTCAAACATCTTTTTAGCCTCATCAAACTGCTGTAATTCATAATATAAATTTCCCGCACTGTAGTAAGCAGCACCGGCATTTTCATCAAGACCTATTGCTTTCTCATATAACTTCAGCGCTTTTTCATTTTCTCCAACTGCAGATAGCACATTTCCAAAGTTAATATATGAAACAGGATCTGAAGGATTCTCTTCAATTGCTTCCATAAAGACCTTCGCTGCTTCTTCCCATTTTCCTTCTTGCATATATTGAATACCCATTTGGTTTTTATTCATAATTCATCACTCCATTCAAATCAAAGTATAGCATAATTGAATTCACCTTTTCCGCTGTCTTCTATTCCCGTAATAAAACCCCGATTCTTTGATAAGAATCGGGGTCCGTCTTTTCTTAACCGACATAATCCAGCTGTTTGCCATCCTTGAATATTTCATCAATTGTTCCTCCGCCAAGGCACTCGTCTCCATTATAAAAGACAACCGCCTGACCAGGGGTAACAGCCCGAATTGGCTCCTCAAAAACAACTTTGACCTTGCCATCTTCAAGTATTTGAACCTTTACCCTGCTGTCAGCCTGACGATATCGAAACTTAGCCGTACATTCAAATTCCTGCGGCTGTTCTGAATTTGTAACCCAGCTGGTATTGACCGCAATGATGGAGTCTGAATAGAGCAATTCATTGTGGAAGCCTTGTCCAACATACAAGACATTCCTCTTCAGGTCTTTGCCGATTGCAAACCATGGTTCACCTGCTCCGCCAATGCCAAGTCCATGCCTCTGTCCAATGGTATAATACATGAGGCCATCGTGCTTGCCGACAACTTTTCCGTCCATGGTTTCCATGTTTCCGGGCTGCGCCGGAAGGTAATTCCCAAGGAACTCCTTGAAGTTGCGTTCACCAATAAAGCAGATGCCTGTACTGTCTTTCTTTGCTGCAGTTGCCAGACCGGCTTCCTTTGCCAGTTCACGAACTTTTGATTTTTCAATATCGCCAATCGGGAACATCACTTTCTCAAGCTGATCCTGTGTCAACTGGTTCAGGAAATAGGTTTGGTCCTTATTATCATCAAGACCTCTCAGCATTTTATATTCGCCATCTCTGAATTCCACACGTGCATAGTGTCCTGTCGCCAGATAGTCGGCGCCAAGGTTCATAGCATGTTCAAGGAATGCCTTAAATTTAATTTCTTTATTGCACATAACATCAGGATTAGGCGTCCGCCCTGCCTTGTATTCTTCAAGAAAGTAGGTAAATACTTTATCCCAATATTGCTTTTCGAAGTTGACTGCGTAATATGGGATGCCGATTTGGTTGCATACTCGGATGACATCATTGTAGTCCTCTGTAGCGGTACAAACACCATTTTCGTCTGTATCATCCCAGTTTTTCATGAAGATGCCGATTACATCGTAACCCTGTTCTTTCAAAAGCAGGGCCGCCACAGAAGAATCAACGCCTCCGGACATACCAACCACTACCCGGGTATCCTTTGGATCTTTATTCATCTATTTCACCTCAAATCTTCAGAAACCACGCTTAGACTTGCATGTTTCCAATATCTTAATCTATTTACCCAGCCGTTTCACGATTTTAGCTGTTTGTTCTGCTGCTTGTTCGACTTGTTCTTTTGTATTAAAAAGGCCGAAGCTGAAACGGATGGAATTTTGCAGTTTTTCTGATCCTTTTCCAAACATGCTGACAAGTACATGGGATGGATCGATGGAGCCTGCAGTACAGGCCGACCCGCTTGATGCTGCTATACCAGCCAAATCAAGATTAACCAGCATGGCTTCAACATTCGTCCCGGGAAAGCTTAAGTTTAAAACATGAGGAAGGGAATAATCAAGCAATCCGTTCAGTTCAAAAACAGCATCTTCCTGCTTCAGTTTATCCATGAACAGCATCTTAAAAGAATGCAGTTCTTCCCGCTTAGCTTCCATCTCCTTCTGAGTGATCCGGACAGCCTCCTGGAAGCCTGCAATAGATGGAACATTTTCCGTTCCTGCCCGGCGCTTCCTTTCTTGTTCACCGCCAAATAGCCGTGAAGAAAGCTTCACATCAGGATGGGCATATAAAAAGCCGATCCCTTTTGGGCCATTGATTTTATGGGCGGAGACGGATAGCAAATCCACTCTCAATTCCTGCACATCAATTTTTTCAAGTCCATAAGCCTGAACAGCATCGGTATGGAATTTCGCAGGATGCTCTGCCAATAACCCGCCTATTTCCTTAATCGGCTGAAGAGTCCCTATTTCATTATTTCCGTACATGATCGTTACAAGTATGGTATCCTCCCGCAAAGCATCTTCTACGTCCTTTACAGAAACACGCCCATTTGGATCAACAGGCAAATACGTTACCTCAAAACCCTGTCTTTCAAGCTCCTCACATGCATGCAAAACCGCATGATGTTCAATTTGAGTTGTGATAATGTGTTTGCCCCTATGGCGGCAGGATTCAGCCGTTCCAAAAATCGCATGATTATCAGCTTCTGTTCCTCCGCCTGTAAAAATAATATCATTGGCTTTTGCACCAATACTGTTTGCTAAAGCAGATCTTGCTTCATCGACAATATGACGTGCACTCCTCCCGAAATAATGGATGCTTGAGGGATTTCCATATTCAGATTTCATGACTTCAGTCATCCGATCAATCACTACCGGATGCATTGGTGAAGTCGCTGCATGATCAAGGTATATTCTTTCCAAATTAGTTCACCTACTTTATTTCGTCCTGCTGCTTGTATTTTCCACAAAAATTATTCTCTGATTAAGGCCTAAATATAAAACATATAAGCATCCGATTCTCCGTTATCTGTATGGCTGGCAAGATCTTCAAGCGTTGTGTTATCAAGCACATCTTTCACAGCATCACGAATTCGCATCCACAGTTCTCTCTTTGCAGGCTCCTCGTCTTCAATTCCTTCCACTGGACTAATCGGTCCTTCCAGAACTCTGATGATATCCCCAGCGGTAATTTTTGTCGGCTCTTTGCCTAAGATATATCCGCCGTATGCACCGCGGATGCTTTTAACAAGACCGGCGTTTCGAAGTGGAGCAATAAGCTGCTCCAGATAGTGCTCGGACAGATCATTCGTCTGGGCAATCGATTTTAACGAAGTGGGACCTTCTCCATGCTTTTTAGCTAATTCAATCATTATAGTTAAACCATAACGGCCTTTAGTAGATATTTTCATCAGCTTGCACCTCTATCCTTTTCTTTAAGCATTTGATTCGCATAAATATCCTTTTCTTTAAGCTTTGCCAAAAATCGGTCAGTTAAAGCCTGGCACTGCGGCAAAGCTGCTCCGACAATTGGACCGACTGCCAAACTGAGCACAATGGTTCCCCAAAAAACAGGTCCTCCCAGCTGCCATCCAACTGTCAGCACAGCAATTTCCATTAAGGCTCTGACATTTCTAATCTTCCAGCCGGTTTTTGCTGTCAATGCAATCATCAGGCTATCCCTCGGCCCGGCTCCGAGCTGAGCCGAAATATATAGCCCCATCCCATAGCAATAAACAACTATGCCAGAACCAAACATGGCTATTTTCCCCGCAAGCCCATTTGGTGTCTGCATAAACGGCAAAAGCAAATATGCGTCAATAAACAGACCAATCAGTATCATATTCAAGAATGCACCGGCCTGTGGAAATTCCTTTGAAATCAGTGCTGCAGCAGCTAATATGAAAATCCCGACAATGATGGACCAGCTGCCTATTGTCAGTCCAAGCTGGTAGTACAGCCCAACATGCAGAACATCCCAGGGAGTTGCCCCAATATCAGCTACTATTAACAAAACAATACCCAGGCTCATGACAAGCAGTCCTGTTAGATACACCAAAAACCTGGGACCGATTTGCCCTTTATTTTTCAGTAACATGTCCCCAACGCTCCCCACATGACCTGCAAAAATATATTAAGTTTTAATCCTTAGTAAGATTATAGACTTTTGACATTATAGCATATTTTAGGGAGAAAAGGGGCGCGAGGGATTGACTCCCGGACGCTGGCAATGGCGGTTTAATTGATTTCACAGCAGGAAATGTTATGGTATCTTAAATAGAAAGCGGAAGCTTTGCTGAAAATTGATAGGCAGACTGCAAACTGCCGGCAAAAGGCTGGAGTGATAACTTTGAACATTAAACCTCTTGCATTCCGGATGAGGCCGAGAACGATAGATGAAATCATCGGCCAGGAACATCTTGTTTCAGAAGGAAAAATTATTTATCGCATGGTGCAGGCTAAGCAGCTCTCATCGATGATTCTGTATGGGCCTCCAGGTATAGGCAAGACGTCGATTGCAAGTGCCATTGCTGGAAGCACCCAATATGCTTTCCGCACTTTAAATGCAGTGACTAATAATAAAAAAGATATGGAAGTGGTAGCGGCAGAGGCAAAAATGTCGGGTAAGGTCATTCTGCTGCTGGATGAAGTCCATAGGCTTGATAAAGGCAAACAGGATTTTCTGCTCCCCTATCTGGAAAATGGCAGCATCACTTTAATTGGCGCCACAACCAGCAACCCATATCATGCAATAAACCCTGCGATCAGAAGCCGGTGTCAAATTTTTGAACTGAAGCCGCTGTCTGCAGATGAAATTAAAAAAGCACTGGCAAGAGCCTTGCAGGATAAGGAACGGGGCCTCGGCAATAAACAAACCGCTGTTACCGATGAAGCTCTAACTCATCTGGCCACGGCTTCAAATGGCGATGTCAGAAGCTCGCTTAATGCCTTGGAACTGGCTGTGCTTTCAACAAAAGAGGATGAAGAAGGCATCATTAAGATTGACTTGTCCATTGCCGAGGAATGCATTCAGCGCAAAAGCTTTACACACGATAAAGACGGGGACGCCCATTACGATGTATTATCAGGTTTTCAAAAGTCTATCCGCGGAAGCGACGTAAATGCTGCACTTCACTATTTGGGCAGATTAATTGAAGCAGGCGATCTGCAGAGTATAAGCAGAAGACTGCTGGTTATTGCCTATGAAGATATCGGCCTGGCATCACCCCAAGCCGGAGCCAGGACTCTCGCAGCCGTCGAAACAGCCGAGAGAATTGGATTTCCTGAAGCAAGGATACCGCTTGCAAATGCGGTCATAGAGCTTTGCTTATCTCCAAAATCCAATTCTGCATACAAAGCTTTGGATTCTGCAATTGCAGACATTCGTGCAGGCAAAAGCGGTGAAGTCCCCGATCATTTGAAGGACGCCCACTACAAAGGAGCAAAAGAGCTTGGCAGAGGCATCGGCTATCTGTACCCTCACGATTATGAAACAGGCTGGGTCAAACAGCAGTACTTGCCGGACAGAATAAAAAACAAGGTATACTATCAGCCTAAGAAAACAGGCAAATTTGAACAGGCATTAGCATCGATTTATGAAAAACTCCTTAAATAGCAAAAGGTCTGGCAGCGATGCCAGACCTTTTCTTATTTACTTCTAAGCAGAAACATCTCTTTTATTAAATACATAAAATGCAAGCACCTGGAAAAGCAGGAAGTAGATAAGAATAATCATGATCGAAAATCCAAGTGTCATTCCCTGAACCATTGGCACTCCTTCGAAATATTGAAGAAGATCTGTATTGGCAAAAAGGCTGTACTTTGCCCAATCATACTTCATGGCAATCAGCCTTGTGACTTGGCCTCCCATAAACATCAGAAACAGCGAAAGTCCGATTGCCAGAGAGCTATTCCTGAAAACTGCGGAAATCATAAAAGCCATGGTTGCAAGCATAAGCATGTTAATGGATTTAAGGCCATAATAAGCTATCAGATGAAGTCCCATGCTTTGCTCTTCCACAGTACCATTGTAATAATATAAATAAGGAATTGCTTTTTCAGGGAATCCAAAGAGTAGACCGCCCAGAAGTGCTGAATATCCGAATAGGACGGCCAGCAGCATCAGACCGAACAAAATCACGGTAATATACTTTGCTCCGAGGATTTTCACTCTTTTGATAGGCCTAATCAAAAGAAGTTTGATGGTTCCCCAGCTAAACTCACTTGCCACAATCCCTCCGGCAATGATGATGGTAAACAGGCCGGCAAATTCAATCAGCTGTGAGGTATCGGATACAAATCCCCAGACAGAGTATTCCTCATTCGGTGAAATATCATGCTGAATTCGGTATTCATTAAGGGCAATCTCCCTCTGATACTGTTCCTTCATATCTCTGGGAACCGTTTCTCCCATCTCTTCAAGCTGTTTTTGATAGCTTTCGTTTTGAGTCTGCAAACCCCTTTTCCATTCCGTATTATCCGGCACCGTTCCCCCGCTTTCCTGATATTTTATAAAGGCACCTGCAACAGTCGTCATGATTAAAAGCAGTCCAATCATGACATAAGTCCCCGGACGCCTAAAAATCTTCATCCATTCATTTTGAATCAGCCCGAGCATGTTCGGTACCTCCCTTGTACTCAGTAACTTCCAGGAAGCGATCTTCCAATGTTTTGGTTACTTCTCGGACAGAGAATATTTTAATATCTGCCCGGACAAACTCCTTTACCATCTCAGGTATGCCTTCACGGACGAGCGGAAGGAGCACGCTGTTTTCAGTGACCTGTATAGGCAATTCAGGGTATATATCCATTAACATTCTTTGCGCTTTGTCAGGGTCATCCACTTCCACTTCATAAACTTTTTCTTTACCCTGTACAAAATCACTGATGTGCTGAACATCAATCAATTTCCCGTTTTGAATAATGCCGATTCTGTCGCACATCATTTCCATTTCCGATAATAAATGGCTGGAAACAATAACAGCCATTTCTTTGTCTCTCGCAAGCATCCTCAGATGATCCCGAATCTCCCTGATGCCTGCCGGATCAAGCCCATTCGTAGGCTCATCCAGAACGAGGATTTTGGGATCATGCAAAAGACACTGCGCCAGACCAAGTCTCTGCCTCATTCCAAGCGAGTATGTCCTCACTTTATCATGAATACGATCAGTCAGGCCTACCAGCTCGACAGTCTCATCAATCTTCTCCTTCGTCACTCCTTTTGACATTCGTGCATAATGGATTAGATTTTGATAACCTGATAAAAACTTATACATTTCAGGATTTTCTACAATGGCTCCAATATGGGAAACTGCCTTTTCAAAATCTGCTTTAATGCTGCTGCCAAGAATTTTTATGTCACCGGAAGTAATGCCGATCAAACCCACCAGCATTCGAATAGTGGTGGTTTTACCAGCACCGTTTGGGCCAAGGAAACCGAATACCTCTCCTTTTTTCACGTCAAAGCTGACAGAATCAATTATTGTTTTTCCTTTTATCACTTTTGTCACTTCCTGTATTTCTACAAGAACATCCATGTTTTCATCCTCCTCCCAGCTAATAATGTTTTGTCCGTTTTGCAGACATCTTTTAAGGCCGGGATCAAAATTAGATTTGCTCCTTGTTATTTTACCTTTCGCCAGCTGAGAATGGAATATTTTCATCTATTAAGGTGACGATAAACCTAACAATCGTATTTTCGAGGTGATCAAAGAAATGAAGGAACGGAAAGACTTATGGAAGCCGGAAGAGGATCAATTACTCGAAGAGACAGTCCTTGAATATACATCAAATGGCGATTCAAAAGCATCAGCCTTTAAGAAGGCAAGTACGAAGCTCGGACGTACAGTTTCAGCCTGCCAATATCGCTGGAACATGGTGATAACCAAAAGGGAAGATCATGGATCCGAAGAAGACACAAGGAATTCTGCCGGCACCCAAACCCATGAAACTTATGGTGCTGTTCCGCCAGCCAATTTGTCTCAAGTCATACACTTCTTAAAAAACTACGCAAAGACACAGCCTAACCCAGAGCAAATGAAAGAAAATAAACGTCTGCACGAAGAACAAGTTCACTTAAAGCTTCAAAATGAGCAGTTAATTAAAAAGCTGAAGAAAAAAGAAGCGGATTATAAAAATTACCTTTTACAATATGAGGAAATGGCAAGCATCCTGAAAGAAGCAGACCAGCTGATGAAGCATGACAGCATAGAAGAGAAAAGAGCAGTTCATTAACTGCAGGAATTTCAGAACATTTAAATACGCAAAGACCGGCCTGCAGAAGGCCGGTCTCTATTCAGTCATTTACACGTGCAATTTTTATATCGCTTAAAAGTTCTCTAGTTACATAGCTGGCCATGATTAAACCTGCAACAGAAGGAACAAATGCGTTAGAAGATGGCGGCATTTTGGCCTTTCTGATTTCAGCATCATCTTTTCCAACTGTTTTTCGGACATCTTCACGGATAACGATCGGACTTTCATCGGAAAATACTACCGGAACGCCTTTTCTGATTCCTTCTTTTCTCAGGCGCGTGCGGATAACCTTAGCAATCGGGTCAGTATGAGTTTTAAAGATATCAGCAATCTGGAACCTGGTTGGATCCATCTTATTTGCAGCACCCATGCTTGAGATCATTGGAATTCCTCTATTCAAGCATTCTTTTATTAGATGAATTTTATAGGCAATTGTATCGGAAGCATCAACTACAAAGTCCAGACCATAATCAAAGAATTGCTCATAAGTTTCTTCCGTATAAAACATTTTCAAAGCAATAACTTCACAGTCAGGATTGATATCCTTGATTCTGTCTTTCATTAAATCCACCTTTGGTTTCCCGACAGTGGATAATAAAGCGATGACCTGTCTGTTCACATTTGTAATATCAACATCGTCTTTATCAACCAGTACAAGCCGGCCAACACCGGAACGCGCCAATGCTTCCGCTGCAAAGGAACCAACTCCTCCGATGCCCAGTACTGCAACGGTACTATTTTTCATTTTTTCGAGGCCTTCTTTGCCAATAGCCAATTCATTTCTGGAAAATTGGTGAAGCATATATATCAACTCCATCAGATGTTATTTAATAAGCATGTTTTATCTTATACCCGATAATGAATATATCATACTTGAATATTAAAGCAAGTAGTTCTATGGGATTAATGATATTAACATTTAAGCTTAAATCAAAACTTCTCTTCGATAGTGTTCACTGCGTTATCTTATTTAAACCCTACCTTATTATCAGCGACTATATTGAAGAGGACAAACAAAAAAACCCATGCCAGCTGGCATGGATTTTAATATCCGTATGTACTAAAGAGTCCCAATCGTGCCGTCGCTGTTGATGCCCTCGTTTTGAACCCGCACTCAGCAGGTGGGTGTCCTGTTTCCTGCGTTTGTAAGTCCTCATCCAGAGGCATTTACGCTGCTGAAAAACTCCGGACTCCCGAAGGAATAATGTTGGTCAAAATTTCAGGTTTTACAACGAACACATCAGGACTCTTTATTTATTGATATGATCATATCATACGATTTCGTCTTTTTCAAGCTGCTGAAATGGAGGTGATATGGACAAATATATCCATTTTATTCCTTTAGATAAGAAAGTTCCCCTAAAAGTCGGGAGTAACTTCCCGGTTTAACTTTCTGAAAAATGATTTTTTTCAGCTAATTAACCATTAAATAGGAAATTACTCACTTTTTTTCAAATTAAGTGCTAAATGCAAATCATTAAGCTGTGATTTGCTGACTTCCCCGGGAGCTTCTGTAAGCACACAGCTCGCACTTGCTGTTTTAGGGAATGCAATTGTATCCCTCAGGTTTGTTCTGCCGGCCAATAGCATTACGAGTCTGTCCAATCCCAGGGCAATACCGCCATGCGGAGGAGTGCCGTATTCAAATGCTTCAAGCAGGAATCCAAACTGTTCTACAGCTTCCTCTTTTGAGAATCCGAGCACACTGAACATTTTCTCCTGAACATCTCTTTCGAAAATACGCAATGAACCGCCGCCAAGCTCGTAGCCATTTAACACAAGGTCATATGCTTGTGCACGGACCCCAGCAGGATCCTTTTCAAGAAGATCTAAATCTTCTCTGGCAGGCATTGTAAATGGATGATGGGCTGCATAATAGCGTCCTTCTTCTTCATCGTACTCCAGAAGCGGCCAGTCTGTAACCCAAAGGAAATTAAATTTGCTTTGATCAATCAGCTCAAGCTCTTTTCCAAGCTTTAATCGCAGAGCGCCAAGTGCATCAGCTACAACATTCTTCTTATCAGCAACAAACAGGAGCAAGTCTCCTGATTCTACCGATAAAGCGGAATAGAATGATTTTTGCTCTTCCTCAGTCACAAACTTGGCAATCGGGCCTTTTAATCCGTCCTCTTCAGCTTTTAACCACGCAAGCCCTTTTGCACCATATACAGCTGCAAACTCTGTTAGAGCATCAATATCTTTTCGAGAATACTTTCCTGCGCCATTTTTCACATTAATGGCCTTAACCTGGCCCCCGGAAGCTACTGCTCCGGCAAACACCTTGAAGCTTGACTCTTTCACTATTTCCGACAGATCCGTTAATTCCATCGCAAAGCGTGTATCCGGCTTATCAGAACCAAAACGGTCCATTGCCTCCTGATAGGTCATGCGCGGGAATGGAAGCTGGACATCCAGGCCTTTTACTTCTTTCATGATCTTTTCCATCATGTTTTCCATCAGGCCGATGATTTCTTCCTGGCTCATAAAACTCATTTCGATGTCGACCTGAGTAAATTCAGGCTGGCGGTCTGCCCGGAGGTCTTCATCACGGAAGCAGCGTGCAATTTGGTAATAGCGTTCAAATCCGCCTACCATTAATAACTGCTTAAAGATTTGAGGCGATTGCGGAAGAGCATAGAATTCACCCGGATGCACACGGCTTGGAACTAAATAATCACGGGCTCCTTCCGGGGTGCTCTTCGTTAAGATCGGTGTTTCTACATCAAGAAACCCTTCGCTGTTAAGAAAATCTCTCATTGCTTTTGTTACTTGATGACGCATTTTAAAGGTATCAAACATAACTGGGCGTCTCAAATCCAGATAACGGTATTTTAAGCGGACATCTTCGGAAACATCCGTTTTATCATCAATGACAAAAGGAGGTGTTTTTGCTTCATTGATAATCGTCACTTTCTCTGCTTTAATCTCAATCCGCCCCGTTTTCAAGTTCTCATTGATGGTGCCTTCTTCGCGCGCAATTACTTCTCCCTCTATATCAAGTACAAATTCATTGCGGATTTTTTCAGCCGCTGCAAGAGCTTCCGGCGAAACTTCCGGATTAAATACAACCTGGACAATGCCAGTGCGGTCACGAAGATCCACAAAGATCAGGCCGCCCAGATCCCGGCGCTTTTGCACCCAGCCCTTTAAGCTTACTTTTTCTCCTATAGCTTTTTCCGTTACTTCCCCGCAAAAATACGTTCGCCCAAACATACTAATTCCTCCTGTAAACACAAGTTTATGATTGATAAAGTGCTGTGAATTTCTCTATAAACGAATCAAGTTCAACCTCTGTCTGCTCCCCTGATTCCATCGATTTCACATTAATTTTATTCGCTTTAAGTTCATCTTCGCCCAGGACAGCAACAAATTTCGCATTTGACCGGTCTGCCGCTTTGAACTGCGCTTTTATTTTTCTGTCAAGATAATCTCTTTCAGCAGAATATCCTGCCATCCGGAGTTTTTGAAGAAGGCCGACTGTATAATCCTTTGCTTCCTCTCCAAGGGATACAAGGTAGCAATCAATGCTCTTAGCAAGAGGCAGATCGACCTTTTCCGCTTCAAGAGCAGCAATGAATCGCTCAATACTTAAAGCAAACCCAATTCCCGGCGCTTCAGGACCGCCAATTTCCTCAGTGAGGCCATTGTATCGTCCACCGCCGCAAAGAGTAGTAATAGCTCCGAAACCTTCGGAATCACTCATAATTTCAAAGGCTGTATGATTGTAGTAATCCAGGCCGCGAACAAGATTTGGATCGACTGTAAAGTCAATATCCAGGTTCTTTAAGTACTTTTGAACCTTCTCGAAATAGGCTTTTGAATAATCGTTTAAATAATCTAAAATGGATGGAGCAGATTTCATAAGTTCATGTTCACGGTCTTGTTTACAGTCCAGGATGCGCATTGGATTTTTCTCAAGACGGTTCTGGCAATCCTGACAAAACTCACCGATCCGCGGCTTAAAGTGGTTGACCAGGGCTTCTCTGTGTGCAGTTCGGCTTTCTTTGTCTCCAAGGCTGTTCACAATCAACTTAAGCTTTTGCAGACCCATGCTTTTATAAAGTGACATTGCCAGTGCAATTACTTCTGCATCAATTGCCGGATCAGCACTGCCGATCGCTTCGACGCCGAATTGGACAAACTGGCGGAAACGTCCTGCCTGTGGCCGTTCATAACGGAACATAGGCCCCATATAATAAAGCTTTACAGGCTGGCTTGCATCGCCATGCATTTTATGCTCAACAAATGATCTTACAGTTGAAGCTGTTCCTTCAGGACGAAGGGTCAGACTGCGGCCGCCGCGGTCTTCAAATGTGTACATCTCTTTTTGAACAATATCCGTTGTATCTCCAACACTGCGAAGAAATAATTCTGTATGTTCGAATATTGGTGTTCTAATTTCACGATATTGAAACTTCTCACAAAGTTCCCTTGCCTTTTCTTCAATCAATTGCCATTTCTCAACTTCGCCCGGCAGGATGTCCTGTGTTCCCCTCGGTATTCGAATTGACATGAAAATTACCCCCTAATGCAAAATGATAAGTATGTAAAAAATTTTAGATTTGCAATCGCAAAAATAAAAAAACCCCCGCCTCCTTGTATATTAAATACAAGGGACGAGAGTCTGGTTTTTCCCGTGGTGCCACCCTAGTTGAAGCCTATAAATAGACTTCCTCTTTTACAGTTAACGCCTGTTAACGTTCAGCTCCTACTAAAGATGAATCCTTTTCAGAGAGAAACCTACGAAGTGTTCTTTCGTTAAATCATCATGTGAGAATGCTTTCAGCCGGGCGGCATTCTCTCTCTTTTCATGTGGGGTTTAACTACTCTTCTCCATCAATGGTTTATTATCGAAAAGCAGTAACGCCTTGGTCCGGCGCTGCAGCTAGACATTTAATTGTTTTGTCATTTTATTTATATTATAATACGGAGCATTTCCTTCAATGTCAAGACTAAAAACATGCTATGATCTTTCCAGCCTTTTTTTCAGTTTTCTTACATCCCTGAGAGATAGTCCAAACTCTGACGCGAGTTCAATCATGTTCGAGTTCTGTTCTTTTTGTATAAAATCATGAAAATCCACCCCAAACAGCTGATTTTCACCAGATTGTGCAGACATTCCTTTTTCTCCAAATCTCATTGTGCTCACCCTTTTTTATGTAGTCTGTTCTATTCTTGCCATTTTCAGTTGAAATGTTTCATAAGGGACAAATTAATTTCCCAGCTAAAAACGATGGCTTATATTCCGATATTAAAAGGGAAATTGCACAAGATGGAGAAGTATTTTAGGACCAAAGTTCTCTTGACTGCCGGCACCTTGTCTGTTTTTCTTTTAATAAGGATTTTAATTATGAAAGGAGGCGGCCTGTTGAAGAAAAGAAAGCCACTTATTCTCGTGATATGCCTTATGCTTTTTGCCGGCATAACACAGACGGAAACACAGGTTAAAGCTGAAAACAGTTCTGTAACAATCACCACCAGCAATCTTAATGTCCGTCAAGGGCCAGGTTTAAGTTACCCTATTCTGGGACAAGCCCAAAATGGAGATCAATTTAACATCCTTTCCCGTGAAGGAGAATGGATTAAAATTAATTTCCAGGGAAAAAATGGCTATATCGCAAGCTGGCTTGTTTCCAATTTGACTTCAAATCAGACAGGAGAAAAAACAGCAGGTGAAAATTCCCAGGCAGTTATCACAACAGATGGCCTTAGGGTGAGAAAAGGTCCTGGTACAAGTTACGGCGTTCTGGGGACTATCCAAAAAGGAACAGCCTATAAGATCAAGAGCACAGAAGGAAGCTGGGTTAAGATTCAAACTCCATATGGAGATGGATGGGTGGCAAGTGAATTTGTCAAATTCAGCAGCACACGAAAGAAAAGTTCATCCGGCAGCAGCCAAACCGGGACAATCACGGCAAACTCTCTAAATGTGAGAAACAAGGCTTCTCTTCAAAGTGACATCATCGGCAAACTTAATTCGGGTGAGACAGTTGCGGTTCTTTCTCAAAATAACAGCTGGACAGAAATCTCTTTCTCCGGAAATACAGGATGGATCAGCAGCCAATATATTACGGTTCCATCCTCACAATCAGAAAGCAAACCAAAACAGGCGCCATCCGGAAAAACCGGCACTGTAACAGCAACCTCTTTAACTGTAAGAAACAAAGCATCGTTAAATGGAAAACCAATTGGTTCAGTTGCCAAAGGCCAAGCTTTTACCATTCTTGAAGAAGCTGATAATTGGGTAAAGATTGAATTTCAGTCTGGTTCTTATGGATGGGCGGCAAGCTGGTTCATAGACATAACAGCCGAAAAGAATTCCGGCTCATCTCAGCAAAATGTAAGCGGAAGTACTGCAATTATCTTACATAACGGATCAAATATTAGAAAAAAAGCGAGTACCCAGTCAGCTGTCGTCCACAGGGCAAATAAAGGAGACAGATTTGAAATAAGGAGCCTGAATAATGATTGGTATGAAATTCGCCTGCCAAACGGCGGAAAGGGTTTTGTAGCAGGCTGGATCGTTTCAGTTGAAGGATCTGCACCTGCAGTAACAAAGCCGGGAGCAGAAAAGCACCTGAATAATAAAACTATTGTCATCGATCCCGGTCATGGAGGCCGTGATAATGGTACAACAGGAGCACGAGGGACACGTGAAAAGGACATTACTATCAGGACTGCTCAAGTGCTTGCCGAAAAATTAAGGGCTGCAGGTGCTAATGTCATTCTGACCAGGAGCGGGGATACCTATTTGCCGCTGCCTTCGAGAGTAGGCATTTCACATCATCATAATGCAGATGCTTTTATCAGCATTCATTATGACAGCACGCCGGACCGGACTGCTCGAGGAGCGACTACCTATTACTATCATCCTTTCCAAAAGGAAATCGCTGCCAATATCCACTCCAATGTAACAGCGATGACAAACCTGAGAGATCGGGGATATAGAGTCGGAGATTATCATGTAATCAGGGAGAACAAGCGCAATGCCGTTCTGATTGAACTTGGATATCTAAGCAATCCGGCAGAAGAAGCCCTGATTGCTTCTGCACAGTATCAGCAATCAGCAGCAGCAGGAATTTATCAGGGACTTGCCCGTTATTTTAAGAATTAGCAAAAAAGCCCCGGCACTCAAATTAAGATGCCAGGGCTTTTTGCGTTTTTTATTTGCTTTCTAAGATTAAGGTAACAGGTCCATCGTTGGTTAACTGAACATCCATCATGGCGCCGAATTCACCTGTTTCGACTTTCAGGCCTTTAGCTTCCAGAAACCGGTTGAAAGCATCATAGATTTTCACGGCATGCGCAGGCTTGGCCGCATCCATGAAATTGGGCCGTCTGCCCTTTCGGCAATCTCCATACAGTGTAAATTGTGAAACCGAAAGAATTTCACCTTTCTGATCGAGCAGTGATAGATTCATTTTGCCGGCATCATCTTCAAAGACGCGAAGATTGGCAATCTTATCAGCCAGAAAAGCTGCGTCCTCTTCTTTATCTTCGTGGGTGACTCCAACGAGCAAAACAAACCCCTTTTTGATGCTTCCAACGGTTTCTCCGTCCACCGTTACGCTGGCTTCTTTGCTTCGCTGCACTACAACACGCATTCTATCTGCTCCCTTTAGTTCATAATCCTTCTTACCGCGTAAATATCAGGGATTTGCTTTATCCGCTCTACAACCCTTTGCAGGTGGCTTACATTGTGTATAGCAATGGACATATTGATCGTTGCTGATTTGTTTCGGTCTGAACGGCCTGATACGGCTGAAATGTTGGTTTTCGTTTCATTAACAGCCTGAAGAACCTCGTTCAATAAACCTCTGCGGTCATAACCGGTAATTTCTATTTCAACATTATATTCTTTCCGGTCATTTAATGCTGTTTCCCACTCTACCGGGATGAGTCTTTGTTTTGCATCATCCGTTTCGATATTAGGGCAATCATCACGGTGTACAGAGACACCTCTGCCCTTTGTAATAAACCCGACGATTTCATCTCCAGGGACAGGATTACAGCAGCGGGAAAGGCGAATGAGCAGGTTATCAATGCCGGAAACCCGGACACCGGATTCGCGCTTTTTAGCTGAAGTAAATGTCTTTAGTTCCGAAACAGCATTTGTAATATCGGAGGTTTGTTCAAGGTCGCGCTTCTTGCGCCATTTTTCTGTAAGCCTGTTGGCAACCTGAAGGGCTGTTACACCATTATAGCCAACAGCAGCATACATATCTTCCTCAGTAGCAAAGTTGAATTTCTCTGCAATCCTTTTGACATTATCAGGTGTCAGGATTTCCTTCAGCTCGAAATCCATATTGCGGATTTCCCGCTCAACAAGATCTTTCCCTTTTTCCACATTTTCTTCTTTTCTTTGCTTTTTGAAGAACGTCCGAATTCTATTTTTTGCCTGTGAAGTCTGAGCCAGCTTCAGCCAGTCCTTACTTGGCCCATAGGAATGCTTGGATGTCAGAATTTCAATGATATCTCCGGTTTTCAGCTTATAATCCAGGGTTACCATTTTTCCATTCACTTTGGCGCCGATTGTCTTGTTTCCTATTTCAGAATGTATCCGGTAAGCAAAATCAATTGGGACTGATCCGGAAGGAAGCTCGATGACGTCCCCTTTAGGAGTAAAAACAAACACCATATCGGAAAACAAATCAATTTTCAATGATTCCATGAATTCTTCAGCATTGGCTGCATCATCCTGGAATTCCAGGATTTCACGGAACCATGTCAGCTTCTCCTCGAAAGAAGAGCCTTCATTCACTCTTTTTCCTTCTTTATAAGCCCAATGTGCAGCAATACCAAACTCGGCAATTCTGTGCATATCCATAGTCCGGATCTGGACTTCCAAAGGGTCGCCCTTTGGTCCGATAACCGTAGTATGAAGCGACTGGTACATATTTTGTTTAGGCATGGCAATATAATCTTTGAAACGGCCGGGCATTGGCTTCCAGCAAGTATGAATAATCCCGAGAACCGCATAGCAATCCTTAATGCTGTTCACAACAATGCGTACAGCCAGCAAATCATATATCTCATTGAATTGCTTATTTTGAAGGGCCATTTTACGGTAGATGCTGTAAATATGCTTAGGGCGTCCCGAGATTTCTGATTTAATTGAGACCTCTGACATTCTGCTCCTCATAACATTGATTACATCATCTAAATACTCTTCCCGCTCCGCCCTTTTTTTCTTCATCAGGTTTACAATCCGGTAATACTGCTGCGGATTTAGGTACCTCAAGGCTGTATCTTCAAGCTCCCACTTAATCTTGGAGATTCCAAGCCTATGGGCAAGAGGAGCAAAAATTTCAAGTGTTTCATTTGAAATGCGGCGCTGCTTTTCAGCCGGCAGATGCTTAAGTGTCCGCATATTATGAAGGCGGTCAGCAAGCTTTATCAAGATTACACGGATGTCCTGGGCCATAGCCACAAACATTTTCCGGTGGTTTTCAGCCTGTTGCTCTTCCTGAGATTTATATTTAATTTTCCCCAGCTTCGTTACACCATCGACAAGCATGGCCACTTCTGAATTGAAGGCTTCTTCGATATTCTCCAATGAGACTTCGGTGTCTTCAACCACATCGTGAAGAAAGCCGGCTGCAACCGTAGATGGATCCATCTCCAGATCAGCAAGGATGCCTGCTACCTGGATCGGATGGATGATGTATGGTTCACCGGATTTTCTATATTGTTCACGGTGGGCATGCTTGGCAAACTCGTATGCCTTTTTAACAAGCTCTGCATGCTCATCGTTTAAATATTCCTTTGCCCTGTTGATGACTTGCTCGGCGGTCAGAACTTGATCGTTCGCCATGGAATCACCTTTATCTCCCTGAATTTTATGCAGTTGCATAATGAATAATTTTTAAATTGATCATTAATAACAAGTTATTAAAAAAATTAATATTGCTACTATTATCGAAAAAAAAAGTGAAGATGTAAAGGGATAGACTGTTATTTTTATGGGAATAACAAAAATTTTGTCGTTTTTTGTCCTAATTCCTTTATTGTTTTTCCATAAATGGATTTGGAAACCCTTTAAATACTATTTTTAAATCAATTAAAAAGAGCACCATTTCGACTGGCGCTCTCTTTGTATAAGGAAATTAATATTGCATTAATGTCAGAATGTCGTAATCGTCGAGCTTTTTACGCCCGTCAAGGTATGTTAACTCGATAAGGAATGCAATTCCAGCCACCACTCCGCCAAGTTCTTCAACCAGCTGGATAGTTGCATCGATTGTTCCGCCTGTTGCAAGGAGGTCATCAGTAATCAGGACTCTTTGCCCCGGTTTGATGGCATCCCTATGAATGGTTAAAACATCTTTGCCATATTCAAGGCCATAATTAACCTTGACTGTTTCACGTGGAAGTTTACCTTCCTTTCGGACTGGGGCAAAGCCTACACCTAAAGAATAAGCCACAGGGCAGCCGATGATGAATCCGCGGGCTTCAGGGCCGACAACCAGGTCAATCTTCTTTTCGCGGGCATATTCAACAATTTGGTCAGTAGCATATTTATATGCTTCACCATTGTCCATAAGAGTTGTAATATCTTTAAATTTAATGCCTGGCTTCGGCCAATCTTCTACAATTGTTATATACTGTTTTAAGTCCATTATTTTTCCTTTGCCTCCTCAAGTTTTACAGCCCCTTGCATAACTTCATCAAACCAGTCTTTGAGCTGCTGAAAGGATGAATAGAGCAAATCGCTCTCAAGAGTGTATTGTGCCTGTTTAAGCTGATAAGTTCGTGAATCAGCTAAATCACGTTTAGTGGATGTATTGTTTAACGAAATGACACCATTTATTATTTTAACAAATTCCAATTCAAAAAACACTTGAGACATAAAATCTACTGTCTCTCTGCTCCACCCTTTATGCTTCGCTATATCATTCCCGTGACGCCTGATATCAATAGAACCTTTTTTAGCAATCAGGGCAAAGTACCATTTAAAATGGTCTCTTGTTGGTAATGTGCTGAAAAAGTCACTGTCTTCTTTATAGAAATGAGCATATATTCTGGCAGGTTTTTTCCCTGAGAAAACATGTGCAAGAATTTCCTTTGAAGGCGGCAAATCAGCCAGAACAACATTTGAGCCTTCTATTTTTATGGCTTCTGCGTCTTCTGCAGATGTTATTTTCACCATGTTTTCCCCTGCAAATGTTTTATATTTTGAAATATGTTCCTCATTAAAAAATAACCAGGTTGTGTTTGCCTCAGGAATGACACTTTGGAGCCTTTCAAGCCGTTTTAAACTCCGGATATCAAAGAGCTGCCAGGAGTTTACTGCCATATCCTGCAGGAAAATTTGCGGTTTTTTAATATTATTCCATTCATTAATGGATAATTCACCAATAACGGACAGCTTGGAGTATGGTGAAATATGCTCATGCAAATGCCCAAGCCCAAAACCGATGCCATCAAGTGAAGATCCATCACTCTCGATTGTGACTTTAATATGGTTCTGTTCAGATCCGATCTTTCTCATAGCTGCAATATTAGCATCTTTTATCATTACTTTCGGTTTCGCATTCCCCATCCCGAATGGAGCAAGCAGCTGCATCTCTGCAATAGAAGAAAGATTGATATCTTTTAAATGGAAAACCCCATCAATAGAGGTTACAGGAATAAAATCTTCCTCACTCAGCTGTTCATTTACAAGAGTATTCAGTCTGCTTCTCAGATCATCAACCGAATCAATGGATAAAGTCATACCCGCTGCCATGGGGTGCCCTCCAAAGTGAGGCAGGATATCCCGGCATTCAGAAAGATTCTTGAACAGATCAAAACCTTCTATACTTCTTGCTGAGCCCTTCGCGAGCCCTTTTTCACTGTCATAACTAAGGACAATGGCCGGGCGGTAAAACTTTTCGACAAGCTTCGAAGCTACTATTCCGATTACCCCGGCGTTCCAGCCTTCTTTCCCGACAACAATAACTGAATTCTCACTGATTGGGAAATTTGTTTCAACCTCTTGAACCGCTTGCTCTGCAATGTCATTGACAATAGATTGCCTCTCTTTATTCAGCATTTCAATTTCTTCGGCAATGGCTTGTGCTTCATAAGGATCATTTGTCAGAAGCAAATCCACAGCAGGATCCGCGCTTTCAAGCCTGCCTGCTGCATTGAGGCGAGGGCCGATTGTAAAGCCGATCGTTTCCTCACTAATGGATGGAAGCTCGATTCGTGAGGCTTTAAACAAAGCATTCAAGCCTGTATTTTTAGTTGATTTCAGCTTTTGAATCCCGCGCTTGGCAATAAGTCTGTTTTCTCCTGTTAAAGAAACAAGATCAGCAATTGTTCCGATTGCAGCTATTTCCAAAAGGTGTTCAGGCATTTCACCATAAAGCGCATGTGCAAGCTTAAATGCTACTCCAACACCGGCAAGTTCCCGGAATGGGTATCTGCTCTCCGGATGCTTAGGATGCACAATGGCCAATGCTTCAGGAAGCTCAGGGCCGGGCTCATGGTGATCTGTAATGATCAAATCTAATCCAAGCTCTTTTGCAGCTTTTGCTTCATTTACAGCAGAGATTCCAGTATCTACAGTAATAATTAAACGGATGCCAATTTCGGCTGCATGTTCAAATGCCGGAATATTTGGCCCATAGCCTTCCGTAAAACGATTCGGTATGTAGAATTGGACATCAGCACCGAGATCTCTAAGCGCCATCATCATGACAGAAGTGCTGGTCACACCATCCGCATCATAATCACCAAAAATTAAAATAGGTTCCTGTTTTTCAATAGCTTCTTTTATTCTGGAAACAGCAATTGCCATATCTGTCATTAAAAAAGGATCATGAAATTCCTGCTCATTATCCATCAGAAAATACCGTGCTGAATCAACGGTATCCATTCCGCGATTAATTAACAGCGATGCTGCAAGAGGAGAAATATTCAGTTCCTTTGAAAGCCGCTGTACTTTATCCTCCTCTGTTTGCCGAACAATCCATCGCGTTCTTGAATGTAACATACGTTCACCCCTCAGCTTATTAATTATACAAGAGGGGAAGGTGCGTTTCAATAAGTTAAAATCGGGTTAATCCATACAATTCTGGAAAGAAAAGCAGATGCTGCAGGTCACTTCTTGAGACCAAAAGAAAAAACTTGAGCAAAAGCTCAAGCCTGTTCATTCAATGTATATCCCTATCCAGCTCTTTTTCAAGTTCTTCCTTATCAGCATTATCTTTTACAGAATTTCCTGCTTGAAGCTTTTCATTTTCCCTTTTTAGTAATTTCACTTGCCTTTGAAGTGAGTAAATGCGGACAATGCCGACAGAACCTACAATTAGCCCACCCATAAGAACAGATCCTAAAATCACTAGAATCAGCGGCCACTGACTTTCCCCAAACACATAGTTAACCGTTACATTATCGACATTGATCACTGCAAATACAGCCACGATCAGCGCAAATAAAAAACCAAATAATAAAGTCCATTGAAATTTCATGCTATCCTCTCCCTGATATATTCTCTAATTTATATGTTCTTTGCTGTAAGGATTAATGTGCACAAAGACATTTTGCACATTTTCCAATTGGAGCAGCTTGCGTTTTACTTCTTTGCCGACCCGGTGGCCATCCTCAACAGTCATATTCGGATCCACCGACACTTTAATATCAACAATTACATAGTGTCCGTGTTCCCTGGCATGCAATTCATCGATCCTTTTAACATGATCGACAGATTCAGCCGTTTTACGCATTTCAAGAGTATCTTCTTCATGAAGCACATGATCAAGTGTGCTGTGAATGGATTCTTTCCCAAGCCGCCAAGCCATTTGGAGAATCATGAGGGACACAATGAGGCCAGCAACAGGATCTGCATACTCAAGCCATTCGATCCCCATTCTTCCGCCAATAATCGCACAGCCAATACCTATTAAAGCTGCAATTGATGAATAAACATCTGAACGGTGTTCATAAGCATTTACAATTAATGCATTACTGTTTAGTTTCTTTCCCAAATTATACTTGTACCGAAACATAGCTTCTTTCACAATGATGGAAACCACTACTGCAGCTATTGCAATGGCTTTTGGAGGTTCAATTGGTGAAAAGAATGATTCAAATGATGATTTGCCGATTTCAATTCCCACCAGGAACAGCAGGACGGCAACAATTATGGCCGCTATTAATTCAGCTTTGCCATGACCGTATGGATGATCTTCATCCGGCGGCTGTTTCGCAGCCCTCAGACCCAAATAAACAGCAAAGGATCCGGCAACATCTGAAGCTGAATGGACCGCATCCGCCACCAGCGCTTTACTTCCTGAATAAACGCCAATTCCCCATTTAAGGGCGGCAAGAATAATATTGCCCACGATGCCAATTATAGCTGCAAACTCAGCTTTCTTAAAACGATCGTTATTTTCCAAAGCGATACTTCCTTCCTCCCTGATCTTGCTATTAGTTTATCCTATTTCCCGGAATCATTAACCAAATTTGTAAAATAGACAGCATCCTGATTTAATAAAAAAACTCAGGCACTCGCCTGAGTTTTTTGTAATTATTACACTTGTGGTTCGTCACTGGCTTTACGTTTTTCTTTAACAGTATGAATAACGCCTTTTTCTTTCAGCTCCTTGCCTTTCCATACTGCCCATATCTGTGCAGCAAGGAAAATGGAAGAATAAGTACCTGCAATCAAACCGATCAGAAGTGCAAACGAGAAGCTTCTGATTGATTCACTTCCAAACACGAGCAGCGCAACGACTGTAAACACAACCGTTAAAACAGTATTTACAGAGCGGCCCAGCGTTTGACGAAGACTCTTGTTTACAACATCCGCAATATCTTCAAATGACTTGAGTTTTTTCTTTTTCTGCATATTCTCACGCATCCGGTCAAAAGTTACGATTGTATCATTGATCGAATAACCGACTACCGTGAGGACTGCGGCAATGAAGGTAATATCCACTTCAACACGCGTAAAGCTAAATACAGCGATTATAAAGAAGGCATCATGCAGGAGCGCAAGAACTGCCGGGATGGCCATCTTTATCTCAAAGCGAATAGATACATAGATGATAATGCCTACAGAGGCTATCGCAAGAGCTTTCAGTGCATTTTTAGCAAGTTCTTTTCCTACAGTTGGTGAAACTGTGCTGACATTCGGATCTTGACCGAATTTTTCATGAAATTGAGTTTTAACTTCTGCTATTTCGTCTTTTGTTAAAACATCTTTAAATCTAGCAACACCAATTTCCTTATTATCACCTGAGATGACAATATCATCTGTCTCGATTCCAAGAGCTGATAATTCAGCTTGGAATTTTTCTTTTGTTAAGGATTCACTTGCCTGCTGCTCGATCCGGGTACCGCTGACAAAATCGATTCCAAGATTTAAACGGAATATAGAAAGAACAATTATTCCTGCAGTAATTAAAACAGCAGAAAGGATGAAAAACTTCTTGCGGTTCCCTACAAAATCAAATTTGTCAAATTTGGTCGGCAAATCAAGGGTATCATAGTTTTCAGCAATATTTTTGATCTCACTTTTCTTAACTCCAAACCAGCCTGGTTTTTTATCAAGTGCTTTACTATGGACCCAAAGCCACATAAGCAGCCTTGTACCGTATACAGCAGTAATAAAGCTGGCCAGAATGCTTATGATAAGCATGGTAGCAAATCCCTTTACAGAACTTGTCCCATACATGAATAAAACGGCTGCTGCCAGAATAGTTGTGATATTCGCATCAAAGATTGTAGAAAGTGAGTTTTTCTCTCCAGCCTGGAAAGCTGATTTGATTGTTCTGCCCACTTTCATTTCTTCACGGATTCTCTCATAGGTAATGATATTCGCATCAACCGCCATACCAACCCCCAGAATGAGCGCAGCAATACCAGGCAGCGTCAATACGCCATTCATCCAGTCAAAAACAAGTAAAATCAGATAAATATAAAACGATAAAGTAAGAGTTGCAATAAATCCTGGGAAACGATATACCGCAATCATGTAGATAAAGATAATCAATACTCCTATTATTCCGGCAAGAATGGTCGTTTCCATTGCCTGCTCACCAAATTTAGCACCTACTGATGTTGAATAAGCTTCATCGAGCTGTACAGGAAGGGATCCTGCATTCAATAAATCTGACAGTGTCTGTGCTTCTTCAACCGTAAAGTTCCCAACAATAGACACAGTATCCTGATTAAAGATCTGGCTTACCTGAGGAGCAGATAGATATTTGGGATCTTCTTTAGCCGATTCAGTCTTGAAAGAATCCTTGCCTTCTTCAAAATCAAGCCAGATGACAAGCAGGTTATTTGGCGCTCCCATGTTGACAATTTTTTCAGTTACATCTTTGAATTTTCCGGCACTTTTCAGTTTCAATGAAACGCTTGGCTTTCCATTTTCATCAAATGTCTGCTTCGCCCCATTTTCTGCAAGGTCTGAACCATCCATCATTATTTGATCATTAACATCTCTGAATGAAAGATCTGCTTCGGTAGACAGAATTTCCCTTGCTTTATTCTGATCAGTTACACCTGCAAGCTGAACACGGATCCGCTTATCACCCTCAATTTGGATATTCGGCTCGCTTACACCAAGAACATTGATTCGCCTGTCCAGTGCTTCGGCAGTACTTGCTAGGACTTCTTTAGTCACCTTCTGCCCATCTTTTGGTGTCACATCATAGAGCACTTCGAATCCGCCCTGCAAATCAAGGCCAAGCTTAATATTTTTTAAGATGTTGTTTGTCGTTGCCCCAGCCAAACTTCCCAATAATAAAACAATCAGGAAAAAAGCAACGATACGGCTGCGCTTTACCATTCTGAATAAATCCTCCTTAACTATCGCCCGCTACTTGATATAACAGGCACTGCATCAGCGGCGTGATGCATTATTTACCATACATTCCTGCACGTGAAGGCTGCATTACTATCTAATAAGCCTTCCCGTTAATTAAGACTACTGTTTGAAACTGTTACTACTCGTCCTTAACTTTCATTCTATGTATAACCTATTACATGAAAAAGGCCGATTACTCCGCTTTTCATTATGAAACAGATTGTAAAACCTGTCAATTTCTCTTATATCATGTTAAACCATGAAAAAATTGGAAACACCTGGCTATTTTAATAGTTTTTTTCTTTCTTCTTCGTTATCTAAATCAAATTCAGCTTCTTTAAAAGCCCCGATGGTAGCATAATGAATGTATTCACTCACCTTTACTTCCATTATTTCTTCCACAATTTCAAATAGCCTGACATTTTCTTTTGGTTTTTTCCACTTTTTCTTTGTGAGATATCCCCAGAGCTCCTGTTCAGACACCTTTTTATATCCCAGAAGCTGAAATTCATCCAGTTTGCTTTCCAATGCAGGCTTTACCGTAGTGCGAAAATAATCATATTCATGGCCGATTTTCATATTCAGCCGCCTCCCCGCCATTAATAACATGGAAATTATGATAGCTTGTCATGCTTTGTCCTCTATCTTGCATATAGATAATTGTATATGATATTACCCATTTTGAGAAGGCAGGGAGTTGAATGTCCAAATTTCTGAAAGGTACCATGATCCTGCTCGCTGCAGGCCTGGTGACCAGGGTCCTTGGCTTTATTAACAGAATTGTCATTGCCCGATATATTGGAGAAGAAGGTGTTGGCCTTTATATGATGGCCTTTCCCACCATGATTCTTGTCGTCACCATCACACAGATTGGACTGCCGGTTGCTATTTCTAAAAATGTGGCCGAGGCAGAGGCAAGAGGAGATACAGCAAAAATTAAAAAAATATTAATTGTGTCCTTGGCAACTACCATCTCGCTTTCCATTGTTTTCACTCCCGCTTTAATTTTGCTCGCTCCATTATTATCAGAGACACTCTTTACTGATAACCGGACCCATTTGCCTTTGATGGCAATCGCTCCAATTGTGCCGATCATTGCCGTTTCCTCTGTCATTCGGGGTTATTTCCAAGGCAGACAGAACATGAAGCCTGCTGCCTATTCCCAGATGATTGAGCAGGTAGTCCGAATCAGTCTGATCGCTTTAATGACTAAGGCTTTCCTTCCATATGGCATTGAGTATGCGGCGGCGGGAGCCATGCTTGCTGCAGTCATCGGGGAGCTTGCATCACTGCTTTATTTAATGACCACATTTAAGCTTAAAAAGAAATTCAGAGTCAGGAAGCAATTTTTTAAATATGTGTCTTCCGGGAAAAGTACATTTAATGAATTGATGACCGTTGCCCTTCCAACGACAGGAAGCAGAATGATCGGTTCTGTCGCGTGGTTTTTTGAACCGATTGTGGTAGCGCAGAGTCTGGCACTTGCAGGTGTGGCGGCAGCGGCGGCTACAAAGCAGTACGGGGCTCTTACGGGCTTTGCCATGCCTCTTCTGATGCTGCCATCGTTTATTACTTATTCTTTGTCAACTTCTCTTGTTCCAGCTATAAGCGAGGCAAATTCCCAAAATAATATGCGTCTGATCGAATACCGGCTTCAGCAGGCACTTCGATTTGCATTTATTACCGGGGGCCTTGCAGTGGTGGTTCTCTACGTCCTTTCCGATCAATTAATGGAAGTGATGTATGGCTCCTCAAGCGGATCACATTTTATTAAACTGATGGCGCCCTTTTTCTTGTTTTATTATTATCAGGGACCTCTTCAGGCAACTTTACAGGCATTGAATCTTGCCCGTGCTGCCATGATCAACAGCTTGATTGGAGCTGTTGTAAAGACGGCCGTTATCTTTCTCCTTGCCAGCCAGCCTGCATTTGGGATTAATGGAGTTGCGATGGGGATATTGACAGGCACAGTCCTGGTGACAATGCTTCACTTTGCAACCGTTCTGAAAGCTATTTCTTTTACTTTTTTCGTAAGGGATTATCTAAAAACGTTCATAGCAATGATTGTATCAGGAGGCTTAGGGTTCTGGATGCTAAAAGACATCCTTGCCTCTGATATGAATACAGCCTTAAGGGTTATTCTGATATCCGCAGTTATCACAATTGTCTATATCATCCTCTTATTAATCTTAAAGCTGATTAGAAAGAATGACTTAATTCGTATTCCGGGGATCGGCAAAATGATATCCAGGCTTGCCTTTAAATAATGTTTCACAGGTCAGCTGAGCTGGCCTTGTTTTTATTTTCTTTCATCAAGCAGGTCCACATAAAATTGGCCATTTTCATAACTGCAGAATGAAATCTTGGATATCTCTTTATACCCCTCTTTTCGAAGTTCCTGACGCAGCCAAAAGTCACTTTTATTTATCGTTTCCAGATTAGTTTTCTGAATCGTGCCATCTATAATTAAAGGGATCGTTATCCCTCCCTCTTTACTGTCTTTTCTTTCAAACACTGACAGCGTACCGGAGGATTCAAGGATAGCAAATTCCACATCGGAGATTTTGGCAATATCTTTTTCTCTTAACTGCAGAAGCAGGTCATCAAAGTTGTAGCGCTGCTTCCTCATGGCATTTTCATCTATTTTTCCTTTATTAATAATGATGGTCGGCTTTCCATCAACTATGTCCCTGAATGTTTTGCTCTTCAGGGAGAATATGGCCAACACAATTTGTACAACCATCAAAAGGAGCATAGGAAGCACATTTTTTAAAATATTTGAATCCGGAGTTTCAATCGCGACAACTGCAAGTTCAGCAATCATGATATAGACGACCAGGTCCAGGATGCTGAGTTCACCAATTTCCCTTTTGCCCATTAGTCTAAAAATGAGAAGAATGACTGCATACAGAAATAAGGTTCTTACAACGATGATTAGATATTCTTCCACTTCAACAGCACTCCTTTTGATGCAATCCTTTCTATTCTTCCGCATATTTGAACTTTTATGAGTATAGGAGGTTTTTTCTTTGAACAATTTCGATTCTATTTTTTCATTGTCTGAATATGCTTGTACTAAGGAAAAGGCTGGTTGCCTCAAGGGTCGAAAGCCGTTCCTGTTCACTTATTAAGAAGGGAGAGGGTCCATATAGAAGAATCAAAGAACTTTGGAAGCGCTGTACTTTATGGTATTATTGCGATTTTTGCCATTGCCGTTGCCGGCAGTCTTATTTTTTCACTGCTCCTGAGATTTACATCACTGCAGGAGTCATCCTTGCAGTATATTATTACTGCTGTTTCATTCATTTCTCTTTTTGCAGGCGGGTTCATTTCCGGAGGTAAAGGAAAGCAAAAAGGCTGGCTGCTCGGTGGCTTAACCGGCCTTGTTTACTCAATCGTTATTTTTCTTTTTCAATATTTGGGACATGACAGTTTATTTAATATGGAGCAAATGATATACCACACCTGTTTCACACTTACAGCCATGATGGGCGGTATATTGGGTGTAAATCTCAACACCAAAAGAACTGCATAAAAAAGAAGGTCCTGCTCAGGACCTTCTTTTTTGGTATTAAGATTTTGCTAATGCATCGCCAGTTGCCTGCGTTACTTCGCGGATCGCTGCACGATCGTATGTAAGACGGCTTCCGTCACCACATTTAATAACCACTTTGTCTTCGTCGATAGCATCAACGAATCCATGAAGGCCGCCGATTGTAACAACCTTATCTCCCTTTTTCAAATCACTCTGCATTTGCTGAACTGCCTTTTGGCGTTTCTGCTGCGGACGAATTAACAGGAAATAGAATAAAACAAACATCAGCAATAATGGTCCTAATGTTCCTAAAAGCTCCATAGTTTTCCCCCCTTTCAAAGATCAGCCCGATTCAAGGAAAAAGCTGCCCCTAATTTTTATGATTAAAAGTTCTTCGCGTTAGGCTTATTAAATCCATACCGTTCGAAAAACTCTTCTCTAAAGTCTCCCAAGCGATCTTCCCTGATAGCCTGTCTTACCTGCTCCATTAATTTTAACAGAAAATAAAGATTATGGTAAGTTGTAAGCCTGATTCCAAATGTTTCATCACAGCGGATCAAATGCCTGATATAAGCACGGCTGTAGTTTCGGCATGTGTAGCAATCGCAATTTTCATCTATAGGACCAAAATCTCTTGCAAATTTTGCATTTTTAACAACCAGCCGGCCATTACTTGTCATCAATGTTCCGTTCCTCGCAATCCTGGTAGGAAGAACACAGTCAAACATATCGATTCCTCTAATCGAACCATCAATCAAAGAATCCGGGGATCCCACTCCCATAAGATATCTTGGCTTATCTGACGGCATTAGCGGTGTTGTGAATTCAAGCACACGATTCATAACATCCTTAGGCTCGCCTACCGATAATCCGCCCACAGCATACCCCGGGAAATCAAGAGATGTTAAGTCTCTCGCACTCTGTTTGCGCAGCTCCTCATATTCTCCGCCCTGTATAATACCAAAGAGTCCCTGGTCATTCGGGCGCTTGTGAGCTTTTAAGCAGCGCTCAGCCCATCGGGAAGTCCTTTCAACTGACTTCTTCATATATTCAAAAGAAGCTGGATAAGGCGGGCACTCATCAAATGCCATCATAATATCAGATCCAAGTGAATTTTGAATATCCATTGCTTTTTCAGGAGATAAAAACAGTTTGTCACCATTCAAGTGGTTCCTGAAATGAACGCCTTCTTCTTCAATTTTGCGGAATTCGCTAAGGCTGAACACCTGAAACCCGCCGGAATCGGTCAGAATGGCCCGGTCCCAATTCATAAATTTATGAAGGCCGCCTGCTTCTTCCACGATTTCCTGACCCGGCCGGAGCCAGAGATGATAAGTATTGCTCAGAATGATGCCCGCTCCCATTTCCACCAATTCTTCCGGGGACATGGTTTTTACTGTAGCGAGTGTTCCAACGGGCATGAACACAGGGGTTTCAAAAGAACCATGCGGCGTATGCACCCGTCCCAGACGGGCACCTGTTTGCTTACATGTTTTAATTAATTCATAACGAATTGCAGTCAAGTTGCAGTTCTCCTTCCATTTAAAAGCACATTATTCCTGCCAGGGAAAGGCAGAATAATATTACAAAATGAGCATAGCATCTCCAAAGCTGAAGAACCGGTAGCGCTCTTCAACTGCCTGATTATAGGCATTCAGAACATTCTTACGGCCAGCCAGTGCACTCACAAGCATAATTAAAGTTGATTTAGGCAGGTGAAAATTCGTAATCATGCCATCAATCGCTTTAAAATCATAGCCAGGGTAAATGAAAATATCAGTCCAGCCGCTTGCTTCCTCAAAACGGCCGTTATGCGCAGAAGCAATGGTTTCTAAAGTCCGCGTGGAAGTAGTCCCCACACTGATGATTCTTCCTCCCTGTTCACGCACTTCATTTAAAAGCCGTGCAGTTCCTTCAGTTACCTGGTAAAATTCAGCATGCATTTCATGCTCATTTAAATCCTCCACACTAACAGGCCTGAAGGTTCCAAGACCGACATGCAGAGTAATAAAAGCAATATGCACACCCATTTCTTTTATTTCTTCAAGAAGCTGTTCAGTAAAATGCAGGCCTGCTGTCGGAGCTGCAGCAGAACCGCGCTCACGGGCAAACACAGTCTGATAACGGTCCCGATCATCAAGCTGCTCTTTAATATAAGGAGGCAAAGGCATTTCTCCCAATTGTTCAAGCACCTCATAGAATATCCCGTCGTACCTGAACTCAAGTACTCTGCCGCCATGATCTGAGGTTCCAGTGCAGACAGCAGTCAATTTGCCGTCTCCGAAAGTTATCACAGTTCCTTCTTTTACTCTTTTGGCTGGTTTAACCAGTGTTTTCCAGGAGTCCCCTTCAAGCTGTTTGAGAAGAAGCACCTCTATTTTCGCACCAGTGCCCGTCTTTTCTCCAAACAGCCTCGCAAGAAGCACCTTTGTGTCATTTAATACAAGGCAATCTCCCGCTTGAAGGTAATTCTTAATATTTTTAAAAACACTATGCTGAATATCCCCGGTTTTCTTATCAAGGACCATCAGCCTGCTGCTTGTCCGATCAGCCAAAGGCGTCTGTGCAATTAATTCTTCAGGCAAATGAAAATCAAACCAATCTACTTTCATGATGTCACCCTTCTGTTATTCATATAGACTACCGGAACCTGCCAATAAAATAAAAGATGGCAGATAGAATAATGCTCAGCAAAATCGACGTAACGACTGGAAAATAAAAAGTCGTATTGCCTTTCCTGATCACTATATCTCCAGGCAGCTTGCCAATATTAATAAACTGGCTTATAAATCCTATGGCAAAAATGATCGCACCAATGACCATCAGCCACTTTGATATGCCGCTCAATCAGCAGGCACCTCCATTTGAAAATGGCGGTACACCAGGTCTGTTACAATTCTTCCTCTTGGTGTCCGCTGAAGAAACCCAATCTGCAATAAATAGGGTTCATAAACATCTTCAATCGTATGCGCTTCTTCCCCAATGGTCGCTGCAATGGTTTCAAGACCTACAGGTCCGCCGCGGAATTTTTCGATTATCCCTCTTAATAATTTATGGTCAATATGATCAAGGCCTAAACGGTCAACCTGCAAAAGCTCAAGAGCCTCCTTGGCCAGTGTTTCATCAATTTGGCCATCTGCTTTGACCTGGGCGAAATCCCTGACTCTCCGGAGGAGCCTGTTTGCAATTCTGGGCGTGCCTCTTGACCTTCTCGCCACTTCAATGGATGCTTTTTGATCTATGCCTGTATCCAGCACCTCAGCTGTACGGACAACAATATTCGTCAGCTGCTCTTCTGTATAGTATTCAAGCCTGCTTAGCACGCCAAACCGGTCTCTTAACGGAGCCGATAGCGACCCTGCCCTTGTTGTCGCGCCAACCAGTGTAAAAGGCGGCAAATCCAGCCTTACTGATCTGGCACTTGGCCCTTTGCCGATAACAATATCCAGACAGAAGTCTTCCATTGCCGGATAAAGAACTTCTTCTATAGACCGCGGCAAGCGATGAATTTCATCAATAAACAGGACGTCACCCGGTTCCAATGCAGTCAGGATCGCAGCCAAATCACCTGGTCTTTCAATTGCAGGGCCTGCAGTAGTTCTGATATTTACACCCATTTCATTGGCAATAATAGCAGCCAGAGTGGTCTTACCCAAACCCGGCGGCCCATATAGAAGGACATGATCCAAGGTCTCCTCGCGAATTCTTGCAGCTTTAATAAAGATCTCGAGGTTCTCCTTTACTTTATCCTGACCAATATACTGCTTTAATGTCTGCGGGCGCAGACTCTGTTCAAATGAAAGATCCTGAAGATCAGCTTCACCGGATATTATCCGCTCTTCCATACTTAATCACCTTCTTAATTCAGCATAAAACGAAACGGCCTTTTCAAATAAATTATAGTTTTAAAAGCTTTTGCAGAGCCTTCTTTATGTATTGGTCCGTTGTAAGCTTTTCCTTTTTCAATTCCGGTGTAATCTTTTTCAGTTCCTTATCCGAATATCCCAGTGCTTTTAATGCAAGCAAGGCTTCTTCCAAATCTCCCGCAGGCCCGCTTTCAGCCTGAAGTTTTTCCGCTGAAAACAGATTAGGGAAAAAGTCAGGTACAATATCCGGAAGCTTCCCTTTCAGATCAAGAATCATTTGTCTGGCTGTTTTCTTTCCGACTCCAGGAAACTTAACGAGAAATGCTTCATCTTCATTTTCAATCGCCTGCACCACCTGTTCAGGTTCACCAGAAGCAAGAATTGCAAGAGCTCCCTTCGGCCCAATGCCGGTAACATTGAGCAGTCTGGTAAACAGCGTCTTCTCCTCACGAGTCTGAAAGCCGTACAATGCCATGATATCTTCCCGTACATAATGATATGTAAATATCCTGACTTCCTGGCCGTACTCCGGTGTATAGCTAAATGGATTAGGCGTTAGTATCTGGTATCCAATTCCATTGTTTTCAACAACTACATATTCAGGTCCGATAAAATCGAGCCTGCCTCTTACAAATTCAAACAATGCCTTTCTCTCCTCTGATTCAACTGTACCTCATTGTACCATAAACTATTTTGGCACGAAGAATAAAATGCTGAACAGGCTGGGGATAGATATATTGCCTGTTGACAAAAATCCTTAATATACACAAGATACTTTGTTTCACCTAATGCATTAAACTCATTCTATAAATTAACATCGACTTTTATCAATTGCTTCCCGCCTCTTTCAATACCGAGATAACGCAAAGTTTCAGCGGAAGAATGGTGATTATAGATGGACATAATAATTGAAATGGCAATCCCTTTTCTATATGCATGATAGCCAAATGTTTTTCGAAGTGTATGTGTGCCGATCTTTCCAGGAATTCCAGCTTCCTTTGCAGCATTATTAATGATCCGATAGGCTTGCTGGCGGGTGATGGGCTGATTATTCTTTTTCGATTTAAAGAGATAATCACATTCAGAGAAATCATGCTGAGTAAAATACTTTTTCAGTTCTTTTTTCACGCTGTTATTTAAGTAAAATGCTTTATTTTCATCGTTATTTATATTGGTTAAATAAATAAACTCTTTTATCTCGGTCCCATCCCAAACATCACTGATTTTCAGAGATAGCAAATCACTGACCCTTATGCCCGTATTAATCCCTAATACAAAAAGCAAAAGATCACGCTGTGACTGCTGCCTTAATATCTCTTTAATTTTATTTATGCTTTTGATGTCCTTAATAGGATCAACATATTCCACAAGATTCCCTCCTGCAACTAATGTTACATAAGTATAAGCTATCAAAAAATAAGTAACATTACAATGATCGGATGACGTTTATACGAAATAAAAAGGCGCTTTATTTACCCTTGATTCCTTGAGGGGGAAGGGGCTGAGCCAGACAATTTTCAACGTTTAAAAGAAGATTATCTTACCGTTTTAAAAACAGAAACATGCAAGAGAAGTATGTTCCCTTGCATGTTTCACCGCTTTTTCAATTCGCCTGCTTTTCACCGGCAGTATAGCTTTTAAAGGTTTCCAGAACTTCCACATATCGATCTTTTGAAACAATAGGTATGCCTTTTTTTAATTCTTCACATTTTGTGCTTTCTAATTTTCCTAAATCAATTTGAAAGAATGACTGAATAATATTCGTTTTTTGCGGCTTTCCATTGAAAATGGTCAGGGTTCCATCCTCTGTTACACCGAAGTACCCATTTGCTTTTAATAATGGTGATATATCATCCACTTTTCTTCGGAATACTATATAATCTATATCCATATCAACAAGCTGCCATTGATCATATTTAGCCCAGAAATCTTCAAGGGTCCATATGGTTTCCTCTATCGTTTCCTGACTCACTTCCCCATCCAGATACTCCCTTTCCAAAATGACCTCCATCTTAAGCGGACCTTCAATTTGTTCTTCTGCTGCCTTAGCATATAAAGAAGTACCGTTAGATAAAAAAATGAATGCGTCCATCTGGAAGAAGAGATAAAAGGAAGCAGCTCCTACTGCCAGCAAGCCCCATACGGTTCTCATGATCGATCACCTCGATTAAATAGTAACTTCTTCACTATCTGCCTGAGCCTGTTTTTCCCAGATCTTTATGATTAGTGTGGCCAAAATTTTCATGTTTATCCTGAAATAATTTTATATGTAAAAAGGGGCAAAGCTCAGCTGCCTTTGCCCCTAATGCTAATTCGTTATTTTTCCCTGCGAAATAAGTTTTTTAAATCCCAATCAATTTGCTCTCTTGGGCCCCCATCACGAAGATTATTATCAATGTTTCTTAAACGGCTGAATGTTCCTTCGTCTGTTACAACCTTTGCAGATCTTCCTCGCAGATATGGCTCGACAGCTTCATGAATCGCTTCTTTCGTTTCTTCTTCCTTATCGTAATCAGTCAGATCTACAGCAATCAAAACATTGCTTCCATAGGTAACTGACCTGACGTCTTCAACATTTGGAACAGATGCTGCAACGTCGCCGATTTTTTCAGCAAGCTCACCTTCATAAGCCTGATAATAGGAATTTTTAGCTTGTCGCGTATTATCATCCAGATGCCCGTGATAATTTGCATCGCTATGGCTAAAACGATTATCTTTCATGAAAAAGCTGCGATCTCTGTCTGCAATAGGAATAGTAGGGTTTCCGGTATTTTCGTTCCGGACTCTCCGGCCATTATTGTCCACCTGGTTATAGCGGGTACTTTTCCCCTCGCCTCCAAGCGTATGATCCATCATTTCTGTCAGAGGCCCATCATTATCGGTTCCATCTTCCACCCGGGCATTGCCGCCGCGGTTTCCATGATTCTCATTCGAGTAATATCCCATGGGCTGACCAATTTCATTGTTCCGTTCAACACCTGCATCTTCGTTCGTTCCACATCCTGTCAATCCCATTGATAAGATGGCAGCCATCGGCACTGCAAGCAGTTTCTTGTGCAAGCGAAAAACCCCCCTCGCTAATATTACAAGCCCTGAGCATTTCTGCTCTTATTTAGCTTGTGAGCGGAGAGAGGCTTTCATTCTGTCCATTTACGTCCAATTTTTTAATGAGCATTATTTGTTTTTGTCATTGGCAGCATATTTAAGAGCTTTAATAAAACGCTGTCTTTCAGCAAACTGACCTACAGTTAAGTCCAGAACAGGGCGAATTTTCACAGAATCAAGATACGATCTATCCCTAATTACACGATTCCATTCCCTGAATATATCAGTTGGAAATGCCAAAGCATGAAGAAAGCCCTTTTCTTCAAGATTGGATTTTAAGATTGGATATTTTCTCAAATCTTCAAAGGACCAATTCATATAAGGAAGGATGCGATTTGCATACTGCAGATAATCGGAATGAGGAGCCCCTATTGCTACCAGGTCAAAATCGAGCAAATATAATGATTGATCTTTTGCTCTGAGAAAATTATGATGTGCTACATCACCGTGCAGAATGACCTGCTTCCCCGACTGAAAAAGCCAGGCTTCGTCTTCCAAGCCTTTTAAGGACCAATCTGCCCAGGCTAATAGCTCATTAATAATTTCTTTTTGGACAAAATATCTTACTACAGGGAGATTATTAAGGAAAAGGGTTGCTCTTTCTCTCCACTTCTCAGCCTGCCTGTATGCCGGCACAACCGTTTGATAGCGGCTGACCAGCTTCTCTGTAGTAACATGGAATTTCTTCAGCAGCTCCAGCCCTTCTAAACGATCTTTCTTCAGGTAATAAGTAAAAACTTCTTTCGAAGGCGGTAAATACTCCATACAGCCATAATAAGTCCTATCAAAAAACAAAGGCGGTTCTTTGGCAACTTCGTAAAAAATATATGTTTTTGAAAATCCTTCTTTCATTAATGAAGAGGTGAATGCTTCCTGAAGCTTTAAACGGTGATAGGATGAAAACCCTTTTAGTATAAAGGACCTTTCCTGTGTCCTAAGCAAATAAACCTTCTTTCGAATTGGCTTTAATTCTACAATTTTAAATGGCAGCTGATCCTGCAAATAGGAGAGGAGACGATTTTGAACTAAATCGTCTCCTCCATTATTAACCGTCGTATTCACTGCTTTCGTCTATGTTTCTTGGCATTCCGAAAGCCGCTCCGCCCATTGGGCCAAAACCCTGACCGAAACCTGGTCCCGGACCATAGCCGAATCCCGGACCATATCCCTGCCCTGGACCAAATCCTGGTCCTGGTCCGTAGCCTCCAGGAGCAAATTGAGGTCCTCCACAGCCGCAATCATCGGAAGCTCCCATCACCGAGCCAGGCATCAATGGCTTTTGAGACATGCCTGGGGATTCTTCCATTCCCTGCACCTGTGGCATCTGATGCGGCATTTGCATTCCCATATCTTCTGCTCCCATCACACCCGGTGGCATTTGGTGCGGCATTTGCGGCATCATTGCCCCTTGTACCTGCGGCATCTGGTGCGGCATCTGCGGCATCATTGCCCCTTGTACCTGCGGCATTTGGTGCGGCATCTGCGGCATCATTGCCCCTTGTACCTGCGGCATCTGGTGCGGCATCTGCGGCATCATTGCCCCCTGTACCTGCGGCATCTGGTGCGGCATCTGCGGCATCATTGCCCCTTGTACCTGCGGCATCTGGTGCGGCATCTGCGGCATCATCGCCCCTTGTACCTGCGGCATCTGGTGCGGCATCTGCGGCATCATTGCTCCCTGTACCTGCGGCATCTGGTGCGGCATCTGCTGTCCCATATCTTCCGCGCCCATCACACCCGATGGCATTTGAGCCATTGGCATAAACGGCGAAGATTCATCATAATCCGGACTTTCCACTCCGGCCATCATACCCATATGTGGCATTTGATGCCCAGGCATCATTGCTCCCTGCACTTGGTGCGGCATCTGCGGCATCATTGCCCCTTGTACCTGCGGCATCTGGTGCGGCATTTGCGGCATCATCGCTCCCTGCACCTGTGGCATCTGGTGCGGCATTTGCGGCATCATTGCTCCCTGCACCTGCGGCATTTGGTGGGGCATCTGCGGCATCATCGCCCCTTGTACCTGTGGCATCTGGTGCGGCATTTGCGGCATCATTGCTCCCTGTACCTGTGGCATCTGGTGCGGCATCTGCGGCATCATTGCTCCCTGTACTTGTGGGAATGGCATTTGCGGGTAACATGGATTATAAGGAAACATCGGCTGATATTGACCTCCTTGATGTGTATAAATAGATGATTCGCTTTCAGGCGATTCTGGGCTTTCTTGATTTGATGACGGCTTTACCTGCGGAAGGATATTAACTGGTTTAGGCGGGAGCTGGGGCTGCGGCTTAGATTCTGAAATTGGCAATGGTTTTTGCTGCGGTTTTGTTTCTGCAGGCTTCACTGGTTTTTCCTTTGCTTTAACTTCTTTTGCGGGCAGAGGTTTCTGCTGCTGCGGCTTAACCTCTTTTGCCGGCAGCGGCTTTTGCTGCGGTGCCGGCTGCTGAATATTCATCATGTAATAATTATTTATATCAATTTCCGGCATAATAGGTGTTGGCATTTTGGGCTTATAAGGTTTTTTTGGAACTTCCTTCGGGGCCTCTGCTTTTGGTGCAGTCTTAGGCACTTCTTTCGGAATTTCAACCTTCGGTGCCGTTACTTTTGGCATTTCCTTTTTTGGTGCTTCAGCTTTCGGCATGGTAATAGGTTTCTCTTTGGCAAAAGGCTGTTCTGCTTTTGGCATTTCCTTTTTGGCACCCAAATTTATTTTTGCTTCCGGTTTTCCTCCAATAGGAGCTTCTTTTTTTATAGAGCCTCCACTTGCAGGAACTTTTATTTTCATACCGGGCATAATCATATCAGGGTTGCTGAGCTGTGTATTCATCTTTTTCAGCTCTTCAAAATTCACGCCGTACTTTTTGGCAATCTTCCAAAGAGTATCCCCTTTCTGTACGATATGGATTTTCACTCTGAATTCCCTCCTATGCTTAAGGTGATGCTTCCATCTGTGATGGCTGGCCTTAGGTCCACATGATGTGGGTCACACAGAATGTGCCGCAGGCGCGGCTTTCTCAGTCTGTGCCCTAATCAGCATTTACGGGCATTTCATCCATTTATGTGAAAGGTGCAGATTAGTGCCCGTTAATCTCGATGAGTCCATATAGTGTATGAAGGATTGGGCAAATTGCTAACAATCTACACAAAAAGATATGCTTTTTTTCCGGGAATTATGATTCATCGTTTCATTCAGAGACCAATCACAGCAATGGGCAGTAAGGCAATAAAAAAATCCTCCTGAAGTGGAGAATTTTTTTATTCCGGCATAGCTTCCGCGAAGTATATTTTACCCTGCGGGCTATTTTTCAATTTTAGCAGCCTGAAAACTTTTTGCCGCATTTATGGACGTTCAAGCATCCTGCCAAGTGCCAGTTTAGCATATGCCGCAGTTGGTTCTTCAACCTGAATCAGATTTTGGCTTTCACCCTCCCCGATTGCTTCAAGAGACCAAACCAGGTGCGGCAAATCGATTCGATTCATGGTCAGGCAAGGACACATATGCGGGTTAAGTGAGATAATTTTCTTATCCCGATGCCGTGCGATAATTCTTTTAACTAAATTCATCTCTGTACCGATCGCCCAGGAAGATCCAGGCTCTGAGTGTTCAATTGCTTCGATAATGTAATTGGTTGACCCTGCCATATCGGAAAGCTCCACCACTTCTCTCCTGCATTCGGGATGGACAATGATTTTCATATCGGGATATTGTTCGCGAACCTCTTGGACATTTTCTATAGTAAAGTTTTCATGAACAGAACAATGTCCTTTCCAAAGAATCACTTTTATGTCCTCCAGCTGCCCTTCATGTTCCAGCTGATCTGTAATAGGGTTCCAAACAGCCATTTCTTCAAGGGCTATCCCCAGGTTATATGCTGTATTTCTTCCAAGATGCTGATCAGGCAGAAAAAGAATTCTCGGCTTCTGCTCAAAGGCCCAGCTCACCATTTTTTCAGCATTCGAAGAAGTAACTGTCGCTCCCCCGTAACGGCCAACAAAAGCCTTTATGGACGCAGTAGAGTTTACATATGTTAGAGGAAGCATAGTATCGCCAAACATATTCTGCAGCTTCGTCCAGGCTCTTTCTGTTTGGCTGATATCAGCCATATCAGCCATGGAACAGCCTGCACGCATATCAGGCAAAATCACCTTTTGATGTGGAGATGTTAATATATCCGCCGTTTCAGCCATAAAGTGCACTCCGCAAAATACAATATATTCTGCCTCGGTATTTTCCTGTGAAAGCTGTGCAAGCTTGAGTGAATCACCTGTAGCGTCCGCAAATTGGATGACCTCATCCTTCTGATAATGATGACCCGGAATGAACAGCTTATTCCCAAACTTATTTTTTATCTCTCTTGCCCGATCCTCCAGTTCCTTCACAGTCATCATCCGATATTTTTCCGGTAGGATATTTGCTTGTTTTTCTGCTGTCTGAAAAATATTCATATGCCCCAAACCCCTTTGTCAACAATTTATTCCACAATAACCTTCACGCTTATATCAAGTGATTTCACAGAATGGGTAAGAAAGCCGAGGGAAATGAAATCAACTCCTGTATCGCTGTAAGCCTGCAGGTTATCGAGGGTTATTCCTCCGGAGGCTTCAGTCACTATCCCATTCGGCACGCTTCTGATCCACTCTTTTATCTCTTCAGGACTCCTGTTATCAAACATGATTACATCTGCACCTGCCTCAGCTGCTTCCAGGACTTGTTCTTTTGTTTCCGTTTCGACTTCGACTTTAACCATATGCCCTATTTTTGAACGCAATTCTTCCACAGCTTTCGCAATTGAGCCGGCAAAAGAAATATGGTTGTCTTTAATCATGACTGCATCATAGAGGCCATATCGATGATTAAATCCCCCTCCGGACCTGACTGCATATTTTTCAAGCATTCTCAGTCCTGGAGTAGTTTTTCTTGTATCACAGATTTTTGTGTGTGAACTGTTAAGAACCCGGACAGCCTCATTTGTTTTTGTTGCTATTCCGCTCATTCTTTGGACCAGATTCAAAATAACTCTTTCTCCTTTTAATAAATCCGATACTGGCCCTGAGACTTCAGCAAGGATTTGACCTTTCTCGATCCATTCTCCGTCCTTTACTTTTATATTGACTTCAGCCGCAGGATTCAGCACCTTAAATCCTGACCTGACTATTTCTTCACCGCAAAAAATCCCATTGTCTTTTGCCAGAAAAATGACTTTTCCTATCTGGCCCTCTCCAAAAATAAGTTCACTTGTCAGGTCGCGGTCACCAATGTCCTCGAGAAAATATTGTTCAAGTTGCAATCGCAGCTTTAATTTGTTCATTTTCACCATTCCTTTCAGCTTTTCGGCAGTGAATAATCCTTTTTCCAAGCCATTCCGGGCTTTCGAAAGGATAATCCTGCCGGAAATGACCACCCCGGCTCTCTGTTCGCCTTAATGCAGAGTCTGTGATCAGATAGGCTGCAATCAGCATAAAAGCCCGGGTTATTTCCTCTATTGAAAAAGGTTCAAGATCTGCTTTTATCCATTCTTCAATATTGCAGCCTTCGAGCCAGGCCATCTGAGCGAAAAGCCCTTTCTTCGTTTTGACAATCCCGGCATTTTTCATCATGTTCATTTTAATTTCTTCAACGGAAGGCAAATCTTCTTTAAATGGCCGCCTTAGTTCAGGGTTATGACTTTGCTGTTCTTCAGCAGGTTTACTATAAGGCTGTTTATCTAGCCACTCCGCAAGCCTCATGCCACAATACAGTCCTTCCAGCAGGGAATTGCTTGCAAGCCGGTTAGCACCATGTATACCTGTGCAGGCAGCTTCACCAATTGCATACAGGCCGGGAATGCTGGTACGGCCCAATAAATCAGTTTTTATTCCCCCCATTAAAAAATGACTGCCGGGAGAAACAGGAATTTTCCCAAGACCTAAATCTACACCGTTTTCTTCACATAATTTTGTTATGGTCGGAAATCGGGATTTAAAGTTTTCAATTGAAGAGATATCCAGGAACACGCTTTTCCCCTTCTCCAGCGAATGATAGATGGCCTGCGACACTATATGTCTTGGCGCTAAATCACCCTGTGGGTGAAGACCTTTCATTAAAGGCTGGCCGTCTTCTGTAATAAGACGGCCGCCCTCTCCCCTTACAGCTTCAGAAATCAGTCCCAATGCTTTGCCATCTTTATAAAGAAGTGTGGGGTGAAATTGGATGAACTCCATATCTGCTATCTCTGCCCCGGCCCTGTATGCTAAGGCAATCCCATCCCCAGTTACGGTGTCGGCATTGGAGGTATATTCATACAGCTGGCCGCAGCCCCCCGTAGCGAGCACAACATGAGAGGAAAAGAATCGATGAATAGCACCAGCAGAGTCTTTTCCTTTTATCCCTATACACCTGCCGTCTTTTATGAGCAATTGGAATACAAGAATATCCTCTAAGATTCGAACGTTGGGATTTTGCTTTAACAGCATAAAATCGATGACTGTTTTTCCTGTGCTGTCTCCTCCCCCATGAACAATTCTATTTTCTGAATGAGCCCCTTCCCTTCCTAACGCAATGGATCCATCAGAATCCATATCAAACAGGCATCCCTCCTGATTCAGCTCTTTTATAAGGGATGGCGCCTCACTGGTCAGGGACAGCACTGCATCAGAATCATTATGAAACCTTCCTGCTTCGAGTGTATCCATGTAGTGCTTTGATGGGTGATCATTTTCCCCCAGGGCAGCAGCAATACCGCCCTGCGCCATATATGAGTTTCCATTTTTCACAGTCGACTTTGTGAGAATAATCACATTCAAATCCTGGCGCAGCTTCTTTGCCAACTGCAGAGCGGCTACCCCGCTTCCAATAATTAAAACGTCGGCATTCATTATTTTTTACCTCCTGTTTTTACAGGTGTCTTGACACCTATATTTACACAGATTTAGAATTATGACAAGAGATTTTCATAGTTTAAGAGGAACTTCTGACTTTTTGAACGATTTAATTAAGAAGAGAAAGCAGGTGGGGAACATTAAATATTTCGATTACGCAGCATCTTGTCCGCTTGACAAGGAAGCGGCAGATGCCTATATAAAAGCCTCAACTGAATACTTTGGCAATTCCCGCAGCCTTCACGATACCGGGAGCGCAGCAGAAGGGCTTCTTGAAAATTGCAGGATGGAATTGGCAGGCATTTTAGGCGTTAAGAGTGAAGGAATCTATTTTACCAGCGGAGGTACGGAAAGCAATTTTCTTGCAATAGCTGCGTTGCTGTCCGCCTCTGAAAAATCAGGAAAACATATCATAACTGGAATCGCGGAACATTCATCCATTCATAGTGTTTTAGAAAAATTGCGCCTTGAGAAAGGGTATGAAATTACAAAAATTCCCTTTGGCTCAGATGGCCGTATAGACCTGAAAAAATTAAGTTCCGCCATCAGGGATGACACCGTCTTAGTTACCATACAGCACGGTAATTCTGAAATCGGAACATTGCAGCCTCTCCATGAGATCAGCGAGCTCTGCAGGGAAAGACAAATAATGCTGCATAGTGATTGTGTCCATACGTTTGGCAAATCAGATTTAAAAGAAGTCGCCCGCTGCGCTGATAGCCTGTCCTTTTCTGCACATAAATTTTACGGGCCAAAAGGGGTCGGAGGGGTTTACTTAAAACCAGGCATGCGGTGGAGTTCCTTCTTACCCGGAATTTCACATGAAAAGGGATTCAGGCCTGGCACTGTAAATCTTCCGGGGATTGTCGGGATGACAGTGGCTGCTCAGAAAGCTTATATAAATTTGAGCAAGCATAACAGCCATTTCCAAATGCTGCGAGAAATACTCCTGAAGGAACTTGAACCTGCACAGGAGAAATTCATAATATACGATTTTTCAGGCTCTTACCAGCTTTCATCTACTTTGGGACTTCGGCTAAAAGGGGTGGAAGGTCAATACATCATGCTCGAATGCAATAGGCTTGGATTTGCCATATCTACTGGAAGTGCATGCAGTACAGGCCTGCAAACAGTTTCTAAAACGATGGAGGCACTGGGTATTGCAGATAAAAAAGGCAAAGAATTTATCAGGATTTCTTTCGGATGGAATACATCTGCTGAGGACGCCAAGGCATTGGGGGAAAAGCTTGCTATCATGGCCAGGGAACTCGTACCGCTCTAATTTTTTCTTCTGCCGTTCCTTATGTTAGAATGAGACATTATCGGATTATAAGGGTGAGAAAATATGAATGAACAAAAAAAGGTGCTCGGAGAAGAGCGGAGGACCTTTCTGCTTCAGCTGCTGAAAGAAAGCGGGCAGCCCATTACAGGAGGCGAGCTTGCAGCAAAAACAAATGTAAGCAGACAGGTAATTGTTGGGGATATCACTCTTTTAAAAGCAAGAAAAGAGCCAATCATTGCCACGAGCCAGGGTTATATGTATCTTCATCAGGCTTCTCCTGCATCAGCAGCGGAGCGGGTCATTGCCTGTCATCATGACCCCGCGAGGACTGAAGAGGAATTGAATCTGCTTGTCGATCATGGAGTTACAGTAAAAGATGTAAGAATTGAACATCCCGTCTATGGTGACTTAACAGCATCGGTTATGGTATCTACCCGCCAGGAAGTCAAGCAATTTATGGAGAAAATTACTTCCACAAAGGCTGCTTTCTTATCAGAATTAACAGACGGCATCCACCTCCATACTCTATCCGCAGCCTCAGAACGGAAACTCGATGAAGCTGAGAAATTATTAAAAGAAGCGGGATTTCTTATTAACCTGGAATAGCTCTAAATACAAAAAGGACCCGGATATGTATTTGCCGGATCCTTTTTGTTTATTCCTGCAGAACTCTGCTGTTCTTATTCCGAAGCTGAAAATACGGATAGCTGCCCAAAACCTTAACACTGCAGCCCAATGCCTCCAATTCAGCTGCTGCCCCAGGGATCAGGACGTCATCCAGTTTCATATCCACATCAATGATAAAGAAATAATTCCCTAATCCAGTTTTCATCGGCCTTGATTCAATCTTAGTCAAGTTGAGCTTCCTCCAGGCAAATGCCGAAAGCACCTGATGAAGAGCCCCTGATCGGTCAGCCGGCAGCGTCACCATAACAGTCGTCTTGTGCCCTGCAAATTCCTTGCGGTCTTCGCTGATTGACAGTTCTTTATTGGCTAAAACAATGAACTTTGTATGGTTATAATCAAAATCATGGATATCTTCTCTAACGATCGCCAATCCATATACTTCTGCAGCTAATTCATTAGCTATTGCGCCTGCCCGCATATCTGGATTTTCTTTTACAAATTGAGCTGCGGCTGCGGTGGAAGTAGTGCTTTCACAAGGGATACCTTTCAGCTCTTTATGCAGAAATTTATGGCATTGTGCAATTGCATGGGAATGACTATAAACCACATCTGTTTTATCCCACTCCTTAACATGAGCTGGATGAACCATAAAATGCTGGCGAATAGGAGCTGTCAGTTCGCCGATTATCGGAAAATCTACTTCATGGATTAAATAGTCCAATGTAATGTTCACTGAGCCTTCCAATGCGTTTTCAAGAGGAACTACCGCCAGCTCTATTTCATTCTCATTTAAAGCATCAAAACAGGCAGGTATTGTTGGGTAGGCAACGGCTGTCTCATTAGGGAACAAGCTCCTGGCTGCAATATCTGTAAAAGTGGCTTTAGGTCCTAAAAATCCTAACTTCACGGTAATTACCTCCTTACTATTCAGACTTATTATAAATCACTGAAAATTTTCTTTATACTTTATTACTTTAACATATGTATGTGATTTGCAAAATGAAAAATGAAAAAAGGGCAGGGTACAGAGCACATTTTTTCATGCACCCGTTCCCAGCACCTCTACTTTTTCTACAAACTCCAATTTTCGAAGCCTTGCCAATAGTTCCTCAATCTCGATGCCCATTTCAGTTACATTCAGGGAAAGCGTGACATTTGCCCTTCCCTGAAGGGGAATGGTCTGGTGAATGGTTAAGACATTGCACCCCGATGAAGCCACAACGCCCAATAAATGTGATAAAGTCCCGGACCTGTCTTCCAGGTGAAAGAATAAAGTGATCAGCCGTTCTTTAACAACAGTATGAAAAGGGAACACAGTGTCTCTATATTTATAAAAAGCACTTCTGCTCAAATCAACTTTCTGGACAGCATCCCAAACCGATTCGGCTTTTCCCCTTTCGATCATTTCCTTCGCATCCAACGTTTTCTTCATGGCTTCAGGCAAAACATCTTCGCGAACCAAATAAAATTTCTTATCGAATCTATCTTTTCTCATTTCTCCACCCCGTCAATCGAGAAGGTTAGTCAATAAACTCGAATTCATAATCAAGCAGCTTAACGATATCACCGTCTTTTGCTCCTTTTTCACGAAGAGCATCATCCACACCCATGCCGCGCAGCTGTCTGGCAAACCTGCGGACAGATTCATCTCTTGAGAAGTCTGTCATCTTAAAGAGTTTTTCAATAGCATCGCCTGATACCACGAATACTCCTGCAGGGTCTCTCGTGATGACAAATTCAGTCTGCTCAGCTTCATGCTTGTAAAGAACGCGGTGGACACCTGTATCTTCCTCTTCTTCATGTGACAGCGGGAATTCAGGGGTTTCTTCAACCTTATCTGCAACGGCAAATAATAAATCTCTTAACCCTTGTCTTGTTAAAGCGGATATCGGGAAAATCGGATAATCTTCATCAAGCTGTTCCTTGAATTTTTTTAGATTTTCCTCTGCATCAGGCATGTCCATTTTATTAGCCACAATGATTTGTGGCCTTTCTGTGAGACGCAGGTTATATTCTTTTAATTCTTTATTGATCGTTAGATAGTCTTGAAAAGGATCTCTGCCCTCAACAGCAGCCATATCGATAACATGAACAATAACCCTTGTTCTTTCAATATGCCGCAAAAACTGATGGCCAAGTCCTACTCCCGAATGGGCGCCTTCAATTAATCCAGGCAAGTCTGCCATAACAAAGCTGCGTCCATCTTCAGTCTCAACCATTCCCAGATTCGGAGCAATTGTCGTAAAGTGGTATTCTGCAATCTTCGGTCTTGCCGATGATACAACGGATAGCAAAGTCGATTTTCCGACGCTTGGAAAGCCTACTAAACCAACATCCGCTAAAAGCTTGAGCTCCAGCACAACATCCCGTTCCTGGCCTGGTTCGCCATGTTCGGACAATTCAGGAGCAGGGTTAGCAGGTGTCGCAAATCGGGTATTACCCCTGCCTCCGCGGCCTCCGCGTGCTATGACGGCTCTTTGCCCGTGCTCAGTCAGATCTGCGATTACTTCCCCTGACTCAGCATCTGTTACGACTGTTCCCGGCGGTACTTTAACAATCATGTCTTTTGAATTTCTTCCATGCTGGTTCTTGGACATGCCATGCTCACCGCGGGGAGCTTTAAAGTGGCGCTGATAACGGAAATCCATTAACGTGCGCAATCCTTCATTCACTTCAAAAACAACATTGGCACCCTTGCCGCCATCTCCGCCGGCCGGGCCTCCGTTCGGCACATATTTTTCCCGGCGGAAAGCAACCATTCCGTTGCCCCCGTCCCCGCCTTTAACATAAACTTTGACTTGATCGACAAACATATATAAATTCCTCCCGTCTGCAGTATGTCCCGATTGTCTGGCATTCAGCCAGATTATCGGCACTGACCGGATCCGCTTCTTTCACTTAAGAAATGCCCAGCCTGCAGAGTTTCACACTTAGTATTGCTTTTTTTGACGGAAATCACTCTCTGCCATTCGCAATGAATGGCACAAATAATTCCAGTGCAAGCTCCTCTTCAGCTAATTCCTGAACAGCAGCCGTTATGACAGTGTTCTTCTTTTTAAAGAACTTCTCCAATTGATCCATATCTGTTAGTATTCCGCTAAAATCAAAAAAGAAACGAGCTCCTTCTTTTTCATGCCTGATGGATACAGATAAATGATTATCATGGTAAGGCTTTACTGATGAGTCCAAAATGGCCAAAAAAGAGCCTGTCCACTCAGAAAGGACAGAGTCATCCAACCGTCCGGCAATGGGATCATCGAGCACCTCATATTCAAGCAGAAAGTAGTGGTTCTCCCAATTATAAGTTAATAAAAGCGAAGCAAAACCAGGAAGATTCAAATTCGAAAGTCTTGCCTCCTGCTGTGCTTCCACCACAATTTCATCTATGATTTCCTTAGCCCTGTCTATCTTATTAAGGGAAAGGTTGCCTTTAATTAATTGTATTTTATTCAGCCAGTCATGCCGGGCATGACGCAGCACTTCAATCATATTCCAGTCTTTTTCCATATATGCACTCCTGTATGGTTATTAGGCTGTCAGAAGACTGTGCTTGCTGTAAGTATATCAAAAAACATAGGTACAGTAAGCAAATTTATGATAAATAAGAAAATATTGCTTATGCGATGAAGAGCTGCAGTCTTCAGCTGCTATAAATTCATCAGATAATATTTGAAGTGCACCAGCGGGTTTTTGCCAAAAAAAGAAAACCCTAACCTTGTGGGGCTAGGGTTTTCTCGAAAAGGCTTACGCCTCTTGAGCTGCAGGATATACGCTCACTTGCTTGCGGTCACGTCCAAGACGCTCGAATTTAACCACACCGTCAACTTTCGCGAAAAGTGTGTCATCGCCGCCTTTACCCACGTTTACACCTGGGTAGATCTTAGTACCGCGCTGACGGTACAGGATTGAGCCGCCAGTAACGAATTGTCCGTCCGCACGCTTAGCGCCAAGACGCTTAGAGATTGAATCACGGCCGTTCTTAGTAGAACCTACTCCCTTTTTAGAAGCGAACAACTGAAGATCTAATTTTAATAGCATTTATTCCACCTCCTGCTTTTTGAAGGTAATTTTTATATACTTTCCGTAGTCCTCTTCAATCGTCTGCAATGAAACAACCATGCCTTCAAGCAGAAGCTGCACTTTCTCCTTCATGTCATCCTGAAGACCAGGAAGGACACAGCGGAGAAAACCTTCTCCATGGCTGATCTCTGGTGTCACGCCGGTTAGGGCATGGACAGCATTAATGGCACCGATGGAAACGGCAGATACGCCTGCACAGACAATATCCTTGCCTCTGTTTGCGAAGAATGCATGACCGCTTATTTCAAACGAATGAATACTTTCGGAATCTTTACGAATAATCGTTACTTCAATCATCTTAAATCGCCTGATTAAGCGTTGATTTTTTCAATCACAACTTTAGTATAAGGCTGACGATGACCTTGCTTCTTACGATAGTTTTTCTTCGCTTTGTATTTGAATACAGTGATTTTCTTTTGACGGCCTTGTTTTTCAACTTTAGCTGTAACAGTAGCACCATCAACTACAGGGCTTCCTACTTTTACGCTGTCTCCGCCAACGAAAAGAACCTTTTCAAAAGTAACTGTTTCGCCTGCTTCAGCGTTAAGCTTTTCGATGTAGATAGCTTGACCTTCTTCTACACGTAATTGCTTACCGCCAGTTTCGATAATCGCGTACATGAACTGCACCTCCTCTTAGACTAAGACTCGCCATCCCAGGCGCCGACACGAAATGCGGGCTTATGTACCTGTTCTGTGCGGTTGTAGCACGGGTGCGCTACAAACATAACATAAAAATCCTATCATAGAATGATTAATCATGTCAATAAGAATTATATGATTCTCTTTGTTTGCACCTAAAAGTCACTATTTTGCGTGCCTATACAATTATAATGCTAATGGGGCTATTAGGGAAGTGGGAAATACTGCACTAAGAAAAGCGCAAGTGCCTTGGTCACGAAGGAACGCAGACTAAGATTGCCACGTCCTGTGGCAATCTTAGTCTGCATGACCCGCATCCTGCGGGCCTCACCTCGAGGGGGCAGGCTGCTTGCGCTAGACAGTTATCGAAGTCAAAGTTATACTTTCTTATCTGTAAAAAAAGCAGGCGGGTCGCTTAACCCAGCCTGCTTTGAACTATCCGAGCTCATTAGCACTGCCAAACTTTCGGATTTCATAAAACGGCCTGCTATTTTCCTTAATGGAAAAAATAATTTTTAAGCCAATGCTGTCTTCGATTCTTTTTTTGTGGTCATCATCTTCCCCTGAGAATACCGCTGCTGTGTCTGTGGTGGTTTCGATCAGGACAGCTTCATGGTCATTGCCCCGATGTTCCCACAGTTCTCTTTCCAGCCTGAAGGCAATGGTCTCAGCACTCAGCACTCTTCCGGTGCCCTCGCATACTTGGCACCTTTTAGTAAGTGATTCTGAAATGGCCGGTCTCGTTTTCTTGCGGGTCATCTGAAGGATCCCTAGAGGGGAGAATCCAACAAGATTCGTGCGTCTTTCATCTTTTTTCAGCGCGTTTTCCATTATGGCAAGAATATGTTTCCTGTCGGATGCTTCTTTCATATCAATAAAATCGATTAGGATCATGCCGCCAATATCACGGAGCCTGATCTGTCTTGCAGCTTCTTCCGCCGCCATTTCATTGGTTTTTAGCACAGTGTCCCTGCGGTCCTGTTTACCGGCGAACTTCCCGGTATTGACATCGATGACTGTTAAAGCTTCTGCTTCATCAAAAATAAGATATGCCCCATTTTCAAGCCAGACAATTCGTTTCAGCGCCTTATCAATTTCAGCTTCGGCATTAAAAGCAGAAAAGATATTTTCCTTGCCCGTGTACAGCTGAACTGGCAGGCCCGTGTTTTTCACGAGCACATTCTTCAGTGATAAATCGTCCACAGTGATTTCACCGTCAGCCATTTTCTTCGCCTCTTCGATAATTTCCTTAATAAAAGAATCCGCTTCATACACTTTTCCCGGCTTCTTTTTCATTTCCGCTTCTCTTAAAAGGTCACTGTACTCCAGCCTGAGCTTCTCCAGTTCATCCATTAGCTCATACTCTTTCCTGCTGACGCAGGATGTTCTGAAAATCAGACCTTCATTCTCTTCTTTAGCACGATAGCCAAATTGACGCCAGTTTTCTCTTGCTTTACTATCCTCAATTTTCTTGGAAACAGCAACATAACGGCCGTTTGGCATGTATATCAGTGACTCTCCTGAAAATTCAATTAAACCAGACAATCTTGGTCCTTTCGTGCCCGCAGCGTCCTTTTCAACTTGAACAAGTATCCTTTCTCCCTGATGGACAAAAGAAGAAATGCTCCGTTTTTCCTTCACTTGCAAATCCTCGGCAGAACAAACATAAGATGCCAGTTTGTCCCGGTGAAGGAATCCGCTTTGATCTTCACCTATCTCTACAAAAGCTGCATTCAATCCAGGCATTACTTTTGCAACGGTGCCCAAGTATATATCCCCAACTGCTGAACGATGCTTCGGCTGGTCAATAAATAGCTTTTCGACTCTATTATCTTTTAAATGCACAAACCGGCGCTCTCTTGATGCATAATTTACAACTAACTTATCCAAAACGATTTCCTCACTTTAAAACATTATTTATTCATGTTAATCAAAATTTGCTCTTCAGTAAACATAAAGTAAATCCCCTATTTTAGCTGTCAGCACTTTTTCCGCAAAGCATGCATGCAGCAGTTCATTTTCATCTAATGCACCCTTTTCTTTCCCGTCCTTTTCAACAATGATGGGGTGCTTGCATCCTCGCTGAAATCTTTCCAGCACGTCAATAACCAATTCCTCTTCCCGGACAACGATTGGCTTCAATGTCCGAAAGTCGCTGTGCTTCCCATAATACCTTTCGAGAAGAAAACGGATAAACACGAACCGGCTCTGCTTCCATTCATGATATAGCGAAAACACCAAAAAAGCGAGGATTACCCAAATATTCAAGTTAACCGGAGAGGTCAGCAAAGTTAGTATAATAAAACTGATTAGACCCGCAGCCGAAATGAAAAGTGTTTTTCTGTGCGCTTCCGGAAATGCCTGATTAAGAGAAAGCCATAAGAAAACAAGCTTTCCTCCATCCAATGGCCAGACAGGGAGCAGGTTAAAAATTAAAATCATTAAATTAAATTGAATAAACAGATGAAAGATATCAGCAGACAGCCAGGAAAGCTCATAAAATAGCAGCGCCGCCCCCATCATCCATATATGCTGAAGCGGCCCTGCTATAATGACTATAATCTCCTCTTTCAGCGGCCGGTTCCCGTGTTCATCCATTTCCGCTACACCGCCAAATGGCAGGAGGGCAATCTTTTTTATTCTCCAGGAATAGAAGGATGCAGCTGCGGCATGGCCCATTTCATGAACAAAGATAATCAGCAGCAGCATGCATAATTCCATAAAATGAGCAGTCGCAACAGATAGTCCGATAATCGCCCATAACAAAGGATGTATATGAATATGTGTAATTAACCCTGTTATTTTATTCAAATGGGATCACCTGGATCGGATCTATAAAATCATCATCTTTTTTAATCGCGAAATAAAAAGAGCCTTTTTCAGCATTACCGGCGTCACCTGCCGTACCAATACCTGTTCCTTTTTCGACGTATTGATATAAATTCACATTAATTTCAGCCAAATTGCCATACCAGGACTCACTTTTATCACCATGCTGAATAATGACCGTATTTCCGAAACCATCCTTCTTTCCGGCGAACCGCACAAGCCCTTCACTCATTGCTTCAATGGAAGCTTCCTTTCCTGTTTCGATTGTTATTCTCTGTCCATTATCATCAAATTCTTCCAGGATCTTTGCAGAAGCAGGCAATGCATATTCGCTGTTTTCTTCAACGTTCTTCTCATCACTTTTGCCATCTGAAAATGGCAGCAGAGCAAGCGGTTTACCAAATTGTTCTTCATACCAGCCGGAAACAGCGGCGAATTGAAAATCCTTCTCCATTGCTGTCTTTACAAAATCTCTTGCAGGATCAAAAGTCGCTGCCTGGTTTTTAAAAAGAATGGCAGCGAATAAAAAAACACAGGCAGAAGCAAGCAATTTGAAAAAAAATAGTTCTTTGCGAAATAAAGGGTGGTGTCCCTCTTCAAGCTTGCTTTCGTATGAGGGCAGCTTATTAAACCCGTACCGCTCTTCGTCTTCTGTCCACAGAACCGTTGAGTCTTTCTTTTTCGAGAATCTTTCTTTGTCCTTTTTTCTCCGCTCGATTCTCTTGCGTATTTCATCCGCTCTTGAATTCATGATATCCCCACCATTTCTATATAACTCTATTTGTACAAGTTTATGAGTTGTCCAAATAGAGTATGACTTGAAGTGGTGTCCTGAATAAAAAAATAAACCGGAGATGGCTCCCCGGCTTTGGTTCAATTGATATTATTACTTTACTCCAAAAAACTTTTTCAGTTTTGAAAATACACCTTTATTCTCTTCTTCAAGAGGCTGAAGGGGTACAGCTTCACCAAGGATTCTGCGGGCGATATTACGGTAGGAAACCGAAGCTTTGCTGTTAGGGTTTAAAGCAATGGGCTCACCATGATTTGATGCCTTGATTACTTCATCATCATCTGCCACAATTCCGATTAAATCAATCGACAAATGCGCAGTTACTTCATCAACATCAAGCATGTCGCCATTTTTCATCATATGGCTTCTAATTCTATTTATTACCAGTTTAGGAGCCTCTACATTTTCTTCTTTTTCAAGCAAGCCGATAATCCGGTCGGCATCACGCACAGCTGAAACTTCCGGAGTGGTTACAACAATTGCTTTATCTGCACCGGCAACCGCATTCTTGTACCCCTGCTCTATTCCGGCAGGGCAGTCTATAACAATATAATCATAATCCTGCTTTAATTCATCGACCAGCTTTTTCATTTGTTCGGGTGTAACAGCTGTCTTATCACTTGTTTGAGCAGCAGGAAGCAAATACAGCAGATCTTCAAATCGTTTGTCTTTAACCACAGCCTGATGTATTTTGCACCGGCCTTCCACTACATCGACCAGATCATAAATAATGCGGTTTTCAAGCCCCATTACCACATCAAGATTTCGAAGGCCAATGTCTGTATCCACCAGGCACACTCTTTTTCCCTGAAGGGCCAGAGCAGTACCTACATTTGCGGAAGTAGTCGTTTTTCCGACTCCGCCTTTTCCGGACGTAATGACAATCGCTTCTCCCATCCTAGCTTCCCCCTTGCAATCTAGTTATATTAGGTCTTAGATGCATCAAAACTTGTAATCGATCTACTGTAATTTGATCATTTTCATCAATGTAAGCACATTCCATTTCCCGTTTTTCTTCCTCCTGATCATTGTCAGGGGCACGGTTAATACAATTGCTGATTCTTAACTGGGACGGCTTCATAAGAGAAGCTACCACCACGGCTTCATTATTTCCATGGCATCCGGCATGGGCTATGCCTTTTAGAGCCCCCATAACAAAGATGTTTCCTCCTGCCATAACAGTGCCTCCTGGATTTACGTCTCCGATAAGAAGCAAATCTCCAGGAGTTTCGAGAACCTGCCCCGAACGAATCACCTTCGCCACAGATACAATTTCGTTTTCTTCCTTCTGTTTTTCAGCTTCTTCTTTGGTAATGACATTGGAGCTTATAGACTCAACAATCAGGTTCTTCTTTTGCCTGATTAACTCCTTCAATTCTTCCTGCTGCTCTTCTGTGAGATAACGGTTGCCGACTTGTACCCTAACGGAAAGAAGCCGGTCTTCAACAGATCTGGAGTTTTCTGAAAGCTTTCTGTCAAGCTCTTTCTTAAGCTCTCCATAAGAGCAGGAATCATCAAGATGCAAAGTCAGTCCATCTTTCGTGCCTTTTATAGTAACGTTTTGGTTTTTTTTCATTTCAAGATGTTCACCTCAATGATAAGAAACACATTCGTGCTGATGCACTCTATTTTTAAGCAGACTTTTACTTCAAATACAGCCCGCCGAGAGATTTTATAAAAAGTATGTCGATTTTCCTTATCCTTATTTGCACATAAAGGTAGAATTCGACAGAAACCTTCTAAATCCCTTTTTTACTGAAAATTATTCATTTAAAAGAAACCGGAGTAATCCGGTTTCTTTCTCTCATTGTGAAATTATATCACTTCAGACAATTATTCGTTTAAGCTATCTGCAAATTTTTCAGAAAGTCTTTTAAATGGGTAGACAGCTATAATAATAAAAATGGCATTCAATATCAGAGTAGGCAGGAGACGGGACGAAAGAAAGACTGCAAATTCCATATCAGTATGGTGAATTAGTAAGTTCATCTGGTAAACACCGGCCTCAAGGAGGGTGATGCCCAAAAGCACAATTATGGAAGCCATCGCTATATTCGTCTGAAGAATTCTCATTAGTTTGGTTGTAATAAAAGCAATGACCGGAAATAGAAACAAATAAATGCCGATAATTTCAACATATACAATATCAAAAAGCATCCCGAATAATAGGCCGTAAAGAATTCCATGCTTTTTCGAGCCAAAAATGGTCAAAAAAAGCAATGCAGCCATCAGAAAGCGGGGAACTGCTATTTTTCCGCTGCCTAATAAATCATGCGGAGTTACTTGAACAAATATGCTTTCACCAATAAATAAGGCCAGGAGAATGAGAGGAAGAAGGAATCTTCTCACAGTTCCTCCTCCTTCTCATCAACCATTTCCAATAGTTCAGGCTGTGATGCCCCTCTTTTAACGACCATTACATGTCCGATATCATAAAAGTCTGCTCCTGGCTTAACATATGCAGTTTGAGTCAGACCAAATTCATCCGGAACAACATCTACAACCTTCCCAATCGGCAGACTCTCAGGGAAAACACCGCCCAGACCTGATGTAATAACGTTTTGATCCTTTTCAACCTTCGCATCATAAGGAATCTTCTTAAGCAAAAGAAGACCTTTATCATCATCATAGCCTTCAATCAGACCGAAAAAGTTTTTCTCGCCTGCCTGAATCTTAGCTGAGATGCGATTGGTCGGATCCATTGAACTAAGAAGCTGGACGGTTGAAGTAAATGTATTGCTGCTTTTTACTTTGCCAATCAGGCCTTTTGAGGTAATGACCGCCATGTCCGGTTCAATTCCGGCATTTTTCCCCTTATTGATAATAAGCAACTCATGCCATCTGTCGGGATTTCTTCCTATTACTGTTGCCTGCTTTGGCTCAAATTCACTTAAAGAATCTTTCTTATCCAAAATCTCTTGAAGTTCCGTATTATCCTTTTTCAGCCTCTGAACCTCAGACTCAAGTCTTGCAAGTTCATCCAGCCTTTTTTTCAGATCTTTATTTTCTTTGTATGTATTTTGCAAGTCTTCGACATTTTCAAAGAATCCTGCCACATAATTCACGGGGCTGGAAACAGCATTTTGTATAAACCCGGTAGTATCTTTTAAAAATTGTTCAGGCCAGGTCAAATTTTCTCTATCCTTTAAAGAAAATCCAATCAATGCCACGAGAATAATAATGCTGACAAGCAAAATAATCAGGCGTTTGTTCAGAAAGAACTGTGGCATTCTTTACACCTCGAATAGTATTTTTTCAGGAAATCCTGCGCCATTTAGGCACTGCTCAACAAAATATAACATATATCTGCAGAGATATCATTTGAAGCTCAATAAAAAACCAAATTTGAGCCCATGCACTTTAAAGAAGTGAATGGGCTTTATTATTTTACTTATTCAGAACTCTATTATCGCAGTCTAACGGGCAGTAGTACCCTCATTTCAATTATTTATCGGAAAATCACAGGAGGATAAGTTGGGTCAAACTGCCCATAAAGGCCCGATTGGTTCAACTAACAATCAGTGTGGATAAAAAACCTCCCCCACTGATTGAAGTTTCACTTTATCTGGATTCTTTAGCTTTTGTTTTGAATAAATCGATATGATCAAGAGCTTTTCCGGTCCCAATTGCAACACAGTCCAATGGATTTTCTGCAATAAGGACAGGCATTTTCGTTTCTTCACTGATTACCTTGTCCAGATTTCGAAGAAGCGCTCCACCGCCAGTCAGGACAATACCCCGGTCCATAATATCTGCTGCCAGTTCAGGAGGAGTTTTTTCAAGAGTGTTTTTTACTGCATCCACAATCGCATATACTGTATCATTCAATGCTTTCGAGATTTCATCAGCAGTAATTTCAATTGTTTTTGGCAAACCTGTCAACAGATCGCGTCCGCGAATTTCCATGTTTTCGACGCCATCCGGATCACCGGCAGAGCCTACCTCCACTTTAATTGTTTCTGCTGTACGGTCACCGATCATCAGGTTGTAATTTTTGCGGATATAATTGATAATCGCATCATCCATTTCATCACCGGCAATGCGGATCGATTGGCTTGTAACAATTCCGCCCAAGGAAATGATGGCTACTTCCGTAGTTCCTCCACCTATATCAACCACCATGCTTCCTGTAGGTTCCCAAACAGGAAGATTAGCTCCGATTGCTGCGGCGAACGGCTCTTCGATGGTATAAGCATCGCGAGCGCCTGCCTGGCGGGTTGCATCGACAACCGCGCGCTCTTCAACGGCTGTAATACCTGATGGTACACAAACCATTACATACGGCTTCCCTGAGAAAAAGCCCTTATTTTTATTGGCTTGTTTAATATAATATTTCATCATGACAGCGGTGGTCTCATAATCGGCAATAACGCCATCCTTCATTGGACGCAGCGCAACAATATTGCCGGGAGTACGACCGATCATATTTTTAGCGTCATTACCGACGGCTACAATATTTTTAGTATCTGTCTGCAGTGCAACTACTGACGGCTCTCTGACAACAATTCCTTTTCCTTTAACATAGACAAGTGTATTAGCTGTTCCTAAATCTATTCCAAGGTCTCTAGTACCGATTCCAAACATAAATGGTATCTCCCTTTCTGATACAAATTGCTCATTTTCCTAAGTAAGGTTTTTTAATGGAATTTTCTTTTATTTTTCTAGTACAATCCGCCTCCAAAAATGCAAGGCATCTCAAAAATCATAACCAATATTATATCTTAACGTCAAACAAAAACATAGTGTTATAAATACCCTTTTTCCTTTAAACTGACAAATTTATTTTCACCGATGATCAGATGGTCCAGCACATCGATGCCGATTATTTTTCCGGACTCTGCAAGTCTTTTGGTTACTTCAATGTCTTCCCTGCTTGGAGTCGGATCGCCGCTCGGATGATTATGAATGCAGATGATGGACGCAGCCGACCTGCGAAATGCCTCCTTAAAGACCTCTCTGGGATGTACGATTGAAGCGTTCAGGCTTCCAATAAAGATGGTCTGCTTATGAAGCACCTGATTTTTTGTATTTAAATAAAGGCATACAAAATGCTCCTGAGACAAAAATCGCATTTCATGCATGACATAATTTGCCCCATCCTCAGGCGAACGGATAATATACCTGTCATCATATGTGAGCTTTGAAATTCTCCGGCCAATTTCAACTGCTGCCAGCAACTGAATTGCCTTTGCCGATCCTATTCCTTTAATGGCCGTTATTTCATCCAGGGATGCATCCTTTAACAGCCGAAGTCCTTCAAATTGGGTAAGAAGCCTATTCGCTAATTGCAGAACTGATTCATCTTTCGTGCCTGTTCTGAGTAATATTGCTATCAGTTCGTGATTGGACAAGCTCTCTGGACCATTTTGGACAAAGCGCTCACGAGGGCGCTCATCCTGAGGAAAATCTTTAATTAAAAGAGAATCTGTTTGCATATTGTCCTCCCTAAACTCTGGGCTCAGGGAGCTGAAGATGAATGAAGTATATTAAGGAAGCGAATATCCCGCTTTCCTCAGTTCACGAACCGTTCTGGAGACAGGAAGACCGACAACAGAGAAATAATCTCCGCTTATACTTTTTACAAGCATGCTGCCAATGCCTTGTATCCCATATGCCCCTGCCTTGTCAAACGGTTCACCGGTGCCAATATAAGAGTTAATTTCTTCATCTGTTAACTCCCAGAACACCACATCAGTTTTTTCATAAAATGTAATGGCATTTTTTCCAGGCGTCATGATAGATACACCTGTGTAAACAGAATGAGTGGTTCCAGACAGACTTTTCAGCATAATGAAGGCTGCCTTGCTGCTGTCTGGCTTTCCTAAAACAGCGCCGTCCTTAACAACCACTGTATCTGATCCAATTACATATGAATCAGGGTGCTTATTAAATACAGCCTTTGCCTTTCTATGGGCAAGCTCCTTCACGATCTCTCCTGGTGTCAGCACTGGATCAAAACTTTCATCGACATCACTGCTGGAGACTTCAAATTGCAAATGAAGATTTTCAAGAAGTTCTTTTCGCCGCGGGGAAGAAGAGGCTAAAATGAGGTTTTGCATGTAATCACCTTACCTTTATGTATCATATTGGGAGATACAGGTTTATCGTATCAAAAAATTGCCAGACAAACAATTTTAAAGAAGAAATTTACGGTATTTTCATATCAAATAATGACAAAAAGAAAGAGTCTGTCTAAATTTCCCGAACAGACTCCGCTTAATATGTGATATTTCCCAGAAAATATTCGAATCTTATAACCTTATGGCACAATATGCCGGGTCCTTACTGCCCGCCTGACTGAAGAAGTAACTGATAAGCCGCAAGAAACCCAAGCAGGTGCTCCTGAATTTTACCTGCTGCTGCAGCATCACCTGACTGCTGGTAGGTTTCCAGTTGCTTTGAAGCATTCAATAGTTCTTCTCTAACCGAAATCAGGCTTTTATTTTGAATTTTATCGGCCTGAAGTTCATTCACTGACTTGATGTGGCTTTCTATTTTTTCAGCCGTTTCAGGGGTTATGGAGCTGCCGAGAGTTGCACTGGCTGCACCTTCTGACAGGCTTTGAAATAAAACAGGAGCAATTTCAGCCAGTTTTTTCTCTTCGGCATTTACTCCTTCAATTGCTTTGCCTTCAAAGGTTACTTCTTTAGCAAATACATCAATTCCCTTGCTTTTAAGATCAGCTCCTATTTCCTTCGCCTTATCAAGGCTGCCTGATACCCCTAAGAAAAGAAAAGTCTGCTCTCCCATTGTTATGGATTGGCTATAAACCCCTTTTTGAGAGTTGGCATCCTTGATTTGCTGAGCAGCTTCGCTGTTTGAAAAAACGCCCCCTTGAACTACATATGTTGCAATTGTTTCTAAACCCGCAGATCCTGCAGGAGTCTGCAGACTTGCTTCTGCCGGCTTTTCATTAATTGGAGGCGCCTCCACAGTTTCAGCTGCCTGATCTGTGAATACCAGCTTCAGCATGATGAATCCGAAGCTTGTCCCAAGAAGGACCGCAAAAAAGACAGCGAGAAAAATGGATGTTAAGAATCCTTGCTTATTTCTTCCCCGGAATTTCCTGGCCAGTGTACTCAGACCATTTTTAGCTGGTAATTTAGGAGGAGCTGCTATTTTATATTCCTTTATATCCGCATCTTCCGTTTCCTCAGGCAGAATCCAGTCAAAGCTGTCATCCGCCTCTTTGCCGGCCGCTGTTTGTATGGAAGCGAAAAATTCAGTTTGATCCTGCTTTTTCTGTCTATCCAGCTGTCTCGGATCCCATGATTTTTCCTTCATTTCTTCCTTTTTCTCCTGAAACGGACGGTCCTTGCCATTAATCTTTATCGTGATTGTTTTTTCGCTTTTAGGCTTGTCCACATCTCATCCTCCCTTCCGTACCGTTTCCTGAATTGTTTCCATCCTAACATAATGAAAAAAAAAAATAACAAGACTTTTGTCGTCTTGTTACGGAAGGATTTCGTCAAATTTTTCATTCGGATTTTTGGCTAATTCTCAGTAATGAATTCTGGATCCAATTTATTTATGGGAATACCTTCATTGCCATTTGAGTAGCATAAACTCCGCTTTTCTCCTATAAAGCAAACAGCTGTTATCGATTTTCCGCTGACAACAGCATAGGTACTCTCCGAAGGCTGCAGCAGATTTTTTGTATCAGGATCTCTGATCGGTTCAATGAAGTCAGCATCAGCGAGCATTGAATATGTTACTTTTTCCGGCAGCATACCTCCGCTGATGATTTCATTTCTTATATAAAGCTCCGCTGATTCCTTTAATGCAAGAGCATTTCCCACAAATGCCTGATCCTTCACTCTTTGAACGACATTATTAACTGAAATGACGGCAATTAAAGAAATGATGCCCAATATGACTATGACGGCCAGCACTTCAATCAATGTAAACCCTTTATGGTTTAGTCTAGCAGCAGTTATCATATACTAGACCTCTCTTCGTTTTTTGGTTAAGGTGTCTGATTATCCTCCTCAGCCTCCAGTTCAGAGAAGCTGCTTAATGGATTCCTTTTATTTGATATTCTCGGAGTATCCAAAGGCGGGAGCTCCTTCTGCAACTCTGTCAATTCAGGGTAGTAATAGGCCGCTATCGCCAATTCAAATTCAACCATCTGGTCTTCCTGCAGGACACTCACAATTTCATCAAAGCCCGTATATTTCAAACTTTCCACCCTAAGAATCCTCTTTAAATCCAATAAATTTTTAATGAAACTTTCCATTTCAAAATAAGTATCTGCCTGCCCGTTTAGGACAATCGAAACCTTTTTAATACCATTTGGAAGCTTCTCTTCTATCAATGGATCTGTTTCTGAGGTTTCTTTCGAACCCTCCGTTTCAGAATTTTCTTCCTGAGGCTGATTCCCTTCTTCTTCAGAAAGGTCGATTTCTTCATCACTTTCAGTACCATTCATCTTCATTTCTATGATATTAACATCTGAAATAATTTCAGATTTTTCGATATCCAAAAGAAGCTGATCCAGAAGCCTTTTGACAGGAACCTGCTTTTGAAGCTCTACCGTACTCAATACGGTCTGCTCATTCAGCTGCTGAAGATTATTCTCAATAATGGTTAATTGCTGAGTGGCCATTTGCAGTTCAGACTGCTTCCTGGCCATTTTTTCGTTCACCGGTTTGATAAAGAGATAATTACTTCCAAATGCTATTCCCGCTATAAAAACCAATGCAAGCAAAACAAATACAAGCTGCTTTTTGGAAATTTCCCGGTTCACGGAGAATCAGCTCCTTCCCCTTGCTGCGCGGAGGAATCCTTCTCCTCTGTACTTTGGGTTTCATCCATTTCGGCGGCCTCATTAAGCAATGCCGGGTTAATTCTTAATTCAAATTCTGCATAATATCTCGGCTGTATGTTTGCCTGTTTTCTAAGTTCAGCTGCTTCGTCTTTTAAGATGTCTGCAGTTTTAGCTTCGCTTATAATCGCTTCATCAATCCACGGCAATTCTGTCAGACTATGCAAATAATAGGCGGCCTCGCTTTTCGCGTCAAATTGAACAATCTGTTTGACTCTATTTTCTTCATCCAGCTCAAACTCAATCACGAATCCTCGTTCAGGAAGAAGCCTTGTGATCTGTTCCATAAGATAGACTAATTCAAATGGCTGCTTTTCTGCCCATTCAATAGCAATTTTCAGCTCTTCTGCCGCATTGGAAGATTGATATTCTGCAAGCTTTGCCTGCTGAGCTTCAAGAATTTCATTTGTCTGGGTTATTCTTTTCTCAATTTGAAGAAGCTCAGTGTTCTTCTTTTCAACTGTTAGATATACAAACAAGAATGCAGCAATAAGCAAGACAGCAATAGTACCTAAAATAATATAGATGTTTTTGGTTCTTTTTTCCCTTTGAGGAAGAAGATTAATGTCAACCTGCATGCGCTATCCCTCTTTTAAGCCAAGTCCGATATTCACATGGAAAGCTGATTGCTTCAGCAGCTCATACTGTCCGCTGTTCAGGCAGTCCTGGAAAGAAGCAACTGGCACTTCCATTCTGTTTTTTATATCCCTATAAATATTCTCAAGCCATGGGTGGTCGCCGGTTACGATGATTCTGCTAATTTGGCGCTGTCCCTGATTTAATGAATATCTGTAAAAATTCATTACTTTTTCAATGTCATTGTAGATATCCAATAGAGGATGCAGCACTTCTTCTTCTTTACCGCTGTATTCCAGCTTCTTTTCTCCATTAGGCATTGCTGCTGTTACCCACTTGGTTAAGTCTGTCTCAATCGCAATGTTTCTCATAAATACCGGGATTTCTGATTCAAAAATGCTGCACACTGCAGAATTCAGGTCAATCTGAATGAGCATAATAGCTTCTGATTGCTGTTCTTCAAAATAGCTGCAATAAAGACGATACAGTGCGAGAGAAGAGATATCTGCAGCTGCGGGACGGAGTTTGACACCCTCGAATAGCTCTGTATATTCCATGACAATCTCTTCAGGAGCAGCGAACAGCAGGATTTCGGATGAACCCTTCTGATTTGAACTGAGAACATGATAATCAAAAACAGGCTCTTCAAAAGGCAGATGTATGCTGGTGCCGAGTTCCATATATAAATAGCCTTTAATCTCATCCTCCTGGACATCCCCTGGTATGGTCAGCTTTCTTAATACAATAAAAGGATCAGGTACAGTAAAATATACCTGCCTGCTTTTTATTTTCCACTCATTGACGCATTCTTCAAGGATAAGAGCAAGTGTATCATAATCCAGGATCTTCCCATCCTTGATAATCCCCGGCGGCAAAAACCGTTCATCCCATCTTGCCAGATCCAAATCACGCTGACTTTTCAGTTCTGCATATCGAATTACATGGTCTTTGATAATTAAATTTACATGCTTCTTTTTTCCGGGAAGAAATCGCATTGCCATGATGAAAAACTCCTTAATTATGTTAGATTGGCCTAGGGAAAAATAAGAGCCGGAATAGTCCAGCTCTTATTTCAAAATGCCATGCCCTTTATAGGAATGAATGAAAGTACCACACAATTATTTCTCTGCCATAAAAATAAGCCAGTAAAGTCCCAATCCCAATGAATGGCCCAAAGGGTATGGGCTTGCCTTTTTGGACAATTCCTACTATCATGCCAAGGCCGCCAATGGCGGCTCCGAATAATGTAGCCAGGAAAAATGAAAGCAAAACAAGCTTTACACCTAAAGCAATACCAATGACAGCATACAGCTTTATATCCCCGCCGCCCATGCCGCCTTTGCTGATTACAGCTATCAGCAGGAGAAGGAAAAAACCGAGTCCTGCACCGGCTATGCTGTCCCACCATGGAGAAAGCGGTATAAAAATGCGTTCTGCTATTAAGACAGCAGTAAAAAACAGCAAAACTTTATCTGGAATAATCATATATTTAAAATCAGATACAAACACAATAATTACAAGAGAAATCAGCGTCCAGGCAACAAATAATTCAGCAGTCCAGCCCATAATCATTGGTGCAGCGGCAAACAAGATTCCTGTTGAAAGCTCAACACCCGGATATATGGCTGAAACCGGCGCCTTGCAGCGCCGGCACTTTCCGCCAAGAAATATATACGATAAGACTGGAACAAGCTCCAAAGGTGATAGGGTATGCTTACAGTGCGGACAATGGGACCGCGGTATTGAGATAGACTGGTTTTGCGGGATTCTTAGGCCTGCTACGTTGTAGAAGGAGCCTAGGAGAAGTCCAATACAAAATATTATAATAATCATCGATTCTTACTTTGTAGTAGTTTTTTCTTTTCCATCTAAGGCATCTTTTTCTGTTGCAAAAGTCTTAGTTTTACCACCTTTTTTAACCATAATATTAGTATATTCATATTTATTCCCAGTACCAACATCGATCGTTATAGAGTATTCTTCTGGTGCATTATCTAAATATTGATTTAACTCTCCCTTGGTATTACTTAAAGTTATCTCGTCCGTAATGTTATTCGTTGAGGAATATAATTTCGCTGCATTTAATACTTGAACTGCATCTGCCTTTAATGCATCATCACGAGTTTTATCAATTAATCCCCCAATACTAGGAATCGCAATCGCCGCAATAATCCCCAAAATAACAATAACCGCAAGCAATTCAATCAAAGTTAATCCTTTTTGATCTTTAAGTCGTTTTCTTAGATTCTTAAGCATTTTTTCTCTCCCTCTCAAACTATTAGTTTATTTTTCCTGTTATGGTACTATTATACTAAATACTATAACTGTGAACAGTCGAATTTTTTAATATTTTGTAAATTTTTATCCAACATGCTGGAAGATTTCAAACATTGGCACCATAATAGATGTGACTATAGTCCCGACGACGCTGGCCAGGAAGACAATCATGAGCGGTTCAATGAGTGATTTTAATCTGTCGGTAGCACTTTCTACTTCTTTTTCGTAAAAGTCAGCTACCTTCCCAAGCATCGCATCCAGCGATCCTGATTCTTCCCCGATCGCAATCATTTGCGATACAAGCGGCGGGAATACCCAGTGTTTTTTCATCGGTTCCGTCAGAGACTTCCCCTGCTCCAGTGAATCTCTGGATTTTGCAATCACCTTTGCCATTACCTCATTCTCTACAATGCTTTCAACAATGCTGAGAGCCTGCAGAATCGGCACAGAGCTGGAAAATAATGAGCTTAAGGTTCTTGTCATTCTTGCTATGGCTGCTTTCTGAAGGATCTTCCCGAAGATCGGCATTCTCAGCAGGAAATAATCAAGATAATATTTACTGGCTTTATTGTTGCGAATAAACACAATGCTCATAAAGAATGCCAAGAATAAGATGATGACAAACCACCAGTATTGCTGCATAAACTCACTGGAACTGAGAACAAATTGTGTAATGGCAGGGAGCTCTCCTCCGAAGTCCTTAAACATTTCCACAAAAGTAGGCACAACAGAAACAAGCAGAAAGATAACTACTGCAATAGCTATTATGCCGACAGTTATCGGGTAGGCAAGTGCTGATATGATTTTCTGCTTTGTGTAATGCTGTTTTTCAAAATGGACCGCAAGCCTTTCGAGCGTTTCGTCCATGTTTCCGCCTGCTTCTCCTGCTTTGATCATATTGACGAACATTCCGCTGAAGATTTTTTTATGCCTTGATGCAGCATCTGAAAGCGGAAGCCCATCACGTAAATCCTGTTCGACAGCTATTAATGCCCTCTTGAGTGCTTTGCTTTCAGTTTGCTTCGCAAGTATAGCGGTTGATTCTACAACTGTGACCCCCGCTTTCAGCAAAGTGGCAAACTGGCGCAGATAGATGACAAAGTCCTGGAGCTTGACCGGATTGCCAATTGTTATTTCTTTTGTTAAAAACGTCTCCGGCACTTCCTGAACATCCTGAATCCTTATACCGCTTTCCTTCAGCTGAAGCATGGCTTCCCTTTTAGAAACAGCTGTCACGATTCCAGACTTCTTCCCTTTGCGGTCACGCCCGCTGTATTTATAGCGGGGCATGATCAGTCACCTTTTCCTGTATGTAAGGCAATGCTGATTCTTTGGCGATTTTTCCGCTCTCCAATAGAGAAGTAATACTTGTCTCGAGTGTATGCATTCCCTGGGCGCGTGACGTTTGCATCACATTAACGATCTGGTAGATCTTTTCATTTCTGATCAGGTTTGACACAGCAGAATTATTCATAAGCACTTCTGTAGCTGCATGACGGCCCTTCCTGTCTGCTGTGAGAAAAAGGCGCTGCGATATAATCGACACTAATACAGAGGCAAGCTGTATTCTGATTTGCGCCTGCTGGGAGGACGGAAATACATCGATAATTCGGTTAATCGTAGCTGGAGCACTTGAGGTATGCAGTGTACCAAGCACTAAATGGCCCGTTTCGGCCGCTGTTATGGCTGTTTGGATGGTTTCCAGGTCACGCATTTCCCCTACAAGTATCACATCCGGGTCCTGACGCAAAGCCGCTCTTAAACCATTTGCGAAATGCTTTGTATCAAATCCCACTTCCCGCTGGTCAATAATGCAATTTCCATGCTTATGAAGATATTCAATCGGGTCTTCAAGCGTAATAATATGCTTCCTCATTGTCTCATTCATGTAATGAATCATTGAAGCCAATGTCGTTGATTTTCCGCTTCCCGTCGGCCCTGTCACCAGGACCAGCCCCTGAGGCTTTTCCGCCACTTTCTTTAAGACAGGAGGAAGCCCCAGTTCTTCTAAAGCAGGAATTCGTGTAGGAACAACACGGATGGCCAGTGAGATGCATGACCGCTGAAAATAAGCGTTGACTCTGAAACGGGACAGCCCGGGTATTCCATAAGAGAAATCCAGCTCGCCATTCTCCTCAAACTTTTTCCATATGTTCGCAGGAATGATGGCTTTAGCCATACCCTCGGTATCTTCCGGACGCAAACTTTCTTTCCCATATCTTTTTAAATCACCATTAATCCGTATGACAGGAGGTACCCCAACAGTCAAATGCAGATCCGACGCCTTCAGCTCATATGCAGCCCTCAACAGATAGTCTATTTTTGTCTTCATACCGTTCTCCTAATCAGGTATAGCTACCCGTAATACTTCTTCAGTAGTTGTAATGCCCTGTTTTACTTTTAGCAGTCCATCATCAATAAGAAAAACTGTTTTATTTCTAATTGCGTAATCCCGAAGCTTTGAAAATGATTCACCATTCATAATGATTTTTCGCATCTCATCATTAATAACCAGCACTTCATGAATGGCAATTCTTCCTTTATATCCAGTCATGTTGCAGGAGGAACAGCCTTTCCCCCGCACAACCTTCTCAAGTTTTATGCCTCTTTTTGCAAAGATCTCGATTTCCCGCTTAGCCGGCTGCTGTTCCTCTGAACAATCACGGCAGACTTTCCTTACGAGCCGCTGTGCCACAATTCCGCTCAAAGACGATGCAACAAGGAATGGTTCAACACCCATATCCAGAAGACGGGTGATGGAGCCTAATGAATCATTTGTGTGAAGGGTACTGAGCACAAGATGTCCAGTCAGTGATGCTCTAATGGAAACTTCCGCCGTTTCCCTATCCCGGATTTCCCCTACCATAATGATATTGGGATCCTGGCGCAGAATGGCCCGTAAACCTTTTGCAAACGTCATCCCGACATTGGAATTTACCTGAATCTGATTAATTCCTTCAAGCTGATACTCAACCGGATCTTCAACCGTTATAATATTTACTTCTTCACTGTTCAGGCGATTTAAAGCCGCATATAAAGTAGAAGATTTCCCGGAACCGGTAGGACCGGTTATTAAAACAATGCCTGTAGGCTTTTCAATCATTTCTATGAATCTCTGAAGATTTAATTTATTGAAGCCAAGTTTATGGATGTCGTTCAAAGCACTGCTTAAATCCAGCAAACGCAGCACAATTTTTTCTCCGTACACCGTGGGCAATGTGGAAACCCTCAAGTCTACCGGATGAAAATCAATATTAATCTTTATTCTTCCATCCTGAGGAATTCTGTGCTCAGTAATATCCAGATTGGACATGATTTTAATGCGGGCTGAAAGCACACTTTGCATATGCTTAGGAAGAACACGCTCCGTTCTTAAAACGCCATCAATCCGGTATCTGATCAGCACCTTTGTTTCCTGGGGATCAAGATGGATATCACTTGCCTTTAAAGCAGCTGCACTGGCAATAATCTGATTGACAAGCCGGACGACAGGCGAATCTTCATCCGCCATCTGCTTATCTTCTGCTGCATCCAGATTCCCCGCTGTTCCCAGCAGTTCCTCGAACCCTTCATTCATATCGTAATATTTATTAATTGCCCGGAGAATGTCATCTTTTGTGGCAATGGCTGCTTCAATTTGAAAGCCTGTTGATAACCGCAAATCATCAATTGTGTAAAAGTCCATAGGATCTGCCATAGCTACAAATAGCTTCTCTCCGTCTTTCTTTAATGGAATGAGAAGATTCCGCTTCGCCACATCTTTTGGCACAATGCTGAAAAGCTTTGTATCAAAGGGATAGCGATACAAGCTGACATGGGGAATTCCAAGCTGAAATTCAAGAACCTCAATCAGCTGCTGTTCTGTAATAAATCCTTTTTGAAGCAATACATCACCGAGCTTTTGATTGGAATCCTTTTCTCTTAGAGATGTTTGAAGCTGTTCCCCGGTGATAAGGCCGGCGTCAACCAGCAAATCTCCCAGTCTCTTGCGCATCTGCTTCATACCCACCACTGCCTTACCTTTTTATTTGACGGCTTCATTATCTAGTCCCCAAAGATCTTCATCATTTTTATTTGCATTCTTGCTGGTTCCTTTGTTGCTGTCTGTTTCATTTTGCTTATTGTCAGGTTTCTGTTCAGCTGACGGTTTTTCATCATCTGATTCTGATTTCTTATCGTCAATGCTTCCACTGTTTTCAGGCTCAATTTCCGCCTTATCAGTGTTCGCCTTATCTTTTTTAATAGCCAGACTGTATATAAGAACCTCATGTACTGGCGGATAGAAGTCTTCCGCTATTTTCTCGGAGCTTATTATTTTTCCGGCTTCATCCACCTGATCGCGGAATACATGTACCAGGATGCCCTCTTTGCCTTCAGCTCCGATTCGTTTTTGTCCAAATGGCAGCTTGGCATCTATTTGAATTATTGTTTTTGGCTTAAAGGTCTGCTTATCTTTAAGAGAAGGCTGATACGTGTAAATCGTCTTAGGCCCCTTAACAGAAACATACAAAAGCTTATCAAGCTGCTGAAAATTAATCACATATTTATGATCATTTGGATTAGTAAAAATGAAATCCATTTGTTTCTCAGAGTCGACTCTGGCCTCAAAACCCGGTTCAATATATCCCGGAAGCAGCCTTCCTATATGCCTTTCTGTAATCATAAAGTTGGTGTTCAGCAGGGCTTTGTATAGAGCAGATGAGATGATGCTCATTTCGTCTGCCTCGAACTGCTGACTTCCTCTTTCTTCAGCCAGATCAAGAAAAGAAATCTGCGAATGCGGACCAACTTCGATGCTGGCCTCATTGCCAGTCCACATATTGATAACACTTTCTTTTCCGGAGATTTTAGTTGATGATTCAGCAATCACCTCATCCTCAATAAGGTCTCCGGGTAAATAGTTTTGCAGTTTTATCGTATGATTCCCGCTTTCAAGCAGGTTTGCATACATAAGAAGGTCTGCTATGAGAGTATCCTGATCGATGCCTTCTGCATAAAGCTCCGGCAGTATTTCTTCCAGAGTAGCATTGAGTTTTTCTTCATCTATTTTTGCGATAAGATGATTTTTTTTGCCTGACACTGCCAGAGAAATACTTTGTTCTACATCAAATTGATAAAAAGACGGGATGTCCTTGACCTCTTTTGTTACTTCCTGAAATTGCATTGACAGAACCATTTCATTAACCCATTGGGCCTGCTTTTCAGATATATAGGATAATGCCCGGGGCTTGTCCATACCTGTTACATCTTCGTTTCCGATAAAAGTTCCGGAAGCAAATTCGCTTTGATCAGAAAAAATCTTTCCGTATGCTGCAGTTCCAAAATATGAAAAGCTAAATATAAACGAGGTACAGAGTGCCGTAATCAAAAACAGCTTTATAATCTGAGGATTCCTCACATTGAGCTTCCTCCTTCAATTATGCGTTCACATTCATTGACAGGTTTACAACCACATTTGGGCCTTCTTCTTGAGCAATCTGTACATCCTGTTCGGATAAAATCCGGCCGGAAGGGAACAATATGTTTCCATTTAAGTCATAGATATCCGCTTCTAATTCTTTGCCGACTAATAATTCCATTTGTTTGTTTTTCAATGATTGAAGCTGATCCATGTTTTCTCCATCACCTGGAAGAGCTTCATTGCTCATTACAGGGTCAAGCAATGATACACTGTTTAGAAATCTTTCAGATGCGTCTTCTTTTACAATAAGAATATCTTTACCGTATGTTAAGATTTCTTCAGCAGCTAATACTGCAGAAGCATCTGAAAGCTGAATTTCAACACCTAAAATGTTTCCTGTATCTTCATCTGTGTAAAACTCCGCTGTTTCCCCCAATAATTGGCCTTTTCGTGTCATTACCTTAGTCTGGGTAATGCGAATCTTTTTGTTTACCAGCTGATTTGCAATTGGGATTTCATTTAAATCAATTACCGCACGGTCACTTTCCACTGTTACCGCGTATTCTCCAATACCAATAATTTTTTTGAATGGAATGGCCTTTACACTGACTTGCCAATCTTCGTGCTCGATTGTTAAGAAATCGATTGAACCTTTTTCAGGATTTATGACTAATGTTTTCACTGTCCCAATTTCCTGGCCTTCCTGAATAGAGATAATAGGAAGACCTGTAATTTCCGTACTTTTTTTCATCTTAACATCACCTTATCTATAGTTTTTTCTCTTGGCTGCAGCAGCAAAGGATTTCTGGATAAACCTGATTTCCTCAACAAGGACAGGATAAGCAGAAAATCTGGCTTCAAGACCTTCGGCAAATTCCAGTAATTTATCAAACTCTTTATGAATGATATAGTGATCAAATAGTAATCTCGCAAATGTGTAATAATCAGAGGGCTGCATATTAGGGTTAAGGCAGCCAATCACTAACATTTCGTAACTATCTTTATCCAGGTTATTCCGTGCCAGCTCAAGCTGTGGTGCAATCAGCTGGAACATCTGACTCTGGAATCCTGCTCTGTTTTCATGTTCGGCAGCCTGCATTTTCTCTTCCAGTGCCGTATCCTGCTCATCTTCACCGTCTACTCCGATTTCAGTTTCAGCAGCAGACGCCGCTTCATCAGTATATAAGGAAGAGTCATATTCAACAGGATCCTCCGAATCGAATTCATGCTCTCCAGCCGGATTTACAGATCTGGAATCATCTGAATCGTCCATCGGATTAAGACTTTCAAAGTATTCTTCAAGTACATTATCGGAAACCTTTATCTCATCTTGAACAGCCAGATCTTCTGTTCCATTAATTACCACATCAGAATAAACGGAACTTCCTATTTCTTCATTTATCATATCTTCCAGTTCTGCCAGATAATCGATCTCCGGCATGGCTGGATCCAACGTGTTCTCCTCTGTATCTTTTTCATCTATTTGCGGAGCATTATCCTCATTTGCTCCTTCAAACAGCATAATTTCAATTCCATCCAGATTTAGATCATATTGATGACTTTCTTCTTCTGAAGGATCTGCAATAATACTTTCTATAACTAAGTCAAATTGACTATTTGTATTCTCTTCGCTGCTAAAATCTATTAAGTTTAATTCTGCAGTACCTTCTTCTGATTCCTGCTGAACAAGGGTACGCAAAGCAGGTTTATCAGACTCCTCAGATGCATGTTTTTCATTCAAATTCTCATTTACATTTCCTGTTTCCATAATGACTGCGGAAAAAGCACCTGTTTCTTCATCTGTATGAAATAATCCTGTGATTTTATTATGGGCCAGATAGGTACCTGTCAATAAAAGCAGCAAAAGAATAAGTGCTGCCTGCCATTCAGAAAACAATTCTTTTGCTGTCAGCCCAAACATGCCCAGCAAAATGGAAACCACAATGACATACATTTTTCCTTTTTTAGTTAAGCCCGAAGGAATGAAATAAACAGCAGGAATAATGAAAACTAAAGATGCCAAAGCAAATGCAAGGGTGACCATTCCATCTCTCCTTTCTTTTTAAGACTTAACAGCTAAACCTATCAAAAAATGCATAATTCGACCTATAAATACAAATCTTGCTATTAAATATTGTATAATACAAATAGGTATTTTGAAAGAAGGAGTGGGCTATGAAATTTAAAAAATTACTTACTAGTTCAAAAGGCTTAACTCTTGTGGAAGTACTTGTTTCACTAACAATATTAGGGATAGTTTTAATGGGTACCATGAAGTTTTTTTCTCAGGCTTACACTTATACCAATATGAATGAAAAGAAAACGGCAGCTGTCAATGTTGCAAGAAATGCACTAATGCATATTGAGAAAGAAAGTTTTATAGAAGTAAGGGAAGAGTTTAGAAATGACAAAGATCATTACCTTAATCTTCTAATTTGTGATCGTTCTTATAAAATATTTTGGAATGGTGAAACTCCTGAACCAAACTGCAGTCCAATTATAGTAAATAATATTGAGTACAATATAACTATTAATTTACCAAAAAACGAAGTTGAGAATACTAATCCCGCCAAAGGGGAACATTCTTCCTTTTTTGTGCCTCTGGAAGCGACAGTGACCTGGGAGATCAACGGAAAAGAAGAATCTACAGAAATAGAAGGAGAAATAAAAAGTGAAGATCTTCGATGAGCGCGGTGCCACTCTTTATGAATTGCTTGCCGTTTTGGTTATCAGCAGCATTATCCTTCCGATTATTTATGGAGTATTCACTTCTGGGTACAAGCTCTACAATAAGATTGGCATTGAAGGGCAGCTTAGGGATGATGCCGATTATACAGCAACAATGATCATGAACACATTTTATTCTTTTCCTTTTGACTATGTCAGAGAATGCGGCGAAAAAAATTGCATTGAGCTGGTAAATTCATCAAGTACATCTTTAACTAAACAAGAGAAAGAACAGCAGACTTTTTATACCATAAATCAAAACACTGAAAATAAAGAGGAGCAGGTGATCAGGATTGAAATAACTGATTCTGAAAATGACAGCAGCCGGAAAGCAATCTCAATTGATAGCGCAGAGATTACTTCTGCAGCTGATTTCAGCGAATCCGCATTAGGAATTTCATGTTCTGAGTCTACTGATAAAAATGAGGAAGAATGTACGCAGGGAATGATTGATTTAATGCTAAAGCTCGATCATGAAAGGCTTGAAGAAAAATTAGAGCTTAATAGTAAGTTTGGATTTTAAGAGGTGATCATTTGCTGAAAAATGAGCGGGGCAATACCCTTATTACTGTTTTGTTAATGTCCCTTATATTTACCGTTTTGGGAATGAGTATTCTGGCAGCTTCTCTGGGAGGGGCCAAAAGAACGGAAACGAGGGAGAGTGATATCACCATAACATATGATTCTGTAAAGGTAATCGACCAATTGACCTCCGAATTGGCAGGAATTCTGCCGAACCTTCCACTTGAAGATTACCGGAGAAAGGACATTGAAGGAAAACTTTATGTGCGGAGTGACTTTGATATAGACCTGAAGAATAAGCTGAAAGATGACTTAATTCTGCGTTATAGTACAAAGGAAAATATAAGCTGTTTGAATATTATTGACCTGTCAGGAAGCAGTGCAAGCTTTATCGATTCCTCCACACCTTGCATGGATGACATATCTGATTATGATACATTTAATATTGAACTGGAAAATGATTTTACAAGAGTATTAGACATCATTATAGTTACTAAAAATCCTGTTGAAACAGAAGGTAAGATTACACGGACTCTCAGGAAGAGGCTCATCCTGTCTCCCCTTCCTAGTTTTTTGAAATATGCTGCCGGCTCTTTTTCTGATGATAATGGCTCCGGTCTATTTTTAAATGGTTCAGCAAACTTCTCCGGAAATGTGTATGCTAACCGATTAACATTAAATGATGATGCTGAATACGAATTGCGTGATGGAAGGAATCAGAAACAGGATACGAATATGTCCTCAATTAATGGGGATTTATATAGTTCAACAGCGAACCTTCTTCCGCTGCTCGAAAAAAAGAATTTTTATAAAGACCATGTACCTGAGCTTAAGCATGACAGCCAGTTTATTAATATCGATTTTGAAAAAACGATGAATGAAGAAGCCAATGAATTACTATCATCAAAGGGGATTCCTGCCTTCAGAACCGGAAATGGCCATACGTTTTCAGAAGAGATAAAATCCGGAATTCTTTCTTCTTTCGCTATAAATACTCTGATTAAGGAACAAGTAAAAAAGCAATCCGGGCTTCCCGAGATCTTGCAGGAAATAGGCACTAATAATGAATCAGATTTTAAAAGTTACCTTATAAACACACCCAAAGATGCTTCCCTGCTAAACGGCCTTATTCAGGGGGATGTGGTGATTATGGCAGAGGATACTTCTCTTGAATTGAATGAAAAGCTGATTGTTTATGGTGACCTTTATCTCGTGAATTTTACAGATTTAACGATAAACGAGGATATATTTGTAACCGGGAGAACTCACCTAGTCAATTTTAATGGCAAGCTTGAGGTGAATGAAAATATTATTTCGGCAAAGGATATTATTATAGAATCCTATGCTCAGAATAGTGACGAACTTTTCAGTAAAGGCATTAAGGTCAACGGTGATATATTGTCAGGCAAAAACACAGCTATTAATGCTCTTAATACTTCGATTGAAATGACAGGAACCATAATCTCCAACGAATCCTTTACAATAAATGGTGATGAAACTGGAGAACCTTCAGAAAATGATCAGGTAATCTTTGATTCTGTTGTATACGCAGGCAAGCGTGCAATAATATCGAATGTAAATGTTTTAGGATCGGAAAACAACACAAAACAGCTTGTTCTGATGGCTAAAGATGATTTACTGCTCACACGCATAAATGAATTCGGCAATTTCGATCCTGATGATGAAGCTGGAATGCCATATGTCCCTGAAGATGAAAGGATAAAACCTTTAAAAGGATTTTTCTATACAGAAAAAGATGCAGAATTATATGGGGTAGGTTCGCTGTTTTATATCAATGGAGGCATTTTTGCCAAAGAAAAGCTGATAATTAACGCTATTCGCGGTGAAGTAAAGTCCATCGAAGAGCTGCCCTCAAGATCATCTCAACTGGATAAGTATTCCCGTTTTATTGTGAACTACGATCAAAATGTACTTCTGCAGCGAATAGATACCCTTCCAATTGTAAAACATCTTCAAATATTTTCTGATGAACTATTAATAGAATGAGAAAAAGGTGCTGACATAAGCACCTTTTTCTTTTACCATTTACCCTCCCCAGAGGGACCATCATCAGTTTGTTCATCCTCATTCACTACTTCAAAAAGAGCTGATGCTTTCGGCTGCTTTCCGTCTTTTTGCGTTTCAGCAGCTGCAGTTACCTTGGAGTAACCTATTTCCACACCCTCAATGTACCATTCAGCCCCCCTCTGAACAGCACGGACTTTATCAGGCATCTCTGAGAGTACTTCAGCAATTTCCTGATCTGTGGCATTAAAAGGATTAAAAATCAGCAGTCTTTTTAATGCGATACTGTCTCCCCTGGCAATTTTATATACAGCTTTATTAAACTTTATTTCATCTAAAGCAATGTAAGGATCGGTTACGATCACTTTTATTTTCTTTTCAATGTTCGAGCCGTCCTTGGTTCTTACAATTAAATACGTTTCACCCGCAGATTTTCCAAAAATTGAATAACCATCGGTTAATGCAGCTATAGATGTATCTTCAATGAGCACCTCGAGTTCTTTATTGGATGCATCAGCTGGCGAAATTTCCACTTTAAATGATATTGACTTTTCGACATCCAATTCAATTGGATCTGGAGCTACTGATATCCTTTCAATTCTTCTATTAACTGTAATTGTCTTTGAGATTTCATTTCCAAACGCGAATCCTCCAGTTGCTTTAACCTTAATTATATAAGTTCCTGGAGCATTTAAAAGCACACTGTCCTTAGCGGCAAAAGGCTTCCATTCTTCTTTTTCCCCGTCTTTCTCAACTTTGTAGTAATAACTTACATCTTTACCTGCAACCAGTTTACTTAAGTTGAAGGCAATCGGTTCGTAAACAACATCCCTATGGGACAGGACCTTCCCGGAAACCTGACCTTTCATCTCAAAATCCGGTTCAAAATAAAGCATTGCCACACTATCATCGCTGTACTCAATTTTAATGCCTGATGCTTGAGTTTCTGTAAGAAAATACAAATTCTTTACAGGTTTATTCTTCAGATCATAATTATTCGGAAACTCCGTCTGCGTCAGTTTTCTGCCGTGATTATTTAAATCAATTTTTGAAATGATGCCTGATGCATCTCCATCATAAGCAATGTTATTAAAACTATATAATCTCACCTTTGCATCAATTACTTGGCTGGAAGCAGCGATGCTGGTTGATTGAGGCTTGTTCGGGAATCTGCTGTCAGTGTAAAACACTTGTGCACGCGGCATTGTTAATCCATAGAAAGCTCTATCTGCTTTTAATGCTAGTTTTGCAGAAAGATGATCCGGTGTGAAAGCACCATTTTTATAGCTGGTTTGCTGATTTGCCAGAATAAGGACTGCATATCTTTGTCCATTAATCATCACTTCTTTCACAGAAGGATCCGCAATGAGAATCCCATCAGGAAGCGGCTGTTTAATCACTACATCGCTGAGGCTTCCTTCCACTCTGCTATCAGGAATGCCTGTTGGCTCCAAATTATACTTTATATTGAAATGATTAGATTGAGTATTTGAATTCATTTCCTTGACTAATTCACGTAAATCATTTTGCACTTTTTCCAGCAGCATGGTTCCTTTAAATGATGCAGGGGCATCATCTTTCACTTCAATCTGCAGTTCAGGATGGACCAATACTTGTTCTTTATTATTCAAATCCTTGTATTTTAACTTAATATTATCTTTAAAAAGATACTTTCCCTCTTCCGCAAAATTTAGTGGAATACTGAAATCCAGTTCGCTTATTGTTTCTTTCCCAATATCATATTTGAAATTGACCTGTTTGGTTATAATGTTATTTTCAGTTTGGATGGCATTCGAGCCTTCTGCCAGAGAAACCTTTCCATTAAAGCGATTTAAGTCAATTTGTATCTCTGCAGTAATTGAAGGTTTCAGGACACTGCTTGAAATTCGTTCGAGTATATCCCCAATATTTCCTGTGCCCGCCTGAATGGCTGTTTCTCCAGTATAGTTGGACATCTCGTTTAGAAAGTTCATATCGATATCATTATCACTGCCAAATCCGATCGAATATAGTTTTATATTACTAACAGTAAGTTTTCTTACTTCATCAATAATAGCTTTTCTAATAGAAGTTTGAGTCGATGCATAGTTTTCATTATTATTTTTCAGATAATAACTCCTATTATTATTATCTAGAAAATATTCATCGGCCAAGTATTGATAAGGGATATAAGGATAAAAAGTCCCATTTTTTGTGTAGCCTTTCGTTAGAAGTTCTTCGATATACGTTACTTCTTCTGTTACTTTATTTGTCTCGCAAAATATTAAAAAACAGGATTTTTTATTAAAAGTTCTTATTTGTTTATTCTCCGAATATGTAGGTACACCATCAGTCAGGAAGATAATATTATTATTCGTATTCCCGCCTTTTAATAGCTCTTCCGCTTTTTTTATCGGATCCTTATAATTTGTTCCATTGATTGCTGATAGAGTCCTGACTTTTTCTTTTATCATGCCAAGATCATTTAGTGCATTTCCCGTTGGGTAAAAGAATCCCTCTTGCTCGCTGATTTTTTTATTGAAGGGGATTAAATAGTATCGGTCTTTGGAATTTGCAGTCTCTAAAAAGTGGTCGAGAGCATTTTTCATTGCGGCTTTAGCGCTGTCAAGTTTACCTGCATCATTCATTGAACCGGAAATATCCATAATAAAGACAATATCCATTGGTTCTCTATTACTATCAGATGCAGTTCCGCTCTGCTTTACTCTGAAATCCAGATTGGCTGCTGCCGGCTTGCCGGCTGGTTTAACGATTATATTCTGGGAAGGCTGAACGGTGAAGTTTAACTTGGCATCATTTAATCCAGATGCCATTGAAGGTTGAACAGATAGGGAGCATATAATAAGAGCGGTTAATAAACTAAGCAGTATTTTCTTTGCCATATAGTTAAATCCCTCCTTTACCAGTATTATGCATTACTCCCATTATACCAATTCACCTATAAAAACCATATATTTAATAGGTCCAAAGATTTGTTTTTTCATAAAAAAATCCTTTTGACAGGCAAAAGGATTTTACTTTACATATTCCGCAACCCTATTCCTCCCAGCCTGCTTAGCTCCAACATATAACGCTCTGTCAGCATGGCGTATGAGGGCCAGTGAATCATCGGCATCTTCCGGTGCAGCAGCTACCCCAATCGAAGCGGTAATATAAACTTTTGTACTGCTGCTTCTTCCATCGATGGTCTGTTTGAGCAGGAATGGACGATTGGCAATAGTCTGTCTGATAAGCTCGGCCCAGCCTATTGCATCTTCCTTGCTGGTATCAGGCATTAAGACAATAAATTCCTCGCCGCCATATCGGGCAGTAATTCCAGCCGTATCAATCAGATTTGTCAGCCGATCAGCCAGTTCGCAGAGGATTTCATTTCCGCTCTGATGTCCATACGTATCGTTCACTTTTTTAAAATGATCGATATCGAGTATGATAAGCGAGAGGAGATCCCTTGAACCATTTTGCAATCTGCTAAACTCTTCATTTAGCTTCGCTTCGATATAGCGGTAATTATATAGTTTCGTTAGCGCACAGCGCTCGCTTTTGGCTTTTGTTTCTTCATAGTGCCTGGCATTCTCAATGGCTATTGCAAAATGCGAACATAATATATCGACAATCATGAGCTGCGACTTTTCATATGCCCTTTTTTTCGTGGATGAAAGCAGCAGAATCCCCAATATTTCATTATTTCGGATGATTGGAACACAAATGATGCTCTCAGCATCTTCAGGCAAAAATTCCTTAGCAATGCTTTTCCATTTATTTTTCGAGTGAAAAAGGACGGATTTTCTGGTTTCCAAAACCAATCCGCTGATTCCCTCATTTTTATTTGTTGGCATAAGATCATTCGGCTTTATTAGTTCATGCTCTTTCCGGTAAATGGAGTGAAGTTCATCATTGTCTTTGATATCAAGGATGCAGGCATAATCAACAGGAACCATTTCGCTCAATTTCAAAATGAAAAGCTCCATAACCTCATTAACATCAAGGTGCTCGGCCATTTTATGACTTATTTCTGAGGCTTTTTGAAGGTAATCAATCACCTTCTCACTTGAGTAATAAAGATGAAGTATGATTGAAAGACTTACAAATGGCACACCTACAATCAGGAGTGCAATAATCCCCACTTCAGCATAAAGAATGTAAAGGATAAGGCCAATCGGGAATGTTATGAGTGAAGTGACTGTTTCCCAAATCAGGTCTTTTTCCAGAAAGGATATTCTCCTGCCATACAATGCAGCCTGAATTACACTGATTAATATCTGATTTAGTGTAAAATGAATGACCGGATAGGCGGCCGCAACCCAGAAATACTGGGGTTCAGCAATCAAATCTATGCCTGTCTTGCCTCCCATTGCAAAATAAGCCAGCCCGCTCAATAAAGAGACCGTAAAGAATAAAAGTGAGTTAAGCGGCAGACGAAACAGCTGGTCTTTTTGTACTTTAAGTCTTATAAGAAGTACCAGGACACCCACCTGAACCATAATCATTTCGGCAAGAAGACCAAAGGTTAAGAAGACTGCCATGGAAACCCATTGAATCAAAAAGATTGGTGTATTATTGACAACCATCGGCATGGAAGAAACGAGAAACATTAAAATAAAAAAGGCAAATAAGCTGATTCCCTGTCCTGAAAGATCGGGAGGGTAAAAATGATAGGTTAGCATGGAACCTGCGGGAAATAACAGTATCCATAATAACCATATTATTTTTTTGGCTCGTGAACTAACTATCTTTTTCCCCTCCTCCAATTTATTCAGGAAAATAGTCTGATAATAAAAATATTTTATCAAATTTTCTAACTTTTGTCATATTTTCATTGTTTGTTTTCCAAAAGTTTCAAAAGAGCTGGCTTCACTTCTGATAGGAAGTAAAGGGATCCGGTTATGACAAGGACGCTGTTTTTTCCTGCTTCGCACACTTCAGTCTTCAATAGCTCTTTCCAATCTGTATGAAATTGTTTCCTGCTGTTTTCACTGAGATTATATAAATCTTCAGCTGATGCTGCTCTCGGAAAGTGAAATTCTGTAAAGGTGATGGAGTCTGCAGCAGAGTCAAGCTTATTGATCATTTTATCAAGCTTTTTATCAGCCAGAGCAGCAAATATAATCTTTTTGTTTCGATCTCCAAAACGCTTCTCCAGCTCAGCAGTTAAAGCAGATATCCCTTCTTCATTATGTGCCCCATCTATTACCACCAGCGGGTCATGAGACACAATTTCAAATCTGCCGGGCCAGAAGGCAGTTTTCAATCCGGCTCTAATGTGTTTTTCCTCAATAATGAAAGAATAATACTTATTTAATAACTCTGCTGCCATTACAGCCAGGGATGCATTTTCAGTCTGGTGTTTCCCGCTCATCCCTGTCTCAAGATCATGGAACTCCTGAAAGACTGTCTCAAGGGAGAAAAACTCACCCTGAACCAGGGGTTTATGATCCGAAATAGCAAATTCCTTCCCCAGCTGATAAACCGGGGACTTTAAGCCTGAAGCTTTATCTTGGATAACAGCGAGTGCTTCTTCCTGTTTGACAGCGGTAATAACACTGATTCCAGGTTTTATGATTCCCGCTTTTTCAAAAGCGATTTTCTCATAAGTATCCCCCAGTATGGCTGTATGATCGAGCCCGATGCTTGTTATGATTGATAACACGGGATAAATGATGTTAGTGGAGTCATATCTGCCGCCAAGCCCCACTTCAAACAATACAAGATCCACCGGTCTTACATGACCAAAATATTGAAAAGCCATGGCAGTAATGATTTCAAACTCAGTTGGTCCGCCAAGTTCCGTCTGTTCCAATTCAACAGCCAGCGGATATATATCATTGGCAAGCTGAACAAGATCTTTATCTGCAATTGGAGTTCCGTTTAGGGAAATACGTTCATTAAAATTCTCAAAATATGGCGATGTAAAAGTCCCGACCGAATAACCCGCCTCTTGAAGAATGGATCTTAAAAATGTAACTGTTGAGCCTTTTCCGTTCGTTCCGCCAATATGAACAGACTTAATTCTTCTCTCGGGATGGCCGAGTTTTTCCATCATCCATTCCATTCTCTGAAGTCCCGGCTTCATCCCCAGCCTCAGACTTGAATGAATCCACTCCAGTGCTTCCTCATAAGCAGAAAACATATATATGCACCTCCGTTATACAGGAAGGAAGACGAATCCCTGATATGGACCCGCCTTCCCAAACTTTTATTATTCTCCTTTTAGCTCTCTAATGCGAGCTTCTACAGCTGCTCTCTTCTCGCTGTAGTCTTGTTCTTTTGCTTTTTCTTCTTCAATTACTTTTTCCGGCGCTTTTTTAATAAAGCCTTCGTTTGAAAGTTTCTTCTGAACACGTTCTACTTCTTTATTTAATTTATCCCATTCTTTCTGCAGTCTGGCCACTTCTTCTTCAATATTAATCAGGCCCTCAAGCGGCAGGATAATTTCTGCACCAGTCACAACTGCTGTCATTGCCTTATCAGGGGTTTCAACCTCTAAAGCCAGCACCAGTTCCTCAGGGTTACAGAAGCGTTCAATATAGGCACGGTTATTTTCCAGTATAGAAAGAATTTCCTGGTCTTTAGCCCTAACCATCATTTTAATCTTCTTGCTCATTGGCGTGTTCACTTCAGCACGGCTGTTGCGGACAGAACGGATGATTTCAACAAGCAGCTTCATTTCATTTGCAGCCTGGTTGTCTGTGTATTCATCGTTCACAGCCGGCCACTGGGCAACTGTGATAGATTCGCCTGAATGAGGAAGGTTCTGCCAGATTTCCTCCGTAATGAATGGCATAAATGGATGAAGCAGGCGCATTGTGTTATCCAGAACATATGCCAAAATGGAGCGCGTCGTTTTCTTGGCAGCTTCATCTTCTCCATAAAGCGGAAGCTTCGCCATTTCAATATACCAGTCGCAGAAGTCATCCCAGATGAAGTTGTAGAGCACTCGGCCAACCTCTCCAAACTCATAGCGGTCAGACAATCTTGTAACTGTCTCGATTGTTTCATTCAAACGGGTTAATATCCACTTATCAGCAACAGACTTTTCACCGCTTAAATCAATTTCTTCGAATTTTAATCCATCCATATTCATTAAGGCAAAGCGGGATGCATTCCAGATTTTATTGGCAAAGTTCCAGGTTGCCTCTACCTTTTCCATACTGAAGCGAAGATCCTGTCCCGGCGAGCTTCCTGTAGAAAGGAAATAACGGAGTGAATCGGCACCATACTGGTCGATTACATCCATTGGATCAACGCCATTTCCAAGGGACTTACTCATCTTGCGTCCCTGTGAGTCACGAACAAGACCATGAATTAATACATCCTGGAATGGACGCTCTCCTGTAAATTCGAGACCCTGGAAAATCATTCTTGATACCCAGAAGAAAATGATGTCATAGCCTGTTACAAGAGCTGCTGTCGGATAGTATCTCTTAAAGTCAGCTGAGTCAGTATCCGGCCAGCCCATCGTTGAAAACGGCCATAATGCAGAACTGAACCATGTATCTAATACATCTTTATCCTGTTCCCAGTTTTCACTATCTTCAGGAGCTTCATGACCTACGTAAACCTCACCAGTCTCCTTGTGATACCAGGCCGGGATGCGGTGTCCCCACCAAAGCTGGCGTGAAATACACCAGTCGCGGATATTTTCCATCCAGCGCAGATACGTTTTTTCAAATCGCTCCGGAACAAAGTTCACTTTTTCCTCTTTATTTTGAAGCGCAATGGCTTCATCTGCAAGAGGCTGCATTTTTACAAACCATTGTGTTGAAAGGTATGGTTCGACTACTGCACCGCTGCGCTCTGAATGGCCCACAGAATGCATATGCTCTTCAATTTTGAAAAGAACTCCTTCTTCCTGAAGGTCCTTTACGATCTGCTTGCGGCATTCAAAGCGGTCCATCCCCTGGTAAATACCTGCTCGCGTGTTCATCGTGCCGTCTTCATTCATTACAAGGATTCTTTCAAGATTGTGGCGGTTTCCGATTTCGAAATCATTTGGGTCATGAGCCGGTGTAATTTTTACTGCACCTGATCCGAAATCCATTTCTACATAATCATCCGCAACAATCGGAATTTCCCGTCCTGTGATCGGCAATTTAACTGTCTTGCCGATTAAATGCTTATAGCGCTCGTCTTCCGGATGTACTGCAACAGCAGTATCGCCAAGCATCGTTTCAGGGCGCGTAGTGGCAATTTCGATATGTCCCGAACCGTCTGTCAGCGGATATCTCATATGGTAGAAAGCGCCTTGAACATCCTTATATATAACTTCAATATCAGAAAGGGCTGTTTTCGTAGACGGATCCCAGTTGATAATGTACTCGCCGCGGTAAATCAGTCCTTTATTATAAAGTGAAACGAAAACATCTCTAACAGCTTTTGATAAGCCTTCATCAAGGGTGAAGCGTTCACGGCTGTAATCAAGCCCTAATCCAAGCTTTGACCATTGCTGGCGGATATGGCTGGCATATTCCTCTTTCCATTTCCATGTTTCTTCCACAAATTTTTCACGGCCTAGATCATAACGGCTTTTTCCATCATTGCGAAGTTTTTCTTCAACCTTTGCCTGCGTGGCGATACCTGCATGGTCCATTCCAGGAAGCCATAAAACATCGTAACCCTGCATACGCTTCATTCGGGTGAGGATATCCTGCAGCGTCGTATCCCATGCATGGCCGAGATGAAGCTTTCCTGTTACGTTCGGAGGCGGGATTACAATTGTATACGGCTGCTTCGTTTCGTCATCTTTTGCTTCAAAGAACTTCCCTTCCAGCCACCAGTCATATCTTCCTTTTTCAATCGCCAGCGGATCATATTTCGTCGGCATTGTTAATTCATTGTTATCCATATGTCATTCTTCCTTTCTAAAAGCAATCAGCAAAAATAAAAAACTCCATTCGCCATAAAAGGACGAATGGAGTTTGTTTCGCGGTACCACCTTTTTTTCAACCACTATAGAAAAGCCCAAAAGACATTCTTATAGTAATTGACACTTATGCAGATAACGGATTTCCCGTCTTTTACTACTTGGCTTAAGCCTTTCGCAAAAGATGCTCTGGGGCGACCTTCCAACGGTTCTGCCTGGATAACCTTTCAGCTGCTGGTTTTCCTCTCTAAAAGGCAAATGGCCATTGTACTCTTCCCTGTCTTAGCATCGATATAAAGTTATATATAAAATATACTACCGAAAAAATACTGTTATAGTCAATAAGGATAACCCAATTTTTTATATATTATTCACTGTCTCCATTGAAGTGCTGATAAATCAGCCCTTATTCATTGACGGGGTGCTGGAACGTTATAGGGGAAAAAATGAAAATAGGCACTTTACGGAAAAAAGAATCATAGGATATATATAAGAACATTGGGAAAAGGGGTATGCACAAATGAGAAGAAAATATAATCCATACACACTGCCTCCCTGGTTAAGAACTTTCAGGAATGTATGTGCACAATTCATTATCCCGTTCTGTGTTTTTCAAGGCATAAGAACCATATTATTGCCTACTACCTTCGATGTACTGCTGCTCTCGCTGTTCATCCTGATCGCTATCGCCTTTCATCTTCAATTGGTTTAAGGAGCCCGCATTCTTCAGCTTTGGGCTCCTTCCTGTGCCTGAGCTTCTGCTGCCGCTTTTGCTTCCTGCTTTTGCCTCTCAATCTCATCGATTCTCATAACGGCATATTCAATATTTTTTAAAAGCCAGTACTGCCTTTGAAGATGCTGAACCGCTTTTCTTTCTCCTCTCTTTCCTTCCCCTTTATAATATTGTTCGCAAGCTTTGATAATCGGACCCGGATGAGCAAAGTAGCTTTGAAACAGCAGCATCTCGTCGTCCCTGAAGGGAAAGTACTTCATATAAGTGTAAATCCATTCTACACATTCTTCCGATCTTTTTGGATATGTTTTCAGTGTTCTTGATAAAAACGGCAATAAATCATGGAGCGGCGACCCCTGTCTTGCATTTTCGAAATTTGTGAAGTAGCCATATCCCCTATCATCGTATAAAAAATGTTCCGTTGAAACTTTTCCATGAATGATGACCGTACGTGCTTTTTCACTTTCCTTTGTTTTTTCATACCAATCTTTAAATTTGTTTGTGGAGAATTTTAGTGCCTGACTGACATCATGGTAATATAGGGAAAACATTAGCTCAAAAGGAGACATATACTCTTTTCTTTCGCAGGCCTCGATGAATCCCTCCAAAAACTCCTTTTCCTTCTCCCATTCCTGTAAGGTATTTTCATAATGTTCGGTACGGTCTTCTTTTTTTATAGGAACTTCCCGTGAGGACAATGTGTGGAGTCTTGCCAATTCCCTAATCATCTGCTGATGCCGCTCAAATCTGTCCTCCTTTTCTTCATTGGACATCCAGGGCATTAAATAAAATAATTCATTTTGATGGAGCACCGCATATCTTCCGTCCACCGTTGGGTAAATAGGCACTATTCTGTTATAGCCTTTTTGAAAGAGTGTTTGTACATGCCTTATAAAATCTGCTCCACGCTGAGGCTTTATTTTCTTCAAAGCAAACACGCCTTTGCTGCTGTAAATCTTCTGAACTCTCCCAAAATCCTCTACAAAATGCGGCTCTAATGAATAATGTTTTAAAATGGGAGAGACTTTCTGCAGCCGATTTTTTTCTTCCACCTTAACCACTCACTTTCCAGAATAAAAAAATATATATTGGTGAAACGAAAATAGCTGAGCGGGTTATCAATACCTGCTCAGCCTTTTAACCTTTTAATGGGCTACCGCAACAGGAATGTACAGCACTTGCCCTTCATAAATATCCTGATTAATTTCCAGATGATTCACCCTTAAAAGCTGCTGGGACGGTATATCATACCTTTCAGCAATGGCATCAATTGTATCGCCGTTCTGCACAATGCAAACCTTGAGTTTAACATGTTCTTCTGACTCTTCCTTGCGGGCAAAAAACTCAGTTAACGACATGCTTTTCTTTTTGGAGAGTTTCTTTTTCTTAGCTTCCTGTTCTGAAGAGGATGATGATTCCTCTGTTTCCTCACCAGTTTCCGGTGCAGCTGCCTGGACAGGTTTCTTTTCAAAAGAGGGGCTATCCGATTCGGATGTTTCCGTCATTTGATAAATTTCCTGTGCAGTTGGCGGTTTTTCCTCTTCGCTGCGCTGGGAAGAGAAAGATACTTCCGGGGCAGTTTTCTGCTTCTGTTCTTCTTGTGGCTGTTCTTGAGTTACTTCAAGCGCTGCCGGCACTGCAGGTTTGATGACTTCCTGCTCTTCCGTTTCAGGCTGCTTTCTTGCTTCTGCCTCAAATGGGATATATACCTCAGCTGTCTCTAGATGCTCTTCCGACTGCCCCTCTTCCCGTATATCTTCCTCGGCGCCAGCGAATACCTGTTCAGCGGATGCCTGTTCCTCCCTTTCTTCCTCCTGCTCCTGTTCTTCCTGCTGATAAGACGGCCATTCCTGCAGAATCGGCTCTTCCTCCTCTGTCTCCTCCACCGCTTCAGGAGATCTGTACAGGGGCTCTAATTCTTCAGTTTCAGGTTCAGTTTCTTCCTCCCATACTTGAACAGGCACATGCTGCTGATCACCATATAATCCTGTAATAGTTAAATTAGCTGTCAGCTTCATACAGCTTCTTTCCGGCAGAACATAATCGAAGGACTCTACCGCAACGTCAATATCGTAAATGCTTTGGATTCTATTATTCGGAATGGTGATATCGACAGGAAAATAGTGTTTGAATTCACAAATTCCTTCTCCCCGTTCTTCGATTGTCTGAACGAACTTGGTAACTGCAAAATCCTCTTGTTCTTCTTCGGATGCTTCTTCATCGCTGCGTCTATACTCACCCGCCAGTTCCAGTGCTCCCTGGATTGTAACATATTGATCGCTTTCCTGAATTGTTATATTGGGGTCTAACGAGATGGAAATCAGGTCTGATACTTCCTGTCCTTTTTGAAACCATACTGATTCTTCTAAAGAAAATCGTAAGCACGATGGATTCCCCTGAGACAAAGCGACTCCTCCCTTCGAATCTTTGCGTTTAATCACTATGTCATTAACAATCCTATGAGGGATGAGGATACTTTATGATTAGAAAAATAGCGCTTTAAGGGAATATGAAAAACACTCATCAAAAATGATGAGTGTCAGGTTTTGCTTATTTTAATTTGGAGAATGCCTGTTCAGCAGCTAAGATTGTTTTTTCGATATCCTCATCTGTATGTGCAGTAGAGAGGAAGAGTCCTTCGAATTGGGATGGCGGCAGGAAGACTCCCTGATTTGCCATTTCCCTATAATATTCCGCAAAGAATTCAAGGTTGGATGTTTTGGCTTTTTCATAGTTAATAACGTCTTCATTTGTGAAGAAGATGCCAATCATGGATCCGGCACGGTTGATGGTGTGCGGGATATCATATTTTTCAGCAGCTGCCTTAAGCCCTTCTTCCAGTCTGTCTGCTTTTCTTTCAAATTCTTTGTAGGAATCCGGTGTCAGCTGGCTTAAAGTCTCGAAACCGGCTGTCATGGCAAGAGGATTTCCTGATAATGTTCCTGCCTGGTAAATTGGGCCGCTTGGTGCAATCTGCTTCATTATTTCAGCTTTTCCGCCATATGCACCGACTGGGAGACCGCCGCCAATAACTTTTCCAAGACATGTAATGTCCGGTGTCACGCCAAAATAGCCCTGCGCACAATTGTAGCCGACGCGGAATCCGGTCATTACTTCATCAAAAATAAGCAGGGATCCGTTTTGCTCTGTAATTTCTCTTAAGCCTTCAAGGAAGCCCGGCTGTGGAGGAACGACTCCCATATTTCCAGCTACCGGCTCCACAATCACACCTGCAATATCATCTCCGAATTGCTCGAAGGCATATCTTACACTTTCAAGATCATTATAAGGAACTGTAATCGTGTTTTTAGCAACACCTTCAGGAACTCCCGGACTGTCAGGCAGCCCCAGTGTTGCTACACCAGAGCCGGCTTTAATTAAAAGGGAATCGCCGTGGCCATGATAGCAGCCTTCAAATTTCATGATTTTATTTCGGCCGGTGTATCCTCGGGCAAGTCTTAAAGCACTCATGGTAGCTTCTGTTCCGGAAGAAACCATCCGAACCACTTCGATGGAAGGGACGCGCTCAATAACAAGCTTAGCAAGCTCATTTTCAATTTCAGTTGGAGCTCCGAAGCTTGTCCCCATTTCAGCTACTTTCTTAATACCCTCGACCACACGTTCGTTCGTATGACCCAGAATTAAGGGGCCCCAGGACAAAACATAATCGATATATTCATTGCCATCGATATCGTAGATTTTAGAGCCGCGTCCGCGTTCCATAAAAATGGGATCCATATTAACCGATTTAAAGGCACGTACAGGAGAGTTTACACCTCCAGGCATCAATTCGCTTGCCTCTTTAAAAGCCTTGTTAGATTTTTCATAAGAGCGCATGTCATCCCTCTTTTCTATTTAATAAGGAGTTTCATTAACTAATGATCTGCAGTTTTATCCTTGTTCCTTAATCCACCTTGCCGCATCTTTTGCATGGTAAGTAATGATTAAATCACTTCCTGCACGCTTCATGCCTGTAAGCATTTCCATAACTATTTTCTGTTCATCAATCCAGCCGTTTTGTGCCGCAGCTTTAACCATTGAATATTCACCGCTCACATTATAAATCACAATTGGCAGATTGATGTTATTCTTAACGTCCCGTACAATGTCCAAATAAGGCATTCCCGGCTTAACAATCAGGAAGTCTGCCCCTTCCATTAAATCAGATTCTGCTTCGCGCATGGCTTCCATGCGGTTAGCAGGATCCATCTGATACGCTTTCCGGTCGCCAAATTGCGGTGTGCTGTCAGCTGCATCCCGGAAAGGACCATAGAATGCAGATGCATATTTAACTGCATAAGACATAACAGGGATATCTTCAAATCCGGCTTCATCAAGACCTGCCCGGATGGCTGCTGTAAACCCATCCATCATATTTGATGGGGCAATAATGTCTGCTCCTGCTTTAGCCTGGCTTACAGCCGTCTGCACAAGCAGTTCCAGAGATGCATCATTCAGCACTTCCCCATTTTCAATTAAACCGCAGTGGCCATGGTCGGTATACTCGCAAAGGCAAGTATCAGCAATAATGATGACTTCCGGAAATTTAGCTTTAATAAATCTGGTAGCTTCCTGTACGATTCCATGATCATGATAAGCCTGCTGCCCGCATGCGTCTTTCTCTTTAGGAATTCCAAATAAGAGAACGGATTTTATTCCAAGAGAAACGACTTCGTTCATTTCCTCCTCGAGATGATCCAGCGATAAGTTGAAGATGCCCGGCATTGAAGGTATTTCTCTTTTAATGCCTTCTCCTTCTGCCACAAAAATCGGATAAATTAAATCCTCTGTACGCAAGAAGTTTTCACGGATAAGCGCTCTCATATTCGGACTTTTACGAAGACGTCTATGCCTGTTAAATTGAAGATCCATTAATTTTCCCTCCTGGTTTCTGCTAAGTATCTAATAATGCTCTTAAGCATGCTATGTACTGTATATTCTTCCGGAACTGCATGTACCTGCAGGCCATACGCCTCTGCGCGTTCTTTAGTCACAGGGCCGATGCAGCCCACCACACTGTCTTTTACAGCAGTCAGAAATCCAAGCTCCTTAACAGCCTCCATAAAATGATCCACTGTGGAAGGACTGGTAAAAGGAAGAATGTCTAACCCTTTTCCTGAAAGCTGATCTCTTAACAGACTGATGCTTTCACGTGGAAAAACAGTTTTATAAACAATAATTTCATCAACATTTGCACCCTTTTCTGAGAGAGATGCTGCGATATAGTCACGTGCCAGATTTCCTTTAGGGATCAATACCTTCATCCCTTTTTCTACTAATGGCAAAAAATCCTCAACAAATCCTTCAGCAACATATTCTCCGGGCACAAACTGCACCTTTAATCCCTTGTCGGCAAGCACTTTTTTAGTTTTCTCACCGATAACCGCTATTTTAGGGAAGGGGCTGCTTAGACTAAAATTTTCAAAAAAAGCATCTACAGCAGTTTTGCTGGTGAATATCACCCAGTCATAAGTATGAATTTGCTTATGGGCCTGAAATAAAGCTTTATCCCGCAAAGGCTCGAATGCAATCAGGGGGATCTCTACCGGCATCCCCCCATAGCTTCGGATAAGAGCTGAAAAGGCCTGAGCCTGTTTTTTCCCTCTTGGCACCAGAACATTCATGCCTTCTAAAGGGGAAGTCCCTTTCATTGCCCGTCAAGCTCCTCTTTTACCCTGTCGATAAGCTCTTTAGCTCCCTGTTCGGTTAACTTAACAGCCACCTTAACACCAAGCTCTTCCGGGTTTGAACCTGTTAGCGTCTCCTTATAAATCACTTTACCATCAGGAGAGCCTACAAGTCCTGTTAACTCCAATTCCCCTGTTTCATTAATTGCTGCAAACCCTGCAATCGGAACCTGGCAGCCGCCTTCCATCTTATGCAGGAACGCACGCTCTGCACGCACAGTCTGGTTCGTCTCAGGGCATGTGAATTTATCCAGCAATGCCCGAAGCTCCTTATCACTTTCACGGCACTCTATGGAAAGTGCTCCCTGGCCAACAGCCGGCACACAGATCTCCGGCTCCAGGAATTCCGTAACAACATCCGATGCCCAGCCCATCCTGGATAGACCTGCTGCCGCAAGAATGATCGCATCATATTCTTCCGTTTCCAGTTTGGATAATCGGGTATCTATGTTTCCTCTGATCCACTTAATCTCGAGATCCGAACGCTGCGCCAGAAGCTGTGCCCCTCTACGCAGGCTGCTTGTTCCAATTGTAGATCCCGGCTTTAAGTCATTCAGTTTGATGTGCCCTTTTGAAATGAGTGCATCCCGATGGTCTTCTCTTTCCGGAATGCTTCCAATTGTCAGACCTTCCGGAAGAACAGCAGGCATATCCTTCATGCTATGTACAGCCATATCAATTTCCTCATCAAGCATGGCCTGTTCGATTTCCTTTACGAATAAACCTTTTCCTCCGACCTTTGAAAGGGTAACATCAAGAATTTTATCACCTTTTGTGACAATTTCCTTCACTTCAAACTCAAAGGATGGATCAATGTTTTTCAATTGGCTGATCACCCAGTTGGTCTGAGTTAATGCCAGCTTGCTTCGTCTTGAACCTACAATTATTTTTCTCATGACAGCCTCCTGCAATTATGTCTGGCAGCGAACAGCCGCCTCCGCTTTTCTTTGTCCAGCTTCGGCTCCTGGCCCCTCGAGGTCATAAGCTGTTCTGCTCTGCGGCAAACTGCGCCGCGGCCGCATCCCATCTTATGCTTGTCGGGGCCGGGCAGTCGCCTCCGCTTTTCTATGAATACCAAAAATGGAAAGATGAAAGTTTGCCGAATAAAAAGAAGTTAATTAATACAATTAAAAATGATGCTAAATTCCAGAGTGCTAAAGATTTTCCATATAAGCCCTTTCCGACTTTCATATAGAGATAAATACTATATAAAGCCAGGACAATGAATGAACCGATTACCTTGGAGTCATACCAGACCATATGCGGCAGCTTAATGTATGCCCACTGGATGCCTAAAATTAAACTTATCATCAGCATAGGTACACCGATTACATTTAATACATAGGACATATGTTCAAGCTTTGACAAATCCGTTATCCGGAGCAGCCTCGTTCCCCACTTTTTCCTTTTCAGCAAATCATATTGAATAAGATACAGCAATGAAAAAACGAAGGAGAGCGAGAACGCTCCATATGAAAGTATCGCAACTGTTATATGAATCAGCAGCAGTTCCGATATTAGCTGCTGCGCTTTGACAGCCGAATCAATTTGCACAGGTGCGAATGTATGGATCGCCATTATGATAAAGCCAAGAACATTTGTAAAAAAAACGATAAAATCAACTCTGAGCAGCCTGTTAATTCCCAAGGAAAGAGTGATAAGCACCCAGGCATAAAAATACAGGCCTTCAAAAATGGTCAATACGGGAAATCTTCCTGTATTAATCATATAAAGTATTAGGAACACCGTTTGAAGCACCCATACAAATGCAAGTAACCAGAAGGCAACTCTATTCGCCTTCCGGTTATGATGAAGAAAATCAATAAAATATAATAAGACACATAAGGCATACAGAACCACCGTGAATTCATGCAGCCGTGTCATATAGATGTCAAACATGGACAGAACCCCTTTTATGATTGAAAGGAAGCCTGCTGTGATTGAGCGAATGCGTGCTTTGGTTTGGCTGCTGCGTGCACGTTCTGCTGATCTGAAACAAGTTCTTCTATATTAAAGATTTTTACAAATAAATCTAATGCCTGTTCGGAATCTTTCTGTCCAGCCATTTCTTTAGCTTGTAAAATAGGATCTTTTAATAGCTGATTGATAATGCTCTTTGTATGCTTGTTCAGCACTTTTTTATCACGATCACTCAAATGCGGCAGCTTTCTTTCAATGCTTGTCATGGTTTCACTCTGTATAGCCAGTGCTTTCTCACGCAAGGCGGAAATGACCGGAACAACACCAAGCAGGTTCAGCCATTGTTTGAATTCAACAATCTCTCCTTCAATCATCAGCTGAATCTTTTCGGCTGCCTTTTTACGCTCCTGAAGGTTCGCTTCAACAATACCTTCAAGATCATCAATATCATATAGGAAAACACTGTCCAGGTCTGCCAGTTTCGGATCCAGGTCTCTTGGAACAGCAATGTCAACCATAAATAGAGGCTTGCCTTTGCGCATTCTTTCTGCGTAAGCCATCATATCCTTTGTGACAACAAATTCTTTGGCCCCTGTAGAACTGATTAAAATATCAGCTTCAACAAGAGCACATTGAAGCTCATGCAGCGTTTTTGCCTGGCCCGCATAACGGCTGGCAAGGTTCTGCGCTTTTTCAAATGTACGGTTAATAACCGTTACTTCGCTGGCTCCGTTGGCATGAAGATTTTGGATTGCCAGCTCACCCATTTTCCCGGCTCCTAATATTAGAACATGTTTATTTTCAAGTGATCCAAAAATCTTCTTAGCCAGTTCCACAGCTGCATAGCTGACCGAGACTGCATTTGCCCCTATTTCCGTTTCGGAGTGTGCACGCTTAGCAAGCGTTACTGCCTGCTTAAACAAGTGGTTAAAGACGGTACCGGTTGAATTTTCCGATTGAGCTCCCAGAAAACTAGACCTTACCTGTCCTAAAATCTGTGTCTCCCCAAGGATCATGGAGTTTAGGCCGCAAGCTACTTTGAATAGATGCTCTATGGCCCCATCCCCTTCATAAATGAATAGGAATGGAGAAAATTCATTCTGATCCATATTGAAATGTTCTGCCAAAAATTCCTTTATATAATAGCGGCCAGTATGAAGCTGGTCCACAACTGCATAAATTTCGGTCCGATTGCAAGTAGACAGAATGACATTCTCTAAAATGCTTTTTTTGTCATTTAAAGTCTTCATTGCCTCGCCCAATTGTGAAGGATTAAAGGTTAAACGTTCACGGATTTCAACAGGGGCAGTTTTATAGTTAAGACCGACGACTAAGATATGCATTGAAATTGACACCCCCAGCATTATTGCCTAGTTCATTAATATTAATTATATCATTTCTGTTTTTTCAATTAATGCTTAAATGTGAACAGATAATGAACACATATGATACTATATTTTAAACAGGAGCCTTGTATAAGGCACTCTTAAAATAGACAAATACTCCCTTATGTACAGTAACAAAAAAACTTGCCGGATTCAAGTGAACCTTATTGGAAGTGGTGTTTTTCATGAAAAATCAGCGTATTTTCCCCGGAATTATTTTACTCGGATTTGGAGCCTACTTTTTTCTCCAGCAGAGCGGATTTACTGCCTTACAGTCTTTTTATTCCTGGCCGACTCTTCTCATTATCGTCGGAGCAGCCTTTTTAGTTCAGGGATATGGCGCAAGAGATTATGACTCCATATTGCCAGGGGTCATTTTAACCGGATTTGGCCTGCATTTTCATGTGGTGAACCGCCTCGAAATTTGGCCGGACCACATTGGTACATTCATTCTTATAATTGCTCTCGGCTTCCTCCTTCGGCATCAGAAAACAGGTGCAGGATTATTCCAGGGCATCTTATTCTTAATTCTTGCCGCATTGCTCCTGTTTTATGACAAAGTAGCTGAGTGGATGGGACTTCTTGAAAATGGCGTCTCGGATGTTTGGCAGTTTTGGCCAATCCTATTAATGTTAATTGGATTATACTTTTTATTATCAAAGAAAAAATAAAAGACAGGGATATTTAGCTTTTCCCTGTCTTTTACCATTCAAACTGTTTAGAGAACCGAATCCAAGAAATTTTTGGTTCTCTGTTCTTTTGGATTATTAAACAAGTCCTCCGGGTGTCCCACTTCTACAATTCTTCCGTCATGCATATAAACAGCCCAGTCTGCCACTTCTCTTGCAAAGCCCATTTCATGCGTAACGACAACCATTGTCATGCCTTCGAGGGCCAGTTCCTTCATTGTGGAAAGCACTTCTCCCACCAGCTCCGGATCCAGTGCCGATGTCGGCTCATCAAAAAGCATGATATCGGGTTTCATAGCCAGTGCCCTTGCAATGGCGACACGCTGCTTTTGTCCGCCTGAAAGTTTTGATGGGTATACATTCTCCTTGTCAGAAAGCCCAACTTTTTTTAATAGTTCCTGGGCATCTTTTCTCACTTGGTCCTTAGGTAGCTTCTTCACATGCAAAGGTGCTTCCATCACATTTTCGAGAACAGTCATATGAGGAAATAAATGAAAATGCTGAAAGACCATTCCTACTTTTTCTCTTACTTTATTTAGGTCATGTGTTTCTTTCTCAACCTTTTCACCCTCAAAAATGATATTGCCGCTGTCCTTTAATTCAAGAAAGTTCAAGCAGCGGAGCAGTGTGCTTTTTCCGGACCCGCTGGCACCAATCAGGCAAACAACATCGCTTTCCTTCACTGTTATGTCAATGTCTTTCAGGACATGGAGATCCCCGAATGATTTGTTTAATTTTTCTACCTTGATCATGTACGATTCACTCATTCCTCATTCCTCCTCAATCACTGCTTGCCATTCTTTTCTCAATCACATTTACAAGGATGGAGAAAATAAGTACAAGTACTAAATAGTAAACAGCTACGATCAGCAAATAGCTCATGTAGTCATATTCATTGGAACCATATGTTGTAGCCACGTTAAAGAGCTCGTACATGCCGATGAAGGAAGCAAGTGAGGAATCCTTCAATGCAATGATAAACTGATTCCCAAGAGGCGGCATAGCACGGCGGAATGCCTGAGGAAGGATGATCCTTCTCATCGCAAGGCCGGCAGTCATACCCAGTGAACGTCCTGCTTCCATTTGTCCTTTATCAATGGATTGAATGGAACCCCTGAAAATTTCGGCTATATAAGCACCATTGTGAAATGCAAGTCCAAGCACAACCGACCAAAACTGTGAAATATCCAGCGCTGTCAATCCGAAATAGAAAATGAATATCTGGACAACAAGAGGGGTTCCCCTCACAAGAAAAATATAGATGTCTGCAATCCATTCCAGAACTTTTACTCTTGATATCTTTAAAAATGCAAAAAACAACCCGATAAAAATAGCAATAAACACCGATACAATGGTTAATTGAAAGGTTAAGAGCATTCCCTTTAAAAATACGGGATATGTATCGATAAACTTTGTAAATAAATCCACAAAAATCCCCCTCAGATGGCAATTTCATTTTGTGTAAAAAAACAAAACAGGCGAATGTCTAATACACATCCGCCCGCAATGTTATTCCTTCTCAGGATCAACTGTTATATCTTCACCGATATATTTTTTGCTGATTTCTGTGAGTGTTCCATTCTCGCGAAGTGTTTCAAGAGCTTCATTCACTTTTTCGAGCAGCTCTTTATTATCCTTTGCAACTGCAATTGCCTGCTCACTGCGGCCAAGCAGTTCTTTGCCTTCAATTTTCATTCCGGCGCCAATTGCTTCTTTGCCTGTAACAAAATCAGTGATAACAGCATCATGTTTTCCCTTGCTTAATGCTTCCAGAGCGACCACATCACTGTCATAAAACTGAATGTTATCTGTCACTTCCTCTGCATTTGAAGTGTATGTAGATCCTTTTGATACTGCAATCTCCTTGCCTTCGAGATCAGACAGAGTCTCAATCGCGCTATCCGGACGAACATATATTTGCGGGCCTGAATAGTAATATGGAGTTGAAAAATTGACTGCTTTCAAACGTTCTTCGGTAATGGTGTGGCTGGCTACGGCTGCATCAAAACGGCCTGACTTAACTCCCTCCACTATACCGCCGAACTTAAATTTATTCTGAACCGGCTCAAGCCCGAGTTCTTTTGCTACAGCTTCTGCTACATCAATATCAAAGCCGCTCATGCTTCCATCATCATTTGTGTAACTAAAAGGTTTGAACTCTCCCGAAGCCGCATATGTAAATTTGTCTTCGTCTACTAGATCCATTCCGCTTTTAGACGCTTCCTCTGATCCGCATGCAGCCAGGACCAATACAAAAGCAGCTGCCATGATTCCTTTTAACCAATGTCTCACTAGTCTAAATTCCCCCTTCAGTATCTCTCTTTTTTATGTGCTCTTTAACTCTATCATTATTTATGAATATTCTCAAAATTCATATTTTGTGATAATTTATGAAATAAAAGTATATAAGCTGTTCTCATTAACTGATCATATGCAGACTCCAACATAACTCCATATTCTCCCGTATCCTTGAGATTCCTTACCTTTCGACAAAATTAATATACAGTTAATACCAAATGTGCAGTGAAATACAGGATATCTCAAATACCCATTTCCAGGACGAAAGACCTGAATGGAGAAAACAAAAAAATCCCGCTGCAAATGCTGCGGGATTTTTATTTACATATAGCTTTTTAATGCCGACCAGGCCTGGTCTTTCCCATAACCTGTTTCAGAGGAAAACATAATGATCTGATCATTCGGATCGATATCCAATGTTTCTTTCGTGATTTTCATATGTTTTTGCCACTTGGATTTCGGTATTTTATCCGCTTTTGTAGCAATTACAACACAGGGAATATCATAATGCTTTAAAAAGTTGTACATCATGACATCGTCACTTGTAGGAGGATGGCGCAAATCAACAATCAGCACAACTGCTTTTAACTGCTCTCTGTTTGTTAAGTATGTTTCTATCATCTTTCCCCAAGCTTCACGTTCCTTTTTGGATACCTTTGCATACCCATAGCCCGGAACATCGACAAAGTGAAGAATTTCGTTAATAAGATAAAAATTCAGGGTTTGTGTCTTCCCCGGCTTAGAGGATATTCTGGCAAGTCCTCTTCGATTAAGCATTTTATTAATGAAAGAAGATTTGCCGACGTTCGAACGGCCGGCCAGGGCAAATTCCGGCAAATGACTTTCAGGATATTGATCAGGCTTAACAGCACTGATGACTATTTCTGAGCTGGTTACTTTCATACTTGTGCACCGCCATTCAGGGCATGTTTCAAGACTTCGTCCACATGTGATACCAAAACGAAATCAAGTTCTTCCCTGATGCTTTCAGGGATATCTTCAATGTCTTTTTCATTATCTTTAGGGAGGATGATCTTCGTCAATCCTGCACGATGGGCGCTCAAAGATTTTTCTTTCAAGCCGCCAATAGGAAGCACACGGCCTCTTAAAGTAATTTCCCCTGTCATTCCCACTTCTTTACGGATTGGTTTTCCTGAAAGAGCAGAAACCAGGGCGGTTGTAATTGTTATTCCTGCAGATGGGCCGTCTTTCGGGACAGCACCTTCTGGAACATGGATGTGAATGTCATGCTTTTCATGAAAATTCTCATCAATGCCCAGTTCTTTTGCTTTTGAACGAACATAACTGAATGCCGCTTGAGCAGACTCTTTCATTACATCCCCCAGTTTGCCTGTAAGAACGAGCTTTCCTTTTCCGGGAGAAAGGGACACTTCAATTTGAAGGGTATCGCCGCCAACTGTTGTATAGGCAAGACCTGTCGCAACGCCAACCTGGTCTTCAAGCTCAGCCTGACCATAGCGGTATTTTGGCTTTCCAAGAAACTCTTCAGCATTTTTTGTGTTGACAATCACTTTCTTCTTTTCCCCGGATACGATAATTTTAGCCGTTTTTCTGCAGATAGTAGCCAGCTGGCGCTCCAAACCGCGGACTCCTGCCTCACGGGTATAATAGCGGACTACCTTCTGAAGTCCATCCTCACGAATCTGAAGCTGGGATTTTGATAGACCATGCTCTTTAATTTGCTTAGGCAGCAGGTGGTCTTTAGCTATGTGAATCTTCTCCTGCTCTGTATAGCCTGCAATCGTGATAACTTCCATTCTGTCCAGCAGCGGGCCAGGGATCGTGCCAAGATTATTGGCTGTGGCTATGAACATGACCTTTGAAAGATCATAAGTTTCTTCAATGTAATGATCACTAAAATTGTGGTTCTGCTCAGGGTCTAAAACCTCCAGCATCGCTGATGAAGGGTCACCGCGGAAATCAGAGGACATTTTGTCGATTTCATCAAGCAGGAATACAGGGTTAATCGTCCCTGCCTTTTTCATACCCTGAATGATGCGGCCAGGCATGGCACCAACATAAGTTCGTCTATGTCCGCGAATCTCAGACTCATCCCGGACTCCGCCGAGGGATACTCGGACGAAATTACGGTTTAGCGATGTTGCAATAGAACGTGCCAGACTTGTTTTACCGACACCCGGAGGCCCTGCAAGGCATAGGATTGGGCCTTTAAGAGAGTTCGTCAGCTTTTGCACTGCGAGGTATTCCAAAACCCGCTCCTTTACTTTTTCAAGGCCGTAATGGTCTTCATTCAGAATTCTCTCAGCCCTCTGAATATCCAGATCATCTTCTGTTGACTTCGACCATGGCAATGTGACAAGCCACTCAATATAATTGCGGATAACCGCGCTTTCGGCTGAACTGGATGGAACCTTTTCGTAGCGATCCAGTTCTTTTAAAGCGGTAAGCTGGACATGCTCAGGCATGCCGGCGTTTTCAATTTTTTCAGTCAGCTCAGCGATTTCTCCTGTCTTGCCTTCCTTATCCCCAAGTTCTTTTTGGATTGCTTTCATCTGTTCACGCAGATAGTATTCCTTCTGCGTGCGTTCCATTGATTTTTTCACACGCTGGCCAATCTTTTTCTCAAGGTTCAGAACTTCTTTTTCATTATGGATGATTTCAATAACCTGATTCATGCGCTCTTTAACATCAATGGTTTCAAGTATTTCCTGTTTTTCCTTCAGCTTTAAAGGCAAGTGGGAAGAAATGATATCTGCCATACGCCCCGGCTCTTCAATATCTGCTACTGAAGAGTACGTTTCCGCTGATATTTTCTTCGATACCTTTATGTATTGCTCAAAATATTCAAGCATAGTTCTCATCAATGCCTGATCTTCTACGTCCTTTGTCTCAGGATCCTCAAAAACCTTCACACTAACGGAATAATGTTCAGTTTCGTCCTGAAAATCAATGATTTCCGCTCTCTTAAGCCCTTCAACAAGAACTCGGATTGTACCGTTTGGAAGCTTGAGCATCTGCTTGACACGTGTGAGAGTGCCCATTCCATATAGATCATCTTCTGATGGTTCATCTATAGATATATCCTTTTGTGTTGTTAAGAAAATTAAATGGTCATCTACCATTGCTTTTTCCAGAGCCTGAACCGATTTCTCACGGCCTACATCCAAATGCAGAACCATGGTCGGATAAACAAGCAAGCCCCGAAGCGGCAGGAGGGGGACGATGATTTCTTTCTTTTTCGCCATTCCATTGCACCTCCAAAATGCATCTTTTTAACCCCATTATTGCTAATAATTTCTTTGTACAATTCTATCGCATTTAAATAGCAGTGTCTATTAAAGAGAAATAGCGGAAAGCCGTATTTCAATGATATTCATTTATAATTACACTTTATCCTTCTTTACGCAAATAAAACTTCGGTTTGTAGCCTAAACTGCAAACCGAAGTTTCTGACCGCGATTAGCGGAGGCGTTTATACAGCGGGCTTTCAGCAATTGCAAACCGGGCCGCACATCATATGCTTTCTTTTTTCTTTAATTCGATTGAAGCAGTTACAGCCTGCTCTTTGAGATACTCTTTTTGCAGTGCTGCCTCAAATACCTCATTCAAATGAGATACCGGGATGATCTTAATCCCTGTTATCTCCTTTAAGATGGATTGCATATTTTCTTTTGGGATGATTACTGTCTGTGCTCCTGCTTTTTTGGCTGCCTTCACTTTTGGATATACGCCTCCAATTGGCTTGACATACCCATGAATGCTGATTTCCCCGGTCATAGCAACAGTATTGTCAACTGGCCGTTTATAAATGGCAGAATAAATCCCTGTCGCCATGGCAATGCCGGCAGAAGGACCGTCAATTGGAATTCCGCCAGGGAAGTTGACATGAATATCATATTCGTCAGCCGGGACGCCCATTGACCTCAGAACTGTAATAACATTTTCAATTGAACCCCTGGCCATACTTTTTCTGCGGATTGACTTTCCTTGGCCGCCAATGCTTTCTTCTTCCACTATGCCTGTAATATTAATGCTGCCCTTCTCCTTTGCAGGAATCACAGTTACTTCAATATCAAGCAGAGCACCCGTGTTTGGTCCATATACCGCCAGCCCGTTAACAAGGCCAACAGCAGAATGGGAATTGATTTTCCTCTCCATTCTCGGTGAAAGCTGACTCGATTGGACAACCCACTCAATATCTTCATCTTTTATGTAATCACGGTCCTCAGTAATTGCTAAACCCGCAGAGATTTGAATCATATTTACAGCTTCGCGTCCATTTCTCGCATAATTAGCAAGAATGCCAAGCCCCTTTTCACTAACAGCGAGATTGACCTTTTCCGCAGCCTTTCCAGCTACAGCTATTATCTCTTCTTCAGCTAACTCCCTGAAAAATACCTCCATGCATCTGGAACGAATGGCAGGCGGAATTTCATTTGGTGTTCTGGTAGTAGCACCGATCAGGCGGAAGTCCGCAGGCAGGCCATTTTTAAAAATATCATGAATATGGGTTGGTATTTGAGTGTTTTCTTCATTATAATAAGCGCTTTCCAGAAATACTTTCCGGTCTTCAAGTACTTTCAGAAGCTTGTTCATCTGAATGGGGTGAAGCTCACCGATTTCATCAATAAAAAGCACGCCTCCATGTGCATTTGTAACAGCACCCTGTTTTGGCTGCGGAATTCCCGCCTGTCCCATTGCCCCTGCCCCCTGATAGATAGGATCATGAACAGAACCTATTAGAGGATCCGCAATACCCCTCTCATCAAATCTCGCCGTAGTGGCATCCAATTCGATAAAAACAGAAGCTGCCTTAAAGGGTGATTTTGCATTTTTCTTGGCTTCTTCCAGAACCAATCTGGCCGCAGCCGTTTTTCCCACGCCCGGAGGACCATAAATAATAACATGCTGAGGATTGGGTCCGCACAATGCTGCTTTCAGAGATTTAATTCCATCCTCCTGCCCCACAATGTCAGCAAAACTGGATGGACGAACTTTTTCTGATAACGGTTCAGTTAATGAAATGGAACGCATCTTTTTTAATACATCCATTTCCTTCCTTGATTCACGGTCGATAGAAACTTTCTGTGTCCGCTGGCTCCTAAGCAAATTCCAAAAATAAAGCCCAATGACAATTCCAAAAAACAATTGGATAAATAAAGCGATCCCCGTCCAACTCATTGTGTTCCCTCCTGCATTATTTGTTCTCGTTAATAATGCTAGTATCTCCCTGACTGAGTTGGAATAAACAAGGAATTAATTTAAAAGTAACGTAAGAAAAAGGCTCAGAAAGGCGCAAAAAAATGGCCATGCCCCGCAGGGACTGGCCATTTTTCAATTACGCTGAAGTCTTGCGCTCTTCTTCTACGACTGTACCGTCCTCCAAAACAAGCTTAGGAGAACCGTTATCGATAACCGTTTCTTTCGTAATAATGCATTTTTTAATATCTTCGCGTGAAGGAAGATCAAACATTACATCCAGCATAATGCCTTCAATAATGGAGCGCAGTCCGCGGGCACCTGTTTTTCTTTCAATTGCTTTTTTAGCAATTTCCTCAAGTGCGCCTTCTTCGAACTCAAGCTCAACATCATCAAGTTCAAGCATTTTCTGGTATTGTTTGACAAGTGCATTTTTAGGTTTAGTTAAAATCTCAATTAAGGCCGCTTCATCAAGCTGGGAAAGGCTTGCAATAACTGGAAGACGTCCAATAAATTCAGGAATTAATCCGAATTTCAGCAGGTCTTCAGGAAGCACTTTTGCAAGAAGATCCTTTGGCTCGATTTCTTTTTGATTCTGGTCGGAACCAAAGCCAATTACCTTTTGGCCTAAACGGCGTTTAATAATTTGCTCAATGCCATCGAAGGCACCGCCGCAAATAAACAGGATATTGGTCGTGTCAATCTGGATAAATTCCTGATGGGGATGCTTGCGGCCGCCTTGTGGCGGTACACTTGCAACGGTTCCTTCAAGAATTTTCAACAGCGCCTGCTGCACACCTTCACCTGATACATCACGAGTAATGGACGGATTTTCCGACTTACGTGCAACTTTATCAATCTCATCAATATAAATGATTCCTTTTTCTGCCTTTTCCACATCATAATCTGCTGCCTGAATAAGCTTTAGGAGGATATTTTCAACATCTTCCCCGACATATCCGGCTTCAGTTAATGATGTCGCATCTGCAATGGCAAATGGAACATTAAGAATACGAGCCAATGTCTGAGCCAGCAAGGTTTTACCGCTTCCAGTCGGACCAATCATGGCAATATTACTTTTAGATAGTTCAACTTCATCGATCTTGCTGTTGGAATTGATGCGCTTATAGTGATTATAAACTGCAACAGACAGCGATTTCTTCGCCTGCTCCTGGCCAATTACATATTCATCCAGAATATCGCGGATTTCAGCCGGCTTTGGCACATCTTTGAACTCCACTTCTTCTTCTGTTCCCAGTTCTTCTTCCACAATTTCAGTGCAAAGCTCAATGCATTCATCACATATATAAACTCCAGGCCCAGCAACAAGTTTGCGGACCTGATCCTGTGTCTTGCCACAGAAAGAACACTTCAATTGCCCTTTTTCGTCATTAAATTTAAACAAATCCTTCACCCCTTGAAAAAACTTCTAAACAATATATAAAGCTTGCGAAATCACATGCAATTAGTTCTTTATTCAGCCATAGAAAGGTTGGAAATTAAAGCGGACGCTGTGTCATTGCACTTGCAGACAGGCCTATTTAATCCATTCACACTTTCGTAAAAATCAAAACCTTCGGCAGTTATGTATTGCATTGTAACACATTTTTACAGTGGACAGGAAATGATAACTCTTAAAACATTTCAATTATGTATGCATGCATGTGATGGGACTTCGCAAAGATAATCCAGGCTGAATTTTATATGTACTTTCATAAGCTTAACCAAAAATGGCTAAATTAAGTCGGCCCTCTGGACCGATAATTAAATTATCTATTTATATGTATTTGTATTCCTGTCCATGTGCAATATGCCGTAAAACTTTTCACCAGGCAAAAGGTACAAGGGAGATTTTCATTATGTATGGTCTTGATGGTATAAAACAAGGCACGATAAACTCGCGCCTTGTTTACTACTACTTCTATTATGCAACAGTCTTGCTATTTTCCACAAGGAAATCTACTGCTTTTTTAATTTGAAGATCTGCTTTTAGGCCTTCAAGGCTTCCAAGAGCTTGTGTGATCTGGTCAGCAGACATGTTGTACATTTCTGTCATTTTGTTAAGTTCTTCTGAAACTTCTTCATCGCTTACTTCGATGTTTTCAGCTTTTGCAATTGCTTCAAGAGTCAGGTTAACGCGGACGCGCTTTTCAGCTTCCTCTTTCATTTGCTCGCGCAGTGCTGCTTCATCCTGTCCGGAGAACTGGAAGTATAGTTCAAGGTTCATGCCTTGCATTTGAAGACGCTGTTCGAACTCCTGCATCATGCGGTTAACTTCAGTATCAACCATTGCAGCCGGGATTTCCATTTCTGCATTAGCAGCTGCTGCTTCAACAACAGTGTCGCGGACATGGTGCTCAGCTTCATGCTTTTTGCTTTCTTCTAAGCGAGTTTTAATTTTTTCTTTTAATGCATCCAAAGTTTCCACTTCTTCGTCTGCATCTTTAGCAAACTCATCATTCAGCTCAGGAAGCTGTTTTGTTTTGATTTCATGTACAGTTACTTTAAAAGTTGCAGGCTTGCCAGCTAGCTCAGCTGCATGGTATTCCTCTGGGAAAGAAACTTCAACATCCTTAGATTCTCCGGCAGCAGTACCAATCAGCTGCTCTTCAAATCCAGGGATGAATTGTCCTGAACCAAGTTCTAAAGAGTAGTTCTCAGCTTTTCCGCCTTCGAAAGCTTCACCATCAACGAATCCTTCAAAGTCCATAACAACTGTATCGCCGTTCTCTGCTTTGCCTTCTTCTTTAACAGCCAGCTCAGCTTGTCTTTCCTGAAGGGAAGTTAACTCATTGTTAACATCTTCTTCTGTAACGTTTGTGTCAAGCTGCTTCACTTCAAGACCTTTGTATTCGCCAAGCTTTACTTCAGGCTTAACAGTTACTGTAGCTTTGAAGATAAGGCTTTTTCCTTTTTCGATTTGCTCAACATCGATTTCAGGGCGATCAACAGGCTCAATTCCAGTTTCATCAATTGCATTAGCATATGCTTCCGGAAGAAGATAATCCACTGCATCCTGGTATAAAGATTCAACTCCGAAACGCTTTTCAAACATTCCGCGAGGCATTTTACCTTTACGGAATCCAGGTACATTTACCTGCTTAACTACTTTTTTGAATGCAGCGTCCAAACCTTCGGTTACTTTCTCTGCATCTACTTCAATTGTAAGAACCCCGCGGTTCCCTTCTAACTTTTCAAATTTAGCAGACATACAATCATTTCCCTCCAAAAATCTATTATCATTTCATTCATGACAGAATGTTATGAATATCTCTTGTTTTTTCAAGGCATATCCATTTAATTAAAATGTATATATACACATAATACAACCATTATATTATAACACACACTCCCTGTCTTTCAACAATGAAGGCTAAATATTGGGATAAGAAATTTCTTCTATCTTTCTGCTAAAGGCAAGAGCCTCTTCTATTTCCTCTTCAGGAGCATCATAAATATCACCAAGCTTGCTTAACGAACTGTTTAATCCATGATACTCATTTGAGAGCATATGGTATGCCGCAGCCCAGGACGCAGCATTCTCCGGCGGAGCTTCATGCGGATAAAGCAGGAAGAAGTGCCTTTCTGCAATGCTCTTTGTATTTTCAAATAGTACCGGGTCTTCCTGCTCGAGCTGATTCTCCAGTTTATTGACTATTTTTAATAGCATCGGCTGCTGATGAACAGGTGGCAGTTCAGCAGGATTTACCCGAAGGCTTTTATCAAACTTCCGAATCGTTACATATTTTTCATACCCATGCTCAGAAAGTACATTCAACAGCATCGTTTTAAAAAAAGGATTTCCATCCTTCGCTTCCAAATAGACTTTAATATCTTCCAGATAAGGCCTGATGTTATGTTCTGCCAGCTGTGCAGCAATCTGCATTTGTTCATGCTGATCCTTAAAGGAAAACAGATTGAGTTTCCTGCTGTTAAATTCCTCCAGATCGGGTGCTTCAATCTCAGTTTCAGAAGGGGAAGCAGCCATCTTTCTGCTGAACTCAAGCATTCTGCTAAAATGCTCAAATTTCTCCTTCGGGATCTCCCTTTCTTCAAGCAAAACCTCGATCGTTGCATTAATCTCACTGTATTGATGCAGCTGCACCAGGATCATTAAATAAAGATCCATTACTTGTATGTAATCCCCTATGCCTGTCTGGAGCATTTTATTAGCCAGTTCTTTTGCCTTTTCCAAAGCTCCGGCTTCATAATATGCCAAAACGAGCCCAATATGAACATCCGTATTCTCAGGCTCCATATCCAACGCTTCTTCAAAGAACCGGATTGATTCTTTATACCTTTTCTGCTGAAAGGACTCAAGCCCCTTTTCCAGCAGTCGTTTCTCAAGGCCGGGAAATAGAATGATTTTATTTTTTTGTTTTTTCTGTTCCCGCTTTCCCATGCTAAAACCGCCTCAACTATATTTTTGAAGTTAGTGTAGCATGAAATAGCGCAAAAACAAAAAGATTCATGGTTTCATGCCATGAATCTTTCATAAATGCCTACTGTACCGCAAACCGTTTTTCTTCGAAACTTGAAATGCTGCTTTCCAATTGAAGAGTAATCTCTATTTCATCCCAGCCGTTTATCAGCATTTTTTTCCAGTATTCATTAATTGTGAATGATGCTGAAAAATTATATTCATCTTCAACAATTCCATTCTGCAAATCAACCTTCAAATCATACGGCTGGCTTTGAGCTCGTTCGAGCAAATATTCGACTGTTTCTGCCGGCAGAGTGATTGGCAGAAGTCCATTTTTCAAGCAATTTTGATGGAAGATATCCGCAAACGAAGGTGCAATAATTACTTTGAATCCATAATCTCCCAAAGCCCATGGCGCATGCTCACGGGAAGATCCGCAGCCGAAATTTTCATTTGCAATGAGGATGGAAGCACCCTGATTTTCCGTCTTATTCAGCTCAAACTCCGGGTTAGGCAGCCCTTCTTTCGTAAATCTCCAGTCATAAAAAAGATATTGTCCAAATCCTGTTTTCTCAATTCTTTTTAGAAATTGCTTGGGGATAATCTGATCAGTATCCACATTGGCCCTATCCATTGCAGCTGCTTTTCCCTGAAGTGTTTTGAATCCGCTCATTTAGTTCTCCTCCTTCTTAATGGACAGTCTCTGCACTTAGCAAAGCACTTACGTCCACAAAATGTCCGTATATAGCTGCCGCGGCCGCCATTAAAGGGCTGACAAGGTGTGTTCTGGCCCCTGATCCCTGGCGTCCTTCAAAATTACGGTTTGATGTCGACGCACAATGCTCGCCGTTTGGCACAATATCATTATTCATGCTCAAACACATGCTGCAGCCTGATTCCCTCCATTCAAATCCTGCCTGCTTAAAGATAAGGTCCAGTCCATCTGCTTCTGCCTGCTTCTTGACCTGCTGTGAACCTGGTACAACAAGTGCACGGACATGGGGATGAACCTTCTTCCCTCTAATGATTTCAGCTGCCAGTTTCAGGTCTTCCAGCCGGGAATTCGTGCAGGACCCGATAAAAACATGCTGAATTTGAATGTCTTCAATTTTTTGGCCTTCCTGCAGTCCCATATATTCTAGTGCTCTTGATAGTGATTTTTGTTCAAGCTCGTTTTTGCATTCCTCAAGTTTTGGAATTTGTTCATTCACCTTGGAAGTCATTGATGGATTTGTGCCCCAGCTGACCATGGGTGCAATATCTGCGGCATCAATTTGAATGGTTTTATCGTATTGTGCATTAGAATCAGATACAAGCTCATTCCAATTCTCGACTGCATCCTGAAATCCTGCTCCTTTTGGCGCATACTTTCGTCCTTGAAGATACGCAAACGTTGTTTCATCAGGACTAACAAGCCCCGCTTTTGCCCCTCCTTCAATGGACATATTGCAAATTGTCATTCTTTCTTCCATTGACATCTTTGCAATCGTCTCCCCGCAATATTCAATAATATGGCCTGTACCAAAACCAATTCCATTTTTGGCAATAATATAAAGGATGACATCTTTAGCAGTGACACCTTTTTTAAGCTCGCCGTTTATCTCCAGTTTTAATGTTTTAGGCTTGCTCTGCCATAAAGTCTGGGTAGCCAGGACATGCTCAACTTCACTTGTGCCGATGCCAAAGGCTATTGATCCAAAAGCTCCATGGGTGGATGTATGGCTGTCCCCGCAAACAATCGTCATGCCTGGCTGAGTAAGCCCCAGCTCCGGCCCGATCACATGAACTATACCCTGTTCAGGACTGTCCAGCCCTGCAAGAGGGATGCCGAATTCCAGACAGTTTTTTTCCAAAGTGGTCATCTGGTTTAATGCAACAGAATCTTTGATGACTTTTCGGTTATCAGTAGGAACATTGTGGTCAACTGTAGCAAACGTTTTATCAGGCCTTCTCACTTTCCTGCTTTTCATTCTTAGACCGGAAAATGCCTGAGGGGATGTAACTTCATGCACTAAGTGGAGGTCTATGTACATCAAATCCGGCTTTCCTTCTTCCCTGTGGACTACATGCTTTTCCCAAATCTTATCTATTATTGATTTTCCCATTCTGCTCCACTCCTTTTTAAAAGAAACACGGCCGATGATGGCCGTGTCTCAAGTTTAAAATCAGCTGAACCAGTGTCCAGCAGCCATCTCTCAGCTCTTATGCATAAGCCCCCATGATATTAAGAATAGCCTCGTTATCCAAAAGGGTAGCCTTCACTTCTTCAATCATTTCAGAAGTAGTGACAACCTTTTTTCCAAATGAAACAATATCTCTCGTACGATAGCCGGCTTCAAGCACTTGATTAACTGCATTTTCAACCGCTTCAGCTTCCTCTTCCATTCCGAAGGATAAACGGAGCATCATGGCTGCCGATAAAATCATGGCAATTGGATTAGCTGCATTCTTCCCTTGGATATCCGGTGCTGAACCATGAATTGGTTCGTATAAGTAAGGTCCGTTTTCCGAAATGCTGGCCGAAGGAAGCATCCCTAGAGAACCGGTCAATACAGAGGCTTCATCGCTCAGAATATCACCGAACATATTCTCTGTTACGACAACATCAAATCTTTTCGGGTTTTTAATCATTTGCATAGCGGCATTATCAACAAGCATATGTTCAAGAACCACATTCGGATATTGCTTTGCAATGTCCTCTGCAACTTCTCTCCACATTCGGCTGGATTCCAGGACATTGGCCTTGTCAACAGAAGTCACCTTGCCACGCCGCTTTCCTGCAAGTTCGAACGCCAGCTTAATGACACGGCGCATTTCTTCTTTTTGATAAAACAAAGTGTCCACGACAGCATCTTTTCCGTTTTGCTGTGTCCTTTCGCTTGGCTTTCCAAAATAAAGTCCGCCGGTTAATTCTCTGACCATCAGCATATCCACGCCTTCAATTACTTCATTTTTTAATGGAGACGTATCGGAAAGGCTTGAATAATATTGAGTTGGCCGCAAATTGGCATATAGATTTAATTCCTTGCGGATTCTTAAGAGACCCTTTTCCGGACGAAGGTGGGGAGGCTGCCGGTCCCATTTAGGCCCGCCAACCGCTCCCAGCATGACCGCATCGCTTTCTTTGCAAAGCTCAAGCGTTTCATTAGGCAGCGGTGTTCCGGCTGCATCTATAGCAGAACCGCCGATTTTGCCATATGAAAATTGGAATTGATGTCCAAACCGTTCACCAACAGCCTGCAGGACTTCAATTGCACCCTTCACCACTTCTTTGCCGATCCCATCTCCTGGAAGTACTGCGATACGTTTTTTCATTTTTATCCCTCCGTCTGATTTATTGTTTTATAGATTATTTCTTATTTTATTTCTGCCGCGCATTTGCTTTTCGGGGGAAGGAACAGGAGACCTTCCGCCTTCACCTGCGGAATCTCCCGCTTCCCCGATCAATTTGCCTCTACCGCCTGCGCTTTTTCCCTCATATATATGACTCTATTAACAGCATTCAAGTAAGCTTTTGAGGAAGCCTCAAGCACATCCTGGGCTAAACCGCGGCCGCTGGTTTCCATTCCTTCATAGTTCAGCTTTACATAAACCTGAGCTAAAGCGTCTCTTCCGGCCCCTACGGATTGGATACGGTAATCCAGAAGGTTAGCTGTTCCATTCAGGCACTTTTCCAATGTGTTATACAGCGCCTCAATGCTTCCTGCTCCAGTACCGGCTTCCTGGATTACTTCGTTGTTTGATCCTGACAGGGTAACAGTTGCCGTCGGAACAGAGTTGGTTCCATACTGGATTTGGATTCCGATCAAATCATAGAACCGCTGCTCCTTGGAGAGCTTTTCTTCAAGTACGATGGCTGCAAGGTCATCGTCTGTCATCTCTTTCTTGCGGTCGGCCAAATCTTTAAAAACTGTGAACAGCCGGTTCGCTTCTTCATCTGCTACTTCAAGCCCCAGTTCCATAAGCCGGTTTTTAAATGCATGGCGTCCGGAATGTTTTCCAAGCACCATGGAATTGGATTGGAATCCGACCAGGTCAGGGGAAATAATTTCATACGTTGTTTTTTCCTTCAATACCCCATCCTGGTGTATACCTGATTCATGTGCAAAAGCATTCCTGCCAACAATTGCTTTGTTGGCTGGCACCACCATACCTGTCAGCTTGCTGATCAAACTGCTCGTTCTGCTGATTTCCTGAAGATTCAGACGGGTTGAAGCCTGATAATGATCATTCCGGATATATAGGGCTACTGCCAGCTCCTCAAGTGCCGCATTCCCGGCTCTTTCACCAATTCCATTTATCGTGCCCTCAATCTGTGTTGCTCCATTTTCTATAGCTGACAGCGAATTTGCTATTGCCATGCCCAAGTCATCATGGCAATGAGCTGACAAGGATACTTTATCAATGGAAGGAACATGATTTCTTAAATATTGAAAAATTTCGCCGTACTCCTGTGGTGTTGTGTATCCAACTGTATCCGGTATGTTGATGATTCCCGCGCCGGCCTGGATGACCTTTTCAATGATCTCTGCAAGAAAAGGCAGTTCTGTCCTCGTAGCATCCTCTGCAGACCATTGGACGATCGGGAATTTGGAAGCAGCATACTTAACAGTTTCAACTGCTGTTTCAACCACTTCTTCTTTCGTCTTCCTTAACTTATACTGCCTGTGGATTGGAGAGGTTGCCAGAAATGTATGTATCCTTGGCTCAGCTCCATCCTTTAAAGCTCCCCATGCAGCATCTATATCAGAGATAACTGCTCTTGCCAATCCTGTGACCGAGCAATTTTTAATCGTCTGGGCAATATTCTGTACGGATGCAAAATCCCCTTTAGACGCTGCAGGGAAGCCTGCCTCAATAATATCAACGTTCAAACGCTCCAGCTGCCTGGCGATTTCTAATTTTTCCGAAAAATTAAGGTTTACACCGGCAGATTGTTCGCCATCTCTTAATGTAGTATCAAATATTTTAATTGTTGCCACTTACGACCACTTCTTTCTTCTTGCTGCTATTTACAAACGGCATCATTTTGCGGAGTTCTCTTCCCACCTGCTCGATCGGATGCTCATTCTCTCTCTGATTTACAGCATTGAATACCGGTCTATTTGCCTGGTTCTCCAAAATCCACCCTTTTGCAAAATTCCCTTCCTGGATATCTTTTAGCACTGCCTTCATTTCTTCTTTCACTCTTGCGTCAACTACCCGCGGACCGCTGACAAAATCTCCCCATTGAGCTGTATCTGAGATGGAATAGCGCATTCCTTCAAGACCGCCCTCATACATAAGGTCAACAATGAGTTTTAGTTCATGTAAACATTCAAAGTATGCCAGTTCCGGCTGATAGCCTGCTTCTGTCAGAGTCTCAAATCCTGCTTTCACCAAGGAAGTCAGCCCTCCGCACAGCACTGCCTGTTCGCCAAACAAATCTGTCTCGGTTTCTTCTTTAAAAGTCGTTTCCAGGGCACCTGCACGAAGAGATCCAATGGCTTTAGCGTAAGCAAGAGCCAGTTCCTTTGCTTCCCCTGTAACGTCCTGATGGACTGCAAACAGGGCTGGAACACCTGCATCCTGTTCATATGTTCTTCTGACTAAATGTCCTGGTCCTTTCGGTGCTACAAGAAGTACATCACACTCTTTTGGAGGCACGATCTGATTAAAATGAATATTAAATCCATGGGCAAACATTAATGCCTGGTTTGATAAATTGGGTTCGATTTCTTCCTTGTATACTTTTGGCTGCAGTTCATCCGGCAAGAGGATCATCACTACATCAGACTGCGCTGCTGCCTCACCGACCGGATATACCTGGAAACCGTCTTCTTCTGCTTTTTCCCATGACTTCCCTTTCCGAAGGCCGATGACAACCTCAACCCCGCTGTCCCTCATATTTAAGGCATGTGCATGTCCCTGGGATCCATATCCGATGACCGCTACCTTCTTTCCGTTTAAATACGCTGCATTTGCATCTCCGTTATAATACATTTTCGCCATGTTTTATCTCCCTCTCCGAATAAGTTTTTAATATTTATAATGTTTTTTTTTAAACAATAGAGTATGACTTGGACTGCTGGGACGTACGCTGTGTCCCTCTAGGGAATGCCGTTGTTCCCGTCCTGGCAAGTTCTTTGATTCCATATGGTTTAATGAGTTCAATGAAAGCTTCAACCTTATCAGATTCACCTGTAATCTGAACGGTCATGCTATCCTTGCTGACATCTATAACAGAAGCTCTGAAAGGTTCAATTAAAGAGTAAATCTCATTTCTTGTATACGGGACTGCCTGAACTTTAATAAGGGCAAGCTCTCTGGCGACAATCGACTGATCCGTGATATCCGTTACTTTTATCACATCGATTTGTTTATTCAGCTGTTTCGTAATTTGTTCGCTGGCACCGGAGTCCTCAACATGGACCACACAAGTGATTCGCGACATCCCTTCATGTTCGGACAGGCCGACTGAAATGCTTTCAATATTAAAGTTTCTTTTGGAAAATAGATTAGTAATTCTGTTTAGAACACCCGGCCGATTCATAACAGTCAGGCATATGATACGTTTCATGGTTTTACACCTGCCATTTCATGAAGTCCTTTTCCTGGTGCGATCATCGGATACACGTTTTCATCCGGATCCACCCTGAAATCGATAAGCACTGGTTCTCGGTTATGAAGCACTTCATCCAATACTTCTTCAGCCTCTGCTTCAGATTGAATGACATATCCTTTTATCCCGTAAGCTTCTGCCAATTTTACGAAAGAAGGCTGTACCGGGATTTTGCTGTGAGAAAAACGGGATTCATAAAAGATCTCCTGCCACTGCCGGACCATGCCAAGGGCCATATTATTAAAAATAATAATTTTCACCGGCAGATTCAGTTCCTGAATGATAGCAAGCTCCTGTGTTGACATTTGGAATCCTCCATCTCCGCAAATGGCGAGTACGCATGCTTCCGGGTCAGCCAGCTGAGCTCCGATGCTTGCCGGGAAACCAAATCCCATTGTTCCAAGTCCTCCTGATGTCACCCATCTGTCTGCTTTATTAAAGCGATAGTATTGGGCTGCCCACATTTGATGCTGTCCTACATCTGTTACGACGATGGCATTCCCTTCCGTCTTCGAATGAAGCATTTCCATGACTTTCTGGGGTTTCAGCTGTACGGATTCTTTATCATAGTAATATGGATATTCCTCCTGCCACCTCAAGATGGTTTCCATCCATTCTTTATGGGCCGGCGGCTTTCCATCCTGCAGAATCAGCTGCCGAAGAGCTTCTTTTGCATCTGCCACAATTGGAATGGACGTTGGAACATTTTTGCCGATTTCAGCAGGGTCAATATCAATATGGGCGACTGTTGCATGTGGTGCAAAATGCTGTAAATTCCCTGTTAATCTGTCATCAAAACGGGCTCCAATATTTATCAGCAAATCACATTCTGTAAGTCCCATATTGGCTGCATAACAGCCGTGCATACCGGCCATGCCGATGAATAATGGATGATTTGCCGGGAATCCGCCGAGGCCCAGAAGTGTGTGGATAACAGGTATTTGCTGCTGTTCTGCGTAATCTTTTAACTCTTTGGATGCTCTTCCATGGAGCACGCCGGCACCAGCCAGGATGACAGGCTTTTTCGATCTGCTGACTGCTTCAGTTAATTTTCTTATTTGAAGGTAATTTGGTTTTAATGTCGGCTGATACCCCGGCAGATTCACTTCCGTTTCTTTCTCAGGCTGATCTGAAACTCCTGCAGCGATGTCTTTAGGGATATCAATCAGCACTGGTCCTGGCCTGCCGGTTGAAGCTATATAAAAAGCTTCTTTAACGATTCTCGGAATATCTTCAATGCTGCGGACCTGATAATTGTATTTTGTAATTGGAGTGGTTATCCCCAGGATATCTGCCTCCTGAAAGGCGTCTGACCCAATGACTCCCGTTGCTACCTGGCCTGTAAATACAATCAGCGGAAGTGAATCCATCATTGCGTCTGCAAGACCGGTAACAATATTAGTGGCTCCTGGTCCTGAAGTGGCAATTACGACACCAGGCTTTCCAGATATCCGGGCATACCCTTCAGCAGCATGAATTCCTCCCTGTTCATGACGCGGCAGCACATGAAGAATCTTTGAATGATACAGCTTGTCGTAAAGTGGAAGAACAGCTCCTCCAGGATAACCAAAAATCACTTCAACATTTTCTTTCTCCAAGGCTTTTAATAACAGATCAGCGCCGGTGACAGGATATGTCTCCGTTTTTGTTTCTGTTAAGGCAGCTTCCTGCAGCATTTGTTGATAACCTCCTCATGTTTTAAACTCCAATATAAAAAGCCCTTCCACCCCTAAAGAAACCTAACGATTGTAGGTATAAGGGATGAAAAGGCTTTGATCACCTGTTCCACGGTACCACCCTGATTCACGCTTATGATGCGTGCACTCATGAACAGCGATGTGCTGTTCGTTTTGATAACGGGTGAAGAACACCCGGCAGCCCCTAGTCGATCCACTTTCAGGACTGCGCTCAGAGGTGAGTTCATTTTAAGAGGGCATTACCGGGTTTCAGCAGATCCGGCTCTCTGTGAATGCCTGTCATAAAACTACTTATCCTCTTCTACGCTTTTCCTATTCTGAGATTTAACCTCAATACAATAACGCTTTAAATCATTGAATTGATAGATTAAAAAAAACCCAAATTTTCATATAACGAGATAGATTTCACTTGGATGAAGTTTATAGTTGTTGGTGTAAATTTCTTATATTGAGGACTATCTTACGCCCATTTTTATCAGCCGTCAACACCCTTTTTATGAATTATTTGATAATTTAGATTAATCTGTTTTTGTGTATCCGCTTACATTGTTGATATATTCACATTTCATAGGACAAAAAAAATTTTATATTTTTTTGATGTGGGAGATAACACTGCTGAAGAGGTGTAAGAGGCAATTTAAAAACAGCTGGCAGGTTCCTGCCATTAAAACTTTATTTATAAAACAAAAAAACCCACCTAAAAGGTGAGTAAAGTTCGGTAAGATATGTAGTGTTTCCAGATGTGTAAATGGCGTCCCAGGAGAGATTCGAACTCCCGACCGACGGCTTAGAAGGCCGTTGCTCTATCCGGCTGAGCTACTGGGACATTTTAAAATTATTTACCTGATTGAGATTTATTAACTCAACGACAAGATTTATTATATTAAACAAATGTTAAGAAGTCAACACTTTGTAAAATATTTTTTTATTATTGAGGGAAGACTGGCTTCCCTCAGTTATTATATTCAAATTAATCGCTTTTTACCAGAGAAAATTCTTGTGTCAGATCAGGAATTTTTCCATTGGAAACATCATACACATCCAGTGTAACATCTTTTCCCCGTTTTTCCAGTATGACATATGTCTTTTCATTTCTTCCTCTTGGAAGCTTTATGCTTCCAGGATTTATAAATAATATCCCCTCAGACATTTCAGCTCCCAGACTATGTGAATGGCCAAAACATACGATATCTGCCTTCAATTCACGTGCCCTGTACGACAAATTCATTAAAGTGGACTTAACGGAATATTTATGGCCATGTGTGACAAAAAAGCGGAATCCTCCAGCCTCTTCTATCCTATCCTCCGGAAATGCTGCGTCAAAATCGCAATTGCCTCTTACAGCAGCGTAGCCTTTTAATGATTCATAATCAGCCTTAAGCTCCGAATCCCCGCAGTGAATCATTATATCCATATCAGGATGTATTTCACGAATTTGGCTGAGTTCAGAGGTTAATCCATGGCTATCGCTGACAATCAGAACTTTCATGAGTTTTCAGCTCCTGCCACGAAAGAAGGAAGCAGCTCCTCAAGCTTTTGGAGAGCATTCGCTCTGTGACTGATCTGGCTTTTTTCCTCAGGCATTAATTCAGCCATTGCTTTGTTTTTTTCTTCTGCAAAGAAAATAGGATCATAGCCAAATCCATAAGTCCCTCTTTTTTCTCTTAAAATATGCCCTTCACAAGTTCCTGCAGCGGTTGCAGTCGTTTTACCGGGAGCAGCGATGGCAAGAGCGCAAAAGAAGCGTGCCTGCCGTTTATGATCCGGAACGCCTTCGAGCTCAACGAGAACTTTGTCCATATTTTTCTGATCGTTTTTTTCCTCGCCTGCATAGCGGGCGGAATAGATGCCCGGCTTCCCTCCAAGCGCATCAATGATCAAGCCTGAATCATCTGCAATGACCATTCTTCCAAAAGCTTTAGACACGGCTTCCGCTTTAAGAATGGCATTCTCTTCAAATGTGCTGCCAGTCTCCTCAACATCCTGAAATTCGGGATAATCCAGCAGGGTTTTGACTTCATAGCCAAGAGGCTTGAACATCCTCTCAAACTCTCTCGCTTTGCCTGCATTTTTAGTTGCAATTATGACTTCCTGCATTATTATACCCTCCCCTCAAGCTTTTCTCGTTTGCTTTGAATGCTTCCTGAGATATTCTCTCCTAGTGCTGACTTCTGAAGTTCAAGCAGCTCTGATATCCCTCCCTGTGCAGCACTGAGCATTTCCTGCAGCTGCGCATAAGAAAAAGTCGCTTCTTCTCCAGTTCCCTGAAGCTCTACAAATTCCCCGCTGCCGGTCATGACGACATTCATATCCACTTCAGCAGAGGAATCTTCAATATAGTTCAAATCCACAACAGCCTGCTTATCAGTAAGAATCCCCACGCTTGTGGCCGCAAGGAAATCATTAATCGGATAACTTGAAAGCTTCTTGCTGCTGTATAGCTTATCCATTGCCTGTGCCATTGCAATAAAGGCTCCTGTAATGGAAGCTGTCCGTGTCCCTCCATCAGCCTGTATCACGTCGCAATCAAGCCATACCGTTCTTTCGCCAAGTGCATCAAGATCCACTACTGCGCGGAGTGCACGGCCGATCAGGCGCTGAATTTCCATTGTTCTCCCAGAAATTTTTCCTTTTGCTGATTCCCTGATATTTCTCTGTTCTGTAGCCCTCGGAAGCATGGAATATTCAGCTGTTATCCAGCCTTTCCCCTGTCCTCTCATAAAAGGCGGGACCCTTTCGTCAATGCTTGCTGTACAAATTACCTTTGTGTCTCCCACCGTAATGAGTACAGAGCCCTCAGGATGCTTTAAATAATCAGTTTCAATATGTATTGGCCTAAGCTGCTTTGGTTCACGTCCATCTGCGCGCATAAGCTGATTTCCCCCTTCATTTGCTTATATTGAACCTGGGCATTTGCCCAGTAATATTGGCATGCCTATTTTACCAACAAAGAAGAGGCGGCATTATATGCCAACCTCTTTTTCCTGTTACTATATAGTATAACAAAATCTGCTATATTAAAAACTTCCTGTATTCACATTTTCAGGGCGTGTTACAGGCTCTGATAGTTTTTCCCCATCTTCATTAACAATCTCTGCTTTGCCATCAACAGTAACAGCCACGCTTTCGATACCCTTTTGTTCAGTTAGGGAAAGGACAAGTGCGTTCAGCAAATGCTTGGAGATCATTTTCTCTTCAAAGCTGCTGAAAACATTTTCATTGAAGTTTAATGTGACTTTTCCTTCTTCAATTTTTGGAGATTCAAGCAGCTCTACATCCGGAAGGAAATCTGTCACCAGATTGGATGCATAGTTCGGCCCTTTTATCAGTTCGGATACAACCGCTTCAACTTTATTGTCCATATCATTGCTTACACGCTTGGTAACAGGCACGTAATAATAGTTTTCTTCATCCCCGCCCAGATAATAAACGGTCACCGGCTTCGTATTCGTGATATCTACTACTTCCGTTGTATCCATGTTTATTCCATTGGCTCTCGTTAACGCCGAACTGACCGGTGTGCCATTCACAGGCATCTCTTTTAGTTCATGTCCGTTTAATGTCAGCTTGACTTTATCAATGGAATCAAATTGCGTGAGTGTCCAGGTAACGGATTGGAGAATTCTCTTTTCATCTTCTTTAGCATATTCCTGAAATTCTTTTGAAAAATCGACAGTTGCCACTTTATCTTTAATATTTACAGAAACTTTTGTATCAGCAGGAAGGACTGCTCTGAAATCATTAGGAAGAAGTTCTGTAACAGGACCGTTCTCCACCAGGTACTCTAACGCCTGGGTAGCAACTGAATTTGTTTTTGGAAGATCGATTGTCTGGGGAACAACATACCCATTTTTATCAATCAAGTAAAGCTCTGTTTTAAGATTTGCCGTAACACCCTCTTCATTTTCAGCTGTTTCTTTTCCTGTTGTTTCTTCAGCAACACTTTCGCCTTCATCAGTGTAAGATACTGCTTTTGGCGGATCGACCTTTTCTTTCCCCTGGCTTCCGAACAATCCGCAGCCTGATAATAATACAGATGAAACCAGCACAGCTGACACTATCGACGTTTTTTTATTTATAGACATACATAATCCCCCCTGAGACAGTTTGTACTACATGTATACGAGCCTATTTGTAATTTAGACCGTCTTTTGGGATAAAAGTGTTAATAGATTTTTGACAAATTTGGACAATCTGAAGTATGGCTGCCATACAAACATATAAAAAGAAGCCCCAATAAGGAGCTTCAATTTTGCTTCTGCAGTTCGTCTTTTACCAGGACAGCTTTGATTTTAAAATAATCTATTTCATCCGGAAGTTCTTCTTTAATTGGCTTAAGCTTATCTCTTCCAGCTTTTTCAGCTGCCTGTAAAACAAGCTTTTCTTCCGTTTCATCGAAAATATCTGACCAGTCAATCGCATTGCCTTCTTTAATCGAGCGGAAGATGTGCTCCTGAATCGTTATAGGGGAAAAGTTTCGCTTTTTGGCTATTTCCCTTATGGAATTTCCATTCTTATAATAATCAAAGGAAATCTGGTAGCTAGGACGGTCATCTTGTACTTCCTCTGACATTGAAGGCGTATCTGCTGCAGGCATAGGGGAAATATTATGTTCTTCGGCAAATTCTTTGATTGCCTCAATAAAGTATTCCCCATACTTATCAAACTTCATTTGCCCTACACCTTTAATATTTAACATCATGTCTTTGCTTATTGGAAAATAGCGGCACATTTCTTTTAATGCGGTATCAGCAAACACAACAAAAGGAGGAACATTTTCTTCATCTGCAATCTTTTTCCTGAGCATCCTCAGGATCTCAAAAAGTTCAATATTTTCATCTGCTTCCTGAACAGGTACAGGCACATTAATTTTCATGGATAGTTTCTTCTGTCCTTTCAAGACAGGAATTGCATTTGCTGACAGCCTAACAGTCGGATATTTTCCATCTGTTAAAATCAGATAATCCTCTGCCAGCAGATAGTTGATCATCTCGGCAATCTCTTTTTCTTTGCGGTTTTTCATCAGTCCAAATGTGGAAAGTTTATTAAAATTAAGCTCACGGATTCTTTTATTACTTGAGCCCTTCAAAACCTGTGCAGTCAAAGTAACGCCAAATCTTTCTTCCATCCGCTTAATGCACGAAAAAATCATTAAAGCTTCCTGAGTAATATCGATGCTTGTCCGTTCATCCAGACAGCTGCTGCATTTGCCGCAGAGGATCGGTTCGGCATTCTCATCAAAATAATCAATGATATAGGTTTGAAGGCATTTCTCTGTGTGGCAGTAATTAACCATATCCTTTAGCTTGCTGTATTCCTGCTCCATTTTCCGTGGATCCAGACTGCTCTCCTCAATCAAAAATTTCTGCAGCTGGATATCCTGAGGAGCAAACAGCAAATAACATATGCTATCCTCTCCATCTCTTCCTGCCCTTCCCGCTTCCTGATAATAAGCTTCAATGTTCCGCGGAAGATTATAGTGGATGACATATCTGACATTGGATTTATCAATCCCCATTCCAAAAGCATTTGTTGCGACCATAATATTTGATTCATCGTATACAAAATCATCCTGTGCTTTTTTTCGTTCTTCTTCCTTTAAGCCTGCATGATATTTGGCAACTGAGCAGTTCTTGCCTTTTAAGAATTGGTACAGCTGATCTGTCTCCCTGCGGCTTGAAGTATAAATAATTCCCGCTTCGTTTTTATTTTTATTTATGGTCTGCAATAGAAAATCTCTTTTGTTAACACCTTTCAATACGTGAAAGGAGAGGTTATCCCTTGCAAAACCAGTAATAAACGTATTTTCCTCGCCGATGTTCAGAAGCCTGCGGATGTCCTCCGCGACATCCCGTGTTGCTGTTGCAGTCAAAGCAGCGATTACAGGTTTCTGGTGCAGATTGCTAAGCTCTGAGACAACAGAACGATAACTTGGGCGGAAATCATGCCCCCATTGAGAAATACAATGTGCTTCATCAAAGACGATTGAATTGATTGAAATATCGTTTAACAATTGCAAAAAGGCCATGGACCCAAATCGTTCCGGCGCCACGTACACGAGCTTATATTCTTCATTGCGTATTCCAGCCACAATGTGCTGATACTCAGCAGAAGACAACGTGCTGTTTATATAAGCAGCCGGGATGCCTGCAGTGCTAAGGGCATCTACTTGATCTTTCATCAGGGAAATTAAAGGAGAAATCACAATGGCCGTTCCGGGGAGTACAAGAGCGGGTATTTGAAAGCAGATTGACTTTCCGCCTCCAGTTGGAAGAATTCCAAGAGTATTGGTTTGTGAGAGGATATTCTGAATAATCTCCTGTTGGCCGGGGCGGAAAGAAGTATATCCAAAATATTTTTTTAAATAGTTTTCGGCTTGTGCCAGCAAATTGATCACCAACTCAATTAAGTATAGTTTTTCTTTCAATTTCATGATACCAGAGCTTTTTTAAAAAGTAATCTAAAAATAACTTGCAAATTTCTTTAAAAAACACCTTCTGAAAAAGTTCAGAAGGTGTCTGCATTTATTAAAGGGAAATTTTTTCTACAGCATCGACAGTAAACCCAAGCCACTTGGAAGCAATTTTAGAAAAAATGGCCGTGGAGCCAGTTGTACAGAATTTATATTCCGGATTTTCATCCACAGCTTTAAGCAGGCCATGGTGATGCAGTATGGTACTGGCTTCCCTTGCTGTTTCCTCACCTGAGCTGATGACCTTTACCTCTTTACCCATTACATTCTTAATAATTGGTTCTAATAAAGGATAATGAGTACATCCAAGAATGAGTGTATCCATTCCTTTTCCTTTTAAGGGCTGAAGCGTCTCAGCCACTATTTTTTTGGCAACTGAACCTTCGTACTCCCCGCTCTCTACAAGAGGAACGAATTTTGGGCATGCCAGACTATGCACGGCAGACCTGCTGTATATCTGAATCAGCGCATTTTCATATGCCTTGCTTTTGACGGTGCCCTCTGTGCCAATGACACCAATTATATGATTTTTCGTCACTTTAATAGCTGTTCTTGCGCCTGGGAAAATGACACCGATAACCGGTATCGGCAGTTCCCTTCGTATTTCCTCCAGAGTGACAGCAGTAGCTGTATTACAGGCTATAACAAGCATTTTAATGTTTTCTTTAAGCAGGAACTCCGTCATTTGCCAGGTAAAGGATTTCACCTCTTCACCAGGCCGCGGGCCGTACGGGCATCGTGCTGTATCTCCGAGGTATACAATATCTTCATTTGGCAGCTGCCGCATGATTTCTTTTGCAACCGTTAAGCCCCCCACTCCGGAGTCAATTATTCCTATAGGTTGTTTCAAAAGTACCGCCTCATTCTCCTCGCATATCATGGTGTAATTTCATTAAGTTATCTTTTAAGAACAAGACCTCATTATGTGAAGAATTTTTAAGGACCTCTTTTAGGTACTCCTGGCGTTTTTTAATAACTTCTTCAATAATCCGCTCTCCTTCATCAAGCAGATGAATCCGGACTACTCTTCGGTCATTTGGGTCTTTCACTCTTTTCACAAGGCTGTTTTTCTCCATTCGGTCAACAAGATCGGTTGTCGTGCTGCATGCAAGATACATTTTATTAGACAGCTCGCCGATGGTCATATCCCCTTCTTCAAACAGCCATTGCAAAGCCACAAACTGAGGAGGGGTAATGGTAAAATCACTTAGAATTTCCCTTCCTTTTTGCTTGATAATGCCGGATATGTATCTTAAGTCTTTTTCAATATCAGCTACAACATCATTTATTTCATTTGTTTTAGGATCTTCCAGCTTCATTCATAAACACTCCCATTTAAGCTTTTACGATGTTTTCTGCCCTTGTGCATTTATTTTCACCTTTTTCCGTACAAATTTCAAGACAGAAATAAATCCAATAATGAAATATTCCTAATATAAATGTGATAACCGGCCTCCCAGAAGGGATAGCCGGTCTAAATTAAAGTTCTAGCTCTCCCATTCGAAGGAGCTCTACAACAGCTTGTGATCGCCCCTTTACACCAAGCTTTTGCATGGCATTCGAGATGTGTTTTGAAATACAAATTATTCAGCATCCAATACAGTGTGAATTTCCACTTTATTATCAGAAAAAATAATCAGCTTATCAATTAATTTTTTTAATGTTAAGTGCAGCTCTTCAAAGTTTTCAAACCTAAGGTTGCTTAGTTCTTCAAGAGCTTCCCGAATTTCCTGGTGGTACTCCTCTTTGTTTTCCTGTTTTTCAATCCTTGTTTCCAGTTCTTTCAAACGCTTTTGGCTCTTTTGAATTTCTTTCTCATACTGCTCTTTTTCGAATTGATATTGCTCTTCATCAATATTCTCGTCTAACATTTTTTGTTTACGAAGTTCGAATAATAATTTACGGTTAATTTCAATGTTTTTTTCGTGATGCAACTTCTCTTTATTTATGTTAAATTCATTCTTCTTTGGTTGCTCTCTAGTCAGATATCCTTCTATTTCTTTCTCAATATCAATACTGTTCTTCAATCGTTGTGAGACTTCTTTTATCACTGCATCTCTAAACCCATAATACGGAACATATTTCTTGTTTTCACAGCCCTTTTCACCCAATCTCCTTCTTCTGGAGCAAACCAAATGCCGATACTCTCTTCCATCACTCATGTTCTTTCCGTTCTTCGACTTCATGCTCACCATGCTGCTTCCACAATGGCCGCAGAATACAAAACCAGCAAATACATTGACTCTCTGTCTAGCTCCTCCTCGCTTCCCGCCTCCTCTTATTAATCGTAACCGCTGTGCTTCCTCAAAAATGTCATCTTCAATTATGGCTTCCCAATTCTTTTCTTCGTTTCGATTCCATTCTTCTTTCTCTCGTTGCACCTGTCTCTTTTTGCGGTCGTTCATATCATTTATGTCGTCATATACCTTTTTCACTTCATATTTGTTGTATACATTTCGCCCTGTATAGGCTTCGTTTTGTAATATTCTTTGAACGGAGCTAACTCCCCATAATCCATTTCTAGGTGAGGGAACTCCTTCTTCGTTTAAATATTGTCTGATGTTTTGTTCACCCATGTTTTCGTGAACATATAAGTGAAATATCCTTTTCACAACCTCGGCAAATTCATTTGGCACAAGTGTTTTCTTATTTTCCAAAACTACTTTATTGTATCCAAACGGTGCAATGGAGCCTGTGTAATTTCCTTTTCTAGCAGATTGACGTTTACCTCTCCTGGAAGCCAAACTGATTTGTTCGGCTTGCTGCTGAGCCATAATCGCAAAAAGTGTAAACTTCAATTCATCTTTATCAACAGCAGAATCATAATTTTCTTCAATGGATATTAAGCGAATTCCCAGGGCGTCCACGAACGTTCTCTTTAATGTGATAGCATCCAACTGATCACGGCTAAAACGAGAGATTGAAGCGAACAGTAAGGTATTGAACATTCCCTTCTTCGCATCTTCCAGCATCTTCTTGATATCTTCTCGTCCGTTTATACTCGTCCCAGATGAACGGTCTTCATACGTATATACAATTTCAAAGCCTTCTTTTAGTGCTTTTTCTTGACACAGCATCCGCTGGTGTTCGGGCGACTCTTTCTGGGAGACCTTTGTTGATGATACCCGCACATAACTCGCCGTTATTTGGTTCTTCATTACGCTTCCTCCTGTGGTAATAAAAAAGCCCTAGCTATCACGCTATGGGCTTGGTTGCTACAATCATTATAACGAATAGAGACTTACTTTGCCACGACTTTCCGAATCGTAGTTTGAATGAGTTCGTGGACTACCTCTTCTTGGGTTCTTTGCGGGTTTACTGGCTTCTTATAAATGAAGGTGAACTGCGTCTTATGATTACCCACACTAATCACTCTCCTACACAGTAAACCTATGCGGGAGAAGACTTGTCCTATGATGTGAAACTCCAGTAAAAAGAAAAAGCCATTGATAATATATATCAACGGCGATTTTCGAATAATTCATTTAGTTCTTTTATTAGTTGATCTTCAGATCTTTTGTACCCATACTTTTCGAACACATCAAACACATACTCGCGGTCGATAAAAGCTCTCTCACCTGAATCAACAAAGCGAATTTTCTGCTTTTGAGTTAATGCACGTTTGTTACGTTTCCGAAAAATAACAATGGACAAGACAATCCCTCCTATAACGGTTATCTTGTCCAAATGTATATTAAATCCTTATGAGTTTTAGAAGTTGGTTTTAGTATATTGGGTCAAAACATTGTTCATTTTTTTGACAAAAGGATCCTTTTGCCTAGAGTAGCCGTGTTTCTTCATTTCTTCTTTAACCAATTGTTGAATTACAGCTTTTGTCTCTGGGTAAGTTTCATCAAGGATATTTCTTTTAGCTGCCACTTTAGGGGCCATTGGTACACCTTTTGCTCTCCTTGTACGTCTAACAGTTAAAGTTTCAGTCATACGAAACACCTCCTACCTATATTTTACCACACAGTATATTTGTAAAACAACTTGTCCATTAATTCGCTTCTTCAAATACGATATTATCGTCCTCTGATTGGTACCAATATAATGTTATAATTTTTTCAGCCACTTTTATAAGCGTTCCAAGGTAATCAGAGTCAGTTTCAGTGAAAATCAAGTCATCAGAATAAAGACAAATTACATAATAAGAATCTGTTTGTGCAAAAGGATTAATTTCCATCGCTAATACACCCTTCCAAACAAACGGTTTCTTTTTATTGATGACTTGAAGACAAGCGTCTCTCATTTCTTTTGGAAGTTCTTCTACGTTTTTTTTGCTGATCGATTTCTCACCTACCTTAATTGTTTCAATATGGTGTTGAATGCGAAAATTACTTTCGCTTGCCTGATAAGATGTTTCTACAAGTTCAAATACACTAGAAACCATCTTATTGGGGTTGATTTCAAAACCCTTAGTTCCATTCTCTTCATATTCCTCTACACAGGACTTTAATGTTTCATCGAAATATTTATCAGAAGTAAGAATTCTAAGAATATTTTCCCTAATAGATGTTAATTCGTTTGTGATTGCGTTTTTCTCAACCACTGCATTTACTTTTTCTCGAAATTCAGCTGATATACCAAATCCTGAGAATTTAGAGAGTCCCTGAGAATTAAATGGTAGGGTCATAACTAGCCAAACCAAGACAATAATCCCTACTAATGAAATAAACAATAAAAGTTGTAAATGAGCAGGGTTTGTTAACAAATAATTCATAAGAGGTTTTTTATCAATGGGTGGAGGTTCAAGCAATGATTTATAGTTGCTAAATACTATAGCCATCGCGACAAGCATAACAACTGTAGGCGGGATATACTTAACAGTCTCTTTATTAAATTTTTGTTTAAACCCTATATGTAAGAGTCCTGAGAGACGGAGAATAATACACAGAAAAAGAGCAGCAAATATTCCCCAAAAAAATGATGGATAATTTGGTATCATGGCAATGGCTTTCCTCCTTTTACTCTTCCAATTTTAAACAAAAGTTAAGTTATACACAATATAAAATACAGAATAGTGATATTTTTTATAGGAAAAATCCCCATTGATAATGGTGTGAAAAAAGGATTATAAGTTAGAAATTTTCCCCTTATAATCGAGTGCTCTCAATGGAGAACCGATTATATCCAAAATATAAGGGTGACAATAATGTTTTAAAAGGGTCTTAGTATTTTAGTAACATTATGGATGGAGTCGGTTTATCCTGTTTCAGCACATCCTGGAAATACAGACTCAAGTGGAGGACATACCTGTCGGACGAATTGCGAGCACTGGGGGGTTAAACTACGGAGAGTATCATTATCATGATTCTATACCTGACACATCTGTAATTGACTATGAGGAAGGATATGATAAGGGATGAGCTAGCTTATAGTTACACTTCTCAATGCGAGAAAGAATATGAATGGTGGTGGGAAGGAGGGCAAACATTTGGAGACGGGTATGAGCAAGAAATCGCCGCTGGACATCAAGAAGGGTTGTTGGCTTGCTTTGAAGATAGCTATTCAGCAGGTACTAAGCAAGGTTACTCAGATTACATAGATGATTATGTGTATGATGAATACCCAACTAACATTTACGATGAAAGTTCCTATGGAAAAGGCTCTGCTGAAGGTTGGGCAGAAGTCAAAGAGTGAAGTTAATACAAAAGAAGTGGAAAGTGATGAAGCTATTACTTACACTTCAACAAATGAATCTTCCTCAGATTACATTGATCATGATTCTAAAAGTGAAATGAGTTCCATTGATAAGGAATCTATCTATGATGATGGATATGATGATGGTTACTAAGCAGCAACGGAAGACTATACATATGATGACTACGATAGCAATTTGAGTAAAAATGAATTAATAGTATATAAAGAGGGATACTTTTCGGGATATATTGAAGGCGGAGGAGGTTCTTTAGGTCAAAGTCTCTATACTATCTAACTCAAAAATACCCTTTTCAAATAATTATTTTTTTATTATTATTTATAATGTTTAGTATGAGCATGTACTACTCCCTTAAAAACCCTAAGCAGACAGCCGAAGATCCAGCAGTTAAAGTGAGTTCACCGAATGAAAAAAAGGCACGTTGGATTATTAGCGGAGTTGTTATAACTTTTTTAGTTAGCACCTTTTTATTAAGTCACACAGGCGGCTCCGATGCGGTTGATTCAGAAGAATATGATAATCCATATGAAGCCACTTCAATTGATCATGTTTGTGGGGACTTTGACACTCAAGAAGACGCTCAATTATCCTACGAGGCTAATGGAGGACCATATGAAAGTCCTCATTATTTAGACCGAGATAACAACGGATTGGCTTGAGATTGGAATCCTTAGGGTGACTCACTAAACATAAAAGACTTTATCGAAATAGTGTTTCAGCATTTCTAGCTTGATTATAAAAACTCTAAAGCAGCGGATGATACATCACTGCCTTAGAGTTTTTTCAGTTATTAAACACCCTTACTTCATCAAAAAGTCATTCATTCAGGTATTTATCATACTATTTCCTCTTCTGTTCCTGGTATCTCATTGCCGTTTTTGTCCAACGTAACTCGTACCTTTTTAGTTTTCTTAAAACCTTGCACTACAGGTACCTCTTTAATTTTTGTTGCTGGAACCTCAAACTCATTTTTATTGCTAAATTTAGTTTTCCACGTTTTTGGATCTATTTCAAATGCGGCTTCCCTTTTGATTTTTACTGGCTTATCTGCTTTAACTAATTCTAAAGTTTTCCTATCGTCCATGTATTTCCATGTCAAAGCCGCTCCTGCTGCTGTCACTGCTGAAACTATAACCCCAACGAGTGCATTTCCGCCAATTTCAAACTCTGATTTGTTATAAATCATTTTCCAGCTCACCTTTCCCCTTTATTATTTGGAATTTTGACTAGACATCATAAAATTATTTCTTGTAAGGGAATTTACGTTCTGCTTGTATGAAAAGTTTCAACTTTTTTATATTCATCTAAATTTTCGAGACGAATTTTAAATTGATCCCCTGAAAATAATCAACGATTGAATAAGTATAGTTAATTAAATCCAAAACTACACTTAACCGCAAACATACTAAGAGAGCCATAATAATACTGGCTCCCTGCTTTTAACAAATTAACAACCACGGACTCTTCAAGCCCTACTTCTTTAAATCGCTTATGGTAGGCAAAGGGCGAAATATAATTGAGGCTGCCGTGGTATCGCCTGTTGCACAATATTAACTTCTTGACACCATGGTAAAGCCAACAATAAAAGTTTAATGGATTTATGTTATTAGTGAAGCATATTAACATTTGCCGTTAAATAAAGCAAAGTAAGCCGCGATTTACTCGTGCTTTTCTATTTAAAGGATACGGGGCAGATAAATGAAAGAAAAAGTATTTTATTCACGTACTTCGATTTCTTAAACTATTCACGATCGAATACTCTAGTGTGTACGAAGAGTTTAGAGCTAATCAAGGCTAGTACCAATTCAAGTCATTAGTATAATGCCATCAATCTCCGTTTTCAAAATAAACCTTAACAGCCTTTTCTTCTTCGGACCATCTAATGCTCTTAATTCGGTCGCTAGTATAATATTTTAGCTTATCAGTGCGAAAGCATTTCATATGTTTTTTGTACGTGTTTTCAAACAGTGTTTGTTGTTCTTTGAACAACTTCGCATAACCTGGGATACCTGCAAACACTATATCCACTCTCCTTCTATGGAAAATATTTATTCTGACTAGTGAATCTTTCAATATCGTCTCCTAATTGCAGATTAGGACATACATACAGCAAAGTTGTATACAATTTTCTATGCCTTAATTGTCGACTTATCAAAGATAATTCAATGCCTGATTCAAACATAAGGGTTGCCATCGTATGTCGAAATTGATGAGCAGTAATCTTTTTCTTAATCTTCGACTTTAAAGCAATGGAATCTATTATTTTCTGAAGTGACCCATGGTTTAATTTTTGGTTATCTTCAAAAAAGACCTCATGATTTCCCAATTTCTCCCATATTAGCCATTTCGGGTGATTAAAAAAATGAATAAATATATTTCTAACCGATTCAGGAAAGTGTACAGATGCAGCCTTTGTTTTTTGTCCTTTCTCCACATAAATTACTTTCGATTCCAAATTTATATGTTCCTTTCGAAGATGAATAATTTCATTAGCTCTTAATCCGCAGGTTAATAGAACCATTAATAAGAGATAATAATGTTTGCTAAACGGATCCTTTTTTTTTGCCCCGTTCAATAAATTCAAACACTGATTATAACTTAATGCCCTGTTTAATAATTTCCGTTCATAATAAGGATTCGGATAAGAACTCATGACGTTTGACTCAATCATGTCGTAGTTCGCAAGAAAGGAAAAGAAACTCCTTAAAACTTCAATAGTTTGATATAAAACCCCCTTTGAGCATCCAGATTCCTTCAATGCCAGGATGTACTCATCAATAATTACCTCGTCAATTGGCTGAAAAGTGTTGTCAACAGGATTAAAGTAAAATTTATTAAAATCAAGAGGTGCTTCCATTCCACTCATCAATAAAAACCTTTCAAATCTTTTCAGATGATATTCATAGCCTTTTTTTGTGGAATCCGCTAAATTTGAATGGTTATGCCACCTTCTGTAATATACTGAATCAATCAATATCCCATTATTATCCACCTTTAAAAACCTCCTTAAAATAAACTAAGTTTAGCCAATGGGTGTTTTTCAATTGCCGACTGTATTTGGTAATCAAACATATTAAGGTATACTTCCGTCGACGTAATAGTTTTATGTCCCAGCAATTTGGAAATAGTATAAATATCAACACCAGACTCAAGAGCATAAATAGCAAAAGAATGTCTAAAGCTGTGAATACCTAGCTTCTTATCCTTTTCTATTACGCCTTGGCCTTTTAATTTTTTAACTAGTTGATCAACCATTATTTCAATTGCTCTCCCAGTCAATGGTTTTTGACCACCATTATTAGAAAATAAATAAAGAGCTTTATACTCACCCACTGAAAGTTTCTTTAACATATGACCATAGGTAAAATCAATATAATCCTTTAGCCTTATAAGTCCTACCTCCATAATAAACCTCATGTGATAAGCATTTTTGTCTCCCTTAGGTCTGACCCTCAATCTTTTTTGATCAAAGAATACATCTCCAACTTTCAAATTAACCAACTCGTCAAGACGTATGCCACTACTTAAGAAGGTAATTATAATGGTGAAATTTCTAATAGCGTTTTGGGATTGACGGCATTCATTCAACAAATGAAGAATTTGATTCCTAGTAAAGGCCTTAGGTAGGTCATTTTCCGTTGACCTTATTTGTAAAACGCCCCGCTTGTCAAAAATTTGATTAATTCTCTTCTTATCAAGAAATTCCAAACATGTGTCCTTGATAAAACTCCTAAGGAAAGCCGCCTTTTTGTTTCTTGTATTAACGTTTTTAGCACGCTCCAAATAATCAGCCAGAAATCCTGGTGTAGTAACTTCACTTACTAATTGATTTTCACCTCTTTCTTGTTTCGCTTTGCAGTATGACAAAAATAATTTAGCCTCCGTTTTATAGGTTTTTCTGGTGCTGTTTGAAAAAGTTTTATAATCGGTTTAGCTTACCGTTAAAAACTTATCTAAAGCATCTGAGATAGTTGGTTCTATATTAATTGGAGAATCTTGCTTAGACTCTTTGAAGGTGCTAAGCCCAGGAAAATTAGCTAACGCCTTTTCTAAGTCATTTATTTTATGCACTTTTAATATATCCTCCAATAGCTTTGAAACCTGATCTGAACTTCTGTCTTCTCTTCGTATTGGCACAATTTTTCTCCTTAATATTTTATTTTATTGACACTGTTTATTAACGATTCGTCACTGCGGTGTAGATACTTTGATGTTGTGTTTAACGATTTATGTCTCGCTAAAAGCCTTAACGTATTGGGATTACATTTTTGCATTTCCGACAATTTTGTTATAAAAGTATGCCTAAAAATGTGAAGTCCATTAAAATGCATAGTTCCCGCAAGTAAACAAAAAACTCTATGACGTCCAGAAACTTTTTGGTTAGTAAAATAAGGTTTCTCAAAAACAAGACCTTTTTTTATTTTAATTGGGAGCTCATTAATTGTTGAAAGAATTAATGATGGCAAAGGCAATCTATGATACTCTTCCCCTTTACCTTTGAAAACAAGAGTTTTGGTTTCTTCATTAATATCATCCCATTTTAACCGCAATACCTCATCAATTCTTAAACCAAGGTACAACATGAATTGATACATAAGAATATCCTTTCTTTGGTTATCGGAAAATTCAATAACTGTATTGAAGAATTTCTGTAATTCATTTGAACTTGGAATATCTCTGTAGACATAGCTATCCGCCTGAATATTACTAATTTTTTTCATGTTTAGTAAGCTATAACCTAAGTGAACAGAGACTGAAAAAAAATGTCTAAGGTCTATTATTTTTTTATTTGCAGTAAGCCTAGACAGTTCTCCTTTGTTTATTAACCCTATTAAATAAGAACGATAATCCTTTAAACAGTCAATTGTGATTTTCCAAACAGGAATGGTATTTATGGTATATTGATCAAAATCCTTATACACTGAACAAACCCAGGAAAAAAACACTTTTATTATGCTCCTAAAGCTCTTAATACTGCTTTCCATCCAACCGTTTTTAACTAGGAATTTTTCGCATTCATTTACTGTTTCATGACTAAAGCTCTCCTTTTTACCATTACGATTCAATAAATTTTTCTTTTTACAAAAAGGGGTAATCTTTGAATAGAACTTATTCAGGTAAAACATAACCGCTGTGTTTTTCGTTACATTAAAATAAAACTCAATATTATGAAGGTCTTCTTTTTTTAAATCACCCATGGGCTTATTAAGTTTTTTGCAGCAATTCATTAACACTGACTCTAACGCCGTTATTATTTTGAAAAAATATCAGAGTCGAGATGTTTATATCCGACCAAAAACTTCTTCACAAATGGTGGAAAGTGATTCCCTTTCAACTCAATTAACTTCTCCACTAGGGTCATTTGTTCAACCCTATTAGGAAACTCGAACTTAATTCCTAAATTACTGCTGGACAATTCTATCACTTCCTTTATAAGGTTTCCTTTATGTTGTCCAGTCACTTGGGATTTAATTCCGAATATTTCGTATAGAAATTCTTCTTTCGAAATTTCTTTCGGAGAATTAGCATTCTGCGAAAGGTTTTGGTTCTCTTTTCCATTTTTATTTTTCATAGGATTTTTTGTCCCCCTTATTTATCGTTCTTAACTCTTCTTCAATGATAATTCGAAAACAATAGTAAAGGAAAAACGACACTGTCGATGCTCTTTCCAAAACAAAAACAGTCCCCTAACATAGGGAACTGTTTTTGTTTTGGAAAAATATTCATTGGACAATTCGTCCACTAACTAATGTTATTTAATGTTTCTTTAATTCTATTCGCAGCTATTATTGTTTCATCTAAGGAGTCCTTCTCTAGCAGGTCCACTAATGCCTTTAAAGCACTGTTAATCTCATTTCTTGCATCTTCATTAGTATTATAAATTTTTGCCAGCCGCCGAATGGACCTTCTATTTTTTAGTGAATCGAATGGTGCAATTGGATCTCCTAAAATTTCATCCCTATGTATTCCCAACTCCTCAAGCATAAGTATATCTTGAGCCTTAATGTTTCCACTTTTCCCGCCTAACACCTTATATATGCCATTGGGATTCTTATAGCCAAATTTTTCTTGAAGCCTTTGTAACATTTCTTTAAATCCACGCTTTTCTAAGGCCTTACTTAAATTATTTAAAATTGTTTCTTTATATCCCCTGCTTGTTTTGTTTTCTTTAAATTCGAACGGAAAGTTATCTTTTTCGTAAACTGATGCGATGTTTTTTACTTGGATTAAATCGCGGATATTTTCATCATGCTTTCTTTTGTTAAGTTTAAATGTATGGACATTAATTTCAATATCTTGTTTATTCATTATACTTTTTTCTATCTCATCGTATATATTTTTTGTGACATTTAAATAAATTGATTGCTCATTAGAGAAATCAGAACATCTCAATTGTATAAATCTTTCCTTTTTATTAGACAGGTCTTCCATAAATCACCATTCTCTTTTTTACTTCCATTTTTATCAGTAATAAATATTTTCATACTTAAAACTACATTAAGGTATAAGTTTAAGGAAGGCGGCCCCTCCTCCTACTTGTTTCTCTTCTGGATTTCCTATATATGAAAAACTTGTACAGTTTGTCCTGGTACATGGACTATTACTCTTCTAGGATCTTCCCGAACAATGATAAATACAATAAAATAAGGACCCCACTAATTGGGTCCTTGTTTTTAAAACCTTATTGAAGATAAGCACCCGTTAATTTAAGTACATAATTTCACAAACTTGATAAATGATTGATTCCTAAATCATTTTTATTACTCAATTTCTTCGAAAAATGTAATTCTGTTTGAGAAAGGATCGATAACTGTTAATTCAATGGTATTCCAAGGGGTTTTTTCAATAGTTGGTTTAGAGTATCGATATTCCTTTTTTGATAATGAGGTATGAAAACTTTCTAAATCATTTGTTTTAATCCGAATTGCACTACCTGGTGTTGAATCACCATGATGCTCGGATAGATGTAAAACTGCATTATTTAAAGAAACTTGAAAATAAACAGGCATATTTTCCGAATACTGATGTTTCCAATCCGTTTTAAAACCTAAGTAATTTATGTAAAATGAGTGAGCCTTTTCAATATCGAAAATTCGAAAGATAGGTGTAATCATGTAAAATAACACTCCTTTTTCATTAGTTTATATGACTTAATCATCAACTTCTATTGTGAATTGACCTCATTCTTAAAATAATCCTTCTTCCATCAAACTTCCCCTTTAGTTCAATAAAAAATGCTGCACCAGCAGCACCTAAAAAAATTTCTTATATAACTCACGTCTCAAATGTCCACTCAGGTATGCATAGACTCTAGTGGTTTCGCTTTTTTCGTGTCCCATTAAATTTTGTATAACCTCTAATGGTGCCCCATTATTAATAAGTGTAGTTGCATAGCTATGTCTAAGTTGATGTGGATGAATGCACTTATTTATTCCTGCTCTTTTGGAAATCTGTTTTATGACATATCTCATTTGTGCAATACTCATTCGATGTGGTGCTCGAATCGTAACGAACAGAGCCTGTTGATCATCAGCTCTTTCTTCTAGATATCTTTTTAACCAAATACTACATCGAGTATTAAAATACACTTCTCTTTCTTTTTTTCCTTTTCCAAAAACGATAACGGATTGTTCTGCCATATTGATTGAGTGCTTATCTAAGTTTACAACTTCTCCTATCCTACAGCCTGTTGAATACATAAATTCAAATAAAGCTTTCTCAAAAGTTGTTTTACCTGCCTCACGAAGTAATTCAATTTCCTCTTCCGTAAGAAACTTAGGAATTCTACTCTCTGGCTTAGGTTCTTTAATAGTAGATACCGGGTTAATCGAAACGTATTTCTCTTCTTGAGCCCATTTAAACAATGATTTTATAAAACGTATCCGATGACAGAGACTAGATGCTTTTAACTCCGCAGCAACTTCTCCAAGATATAATTTAATGGATTCTGTTGTAATATCAGTGATTTTAATATCTCCAAAGTACTTGATTAATAAAGACATTTGCACTTTATATACCTTTAAGGTTTGAGAAGAATATCCCTGAATTTGTTTATCTGCTTTATAAAGATTCCAGGCTTCAGATACAAGCATAATGAACAACTCCCTGACCGTTCTATTATTAACATTATCCGCCTGAAAACTAAAAAATATACTAGTTTTATAGAATTCTATTAAGTAATTGCACCCGTTTGTTTAAGACATTTCTTCACAAACTGCCCTTTTTTAATACAGGAATGCTGTCTCATTAGTTAAAAAGGCAAATTCTTAATATTCCAGTTGGGTTAGATCAATAATAAATTAACAAAAAGATAGTTAATCCTTCCTGGTTTAACACCCGTTTGCTTGCAAGGGCTTTCTACTTTAATTCTTGCTATCTTTGATTTCAATCTTTAACCCTTTGATTTTTGGTGGATATGATTCAAGAATAGTTCCACCATACCAAACTGTTACATTCTGACCTACCTCTAATTCGTCTAACATTGTTTCCTCATCTACTCCTACGTGTATTAATGTATCTGTACTAAATATTTGGTGTTCCTGTGTCACTTCAAGTAAAAAGCCCCTGTTAGATGTTTGTTTTTTAACGTATCCCTCAACACCAGGACCAGTAATTTCTTCACTGTTGGCTACCTTTTCATCATCGTTCTTTTTAATATTATTGTTATCATTGTTCAAGCAACCCACAATGATTACTAAAAGGCTAACTACCACTAATGAGACTGTTCTTTTACTTAACATAAAAATCCACTCCATTTAAACTGACGAGAAAATTATGAGTTGTGTATCATCCTTCTTAGACAAACCTGCCCCTTTTGTAGAATAAAAAGGACATTTGTAAAGGCAGCCGTTCTTTAAGCAGTGCACCCATTAGTTGAAGATAAACTCTTACTTTGTTAAGAGAACAACGACACTGTTTTAAGCTAATAGTTTATTTACTTATGGACCTTAACATACACACTTCCAAATAGTTTATCTCCAATATAAGCATCTAATTTCCACATCCCACTCTTTGGTAATGACATATTTGATGGGGCGTGTCGGTCTGCTCCGTTATTATCACCACCTAGTCCGCCTTCTACCACAGTTATTTGCTCTTCATCATTCTCGTGTATAGCAATTACTTTAAGTTTTCCATTAAACTCATGGTCTTCTCCCCAAAAATGCCACATATACTTTTGAGTTTTATTTGGATAAAATCTAACAACCTCACTATCATCATAAATGAAACCTAAACGCCCTTTTTCACCAATCATAGTGTAATTACCAGATTTGAATAAAGGACTTTGATTCCATTTTTGTGCTGAATTTTTATTTTCCACATTTGTATTTATGGTTTCCTTATTCTTATTTGTACACCCAACAGTAGTTAAGATAACAATAATCGAAATAATTGCAACAAAACTTTTTCTATACATAAACACCACTCCACTCTTTTTATGAATATATTCTCAGTCAGCTTTAAATATCCTTCCTTCAACTAACCTGCCCGTTAGTCGTAAGCTGATTGTATTAGTTATTTTAAGAGTATTTTTAAACCTTCCTCAATTTCCGTTTCTAAGTCATTATTGGATAAATCATATAATGTTCCTGAACCTCTAATATACCCACCGAAGTAATACCACAACTCAATGTAATAAGCATAAAAATCATCACCTTCAAATTTAGGTCCATCAAAATCAATAACTATTTGTGACCTATACTCCTTTTCGAAACACTGTTCAGTAGTTGAAATTTCATTTTCATCTCCATCAATGTCCCTGCACACCCAAATTCCTAGGTTTTGTTTTCCTTGGCTTTCAAATACACTTGCATATTTTCTTTGAAGCACTTTCCCCAATTGTTCCCCTAGGCTTTCTAATTCAGCTATTTTTCTTTTTAACTTCTCGTTCATCTCACTTTCTGGAACACTAAGGTACATTTTATCAATTTCTTCTTGTTTATCTTTTTTAAAAAACTTTCTAAATATCAATTAGGATTCCACCCAACAAAAGAGAGTTTGTTTATATTCCTCTTAAGCTAACCTGCCCCGTTACTTCAATATCAACGTGTTTATTTCTATATTCAAGGCAATAATTCCTCTAACACAATCCTTAAGGAGGAATTGATTTTGCAATTAACAAAAGCCTGGGAACTTTATGAATCGGATAAGAGGATTGAAGGATTCTCTCCACAGACATTAAAAGCATATAGACTCCAATCTAAGTTACTCATCCATCACTTTAATGATGTAAGTATTGGATCAGTAACAACCGATCAGTTGAAAGGATACCTAGCAAAATCCAGTGTACACTTAAAACCATCAAGTTTAGCTCATCGGATTCGATTTATTAAATCACTATTTCGTTGGTCACACGAGGAAGGGCATATTCAAAAAAATCCAGCTGCAAAAATTAAAGAACCTAAACAAGGAAAACGGATTCCGAAATTTTTAACGGAGAGAGAAATTGAACATTTGAGGGAAGCGTGTTTTTCTCCAATGGAAAAAGCATTATTTGAATTTATGTTTTCAACAGGTTGTAGAATAGGAGAAATTGTTTCTCTTAATAAAAATAGTATTAATTGGTCAAATCGCTCTGCAATTGTACTTGGAAAGGGTGATAAGGAAAGGGAGGTTTACTTTAATATACGGTGTGAAATCTGGCTTAAGCGATATTTAGATCTTCGCCAAGATAATGACCCAGCTATTTTTGTTACGGAACGACATCCGCACCGGATGAGCATTGGTCAGATGAGGTACATCATAAAGCGAATATCAAGCCGTGCAGGGATCAACAAAGAAATACATCCACACCAACTACGCCACAGCTATGCCACCCACCTATTGAACAACGGAGCTCCTATCGATGTTATTCAAAGTTTACTAGGGCACGAAAAAAGCGAAACCACTAGGATTTATGCTCAGTTAAGTGGCAGCCTTAGAAGTGAATTTTATAGAAAATATTTTTAGTGATAAATGGCAAAAGGCATCGGACAATTCCGCTGCCTTTTTACTCTTGCCACCCATTAGCTTAACAAGTTTATTTAAAAGGTTCCAATTATTGTGAATTTTAAAATACACATTTCTTGTTTAGACCTTTCTTTATTATGATTCCTACAACTAATCCAGGAATTACACACAACATTGGGAGCCAAATAGGTCCGAGTAAAACCCCAAATAATAAAAAATTTGAGGAATAAATACATCCCACTGTAACAAAGTAGGCAGAAAACACAAAGGGAAGAAAAGAGTACCTTTCTTTCGCTCCTCCAGCATCCTTATAGGCATCCCACATTGCATAAAAATATAAACATGGATAAAACATTAACCACTGATAATCTGCCTGTCCAATCGCATTTTGAATATCTCCTTGAAAACTTGCAATAATCACAACGTTGAAATTCGCTTGAACATTTATAAGTAACTCTAATATTATCAAAACAATCCCTTTAATTACTTTTCCGTTTAGAAACTGACCAAACCCAGGAAGGGCAATGCTCCACAATAATTTCTCAATTGCATTTTTCACATGATCCCAACCCCCTTATGATTTGGATCTTTTCATAGAAATGTTATTTTTTATAAAATTTGTTTCTATCAATGGGTTGTGGCGGTTGCTCCATCCAGCCTCGTTCAATCAAAAGTTTAAGCCCTTCGTCACCGTACTTCATTACCTCTCCTATAACAAGGAAATAATGGGACGCTAAATCTCTTCTCATTGAGACAGACAATGCATCTGCAAGTGCAGAAATAGCTATTTGGTTTGAAGTAGCTATAATAAACAGTATTAATCTTTCAGAAAATGGAGAAATTGTTGAATTTTTTACCTCCATAGTCATTGGGAATCCGATAAAATGATCATTTTCTTTTAATAACTTATCAAATATATCCACTTGCTTTTCAGCCAGTTTTTTTCCCTTTAATAAATAGTTCTTTATTTCCTTGTCTTTTGTTACCTGTATTAATCCCATCAAAAGGATTAGACCAATTGCATTTCTTTCGATTTCCATAAAAAGTTCTGTTATTTCTAAAGTATTTAGAGGTCTTTTCTCACCTAACCAGGTATTTATTAATGAGGGTTGATCTTTAATAAACTCAACATTTTTTGGATACTCCATCTTTGGAGGTCGATCATTTAATCCTTTTGAAAGCATAAGGTTTAATGCTTTCTTATGTAATTCCGTCTCACTGTTTAGACACTCCTTAAAAAAATTATAAATATCGATTCGAGTCACTCTAGAAAGAGTATTAGCGTACTGAGGAATAATTACTTGTCCTCCACGATATAGAAAACTTAATGCAAATAAGTCTGTATAAAGGGCAGGGGCTGATAAGTCAATATCTTTATCCGAAAATCCCTTTGGTATTGGGAAGTTTTCTTTTTCAAAAATTGTTTCGATTTTCCCAATAATTGTTTCAACCAAAACCTCAGCTTCTTTAATAATTGGCTTTATCTCAGGTATTGAACAAAATATTTGTAAAAACATCTTACAGCTGTGTTTTGAATATATGATCTCCACAGAGTTGCGATTTCAGCAGTAGTTAATTTAATAGGTACATGATTATTTTCCATATCCAAAAACCCCCCTATATAATCAATTGAGGATAGTATCCCCTAAAATAGAAAAAGTATCTATGGAAAGGGCTTATTTATTAAGTGCGTTTTTTTAAGCCTCAAATTCGTAATATTATTGATGAACTAACTCACTGCTTCTTTCTCTGATTTTATATCATATTGAAAAAAACTATACACTATACATTTCTTCTCTCACTATCCTGCCCCGTTAGTAAGAAAAAAGCCGCCATTGGCAGCTGGATGTTAAAGTAAACCAGCTAATAGGAGTCAAGAATTTCTTATAAAAATATTTATTCTCTCGTGTTATACTTTTAAAGGCACGCCAAATAACCCTCCAAATACTGTTTGGAAGGTTTTTCATTAGTTGCTTTTTCTTGTTGTTTAAGCCATATCTAGGAAGGGCTCATTCCTTTTTAGAATTGCATAAATCCAGTGTAGAAGCTTATTTACACACGCTATCATTGCTACTTTTGAAGGCTTTCCTTCATTTCGTTTCCTATCATAGTACTCTTTTAGCTTTTTATTCCTGGAGCTTCTTATACCGCATAATACGGCCATATACAAAGCGTGCCGTAAACGGCTTGAACCTCGTTTAGTAATGTGATTTATCGTAGCTGTGAACTTTCCTGATGAATGGACACTAGGATCTATTCCTGCATAAGCTACAAGTTTTTTAGGGTGGTTAAACCGGTCAACTTCCCCGATTTCGGAAATAATCGTTGCAGCGATTTTTCCTCCTATGCCGGGAATTGATTGGATTATCTTATATTCTTCAATCTCTTCTGCCAGGACATCTATCTGCCTCTCCAAGTTGGATAGGTGCTCCTGGTACTGAAGAAGCATAGAGATATACATATCTAAACTGTACAAGTGGCTTTGATATATACATTGTTGGAACGGATTTCGCTTGGCTGAAGCCATTAATTTAGCTACTCTCTCCCTGGCCCAATTCGCAGAACGTTTTACACGCATTTCCTCAATTCGCTCCATTATCTTTCCTTCACCTGCACTCAAAACATCTTGAGATGTGGGAAAATCCTTCAATACCTGAAGAGAGACTTTTGAAAACAAATCTCCAAACACTCCCCTGTATTCCGGAAATACCTGATCAAGAATAGTATGAAATTGAAGTTTTGCCTGAACGTAAAGGTTCGTAACGGTTTCGTATTGCCTTGATAACGTTCTTAGATTTAGAAGTCTTAATCCTCTTTTTTTATAAGGCTCAAAATCTTCCTTGTAATAAAGAACACAAAGATGATATGCATCAACGGCATCCGTCTTTACTTTTCTAAGGCTTGTTTTCTTGGCTTGATGAGAAATAATCGGATTTACCAAGATATATAGATATTGATTTTCCTCTAGACATTGAATAATTGGTGTGTGGTAATGTCCTGTAGATTCAAGAATCACCGCTGGTCTAACCCCAGTTTTCCTCTCTATTCCTTTTAAAAAGGAAGCAAATGAATCCAAATCCTCCTTGATATGCTTTACACTGAAGCTTTTTCCATATGGCCTATCCTTATCTAAGAAGGCTTGGGCCTCACTTTCTCCCTTGGCCACATCCAGGCCAACTACTGGATTCAATTTCATCTCTCCCTCGTTGTACTCACCAGTAACCCCTATACCTTCCTGTAGTTTCATAGCTTCGCTTGTTATACGAGATCACATTGTCCCAACCAGCCTCAAACATCTTTCTACAAGTAGGGGGTGAACAGTTTAATCCTCGGGATCTATTCCCACGCACCCGTACGTTCTACCCTGGCTACTGAAATAATAGGTCCTATAAAAAAAAGAGCCAACCAGTAAAAACTGGTTAACTCTATAATACGAAGCACCCGTTAGTTTAAGTGTATTTATTCACAAACTTAAGACCTTATTAGACACCTGCCTGTTTCCTTTCTATACGTCCGTCCTTTATTCGTTGGTATAAATTTAAATGCGGTTACAGATAATATCCCTATAACAAATTAGGGGGTTATGAAATGGAAGGAGCAACCACAAGTAATAATGGAATGAGCACTTCTAATAAACTAAACCTTTCAGGTCTTGGTGTTGGAGCAATTGTACTAACCACTCTTTATACTGCTGTTTTAGCTTCGCAGTTAATGGCTACCAAACATAAAGTCGATTACCTTTATTACAAAGAAATAACACAAAATAAATAGCTTATTATAGGCGGTGTTTTTTCACCGTCTTTTATTATACATAAAACAGCAATTTGAGCTAAACTGCCCTTTAGTTTAATAAGAAATCAAAAGCCCTTCTCATTCGAGAGGGGCTTTAAATTTAATAAAAAACCTTACTTAATAGGAATAGTAAAATTAACAGGTTTAGACTCAAATGTTGTATCATTGAATACATCGCCTAACATAAGTTTAACCTCTTTTATACTATTTACATCAATTTCTTTTCCATCAGGAGTTAAGAACTCTAAAACAGCTTCTTTTTTAACTCCACCTTGAATTTCTCCAGAAACATCCCCATCAGTTAAGAACATATTTGCATCAAGTTGTATGTCACCAATAACTGCAGAACCTTGATCAGGATAGAAAGATAATTTATTTTCAGTAGTATTTTCTACGTTAATCCCTACTTGAATCTTATCACTAGAAATTTTAACCTCACCAAGTGCAACTATTAGACCTGCTGCATCAGTAGATTGATCACTTGCGTCTACTTTCTTACTTCCATCATCTATTGGCTTATCATCAGATTTAGCTTTCTCTGTTGAACCAGAATCAGTACCTGTAGAAACAGGTTCGTCACCATCTCCACTGAACATAGCAATAACGATGATTAAAACGATTAAACCAATAAATCCTAAACATCCAAACTTAAAAAACTTTTTCAATCCTATCTCCCCCGAATATGTAATAATTTCCTTAGTAATATTATCATAGATATGATAATTAGGTAATATGTGTAAACGCTAGAATAAAGTTGACAGTTTTCGCTTGATTAGATTTTACACTTTTGCTCTATCAGCCTAAAACTTTAG
>NZ_MRTQ01000059.1 GCF_001956215.1 Paenibacillus sp. FSL R5-0490 | reverse complement strand
TAGCTCAGCTGGGAGAGCATCTGCCTTACAAGCAGAGGGTCGGCGGTTCGATCCCGTCATCCTCCACCATATTTGCCGGCGTAGCTCAATTGGTAGAGCAACTGACTTGTAATCAGTAGGTTGGGGGTTCAAGTCCTCTCACCGGCACCACTTCAATTCCTTTAATGGAATATGAGCCATTAGCTCAGTCGGTAGAGCAGATTGCAGCATCATTGAATCACTTCAACCGAATAGCAATCTGTGACAAAACACGCAGTGTTTTGGAACATCTGACTCAGCAGAAACAAGCTTTAGGAAACATTACTTAGCATGAGCCATTAGCTCAGTCGGTAGAGCATCTGACTTTTAATCAGAGGGTCGAAGGTTCG
>NZ_MRTQ01000058.1 GCF_001956215.1 Paenibacillus sp. FSL R5-0490 | reverse complement strand
GTGGCTAAACGCGGCGGACTGTAAATCCGCTCCTTCGGGTTCGGCAGTTCGAATCTGCCCCCCTCCACCATTTATATAGGGGTATAGTTTAACGGTAAAACGAAGGTCTCCAAAACCTTTGATGTGGGTTCGATTCCTGCTACCCCTGCCAATATTGTTATGGCGGCTGTGGCGAAGTGGTTAACGCATCGGATTGTGGCTCCGACACTCGTGGGTTCGATTCCCATCAGTCGCCCCATTTTTTAATGTAACAGTACAAGTGTCACTCTCATATAAATGTATTATGAAATGATCATTGGGCTATAGCCAAGCGGTAAGGCACCGGACTTTGACTCCGTCACTCGCAGGTTCGAATCCTGCTAGCCCAGCCATTTTG
>NZ_MRTQ01000057.1 GCF_001956215.1 Paenibacillus sp. FSL R5-0490 | reverse complement strand
GAGCTAATCCTCCAAAATGGTGACCCCTACGGGATTCGAACCCGTGTTACCGCCGTGAAAGGGCGGTGTCTTAACCGCTTGACCAAGGGGCCAATATGAAATTAAAATGGCGGAGAGCAAGGGATTTGAACCCTTGATACGCGGTTAGCGTATACACGATTTCCAATCGTGCTCCTTCGGCCACTCGGACAGCTCTCCATTTGGCTCCGCAGGTAGGATTCGAACCTACGACCGTTCGGTTAACAGCCGAATGCTCTACCACTGAGCTACTGCGGAATAATGATATTTGTAAAACAGCCCGGCAGCGTCCTACTCTCACAAGGGGACAGCCCCTAACTACCATCGGCGCTGAGAAGCTTAACTTCCGTGTTCGGTATGGGAACG
>NZ_MRTQ01000056.1 GCF_001956215.1 Paenibacillus sp. FSL R5-0490 | reverse complement strand
CCCGCAATATGAAATTAAATATGGTGAGCCATGAAGGACTCGAACCTTCGACCCTCTGATTAAAAGTCAGATGCTCTACCGACTGAGCTAATGGCTCGTACTAAAACTTTGCAGCCTAAAGCCTGAAACTGCTAGGTCAGATGTTCCAAAGCCCTGCGTGCTTTGTCACAGATTGCTATTCGGGTGAAGAATCTCACTGATGCTGCAATCTGCTCTACCGACTGAGCTAATGGCTCGTACTAAAGTTATGGTGGAGGATGACGGGATCGAACCGCCGACCCTCTGCTTGTAAGGCAGATGCTCTCCCAGCTGAGCTAATCCTCCAAAATGGTGACCCCTACGGGATTCGAACCCGTGTTACCGCCGTGAAAGGGCGGTGTCTTAACCGCTTGACCAAGGGGCCAATATG
>NZ_MRTQ01000055.1 GCF_001956215.1 Paenibacillus sp. FSL R5-0490 | reverse complement strand
TGGTCGGGAAGACAGGATTCGAACCTGCGACCCCTTGGTCCCAAACCAAGTGCTCTACCAAGCTGAGCTACTCCCCGTATAATGGCGCGCCCGAGAGGAGTCGAACCCCTAACCTTTTGATCCGTAGTCAAACGCTCTATCCAATTGAGCTACGGGCGCATCTATTAAAGCAACTCTTATATTATAACGATCTTAAATTCAGATATCAACAACTTTTTTTGGTGCGGCCGAGAGGACTTGAACCTCCACGGGGTTGCCCCCACTAGGCCCTCAACCTAGCGCGTCTGCCATTCCGCCACGACCGCTTAACAAAGCGACAAGTAACATCATACCAAAACGAGATGCGTTAATTCAATGGTAATTAATGGTGCGGGTGAAGGGAGTCGAACCCCCACGCCTTGCGGCGCCAGATCCTAAGTCTGGTGCGTCTGCCAATTCCGCCACACCCGCATATAAAATTTAAGATGGTGAGCCATGAAGGAC
>NZ_MRTQ01000054.1 GCF_001956215.1 Paenibacillus sp. FSL R5-0490 | reverse complement strand
TTCAGTCTTTTTTGTTTTACAATAGAAGTAATACAATGCTTGAGGTGATTAAAATGCTTTCCAAACATAATCCAATTCAACGGGATCAAATTGAAATGATTGCACTAGACGAACTTGTACCAGCGGACCATTTGGTTCGTAAAATTGAGGCTGCGATTGACTTCTCATTCATCTATGACTTGGTAAAAGATATGTATTCAGAAGTAGGACGCCCAAGTATTGACCCTGTAATTTTAATTAAACTTTCATTTATTCAATATACCTTCGGTATTCGTTCCATGCGTCAAACCATTGAAGAATTGAAAACGAATATGGCTTATCGATGGTTTTTAGGCTATGGCTTCCACGATAAAGTTCCTCACTTCTCAACTTTCGGTAAAAACTATGAGCGCAGATTTAAAAACACCGATCTCTTTGAACAGATATTTTACCGAATCTTAAAAACTGCAGCTGAAAAGAATTTAATTAGTGCAGAACATGTTTTTGTAGATTCTACTCATGTAAAGGCGAGTGCAAATAAGCGTAAATTTGAAAAGAAAGTTGTTCGAAAAGAAACCCGTGCCTATCAAGAACGCCTTCAAGAAGAGATTAATCAAGACCGTGAGGATCATGGGAAAAAGCCTTTTCCACCAGACAAGTTTGATAAGGAAGAATTCAAAGAAATTAAGGAAAGTACAACAGACCCAGAGAGTGGCTACTATGTAAAAGATGAGCGTACAAAACAGTTCGCCTATTCTTTCCACGCAGCAGCAGATCGCAACGGCTTCGTACTAGGCACAATTGTAACCCCAGGTAACACGCATGATAGTCATATTTTTGAGCCATTGGTAGGACAAGTCATTGAGAAAGTTAGTAAACCAGAAGCTGTTGCGGCAGACGCAGCTTATAAAACACCTGCCATTACAAGCTACTTATTGAAGAACGATATTACACCTGCTTTACCTTACACACGACCACGCACAAAAGAGGGTTACTTCCGGAAACATGAGTATGTTTATGATGAGCATTTTGACTGTTACATTTGTCCGGCTGGTGAGATTTTAAAATATACTACGACTACCAAGGAAGGGTATCGTCAATATAAATCAGATCCGCGAATTTGTGCTGGATGCCCATTCTTGTCTCAATGCACACAGAGTCAAGCACACCAAAAACTAATTCAGCGTCATGTGTGGGAGGAACATGTGGAAGAGGCAGATCACCTTCGTCACCATCAAGACGTCAAACCGATCTATGAGAAGCGCAAAGAAACAATTGAGCGTGTATTTGCAGATGCAAAAGAAAAGCATGGCATGCGTTGGACAACCCTAAGGGGACTTAAAAAATTGTCCATGCAGGCGATGCTTACTTTCGCTGCCATGAATTTGAAAAAAATGGCCAACTGGACTTGGCAAGGTCCAGAAATGGCCTAGAAGATGACCTCGGAGAGGTCTATAATCCTCTGAAAATGATTCAAATCCAGTAAAAAATCAAAAAAGGGGTTCGGAATGAGACTATTCCGAACCCCTTTTGTCTACAAACTGAAAGACAGCCTAAAGAG
>NZ_MRTQ01000053.1 GCF_001956215.1 Paenibacillus sp. FSL R5-0490 | reverse complement strand
CTAGCGCTTCGATCAATCGACACTACGAACCCGATTGGTTCAACTAAGCCTCTGCCTGCGCGTCGGCAAGTTTCACTGTATCTCACCAATCGGGCCCTTACGGTCAGTTTGACCCCCACTTATCCTCCTTCGATTCTTCGGAGTCTTGAAGAGGGGGTCTTACTGCCCGTTAGACTGCGACAAAAAACCCGCACAGACCCTTCTCTTATATGAGAGAAAGTAATCTGTCCGGGCTAAAAAGATCCGTAAGGAAGAAACCTGCAAACGGCAGGGACCATTCCTTCTGCATGCCGGGCATATCAGCTTTCCCTCATAGTCCGGCAATTTACGGTTGCCAGGTAGAAACTTATGGGCCCTATTCCCATTATTATACGAGGGGTTTATTCACGTTTTATTAACTACCACCATATTAACAACATACCTGATATTCTGTCAATTGAAAAATCGAACAATACTAAAAGTCAGACAATTATTGTTCGGATTTTAGCCTTCTTCTCGTTTTGCCTCAAAAACAATCTGCCGGCCGGCCGGTTCATAATCGACTTTACTGCCTGTCTTAACTTCTTTAAAAATAGGCTTTTCAGTCCTTCTTACAGGTATATATCCAGCCTTTTTGATTCTTTCCAGGCACTGATCAATCGTTTCATTTTCCTGGATTTCGAATGACATTTTATTCTTGCCTTTGCTCATTGAGACAACTTTCCTCTCTTAACTGATTTTACCCAGAAGCCGCCATGGATCGTTTTCGGTTCATAAGCGATGATAAAGGCCTTAGGATCCAGCTCTTTAATCGTCTGATAAAGCTTCAACTCATATTTTCTCGGTGTCAGGATCTGCAGGGCCATCCGATCGCCTTCAAGACCATTGGCAGCCCAGTTGGTTACGCCATACCCTTTTTCCCTTAAGGCTTTTGGCAGGTCTCTGTCATATTCCTTTGTAATTACATTTACGGTAATATAGCCTAGGGCCAGCTTCTCTTCAATTTTCATCCCGACAATAACGCCGATTCCATAACCGACTGCATAAGCAATCAGATTTTGTATTTCATTCAGATTATCCAGAACCAGCCCCAGTCCAATGACATAGATAACAACTTCGATGGTGCTTATAAAAGCTGCCAGGTAACGCTGTCCCTTAAGCGTCAGAATCATCCTAATGGTGAAAAATGATACATATACGATATTAATGATCAGAATAATAGCGACCATAATAAAACTATTTTCCATCAATTCAAGTCCTCCTTCAGAGGGGAATTAAGAGGCAAATGAGTGTCCTCTTCCCATTAAGTCCCTATTGTACAAAAGAAATTGGCTTTTGATAACCTTTTTTCAAAAATTGATTCTTTGTGTATAGGTTATCCTTTTTTGTGTGGGATGAAACTGCTTATCTTTTAATGGGGTTTGTCTGGGTTAAAGAGGCTATATGCAGGAGAGAGGTTCGTAACAGTTTTATCTAGCAGATTTTGGAGTTTATCTAGCATGTATGGGGTTTTATCTAACATGTTTATAAGTTTATCTATCAAGTTTTCATTTTTATCTAACATATTGTGAAGTTTATCTTACATTTGGGATAATTCCTTTCTAAGAATGAAATCGATTATTAAAACAGACGGCGAGATGAGGAATGGCGCATATAATTTAATTCTGGCGCATAAATGCGAAAAGTGACGCATATATGTGCCCAAGTGAAGCATATCCTGAAAAAGTGACGCATATGTTGGCCGAAGTGACACATATCTGCACTTTTCAACTAAAAAGAAGAGTCCAACTGATTCAGATACCTATAATTACACATAAAAAAAAGCACCCATCAGGTGCTCTTTCATGTGCCCGGCAGCGTCCTACTCTCACAGGGGGACAGCCCCCAACTACCATCGGCGCTGAGAAGCTTA
>NZ_MRTQ01000052.1 GCF_001956215.1 Paenibacillus sp. FSL R5-0490 | reverse complement strand
GAAAAAGAATACGCTTTTTGTGTGCCAGGCATGTTCATTAACTTGGCGGTGAAAGTCCGCTATGGGCGTTGGGATATGCGAACCATTAGCTGAAGGCAAGGGTGTCCGTGGCGACGCGGAATCTGAAGGAAGCCCTAGGCAAATCCTTGGTCTGAGGTACACGAATCACATTTGAGGTTTCCACTCCTGGATGAGTTTGCAAAACAAAACAAAGTCCAAAATATCCCCGGATAGGATGGGAATAAATGTGGCAGATATATGAGGAGAAAGTGAATGAACTTACCCTGGGAGATCTCTTAACCCCCTTTATAGGAACCTATTTAGTGATAAATAGCTGAATTAAGAGAAGTCAGCAGAAGTCATAGTACCAACCTAACGGTTGGGAAGGACTGAACGAAAGGAGAGAACATGTTAGAGCCATTTACAAAGGGGCGATGAAACAGAAACCGAAGGGGTTTCAAGGGGAGTCTTGGACGGAATCCAGGAGATTCTTTTGAAATGTAGAGTTACCTTTGTACAAACTTGACGACATGGGACCAATATGGAATCTAATGATAATTTAATTCGAAGAATTATAAGCCCGGATAACCTAAACCTAGCTTTTGTGAAGGTGAAGAGGAATAAAGGGGCAGCGGGAGTCGATGCGAAAGATATAGAAGCGACCCGCCTTCACCTTAAAGAACAGGGTCAAGAAATTATAAGGCTTATACAGGACGGAAAGTACAAGCCCCAGCCAGTACGAAGAGTCGAAATTCCTAAACCAGATGGAGGGAAAAGAAAACTAGGAATTCCCACGGTAACGGACCGGGTAATCCAACAAGCCATGGTCCAAGTCTTAACACCCATTTTTGATAGGCTATTCAATCCGAACAGCTATGGTTTCAGACCGAACAAAAGTGCACATCAAGCTATTGAACAGGCAAGGACATACATCGAAGATGGATATCAATTCGTTGTGGACATTGATCTTGAGAAATTTTTCGATAAAGTGAACCATGATAAACTCATGTCCCTAATTTCAAGAACAATTGAGGACAAGCCGACCTTAAAGCTAATCCGACGATATTTACAAGCAGGTATTATGGAGAATGGGCTAGTTACAGTAAATAGAGAAGGAACTCCACAAGGAGGACCATTAAGCCCTCTTCTTAGTAACATTATGTTAAATGAACTTGATAAGGAACTTGAAAAGCGTGGACATAAATTTGTTCGCTATGCCGATGATTGCAACATATACGTCAAGAGCCATAAAGCGGGAGAACGGGTGAAACAAGGTATCACGGACTTTATTGAGAAGAAATTAAAACTGAAGGTGAATGAGGCGAAAAGTGCAGTGGGAAAGCCAGTGGCACGGATATTCTTAGGGGTGAGTTTTTACTCTTCGAGCAACAACACCCGAGTATACGTGCCGAAGAAATCGAAAAAGAGACTCGAGGAAAAGCTTAAAAAGTTAACAAACCGCAATTGGGGAATAGCCATGGAATACCGAATTCTTAAGATCAACCAATTAATCCAAGGGTGGGGAAACTACTTCAAAATAGCTGACATCAAGAAATATGCTGGAAAGATAGACGGGCATATCAGGAGAAGGCTACGTGCATGCCGTTGGAAAGAGTGGAAGAAAGTCAGGACCAAATTTAGGAACCTAACGAGATTGGGAATCAAGAAAAGTAAGGCGTGGCAATATGCAAACTCCCGTAAGGGATACTGGAGAAATTCCAAGAGTCCTGCCTTGGACCAAGCCATGAACAATAGATATTGGCTTCAACAAGGATTAAAACAATTAACAAACATTATTACATAAACTTTCGAACCGCCGTATACCGAACGGTACGTACGGTGGTGTGAGAGGTCGGGGGTTAATCACCCCCTCCTACTCGATTGCAGGATGTTAACAT
>NZ_MRTQ01000051.1 GCF_001956215.1 Paenibacillus sp. FSL R5-0490 | reverse complement strand
GCCGTATCGGAAGGTGCGGCTGGATCACCTCCTTTCTAAGGAATATTTACAAGAGACGTGACGTTCTCTGTTCGTTCAGTTTTGAGAGTTCAATCTCTCACAGTTTAATACCTTTACCTATTATGTGGGCCTATAGCTCAGCTGGTTAGAGCGCACGCCTGATAAGCGTGAGGTCGATGGTTCGAGTCCATTTAGGCCCACCATCTCATATAATGGGGCCTTAGCTCAGCTGGGAGAGCGCCTGCTTTGCACGCAGGAGGTCAGCGGTTCGATCCCGCTAGGCTCCACCAACCATAACGATGCCATTCGTTATTTTTTGTTCCTTGAAAACTAGATAATGTTATTGAAGAAGCAATAACCGAGTAATCGCCATCTTAGTAAATTCTCTATGTTAAATAGAGTTAAAAACCTTTGATACTGTTCATCTTCGATGAACCTGTCAAATACGGTTAAGTTAGAAAGGGCGCACGGTGAATGCCTTGGCACTAGGAGCCGATGAAGGACGGTACTAACACCGATATGCTTCGGGGAGCTGTAAGTAAGCTTTGATCCGGAGATTTCCGAATGGGGAAACCCCCTATCCGTAATGGGATAGGATCTTTACCTGAATACATAGGGTATGGAAGGCAGACCCGGGGAACTGAAACATCTAAGTACCCGGAGGAAGAGAAAGCAAACGCGATTCCCTGAGTAGCGGCGAGCGAAACGGGATTAGCCCAAACCAGGAGGCTTGCCTCCTGGGGTTGTAGGACACTCTATACGGAGTTACAAAGGAACGAGGTAAATGAACAGGTCTGGAAAGGCCGGCCAGAGAAGGTAAAAGCCCTGTAGTTGAAACTTCGTTCCCTCCAGAGTGGATCCTGAGTACGGCGGGACACGAGAAATCCCGTCGGAAGCAGGGAGGACCATCTCCCAAGGCTAAATACTCCCTAGTGACCGATAGTGAACCAGTACCGTGAGGGAAAGGTGAAAAGCACCCCGGAAGGGGAGTGAAAGAGATCCTGAAACCGTGTGCCTACAAGTAGTTAGAGCCCGTTAATGGGTGATAGCGTGCCTTTTGTAGAATGAACCGGCGAGTTACGATTACATGCGAGGTTAAGTTGATAAGACGGAGCCGCAGCGAAAGCGAGTCTGAATAGGGCGAATGAGTATGTGGTCGTAGACCCGAAACCAGGTGATCTACCCATGTCCAGGGTGAAGTCCAGGTAACACTGGATGGAGGCCCGAACCCACGCACGTTGAAAAGTGCGGGGATGAGGTGTGGGTAGCGGAGAAATTCCAATCGAACTTGGAGATAGCTGGTTCTCTCCGAAATAGCTTTAGGGCTAGCCTCATGTAGTAAGAGTCTTGGAGGTAGAGCACTGTTTGGACTAGGGGCCCCCATCGGGTTACCGAATTCAGACAAACTCCGAATGCCAAAGACTTATCCATGGGAGTCAGACTGCGAGTGATAAGATCCGTAGTCAAGAGGGAAACAGCCCAGACCACCAGCTAAGGTCCCAAAGTATACGTTAAGTGGAAAAGGATGTGGAGTTGCTTAGACAACCAGGATGTTGGCTTAGAAGCAGCCACCATTTAAAGAGTGCGTAATAGCTCACTGGTCGAGTGACTCCGCGCCGAAAATGTACCGGGGCTAAACGTATCACCGAAGCTGTGGATTGACATCTTCCGATGTCAGTGGTAGGAGAGCGTTCTAAGGGCGTTGAAGCCAGACCGCAAGGACTGGTGGAGCGCTTAGAAGTGAGAATGCCGGTATGAGTAGCGAAAGATGGGTGAGAATCCCATCCACCGAATGCCTAAGGTTTCCTGAGGAAGGCTCGTCCGCTCAGGGTTAGTCGGGACCTAAGCCGAGGCTGAAAAGCGTAGGCGATGGACAACAGGTTGATATTCCTGTACCACCTCTTTACCGTTTGAGCAATGGGGGGACGCAGGAGGATAGGGTAAGCGCGCTGCTGGATTAGCGCGTCCAAGCAGTTAGGCCGGTAACGAGGCAAATCCCGTTACCACACAGGCTGAGCTGTGACGGCGAGGGAAATTTAGTACCGAAGTTCCTGATTCCACACTGCCAAGAAAAGCCTCTAGCGAGGGAAAAGGTGCCCGTACCGCAAACCGACACAGGTAGGCGAGGAGAGAATCCTAAGGTGAGCGAGAGAACTCTCGTTAAGGAACTCGGCAAAATGACCCCGTAACTTCGGGAGAAGGGGTGCTCATTAGGGTGAATAGCCCTGATGAGCCGCAGTGAATAGGCCCAGGCGACTGTTTAGCAAAAACACAGGTCTCTGCGAAGCCGCAAGGCGAAGTATAGGGGCTGACGCCTGCCCGGTGCTGGAAGGTTAAGAGGAGAGGTTAGCGCAAGCGAAGCTTTGAATCGAAGCCCCAGTAAACGGCGGCCGTAACTATAACGGTCCTAAGGTAGCGAAATTCCTTGTCGGGTAAGTTCCGACCCGCACGAAAGGCGTAACGATCTGGGCACTGTCTCAACGAGAGACTCGGTGAAATTATAGTACCTGTGAAGATGCAGGTTACCCGCGACAGGACGGAAAGACCCCGTGGAGCTTTACTGTAGCCTGATATTGAATTTTGGTACAGCTTGTACAGGATAGGTAGGAGCCTGAGAAGCCGGAGCGCCAGCTTCGGTGGAGGCGTCGGTGGGATACTACCCTGGCTGTATTGAAATTCTAACCCGCGCCCCTGATCGGGGCGGGAGACAGTGTCAGGTGGGCAGTTTGACTGGGGCGGTCGCCTCCTAAAAAGTAACGGAGGCGCCCAAAGGTTCCCTCAGAATGGTTGGAAATCATTCGCAGAGTGTAAAGGCACAAGGGAGCTTGACTGCGAGACCTACAAGTCGAGCAGGGACGAAAGTCGGGCTTAGTGATCCGGTGGTTCCGCATGGAAGGGCCATCGCTCAACGGATAAAAGCTACCCCGGGGATAACAGGCTTATCTCCCCCAAGAGTCCACATCGACGGGGAGGTTTGGCACCTCGATGTCGGCTCATCGCATCCTGGGGCTGTAGTCGGTCCCAAGGGTTGGGCTGTTCGCCCATTAAAGCGGTACGCGAGCTGGGTTCAGAACGTCGTGAGACAGTTCGGTCCCTATCCGTCGTGGGCGCAGGAAATTTGAGAGGAGCTGTCCTTAGTACGAGAGGACCGGGATGGACGCACCGCTGGTGTACCAGTTGTCTTGCCAAAGGCATCGCTGGGTAGCTATGTGCGGAAGGGATAAGTGCTGAAAGCATCTAAGCATGAAGCCCCCCTCGAGATGAGATTTCCCATAGCGTCAAGCTAGTAAGATCCCTGAAAGATGATCAGGTTGATAGGTCAGAGGTGGAAGCGTGGCGACATGTGGAGCTGACTGATACTAATCGATCGAGGACTTAACCAAGTCATATATGGTTATTACTCGGCAAATGCTTCTTCATACATTATCTAGTTTTGAGGGAACGAAGTTTCTTCAAACCAAATAGTCCGGTGGCGATAGCGAGAAGGTCACACCCGTTCCCATACCGAACACGGAAGTTAAGCTTCTCAGCGCCGATGGTAGTTGGGGGCTGTCCCCCTGTGAGAGTAGGACGCTGCCGGGCACATGAAAGAGCACCTGATGGGTGCTCTTTTTTA
>NZ_MRTQ01000050.1 GCF_001956215.1 Paenibacillus sp. FSL R5-0490 | reverse complement strand
GCTGATTGGCTTATGACCTCGAGCCCCTAGGAGCCGCAGCTAGATCGGGCAGTTTGACCCCCACTTATCCTCCTTTGATTCCTCTAAGTCTTGAAGTGAGAGTCTTACTGCCCGTTAGACTGCGATAAATAACGCCGGGAGAAAATGTAAAAGGACCCCGCCCATTGGCAGAGTCCAATCTGAATGTTATAAAGAAGCACGGTAGATTGAAACTACGTCAGCATGATTTAATTTTGCGAAATTGCCAAATTCACCATTGACCGTCGCTTTGTCTGCCATCAATTCGATCCTGCTGTCATCGATGTCATAATCAGCAAGGCGGGAAGGCGCCCCAATGCTGTTCCAGAATTCACGAAGCTTTTCGATTCCTTCAAGTGCTGCCTCTTCATCCGTTTTTCCTGCCGGATTCACATTGAATACACGGACAGCCAGCTGCTTAAAGCGTTCAGGCTTCACGTTCAGATTATGCTTCATCCAGTTCGGAAACAGAATAGCAAGGCCGCCGCCATGAGGAATATCGTAAACAGCCGATACGGCATGCTCAATATTATGCGTTGCCCAGTCACCGCGATAGCCCATATTCAGGATTCCATTCAACGCCATCGTGCCTGAATATAATATGGTTGCACGATGCTCATAGCTTTCAAGGTCTTCAAGAAGCTTAGGAGCTGCTTCCATTATGGTAATCAGCAGCGATTCGCACATGCGATCCTGAAAATCAGTATTTTCTTCAAGATGGAAATAATGCTCCAGCACATGGGACATCATATCGACAATTCCATACACCGTTTGATTTCTTGGCACTGAAAACGTATTAACAGGATCAAGAATTGAAAACTTAGGAAATGTCACAGGACTTCCCCATCCGTATTTTTCGTTTGTTTCCCAATTCGTAATAACAGATCCGGCATTCATTTCAGAACCGGTAGCAGCTAGTGTAAGAACCGTTCCAAATGGCAGAGCTTCTGCAGCAAATGCTTTCTTGATAACCAGATCCCAGGCATCGCCATCATATTTAGCACCGGCAGCTATAGCCTTGGTGCAGTCGATTACACTCCCGCCGCCAACAGCCAGCAGGAAATCAACGCCTTCATTTTTACAGATTTCAACACCTTTTCGAACCGTAGAGATTCTTGGATTAGGCTCAACCCCTGCCAACTCAAAAACTTCAGCACCAATTTCAGACAGCTCAGCCATCACTTTATCATATAAACCATTTCGCTTAATGCTTCCTCCGCCGTATACAACAAGTACCTTCTTGCCGTACTGGGGGATTTCAGTCTGCAATTGGGACAGCTGATCTTTCCCAAAAATTAATTTTGTCGGATTATAGAAGGTAAAATTTTGCATATCACCATCTCCTTTTCCCCATCATTATCTTTCAAATTTTAAGCTATTGCAAAAAGTATGATTCGATATTCGGCCTCCTTTTCATTATGGCCCTTAACGAATATTAAGATGAATATTTTTTATTTCCGTGCAGCAACATAATAGTGAACCTATACTATAAGGAGGAAACATCATGAGTGGCATACAGCGTATTGCACTGGTTCTAACAATTATTGGCGCTATAAACTGGGGTTTAATCGGATTTTTCCAATTTGATCTTGTGGCAGCTATTTTTGGCGGCCAGGATTCAGCCCTTTCAAGAATCATATATGGCCTGGTGGGCATCGCCGGCCTAATCAACCTTGGCCTTCTCTTCAAACCGAATGAAGAACTGGAAAGAGAACCTGAAACTAGGCCAACCCGCTAATATATGCAAAAAATCCTTGCACGTTGAGTGCAAGGATTTTTTTAATGAATCAGTATATATATACCGGATTAAACCCAGCCTCTGAAGCGGGAGGCTTCAGACATTTTTCTTGCGCCGACCATGTAAGCGGCTAAACGCATATTTACCTTTCTCTGCTGTGAAGTCTGGTAAACATTATCGAAAGCCTGAACAAGCACTTTTTTAAGCTTTTCTGTAACTTCATCTTCAGTCCAATAGTACCCCTGGTTGTTCTGCACCCATTCGAAATAGGATACGGTTACACCGCCTGAGCTTGCTAAAACATCAGGAACAAGCAGGATTCCCCGGTCTGAAATAATTTTTGTAGCTTCAAGAGTGGTTGGGCCATTTGCTGCTTCTACAATGATGGAAGCCTTAATATTATGAGCGTTTGCAGCGGTAATCTGATTGGAAACAGCCGCAGGAACCAGGATATCGCAATCAAGTTCAAGCAATTCTTCGTTTGTCAAAGTGTTATCGAAAAGGGTCGTTACCGTTCCAAAGCTATCGCGCCTATCAAGAAGGTAATCAATATCCAGTCCATTCGGATCATATAGAGCACCATAGGCATCTGAAATGGCGACCACTTTAGCGCCTGCATCATGCATGAATTTTGCCAGGAAGCTTCCTGCATTTCCAAACCCCTGAACAGCCACACGTGCTCCTTCAATGGAAATGCCGCGCTTTTTCGCAGCTTCCTCGATGCAGATCACTACCCCTTGTGCAGTAGCCTTTTCCCTTCCTTGTGACCCGCCGAGAACAAGAGGCTTGCCTGTGATAAATCCGGGTGAATCATACTCACGGAGGCGGCTGTATTCATCCATCATCCAGGCCATGATCTGTGAATTCGTATAAACATCCGGAGCAGGTATATCTTTTGTAGGGCCAACGATCTGGCTGATTGCCCTAACATAGCCTCGGCTTAAGCGTTCCAGCTCCCCCATTGACATGGAACGGGGATCACAAATAATGCCGCCTTTCCCTCCTCCATAAGGAAGATCCACAATTCCGCACTTTAAACTCATCCACATGGATAATGCTTTTACTTCATCTTCATTTACTTCAGGATGAAAACGTACACCGCCCTTTGTCGGTCCTACCGCATCATTATGCTGTGATCTGTAGCCGGTAAAAATTTTTATCGATCCGTCATCCATCCTTATCGGAATTCTTACTGTGAGCATTCTCAGCGGCTCTTTCAGCAGCTCATACATCTCATCCCCATAGCCGAGCTTGTTCAAAGCTTCCTTGATCACAACTTGGGTTGAAGTAAATAAATTTAAAGACTCTTCCACTTTTTGTTCAGATACTTTCCCAGCTACTTCTGCAGCTCCCATCATGGCACCTCTTGATTTTAATATTTAGGAAAATTACAACAATACTCCATAACCGGAGGCCCTGCATCAAATTCAGATACAGGGGCCAACTGTCCTTACATTTGTATTAGCTTAATACTTTATTGATTCTTTCTATTGCCCAATCAAGCTCTTCTTCAGAAATGACTAAAGGCGGGGCAAAGCGAATAACCGTGTCATGCGTTTCTTTACAGAGCAAACCTTGTTCTTTAAGCTCTTCGCAATATTTGCGTGCCGGCTCATTCAGCTCAACACCAATAAATAAGCCGCGGCCGCGCACTTCTTTAATGACAGGATTATTAATTTCTTTTAATTTGCCCATGAAATATTCACCCAGCTTAAGCGAGCGCTCTGCAAGCTTCTCTTCAACCAATACGTCCATGGAAGCAACTGAAACCGCACAAGCCATTGGATTTCCTCCAAATGTTGAACCATGGGATCCTGGATTAAATACCCCAAGAACATCTTTATTCGCAACCACACACGAAATCGGGAATACTCCTCCTCCAAGCGCTTTCCCTAAAATGTACATGTCAGGATCTACATCTTCCCATTCGCAGGCAAACATTTTACCGGAACGCGCAAGGCCTGCCTGAATTTCATCTGCAATGAATAATACATTGTTCTCCTTGCAAGTTTCAAATGCTTTTTTCAAGAAGCCTTCTGGAGGAATCACAATTCCAGCTTCACCTTGAATCGGCTCAATTAAGAAAGCTGCCGTATTCTCAGTGATTGCTTCTTTAAGAGCGTCAAGGTCTCCGTACGGGATCAGCTTAATGCCTGGAAGCATTGGTCCGAATCCGCGCTTATATTCTTCTTCAGAAGAAAGGGAAACCGCTGTCATTGTACGGCCATGGAAGTTTCCGACACAAGCAATGATCTCCGCCTGGTTATCTGCAACTCCTTTTACGTCATAAGCCCAGCGGCGTGCCGCTTTGATTGCCGTTTCGACTGCTTCAGCTCCTGTGTTCATAGGGAGTGCCATCTCTTTTTTTGTCAGTTCACAGATCATTTCATACCATGGTCCAAGCTGATCGTTATGGAAAGCACGTGAGGTTAATGTTACACGATCTGCCTGGTCCTTCAGCGCCTGAATAATTTTTGGATGACGGTGCCCCTGGTTTACAGCCGAATAAGCACTTAGCATATCCATATATTTATTGCCTTCAGGATCTTCCACCCAAACACCTTCCGCTTTGGAAATAACAATTGGCAGCGGATGATAGTTATGTGCACCGTATTTTTCAGTTTGTTCAATTAGTGATTTTGATTTTGTCGCTTCAGTCAATTTAAATTCCTCCTTTTTCAGAATAGTCCTTTCTATTGTAACGTTAAGCTATTCTTCTTTAAACTATTTAAGGTTTTGCATGTACAGGATATTAAATATCCCATACATGCTTTACAGATTTTAATACATTTCAGAAGTAGTCTTCGCCTGCATGTGCAGAAGAATGTAATCAGGTCCGCCCGCTTTGGAGTCTGTTCCTGACATGTTGAATCCGCCGAATGGCTGGTATCCAACGATCGCACCTGTACAGCCGC
>NZ_MRTQ01000004.1 GCF_001956215.1 Paenibacillus sp. FSL R5-0490 | reverse complement strand
CGCATACGCTGCCTGCTTTAATAGAAAAGGAAGATAGACTGATTCCAGTTACGGAGTTTGGCAGATGTGATGTGTGAGTGTGAACATTACTAATAGAAATGGGAATCCTGCAAATAGAGATGGAATTTTTGCAAATAGAGCAATCCAGCACGCATACACTGCCTGCTTTAATAGAAAAGGAAGATAGACTGATTCCAGTTACGGAGTTTGGCAGATGTGATGTGTGAGTGTGAACATTACTAATAGAAACGGGAATTCTGCAAATAGAGAAGTTCATTTTGCAAATAGACCGGTTGAATCTGCAAATAGAATAGCCAAATCTGCAAATAGAGAGTGGAATCTTGCAAATAGCCCATTTCGCACGGCTGCTGTCTACAAAAAAAAGACAGAGAGCATGCCCCCCTGTCTTCTTTGAAAAGATTATGTATCCAAAAACGTCTTCCCCTTCAGCTGATTCAATGTCACCACAAAGTCGTGCAGCAGCTTGTAGGAGTTTTCCATATCATCCAAGTCGACTACTTCAATCGGCGTATGTGTATAGCGGGACGGGATGGAGATAACCCCTGCTGTGACGCCTTTGTTTGTCATATGGATGGCACCTGCATCTGTTCCGATTCCCATGAAGACTTCATGCTGATATGGGATATCTCCTTCTGCCGCCACTTTTTCGAGGTGCTGAGTGACAAGCGGATGGGCAATCAGTGATTTATCAGCGATTTTGATGCAAGGGCCATTGCCAAGGATTCTTGTGCCTGTCATGAGCACGTCAAATGTGTCGCTGGTTGGTGTTGTATCCAGTGCCAGCGCAAAGTCAGGTTCTACCGCTGCAGATACAACGGACGCTCCTCTTAACCCAACTTCCTCCTGTACCGTAAAGGCACCGTAAATGTCACCATGCTGTGCCCCGCTTCCTCCAATGTTTTGGAGCAGACGAATCAATAGGGCGCAGCCTGCCCGGTCGTCCAAAGCTTTGCCGGTAACGCGGTTACTTCCTATTTTCTTGAATTCAGTGCCATAGCTGATGGGCTGTCCAATCTTGATTCCCATTTCCGCGGCTTCTTCTGCTGTACGGGCGCCGATATCAATATAAAGATCGCGGTGGCTGGAAATGCGCTTTGGATCATCCCATTTCACATAGTGGGCAGAAATGGTTCCAATCACTCCATCTACAGCGCCTTTTTCAGAACGGATCTTAACCGGCAGTGATAAAAGAATGCGGTCATCAAATCCGCCTAATTTCTCAAATCGAATTAAACCGTTATCCTCGATTTTTTTTACGATAAATCCAATTTCATCGGTGTGGGCTGCAATGACTAATGAAGGAAAATCCGGGTTATTTCCTTTCTTTTTCACAATCAGGTTCCCGACCGAATCGACGTGGTATTCATCCACATAATCCTTCACTTCATTTAAAATAAATCGCTGGACATCCTGTTCAAAACCGCTTGGACCTACGATATCGCATAACCCTTTTAATAATTCATACACAGTGAAACCCTCCCTTAAATATGCAAAGAGTCCCCCGCAAACGCAGGGGCTCTGGCTGTTAATTCGTCAAGTAAACCTTCGTAAAGTCATCATCTTCCATTGGGTGTGCAGTGAATCCCTGGACATAGGCCGCCATTGCGATTGGCGGTGTTGTATGTGCAAGAGTCACCCATGGGGCATCTTTGTGGAAGATTTCCTGAGCCTGCTGGTAAAGCTTTGCCCGTTCTTCCTGATCAAATGTTACACGGGCGTCCTGCAAAAGCTTCGTGAATTCTTCATTTTCATAGAACGCACGGTTGCTGGCAGGTTTCTCCGTATTCGTTGCACTCAGGTTCGGGAACAGGAAGTTATCGGGATCGGCCATAACGCCTGTCCAGCCGTATAAGCCCATTGGATGTTCCCCGTTTCCAGACTTTTGAAGGTACGTTGCCCATTCATAGGTTACAATTTCGGCTTCGATGCCAACTTTCTTCAGATCAGACTGGATGGCTTCTGCCACCTTCATCGGCTGCGGCATATACGGTCTTGGGTTGCTCATCGCCCAAAGCTGGGTCTTGAATCCATCTGGATAACCGGCTTCTGCCAATAGTTTTTTCGCCTCTTCCACATTGAATTTGTAGTCTTCAATGCTGTCATTATAGCCCCAAAGCACAGATGGGAATGGGTTTTTCGCCACTTCGGCATAGCCATTATAGAAAGCATCCACAATCGCCTGTTTATCAATGGCCATATTGACTGCCTGGCGGACTTTAACATCATCGAAAGGCGCCATTTGTGTATTCAAAACCATGTAGCCGATGTTAAAGCTTGGGCGCTTGACAAGACTTAAGTTTGAATCCGCTTCAATGGTCGTGGCATCATCGGGATTCAGCCCATCAATGATATCAACTTCACCCGCTTGAAGAGCAGTAAGACGTGAGGAATTCTCCGGAATGACGCGGAAAATCAGTTCATCCAGATATGGACCTTCTCCTGCATAATTTTCATTTTTCTTTAGGACGATTTTGTCATTGGTTTTCCAGCTGACAAATTCGAACGGGCCTGTTCCCACTGGATGCTGATAGAATTTGTCACCATGCTTTTCAATGGCCGCCGGACTTGCAATTCCAAACATAGGTATAGCCAAATAGCTGATAAAAGGAGCTGTCTTTTCCGTTAATTTAAACTCTACTGTTGATTCATCAACTGCTTTTACATACTCGATCTTGTGGTTCGGGTCTCCTTTAAAGCCCCCGTACAAGAAAGGGTAGTAAGGAAAATCCCCTTTATGGTAGGGATTTTCAGGATCCATCCACCGATCGAAGTTGAACACGACTGCATCTGCATTAAAATCCGTTCCATCCTGGAACTTGATGCCCTTTTTCAGGGTAATGGTCCATGTCAGTCCATCGTCAGAGACTTTGTGAGATTCCGCTAATCCCGGCTGGACTTCAAGATTTTCATCATATACAAACAGTGTTTCAAATATATTGCTTGTTACACGGATGGATTCGCCATCCGTTACATTGATGGGATCCAGCCCAATCGCATCAGCACCGCGGGCATAAATTAGGGAACCGCCCTCTTTTGGATCGCCGCTGCTGCCTCCGGATGCTTTTTCACCGCTGCCGGAACATGCTGAAAGCAGTAATGATAATGAAAGAATCAGTAAAATGCTTAAAACCAGTGAAGACTTGCCTTTCATTGTTTTTCCCCCTTGTGATTTTTATGTAGATGAAAGTAAGATAAAGTCTTATTTTTAGACTTTTCATACTTTTTAATAAAAATTAGTATATATTAGATTATCGAAATATTCTACTATATTTTTAGAGTCGAAATACTTATTTTTGAAAGCTTGTTTTACCAGCTTCTTTACCATTAGGGTTGTAAGCGATTACATTAAATTCTGGATTTTCTAATAATTTTCTGGATAACAAAAAAACTGACCCAGTCAGTCTGAGCCAGTCATCCTTCTATCATTTATGAAAATCTACATTCATTTTTTCTTCACCAAACACCACTGATGTCTGGCTAGGTTTTGTTTCAGCAATTATTTTTCCATTTCTAACTGAATACTTCACAGCCACCTGCCTCCTGATTGCTTCATACTCATTTTCCGCATCAAGAATAATCAGGTTGGCCGGCTTCCCTTCTTCAATTCCATATTTCTCTTCGATATTTAAAGTTTTGGCACTGTTATCTGTAATAAGATCAAACGAGTTAACAATTTGCTCATACCCCATCAGCTGTGACACATGGATGCCCATATGGAGCACCTGCAGCATATTGCCGGTGCCAAGCGGATACCATGGATCAAAGATGTCGTCATGGCCGAAGCTTACATTTAGCCCTGCTTCGAGCAGTTCTTTTACTCTTGTAATTCCCCTGCGCTTCGGATACGTATCAAAGCGCCCCTGCAGATGGATGTTTACGAGCGGGTTTGCGACGAAGTTAATGTTTGATAACTTTAACAGTCTGAATAGTTTGTAGGTATAAGCATCATTGTACGAGCCCATTGCCGTTGTATGGCTTGCCGTTACCCGGCTGCCCAATCCGCGTTCATAGGCTTCCGCAGCCACCACTTCCACAAAGCGTGACTGTTCATCATCGATTTCATCGCAGTGGATATCGACAAGGCGGTCATATTTTTCTGCAAGATCAAAGGCCGTTTTCATTGAAGCCACGCCGTACTCCCTTGTGAACTCGAAGTGAGGAATGCCTCCCACCACATCAGCCCCCATTTTCAGCGCTTCCTCCATGAGCTCGGCGCCGCTTGGATACGAATTGATCCCTTCCTGCGGGAAAGCTACCAGCTGTAGGTCCACATAGTCGGACATTTCTTCTTTTACTTCCAGCAGGGCTTTTAAGGCAGTCAGACTGGGGTCTGTTACATCCACATGGGTGCGGACATGCTGGATTCCCTGTGCAATTTGCCATTTCAATGCCGTTTTGGCCCTTGTTTTCACATCTTCATGTGTCAGGGTTTCTTTTCTTTGTGCCCATCTCTGGATGCCTTCGAATAAGGTGCCGCTCTGGTTCCACTCCGGCTCGCCTGCTGTCAATGTTGTGTCCAGGTGAATATGGGGTTCGATGAAGGGTGCCGAAACCAGGGATCCGGCAGCATCAAGGATTTCCTGGCCGGCAACCGCTTCCCCTTGTGATAAGCTATGAATCTTTCCATCTCGTATCGCTATATTCCATAAGCCTTCCCGGCCTCTTAGTTTCGCGTTTTTAATAATCACTTCTTAGTTCCCCTTCCCGAACTGTATTTCTGCCTTGTAATGAAGCAGCCAATTTTGATGCCAGGACAAATGTGATTGCTGATCCTAACAGCGAGTTGACTGGCGGGATTCCCGGCACGAAGTTTGCAGCGGCTACACCGGCTGCCCAGGCAAGGATGGCAATCCAGTTAACGGCCTTAAACTTCATATCTGCAAACTTTTTATACTCGCCGCGATTTACGATAAAGTAATCTGCTAAAATGATAGCTCCGATGGATGGCAGCGTTGATCCCAGAATCGTCAGGAATCCAACGAAGTTGTTGTACAGCCACATGGCCGCAATCGTTCCGACAATCCCGTTGAAGATGACAACCTTTCCTTTTCGGATTTTCAAAATGCTCGCAAATCCTAAACCTGATGCATATAGAGCGTTATCGTTCGTTGTCCAAATGTTTAAACCAAGAACCAGAATCGCCGGGAAAATCAGCTTCTGGATGAACATGACTTCTGAGATATCCGATTGCCCTGTTGCGATCGCACCGATTGCACCGAACAGGAACATGATCGAGTTTCCGATGAAGAAAGCGATGACAGTTGATACTACTGCTGAACGCTTTGTATTTGAGAAACGTGCGAAGTCAGGAGTCAGCGTGCCTGCACTGATAAATGAGCCGACGCAAATCGTTAAAGCCGCTGCCAGGCTAATGGCCTCTGTTGGCTGATATTGCATTAGCCCTTCCAGGCCGCCTGCTGTTTCAGTTGCTTTAAAAACGGAGAAGCTTCCAAGAATAGTGATTAAAGGTACTGCTATGAAGCTTAAGATTGCCAGTGCCTTCATACCGAAGAAGGCTGTGCCAGTCATCAGGAGACCTGCCACCGCAATCAGAAAATACGCATCAATTCCTGTTACTTTCTGAACCGGTAGCGCGAACATCGCTACCCCCACTCCGAACCAGCCAACCTGAGTGGCAGCAAGCAGGAAGGATGATAGGTAGGATCCTTTTTCACCAAAAGCATAGCGGGTGAGAAGGTGCGTTGATAGGCCGGTTTTCGCAGCGATATAGGCAAGTGCTCCTGTGTAAGCACCTAAAATCAAGTTGCCTGCCAGAACGATTCCGATAAATTGAATGAAGGTTAATCCTGTTCCAAGCGTTCCGCCTGACCACATGCTGGCCGAGAAGAAGGTCAGGCCGAGCATCACCACAAGCATTTTCCAAAATCCATTGCGGTGTCCCTGAGGTACCGCTTCTAACGAAAAATCCAAATCTACTTTTTTCATACCAATTCCTCCAATCGTTTTGTGAACTGGTACCGAAGGATCTTCGATAGTAAGTGGATGGAAAAAGAAAAAGGCTTCTCGCCGTTTTCCGACAAGAAGCCTTTTTCCTGCATGAAGAACCTTGGGCAGGATACACCTCACCCATTGGTCATCATACTTCCGCTGTCCTTGTCAGCCTCACGGGACTGATTTAAAGGTACCAGTATTTAATTGTCTACTATTATTTCAGAAAAGATTAGCAGTGTCAAGGTGGAATTTTCTAGGGGACTAGTGTAGCAGGTTGCGAACCTGTTGTCACTGCCCGATATCCTGCGATCGAAAATAGCTCTTATGAGGCTATTTCAATATCCACGACCAGGCTTCCTCAAGCTGATGGCCTTCAAAGTATTCAACCGTGATCCCCGGCAGGTAGTTCGTGACCTTTGAAACAGTGCCAATCCAGTCTTTGTCACTGACAACAGCGAATTTATTAAACTGCTTCCACCTTTTTATATCAAATTCCATTCCTTCCGTGGCACCCTGGAAAGTTGTTCCGTCTACATCCGTCATGATGGCGAGGATATTGAATTTCTGATCATCTTTAAAATTTTCTCTCACGTATTGATCCAATTTTTCAGCATCTTCCTTTGTTGCATTGCCATTGAATGCGAGGGCGATGGTAGATGGAGAGCGGGATTCTATGAATTGAAGCATAATGGTTACCTCCAAATGGTTTTATTGAGGTAAATTCCCGCTTAAGCGGGCTGCGAAACTAGCAGTGATGAGTTTTTTATTGGTAATGGAGTGTGCTATTTGCAGTTTTTGTGATTCTATTTGCAGAATGAAAAACCCTATTTGCATGTTTGCGATTCTATTTGCAGAATGAAGAACCCTATTTGCAAGTTCACAATTCTATTTGCAGATATCCAAATTCTATTTGCAGCGTTCACAATTAGCTTTTTTCCCAACAAAAATAGAACCAGCCAACGCGCCGGTTCTATAAATTATTTCTTGCTGTAAAATCGATCCCGGACCTTTTTGAGGCGGGCATGATAGTTTAAGATATCAAGTCTTGCTTTCTCTGCTTCAGGTGCTATCGGCCGCAGCTTTTCAACTTCCCAATAGTCGATAATGACATCTAGAACCTGATCAAAGTATTCAAGCGGACCGTAGTTGGCTTCTTTTGCGATGATAGCCATACGGTTTTCAAAATCAGGCATGACAGCACCCGGCATTTTAAAGTTCATGATGACGTTCGCGAGGTAGTAGCAATAGTTAGGTTCCAATTGCAGGTGATGCTTTATAACGTCTCTGTAAAAGGTATAATGCAGGGTCTCATCCTTGGCCAAACGCCTCAGCAAGGTGGACAAATCCTTATCATGCGGACCCGCTACCTTCGCTACATTATAGTAGAACACCATGGTGGCCAGCTCCTGCATGGAGGTATAGACCATTGTTTCAAATGGGGTATGGAAATCGGGATTCCAGCCGTTTTCCACTGTTTGCTTGTGAAGCTGGTGAAGCCTTCCCGGATGGACATTACGCGTGATTAAAAGATAGGTTTCAAGCAGGTTGGAGTGCTGATCCTCTTCCGCTGTCCAGGTATGCACAAATTCCTTAATAACACTCAATGACCCTTTAAAAGTCTGGTCCAGATAAGAGGTGAACCATGGGAGATTCACTTCTGTCAGGAGAGCTGTCTCTACAGCGGTAATGACAGACTCCGGAAGCGTCACCTGGCTTTCATCCCAAGGTACACGCCTGAAATCCTGTGCTTTATCCCATGGGAGAAATTCGTGATAGCCCCAATCTATTTTTTCAGCCCGCTTTTTGTGCTCCTCATACAATTCCCTTACCTTCGGCTCCAGACGAAAATCAAGATGATTTGTTAACAAGTGTAGACCTCCATCGCTATTTTATTGCTAACTATTATGACCTGTTACTAATTTAACTATATCACATTTGCACGTTAACTAACTAATAGGAAAATCGAATTTTCAGGAAATTAGTTCTTTAAACATGCAAATTTCCGCGTCCTTTCGACGCTAATCTCCAGCGGTTGACAGCATTCGTTTCGACATAGGTCGACAGTCATTGTTTTCTGAAAATTTATTGTATAAGAATGTAAAAATATAATTCTTTCGGACAATGATTGTGGTAAAATTATCTAAAATATGTCGACGGGAGAGGATCGGAAAAGTGAAAAAACAGATTGTCACACTAGCAGCCGCTGCTATGCTATCTTCAGGTTTTGCCGCTAAGGCTTCGGCTGATACACATGTGGTGAAAAAGGGGGACACTCTATATCAGTTGGCCGTAAAATACAAAACCACTGTGACAGAGCTTAAAACTATTAACAAATTAAGCTCAGATTCTCTTTATATTAATCAATCACTCCAAGTGCCCGGCACTGCAAAAAGCGTTCAATCTGTTAAACCGCCAGCTCCGGCTCCTGCCAGTCCAAGTGCAGCCAATACATATACAGTCAAATCAGGCGATTCTTTGTCTAAAATTGCTCTGAATCATAAAATCAATTTAAAAGATTTAATGAGCTGGAACCAGCTTACTCATCATATTATTCATCCTGGACAAGTATTAAAGGTGTCAAAAACGGCTTCAGGCAATAATGATAAAAAGCCTTCTGCTGCTCCGGCACCTCCCCCAGCCGCTGCTCCTTCTGGAAGTTCCGGAAATTACACAGTGGTTAAAGGTGATACACTAAGCCTGATTGCCAGCAGAAATAACATAACTGTTCAGCAGATAAAAGAATGGAACAAGCTTAGCTCGGACATGATTTTTATTGGACAAAAACTCACATTAGGCCAAAAGCCGGCAACAGAAAAACCGGCTGAAGAAGTGATAGAAGAAAGCAGTTCTGCATCTGCTGTTTTGGCTGAAGCCCAGAAATATATCGGTGTTCCGTACAAGTGGGCAGGGACTGCGCCAGATGGGTTTGACTGCAGCGGTTTTATTTATTATGTATTGAATAAAAGCGGCTCAAAGCTTGGAAGGTATTCAACAGACGGCTACTATAGCCGCTCGTATTATATTAGCCAGCCACAGCCAGGTGACTTAGTCTTTTTTGAAAATACATATAGACAGGGAATTTCACATATGGGCTTTTACATAGGAAATAACCAGTTCATCCATGCAAGCTCCAATGGCGTGGAGATTACTAGCCTCGAAAACTCTTATTATAAGAAACACTTCGATGGATTTAAGAGATTCTATTAGGCACCTGAAATGAAAAAACCGCCGGTGCAAACACACCGGCGGTTCCCTCTTATAGTTTGAATCGGGCAACAAGCTTATTAAGCTCTTCTGCCATTTGAGAAAGCTCCTCGGAACTCCGCGATACTTCCTCCATACTGCTGCTTGTCTGCTGGGATGAAGCGGATGTTTGTTCAATTCCTGCAGCTGCTTCTTCAGAAACAGACGCAATTTCCTCAATGGATGCACCCATTTGCTGACTTTTACCCGCCATGGTTTCCATTTTTTCTGTGATGGATTGAATGCTGTCCGCCATTTCTTTAATAGCAGTGCTGATTTCTGTAAAGGTCTCTCCAGTTGTTTTAATTTGGCTTGTGCCTTTCTCAACTTCCTGATAACCGCCCTGCAAGGATTCTGCGACATTGGCTGATTCAGTCTGGATACTGGAAACGATGCCCGTAATGTCTGTTACCGAAACAGTAACCTCTTCCGCCAGTTTCCTCACTTCATCTGCCACAACAGCAAACCCGCGACCCTGTTCACCCGCACGTGCTGCTTCTATCGCAGCATTCAATGCTAAGAGGTTGGTCTGATCGGCAATATCCTTAATGACGGATACGAGCTTCGAAATTTCCTGTGATTGGGCATCCAGGCTTTTCATCTTTCCCACACCATCCTGGACAATCTGATCAATAATGCCCATCTGCTGAATCGAGGCGTCCATTAACCTGCTGCCTTTTGCGGTCATATCTATGACCTTCCTGGAAGATTCAAACACAACTTCTCCACTTGAACTGGCTTCCTGCATGTTTTCGGTGAATGTCTCCATAAAAGCAGAGAGATTAGAAGTATGCGTCGCTTGTGCTTCAGATCCCGATGCGAGCTCCTGCATAGTAGAAGCAACCTGCTGGGACCCTGCCTTTACTTCCTCTGCTGACTGTGACAGCTCTTCACTCTGGCTGCTGACCGTCTGTGATACTTCGTAGACTTGCTGAATCGTTGTTCTCAGATTATGGCTCATAGTATTTACAGCCTCTGCCAGACGGCCAATCTCATCTTTTCCCCTGTATTGGATTTCCGGAACATCCAGTTCTCCTTTAGCGATGCGATTGGTTATACCCACAACTTCATTCAGATTACGCGATACCATCCGGCTGATGAAGAATGTGATTAGCGCCCCGAGGATAACGGCCGCCAGCATAGAAATAATAAGCGTATTAAAGGTTTTCATTTGGCTTTCCTTTGCAGCTTTAACTGCCTGCGCCCGCTCTTCATTCACCATTACCTGCAGTTCATCTAATAATTTAACGGTTTTAAGCTGGACTTCACTGGCCTCACCGGCGAATTGCTCACTTGCTTCCATGTCGCCCTTATCCATTGCAGGTACGAGTTTTCTATAGAAAAGATCGTTTAACTGTTTATCGTAAGCGACAATCTGATCAAAAATGGCCAGCTTCTCTTCCGTATCCATTTTCTTTCTGACTGTTGCTTCCAGCTCATTAAACTCTTCCCGCCGATCCTGGAATTCATCCATAAACTTTGTTTCAGGCTTGTATAAATACTCAAACACTCTCATTGCTTTCGCACGGGTAAGCGAGCCCATTTCAGCAATATGCACCGCCCGTTCTCCACGCCGCTCCAGGGCATTTACATTATCGCCAATATTCTTTACCAATCCTAATACAACAGCTGTTGCAATGCCGAAAAGGATAAATACGACCAGCAGGGTGCCCCCGTATTTCCATCCGATCTTAATGTTTCTATGTTTGTTCATCATGCTGGCTCCCCTTTTTAATTCTTTACACTATGCACAATTTAATTATCGGCAATAAGTCGAATTAATCTAGGTATTTTTTCTTATTAAATTAATTTCTTCAAACTCATGACTCAAATTAAAACCTGACTGGTTAGTCAGCAAGGTAAAGGTAAATAAGTTTAAATTATTTTCGGAATGATAAACAAAAAATCGCTATGGACTTGCCAAGGCTGGCTCAGTTCATAGCGATCTTTCATTTTTATAAAAAGAACCGTTTTTACTCTAAAAACATTACATTCCCTATCGGATTTACCTATATTTCCCAAACCCAAGTGTGGAGGGTCTTGTAACTAGACGAATGTCCAGAGAAGGCTCATCAGGGAATGATTTATCATCCTCTAACCCCTCAATTTTACGAATAAGTTTGTTAGTGGATACTACCCCGATATCATAGATGGGCTGTTCAATTGTACTAATTTCCGGTTCTACCATTTCGGTTAGCTTGATTCCGTCAAAGCCGATTATGGCGACTTCCTTTGGAACCTGGTAGCCCATTAGTTTAAGTGCTTTGAGACAGCCAATCGCCATTAAATCATTGCCCAGGAATATTCCATCGACATCCTTATGCTCGTTCATAAGGATTTGAGTCAGCAGCTTGCCGCTTTCCAATGTAAAGTCCCCTTCGTATACGATGACCGAATCCTCTGGAGAAGCTATTCCATTCCTCATTGCTCTGTCCGTGACAGTCTCCACATATCCCCGCTTCCGTTCAGACGATGGAGGGAACGACCCCGGCCCGCTGATATGGGCAATCTTTTTGCAGCCGACTTCAATCAAATGGTCAACAGCCAGCTTGGCACCTTTATAGTTATCTAATCCTATCGAGTCAAAGGTGTTATTTTCCGCTGCCCGGTCAATTCTTACAAACGGTATTTTTAATTTTTCAATAGCCTTTACGACTTTTTCGCTCATTTCAAACGATGCCAAGATAAAACCATCAACATATCGGTTTTGAAGCTGCTTCCAAAAATGATTATCGTCCATATCCCCGGCTTGGGTATTTACTAAGATGATGCTGTAGCCTTTCGATTTTGCCACTTCTTCAATTGCCACCACAAGCTCCGGAAAAAATGGGTTTGTGATATCAGGGATAATCAGAGCAATCGTCCGAGTTTTCTTTTTCGCTAACCCTCTCGCGATTTCATTTGGATGATAGTTTAGGCGCTCCATCACTTCACGAATTTTCATCTCCGCTTTTTGACTGATATATCCATTATTATTCAAATACCTGGACACGGTCGCTACGGAAACGCCTGCCTCTCTTGCAACATCTCGAATCGTTGTTTGTTTCTCTCTCACGAAAATTCTCCTTTGAAAGGATTTTTCTGTCTTAAACTATTCGTTCGTTTCTTTAACGTGGAAACGATGGAATTTTGCTTCCCCTTTTTCAAGCAGGCCAAATCCAATCATTCCATATGCATTTTCCAAGCCTTCATAAGCCAGGACTTGCTCGCCATTGATTTCGACCTGTACGGCATTTCCCTTGCTGACAGCTTTAATATCATAAATAGTTTCATGATTCCATTCATATGGAACTGTTCTTATACGCTTGAAACCAAAGTTATTTTCTATTAATGAGACTTGATTGCTGCCGTCAAAACCTGCCCAATAATAACGTTCGGATCCAATTGCTCTAAATATAATCCCATGGCTTGTGCCAGAAACAGGCTGAAAGCTTATTTCCAGTTCAAGGTCACGGCCGTAATAGTTCCCTGTAAAGGAAGAAGCATCTTCCTCACCTGCAGCAGCCATCATAAAACCATTTTCCAGTGTCCATTCACCACGGTGGTGAGCAAAAGGTGTTACACATTTGAATTCCACGGCTTGTTTGGCAAAATCGATGGAGTAGTCTGCATTTCCAAGGATTCGAAACTCACCGATGTAAAACTTTCCAAATGAACGATTATCTGAAGGGGAAGGACTTTCAACAATAAAGCCAACCTCGTCAATCAATGCACCATCAGTCTCCGGAATCACAAATTCAATATCAAGCCATTCCTGATGGCATAATGTGATGCGGTCCAACTTCATGTCTTCCTTTGAAAAACTATTGCGGACGTAAGGAGTCAAATAAACATCTGCCCCGCCTTGCCATTTATCCATAAAAACTTTTGCAGAAACCTTTTGTCCGCTGTATGCAGTAGGCGCAAAAGTCGGCTTATATTTTTCATCATTAAATTCTTCACGGCGATAGAATGGCTTATAAAATATTTTACTGAAATCGCCTTCTATAAATCTGTCAAAAAGAACAGACAATGAACCTCGGTGTTCCTCAGTTCCTATTTCACTGCATGGGCCCAATAACGTCTTAAAAGCATTATTCGTCTTAAAGCCATGTGTTGATCCCGGCAAGGTAAAATCAAAGTAAACTTCACCGTTTCGAACACTCTCCAATAATCGCTGAGGTGCTTCCTGCCCATTCACTTGATAGCCAAGAACGGCAAGTTCCTTACAGAAGGTCGGGATATCCAGCACATTCAAGTAGCCAGACACGCTGGATGTCGCGATCATATCGTTGATTGGCTTACGATAATGACCTGGAATTCCATCAAGACCGGCGAAAACTCCTGCGATGGTTCCAACATTTCCTGCATTGCAATCCGTATCCCAGCTGCACATAGTAGCGATTTCAACTGTCCGGGCCAAATCCCCTTTTCCATACATGAGAGCCAGGGCACATACTCCGGCATTCGGGATGATATGGCATACTCCAGTGTACTTATCATAACCCCACTCTTTTTCTAAATACTGACGGCACTTCCGGAAATCCTCTTCCTCAGGGTGCTTTTGATAAAAATCGATCACAGCTTTAACGACAGCATAGTACGTGGAATCTTTTGGAATTACGGACAGTCCTGCTTTGATAATATCATCCATACTTTTAGCTGAAAAGGCTTTCGAAATACACGCCGCCATAAAACGCGCGCCGTATAATCCATTCTTATCATGAGATACACTTGCCGCTAACTCTGCATAATCTGCTGCCTTTTGAATATTATTCGGGAACAGCAATCCCCATGTATCAATAAAAATCTGCCCGCCAATTTGTTCAGCCATAATGATGCCGTTGACTTCTGCCGAACCAGACTGTGGTGCAGGGATGCCTTTTTTCAGATTCAGATAAGCCGTATGTTCCGTGCTGATCTGATCTCCACCCCACCAAAACATACCGATTCCTTCACGCGAATAGTTTAACCATGCTCTTGCAACATCCTGGGGTGTCAGATCCCTTCCGCGAGCATCGTCAATTAATGCCCGGATAAAATAAACCGGACCATTTGCGTCATCGTCAGCAGAGAAGGTTTTATAATCCTTCACATATCCCCTGATATCACCATGGAGTTCCTGTATTTTCTCATATGACCATTCATTTGGCTCCAGTGGTGCACCAAGCCGAATTCCTACGTTCATTCCTAAGAAACCGGCATACACCTTTTCTAAATAGTTTTCAGGTAACATATTCTCAACTCCTGGTCCCCAAAAGTTCTTTTTAAAGAATGTTCTTTCTTTTTTCATTAAGCTGCAGGTCTTGCTCAATAATCAGCTTGGCAGTCTCTGAAAAATGGTCAGCTGTCTGGATTAAATTTATTTTGTTCGTTTCTTGCAAAAGCTCAACATCCTCAGAACGAATAACACTGTCTCCATACATCGCACCTAAAATAACACCGGCCATTACCCCGATGGAATCTGTATCACGGCCAGAATTGATGCCATCTAAAATGGATCCGTAATAATCTCCATCGTTTAACATAATAAACGCCAGCGCCATCGGCAGCTCTTCAATGGAGAAAAGCCTGCTTGGTGTATAGTGATTGGAGGGAACACCAACTTTCTCCATTTTACGGTGTACATCGTCTTTCATTGGCGAGTATTTTCCAATCACATTTTGGAATGTAGAAATAACCGTATCCATATCTGCCTTTTCCGAACGTAATTTCCTGGCAGCTTCAGTTAAATCACGTATTGCATTCTTTGTTCCATCCTTAGCAAAATAAAGGGCTGTCTCGACAATTTCTTCCACTGTCACATTTTCTTCAAACGCCTTTGCCACACAGGCTGCCAGTACACCTGCCGCTTCCAGACCGTAGCTGCTCTGATGCCCCATGGCGAACAAAATTGCTTCATCATAAGCAGCCTTCGGATTTCCGGCATTTACAATCCCAACAGGTGCAATATACATCGCAGCCCCACAGTTGATCATATTGCCAATACCGCCTTCACGCGGCTCACAATTTGCTAATACATGACGCATAAAAATATATTTTTCCGGGTAGAATAGGCGATCAATAATAAGCGCCTCTCTGCCAAACTCAGGGATATATGTTTTTCTAAAAGCAATTTCCTTCACATATTCGTTTCCCATGTCATAAGCATCTAAATGCCTTTTTTCTTTGTTATAGACGTTGATGAGAGCAACAGTCATAAGAGTATCGTCTGTAACTGTACCGTTGCCTCTTCTCCTGCCTAAATTCAAGTCTGCGGGGTAATCTTCCTTGTACCATTTGGTACGGAGTGACTCAACCCTCTTATACATTTTTTTAATATTTTCATAGCTTAATTTTTCAACAGGTGCTCCCATTGCATCACCCAGTGCCGTGGATATAACAACACCTCTGACTCGTTCTTTAAAAGTAACCATACGAAGAACCCCTTTTTTTGTATTCTTTAAATTTCATATTCAATCTTTGACTCCACCTTCAAAAGCACCCTTCGCATAATACTTTAGAATCAGCGGATAAATCAGCAGTAAAGGTACAACCGAGATAATAATCGTTCCTGCCTGCAGGGAGGCAAAATCAAGGGTTGCTATTTGATCATAGGATAGGAAGTTTTGCGCTCCCAGCAGGGAGGTGTTATCACGTTCTACTACAAATTGCCGGAGTACAAGCTGCAGCGGCCATTTACCAGTGTCCGTTAAGTAGATCGTAGCCCGGAAGTATTCATTCCAGTGATAAACTCCATAAAACAGACCCATTGTTGCCAAAGCCGGCTTGGATAACGGCAGCATAATTTTTGTAAAAATACGGAAGTGTCCGGCTCCATCCATACGGGCTGCTTCCAGGATGCTTTCAGGAACATCCTCAAAAAACCTCATCATGATAAACAAGTAAAAGATATTAATAGTTTTATAAAGGATGAGGGACGCATACGTATCCAGCAATCCCAGATTTTTCACCAGTAAATATTCAGGAATTAATCCTGGTTCGAAAACCATAATTACAATTAAGAAAATCATTACAAAATTCCGGCCAGGAAATTTCGTTCTTGCCAGCACATATGCAGTCATAGCTGTAAGCAATAGATTCACGGCCGTACCCACAATAGTTATGAATAATGTATTAAAAATACTCTTTATAATCAGAGGGTTTGATAACAGAATTTTATAGTTAATGAGTGAAAACCCTTCAGGTATTATTCCCAGACCGCTTAGCTTATGGACCTTGAGAGGATCTGATAACGACATTGCCAGTAAGTGAAGAAGCGGAACTAGCACTGTCAGTGAAATTAAAATCAAAATGCTGTAAATTATAATGGTTGAAATACTCAGTTTTTTAAATTTATTCATCATCGTCCCACCTCCTACCAAACACCTTTACCGGTAAAGCGTTTTGAGATAAAGTGTGTACTTAAAATTAAGATAACCCCAATTACACCTTTGAAAAGGCTTGCTGCCGTGGCATATGCATATTGACCGTTTAAGAGACCGATTCGATATACATAAGTGTCTAAAATGTCGATTACGCTGATGACAGAAGTGTTCATCATATTAAAGACCTGGTCAAAACCGGCATTCATGAAAAATCCCAGATTTAAAATAAAGACTGTCATGATTGTTGAAGTTAAAGACGGCAGCGTGATGTACCTCATTTGCTGTAATTTGGATGCTCCGTCAATTGTAGCCGCTTCATAAAGTGAAGGGCTTATCTTTAGAATGGCTGCCAAGTAAATAATAGAATCCCATCCCGCACTGCGCCATATTTCCTGGAACACCAGTACCCAGCGTATATGGTCCTTGCTTGTCATGAAATCAAGTGAAGGCATATTGAAAAAGCTGCGAATCACGTTGACTCCGCCATCTTCGGGATTCAGCAATGCAATCCAGATTCCCGCAATAACGACCCATGATAAAAAGTGAGGAAGATAAACAATGGACTGTACATATTTCCTAAACTTCCCAACTCTTACTTCATTGATCAATAATGATAAAATTATCGGTATTGGAAAGAAGAATACAATTTTCATCACGCTAATAATGATGGTATTTCTTAATACATCCATAAAGGCTGGGGAGCTAAATAGCACCTTAAAGTGCTTCCATCCGACCCAAACATTATCACCGATAATCCGGTAATCCTGAAATGCCAGCTTCATTCCGATTAATGGAACGACGTGGAAGATCGAAAAATAAAGGAGGGCTGGAAAAAGCATAAGATAGAGGACCCAGCTTGATTTAATTTGCTTCAGTATGCCCTTTTTCATCTTTATACTCCTTTTCCTCTACAAATTGGGTCACTTCGTTTCGCTTGGGCATTCCCGTTTGAGCACCCTTTTTAGTGACCGATAAACCAGCGGCTATGTTTCCAAAACGTATACTGTCTTCAAGGCAGTTCCCCTCTGCAATGGCAACAGCGAAAGCTCCAGAAAAGGTATCTCCAGCTCCAGTTGTATCAACCGGGATCACCTCAATGGAAGGAACTAATTTAATCTCTGTTCCATCAAAGAAACGAACTCCCTCCGAACCGCACGTAATGATTAATTTATTTGGATGCTTTTTAAGCAGCTCTTCCATTGAATCATTTGTGTTAAACACCAATTGGTATTCGTGTTCATTTGGTGTGACATAGGTCACCTTGTTAATCAGCTCTTGACTGAGTGTTTGTGCCGGCGCCGGGTTGATAATAATCGTTTTTCCGTGTTCATAAAGGAGAGGAACCAGATACTCAATCATGTCTAAAGGTGTCTCGAGCTGGAATACAATGACATCGTATTTCAGCAGCTCTGATGCAGCATTTTTTACATAGTCAACATTAGTACGCGAATTTGCACCAGGTACTACAATGATGCGATTCTCACTTTGACAAAGCTCAATAAATGCTGCTCCTGTAGGCAATCCTTTTATGGATTGGAGATTTACAAGATTGATATTTTCCTTTTCCAGCTTCTTGATAATAAGATCACTATTCTCATCATCACCTACCGATCCGAATAAGGACACGTCACCTCCAAGTCGGGCAGCTGCCACAGCTTGATTGGCTCCTTTACCGCCAATGGAAAGAAAGAAATTCTCACCCAGGACGGTTTCTCCTAATTTAGGCAGTACCTCGCTTTCAATAAAATAATCCATATTGATACTTCCAACAACGGCTATTCTCTGCATGTTCATCATCCTAATCAATCAGTATATTCATTAACGGTGCATGCTGTTGTGCCCCATATACATCCCGGTCCCCAATTGTCCCTGAGGAGATATCTCTTAAAATCGTAATCTTTATTCCAAGTGCCTGATCATAGAAAACGAGATGGTCAATCTGGTCTTTTGAGAGGTTATATAACTCACAAATGGTTTGTTCATTGATTTCCCCTGAATTCTTGACTCGCTCATAGACTTCCTTGGAATCAAATAAAATATCGAATGTCAGCTCAAATGGTCCTGCATTTTTACTTCGTAATACCTTAGCCAGTTCATATAAAGCAGCCATGTTTTCATCTCCTTACAAATACTCAATGACAAATGGACTTTCAGTGATTTCCATTAGGTGATAGAGAGAAAACTCATACACAGGTCCAAACTCCACATCACTTGGTGCAAATGGAAAGGCTAAATTTCCAGCTGTTGATTTCCGATTTTCATATCCATAATGAAGAAATGTCGATCTTACACTCGAGCAAATACTGTTTGCAAGTTCCTGTGTTATGGCCACCACTTCAAACATGACACCAATCTCATGCCCCTGGAATGGTGCGGATTCTTTTGAACCGAGCACTCCATTTTTTCCATAATTATAGAAGTTGATAGAATAATCTTCTTCTGGGATGTCCTCGTAATAATCCCTTACCTGCTCTCTGACAAGCTCCTCAATCTCTTCGATATTCCCTACTAAGATCGGGTCACGGACACCTGCGATGACAAAGGTTCTATAGGCAACCTTTCGCGCACCTTCCAGCTTGATGTAATAATGATCATTTTTTTGCAGCTTACTATTCTTAACCTCAACAACTCCGTCACTCACTTGTGTAAACTCACATTGACTAAGGTCAAGGATGATGCCTGGTCCATGCAAAATGTATGGATGTTCTTTTTCGTAGAAAGTATGTGCACTCACACTAATCGGCGAACATTTGCGAATTGGATTCAAGGATTGGACGGTGAAGGAATCTTCCTTTAATGTTCCAACGATACAATCCTTTGTTGTGCCTGGTTCAGCACACAGCGCCCCGCATTCCAGTATTTTGCCAAGATGGTAGGAGAGGCCAGGATCTTTGCCTCGGTAAATTCCAACTGCCGCAAATGGCGATGGATCATATGCCCTTCCACAGACAACAATATTTGCTCCGTTTTCGAGAGCCTCCAAAATAGGCTCGTGCCCCATCTGCGCAACAATGTTGTTTGTTTCTCGAATGACTTCAGCTGTTAGAGATGGAATATTTGGCGTTAGTGGGTTAATTCGCCCCTCCTGGTTTGCTTTTATAATTTCTTCCTGTGTAAAATCTGCCCAAATCACGGCAATTTTAGCTGTTAAGCTGCGTTCTGCCAGGATTTCATTAATAATATCCAGCGTCCATTCAATATGCGGCCTGGCACCGGCTCCGCCAGCAGATCCTATAACAATGGGAATGTCCCGCGGCACACCATTTTTAATGATGATATCCAAATCCTTTTTGGTTGCCCGGCGGCTTACAATCGCTACACCTGCTCCAAGCTTATGCGGACCTGCATCTGTCGACCCTGCATCCACTACAATTCCATGAATTTCTTGATTGTTCTCAAAGGCCCTGTTAAAAGACTCTTCCGGAAATCCATATCCTAATATCCCGCACGGAGAAACAATACGTATATCACTGCTAGTCATGTTTTAACCTCTTTTAACTGGATTTTGTCTGTTTTCTATTTAATAATCATTTTTGTGTAACCGGTTACACATTTTGTCAAAAAAATAAGACATGTAACCGGTTACATACTATATATTCATATGTTACCGTCTTTCCTTGTTCCCTGTCAACCAATTATTCTACCAATGTGGTTTATCTCTCAATGGCAGCTCTTATTAAAGATAAGGGAGCACGATCACTCTTTTCTCTCATCTTAGAGTTAATCGTGCATCTATCTATATACTCATTTTTAAACGTTAAACATTTTCAAGGCTGGCCAATTTGGCAGCAATATCTTTAAGTCTGGTCCCCTGTAAACTGGGAATACAAATTCCTTTTATTTCATCTAATGCTTCCTTCCACGTTTCGGGGACTGCATTTGCTCCCTGTAAAGCTCCTGATAGAGCACCTGCCATTGCAGGCATGCTATCGGACTGTTTCGGCAGTAATGAGGCCAGCTGAATACCTTTTTGCAGATCTCCTTCTGTACTTAGGAAAATGGCATAGGCCACTGCAAGTGTTTCAGGTGCAATATTTGCATAGTTATAGACTGCATTGACTACTCGCTTTTGCCATATCGGTATCGCTGCAAATCCGTCCCCATTGGTTTCCTCCAGCACATTTAAGGCAATCTCGATTTTTCTGCGAATCCAGGTATTTTCCGGCACATATTTTAATCCTTCTTCCACTATTTCCTGCGGTGAAGCACCTGATAGGGCTACAGCTATACTGGCAGCCATTGCCTGAGCTGCATAGACACCATCTTCAGCATTTGTGATAGAAGCCATTTTTTGTGCTGTGCTTGCAGCTTTTTCAGGCTGGTTTTTATATATAAGACCGATTGGAACCGCACGTGAAACTGAGCCATCATCATAGTGATGTGGATTGTCATTGCCGGATGCCGGTGGAAGGATTCCTTTTTTGATGTTTTCAATAGAAGCTCTCTCACTTACACCGCTCCAAATTTCCTGCTCCGGTTCTACTATATATTGCATCCAGCCATGAAGTAATTTTTCTTCCGTAATTTCATTCCCGCAATCCAAAATCATTTGGGCCGCGATGATCGCAAATTCTGTATCATCTGTTCCGCAGAAATCTAAAATTCCCTCGCTCATGGCATGTGTGAAAGGCAATGAGATTTTATTAATCCGATGCCGGTCCGTAATTTGGCTAAAGCTCCATAAACGATTTCTCCTCTTAGGCGGAAGTACGAGCGCTCTATGATACATCGCAGCAAAGCCTGCCGAATCACCCATTGCCATCCCGAGAAGAGAACCGTAAATCTTATCATAAGACATTACTCTTTTCCTCCTATTAATACGTTTGTTAAATCTCTGGCAATATCACGGACATCTATCCCTTTCATAGCCAAAACACAACGTCCCCGAATAATATTAATCCGGTCCTGCCAATCCTTTGGCACAGCGTCAGCACCATGCAATGCTCCTGCCATTGCACCATTCATAGCCGCAATCGTATCAGAATCTCTTCCAATATTGACTCCGCCAAGTACAGCAGGAATGTACTCACCCTTTGCTGCAGCAAACACACCATAAGCGAGCGGAATAGCTTCCGGTCCCATATCGGCCCATGGATAGTAGAAAATGGAGATCTTGTTGTAGAGCTCTTCCATAGCATCTTGAACATTCGTATACTTCGTGCCAATTTCTACAGCCTCGTCAATTTTCCGATATGTCCAGGAATCCCTTGGTATGTGGTTCATCCCTGTTTCAATTACTTTTTGCCAATCGTCTCCCGTCATAGCATAAGCAACACTTGCGGCTACAGCTTGACCACAATATACCCCATCACGATCGTGGCTGACTCTTGCTTCAATTTCAGCCAGCCTGGCCGCTTCCTTCGGATTGCCTGCACAATAGATCCCAATCGGAGAAATTCTCATGGCTACTCCGTCGCTCCACATTTGGTGATTATCGACACCTGTGACAGGAGCAGCAAGCCCTTTTCGAAGATTGAAGATGGCCTCAACTTCACTAAAGCCGCCGCCTTTAAAGCCGCCTTCCTGAGAAACAAGATAGTTAGTCCATTCTCTTGTCATATCCTCATAGTTTAATTTGTTTCCATATTTCAAGATAATTTTTGCTGTCAGCATTGTATATTCGGTATCATCTGTTCCCACCGGATCGTCATTGACAAAGTCATTGATCCAGCCATATCTTTCTCGTATCTCTTCCAAAGCCAGGCCTTCTGTTGGAGCTCCCAATGCATCACCCACTGATAATCCTATTAAACAGCCATATACCCGCTTATACCATTGTTCGAAATCCAAATGAGATCCCCCTATGCAAAAGTTTGCTAAAAAAGTGGAGAACAGAGTCTCCACTTTTTTAGTATTATCTTAAATTTTTATTTGCAAGTTCTGTAATCTGTTCTCCGCCAGCTTCGTTCCACTCTTTAACGAATTTTTCGAAGTCAGAGATTGGACGCTTGCCCGTAATGATGTCCGTTGTAAATTCCATATACAGGTTTTGCATAGCATCCCAGTTAGCAACATATTCTTCCGGGATTATGAAGCTATTGTCTTCTTCATAAAACTCTTCTGCTGATTGAAGTGACTTTTCTGCAGATTCACTTAATAATGGTGTCGATTCATCCACTGGAGTAGCTGGTGTATAATCAACCGGCTCCCAGAATCTAGCAAACCATTCACTGTAATATTTATCAGTAAGCTGCAGCTTTCCATCCACTTCGTTATAATGCTCGCCTTCGAACCCGAATCGGTCGATCATTTGTCCTTCAGGACTCGCCATATAATCCAGTATCTTAAACACAAGATCCTTATTCTCAGAATTAGCAGAGATTGCAATACCTCTTGATTCTTTTGTAACATCCGTAGCACCAAAACCTTGATATTCACCCTTTGCTGGCGGCAGCATGACCAGTGAAGCTTCTTCTCCGCTCACTTGAACCATTTTGCCTTCATAAATATCGATTACTTTACCAGCTGTACCAGGGATGATCGCAGCATCCCCATCAAAGAATGCTTTTTCTTTCGTATCCCATTGCTTTGTTAAGTATTGAGGATCCAAAAGACCTTCTTTATATAACTTATTATAGAATTCAAGCTTTTCTTTTTGCTGCTTTGAAACTCTTGCGTATTCGTAAGAGCCGTCCTCTTTTTGCAGCCAAGTCTTATTGATTCCGAAAGCCATATCAAACATATAATCGATTTCTGCAATGTCGCCGGCAACTGTAATGGCATATTTAGGTTTATCGCCGCCAGGCTGTTTTTCAACTAATTCTTTGAAAAATGAATAGTAAGTATCCACAGTTGGATTTTCCATTAGTGCTTTAGACGTTTCCATTTGGTTAAACCAGTCTCCTCTGATGACAGGAACTTTAGGAGCAAGAGGTTTAATCCAGAGTAAGTAAGGATAATTTGCAAGTCTTTTTTCGTTAAAAGGCTGAATGATATCCTTTAGATATTTTGAATCCTTGATGTAAGGTCTTAAATCCTCTAATAATCCTTGTTCAGCAATGGCTTGATCTCCGCCTTGGAAATAAATCATATCAGGAATCTCGCCGCTATTGAGAAGCAGGTTTAACTTCTCTGCATAATTGCCTTGCGGGAGGTCGACTAATTCAAAATTCACTTTAATATTTTCATCTTCAAGGAGCCCTTTTTCTATCGCATCATAATATTTTTCTGATACAGGGTTAGAACTGTTATCATCTTTCATTACAATACGGATTGTTGTGGCTCCCCCTTTATCTTTCTTATCTCCCTGACCTGCTTCTTCTTTGTTCGTACAAGCTGCCAGTAAACCCAGAACCAAAATAAGGCTTAGTATGGCAATTAAAGATTTTCTCATCACTTTTCCCCCTAGAAAGTTTTTTTCATATTCTAATTGAATCGATGAATGATTGCTCCCCCCCTTGCCATTCATCATATTAGGAGTTTAATAGGATAATATTAACCAGAATTACAATTGTATGTAACCGGTTACACAATTAACTAAAAAAAGTTATTCCTAACAATCTGCAATCAGAAGATGTTGCTAGGATGCGATAACCAGCTTTATATCCTCTTATGTAACCGGTTACATATTTTATTCCCTTTTAGGATAATTGAAAGTGGTTCTAAAGTCAACTACTAAAAATTCAAATTACTTTGTAAATTCTTTTGTATGGAATCAGCGTTAAATTTCTGCACAGCAGCTTAACTTTTAATTGAAATGAAGTTTTTTTCATATTTAAGAACTTCCCTTTTCCCGAAAATTAAAGTCCCCCATAACCCAGAAGATACTCTGGTGTTTTGGGGGAACCTTACTGAAAGTCAATTATTTTCGATTCGCTCGAGCTCAGCCAAATCATCAAGTTACGTTCGGTATTTTCAACCATCTCGACACTTCTTAGGCGGTGACAATCTCTTGAGAGGAGAGTTTATTTTAGATAAGATTGCAGGACTGATTTTCGCGTTCATTGAGCACTCTTGCATATGTGCTTCAATGGGACGTTTGATTGAAATCATCTTTAACTTTCATCTCTTCATTGAAACTACTTTCATGTAAAAGAGAGCCCCTGCCTGAAGCTCTCTCCAATATCACTTCCCGCCCGTAAACGAAATTCCCTTAATAAAGTAGCGATTAAAGAAGGCATACAATAGCAGGACTGGCAGCGTAAAGACCATGGAAGCTGCCATAATGTAGTTCCAGTAGCTGACAAATTGGCCTTTAAACGTATTCAGCCCTAATGGGAGAGTGTACATTTCTGTATCTGTCATGACGATCAGAGGTCTCATGAAGTCATTCCAGAAGCCCATAAAGACAAAGATTGCCTGGGCAGCCAGAGCCGGTTTGGCCAGAGGCATCACTACCTTGAAAAAGATCCCAAAGCGGCTGAGCCCATCAAGCTGTGCAGCTTCCTCCAATTCTTTTGGAAAATTGATAAAGAATTGTCTCATCATGAAGATAAAGGTGGCGTTAATCATCGCCGGCACGATCATTCCCTGATAAGAGTTCAGCCAGCCTAATTCCTTTAGGATTAAATAGTTTGGAATCATGGTCACCTGTGAAGGTATCATTAAGACGGCCAGTATAATGATAAACAGGGCCTTTTTACCGGGAAATGCAAGTCTAGCAAGGGCATAGCCTGCCATTGAGTTAAAAATGATATTTAGTAATGTCCCTATTACCGCGATGATAAGGGAGTTTAAAAGCCATCTGGGAAACAGATCCTGTTCAACAAATATTTGCTGATAGTTCGCTAGTGTGAAGTTTTTCGGAATGAAGTTCATGGTCCCGCTAATAATTTCTTCTAATGTCTTAAATGAGGATGACAGGGCCCATAAGAACGGAACAAGTGTGGTGACAGCATATAGAACAAGAATGACGTAAAGAAGACGCTTGCTGAATGATTTTTTCCTGGAATTCATGTCCGTTCCCCCTTAATAAAGTGATTCTTCCTTCGAAAATTTACGCTGGATCAGCGTTGCAACTAGAATAATAATAGCCAGAGCAAATGCAAGTGCAGCCGCATATCCCATCGTTCCGAGTGACTTAAATGCATATTGATAGATCAGTAGAACGACTGTCAGAGTTGAATTGTTTGGTCCCCCAGATCCGCCGGAGAAGATATATGACTGATCAAACAGCTGGAATGTTCCAATTAGCCCCATGATGACAACAAACGAGGTAACCGGCCGCAGGAAAGGAACCGTCACATAGAAGAATTTCTGAAAGGCATTGGCCCCATCAAGCTCAGCTGCTTCATATAAGGAATCCGGAATATCCTGAAGAGCTGCTAGATAAATAACCATAAAGAATGGCGCCGTCGCCCAGATATTCATCAGCATGATTGCGTTCAATGCAATATCAGGGTCGCCTAAAAAGTTATACCCAGGAAGTCCGATCATTTCCAGAAGGTTATTGATCAGCCCTTCTTTGTTATACATCCACATGAAAATTAACGTTAAAACGGCAGAGGAGGTTAACGTCGGCAAAAAGTAAACAATGCGAAAGAACTTCTCTCCTTTTAAACCGGCATTTAATGTTGCTGCTAATATCAGTGCTAAAGCCGTCTGACATGGAACCACAATCAGCACATATTTCGCGGTATTTTTTAAGGCGATAAGGGCCCTATTGTCTTCCATAATCCTGGCGAAATTTTCAAACGCCACAAATTCAAAACTCGTTTGGCCAAGAAGCTGAACCTTATTAAATGAAAGGAAAATAGCATAAAGAATAGGCCCAATGATAAATAGGGCTAACACAAGCAGTGTCGGAAACATAAACAAATATCCTTGACCGGCATCTCTTAATTTTTTCTTAGAAGATCGTTTGTTCATGAGTATTCCTACCTTCTATCTGTTTGGATAATACTTTCCCTGAAGGGCGGTACGGCACCGCCCTGAAAAGAAAGACTGAAGGGCATCATATTATGAATGTACCTGACACCTTAAAGCGGGCCAGGTACTGTTCATGTTTTTATCCGCCTTATTGAATTTCACTATTTGCTTGTTCCTGTGCTTCCTTCAATGCGTCAGATAGCGGACGATCCCCAAGGAATGCAGCAATGAATTGGTTGTTAAAGTTATTCATGATAATCGGAAGGTTGGCACCCTCTTGCCATACAGTGGCATAAGAAGCTCCAGCTACAAGCGCACCTCTTAACGGATCTTCATCATAGCCTAATTTTTCTGCAACCGATTTGCGTGTAGGAAGAGCGAAGCCTTTAGAAGTCCATGTTTCCATTCCTTCTTTGCCAGTCAGGTAGGAAATTAGCTTCCATGAAGCTTCCTTCTTCTCAGATGCTGCATTCATGACATAACCAACCGTATAAGCCATGGTCCCCTTTTCGCCATTAACGGCAGGAAGTTCAGCTGTACCGTACTCCACATCAGGGAAAGTATCCTCTAAGAATGGAATCGCCCAGTTACCCTCAATGACCATTGCCGCTTTCTGCTGGCCGAACATTTCTCCGCCCCAGTTTGCGCCTACTTCTGATGCCTGGGCAGAGGTTTTGTCTTCAAGATGCTGATCAACGATTGGCTTTAGTGCCTCTACTATCTCCGGAGAAGCGAAATTCGCTTTATCTTCCTTCACCACATCACCGCCGGAAGCCTGGGCAATATGATAAAGCCGGGCAAGCTCAGGCGCAACACCAAATCCGTATACACCTTCCTTTGTAAGGGCTTTGGACACTTCGCGCAGCTCATCCCATGTTTTTGGGACTTCTACACCTGCTTCTTCAAACATTTTTTTATTATAGAAAAGAGCTAGAGTAGAGTAATCCTTTGGAAAACCGTACGTCTTCCCATCCACCTGGAAAGCTTCAAGCATAGGCTTCTCAAAATCTTCAGTATCAAAGTCCTCTGTGACATACTCGTCTAGAGGCTCGACGACACCCGTTTCAATCAATGCCGGCGCTTCAAGTGCATCCAAATAGAACACGTCCGGACCTTCTCCGCCAATCAGGCGAGTTTTTAGGACATCCATATACTGCTCTGAAATCACTTCATGCTTAACATCAATGTTTGGAAATTTCTCTTCGAAGTCGGCAATTGTCTGTTTCAGCAGTTTTTGCTCAGATGGGTTGCCGCCCCATCCCGCAAGCGTTACTTCAACCTTTTCTCCTTCAGATCCGCCAGAGCCTTCCGAGTTCGTTTCATCTGACCCGCTGCACCCGGCAAGAAGGGACCCCACTAACATTGTCGTCATACCTAATCCAGCCAACCATTTTTTCTTCATCCTTCATAACCCCTCTCATTTTCCATTGATTTTTTTATGTTAAAAAATTATTGAGTTACCTTCATAGGTTTGACGATTTCAAAGCCGGTTGTATTTTCTAAGATGGCTGTCTGTATTTCTTCTCCCTGTCTGCTGACAGAAACGGAAAGGGTCCCTTCACCAATTTTGATGTTAGTGACTGTCAATGTATTCATTTCATCAAGCAGCATTGGGCTCAGCTGAATTTCCTTTTTCAGGCTGTCCGGGAAGAGGCCCAGAAGTGATTGAACAAATACAAGCGGCGTACCTGCTGCCCAAGCCTGCGGTGAACACGCAACCGGATATTTAACTGCTTTGCCGATTTCCGCACCATATCCGCAGAACAGTTCAGGAAGACGATCGTACTCAAAATACTGGGAAGCCTGTATAAGGCCTGTCATTACTTTTTTAGCATCTGCTGAAAAACCCAGCTTGCTCATTCCCAATAAAATCATGCTGTTATCATGAGGCCAGATACTGCCATCATGGTAGCTCATCGGATTATATCCTGCTTCTCCTTCACCCATTGTGCGAATGCCAAATCCTGAAAACATTTTCTCACCCGTCAGCATGCTGCTTACTTTTTCTGCACGCTTCTCTGCGAGCATTTCAGAATACAGAACATGCCCCGGGTTGGATGTAATAGTTCCAACCTGTTTTTTTCTGCCATCAAGAGCGATCGCATAAAACTCCTGATCCTCCATCCAGAACTCGTTTTCAAATGCTTCTTGCAGCTTTTCAGCCTGAGCCTTCAGCTCTGAAGCTGCCTCTTTGTTTCCAAGCTTGTTATAAATGGAGGCAATCCCCTGTTTTGCCTGATAAACATATCCCTGCACCTCGGAAAGTGCTATTGGTGTTTCAGCATAATCACCATTTCGATGAACAATGGAATCCCCGGAATCTTTCCAGCCTTGATTCGCAATTCCCTTGGATGATTCCTGATGGTATTCCACAAACAAATCGCCATCCCGATCTCCATATTGATCAATCCACTCCAGCGCACGCTTCACGTTTTCCTCGAGCTGGCGGAATGTCTCCAAATCTCCTGTCCATTTCACATACTCTGTTAATAGAACTAGGAATAGCGGGGTGGCATCAATCGTTCCATAGTAAGGGGTGAATGGAATCTGGTTTGTATTCGCAAGCTCCCCATAACGGATTTCATGCATAATTTTCCCCGGCTGTTCATCTCTCCAGGGGTCGACTTTGGTTCCTTGCTGACTTGCCATTGTAAACAAAGTTCCTTTTGCCACATCCGGCTGGAAGGCAATCATCTGAAGTGCGGCAATCAGACTGTCCCTTCCAAACGGAACGCCGAACCATGGCAGTCCTGCTACCGGAAAATTGCCGTATCCCGTGTCGGTTAAAAGCACCCGCAAGTCTGATAAACCTCGATCAACAAGCCTTTGCAGCGGCTGATAATCTGTTTCAACTGAAGCAAGCTCTGAAGACCAGCTCTGATAGGACGATTTGAGTTTTTGAAGAGCTACATTTACAGGTAAAAGATCTGTTCTCGTTTCTGCATTTTCCAGCGGAATAACCATAAAGGTAACCGATTTGGATTCCTGGTGCCGAAGGGAAAGAGTAAATGTAATCTCGCCTCCTTCTTTTACTTCTTTAGGTAGAAGAGGAGTATCCCATTGAATACGGGTCTCTCTCTTAATATCATCTGCACCATCATAATGGAATGTTAGAGAATTTTTATCAGCTGTCTGGCCTGTTCTTTTTCCTACATCACCTGTCTGAAAACCGCGGACGATAAACATATCATGAAAATCCGCATCGGCTTCTATATTTAAATCAAATGTCACCGGTTTTGGAAAATAGTTCTTCGCCGTAACTGTTTCATATAACACGTCATCATAGATAAATCGCTTTCTCTCAATCTCAATGGATTCTCTCCAAAGAATTAATTCTCCATCTTTTTCCTGGTGTGGATTTGTTGATAGGATTGCGGACATATAGTTTTCAGATCCATCCGAGTGGAGAAGAATCGGTTTTTCATTGTTGATCCGTACATTAAACTTACTGAGAAATCGAGTATCATTCTTGTACAAACCTAAGCCGTAGCTGTGATTGGCAGTGATATCTCCCTGTTCATCTGTTAATAGAAATAGATTGTTCTCTTTTATCACTCTGTAATTCATTTTGCTCCTCCTGCACGTTCAGTTATCATAGTTGTTCAACTTCCGAAACGTTTCGGATTTCATTTAAAAAAATATTACCAAAACGTTTCGGATTTACTCTAAAGTAAAAGCTGGCTATCCTTGCTATTCAGCTCGGGCGACCAACATTTATTTTTTCGCTTCTGCTGTACTCTCTCGTTCCATAAGCTCTGTTTTCATAACAAGACGGTGTGTTTCTGTCTCATGTTGAAGCAGTCCAAGCAGCAATCTCGCTGCTTCATATCCCAGACCGAACTTATTCTGTGCAATCGTTGTCAGCTTCGGACTAACATATGAGGCTAACAAAATATCATCGTACCCTATAATAGAAAGATCCTCCGGAACATGACGATTAAGCTCTTTCGCTGCTGCCATTGCTCCAATTGCCATTAAGTCACTTGCACAAAATAATGCCGTGATTTCAGGATGATTGCGCAGCAGTTGCAATGCTGCTTCCTTCCCTTTCTCTTCTGTAAATTTACCATCGGCAACGTATTCCGGATGGAAGGCAAGGCCTGCTTTATCGAGAGCTTTTTGATATCCCTGCAATCTTTCACGGCTGACAAAGGCAAATTCATGGCCATTAATCATGCCAATCTTCTCATGGCCGAGATGAATAAGATGCTTCACCGCTTTTTCTGCCCCCAGCACATTATCTGTCGTTACATGGCTGACATGATCAGATTCAAGCGGGATATCGATCAATACACAAGGAATATCGCTCTCTGCCACTTCCTTTAAATAAGGATCATCTGTGCGAATGCCCTGAATTATAACACCATCCACTCTTCGCTCACGGCATAGCTGAGTATACGTCTTTTCCCGCTGTTTGGAAGAATTGGTATTAAACAAGATAAGATCATAATTGGATCCCGAAACATACTCATTAACACCGGCAAGAACCTCAACCATAAAATTATCCTTCACACTTTCCTTCGTAAAACCTGACACCAGCAGTCCAATAGTTTGTGATCTTTTCATTACTAAGCTTCTGGCAAGCGAATTAGGGCTGTAATTCAATTCCTTCGCTACCTGGGCAATCTTCTTTCGGGTAATTTCACTCACATCCGAGTATCCATTTAACGCCCTTGAAACAGTCGTAACAGATACTCCTGCCTTTTTTGCAATATCTTTAATTGTAGTCACTCAGACAACTCCCAAAACGTTTCGGTTTTTCTTTAACTTGACTATACAACATGCAGAAAACGATTACAACAATTTTTATAAAATTCTAAACTGTCTTTCTAGAACCCCCCGACCTTTTTCTTATTTTTTACCTAAAAGTGTAATTTTTCACGTTTGAGCTGTAAAAATATAACTCTATCCGCTAGAATAAGGGATATATTTTTAACGGTCTTTTAGGAGGACATGTAAATAATGAAAAGAAAAACAAAAATCTTACTCTGCAGTGTTGGAATTTCATTGCTGCTTGGAGGGTGTTCTGACGAAAGTGAAAACACAAAAGAAATACAGGCTGCCCCTTCTGAAGAAACTAAAATTAGCGTTCAGGATTATACTGGTGAAGGCTATGCATTACCATACGGAAAAGTGACAGATGAAATTGCGGATAAAAACCTTGCTCGGATAGAGAAAGCTGCCATCAGCTTTTTCAACGAGAAATATAAGACCGATGTAACTGTGCATAATGTGGTCGGTGCTAAGGATGGGGCTACTGTGTTTGTTGAATCAAAAGGTGAGCCGCATTTCTACACTTATGCTGTAGTGCCAATAGATGAAATATCAGAAAAAGTGGATATTAGCAATATTCAGGCTGATGAATATCAGGTTCAAAACGCCATCCAAGGCGGGTTATATCATATGATTTTTAAAGAAGAGTTTGGTCAGCTTGACCATTACCTCCATTCACTTTCTGAAAAGGGGCAAATCGCCGGGAAAACTGAAGAGGCCCTGCAAAATGTGGGCGGACATGGCTTTATGACACCTTATTACTTTATTTCAACAGCTTCTGAGGATGCAGCCATTAAGCCTGTGTATGACCTATATTTACAAAATCCTGAGGAAAGCATTAATAACTTAAAAGATGCCTACGATGAAAGCTTATTCGATAAAGAAAACTTTCAGATTAATATCCAGTTATTCATGAAGGATAAACAAGCAGAACCTAGTAAAGAGGTATTTAATCAAGTTACAAAAGATCTCGAAGAAATGAATAACATTCCTAAAGGGACATATAGCTTCTATTTAAACGATAACTTAATTCATGCAGAAACATCTGAAGGTGCTAAAGACAATTCCTTGAAGCGAGCTTTTCCAGATTATATTATTAAAGAGTAGAAGCAGGTGAATACATGACTACAATTAAGGGTTCACCCAATATTAATAAAGACGTATCAATTAATAATGACAAAGATTTGGTTGAATTGGCAGGGTACCATGCATACACTTACCCTTTAGTGGAATCTAGAATCGAAGTAAATGGCAAGGCTTATAAAGTTATTAATACACATTATCAAGACCCGACCGGTTTAGATGCAATGACGGTTGTTAATGTGGAAACAAAAGAAATATCCATCATTTATGTCGGTACAGATGCTAAAGCAAAATATGGAAATGAGGACATCATTACAGATGCGCAGCTATTAAGTGACCTGACCCCAGAACAAATTACAGCTGCACGAGAATATTACAATCAGATGAATGAAAGGTATTAGGATATTGGCGGCGTCAAGAATGTTGCAGGAAATTCCCACGGAGGCGGCATTGATAGTCTATTTGCAACCTCTTTGTTCTATTTGCAGGTTTTCAGCGGCTATTTGCAAATCAATTATTCTATTTGTAAATCCCCGCAACTATTTGCAGATTCCATAATTCTATTTGCATGTCCCCTTCTCTTTACTATACAAAAGTTCAATCAAACGTTTGATTAGATTTTTTCGGCCACCTTTTTTCCAAGCTTACCTCCAACAACTCTTTAAACATTCCACCTGGTGGCAGCATCTGGCATTTCCAGGATTCGTTCTTTCATAATTGTTCAAGCTTGCAAGAGGAAGCTTAATTTCATCCACAAACTTTACTCGCTCTTTTTTATGTTCTTACCTTGAGAAACAGTTTGAGCAAAATAATTTTAGTACAATACTCCCTACCCCCTCTCTAACTATTTACCTATTTTTACCTAAAAAGTGTAATTTTCCACGTTAAAACTGTAAAAATATAACTTCATCGGCTAAAATAGGGGGTATACTCTGAATGGCATATTCCTTTAGGGAGGACATTTAACTAATGCGCAAAAAAACAAAAATATTACTATGCAGTGTTGGAATATCATTAATGCTTGGAGGATGTTCTGGTATGAATAGCACGAATAACAATCAGGAAATTAAAGAAGCGAAAGAAACACAAACTTCTGCTTCAAATGATACGTTCATCAGTGTTCAGGAGTATACAGGGGAAGGTTACTTCCTTGCTAACGGTAAGGAAACAGATGAAATTGCTGAACAATATCGGGACCAAATTGAGAAAGCTGCACAAAAGTATTTTCAAGAAAAGTATCAAATAGAGGTAAAAGCACATAACGTTGTAGGGGCACGTGATGGCGCGACAGTTTTTCTGGAATCTGAAGGAGAACCCCATTTTTATACCTATGCTGTTGTCCCGATTGATGTAAAAGAAAAGAAAGTGTTGGCAGATCAAATTTGGGCAGACGAGAATGAAGTGCAAAATGCCATTAAAGGCGGACTCTACCAAATGATTTTTAAAGAAGAATTTCAAGAACTTGATCATTACCTAGAAACGCTTACAGCAGAAGGAAAAGTGACAGGAAAAACAAAAGAAGCCCTCGAAAACACAGGGGGAAACGGCTATATGACTCCTTATTACTTTGTCGTCGTATCTAAAAATGAGGAAGCCATTAAACCTGTATACGATTTATACCTTAACAATCATAACGAAAGCATCGAAAGTCTAAGAAACGCCTATGATGCAAGTAAATTTTCAGCTGACAATCTCACAATTAGCATTCAATTGTATATGCAGGATAAGAAGGCGGAACCAAATGAAGAACTATTTAACCGGGTAACAAAAGATTTGCAAGGAATGAATAATATTCCGAAAGGTTCTTATGGCTTTTACCTTAATGACAACTTAATTCATAGAGAAACAGCAAAAGGTATCAAAGATAATTCCCTCCGGAGAGGCTTTCCGGATTATATTATAAAAGAATAAAAGTAGGTGTATACATGAATAAAATAGCTGGTAATCCCTCTATAAATAAATACCCGACATTCAATAATAGTGATAAGGATTTAGTTGAACTGGCAGGGTACCATGCTTATACACATCCAGACATTGATGATGCTATTTACGTAAATGATAGTGAATATGTAGTTGCTGATATACTTTATGATGATCCAACCGGTTTGGATGCTTTAACAATCAGCAATAAGGATACCAAAGAGATATCTATCATTTATGTAGGTACAGATGCGGGCGCTAAATATGGTCAACAGGACATTATCACAGATGTTCAACTGCTAAGTGACCTGACTCCAGCACAAATTACAGCGGCTAGAGAATACTACAATCAAATGAATGAAACGTACAAGGATATTGGTGGCGTTAAGTATATTGCAGGAAATTCACTCGGAGGCGGCCTAGTCGGTGCCGTCGCTATTGAAAATCCAGCGGTTAAGGCCGTAACACTGAACCCTGCCCTCCTTCCTGATGGAATGATGGACCCTGATAAAACGTATGACAACATCACAAACTACTTCAGCAGCTACGATGTGCTGACTCAGACTTTAATCGCATTGGATCTGCATGGCAGGATTCCAGGAAAACAGTATGAAATCTTCAATGGGATTCCAGAATTCTCAAAGCTTGCTACAAACCATACAGGCTATCTGAGGAATGAAGATGGCACTCAGTTTTATGTTATCGGAGAAGTCGGCAAGCCAGGCTATGGCAAAATCTATGTAGATGCAGATGCCCATATCGTATCCAGCATCTGGACGGGATTACCGCTGTATGGCGGGCACTCAGATCGCATCGAGATTAACAAGGAGAATCTGGATCTTCTTGCTTCCTCCCTGCAAAGCCATGTGATGGATAGACTGAACCTTGCTCACGAGTACTTGGGTAATTCGGTTGCCATAGTAGACGATGAAGCCAGCCGTTATTATGAACGGCTCAGCCGCCTGCAAAAGATTTTCGAAGAGATGTTTGAAAACCTGATCAGTGAGCCTCTGTTTATGGGAATTACCTCCATCAGCAATCGTTTAACGGCCGAAATTGATCATTTGGTATCTTTGTTAAATGTGGCGGAAAGTCATGCTAAATCCCTGAACTATATACTGAATTCCCCGCCTGCTGAGCTGCTTGAACATATTTTCCGGACGAACGTCAATGTGGAAGGCATCTTTAATGAAATCCGCGGCTTTTTATATGATTTGAAAGCAGATGTTCAGGACCTTTCCAAAAGCCTTATCCGAATCATCTCCAATAAAATTCCGGAGCTGTTTGAGGGAGGAAAGGAACTCTGGTATGATGCTGTAGTCAGTGAGTTAAAAGCCCATTATGGGATCGTGAACAATAACAGGGATAAGCTTCTTTCGCATATCGGGGAATATCAGAAACAAGTTCAGGATGTTGCCTCGAACTTTCATGACCGGGACCATTCCCTTGGACAGTCGATTAGAAGCAAATCCACCCATCCCAATTCTATATCCGTGCAGGGAACGAACACATATAAGCTGGAAGATTCCCCTTATATGGAGCTGAGGATGAAGATTAAGGAATTCCAGATGGATACGTCTTATTCTGCTTTCACTGCATCAACCCAGGCACTTCTCATGCCTATATTGCATAAGGGCTGGGTGATTACCCTGAACATTGAAAATGCACTTGAACTCCTGTCGAGCACTATCAAAGGCGCAACCAAATTCGCCTTGGACTACACCATCCCCGGCAAGCTATTCGGCCTGTTTTCGGACTTTGACGATAAAATCCGAAACAGCGTCAATAACGCGCTGGAGCCTTTGGATGAGTTTGCCGGCACGATTGAAGGCATCAGAAAAGGTTTAGACCGATTAATGGCGGAGTACCCTACTCTATTAGAGAATTTCAGGCCTTATGTCGAAACAGCCATATTCAATAACAGCGGCTACTATAATGTCCACCTCTATAACCTTGCATCCATTGCTATTTTAAGAGAAATGGAAATGCTGTTTGATGATGTGGTTTATCAGCTTGGGAATCACAAAGCTGAAGCGATTGAGGCATTGTGTGAGGTTTCGAAAAAAGTGAAGGGTAATATGGGGATATTGTATGAACAGGTGGATCGCGGGACGATAAATTAACAGGATTTAAAAAACCGGGCTGAGTGGCAGCTCGGTTTTCCTTTTATATAGGAATCAATTTGCGGTATTTGATAGTCTATTTGCAGAATTTAATTGTCTATTTGCAGAATTTAATTGTCTATTTGCAATTTTATTGATCTATTTGCAGGTTTCAGGCGGCTATTTGCAATTTGATTGATCTATTTGCAGGTTTAATAACTCTATTTGCAAGTTCACCATACAGCCCAAAGCTGCTCTTTATGCAGCCGCTGCTAAGTGTCCCCTACAAAAACTTTGGATTGGATTATTCTGCCCTCTCAAGATACTCCTCTAACAGCTCTCTAAAAAGCTCATTCAATTCCTTATTTTTCTGCTCCTTCAGCCATTCCACCTGGTTAATGGGCAGGTTTAATTTAAGTGTGATTTTTTCATTCGGCATCTCCACTTTTCGAATCTCTTCCAGGGTAATGCCCGCTTCAATATCGGGAAAATCCGGAGCATCCTCTCTTATTCTTAAGAGCCCTTCATATGACTCTTCCGAATCTATTTCGCAAAATAAGCTCAGCCGGGGCAGCTTCCCTGGCACAGCCTTTAGAAACATAAAGGAGCTTATCTGCCTGCCGTCCTCCAACTCAACTTCTGTGATCAGACTGTCCCTGCCCTGATATTTTCTTAGAGTAACTTCGCTAACAATCATGTCTACTTCCAGTGTACTTCCGGATGACGATTCAAAAATATAGATGGCACTGTTAAACACATATATTTCTTCTCCATCAAGATTTATAAACTTTATAGCAGACATCCTTGTTCCTCCCATATTCCATAAAAGCTGCATCACTATGGCATTGGCTTGGCATAATTTAATAAAGAGCACATCTGCTGAGTCTAATCTCCACATTTGCTTCAATAGGATCAGCATTCAATGTAAATCTATAAATATAATGTAACATACGAATGCACAGCCCACTATATATACGTTCCCCTTAAATGTTATAAAATTCGGAGCAAGGCTTTGCTAAAGAAAATTCAGGAGAAGTTCAGAGAAACCAGGAGAGGGCTCTCTTCCTGAAGTTAATTTCAAACAAAGAAAAACACTCTAGATGCTGGCATCTACAGTGCTTTACCTTATGTTTGAAATTGTTTGTGGGGTGTTTAGCAAAGAAGCTATAAAAGAGCTATAACCAAAGAAGAGAAAAAAAGGGGAAAATAAAGACTTTGGTGTGTAACTAATCTTTTTAAATTACACATTGAATTTTTATTTCAAAGAAGCTGTCTTTTAATATTGCCAATATCTCTTTCATTTCTAGCGGTTTTCTCCCATATAAAATCCTGGTCTCTTTCAAGGATTTTAAAGTGCTCTAAGATCTCTTGATGGCGCTGATCACTTTTGGTTTCCAGCTTCTGCAGATCTTTTTTCATCTCATGCTGTTCGATCTTCATCTCTTGCTGTTCTATTTTCATTTCTAGTTGTTCTATTTTCATCTCTTGCTGGTCTTTTTTCATTTCCTGCTGGTCTTTTTTCATTTCCTGCATATCAGATTGAAGACTGCCAACCATTTTTATTAATTGGGCAAGCATACTTTCCATTTTTGCTTCGTTCATTATTCACACCTCCTCTTTTATAGTATATAACAAATTTCCTAAGATAAATGTGACAATTTCAGGTGAACATGGGGACGGTTCAACCGTCCTCATGCTTTCCGGCTTACTAGGAAGAATAACTCATACTATGCAAGAGGTTCATTCATCATTTCACCGCTTGTTCAAAATTCTATAGATCCTTGCTTCATAAGGCCGCATAACCAGCAACTCTGCCGAATCTCCTTCTGGAATTTGAGCATAATTGCCAAGCAGAAGTTCTTTCCCGGTACCCTGTGCAATCTCTCATAATTTCCCACTTGGTTTAAAAGAGTATTGAACCCCAATACAACAGAAAAATGCCGGCCACGCAGGCCCGGCATTTTATATATCATTCAAGTTAGAACAAATGGCAAGCCACCCAATGGTTCGGCTTAGCTTCTTTCCATACTGGAACAGTGCTGGCGCACATTTCTGCGGCATGCGGGCAGCGAGTCCGAAAGCGGCATCCGCTTGGAGGATTACTTGGACTTGGCAGGTCTCCTTCCAGGACAATACGCTCTCTTGTTTTCTCCCTGTCAGGATCCGGAACGGGAACAGCTGACAGCAGTGCCTGGGTATAAGGATGAAGGGGTTCATCATATAAATCATCCGATGATGCCAGTTCAACCAGATTTCCAAGATACATCACACCTACCCGGTCACTGATATGCTTGACCATGGATAAGTCATGCGCGATAAACAAATACGTCAGCCCCCGTTCTCGCTGGAGTTTTTTCAGCAGGTTGACCACTTGGGCCTGAATCGAGACGTCCAATGCACTAATTGGTTCATCCGCAATAATAAATTCCGGTTCAACCGCAAGTGCCCTGGCAATCCCGATTCGCTGACGCTGTCCGCCGGAAAATTCATGCGGATAGCGATTGGCATGGTCCTTGTTCAGACCAACTGTTTCGAGCAGTTCATATACCTTCTGTCTTCTCTCTTCCTTACTTGATGCCAGCCCGTGGATATCAATTCCTTCAGCGATAATATCCGCAACTGTTTTTCGCGGATTAAGGGACGCATATGGATCCTGAAAGATCATCTGGACTTTGCGGTTAAACTCAAGTAATTCTTTCGGACTCTTCTTGCCATGCACCTTTTCGTTTTGAAAAAGCACTTCCCCGCCTGTAGCTTCATAGAGACGCATAAGTGTTCTTCCCGCTGTTGATTTTCCGCAGCCGGATTCACCAACCAATCCAAGCGTCTCACCCTTATAAACCGTAAAGGATAAATTATCTACTGCTTTTAAAACCTCACTTTTCCCTGTATGAAAGTACTTCTTAAGGTTTTTGATTTCAACTAACGGCTCCTGGACTGCTTCCTTAACATCCGGAGCCTTTTGCACAGGTTTTGCTGCAGCTATACGCTTTTTATTTATAACAGCTGGTTTTTCGACCTTGGGCGCTTTCCCATGAAGCAGCCATGTAGCCGCATAATGTGTATCAGACAGCTTAAACATTGGCGGTTCCCGCAAGTAGTCTACCTTAAGTGCAAACTCATTTCTTTCTGCAAAAGCATCTCCTTTTGGCGGGTTCAGAAGGTCAGGAGGAGTCCCGGGAATTGCCACAAGTTCATCTCTTGTTTCCATATTCGGCATAGAGCCAAGAAGCCCCCAAGTATAAGGGTGCTGAGGTTTGTAAAAGACTTCCTCTACAGTCCCGGTCTCCACAATTTTGCCCGCATACATGACCGCCACCCTGTCCGCAATATTTGCAACTACTCCCAGGTCATGCGTGATGATAATGATGGATGTACCCATCTTTCTCTGAATATCTTTCATCAGATCTAAAATTTGCGCCTGTATGGTCACATCCAGAGCTGTTGTGGGTTCATCTGCAATCAGCACTTTCGGATTGCAGGCTAAAGCGATCGCGATCACGACGCGCTGTCTCATACCGCCTGAGAATTGGTGAGGATACTGCTTGATCCGGACTTCCGCATTCGGAATCCCTACCAGCTTTAATAGATCAATAGCCTTCTGAGCAGATTGCTTTTTATCGATTTTCTGATGAGTCATGAGACTCTCAATGATCTGGTTCCCAATTGTCATCGTCGGGTTCAGGGCAGTCATTGGATCCTGAAAGATCATGGATATTTCGGAACCTCTGACTTTTTGCATTTCTTTTTCTGAGTAATGAACCAGGTTTTTTCCTTCAAAAAGGATTTCCCCATCATCAATTTTGGCTGAGCTGCTCGGCAGAAGCTTCATAATCGTTTTAGAGGTGACCGACTTTCCTGACCCGGATTCCCCTACAATCGCCAGGGTTTCTCCCTTTTTCAAAAATAAATTAACCCCTCTTACAGCCTGTACCTTGCCTGCATATGTACTAAAGGAAACATGGAGATTTTTTAATTCAAGCAATTTTTCCACATCGTCTCACTCCTTTACCTTAGCTTCCTGTCAGTATTCGTTCTCCTGCTGCCAATTGAAAGTTGGCTTCTATATGTCCAATCCGATCTTTTCTGGCATTTAATACCGGCGCATTCACATATTCGGACAACTGCTGATAAATATGCTCATCCCCGATGCCGAGCTGCTTCAATACTTCCATTGTGGCTACACTCACGGCACGGGCACTTCCGTCCTCTACCTTAATCGCGATTCCAAGGCCAGTTTCCACATCTCCCAGACATTGAACCCCTTCTGCTCCGGCTTTTGCAGCAATTCGTCCATTAAAAGCTTTCATCAAGTCTGTATCAAATCGATCTGTTCCGCCGACCATTTCAGGGTGCTTCGTCATGGCTTTCCGTATTCTTTCAAGCGCACGCGGGCGCTCCCCCTCACTCCAGGCAAAAGGCTGAGCCAGCCTGGCAAAGCCCATCGCTGCATGTTTCAGCGGAAGCCTGTGAACGGGTACACCGCAGCCATCCACACTTATTTCGATCTGATCTTTCGGATAGCCGCAAACCTCTTCAATCACATCCAAAATCCGCTGCTGATGCGGGTGCGTTACTTCCCGGTAACTGTCAACATCCTCACCCATATGGACAACGGCTGTCAGCATCCCGGAATGCTTTCCTGAGCAATTGCTGAAAACAGGCGTGAGCTCCCCGCCGCTGCGGATAAGCTCGTTGTAGCTTTCCATATCCCGCGGAATATGGGTGCCGCATTGCAGCGCTTCTTCCTCCAAATGGGTTCTTCCCAAAATACTCATGACACGTCTTCTGTGAAAATGCTCCCCGCTATGGGACGCACAAATAAGGGAAAGGTCTGCTTCTTCATATTGATATTGGTCAGCCGCACCTGTTTCCACAACGGCCACAGCCTGAAATGGCTTCATGGATGACCTTGGAAAAGTCAGCCTCCCCGGGTCACCGTATGAATAGAGAACCTCACCCTTTCCATTCACAACGGCCACATGGATATTATGCGTGCTTTCCATGAACGTTCCACGGTAAACCACTATTGGATTTTCCATATTATCCTCTCCAAATCTAGTATTCTTGAAGTCTATTTCCGCATTTTCGGATCGAGCGCATCCCGCAGGCCGTCAGCTAAAATATTAAAGCTAACCATAATGCCCACAATCACAATCGCAGGATAAAGCAGCAGATAGAAGTGATTTCGCATCCCTTTAAATCCATCATTAATCAGTACTCCTAATGATGCCAGCGGCTCCTGCAGACCAAGTCCGATAAAGCTTAGGAACGCCTCTGTAAAAATAGCCGATGGAATAGTGAACATCATATTGATGACAATCAATCCCATCACATTCGGAATCAAGTGGTGAAGAATAAGCCGTTTATTCGTCGAGCCAAGCGATCTGGCTGCCAGTACAAATTCCTGTTCCTTTAGTTTGAAAATTTGCGCCCGGACAAGCCTCGCCATATTTACCCAGCCTGTAATAACCATCGCAACCGTAATGGTAAAAATCCCTGGTTTCATCAGCATGATTAATAGAATAATAATGATCAGATTCGGAATCCCTACGAGGATTTCGATCACACGCTGCATGGCGTTATCCACTTTTCCGCCAAGCATAGCGGAAATGGCACCATATGTGACCCCAATCAGGAGATCAAGAAATGCCGCAAGCACAGCAATATATAAAGAAATTCGCGTTCCTTCCCAAATCCTTGTCCACTGGTCACGGCCAAACTTATCCGTACCAAGCCAGTGCTCTCCGCTTGGGGGCTGATAAGCGACAGAATAGTCTGTTTCATAATATTTATAACCGTTCATATAAGGGCCAAAGATCGCAAGCAGAAGAATAATAGATAAAACGACCAGACTAATAACCGCACCTTTATTTTTTTTCAGCCTCATCCAGCTGTCTTTGAAGGCTGATAAGGGCGGACGGTTTATTTTTTCACTGTCCTCCGCTCGTCTGCCTGCTATTTCAAATAAATCATCAGATAATTCCTCTTCGTTCAAAAGCGGTTCAGCATTTTTCATATCACTCACTCCTTTGCCCCGCTAATGCGAATTCTCGGATCAATAACGCCATACATGAGATCGATGACAAGCATCGTCAGGACAAAAAATGCGCTATAAAAAAGCGTCAGCCCCATTATGGTTGTATAATCGTTTACTTTTATTGAATCTACAAAGAGACTGCCGATGCCCGGAACCCCAAAAATATTTTCGATAACTAATGACCCCGTCAATAAGCTGACAACAATAGGCCCTAGAATCGTAATAACCGGGATTAAAGCATTGCGAATTGCATGCTTATAGATGACTTTGAACTGGCTTAACCCTTTTGCCCTTGCTGTCAGCATATAGTCCTGCTGAAGGACCTCCAGCATTTCATTTCTCGTAAAACGGGCTATTAAGGCAATGACAATAAGAGACAATGACAATGTCGGCATGATAGAACTTGAGTAGGACTCCCAAAATGCCACCGGCAGAAGGCCCATTTTTAAGCCAACATAATATTGTAAAAGAGCGGCAAATACAAAGTTAGGAACCGATACACCCAATACAGCAACAAGCATCGTGGAAAAATCCCACATCGTATTGTGTTTAAAGGCTGCGATAATCCCCAGAACAATCCCAACAGTAAATCCAAGCAAAACAGCCTGGAAACCAAGCAGGACAGATGGGCCGACACGGCTGGCGATCAGATCACTGACATCTTGTCCTTTAAAATAAAAGGAATCACCCATTTCCCCTTGGACCAGATTTTTTAAATAAAGGATGTATTGCTCATGCAAGGGTTTATCCAATCCATATTTCGCGTAAAACTCCATTCTTTGCTCTTCCGATAAACTGGAAAGCCTTTCTTCATCAAAAGGTGAACCTGGAAGCTGCTTCATTAAGAAGAAAGTAGCCGTGGCAATTATGTATAAAGTTATAAGAATATTAATGACCCGAAAAAAAAGATACTTTTTCAATTTTCACACCTCCACTAGTTGCGGGGTTTATTCAATAAGAAAATGCACAAAGCTCCCGCCTGCCGGCTTATGATCCCGAACCGATGGCGCCTGGAGCTGGACAGTTACGGGGTTTAAAAAACAGGGAGAGAAACTCCTTCTCTCCCCGCTCACCCTTCTTATTGAACAGTTGCCCATTTTAAATCTGGTGAAGCTCCATATGGATGAGTGACCAAACCTTTTAGGTAAGGCTTTTGCAGGAATGATAAACCATCGTAGTATAACGGCCCAAGTGCTCCATCTTCAAGAATCAGCTTTTCAGCTTCAAGTAGTTTTTCAATACGGGACTGATCATCAGCATCTTCAGCTGCCGAATTAACTAATTCTTTATATTTCTCGTTTACATAATTTCCGCGGAAGAAAGGATTGGATGGATTTGCCCATAGATTCAAATACGTCATGGAATCATTGTAATCTGCCCCCCAGCGGTTAACAGCCATTTGATAATCGTCCGCTCTCATCGAGTCAAGACGGGCGCTGTAAGGCTGTGTGTCCAGACTGATATCAATGCCTAAATTCTTTTTATATTCACTTTGAAGGAATGTTCCTGTATCCTTCGCAACGGTGTCATCAGAAATAAGTAATTCAATTTCAGGTGTTTTCCCCAGCTCTTCTACACCCTTTGCCCAAAGCTCTTTCGCCTTTTCAACGTCAGGTTTAATAACATCTCCCTGAAGCTCGCGGAAGGATTTCCCATCAACTCCGGCCATGTCTGTAGCAATCAGTCCATAAGCAGGCTCCGATCCGTTATTTAAGATCACGCTTGTCAGGACATCAGGGTCATAACCCAATTGCAGCGCTTTACGGATGTTTTCATTCTGAAACGGCTCTTTTCCAAGGTTAAATTGGATAAAATAAGTTCTGAATTCTGTTTCAGTATTAAATTCGGGGCTATCTTTATAGCTGTCTACATCTGCTGAAGACAGGTATACTTTATCAAGCTCGCCTGCTTCATACAGGTTAAGGGCAGTGCTTTGCTCCTTAATGACTTTCATATTGACTTTTTCAAGCGCTACAGTTTCTTTATCCCAGTATTCTGGATTCTTTTCCATGGATACTCCCTTTGCCTGGTCATAATCAGTCAGGACAAACGGACCGTTATACAGAATTGCATCATGTGTTAATGCAAACTTGTCACCTTGCTCTGAAACAAATTTTTCATTAAGCGGGAAATACGTCACGAAAGCTGTAAGACCAAGGAAGAATGGTGTCGGCTGAACAAGCTCGACTACAAGTGTCTTGTCATCCTTCACTTCAATAGCAACAGCATCTGCTTCAGCTTCACCTGCCGCAAACTCTGCTCCGCCTTTAATATAATCTGTCAGAATGCTTGCATACGCACCTGCAGTATCAGGGTGCATGGAGCGCAGCCATGAATATTTGAAATCATTGGCTGTAACCGGATCTCCGTTGCTCCACTTAATGCCTTCTCTTAATGTAAATGTATAGGTCAGCCCATCCTCAGACTTTTCATAGCTCTCGGCCATAGCTGGCTGAGGTTCATTGTTTTCATCTAGGCGATACAGACCTTCCATTACATTATTTAAAACAGCAAATGAAATTGCATCTGTTGTTTTAACTTGGTTCAAATCGGGAATGTCATTATCCAAGCTTAGGTTAAGAACATTCTCACTTTTTCCTTCTGCCTGCTCTGCTTGCTTGTCTCCTTCTTCATTCTTTGCTGGTTCTGTTGAAGATTTGCCGCTGAAATTACAGCCGGCCAATAGTACCATAAGTCCAATCAGCAGGATAGAAATCTTTTTTCTCCATGCAGCATTCATTTTTTATACCCCCTAGAAATTTATAAATATTAATTATGCAAGTAGTGTGCCAACTTTATAAATCCTCATTTTTATTGTCATTATTTGAAATAATCTGTCAATTAAATGTTTAATTGGTTACCCAGTTTGAATGATTAATAGGGATTATAACCTAATTGGGTAACCACTTTTCTATATCAATGCTGATTTTCCATAACAATCGTTTTGGTATATTACTTGCATATTAGGAAGGTATGAATTTAGGGAGGAGAAATAAATGGATTGGAAACAGGAAGTTTTTAATAGAAAAGAAGAATTAATAGAGGAATTATCCCAGCTGCTTTCTATAAAGAGTGTAAAAGATCTATCTGACCAGTCAGAAGAGGCACCTATGGGGAGCGGCATTAAGGAAGCACTGGATTTTATGCTTCAGACGGCAGAGAGGGATGGGTTTAGAACAAAAAATATTGATGGTTATGCCGGGTTTGCTGAATGGGGACCTGAAGAAGCAACAGATTATATTGCGATTCTCTGTCATCTGGACGTGGTTCCTGCCACCGGAGAGTGGGAATCCGATCCCTTTTCTCCTGAAATCAGAAACGGAAAGCTATATGCCCGGGGAGCAATAGATGACAAAGGCCCCACTATGGCTGCCTATTATGCTCTTAAAATCATCAAAGAAAGCGGTTTACCCTTAAAGCATAAAATAAGAATTATTTTCGGCACGGATGAAGAAAGCGGCATGTCCTGCATGAAAAGATATATGCAAATGGAGCCAGAAGCATTAACAGGCTTTGCTCCTGATGCAGAATTTCCAATTATCCACGCTGAGAAAGGGCAGATCAATGCGATCCTCAAGCTTAAAGAAAAGCCAGGTGAGCAGCATGGCCCAATTACTTTAAGAAGCTTTTATGCCGGTGAAAAAGGGAATATGGTACCTGACAAAGCAATGGCACTTGTAAACGGGACTGGATTGGAAACTCTTAAAGAAACGTTCATCGCATTTGGCAAACAGGAGGACCTTGAAACAGAAGCTGAATTGGCAAATGATACACTCTCACTTGCCTTAACTGGAAAATCTGCCCATGGGATGGACCCTTTTGAAGGAATCAATGCAGCTGCCAAGCTGGCCCACTTTTTAGCAGGGAAAGTCCAGCACCCATTCGTAACATTTGTTTCTGAATGCCTCGCTGATGATCACTATGGGAAAAGATTAGGAATCTCATTTTCCGATGAGATCACCGGACCGCTCACCGTAAATCCGGGGATTTTCCGCTTCACACAAAATCTGGAAGGCATGGTTGCTCTTAATGTCCGCTGCCCCGTTGATACACCGTACTTAAGAACCATCGAAAAACTAAGCGAAACGACTCTAAAATACGGCTTTGAAGTAGAGGAAATCAGAGAGAAAAAGCCACACCATGTACCAAATGACAGTCCTGTTATCAAAATTCTGCAGAAAGCCTATGAACAAGAAACGGGTGAACAGGCCGAACTTCTGACAACCGGCGGCGCCACATATGCCCGTTTCATAAACAGCGGGGTAGCCTTCGGCGCCGTTTTTCCAGGAAAGGAAAACACCGCACATCAGAAAGATGAATACATTGAGCTTGATGATTTATGCAGTGCAGCCGCCATTTACGCGAGGGCGATCTATGATTTAGCTAATCATTAAAGGCAAAAAAAGCAAGTGTAGCTAACACTTGCTTTTTTCATGCGCTAAGAACATTTTCCCTTTTTCAGTAATGCTGCTGCCCGTTCTTCCTTTTTCTACTACAATCAGGTCATACTCATTCAAAAGCTTCTGCCGGTATCGGAGCTGCTGATCTGTCAGCATGACGCCATTTTGCAGCAAATGAGCGGCCATTGCCGAGCGGCCGGCCGACGTTACTTTCTCATTGTTCAGAAAATCGAGAAGCATCCGAACTTCATGAAGAAAGCCTCTCTCCTGAAATATTTTATAGAGAGAATGAAGGTCGTTCCAGCTCTCATCCTCAGTTAAGGAAGCTGATTGCCAGAATGGCAGTTCCTCTTTGCAGACATAATCTTCACTGATGTGAGCGGCATATTCGACTACGTTTCGCAGCTCTCTTATATTCCCCGGCCAATGGTATTCTTCACAGCACTTCAGGGCCCCTTCTGAAAAGACAAATGATTCTCTTCCCAGCTTTTCCTGGAATTCTTTAATAAAAATATTGATTAATAGAGAAATATCCCGTTTCCTTTCCCTTAGTGGAAGAAGTCTTAAGGGCAGGACGTTCAGCCGAAAATAAAGATCTTCCCTGAACATGCCTTCCTCTATTAGCTGATGCAAATCTTTATTTGTAGCGGCAATCACCCGGACATCAAGCGGAATCATCCGGTCTCCTCCCACCCTCATAATCTGTCTTTCCTGAAGGACTCTTAAAAGTCTGTTTTGAATGACAGCTGAGGCATCACCAATTTCATCCAGAAAAATACTTCCCTTATGCGCCTGTTCAAACATACCGATATGCCCGTTTTTCCTTGCCCCTGTAAATGCACCCGGCTCGTAGCCAAACAGCTCACTTTCCATCAGACTCTCAGAAATTGCAGCAAAGTTTACGCCGATAAACGGCTGATAGGTCCTTGCTGATGCATTATGAATCGCTTGTGCCAGAACCTCTTTTCCTGTTCCTGTTTCTCCAAGGACCAGAATGGTTGAGTCACTTTTAGCAAGCCGCCGGGCAATTTTAATCATCTCAAGGACGGACGCACTCCGCGTTTTAATATCGTCAAAGGTATGCCGCGCAACCAGGTTTCTCTGCTTCGCTTTTGAACGATAGTCATACTCAATCTTTTGATAGTCCTCCACTTTTCTGAATACAATCAGGGTCGAGTACACCTGTTCATCAAGAATAATCCGTCTCTTTCGCATGTAAAAGGCGACATGCTCTATTTCCACAAAAGTCTCCTGTCCAACGGCCATACTCATCATTGCTTCATAGTAAGAAGGAGCCAGGCTATGGATCGTATGTTTGTCGGCAGACAGACTGAGAAGCTCTGCCGCTTTCAAATTGAAATGTTCGATTTCATTAAAATTATTATAAACCAGCACAGCATCGTCCATATTCTGAACAATACTGTCCAGGCTTTTCTGCAAAATCCTGGTTCGCAGAATTTCTCCGCTTAAATCTTTTGTCAGATCGACTAATGACTGCATATACCGGGCTGACAAGTGCGATGTAGGCGAAAAGGGGGAAATTTGAAAATGATGATATATTTCTACTAATGTTGAAATATCGATTTGGCGGCTCCCAATATTAATAATCTTATCAATATGCTTTGGGACCAGCTGCGGCTCCCCGGCTGTAATGGCAATTGAAATCTCTGGACGAGGAGTTTCCTGAGAAAAATAAGGAAAAAAATCCAAATCAATCCCTGCTTCCTTCAATATACCTGTCGTATCTTCCGCCGATTGCTTCAAGTCACTCACCAAATATACTTGAGTGCCTTTTGGAATATCAAGAAGCTCTCTAATTCTCCCATAATTAATAGTTCTTCTTGTAATGATTGTCGGCATATCTTCACTCAAATAGGGTTTTACCATGGTATAAACAATCTTGCTGGATACGACCACAAGAGAATACTTCATCATAAAGGAGTAATCAAGCTCATCAACTGTCCTCCCTTCGATCTCAACATACTCTTGCAGGCCAATTTCATTTAACTGTTCCACGAGTGCCCTCAAAGTATTTTTAGTATAGGTAACGATCAGAATCTTCTTCATAGCTGTCCCTCCTCTGGCAAAATACTAATTTACTAGTAAATTCCATTTCTCTTATTTTAGCGTACATGAAGGACGGCTGATTATCCAGAAGGGAATAAAATTTGTTCAAGGGTTGATTTGTCTTTATGGTCAATCAAAGAATGTATTAGGAAACAAAAAGAACAGGACTCTGCAAAGGTAGTTTGCTAAGTCCTGTTCTTCTCTTAACTAGCTATTTTATTTGAAACTAAGCTTATTAATATTCTCCGCTCCTCGAAGCTCCACTAAATCACTTTTCTCAATAATGACTTCTTTCACTTCTGCACCGCTAAAGTCTACGATGATCGGCTCCTTCTTAGGTGTTACACGGACACTCACATTTTTAAGGCCATCACCCTGCAGTACAGCAGAATTTTTGAGCCAGATGCCATTTTTGATTTCTGCGGATTTTTCTACATTAATAAAGGAAACTTTGTTCACTACCAATTTCTTCTTTTTATCATCAGTAAGATTATATTCCTTTTCAAAATCCAGCTCTGTTACTGGAGGAAGGCTGTCAACGTCTATGATACGCCCTTCCACCGCCGGTTTGATGGTGCCCAGGCTGGATAGGTGATCTGCGAAGTTTTCCCAATCAGAAAGTCCAAGATCTGTTACTCTGCCCTCCTGGTAAGCTTTTGCGAAGACTGTATATCCATCTCCGCCTTTAGCTGTAAAAGCATTCGTAGCGATTGTGTAGGTTTGATTGTCCTGGATTTCAGTGTAAGTGCCCTGTTCACTTTTATATTCAATCGAAACAATTCGCTCACCGGCAGGTTTAGTCGAATCGAATTTTACTTTTGCACCGGACACGTGCAGGAAGCCGCCATTTTCTGCAGGATATTGTCCTACGCTGATTTCAAAGGCCTCTTTCAATTCAGCTCCCTTTAACTCCATTGTTGCTAATGTGTTGCCAAATGGAAGAACCGTGATTACTTCGCCAACAGTGATTGGCCCTGCGTCAATGCCCGCACGAATGCCTCCTCCATTTTGGAGTGCCATGATGACATTGCTGTTATATTGATTTGCTTTTGCCAGCATGCCGTCTGTAATCAAGTTGCCCAGGGCGGTTTCATTTTTCCGTACACTTGGCTCTGTGCTGTCTCCGCTAGTACGCGGATTCTCAAGTGCAGCCAGCGTTTCTGCTCCGATTTCCGTGTTCTTTAATTCTTCTATCTGTGAAGAGTACTTTTCAAGCAGCACTGCTGCCTCAGGGTCCTCTGCTTTATCTGCTATTTTAATAAGCTCTCCACCATGCCCGACTACTTTTCCTGCCTCGTCAAATTGTACATCAAGGGTTCCGAGGTAATTATTGTACTGGCCGACTTGAACAATAACTGTAGGATCCTTTGCCGCTCCTGTTTCGTCAGCTGCCGCAACTACTGGCTCATTTAATTGCGTATGGCTGTGTCCGCCCACAATCACATCAATTCCATCTACTTGAGCAGCCAGGTTTAAGTCATTATCCACATTTGGGTTATCATCATAGCCGATATGAGTTACTGCCACGATTTTATTAATACCCATGCCTTCGAAAGCTTTTACTGCTTTTTCTGCTTCTTCAAGATAATCCTCGAATGTTACCTTACCCGGACTGGAAATGCTGGCTGTTTCAGCTGTAGTCAAACCAAAAAATCCAACTTTTTCTCCATTAACTTCTTTAATGATGCCATTATATATTTTTCCATCAGCAGGTTCGCTCGATATAACATCACTGAACAATCCCTGCAGGCTGGCATCTTGAGAAAAGTTCACGTTTGAACTGACGAATGGGAATTGTGCTCCTTTTACAAAGTCAGCCAGTGCTTTATGTCCTTCCGCACTTGAACCCAAATCGAACTCATGATTACCGAAAGTCATAATGTCATAGCCCATGAGATTCATAAATTCAAGGTCAGCCTGTCCAAGGAATTTATTAAAATATAAAGTTCCGGAAAAAACATCTCCTGCATCAACTAGCAGGGCATCCGGCTTTGCTTCTCTTACTTCCTTTACCGCCGTCACTTTCTTTGCGGCGCTGTCCATATTTGCGTGTGTGTCATTGGTATGCATTAACGAAAGTGTGAAATCTGAAGCTGAAGTCTCATTTGCTGAAACTAAACCTGCCGGAACGGCTGCAGAGATGGTTAATGCTGCTGATAAGGCTACTGTAGATAATACTTTAATAGGTAATTTCATAAAAAATGCTCCTTTCAATTTTTACTCAAAGGGGTTGAAAACCGGAGCTGTTGCACTCCGGCTTCAATTGTTATGCCGCTCCTTCTTCCTCATAAGGAGATTCCATTACTTCTCCATCCGAATCTTTGAAAATGATATGAGACGGATCTGCCTTTTTCCCAAGTGTCCACTTCTGCACATTTTCAGCACCGCGGATTTCCACGACTTTGTCACTTTCGATCATGACTTCTTGAATTTCTGATCCTGTTAGATCCACAACTGCCCCTTTGTTAGCGGAGCTGATGACCACTTTCGTGTTTTTAAGGCCTTTGCCTTTGACAGCTGCTGATTTTTTCAGCCATAGGCCATGCGTGAGACTAGAATTTTTTTTCATTACGACCAATGCATTATGCTGCCCAACAACAAATTTCTTCGCGTGATAGTTTACGAGCTTGAAGACAATGTCATACTGTGGTTCTTCTGGTTTAGCTTCCGGCTTTAAGCTTGTCTGGATCATAACCGGGTCATGGTCACTCGCACGGCCATGCTCTTCCATGAAGCCCGAGTTAATATGAAGAATATCGACTTCTGTTTTCTCCGCCAGATTGTTGGATACTAAAATGTGATCCAGCACCTGTGCATTTCCCTGGTACGTATAGGTGTATCGCTCTTCTGCCGGAACTTTTTCAATCATATTAGTCAGTTCTTCGCCCTTTAGAGCCTGTAAAGGATTGGAGAACTCAAAATCGTTAAAGTCGCCAAGCAGGACGACATTGGCATCAGGGTCTTCTGCTTTTACATTCTTTACAAAACCGTTCACAACGTTAGCGATTTTCATGCGCTGGATTTCACTATTTAAGACTGGCGGCTGCTCTTTTCCGAATAACGGAAGATCTCCGCCTTTCGAGTTAAAATGGTTAGCTACAACAATGACGCTTTCGCCCTGAAATTCGAACTGGGCTGCCAATGCTTTGCGGCTATCTTCAAAAGCTTCGTTTGTTGGGTCAATACGCCCTGGGTTTAGCGTCAGTTTGCCGTTTTCGAAATCAACTGCATCTGTCGCAGAGCCTTTTTCACCTTGGGTTAAAGTTACCCGTTCAGCGTTATAAAGGAAGCCGACACGGATGTTCCCTCCCGGCTGGCCGCCATCCTGTTTATCTTCCGGTGCGATATCTGTGTAAGTGTAGGCTGGTCCGCCAAGCTCTTTAATTTTTTCAATCAGCAAGGCCGCACTTTGATCTGCTGCTGTTGTGCCGCTATCTGCTGGTCCGTCATTGTCCTGTACTTCTGTCAGGCCAATGATATCCGGCTGCTTCATTTTATCTGTGATTGCTTCTGCTAATCTCGTAACCTTTTCCGCATCTGTTTTGGTTGAGAAGTTTTCAACATTATAGGAAGCAATGGTCAATTTGTCTTCTTCTGATGTAATGCTGGTTTCTTCTCTTACTGCAGAGCCTTCAACAAATTCAGGCAATGCGTCTGCATCACTTAATACTTTATAGTTACTGAAGCCGTAGCTGACAACACCCTGGATGCTGCCTTTGAAGCTGTCGCCCATTTTGGCAACAAAATCTTCATTGTTAATATCAAGGGTGATTCTCTCAGGGTTAAAATCGTTTTCTGAAATGCGCAGGCCGCCTGCCGTTGTGTTCGTATCCACATCTCCAGGAACAACTACAAGCTCGCCGTATTTCTGCGGGGCAACTACTTTAGCGTTGTCCACTTGAACCAGCATGCCTTCCAGGCTTTCGTAAAAATCGATTCCATCCTGTTCTGGATCAAATTCTTTTAATTCATCATTATCAATGATTTCAGTCGGAAGGTTTTCTTTGTTAATAACCACCGGAGCAGGAAGTTCCTGACCGGAAGCAATGTTCTCAATCGATGCTGCATTAATTTCTGTTACAGGAAGGTCTGTTTTCAGCTTGTCTGAATAGCCATCAAGCACCCACTCTTTAACCTGGCCTGAAACGGATACCACATCACCTGCGGATACACCGTGACCCTTCTTATAAACGAGGATTCCTTCAGATGTATTTTCATCATCATCCGGCTGCTGATCCTGCATGTAGAAATTGCTGCTGTCCACTACCTTGGTGACAATTCCTTCAACATCTGAAACCTGCTGGTTCGCATATTGGGAATAGTGGCCTGCACCTTGAATATCATGAATGCGCAAATCTTCCAGCCCAATCATGTACTGAAATACAGACACTTTGCTGTCTGTTAAACCGTCTTTGACCGCTATCGCTTTAATCGTTGTCTCTTCATTAATAATGATGTGATCGGAATATACTGTGCTTTCAGCAGTCGGTTCTGTTCCATCAACTGTATAATGGATTACAGCACCTTCAGTGGAAGTCGATAGTTCTACTGCTGTTCCAGCTTTAACAGGGCCCGCCTCAGGGGAAGCTGTAACAGCCGAAACCTGTGGTGTGCCAGTATCTTCTGCAAATGTGTATGCTGTTGGGCTTTTTAAACCCGGTACGGTAAAGTATGCTTCAAGAGAGCCTGTAATCTGGACCTTTTTTCCGAGGTGACCCGGGTTGTCCTTTAAATTCAGCTCTGTCCTGATAGAATTATTCGGCAATTGAACCGGCAGTATTTTACTGGGGTCTGTTTCACTTGGGGAGTCGGCAATGGCCAGATTTGTATTTACTGAAAATGGGCCAGTATGGGTATATTTCGGCCCATTTTCGGTCGTTCCAACAATATATCCTTCAACCGTTGCTGTTCCGTTATTATCCGCAATCGCTTCTGCCACAGACTTCACTTCTTCTGCATTCGCTGCGGCAAAGGGACTGAATAGACTAAGAATTAAAGCAAAAGTACTGATAAAGCTGATTAACTTTATGCGCTGCTTTTCTATCATGCGATCCTCTCCTATTTCCTTATTTTAAAGCGTTTACACACACTACCACTCTAGTAAATCACTCTTCTTTTTGGCATACAATCTGATATTTGTAAAAATTGAGTAAATAGGTAAAAATGAGAAAATAATCATACTGTATAATAAGGTATATAGACCTTAAAGCTATCGGAACACCATTCTATTAGACCTATTCACTATAAACTTTGCTCAGGAATCCTTATCTTTAAGAAAAAGGAAAACAAAAATTGAAAATAATGGGTATTAATAGTATCCTTTTACTATAAATAATGGGAAATATGAATTAAGGAGATAATATATGGAAATCCGAAAGAGGAAAAGTTCGCGTTTCTTTCCTTTGGTTCCTTCAAAAGATCCGGGCCAAACTCAGCAAGATCACTTAGGATCGTTTAAAGCCATGTATCATGATTATCCAGACGCAGCTTTTTTTATAGATAAAGAGGGAAGTATACTTTATGGCAATGAAGCTTCCCAGGTCTTGTTCGGCCATACGGAAGATAAGGAAGAGCACTTTACCAGGTACTTTATTCATAAGGACAGAGGCTCCGCTAAAATGCTTTTCCGGCAGGCCATTATTGAAGGAAAAGCACAGCTGGGAACTTACTTTGGCATTCAAGCTGGTAAAATCGTGGAGATTCTATCCATTTTTTCACCTTTTTATTCTAAAGGGATTATTGCGGGAGCCAGTCTTATTCTTCATGTTCCTGAACAGCAGACTGCTTTAAAAAAATTCCAGTATGAAGAAATCCATCGCAAACTGTCAGAGGTGGAAGATCGGAAAAACATGATATTAGAAAGCATTGACGCGGGGATATGGGCTTATGATGTAAAAGCAAAGAGATTCATGATCTGTTCTGAAGGCAACAGGAAGATAACAGGCAGAGATCCTGTTGACTTTTTAACAAGTAAAGTGATTTGGAAGGACATCGTATACAAGGATGACTTGGAAAAGTATGAACAGACCCAGTCACTGCTGTCAGAAGGAAAACAGATTCGCCATGAATACCGCATCTGCCGTCCAGATGGTTCTATAAGGTGGGTAAGTGATCAAACGATTCCAACGCTGGATGATGATCAGAACCTCATACGGCTCAATGGAATCATAACAGATATTACTGAACATAAGCTTCTGCTGCAAAAGGTTCAGCATATCAGCTATCATGATTCTCTGACCAATCTTCCAAAAAGAAGACTGCTGGAAAATAGACTTGAGACATTGATACAGGCTCAGCATGAGAAATTTGCGGTTTTATATTTGGACCTTGACCGCTTTAAATATATTAATGATATTCTCGGACATACGCTTGCGGATGAGGTGCTCCTCCAAGTCGCGCTCCGGCTGAGGGCTTTTCAGGAAAAAGGCTGCTTTGTATCGCGAATGAGCGGGGATGAGTTTGTGATTATCCATCATCCGGTTCATTCAAGAGAGGAAGCGATTCAGAGTGCTGAGGAAATATGCAGTACACTGAGTGAACCAATTCATATTGATGCGTACGAGCTTCCGCTTCAGGCATCAATTGGAATCAGCATGTTCCCGGAAGACGGGGACTCCCATATTGACTTGATTAAAAATGCACATGCAGCTCTCCACCGCGGCAGAGAAAAGGGCGGCCGCAGCATTGAAGTTTATACCAAAAATATTAATGTTAAAACGGAAAAGGTATTTTTAATTGAAAGCGGCCTGCAAAAAGCTTTAAAGAACGAAGAATTCATTCTGCATTACCAGCCTAAGGTGGATATTGAAAGCAGCAGGATTGTCGGCGCCGAAGCCCTCATCCGCTGGCAGCATCCGGAATTGGGGCTGCTGTCGCCAGGAGAATTTATTTCTGTAGCTGAAAAAACGGGATTAATCCTCGATATCGGCGACTGGGTCATTAAACAGGCATGCGTCCAGCTGAAATTATGGATGAATAAAGGCCTTCCCATTGTACCGATATCCATAAATATATCTCCGCAGCGGTTCTTGAAATATGACTTGGTCAACTATATCACACGCACTCTGGATATTTTTCAGATCCCGCCCGCCCTGCTTGAATTGGAAATCACCGAAACACATTTTCTTTATAATGAAGAAAAAGTGAGTTCTATCATTCAGGAGCTGAGAAATCTCGGGATCCGGATTGCACTCGATGACTTTGGAACAGGATTTTCGTCTTTAACACATATAAAAGACTTCCAGATTGATACTCTTAAAATAGATCGATCTTTTATAAAAGAGATTGAAACAAATAAAAACCATGCCATCCTTGTCGAATCCCTTATTTTCTTATCAGAACGGCTGGGGATCGACGTCATTGCAGAGGGAGTCGAAACACAAAATCAGCTCGAATTCCTTAAGCGAACGCAATGCCAGTATGTACAGGGTTATGTATTCAGCAAGCCGCTGCCTGTTGATGAATTTGTTTGTTTACTGGAGTAGTTCTGGCCCATTCCGGGATAGGGATGGGCTTTTTTTTTTGGATTGGCGCGGGGAGAGGGGTTCTATTTGCAGATTTGCTGGAGCTATTTGTGAATTGATGGGTTCTATTTGCAGGATTTCGTCGCCTATTTGCAGGATTTTGGTTCTATTTGCAAGTTTGCTGTTCTATTTGCAGATATCTCATTTCTATTTGCAGAGTTCACAATTAAGTAAACTAGCAACCTTCCCACGCAGGAAGATTCTCTCCCTCGCACGGGGAGAAGGATTCTATTTGCTAATTGCTGGAGCTATTTGCAAATTTTCTGTTCTATTTGCAAGTCTCCTCCTGCTATTGGCAGCGTTCACAAAATACAAAAAAAGAGAATCTTCACCAGGAAGATTCCCCCAAACACGGACAGGTTAATATCTCTTTAATAGGTCAATGGTTCGTTTCATATCAACAGTGCCGTCACTATTCAATTGAATATAGTCCAGACGCTGCGCAATTGTCATAACCTTCCCGATCCGCGTTCTTGCTGGCTTTTGCAGATTAAGGCCAGATTTGTCTGATTCCAGAAGAATCGCATTCATGGCTTCTTTTCGAACGCTGCGCTTATCTTCGCCTTCGTCAGGGCTAATTTTTACGCAAAGGCGCTCCTGTTCAAGCTGCAGGAAATACGGTTTGTTGACTGCAGAAGCCCACCAGAATGCCCAAAACCCGCCAGCCGGATTTGAAACATATCCCCAATCTCCGTTAATTTCTTTTTGCAGTTCCTGATAGAATCCCTGCCAGGCATAATGGTCCCATTCGGCTAAAGCCTTTGTTTTAAAAGACGCCACACTTTCTTCTATCTTTTGCAGATGGGTCAGATAATCAAGAAATAGCGGATGCTGCACACCATTTTCCTTCCCCTCCTGCAAAATCTCAAGCATCATAGTTCGTTTGAAGGGCTTATAGCCTGCCTTATCAATGGATCTATAATGGCTTTGGTCAGCAATTTTATAATAGATCGGCAATTGGATGAGATCAGGATTTTCTCTCTCAACCGACTTTCGGTATCGATAGAGCTGATCTGAGTGGTTTTTCGTAAATGTTTTATCCTCTATTAAAATAGCGTATGTATCATTTACGATCGTCAAAATGTCGAGAGATTTAAACTGGCGTTTGATCTCTATCGAATCAATCACCGGAGCTGGCAGCCCGTGCAAATTAAAAATTGCTGCCAAAAACTGATTGGCAGCTTCATATAACGAACTGTCCAGTGATCGATATGCCGATTCACTCCAGGCCATAAGCCAGCATAAAAAAGCATCCTGTGAAAGCTCACTGGTGGCATAATCAAATATATTCGGCACATCCTTAAACACTGCCCGGCTGTCACGAGCATTTTCAAGCAGCATCTCTACATCGTGATTTCCCATATAATCCTCCCAATATCCTCTTCCAAGGATAGATTGATAGTGCATCGGCGGCCAAATGACAGACTCTCCGATATCTAAAATTCTGCCTTGTTCATTTGGGTAAAGCAATAAAAGCCGATCGTCCCCCTGCTGTGCAATAACTGCGGGTATGTCTTCAATCCGCTTCACATACCCGCACTTCCCGCGGCACACATATGCGGGAAATCCATCAAGAATCACTCCGCCATCTTCTGTATCCTCCAGGCTTTCCCATGCATCTTCTATAACCGCACTTCCGCAGCGCGGGCAATCCTTTGTCTTCACATTCATCTCCCCTTTTTCTTCTAAACGAATGAGCAGCGGAAAAAGAGCAAAAAATTTTCATCCTTATTAAAATGTATTATTTACCATTTACTATAGTATAATATCTTCAGGTAATTATGACTATATTTGTATTTTAATAGAGGAGCATCCAGACTATGGGAAAATTTGTTTTATTATTTTTATCATTTCTTGCTATTGTAGCCGGCTGTGAAAGCAAGCCGGCAGCCGACCCTGCAAAAGAGATATCGGCAAATAATGAAAAGAGCCCAGCAAGCGCTCAGCAATCAGCAGAGAATCCCCAGCAGGAAGAGGAAGAAACAGAGGAAGCTTTCGACTGGACTGGAGAGTGGGTATTCCTGAGCGATGATAACCTTGGAAGCCTTAAGATTGAAAAAGTGGACGAAGAAACCATCCGCTATCATCTTGGCGGCTCTGTCATTAATTCAGTAAATGGGAGTTCCTACGCAAACGTGATGGAGGGCACGGGCATGATCAGCGGAAATACCATTACGTATACGAATGAACTCTCAGAAGACTGCGGCGGTAAGATGGAGCGAAACGGAAACATCATTACTATTACAGCAGCAAACGGTGCCTGCCATACGCCGCAGGTCTACTTGGATGGGAATTATATTAAGGCCGATAGCCTGAAAGAGCAGCCTCTGTTAGAGATTAAGAATGGTCAATTTTTAGTGCGGGGCATTTCAATGTGGGACACGCCATCGACTGTAAAAGAGATGCATGGAAACCCTGCATATGAAGGTCCGGATGAAGAAGGTTTTTATGAATGGATTCAGAATTATGAAGATAAGAAGCTGTTTATCTCTTACAGCAACAATCAGCCAGACTCTGTCCACACAGAAGCACCTGCTGATGTTTTCCTCCCTGAAGCGGAGAAGCTATCAGGGGAGCGATATACAAGTGAAGACGCAAATTATATCTACCTTCCCGAAAAAGAACAGCTGCTAATTTACCAGACTAAAGCCGAAGACCCTTCTGTCATTACCTTATTCACAGCCTATGCAGACGGTAATTTCCATGCAGGCGTGGAAAATGGCTGGATAGTGAAAGAAGAGTAAAAAAAGGGGCTGACATTCCGTTCTCGATTATGACAAATGGCAGCCTCCATAAGCCTATTAATGATAAAACAAAAGCCCTTCCAGACGGAGGGGCTTTTAGCTGCTTTATATCAACATCATAATAAATTAATTCATATATCTTTTTGCTAAGTTAATGGCTGTTTGATTTTCAAAAAACTTTCCCGCAAACCTCCAAAGAAGCTGCTGAATGAATGGAATTATTAACATCGCAGCTAAAAAACGAATAAAATATAAAAGGACTAATAGAACTACTGCGAACACACTAACCAGGACGCTTTTATTCCCTGCAAACAAATCAGCCACAGACTCTGTCCATGCATACAAAACAGGAGACACCGCAGGATAACTTGCTGCAAAAGCAAACAATACATTTATGCCCCATATGTTTCGATATTTTTTCTTCTTCTTATCATAGTGCTCATGCTCTGGTTTACAACCAGCCATTTCTTTTTTTACATGAGGCATGATGAATGTAATGCCAAACAATATAATAAGTACCGGTACCAGCAAAGTTTGCATCAGCGGAATTAATGCATCAAAAAGGCGATGCAGAATAACAGGGATAAGTACAAATGCAATTATAATTTTTATTGATACAGGGGTAGGTGCGACATTGACAGGGTAACTTGCATCGTCGTCATCATCTATATCCCAATCGTTATCCAATGCGCTTCCAGGCTGGATTACCAAGCCTGCTTCATTAATGCTGGAGGATGGAATATTGGTGCCATAGGAATCCTTTACTGGTTTATGAGGATCCTTCACCTTTCCATTGGAATGTACATTTTCATACCCATTATAATTCATTGTTCATAGTCTCCTGACTTTGATCCAAATTTGCAAATATAATTTATATTAACAGATCGACTTGTTTAATGGTATATAAATATTACATTTTATCCAATATTAGTATATACATAGTTAAAAATACCCCAATACACTCTAGACAGATAGATGGCATTTTACCAAAATAAAAAAAAGAACCTCCACCAGGAAGATTCTCTCACTCTATTATTTATATACTTTTATCGTTATTGTCTTGCTGCCCCACTGGAGTGCACGCTGTTTATTTGGAATAAAGACGTCTATTTTATTTCCTCTTACCGCAGAGCCTTTGTCACCTGCAATGGCTTCTCCATAACCAGGAACAAATACTTTAGATCCCAGAGGAATGATTTTTGGATCGACTGAAATAACCTTGGCGTTCGGGTTCTTTTTCAGATTGATTCCTGTATAGGTTATGCCGCTGCAGCCCTTGCAGCTGGCAGTATAGGCAGTTGCATTCACTTTAATTTCTTTATAAGCTTTCGTTGATGATGCAGCCTTTACAGCTGTCTTTTTAGGTGCTGCAGCTTTTGCTGAAGCTCCGGTAACCTTTAAAACTTGCTTAGGTTTGATTTTATCTGAAGTTAATTTATTCCATGATTTAATTTGCTGTACTGTTACGCTATATTTTTTAGAGATGGCCCAAAGCGTATCTCCTTGTTTCACAGTATGTGTATTTCCGGCGGCTGAAGTGACATTGGAAAATCCAAACGATAGAAAAACAGCTGTTACTAAATAGATTACTAATTTCTTCATGATATCTCCTTTATGTCCCTTGATAGGAACATATTAACACCGTTAGATAACAGATAGATTTCAGTAAAACTCTTTTTTTGTTACAAATTAAATGGATTTTAATAGTTTTGTAATATAAATTACCAGACTTTCATTCGAATTTTCCATCAGAACCAAATATGGCACCTTTTCCTGCTTGTACAGGTAAGGTGCCCCATGTTTTAATAGGCAAAATTGTGATTGCCGATTTGTTTAATGACTGTTCTAGTAAATATCCATTGATCTGCAGCTGTATAAGGATTGTAATAATAGACGGCGCCACCGGTGGGATCCCATCCATCAAAGGCATCTCTTACCGCCTGATAAGCTGTGGTATCAGGCTGCAGCCAGTACTGGCCGTCATTCACAGCTGTAATGGCATTCTTTTGGAAAATGACATTGGAGAGAGTATTAGGAAACTCATTTGACTCCATGCGATTGAGAATGACAGCGGCAACTGCTACCTGGCCTTCATAGCTTTCTCCGCGCGCTTCCCCATAAACCACATGGGCCAGCATGTCTACATTCCTAAGCATTTCTGCTGTGTTAACTCCTACAATGCCATCAGCTGCTAAACCGAAATCATATTGAAAGTTTCTAACGGCGTTCTCTGTTACCATTCCATAATACCCTGTATGGTCTGTGTTAAAATAACCAAGCTTTTGTAATGCTGATTGAATATATGTAACCTCCGGGCCTGCTGAGCCATTCTTTAAAACTGCAGCATCTGCCTTCGGCTGGCTGAAACTCAGCACAAATACCATTGCGGCTGCTGCCGCAATCCACTTTATGTAATTCACTTGGACACTCCTCTTTATGTTTTTTTTAAACAATTGCCCTCCTTTTATTAAAGTCATATGTTCACCTTTGCTTGTTTCCCTATAGGATTAGTTAAAAAACTCGATCAAATGGTTTAATTTTCCGGATAGGACCAAGGGATAGGTGTAGAAAAGAAAAGCCGCTCTCTATAGAGAACGGCTCCCAATTTATAATTTAAACTTCTCCACCGACTGTTCCAGCTGTTTAGAAAGACTGCTAAGCTGAAGAGTCAGCTCTGAAATCTTTTCTACCGCATTCTCCTGCTGGTCTGTTGAGGCAGCGACCTGGCGGGAAACTTGTGCAGTGTCTTTAGATAGACCGGCAAATTCATCAATGGATGCAGAAATCTCTTCCGATCCGGCTGAGAGCTCTTCTGTTACAGCAGAAACCTCCTGGATTTCCCCGGTAACCCCTTCAACCGCATGCAGAATCTGGTTGAATTTCTCGCCGGCGCTATTAACCAGAACAGTGCCTTCTTCCACTTTTCCTGAGCTCGCATGCATATTTCCGACTGCCTGTTCAATAGACGATCTAAAGTGATTTAACTTTTCGGCAATTTGTCCAGCTGATGCTTTTGAACCTTCTGCCAGCTTTTTAACCTCCTGGGATACCACCGCGAAGCCTTTGCCATGTTCGCCTGCCCTTGCTGCTTCAATGGCTGCATTTAATGCAAGCAGATTGGTTTGCTCCGCTATACCGGATATCAGGTTCACGATATCTTCAATTTCAATAGCCTGCGTACCCAGCTCTTCTATAAATTGAGATGAGTCATTTACAGTCTTTTTAATCTCATTAATCTGCCGGATGATGGATTGAACCTCATCAAATCCTTCTTTTACCTGCTGTGTAACTGTATTGGATTGTTCGCTCACATCTGTCGAAGCTTCTGCAATACGCTGAATGCCTATAGCCATTTCTTCGATTGCTTTGGCAGATTCCTCGCTTCTGATCAGCTGTGTATCAGTAGCCCCTGCCACTTCCTGAATCCCTCTGACAATCAGGCTGCTGGCCTGACTGATTTCTTCCACCTTGTTTTCTATTTTCCCTGAAGAAACCAGGAGTGCTTCTGAAGATAATTTTATGTCTTTAACCATCTCCTTCGTAGACTGTGTCATTTTTTTGAAAGACTCTGTCACATGTCTAATTTCGTCATTTCCTTTTATTTTAATCGAACTTGCCTTCTCTTCTGCTCCGCGAAGATCGCCATCAGCCATTAATTGAGCGGCCGAACTGATGCTTTGCAGCGGGTGCAGTCTTCTTTTGACGAACCAGGCCAGAATGGTCACCACGGCAAGGATTAACAGTATATTTATCACCAGGTTCATCGGCAGCACTTCCAGGAGTACTTGATCTGAAATGCTGTTAACATTCTCTGCATTGATGTCTACACCCAGAATCCCGATTACTTTGCCATCGTTTTTAATTGGCACAAAAGCTGAAAGATAATCGCCATATTCCGGATCATGAACGATTGGTGAGCTTGAGGATTTTCCATCCAGGACAGGAGAAATATCTTTATATGTTGTAGCCGTTGTCGGTGTTTTAATGTCTGCAGCAATATCGGAGTCCTTCGGCAGGCCATCAACCATTATAAAGAGTTCTTTCTTCTCGGAATCAGCCATTAGAGTATAAACGTAAAACGCACCCGTTTTCTCCCGAAAATCATTCAGCTGTTCCCGAAGGTCCCAGTAAGCCTCAGACTGATCGGGATTCTTCAAAAAATCCTCATACTTCTCTGTTTCCATTTTTGAGGAAATATTGTCTGCAATTCTTAAACTAAAATTTTCAATAGAGGACTCTACTGAATTTTTCGTGCTTAAGTAGAGCATAGCAATATTGCCGAGTAAAACAATTGCCATGCCAAGAGCCATAACCAATGCTATTCTAGTGCTGAGCTTTTTCATATATTTCACTCCATTAGTAAATATTTCATATATGGATTATATCTTTTTACCCGGTTAAATATTACTAGAAAAATCAGGAAATACAAAAAAATACTGAAACCATCTGGCTCCAGCATCTCTCCTAATCTATCATTATCTCCAAAAAACTCTCGCCTTCCTCAGTGGCTGGCAGTCCAAAAAATTCGCTGAATGTCGCCCCAACGTCTGCCATCGAATTGCGTTTTCCGAGGTTAACCGGTTTTACCCGTTTCCCTGCAGCGAGTATTGGAACGTATTCTCTCGTATGGTTGGAATGGCCGATGGTCGGGTCGTTGCCATGGTCGGCCATGATCATGATCAGGTCGTCCTCTTCCATCTTGGGAAGGAATTCCGCGAGCCACTGATCGGTTGTATTGAGCAGACTCGCATACCATTCTGTATCTTCCGCATGGCCTGCCAAATCGGTCTCCTGTACATTTACCAGAAATGCCGCATCCTCTTTTTCTTCTAAATAAGCACTCTCCAAAGCTTGTAATACTTTTTCAGTATCGACAATTGGTTCTGCAGGTCCTTCACCATGCAGAACATCTGCCGTTTTGCCAATCCGGTGGACTTTGAGTCCATGCCGGGCAGCGATCATCGGAAATTGTCCGTCTATGTTTACACCGTAGCCCATGTGATAGACTTCATAGCCTTTTCCGTACACCTTGGCCTTCGGGGCATCCACTCCCCACTGGCCTGAATTTTTTTCATGAACAACTGACAGGATATGTTCAATGGTTGTATAGGGTCCTCCAAACGCAATGACCCGGCTGGTGTCGACATTCTGGCGGACAATTTTCCCGACTTCCTTTAATTCCTGGAAAGGCATTCTATTAAAATCAGCGGTTAAATTGATGATGTTTCCCAGTGAGGACTCAAGATTATCTCCGATGACACAGGCACCGTTTACTAATAGCACCGGCCGGTCTTTCCAGGGGTATTCAATCCCATAGCCCGCTTCTGTTAATGCCTTACCCAGGTCTCGATGAATATCTTTCATTAGCCTTTTATTTGAGCGCTTCGGGCAGCTTCCGGCAATTTCCTGATGTCCGAGGTACGTATCTGCCCCGTGATGGGCCAGTGCCGAGAAGCCGTAAGCATTGGCAGGGGCTGCCTTCCCATCCACAAGTGCCCCCAGCCCAAGGTTATATAGAGTTGGGATTTTTAAAAAATCAGCCGATTCCCGGATATGCTTATAGGTATTGGCTCTGCAGTCAGAAGGGCTGAACTCTCCGCAATCCTCCATTGCGCCTATGCCAAAGCTGTCAATTACCAGCAGAATTGCTTTTGCCATCCTTACCACTTCCTCTCAAAGTGTACCAGTTCCGGCTTTCCGCTTTGAATTCCTTTTACCAGGGCAATATGGGCCCTTGTGACGAACACCTGGGTGCGGAAAGAGAAAACAGCTGTATCTCCTTCAGAAACCTGAAAGCCGTCCGGTTTCTCAATCGCACCATAGTAATCAATCGCTTCAGGAGCCGGTTCAATTGCTTTTACATACTGCTTCAATATGTCTTTTTCATCGCTTCCGACCAGGCACCCGGTTAAATGGGAGCGGCCGTAGTAGCCCCCGCCGATGACATAATAATGCTCCTGATCCTGGTGGGACACTTCCGTTACATATACAATGGCAGGTTTCTCGGGGAGATCCCGGTACGCATGCAGCGGGGTCGTTCCGGTAAGGGCATGTCCCGGTTCTCCATGTGTTACACCCTGTTCTGCCAGGAACGGTATGGTTTCACAGCTGGTCGCACTTGGACCGTTTACCTGTTTGACAGTAATGCCCTTTTTCTCCAGAATGTCTTTTGCTTTTAAAAGGGTTGTAAAGTTAGGAGTCGGTTCCATGCTTTTCTTATCTTCAGAGAGCTGAAAGTTCGGGAAGGTTGTGACGCCTGCTACGTTAATCCCGGGAAGCCCGGCCAGTTCGGGAAGTTCTTCATCCAGCTTTTCCAATCGAAAGCCGCCCTGCTGTCCGGGATAAATCATATCCCCTTCTGCATACACCCTTAGAAGTACATCCTGCACCGTTCCTGAGTGAACAGCCGCTTCAGAAAGCTGTCTGGCACGTGCAAGGGAAAATAGGGTAATGACCTCAGGATTCCATGACAGCACTTCCTGCCACTGATTTTTTCCCGGCTGCACCAGGTGGCCGACATTTCCTATTTCAACGCCGCCTTCTGCCAGTGTTTTGGCTTCATCGAATTCAACAGCAACCGCCTTTTCAATGCCGTGCTCTGCAATAAACTGGCCTATAAACGGAAGCCTTCCAAGCTGCTTGCTCATGAAATAAAGCGTAAAGTCATGGTTTTTTGCCGTTTTTGCCAGAGCTGCTACATTTTCTCCGAGTATATCGAGGTCAATTACGTACGTATTCGGGGGTATTTGCCCGCTTTGATGCAAGGTGACACCCGATTGAATAAGCTTAGGATTTCTGCGCTTTGTTACATCTAAAAACATGGAAGTTTCCCCCTTTATTTACGGGTATCAACGATGCTGCACTTCTTTTGCAAGAGGTATCACTTTTTCGAGAATGCCGATGATTGTGCCAGCCCCTGATTTCATCGGATTGATGCGCAGTCCATATTCCTTCAGCTCTGGCTGTGCTTCCAAAAAGCTTCCGGAAACGCGGTAAATCATCGGAATGATTTCATATTTTGATTCTGCCCCAACCGGATGAGTGGCCGCCCCATACTCGTCACTGATGCTGATCACGCTTTGGGCGATCGGATCTTCAAGCTCTACAATGACGTTTTTGGATTGGGCATTCGTCATGTAGGCGGCGCGTATCCCGCTCACAGCGCCTTCATTCAGACGGCGGCAGAGCTCTTCCACCTGCTCGTTCTGAATAGCCAGCGATACAGGTGCGAAGGTCATCATTCTTAACAGCTCCATGGCTTCATAGCCCTGAACCTGGCCTCCGCCCGAATAGTTATAGTGATGCACCCGTTCGATGGCGTCTTTTTTGCCGGCAATGACTGCAATTCCTTCCGGCCCGAGAAGCTTAAATCCGGAAAAGGTTGAGTAATCCGCTCCTAATTCCACGCCAATTCCCTTTGTCTTCAATGCGCAATAATTGTCATCCACGACGATAGGAAGATCCGGGCGTTCTTCCTTCACTGCTTTGATGACTTCGGCCAATTGGTAATGATCTGCAGGCTGCTGGCGGGCATGCTGAATATAGAAAACTTTAGGACTTTGATTAGTTCTGATGGCCGTTCTGATTTCCTCAAGATGGTTGTAATCTGCCTGGACTGTTTTGATGCCTAAGATTCTTAACGTTTCCTTTGTCGTCGTATAAACAGGGGCCGTGTGAATGAACATCTCATCTCCAGGAGACAGAAGCATGCTTAGAATATTGCGGATCGCGCCTGTTCCTGCTCCCCTGACAAGGGCACAGTCTTCTGTTTCAAAGAAATCAGCCAGAACTCTTTCCACAAGATACGTCTGTTCCGGACGCTTATATATTGGGGAAACTCCAAGGTCTCCCATCGACAGAAATTGCCTGCCCTTGAAATGGCGGCTCATTCTGTCAACCAGTTTGAATTGTTTTTCCTGTGCTTCCTGTATGGATAAGCTTGGCAAAACTGAATTTGCGTACTTTAATTGGGCTCGGTTGTATGTGGACACTATGATCGCTCCCTTATTGAAAAAGCTCTGGATGGATTAACGGTCAAAAATTGATGAAGGATGCTTTCCGGCACTCCGGATTTCTTCAATTTTGGAATAAACATCTCAAGCACAAGACCGTAGCCCGGGCCTCCGTTCTTCTTCCAATGCGATTTGCGGGTCAAATCAGCTGACAGAAGAATTTGCTTTTCATATCCGCGGTTTATAAAATCAAGAAGAAAATCAGCTCTTTCTTCATCGGGACGGTAATTATTTTTTCCGATCGTATCAAACGCGATATAGGCTCCTGTTTCCAAAACAGCGAGAACTTCGTCTTTATTCGGGTTGAGGTCCTGATGGCCGATAATGATCTGATCAGCCGGCAGGCCATGCTTCGTCAGCAGCTGCACCTGCTCAAGCCCGAGTGTTCCGAGCGTTGTATGAGTGGTCACCGGAAGGCCGGTTTCGGTGCCGGCCATGGCGGCACCAATTAACAGCTCACGTTCGATCGGCTTCATTTCATTTTTGCTTGTGCCCACTTCCCCGATGACACCCGGAAGTATGCCCGTATCAGCAATCCCTTCCTTGGCTTCTTTTATAAAATGCTGTGCAAACTGCTCCGCTTTCCAGCCGTCTGCAAAATCCGGGATATAAGGATCTTTATAAAAGCCTGTGCATGTAATAAGGTGAACCCCTGTTGCCTCGCTCAGCCTTTTTAGCACAAGAGCATCCCGGCCCATACCGTCATTTGTCACTTCCACCATTGACCTTCCGCCGAGACGATAGAAATCCTCCAGTTCCTCACGCATGCCCTGTTCATCATCCAGAATCGTATCCGGATCTTTTTTCACTCTCGAAAGATCAATGGAGAGATGCTCGTGAGCCGAGCAAATCCCCAATTCTTCCGGAGCAATTTTTCCAAGTACGGTTTGTATCATGGCTGTCCGCTCCGTTCTCTTTGTTTTTTTACTGAGGTATGTTCATGATGCCTAGTGCTACCAGGATATTAGCTATGATTCCGACTGCAATGGCACCCACAGGGCCGACCGCAATGCGGACAATCGGGCGTCCTGCCGCTTCATTCAGCAAATAGAATCCGGCAATAAAGAAGAATCCAAACCCTGGTGCAATCGCATTGGCAGCGTTCGCTCCGCCGATTAATAGTGCTACTTCCAGAAGCTTGGTCATCGCACTGCGGATATTTTCTCCGGAATTACGGACACCGGGATATTTATCAAGGAATCTCGCAATTGAGCTTAATAGCATAACTTCTATGAAAATAATAATGACACCGCCGATTAAGGCTACCCAAACATTCGGGGAGAAAAATCCGACGACGAAGATGAGTGTAAATCCGACCGGGCTGTATACACCTGTTGCGATCGCTGTACTGGCGACAAGCGGTATAAAGCCGAGCGCACGGGCAGCCGCTGCAATTCCGGCATCTGTTGCTTTACCCTCTGCTAATAAATTCAGAGAAATTGGGTCTCCTGCCATGATCCATAGATTCGTAGCAGCTGCAATAAGACCGCCAATAATCATAAAGAACACAACATTTTTTCTGATTTTAGCCACTTTATCACTGAATACAGCAGCAAGATCGATGGAGGAGCCTTCTTCAGCTTTTTCCTTCATGGCAAAAACAAGCAGAAAGATCATCCCTGTAATAAGGGCCATTCCTTCCTGGTTCAGTGTTACTGTTGTGCCTGAAATCGTGAGAACTCCGCTTTCATTCAGCCAGACAGCGAGCTGACGGATCAATGCAGAAACGATAAATGTTATGACCCCTTTTTTAACGCTGAATTGCATGGCAACCGCAAGTGCCGGGAATGCCATAAAGGTAACGACGACCGGTGTTCCGACCGCTCCCATTGCTTCAAGGAAATTAAGCGGCAGATAATCGAATAGCTTCACAAAGCCTTCGAGCCCGATTAACAGCCCTGCTCCATAAGCACCGCCAATTACTGCCGCAAGCGGTGTTCCCCATTTATTCTTCGGCGTCAGCAAACCGATAATATCTGTTCCCAGCAGGATACTGTGAACGAGGATGATACTCGCCGAGAGTGTAAAAGGTATTCCAAATCCGATTACAAGTCCGAAACTCATCGCAAAGGCAGTAAAGGCCAGGTCCCTTCTCGTCATCCGCCCTTCCACATGTTCGGAGACAATTGGACGGAGCCCATCATTGAAAACCGCAATATTCATATTGGCCAAAACAGCAGCAACGGCACCGATCAGGATAATTAATGTCATTTCCATTTCTTTCTCCCCCTCAATTAAAATGGATTAGCTTTTATTCTTTAAAGCTTTGATAATCATAGGCACTGCGGCTTCTTTGTGGTCAGCTGTAAAACCGAATGCTTTCTTCCCTTCGCTGACAGCGGTTACAATTTTCTCCTCAACAGGCTTCTTTCCCGGCATGGAAACCGTCTCGCAATTTGGCTTGCCGAGAAGGGCAATCGCCATGGCTAAAGCACCGCCGCCTCCTGTGTGGCAGGCCCCTACATAATAATCTGCCTGTCCCGTCTTAACAGCCATCGCTGCTTCCAGATCTGATTTGACCATCGTCGTTATGCTGCTGTCAATCTCTTTTATTAAGCTCTCAATCTCTTTTTTATCCACCTGTCCGCCAACTACAATTTTCATCTTAATTTCCTCCTTTGTTGATTTGCAGTACATTTGTGTAATGTATAAGCAGAAAATCGATTTCCTCTTGGGGGAGCTGATTCTTCCATTGCTGCTGTACAAAATCGATTTCCTTTATTGCTGTGGAAGCTTCCGGTGACTGTTTGACTTCATCCAGCAGGGCAGGATGAGGAGCCTCAACCTGTTCGCCATTTTCAATTCTCGTCAGAGCTGTCGGCAAATGGGTGAAAAGCATTTCCGCCCCTTCAATGGCTTCTCTTTGCAAACGCGACTGTAAATGCATAAAAGCCAATGTCGTTATATCCGCGGCTTTGGTGCTGACAACAGACGAGCTTAATAGGATATCCATTCTTTCTTTGAGTTGGTTTATATCCATCGTTTTAACCCCTCCAAAATACAGTATTTAGTATATTAATGCTGCTAAGAAACTAGAACTTCAGTTTCTTAATAGTGCGGATATTTTTTTCCTTCCTCTACCAGCCTTTGGATCTCTTCCACTTTATTAAACTGGAGGAGCTGGATTTGCTCCCTGATATTGGTTCTTTCACTTTCAATGACAATGGCTGCTCTGGTTGCTTTTACAGCCAGTTCCTTTGCTCTCTTTGATTTAAAATCAGAGGAGGCAAACGTTTTTAGTGCTCTCGCTTCATCTGCATTCCAGACCGCCGCATCAATAGTGCCGTTTTTCAGCATATTGAAAAGCTGCATATAGTCCACCTTTATCAATTCAACCTTGTGCTCTTCACATTCAAGCAGGGTGATATTGGCCTGGTCAGCAGATGAATAGTCAATTCCAATTTTCATGCCATCTGTAATCTCGCTGTTTTTGCTATCTGAAAAAAAGACTTTATGGGACGTTACATAGGTCTCCGGTCCAAGAGTATGGAGTATTTCCAGCCCATCAAACTCCTGTACGGCCTCTTCTGCCGCCAGCTGGGACATGATCGCAAAATCGTAGCGCCGGGTTTTTAATGATTCGACCCGCCTTCGGGCTCCTCTCATATAAGCGAGGCCAGACTTCTTGTTAATCTCTTCAAACCCCTCGACAATGCCAGTCGCCAATCCCTCATACTTGCGGGAATAAGGCAGCGGCATTACGCCCATCACCTGCCCGATGCCGGCAATCTCATACAGCAGGTTGATGTCCCTCTTTTTCAGAAACGTCCCCAGATGCCCTCTCGATTCAAGCGAGATGGCATGCAGATCCTCCAGCACCCTTAATGCCCCCTGCACAGTCCCGCGGCCAAGAGAAAGCTTGTCTGTAAAATCACTTACCCGGGGGATTCTCTCTCCCTCCGAAAACTGAATAAGCTCCTTCGCAATAAACTTGGCAGCCAGCCCATTCTTTGAATATAAACTTTCCCAAATACGGCTCATATTGTATTACCTCTTTACTTTGATCAATATACGAAAAACTGTATATTATGAGTGTAGCGTTTTTATTTAAGTAATTCAAGCTAAAGTTTTCTCATTTGTTTGTTTATTTAGTCTATAAAATATTCTTTTTTTTATTTCTGCTTATGTGACTAAGGTGTCCAATAAGCAATACGGTTACCCGGAACAGCTGCAATTAACCATTCCTCCCCGCCTTGACGGCAGCCATCGCCAGCCTGCCAGCACTCATACATTTCATGAGATCCGTTCACAGATAATATTTTTCCTGATTGAAAAGCTAAATACAAATGCGGCATATTTTCACCTAACCAAATATCCACAACTTCCTCATTTAAAAGACTATCTAGAGACATAGTATTCTCTTTAATTGTTATTGTCTTTTCATGAAAGTTCACCGCCTGGTCAAAAACTGTCCATTTAGGATCCTCAATATGAAGCCAGGGTTGGGATTGATTGGGCGGAAGTTTCAAAGAGAAATAGAGATAGAAAGAATCTGGCCCATCAGATTTTATTCTGATGACCATTCCTTTTACAAAGATCTGCTTTAAAGCTGCTTCAGCAAATTCCTTATCTTTTTTATCCAAAGAAACCATTTTTCTTCCCCTAAACCAGTTCACATTCCATCCCCTTCCTATAATGTAATGACCCCAACCCACTGACTTGTTTTTGAAGCTAGTTGAAAGGTCCAGTTATCCACCCACTCCGGTTTCCCTAAAAATCTTCTATAAACGACATGGCTTGGCACCTCTTCAACAAGAACTTCTTCCTTAACCATCAGGCCGCTTTTATGATAAATTTTGGCCATCAGTTTAAATGAAGCAACCGTATGGACTCCGACTACATAGGCAGTGTGTTCTTTATCCGGGCTCTTTTTGGGAGTGCCTTTTAATAAAAACTCTACCGAATACTTGTGTTCTTTAATTTTTTCAAGAGCATCCTTAACCGGAGTATAATTCCAGCTCTTTTCTCGAAAAACAGGAGAAATAAACTCATTGAATACTCTGCAATACTCAATATATTTTTCTTCTGGATCACTTAAATCCAAAAATTCCTTTGGGTTATATGGGATCTTGATGGTTAAACCATTCTCGATTGTATAGGAGTCAACGATGGTTTCATTTATTCCTGCCAAACAGTAAACCATCAAAGATTCCACTTCATCGGTTAATACTCCATGCAAGTAACGGCTTACTATCAGTGAAAAAACATTCGTCTGGAGATTAAAGCCTACTTCATTCTTTTTTTGTCTATTGGTTGCATCGTGAAGAATAATCTCTTTTAATTCCACCTAAATCCCCCCTCAACCTAACTTGATTGAAAGAACTCAATATCTAACAGCAATCCCAATTATAAAGGACATTGGTGAAATTCCTGCTTTTTAAATCTTCTTCTTTTATAAAGAAGTTGGCAACACCGCTGTCCCCGAACATTAAGTCAATATCATCGTCCGTATCCGCTTGGAATAGTAAAATGGTATATTCTCCTGTTGGGTCATTTTTTTCTCTCGGATCCTGCTGGGTGAAGTAAGGATAACCGCCTATTTTATGGCCCTCTGCACCTAACTCCTCAAAGTAGAGCTCATGTAAATCCTCATAGTCCGGATGATCGATGGATTCGAATAAGTCAATATTGACCATGTCCTCAAAACGGAAGTCATCAGCAGGTACAGGAGCGATCTTAAGCTGGAAACTCATCTTAGCTTCCTGGACTATCGGATCATATTCATTACTTAAATCAGGTATATATGAAAAGTCAGTCACCAGGTCTGCTTCATCTTTTACGATATTTGGATGATAAATAACCCGGAAGTTTCTTTGAGCAGTCGGGTTATCAAAATCAAGCCCATACATATCATCAACCGGTGAGAGATAGAATTGAAGAATCCCGCCTTCAGGCATCAGCTCAATGCGGGGAACTTCTTCGAAATTTATCTGTGCAAATAGATTCATATAATTCCCCTGCTCATCCTTTGGGTAATCGCTCAACTTTGGAAGGTAGGGATGTCCTCCGAACTTGCTTTCAAAAAGGGTGGTCTCCCCTCTTTCTGCTTGGATGCTGACAAACGGTTTTGCTGTTTTTTCTAATTCGGTCCGATATTTTTCAAATTCCTTCGGCAGCTTTAAAGATAAGTTAGTCATATTGTTTATCCTCCTGATTCTATTCCATCCAATTAATTAGTCACTTCTGTTAAAATTTCATCCATATATTCCTTTAATTCTATTCTTATTTCTTCCGGCGATTCATCCAGGAGCTCTCCGGCCACTTTGGAACCAGGGAATTTACTTAAGACTGGCATGCCTAAAAGTATGCGTTCGCATTCCCAAATTTTAATAATCTTTAAGTCTATGAGGTCACCGTTCTTGTCAGTAAATCCTACTGAAATGGAGGAACTGTATCCAGGCTGAAAGACATCACTGCCCTCTTGGTCAAAGGCAGATTCGAGTTTGAGGCCTTTCTTTGTAAAAGCAGTTTTATGCTCTTTTTGGAGTCTTTCAGCCTGTTCTTTGAGTTTCTGTTCAATGTCTTCAATCTTCGTTTTTAACTGCGGGGTAAAGTCTTTATCTTGAATTCTCATACCATCAGCTACTCTCATTATTCTTTAGAAACGCGGGTCAACTCATCGATACTGCTCTTTAAAAATCAGCTTAAACTTGGGCCTTAACGTTATTTCTATAATGTTTTCATATAAATCTGATTCACCATGAAACAATCGAATGATCGCATATTCCTTTTCATCCGCGGCAATTTCTATTTTCCTTACAGAGAGCAGCTTCATATAGGAAAGAACTTCATTAGAGTTTTTTTCTTTTACATCTATTATAAATTCATCGTAAAAAGGAGATAGCCTGACCTCCATCACTTCATTTTCATTTTCTAAAATAAAGGATGAAGTGTCATAATAAAAATTCTCCGTCTCATCTTTTCTCCCCGGCAATGATTCAAACACCGATATTAGGTCAGCTTCTTCTGGGATCTCCATGATTAAACCCTCCTATTACAAATAGCTATTACCATTCCCTCCATTCCTCTGTGATGTCCCCGTCAAACTCCAAACCCGCTATTCCTGCAGCTTCCATAATGTAGTCACAGAGCTCTTCTCTTTCAAGTGTCTCGATAAAGTAATCATACTTTTCATTTAGCTTGTTCAGCTTTAGAGTCACTTGTTTTACGTATTTTTTGATGTCTTTTTCCGACAATCCGCTATCTTGTGTCAGATTTTTCAAAAACGAATCAAGAGCCTTATTGGCAGCTCTGATATTTTCTTTCGTGAACAGATCATCACCATCTGCCAGTCTCTTTTCCCACTCTATTGTAGGCTGAATCAAATCCCCAATTTTCTTATCCTTTTCCGGATCCCTATTCTTAATTTTCTGCTTGGTGTAATGCACTTCCTCAATATTTTCACACACAGAGAGATCGCCATCTTGTACATGCGTATCAGGAAAAATAAAAGCCTTCAGCTTAGGCAGATTTTCAGCAAAGCGAATCGAAGGTATATCTCCACAATTAATCAGCTTTAATTGTTCCAAATGCATCAATTCACCAATAGACGAAAAATCTTCAACCCCCTTGCAGCTCTCAAACTCCACATCAATCAGCGGAGCCTTCACTTTGCGAAGCGCACTAACATCTTTTAAACTCCTAAGATAATTCAACTGAAGCATTTGCAGGCTCATTATCTCTTGGATTCCTTCAAGTGTGACAATATTTGATTGTGTTAAAATAAGCTCTTTTAAGCTTTTTAACCCACTAAATTCAGTGAGATTCCTGGCTTTCGGCTTATAGCTCCACAGCTGGGCTCTGGTTAGCTTACTCAATTCATTCAGTCCCGCCGTTTTACGCGGCAGTTGCCCGTATACTTCTTGCAGATTCTTAAGCTCTCCTATTTTAAAAACATTTTTAGTGGTTGTTTCATTTATCGATAGGATTCTTAGGTTCTTTAAGCTATAGATGCCGCTCAGGTCTTTTATAAAAGAATTCAAAACATCCAAATGTTCAATACCCGGGCATTCATTCAAAAAACAAACATCGGGAAAATCAAAATCTGACACACCCACATGTTTAATGTTATGTTTATTGATATATTCCACACTCTCATTTATAGCGGCCGGATCTTCAAAGATTACCTTCTCTCCGGTTTCATCACTGCGGATATAGACATTCCCTTCAAAATAAAATGGCATATGGATACCTCTTTTTCATTTAACTTGCTGCATACTATAGAATTTCTCCGCCGCCATCCATTTTTCCTATCAACAAAAAAAGAGCTGCTATAAAAGCCGCCCCATCCTAACGTTTTATACGTTGTCCTATAAAATACTCTTAAATCCCCTCGCCTGCTCATCCAGCTTTCTTGCTGCTTCCCCGATATCTTTAAATGCGGATACCGCCTGTTCATTAAGAACCTGATTTTCAGAGATGCCGGACTGTGATTGCAGGGTGGCGTCACTGATTTTGTTGATTTCACTTGATATTCCTTCAATATGGGCGTTGACTTCCTGAATGGAGTCCTGCACCCGGTTTGCGAGCTTCCGCACTTCTCCGGCAACGACGTTGAAGCCTCTGCCATGCTCGCCTGCACGCGCGGCTTCTATGGCTGCATTTAAGGCGAGCAGGTTGGTTTGCGCCGCTATTTCCCGGATCGTTTTTACGATGCTGCCGATGGATTGTGCCTGTGATTTGAGAGAATGGAGGATTTCCAGGTTTCCTTTGGATTCATGAACAAGCTTGCCTATTGCCTGAGCAGCCTCTTCACTTCTCTCAATTCCAGCTTTTGCTTTTTCACTAAGGGCTTCTGACATTTCCTGAAGCTGGTATGCCACCTGTGCTGTATTCGTTTCCCGCTCCGTTATATCAGTAGCAATCTTCACGACACCGGCGACCTTGCCATCACTCCCGAAAACGGGTGTGTATGTTGCTTCGAGCCAAATGAGGTCTCCTTGTTTGGTCACACGCTGGATTTTTTCCTGAAAGCTTTTGCCATTGCGCAGATTTCTCCAAAGCTCCTGATATCCCCTACTGGCCGCAAACTCAGGGGTACAAAATTGCTTATGCAGCATATTTGGCATCTCTTCTGCCCGATATTTCACGGTTTTGGCAAAATTCTCATTTGCCCAGAGCACTTTCCCGTTCCCATCAAATTCAATCATCGCCAGAGAATTTTCAATTGCAGCCAAAACAGCTTCTTTTTCAAGAACCTGTGTGCTTTTAACATGATTAGGCTGATACGTTGTAAGCATGCTCTTCCTCTTTTCAAAAAAGTTTGTCAGAACATATCCTTACAAGCAAGTGATTCCTTGTAAGTGCTGGCCGGTTGCGCTACTAGCTCGAATTCATTCAAGCGCCCAAATTTCCCTTGAATTCTCATTGCTTCCAACTTGTTCTACTATATGTCTATAGTACTAGTATCGGTTTGGCATCACAATTTTGAATGCTCTGCTCTTCTTTATGCTGAAAATTCAAATAATTAATCATTAAGGCCCATGATTCCCATAATTAGTAAAAGTAGAATAGAACTGTAAGAGATGATGAGGAAGGGATGGATTTATCTGAAAAGTAAACTGATTGCGTTATCTTTGGCCTCTGCTTTAAGTTTTTTACTTTTTCCGGAAAGTAGTTTTGCGGAGAAAACAGCTGTGGAAAACCAGGCGATCATACCTGGTGCGCACACGGTAACAGAACAATACTTTGACGGCTCCGGCAACAACTGGCTCACTACTAAGAATCCCCTGCAATATCAGCAGGCAACCCTTTACGGCAATATTGGCCTGGCTCCTTATCTATGGGGAAATGCAGCGGAAGGAACCGGATGGCACCAAATGTACAAGCCTGCTTCTGTAACAGGAACTCAGATAAATGGTATTTTTGAAGATGCCCAGTTTGTCATCAGGGTTCCGGACCACTGGAATGGCCGGCTGGTAGTTTCGGGAATACCCGCGACAAGAAATGAAACGTCGACCGATCTGCTTTTCAGCGATTATGTACTGGAAAAAGGATATGCTTTTGCAGCGATCGATAAAGGCACCCAGGGCGAGGCTGATCCAGCTGATCCATTGGCAAAAGTAAAGAATGCGCTAGCCGGTGAGGATGATAGTGTCGCGGAATGGCATCAGCGGTTCCGCCAGGTTACGAAAGCCGCACAGCAGTACTTAGCCAGCTCACATACGGATGGGCTGATCGATCCGGCAGACTCTTCTGATCCTGCGAGTGATTTAGTATCCGCACAGCATAAGATTCCTACATATGCAATGGGAATTTCCAATGGCGGCTACGTCGTGCGCTATGCTCTTGAAAATGACGATCCGGAGAAAACCGGCGAACCCCGTCTTTTTGATGGAGGAGTCGACTGGGAAGGCGTATTATGGACGGAGAAAAAAGAAAATTTAATCAGTTCCCTGACCACTGTTGTGAATCATGCGGAGGAAGCTTTGTATGGAAGCGGCAAAGAACAGCAAAAAGCGGTTAAAGAGCTATACAAAGCAGGCTTGCCAAAAGGGTCTGAAAAACTGTGGGCTTACCATGATCAGGTATACTGGTTTGTCTCGCTGAATATCTATCGGGACCATTTCGATCCGGAAGCACCCGGCCGGACGGAATGGAGCAATTACCTGAACTTCGTTAATGGCGTGAGAGACCGATCTTATGATCCTATTTTTGAAGATTATAAGTATGTGACCCGGCCGAAGGAAGTGAAGGAAAATATTAAGGCGGTGGCCAATACCGGAGATATTGATGTGCCGCTGATCTCCTTCACGGGGTCACTGGACTCGCTGATATTCCCGGAAATCCATGCCAAGGGATATGAGAAGCTGGTTAAGAAAGCCGGAAAGCAGGATTTGCACCGTATGTACACGATCGAGAACGGCAACCATGTTGACAGCCTGGTCTGGAACCCGGGCACCGATCCGGATCAGGAACTACAGCCACTGCTGCCTTATGCTCATCAATCATTTGACCTGCTAGTTGACTGGGTGGAAAACGGTGAAGCGGCCCCTGCGAGCAAAACGGTTGATGCACCGGCGAACCCTGTTAAGGTCGTTGATTTGAAAACAGGGCATGAACGGGATCCTCGTTAGGGTGGTTATTCGAAGCGGGGATGAGTTCTGAAATTGAGATAAATTTTTTCGCACAGAAAAAGTCTTATCCGCACAGAAATTGAGGCTATCCGCACATAACGTTATATATGAATGCATCTAGTTGCAGTTTTAGATAAAATATCATCTAAATATGCTGCCCCAGTCATTTTAGATTGGGGCTTTTAAGAGTTTTTTGGTTAATAAGCAGTTTTTTCTTGCTTCGGGTTAGTGCCGGAGGCCAAATTAGACCGCTCTCGGCGAAGGCTGCCCCCGGGTTCGGACTGTAACTGGCGCTTTCCTGCATTTTGTGTCCGAAGTTACACCGGCTTCTGACTCTAACTGACTCTCTCCTGCTTTTTGTGTCCGAAGTTACACCGGCTTCTGACTCTAACTGACCCTTTCCCGCTTTTTGTGTCCGAAGTTACACCAGCTTCTGACTCTAACTGACTCTCTCCTGCTTTCTGTGTCCGAAGTTACCCCAACTTCTGACTCTAACTGACCCTCTCCTGCTTTCTGTGTCCGAAGTTACACCGGCTTCTGACTCTAACTGACTCTCTCCTGCTTTTTGTGTCCGAAGTTACCCAAGATTAATCCCGGCTCGTCCCTTCATATACACCATCATATCAGCGATGAACCTTCCGGCTTCCCGCCATCAGCCACACCACCACCGGGAGCAGTCCAAAGGAAACCACGGTAATCCCCGTCCAGCCTCCGGTCTGCCATACCAGACCGGCAAGCGTCCCACCGGTTGCGACTCCAAGGTAATAGCTTACGAGATAGATGCTCGAGGCACCGGCTTTGTGATGGGCAGCGCGCTCATTTACAATAGCCGCCATTAGTGAATGCGCCACAAAAAACCCCAGGCAGGTCAGGCATAGACCTATTACAATTACCGACAAGGAGTGCATATTGGTAAGCAAGGTCCCTCCTATTAAAATGACGGTTCCAACCGAAACCAGTGTGGTTTGTCTGAAATAAGAGGATAGTCTTCCGCCCAGAATGGAGCCAGCTATACCAAAGCTGTACGCCAGGTAGGTAAAAGAAATATTTTTTACAGAGAGATTAAAAGGTTCCTGTTCGAGATAAAAAGGCAGGTATGTCCATACTCCTGTAAACGAGAACTGGAGGAGGATCCCCATTGCAAACGCAGGGAAAAGCTTCGTATTTTTCAGATGTGAGCCCATGCCTGACAAGTCTTTTTGTACAGATCTTTTACTGGGACTAAAATAATGAGATTTTGGCAGAGTTATAAAATAAATGATGAATAGCAAAATGGAACATCCAAATAGAAAGTAAACAGAAGTCTGCCAGCTGGCCATATCTGCAATGTATCCAACGAAGATGCGGCCGGCCATTCCGCCAATGGCATTGACTGCAATATACATGGTGATGCCGAGGCTGATGCTCCTGGGATCCAGCTCCTCTCCTAAATAGGCGATGGCTGCTGCAGGCAGTCCCGCTATACAAAAGCCCTGCAGGAAGCGCAGTACCAGAAAGGTTTCAAAATTAGGCGCAATCGGCAATAGCACCAGCGGAATCATGGTGCAGACAAGTGTGAAATTCATAATGGAAACCCGCCCGATTCGATCAGACAGAAATCCGAAGAATAACAATCCGAAAATCATGGAAACTACAGCAGCAGACAGTGATAAACCGGCTGCCGCAGATGTGATGTCAAATGAATCTGCCAGCAGCGGCATAATCGGCTGCACAAAGTATAAATTAGCGAATACTAAAATGGAGGCACTCGTCATCGCAATCATAATTTTTTTGAAGCCTGCATCCTGCAGCGAATATTTAGTTGATTCCTCTTGTCGAGCTTGTACGGCAGTCATTTTTTCACCCTGTTCCATTAAAGCGTTAAATTCATCATACCATTTCCTTTCACAGGAATCGAAAATTTTTCCCGCTCGATCCCCATTAAGAACTTCTCTCAACTTTTTTTTGAAACAGCACGCACCTTCATTCCAGCTGTCCTAAATGTTATAATAAAGGAATGGACTTTACAGGGCCGATTAATCCCTTTTACGGGAGCCTTGTTCTAAATAGATTCGACAAAATTCGGGTGGTGCCTGTCACCAATAAGGAGGTATGAACATGATTCCGGAGCGGTTTTTGGAGCCTTTGGAGTTTGCCGCGAATGAGCTGAAGGGGCTGCTGCGGGCTGAGAATGAGGAGGATGCGCGCCTGGTGCAGAAAGGGCTGATGCTTTTTCGGCAGGGGCTTGTGTATCAGCTGCGCTTTGAAGGTGATAAGGTGTTGGCGACCGTACAGGATGTGACTCCCGCAAAGGTAGAACTGGATCTTGAGTTCATTCATTTGAGTGAGTGTTCATGTCCGGCCGAAGGTTTTTGCCGCCATCAGACTGCGGTCTTTCTGCAGCTTCTTTCTAAAGCCAGAAGTGTGTCCATGTGGATTGAAGAATGGCGGAAGCCGATCAAGGAAAAGCAGACCGCCAAGAATTGGGGGCTTCAAAAAGCGAAGGATCTTTTGAAATCCTCCGGCCAGATGAAGGCGGATTATGATCGCTGGGTTGCTTCATTCGACGAAAGCTTTACCGAGCTAATGGAAAAACAGGGAGAACCCCGTCCTTATGTCCTGCCTGAGCTTTTCCATGTGTATCTGCGCCGCATGAAAGCCGGAGCACCGGTAGAGCAGGAATGGAAGCTTCTCTACCTTCTGATCGGCTATGTTTTTTCTTTTAAAAAGCTGATGGTGCTGAGCAGTAAGTACGGCCATGGCGAGGAATTGATTGACCGCTATTATCGCCACCTCTATCAGTCCCTGATGGAGGATTCCGTGGAGATCATGAATAAATTGTCGGTGCACTCCCTCCCCTTCGCGTTCGATCAATTTATCGAAAAGCTGAAGGATGATTCTGCCGGACTGATCACCGGTTCTTTTGGGATGGAGTATGAACGAACTCATTTATACCGGCTGCTATGGACGCATTTTTTCAAAAAGAAGGAATGGCGTGAAGCAGAGATCGAAAGGCTGGAATCCTTCGTCAAAGAAGAGGCAAACATGCCGTCAGTGGCAGGTTATGTGCATCTTCAGATTCTTGAACGCAATGATGAAAAGGCACTCAGTCTTTTAAATGTGCCGAATGAATTAATGACACCTTATATGCTTTACTGGCTCGATTACTTTTCAGCCAACAAGGACTGGAATCGGATGGGCCCGTATGCAGAAGCATTTATCCATAAATCACGTGATTATCTGAAAGAAATTGATGACTATTACGCCTGCATGGATTTTACCCGGATGTCCGTCAAGGCGATTTCTCCTTATTGCCTGGAGAACAGCAAAATGGATTTGTACGAGAAAGCCTTGATGGAGACGCTTCCTTACAGCTACAGTGACTATGAATATTTGCTTTTTGAAAAAGGAGAATTTATAAAGTGGGCGGACCTGCAGGCGTTTATCGGCTTTGATCTTGATTCTCTTGGCAAGGACCGGATCAGGGAAATCAGCAAAAAGGAGCCCTCCATCCTCCTCCCGCTTTATCATCAGTCCATCACTGGCCATATTAATATGAAAAACAGAGATCATTACCGCGAGGCCGTCCGGAAGATGAAAAAGCTTCGGACGCTGTACAACAAGCTGAAACGCCAGGAGGACTGGCAGCTTTTTCTTGAATTGCTGCTCGAAAAAACGAAACGTCTCCGCGCCTTTCAGGAAGAATGCAAAAGGGGTAAGCTAATCGATGCTTAAAACGAGATTTCTTCATGTGAAAGTGAAACCAATAAACAATGACCGCTACCTGATTTTTGCGGTTAATGAAGAGGGACGCCTGCTTTCTCCGAAGGAATGGCAGCCTCTCCTTTTTAACCATCACAGGGAAAGCTTTTTCGGAACCATGCTTGATGCTGCAGAGGCAGACGGCATTAAAGGGATCTCTGTAAGCGGATGGCAGATTGTCACCCTGTTTGCGGCAGAGCAATTCAACCGCTTGATTGATTGGAGCTGGGATGAAACGGCCGAGATTCTGCTGGCCTCCTCTCATGCTCTTTATGATTCGATCGTGGACCAGGAATGGATGCCGGATTTTGCAGCCTGGGAACAAGGTACATTCCGCTGGGCACTGCCGGAAAGTGTGATCGCCGAATTCGGCACAAACTTTTGGGAGCAGACAGTAGAAGACTCTCCAGTCAGGGAATTTATAGGGGATTTATTTCACCGCTCCCTTGATGGCTTTATGAATCAAAACCAGGAAGCGAAAGCTCAGTTCGGTGAAAAGCTAGAAGCATTGCGGAGTGAGCATCTCTCACCACGCGACCTTGCAGCTTATTTTGACGAAGAAAGCTGGCAGGAATGGATCGGAGTCAAAGCAAATGAAGCTCCTTTCTCGATCGGACTTAAGCTGGAAGAGCCCGGGGATATCGATACCAGCTGGGATTTGACGATCTTTCTGCGCGATAAAAAGAATCCTGATGTGTTTACCGATTACAAGGACTATTCGAATTATCCGCACGAATGGCATGCTTATGAAGATTCAATTGAAAAAGAGATCCAGCGCTGGCTGGAGCTTTTCCCATGGCTTGAAGGCAAGCCCGGCGAGATTTCGACTATGCTGACGGAAGATGAAGCCTGGACTTTTCTGACAGAGGCAAGCGAAACCATGCTGGCACTTGGCGTGGAAATTCTGCTTCCATCCTGGTGGCAGGCAATGAAGAACGCAAGCCTCAAGGTAAAAGCAAAAGTGAAAGGAACCGGCAGCCACCGCCCTTCGTTTGTCGGGCTTCAGTCCATGCTTGATTATGATTGGCGCTTCAGCATGAATGGCGTCGACTTAACAGAGGAAGAATTCCGGGGCATGGTAGAGGAAAAAAGACGGCTCGTATACGTTCGCGGCCGCTGGATTAAGCTGGACCCCCACTTCGTCCGCCATATCCAGGATTTAATGAAGAAAGCGGAAAAAGAAGGTTTGCATGTCCGCGATTTGATTGAGCAGGAGCTTATGGCTGACGGAAGCCCGCAGGAAGATGATCTGGATAATCCTAAAACATTTGCCCGGATTCAGATCGAGCTTAACCGCCAATGGAAACAGATGGTGAAGCAGCTCCGCGATATTAAAAACCTTCCGCTTGAAGAGGTCCCGGCAAGCTTCAAAGGTGATCTCCGCCCATACCAGAAGCTTGGGATGAGCTGGCTGCTGTTTTTGCGCCGATATGGATTCGGCGCCATTTTGGCAGATGATATGGGACTTGGAAAAACGATACAGCTGATCTCCTATCTTTTAAAAGTAAAAAAGGATGAAGACAGCGGCCCATCTCTCATCGTCTGCCCTACATCAGTCCTCGGCAACTGGCAAAAGGAAATCGAGCGCTTTGCTCCTGGCATGAGCGTATATCTCCACTACGGATCCAACCGCCTGAAGGGAGAAAGCTTTTCTGAAAAAGTAATGGAGTTTGATATTGTGCTGACCTCCTACGGACTAACCCATATGGATCTGGAGGATTTTGAAGCAATCGAGTGGAGCTCCATTTCGATTGATGAAGCCCAAAATATTAAAAATGCCCAGACAAAACAATCGAGGGCTGTCCGGAAGTTAAAGGGCAAGCACCATATTGCCCTCACCGGCACGCCGATGGAAAACCGCTTGACCGAACTCTGGTCCATTTTTGACTTTACGAACCACGGCTATCTCGGCAGTCTCGGACAGTTCCAGAAGCGCTATGTTCTGCCGATTGAAAAGGATGACGACAAAAACAAAGTTAAGCAGCTGCAGGCCTATATCCGCCCCTTCCTGCTCCGCCGCACGAAGAAGGATGAAGATGTGGCCCTGAACCTGCCTGATAAGCTTGAGCAGAAGGAGTATTGTCCGCTGACTGCTGAACAGGCTTCCCTATATGAGCAGCTTGTCCAGGATACATTCGCACAGATCGAAAAGCTTTCCGGGTTTGAGCGTAAAGGCCTGATTCTGCAGTTATTAAGCCGCTTAAAGCAACTGTGCAACCATCCGGCCCTTTATTTAAAAGAAGAGAAGCCTAAGCATGTCCTTGAGCGTTCTGTAAAGCTTGAAAAATTAAGCGAACTCGTCGGCGCTGTTCATGAACAGGGCGAAAGCTGCCTGATTTTTACCCAATATATCGAAATGGGGAATATGATCGCCCGCCTGCTGAAAAAACAATTCGGATTCGACGTGCCGTTTTTAAACGGAAGCGTGCCGAAGCAGGAACGGGATTCTATGATCAGCCGTTTTCAAAATCATGAATTCCCGGTATTCCTGCTGTCGCTTAAAGCCGGCGGAACCGGTTTGAATCTGACGGCAGCAAACCATGTTATCCATTATGACCGCTGGTGGAATCCTGCCGTGGAAAATCAGGCAACTGACCGCGCCTACCGGATTGGGCAAAATCGCTTTGTTCATGTGCATAAAATGATTGCCACCGGCACACTCGAGGAAAAAATAGATGCTATGCTTGAAAAAAAGCAGTCCCTTAATGACCAGATCATTACAAGCGAGAACTGGATTACCGAGCTTTCAACAGATGAGCTGCGGGACCTGGTTCACCTGACATAAAATTGATTCAGTCTTCAAGTCCTTGATATGCATAAAGGCTTGAAGGCTGTTCTTTAATTTTTGCATATTCCGGCTTATTAGGTTTTTGCGTCAGAAACGTGACTTTGCTGCCTTCTTTTATAATAAAACAGGATAGCTGCTGGTATGTAGGTTTCTTGTCCCCGGAGTTAATTGCCACTTGGCTTAATAAGAAGTTAAACTTGTAGTGAAGAGTTCGTTCCGTATCGTTGAACATAAGTGAAGTATGGCTTCTAAGAGGAATTCTTTGATAGGATTTATTATTCTGGAGCTTAATCAGCTGAAGCGCATCAAAGAAGCTTGGCTGATGATCGGTATTTAGACTTTTATTTTCTGTCTGAAAATACAGGTACCCGGTTTCATCTCCTTTTTCCACTAAATCAAACCTCCTTTTTATTATTTTCAAAAAATATATTCGACATATTCTGTGAATATCCTCCCTGGTTCTTAATGCCTATTCAGCAGTATTTATTATTTGTGAATATTAATCACATTCATTAGTGTGACCACCGTTCACAAACAGCCTTTTTACACATTATTCCCGCTAAGTTAAAAGAAAGAAAGCAAATGGCGGTGAAAAGGATGTCTTTACCTGAAATACTGAGAAAGTTAAGAACGGATCGAAAGTGGACTCAGGATTTTGCGGCAGAAAATGCTGAAAGTGGATCGCTCAACCATCAGCAAATACGAGACAGGCAAGGTCACCCCCACTTACCAAACCCTCGTACAAATGGCAGAAGTATATAAAGTGGACAAGACCTTATTGACTGATGAATTGGCGAGCCAGTCCTCCTACACAGCAGACAAGTCCGTTTTAAAAGAAAACCCGGATGATAAGGACATGGAGATGATCCGGGAGATCATCAGCCATTATCCGGACCTGAAAAAAGCCCTCCTGGATATATACACCTTTAACGAAAAGAAAAAGGCTCTTGCTGTGAGAGTGATCAAGAACAACATTCAGGCATTGAAGGAATTTTAGGTCATTCGACAAAATTCGAGCGGTCCCTGTCACCATAAAAATAACCCGGCACAAGTGTACCGGGTTCCAATTTGGGGAAGTTTTGAGGATAAGATTGATTTTCTATAGTGAAGGAATATGTGTGGACAGCTGGTTGGGGGATGCCGTCAATTCATGATGGAGAAGCGTTTAGGTGTTTGCTGCTCTTGTGGATGGCTGTTTTGCATGACCGTTTCACGGATGAGCGATTCAAGCTGGAGTACCCGTTTGTTCAGATCATCGACTCTGTGGTTTGATTTTCCGAGCATTTTGATGAGGCTTTCGAGCATATATTCCATTGCCTTTTCTCTTTCGGACACTTCATTCAAAACGGAAGCTCCTCCTTGGTTACAGTCACTGGAATGTCCTCTGTCTTCTTCCGTTCAAGAAAGCGGACGGATTCAGCAACCACCTCTGTTACATAAATGCGCTTCTTTTCCTGATTATCATAATGCCTTGTCTGGATCCGCCCGGTTACTCCAATCAGGGTTCCTTTCCGGCAATACTGAGATGTATTTTCAGCCGTTTTCTTCCATAAGGTGCACTGCACAAAGTCTGCATCGATTTCCCCCTGCTGGTTCCGGTACTGGCGATTAACTGCCAGTGTCACATTTGTTACCGGAATTCCCTCCTGTGTCCTTTTCAGCTCAGGGTCCTTTGTCAGCCTTCCCACCAGGGTCACTTGATTGATCATGGTTTTCATCTCCTCTCTTTGATAGCCTTATCATAGCCGGAACCTCCCCAAAATGTAAAAAAGCGAAAATGTGTTTTTCACAGTGCTTTTTCGGTAAAAATACCCATAAAATTTAATTTTCCGTCCCTTTTCCGCAAAAAACTGCCTCGAAAATACGATTTTCAGCATTAATAAAAAGAAAATTCGACAAACTGTCAAATTCGCTTTCAGTTTGGGCTGTGTTATAATTTTTTATAGACAACTTATTTTAGAGATGGAGGTTAGCCATGAAAACATTTAAACTTGTTTCTCTGCAATTGGTGGAAGAAAATGGCCTGATTGATATTGAACTGGATGATGGATTGATTATTAATAAAGAAGATGAGAAGAGCAACTGGCTTCTGGAGGCATTTATTGATAAATCCTATCTTGAGTACTTCAAAAAGCGCGCTGATGATGAGGACGAGCTGACCATCCAAGTTGTTATAACCAAAAAAGAAAACGATCCAGCCGCATTCCAAACTAAAATTACCTCTATCAGCGAACTGGAAAACCATATCAGCATCCTTTTTGAGGGATCACTCAAAAGAACGAAAAATGATTACGCCGAATTGCTGCTCCAGGACCTCTTGGCCAAGGGCTACATCGGCGACAATCTTCTAGACGAATTCAAGGTTAAGATGCAAAGCAAGCCCCGCCTGGCCACTGCTAAAAAGGAAAATAAAGAAACTCCCGCTCAGTCATGACGGGAGTTTTTCTTACCTATTACTTATCTTTATTATCCTCATCCTGCATATCGAGATTATCTTCTACAGCGTCTTCGCCCGGCTCGTTGTTGTCTTCCATCATGTCGCCGTCGTCATCTGTGTTGATGTCGTTGTCATCTGTGTTTTCATTCAGATCATTCGTCATATCGCCGTTGTCACCGTTCATATCGCCATCATTTACATCACCATTATTATCCTCAGTGATTGTATCATCTTCCGGCGGCGGCTCCTGGTTGTCAGTAGCACAGCCTGCAAGTAGCATGGCGGAAAGAGCAGTTCCTCCGATAAGTGTTAAAAGCTTTTTATTCATCGTAAAAGCTCCTTTCAATAGATGTATTGTTGACCTGCTGCATTGGTCTTCCTTTATATTTCCCAAAAACCGAAACAACTTGCATCTTTTTTTACAGAAAAAATCCCGCACATTGTGTACGGGATTGTCTTAGCTTTATCTTTCAATCGCAAACATAATTTCTGCTTCCATCGCCACTTCGCCATCAACGGTCGCTCGGGCTTTGCCTTTTCCGATTCCTCTGCGGACGGAGAGCAATTCGACCTCCATGATGAGTGTATCGCCCGGCCGCACCTGGCGTTTCCAGCGGCATTTCTCCACACCCGCAAAAAAGGCAAGTTTACCTTTATATTCATCCAGTGACAGCAGCGCCACAGCACCTGTCTGCGCACAGGCTTCAAGCGTGAGGCATCCCGGGAATACATTGTAATTAGGGAAATGTCCATTAAATACTTCCTCGTTGGCACTTACATTCTTTTTGCCGACGGCTCTTTTTCCAGGCTCAAGCTCTTCAATGGAATCCACGAACAGGAATGGATATCGGTGAGGGATGATTTCTTTGATTTCTTCTACATTTAATTTCATATGTATCGCTCCCATGCATTATTTAGTACCAGATACTAATAGCTTATATTTATTTTACTAAAAAATTGATTATACGCAAAGTGCCAACAAAAAAAGAAGGGTTTTCCGCCCTCCTTTTCATTTCTATTCTTTTTCCACCAGTTCAATTATATGCATCCAGGTGGACTTTGAAAAAATATCCTTCATTTCGCCGCCGCCAATGACACCATACCCGACCGCGGCTCCTGCCGTAACGCTCAGGAAAATTAAAAGCACGACAATAATAATCCGAAGCCAGATCGGAATGAGACGAATGCGAACCCGCCCTTTACGCGGTGACTCATCTTTGCTGCGTTCATTTTTCAGTTGTTCACGCGTCTTGACTGCTTCTTGATTACTGTTGTTTACTGACATTTTATTTCCCCTTTTTATCTAACGTATTCCATTGACCAGCCCCATCATTTGATCAGCCATGGAGACGGATCTGGACTGAAACTGATAAGCCCGCTGGAGGTTGATCAATTCTGTCATTTCCTTGGACAAATCCACATTGGACTGTTCAAGGGAACCCTGGGCCATTCCAATCTGTCCGCGGAGTGCACCGTTCAGCTCTGTAAAAATCCCCTCGCCATCTATTCCATCTGGCAGGCCAAGAAGATTATCACCTTTTTGCTCCAGGAATTGAGGCTTGTTGATCAGGACCACTCCAAGATTGAATTCCTGGATGGCACCATTGGCTGCTTCCGCCAAAAAGCTCCCTGTATCGGTCACTTTAAAATTTTTAGCCTGTCCATTTATTATAATCGAATTATTATTTTCATCAAGAACCGGCAGTCCGTCAGCTGTCACAAGCATGGTCTCATTATCCGAAACCGGTGTTAAATAAAAAGCGCCCGCTCTGGTAAAACGCACTGCTGCTCCGTCTTCCGTCTGCTCCAGCACACGGAAATACTGGCCTTCCTTTGTGAAAGCAAAGTCGAGCGGCCGGTCTGTTCTCTTTAAAGAACCCTGCTGCATGACGATTTGGGACTGCGCCAGCTTTGCGCCCACGCCCTGCCTGATGCCTGCCGGAGTCAGTCTTCCTGCCTCAGCAGCCAGATTCCGCTGATTATTAAACTGCTGAAAAAGCAAATCAGTGAAATTGGCTTCCCGTCTTTTAAAGCCCGCTGTATCAATGTTGGCCACATTATGGCTGACAATATCCATCTGTTTCTGCAGCTGGGCCAGGGTATTTGTTGCCGTGATCATCGTACGATTCATTGTTTTTCCCCCTTAGCGGGTCTGCGGCAGGTCATTACCCGATCCGCCCGATTTCATTTGCGGCTTTCTCCATACTGCGGTCATATGCCTGGAGAACCTTTTGGTTGGCTTCAAAAGAGCGATAGGCTGCCATCATATCCGTCATTGTACGGGATGCATCCACATTGGAACGCTCCAGATAGCCCTGCTGAAGCTTGAATTGGACATTCTGTGCATTATAGGCATTTTCAAGGATGCTCTCTTCTGTCGCTGCAAAAAGTCCGTCGCCTTCTTTTCTCAGACTTTCGGGATTTTGGGAAAAAGTGATGCCTAGTCTGGCTGTTTCACCCGCTTCACCGGTAATCACACCATCTTCACTTACTGTAAAACGGTCACTGGAGAGCTGAATCCGCTCACCCGCATCATCTAAAATATATAATCCGCCTGCTGTCGTCAAATAGCCCCCGGCATCGATGGTGAAATTCCCATTCCTCGTATAGCGCGGTTCGCCGTCGTTTCCAGCTGCGTTATAAAAAACAGTCCCTCTTAAGCCTGTTTCCGGATTAACCGGCAAATTAAGATCCAGCAATGCCAGGTCAGTACCGAGGCCTGTTTCCTTCATATCTCCCTGCATGAAGGACGGTAGCGTCTCCTGCATATAAACCCCCGTAGTCAGTCTCCCGACTTCATTATTATAAGGAAGGTTTAGTCCATTTTCAGTCGGCACGGTCTGCTGGCCCATTCGCTTGAGCAGCATCTCCGGAAAAGCCCTCAGGCTCGTCTGATCTGCTTTAAAGCCGGGTGTATTGGCATTCGCCATATTATTTGTCAGTACTTCCGTTCTCCGCTGCTGTGCAAGCATTCCGGAAGCAGCTGTGTAGAAACCTCTAAACATCTGTTTCACCTCTATTTATTCCGAACAATCTATTCTAGCTCTATTATAAAAAACTTTCCGACAATAAACATTAAAAATTTGAAGAATGAAGTCAGATTTTGAAAAAGTGCTGTACCTTCTTTTCATCGGCTGAAATGGAAAAAAGTTTACTTTCAGCTGACCCAAAAAGAAAAACCCGCCAAATTGGCAGGTCCGTTGTTATACAAGCTTCTTCTTCGGAAGCTTATCAATATTATCAAGCATGATGCCAGTTCCAACAGCTACGCAATCCATCGGGTTTTCGGCAATTAAGACAGGAACTTTCAGCTCTTCCGCCAAAAGCTGGTCGATTCCGTGAAGAAGTGCGCCGCCTCCTGTTAAAATTACCCCGCGGTCAATGATGTCTGCAGACAATTCAGGAGGTGTGCGTTCCAGCACGCTTTTAGCAGCCTGGACGATGACATCAACGGATTCTGCCAAAGCACCCTGAACTTCCTCGGAACGAACTGTAATGGTTCTTGGAAGACCGGAAACCATATCGCGGCCGCGGATTTCCATTTCTTCGTTTTTGCCGCCAGGGAACACAGTCCCAATCGTTACTTTAATGTTTTCAGCTGTTCTTTCACCGATTAAAAGCTTGTACTCTTTTTTGATGTATTGAAGAATTTCGTTGTCAAATTTATCTCCGGCCATTTTTATGGATGAAGACGTCACAATGTCACCCATTGATAAAACCGCGACATCCGTTGTTCCGCCGCCGATATCGACAACCATGTTGCCGCTCGGCTGGAAGATGTCCATGCCTGCTCCGATGGCCGCAACTTTTGGCTCTTCTTCGAGGTAAATCTTTTTGCCGCCGCTTTTTTCAGCCGCTTCCCTGATCGCTTTCTGTTCAACACCTGTCACATTTGTCGGGCAGCAGATCAGAATGCGCGGCTTCGATAAGAAGCCTTTAACATTCAGTTTGTTGATAAAATGCTTCAGCATCGCTTCTGTTACATCAAAGTCGGCAATAACCCCATCTTTTAGCGGCCGGATTGCCACGATGTTCCCCGGCGTACGGCCGACCATGCGGCGTGCTTCTTCTCCTACGGCCAGCACCTTGTTTGTATTTCGGTCAATCGCCACTACCGATGGTTCATTCAGCACAATACCTCGGCCTTTAACGTGGATTAGCACGTTGGCTGTTCCTAAATCAATCCCAATATCCCTAGCAAACATTTCTTTTTTTCCTCCTTGCAACATGGCCAGCTTCTGTCCGCACCTTTGAAGGCTCTCTCTATTTAGGCATTCTTAAAGCGAACTTCGCTTATTAATTTTTCAGTTAGATGATCAAATCATTATTCGCAACAGCAGTTAAGGCCACGCAAAAAAATCAGTTCTTTAATAAAAGAAATGATTTTGCCTGGCGTCTCTTTAGGAGTCCTAGTCTTTACGAACCAAGTTCTATCCTAATTTTATATTTTATCACATTCCTTGTGAAAGCAGTAACATTTTGACAGAATTTGTGAGACTTTTTGCGGGTTTTTGTCGAAATGGGGAAAAGGATGCAGGCGACTTGAAAAGGGGCTTAAATCCATAGAGCAAAGCCAAGGTTTCAGGCTATGGAAACAGCTTATGAGCTTTTAACCCCCGGAGCCGCAATTGAGGTTCATGTACAGCTTTGAAAATTAGCCGTGACACTTTTTAAATGGCAGTCTTTAGCCTTTGACGCCCTTATCGGCGCCATTCATTTCATTTCATTTCATTTCATTTCATTTCATTTAACTGGCTCTTCTTCCATTTCTTCTTTTTTATACTTCATTTTAGTGGCTTCACCGCCGCGCAAATGGCGGATCGATTTATGATAATCCAGGATTTCCTTTACTTCGTTTGCCAGTTCAGGATTGATTTCAGGCAGTCTTTCCGTCAAGTCTTTATGGACTGTACTTTTGGATACGCCAAACTCCTTCGCGATTACGCGAACCGTTTTTTTCGTCTCCACGATATACTTTCCAATCTTGATAGTTCTCTCTTTGATGTAATCGTGCACACCACTCGCCCTCCCCAATTTGGATGTGAGAAGTGTGAAATGAGACTCGCTTTCTGTCTGGATTTTAACTGTATTCCGCATGGATTGCTGATTAATTGAAGTTAATCATACATGCGCCTGAAATGCTTGCTTTCAGTTTGCGATAATTAAACATGTCCTCAACATATTCATTAGTTTAGTAAAACGATCCCTCACCTCATACATTCTCTTTGTAAGGTTTGTAACAGTTTATTAGCTTGGTTGAGGGAATATGCACGAAAAATGCAATAAGGACAAGGTTTTGTTTAAATTTTTTGAAAATAGGACATCTGGAAGTCAAAAAAAGAAATGTTTTCAAAAAATCCTTTAGGGTATTTGAAAAATAAGCAGTCTAAAGACCAGTGACAACTTTCCTAATTTCAATTGTTCCATGGATAAGATTCAGGACTTTCCCCGCATATTCGACAAAATTCTTCATTCCCTGTTAATTCATTTCGATGTCGCAAACTATTTCATTTACATCAGATAATTGCATATATCTAGCAATTATAGGGCGCATTGAACTATATGGATTTTTGGAAACAAGGGAAAAGAGCCAGGAACTCCTCCCTATTGTGAAGCGCATATTTACACCGTACTATTTTTGGGGGAAACAATTCATTTAACTGGTTATGACACCACAATATTCCAAAGGATAGGATGACTATAGAATGCAAACACGCAAGGAAAGAATTCAAAATAATAAAAGAAAGAAGATGAAAGCAAGAGGTATGACGGCAGCCAGCACCGTTTTTGCGGCAGTAATCGCATCAGCCGGTTTCAGCGCTTCAGCAAAAGAAACTCATGCATTAACAGGATTCTATAAAGTGAAGCAAGGAGATACCTTATACAAAATCTCAAGAGTACATGATATGACTGTTAAAGAATTAAAAGCGGTTAACAACCTTAAGGCTGACACGATCCAGCCCGGCCAAAAATTGGAGGTTCGGATTGAACGACATATAGAAGATTCCATTAAGACAGCCGTTTACACCGTGGTGCCGGGCGATACACTTTGGGGAATCGCAAAGCGCTACCGTATGAGTGTCAATGAACTGAAAACATTGAACAAGTTAAAAAGAGATATGGTCCTCATCAATCAGAAATTGACCATTCAAGGTGATATTACCAAAACAAAGGCAGTCATCACAGGTGCTGCTGACAATTTTACAGTGGAATTTAAAAACGGGGATGATTATTTCACACTAAAGGTACCGTATGGGACAGCAACGTCTTATCAAAAAATGTCAGGAAGTGAAATCCTTGTGGTTTACAAGGACGATGCTCTGATCAATATTCAATAATGGGATGGAAAGCCGGATTCAGCCGGCTTTTCCTCGTTAACCACATCACCCACCCGCTCATCAACATTCCAACCACGTATGCCTGACGCTTAATAATGCAGTGATCTCATTTGACTGTCAGTTGCTTTAATCAACTCTCCCCAGGTTTTATGGCCCCTCTGCTGAAATTGATAAAGCAGCTCAACAAATAGATAAGCGGTCGTCAAAGCATCCCCAGCGGCACGATGCCGGTCATAAATGCGGGTGCCGAATGCCATGGCATACCTCTCAAGGTCGCGCATATCGCAGGACGGAGCGATAAAACCAATCAGATCCAGCGTATCAATGGTCAGGAAACTTTTTAACGAAAGCTTTTCGCGTTTACATTCACTTTTAATAGCCAAGGCATCGAAGCTAACATAATGCCCAATCAGGCATACCGCCTCCCTTGATTCGACATACTCAAAAAAGCTCTGAATAGCTTCCCAGGCCTGCGGGGCATCTTTTACCAGCTCATCGGTAATAGAGGTGAGTTCTTTTATTTCCCGAGAAATTTGTCGTTTTGGGTTAACATATGTCTGAAAAAGGTCCTTTTCCTGCACTTGAAATCCTTTTACCGGGACGGCGCCTATTTCAATGATTCGGTCTGCCGCAGAAACTTGAAATCCAGTGGTTTCCGTATCGAAGACTATAAAATTCAGATCTTCAAGGGGAGTGGATAATGGAATACTCTCATATTTTAACGAACATGACACATTTTTTCTGAGAAAAAACATACCAGCCTCCTTTTAAAGCTATAATGAGAATCTTGCCATTGCCTGGCTCTGCAGCTCCTTAAATGTCTTTAAGCTTAGAATCAATTCTTCTTTTTCTCGGGTAGACATTCTGGAAAATGAGACAACGGAAGATGGGGCGGCACCGTTTTGTTCCTGCTGCCAGCGCTGGGTGACATACAACGTAAGTATAGTGCTTACAGATCCTCTCAAATCGTGTGCAAACTCCTTTGAGAATACCTGCATTTCCTGCAGAAAATCTATTTTTTCAAGCGGTGTGCCTGATAGTTTCCCATGCATTAGGGAGAGTATCTGCAGGCTATGATGATAGGGAAATAAAACTTCTTTTTTCATATCCATGCTTTTGCGCTGCAGCTTAAATAAGGACCGGAGCGGCCGATCCAGCGTGGGAATGGTATGTTCCCTTTCAAGCTGTGCCAGACGGTATAAAAAAATTCTGGATCTTTTCATTTGCTCCTGAGCCATTGCTTCAAATTTTGCATGCAGCCCTTCACTCCCCGCAATGAACCGATAGGAGAAAAAGTTTTGCGCTAACAATAAATTGTCATTAGTGGATTGAAGCATCCAGGTTCGCAGCCGCTCCTCCCATACCGCAAGCGACCCCCGCCATTTCTCCTCACTGCTCATCATGAGACCTTTGCACCGTGCGTAACCTGCACTCTCCATGTTAGAAGTGATCCTTTTCCCAAGCTCTTCAAAAAAATCGTCAGCTTTCTCCGATTGGCTTTCATAAACCAGGAAATGATCCTGATCTGTGAGCATGAACTGCTCTCCACGGCCGCTCGAGCCCATATGATAGAAAGAAAATTCGCATGGCTGCTGCAAGCCTTTTTCCCTCAGTTCAGAAATAGATAGGTCTATAATTCTGCCGCTCATGCGATCGTACAGCTTTGTAATGATCTCAAGCGTTTTTAATATAGGAACACGGTCTCTTATTAAAGAATCAATTATCTCATAGATGCCGGTTTTCACTTGCGGAAGACTGTCCCGATCGGCTTTTTCGATTTTTTGAACCGTCTTTATCACATTCTCATTTTTCTTTCTCAGCAAATCTGATAATGTCACAATCCCAGCGACCTTTGAACCTTCCATTACCGGCAGGTGTTTGATTCCCTTAAAAAGAATCAGTGAAAGGGCGTCATAATAATAAGCGGACCTTGATACCGTGACTGGACCCGCTGTCATAATGGTGCTTGCTGGAGCAGTAATATCTGCCCCTTCAGCTGCCACCCCTTCCACAATGTCTCTTTCCGTAATAATGCCTTTTAAGCTGTCCTTTTCTGTAACAAGGATCGAGCTAATCTTTCTTTTAAGCATGAGCCGGGCAGCTTCCTGAATGGTTGCAGCGGTGCTGACTGAGGCTGCCTCACTGCTCATGACATCCTGAACCCTGATCATGAATGCATCGTTTTCCCCATAATCTGTCGCAAGCTTGACCTGTTCTGCAAGGGATGTGTATACATCCTTCAATCTGAGGGCTACCTGAGTCAGCAGGTAATCATGAACTGCAGGATCATCCCATCTTTTTCTCACCACTTCAAACGGAATGAACAGTGCCCTTACCTCACTGGAGGCTTTGACTTCAACCAGCTCTGCAGAAGTTTGTTTGGAAACACCCAGGAAATCAGCGAGGCTGGAAAATCCAATCAGCTCTCCTGTTTGGACTACTTCGAGCACTTCCTCCCGCCCGCTGTGGTCATTTTTCACTAATACCTCTGAAAGACCTTCTAAAAGGAGCAGAAGGCCTTCACGCGGTTTATTTTTTTTCAGGATCATATCATTCTTTTTGTAGCAGCGTACTTCACACATGGCTAGAAGTGAAAGGGCCGTGTCAGATTCCACCCCATGGAAAAAGGGGTGAAACCGCACAGCCTCCAAATTGTACAGGTTATACAGATTTTGATTCATCATCGTTCATCCATACTTCACCATCTTTATAGACCATTTGTTCCGGATAGCGAAGATCCATAACTTCCTCCTGAATTTTTTGCGAAGGAGCGGCTGTCATTAGAGAAACAATGATATTAGCTGCAAATGCCGCTGTGGCACCAAACACGCCGGCACCTGTATCAATGATTCCGAGGATTGTAAATCCGCCATATTTAGCTGCAAAGATGTACGCCAAGGTTACACCTAATCCGACCAGCAGACCGGCAATAACCCCCTGTGAATTTGAACGCTTCCACCAGACACCCAGAACGAGCGCCGGGAAGAATGTCCCTGTCGCGAGCGCGAAAGCCCAGGCAACAATTTGCGTAATGGCTCCTGGCGGGTTAAGTGCGATCACACCTGCCAAAAGAGTGGCGATGACAATGGACCAGCGGGCAACGGAGAGACGAGTTTTTTCAGTTGAATTCGGTTTTAGCACCCGGTAAAAAATATCGTGAGCAAATGCGGAAGAAATTGCAATCATCAATCCTCCGGCCGTTGATAACGCAGCAGCCATTGCCCCTGCTGCCACCAGACCGATGACAAACATCCCAAGATTGGCAATTTCCGGTGTCGCCATAACCACGATATCATTTGAGATAATGAGTTCCTTCCATTGCAGGACTCCATCGCCATTGCCATCCGCTACCTGAAGCTTGCCTGTATCCACCCAGGTTTTCGTCCAGGCTGGCAGCTCCGTAATTTTACTTCCGGCAACCTGTGTCATTAAAATGAAACGGGAGAATGCTGCGTATGCAGGTGCAGACAGATAAAGCAAGCCGATGAACAGCAATGCCCATGCTCCCGACCAGCGGGCTGCCTTCATCGTTGATACCGTATAGAAACGGACAATTACGTGCGGAAGTCCTGCTGTACCAGCCATGAGTGTAAACATAAGGGCAAGGAACTGCCATTTCGTTCCATTGGTAAATGGCGCAAAATATTCAGAGATTCCCAGTTCGCGGTCCAGCTCACCCATTTTACCGACAAGTTCACCGTAGGAAATCCATGGCATAGGGTTCCCTGTTAATTGCAGTGCCATGAAAATGACCGGAATTAAGTAAGCGATAATTAAAATGACATACTGAGCAACCTGCGTCCAAGTAATCCCCTTCATGCCTCCGAATGCAGCATAAAAGGCAATCAGAACGACACCGATCATGGTTCCAAGCTTTGCATCAATTTCAAACAGGCGGCCAATTACCACTCCCGAACCGGAAAGCTGGCCAATCGAATAGGTGAAGCTGATGATAATTGTACAAAGGGCTGCAATCACACGGGCAGTATGGCTTTCAAAGCGGTCACCGATGAATTCAGGAACCGTGTAGCGGCCGTATTTCCGCAGCTGGGGTGCCAGCAGGAAGGTTAAGAGCAGATACCCGCCCGTCCAGCCCATAATATAGGCAAGACCGTCATAGCCCAGAAGCATGATCGTTCCTGCCATCCCGATAAAGGAAGCGGCACTCATCCAGTCAGCACCGATTGCCATTCCATTGAAAATCGGCGGCACTCCGCGGCCGGCAACATAGAACTCAGAAGTTTCTTTTGCCTTATTGTAAATGGCTATGCCAATATACAAAGCAAATGTAGCTAAAATGATAGATAATGAGACCAAAAACTGTGTATCCAAGAACATCCCCCTTTTTTTCGATCGATTTTTTTATGACGCCCCTTTTATCTCTCTGTATTGCGGAAGTTCGAACAGCCGCTTATTTTTCGTTAATTAATGATCAAGAACTTTCCCTGAACTGATTTGTTCATTTTTGTTTTCATCAATTCCATATTTCCGGTCGATCGCATCTCCCATTTTTGCATTAACAAACAGCAGAATGATAAACGTCAGTACAGCTCCCTGTGCGCCCATAAAGTAATGGAATGGGAATCCGTTAATGGTAATGCCGCTTAATGGTTCTGCAAAGAAGACCACGCCAAAAGAAGCAAGGAAGCCAATAGCAAAATAAATGATCATATTCCGAGTCTTTTCGCGGAAATAACTGTCCGCTACCTTTTTATCGATTTTCTTCAAAACTCCACCCCCGATAAAAATAATAAATTGCATTCAAATACTGATGAATTTGGTCCAAAGTCACTCCTTAATCGTGATGTATGCAGCCGAATCGCTGCTATTTTACCGGATCCATTATCCGGACCCGGACAAAACCATTACCTTAAACTGAAAATAAATTTGACTGTATCCATGAAAGGTGCGGGAACAAGAATGATTTGAACGAGGAAGTAAGCAAAGATTGATAGAAATGGGACTGCCAGGAAGATTGGCCTTTTCTTCCTTAAAGCAAGAAAAAGGCAGGTACCTGTAATGATCATCATAGCCAGTAACGGAAGCAATTCGGTTTCCCCCTTTTAGAAAGCGTTGTCATTTTTCCGCTTTCTGTTTACACTTCAAGATGGCGCTTGATACATTTTCTGATTTCATTTAATTTTAAGAAAATTCATACTTCATTATGTACAAAAATCATTTTCAGGTCAAGTACATGCTGGGAAAAAATATAAATATTTTTGAAGGACTTTGATATATAAGGTTTTTTCAGCAAAAATAGTTGGCAAAGGCTTTTGGGTATTAGAGGAAAACACTATAGTAATAATGAAAAATGCCAAGAAAAAAAGAGCCATTCCGGCCCCTTAGTCCAATTCTGTTATGATCAGCGTAATTGCCTCCAGCAGATCGGCATCTGACCAGCTTGCCATGCTTTTTTTGCTGGCAGCCGCCAGTGCATGGGATGCCGGAATGTGTACAAAACCCGCCGGTAATTCAGTGTTTGTCAATTTCAGCAGGTGAAGCACGGAATACATAACGTTGTTGCATAGATATGTCCCCGCTGTGTTTGAGATGGCTGCAGGATATCCTGCTTCCTTAAGTCTATTAACCATCCGCCGGATCGGCAGGGTGGAAAAATAACCATCGGGGCCATTTTCCTCTATCAGTTTGTCTTCAGGTGCGATTCCGCTATTATCCGGCTCGCCGTCCTGGCAATTGATCGCGATTCTCTCAGGAGTGATGGCGGTCCGCCCGGCAGCCAGCCCGAGAGAAATCACTGCATCCGGCTTTTTTCCTGCCACTTCCTCTACTATTTTCTGTGGCGCGAGATTAAAATCCACCGGCAGCAGATGCCCCATGATTTGATAGTCTCCAATCGTCTTGCCATCCAATGCATTCACGATCTTTTCTGTAGGATTGATCGGAAAATCAAGAAAAGGTTCAAAACCGGTTAACAGCAGCTTCTTCATGTCTTCTCCCCCTATATAACACTTCGTTTATCGAAATATCATACAGGATAATGGCTGAATTGTCGAAATAATGATTATTCGACAAAATTCGGGTAATGCCAGTAACCAAAAAAGAGCCTGCCATTTCGGCAGACTCCCTATTATTATGCGTCAGTTGATTCAGTTGCAGTGTCTTCTTCAACTTGGTCGTCAGTTTGACCTTCGTCTTCAGAAGTTCCAGCTGGGTCTTCTTCTGTATCAGCAGACTCGTCTTCTTCCGTATTTCCGGCATTTTCATCTGCAGATTCTTCAGCAGAACCTTCATCTTCCGTTTTGCCGGACTCTTCAGTGGACTTGTCCTCAGAAGGAGCAGCCTCATCGTTTTCTTCAGTTGCACCGCTGTTTTCTTCAGCGTCTGCTTTGTCAGCTGTGTCCAGCTCTTGTAAAGAGCTTAGCGGCTTATTGAAGAAATCAAGCGGATTGACCGGTGTTCCGTCTTTGCGGATTTCAAAGTGTACATGTACGCCTGCTTCTTCATTAAACAAGCTTTCGCCTGCCTTTGCAAGGACATCACCTTGTTCTACCTGGTCGCCAACCTCAACATTCATCTCTGTAACAGATTGATATTGTGTTACAATTCCTTTGTCATGCTCCACTTCAATGACATTACCCAACAGTGAATCTTCTTCTACCTTGGTAACTTTTCCGCTTAATGCAGCAAGGACATCAAATGTTTCCCCATCCTTAGTGGCAATATCAATACCTGTGTTCGGATGGTATGTGTTATTGTAAAATACTAGAGCAGCTTCCTGTTCTTCAGCCTTGCCGTCATAGTCATAGAATTGTTTTTGAATGACAGCTGAGTCTGGGTCTTTGACAGGCATTACGAAGTTTTCCATTGCACGGTTAACTTCCAATGCTGGCTCGTCGTACTTTTTGCCGGTAATATCAGTGGCTTCGTAATCGTAGCTGTCAGTGTCTGTAGCGTTGTCGCTAGTCTGGTACCAAAGAACACCGGTTAGAATGATTGCTGCACTTGCAATGTAGATTGCTGGGAATGCCCACCGCTTTTTCATAAAGCGTTTAAAGCTGGAATCTTGAGAAGATCGTTTCTTTTCTTCCTCTCTCATTTATCATCACCTCAGCAATCAGTCTGAACAGATTGAGAGGATTATATACATTTCTCAAAAAAAATTTTTTGGGCTTATTTTTCGACAAACGTTTTTGGATTATGCATGATCTGAGAAAATATTTTTAAAGGAGTTACTGAAGAATGGTTAAGTGGATAATACGCGTGCTGCCTTTCCTGTATATGGCGCTGATTTGGATCCTGTCCAGCATGCCGGCAGATGCTGTGGTGGAGCTGCCGGATTTGGCTGTGGACCGATTTATAAAAGAATCTATGCATCTGATTGAGTTTGGTATTTTATATGTTCTTCTGGTTCTGGCAGCAATGACTGCCGTTAAGCTGACGCCGGGTGTGAATATTCTTTTGGCACTTATTGCGTGCTTTTACGGAATTCTCGATGAGATCCATCAGTCCTTTGTACCGTACCGGTCTGCTGCTGTGATTGATGCTGTTAAGGATATTACCGGTGTGGCGGTGTGCTGGTATTTTATCAGCAGGGCTCTTTTTTATGGGAAGTTTAAAAGGCTTGGTAAGCTTCTTAGTTTCTTTGGCAGGGCAAAACGAAAGAGCTGATTCTCTATGAACCAGCTCTTTCGTTTATTTTTTAGCCGTTACTTTCGTCAGCAGTTGGTCAGAAGCTTCAATTTCCACTCCTTTATAATAGTGAGCAACGATTTCTTTGTAGTTCTTTCCTTCAGCTGCCATGCCATTTGCGCCGTATTGACTCATGCCGACTCCGTGGCCATAGCCTTGGGTGTTGATGATGATATTGTCGCCTTTGCGTTCCCAGGTGAAGTCTGTTGATTTCAGGCCCAGTTTCTCTCTGATGTCTTTTCCGCTGACTACTTTCCCGTTAATATCCACTTTGGAAACCCGCTGGCCGGCTGTTCGCTCAGTCACTGTGCCTATGGTGCTGTCATTTGGAAGCTTCACGCCCAATTTCCTTTCAAAATCCTGTACAGAAAATACCTCTCTGCCGTTAAACTTCGGCGACTGCAGGTCCCATTTGCTTTCTACACTCTTTAAATAAGGAACGGAATTTGGCCAGATGGCTTCGGAATTTTCGGTAAAGCCGTTGCTTGTTGAAAAGAAGGAAGCTGTTATCGGCGAGCCGTCAAAGGTGAGGATCTGGCCCCTTGTTGAGTTTACGGCATCTTTAACCTTTTGAATTTTCCATTTGTAATCTGGTCCCCAAATTTGCTTCAGTTCACTTTCATTTTTATAAACCTGGTGGGTTACGGTATCATACACTAATGCCCCTTCAGGAAGTTCCACGCTATCTTTGTTCATCATTTGTTTCACGATAAAGGTTCTTGCCGCCAATGCCTGTGCCTTTAAAGCTTCTTCTTCAAACTCGGCCGGCATTTCTGATGCTACCACTCCGACAATATAATCTTCAAGCGGTACCGTCTCCACCCTTTTCTGTGCAAGGCGGTAGACTCCTACCTCTATGGCTGGCCCTTGAGGAATTTCTGCCGCCGTCTCTTTCTTGGCATCAGTTTTAAGCTCCTCACCAAGCTTCCCGCTGACATTCCCTTCTGTAAAAGGAATCACAAGCAGGGAGGGAACGATGAGCGTGACGGCAAACAACAGAGCGGCTAGTACGATGAAAGGTTTGAATTTTGTCATGTTTTAAGCCTCCATAGCAAATAAATAATTCGAACTCAATTCATGTTTATGGCTATGGACAAGCTAATATGACAATAGATTAATAATTGCTTCAAAGCAAAAACCGCAGAATCGATTTGTCAGTCCTCTGACAGCTCGATTCTGCGGTTTCAGTTTGAAATGCGCGCAAGGCGACTATTTTGATGACTCTAAGGAAGCCGCCTTGATTGGCATTACTTATGCGTTCATGTCAGAAACAAGACCATTATTAACAGGTGTTTCTTCCACTTCTGTCACACGTTCGATATCTGCTCCCAGTCCGGCAAGCTTTTCGTGGAAGTCCACATATCCGCGGTCAAGATGCTTCAGTTCTGTCACGCGTGTTACGCCTTCTGCCACCAATCCAGTCAGGATCAAGGCTGCTGCTGCACGAAGGTCTGTCGCAGCTACTTCTGCGCCCTGCAGATTGCTTGGTCCGTTCATGATCACGGAACGGCCTTCAATTTTAATATCGGCGTTCATGCGGCGGAATTCCTCCACATGCATGAAACGGTTTTCGAATACAGTTTCCGTAATCACACTTGTACCCTGAGCGTGAAGCAATAGGGCCATCATTTGTGATTGCATGTCTGTCGGGAATCCAGGATGAGGCATTGTTTTAATATCAACGGCCTTCAACTTGTCTGGACCCATAACACGGATGCCTTCAGCTTCTTCAATGAAGGTAACACCCATTTCTTCCATTTTGGCGATTAATGAAGCAGAATGCTCAAGTACAGCACCTTTTACAAGTACGTCTCCGCCTGTAATGGCAGCTGCCACCATGAATGTGCCTGCTTCAATGCGGTCAGGAATGATGTTGTGCTCTGCACCGAACAGTACGTCCACACCTTCAATGCGGATCGTGCCCGTTCCTGCCCCTTTAACCTTGGCACCCATTTTATTAAGGAAGTTAGCCAGGTCCACAATTTCAGGTTCCTTAGCTACGTTTTCCAAAACCGTTGTGCCTTTAGCCAATGTTGCAGCCATCATAATGTTCTCCGTAGCACCAACGCTAGGGAAATCGAGATATATTTTTGCTCCATGCAAGCGGCCTTCCGGTGCTTCCGCTTCAATAAAGCCATTACCAACCTTTACTTTCGCACCCATCGCTTCAAAGCCTTTTAAATGCTGATCGATCGGGCGGGAACCAATTGCGCAGCCCCCTGGCAATGCCACACGGGCACGGCCATTTCTTGCTAATAAAGATCCCATGACTAAAACTGAAGCACGCATTTTGCGTACATATTCAAATGGTGCTTCTACCTTCAACTCTCGAGATGCATTTACTGTTACTGTATTATTTTCAAACTCCACTTCGGCGTTTAAATAGCGTAATACTTCATTAATAGTATATACATCGGAGAGTGTTGGGACATCACGAATTACGCTTTTGCCATCACTTGCTAACAGTGTTGCGGCGATAACCGGTAAAACAGCGTTTTTTGCTCCTTCAACTTTGACAGAACCGCTTAACCTATTTCCGCCGCGGACGATGATTTTATCCAAAGTGTATTCCCCTCCGCGTCCAATTTCTCTATATTAATATTCAATCATTATGATGGGTGTGCCAATAACTATGTTTGTCTTGGCGCCCATTCCATTTGTCCGTAATCCAAGCTGCATGTTCATTTCATTGCCATTTGTCTCAATCGATTCACCAAAAAGCGGCGAATTTGCTGATGCTGAAATAAATTGGTCTTCTTTTAGTGCTTCTATTTCTGTCGCATTAAAAGCGTCCAGTAATTGACTAGCAGTATCAGGCAAAGACTTATTAATCTTACCATTGAATTCGCCTTGGATACAAGAGAAAATTGTGGCATTTCCTCGAAAAATGTCAGAAATCTTACTATTTAGTTCTGCAGCCAGTTTGCTCTGTTCTTGTTTCCACCCCTGACCTTTGGCCTCATAAATCACATACGTCTGAACTTGACCTTTTGTGGGGGTTGATAAAATTTTTACTGTTTCTGACTGAGCATCTGTCTGCTTAATAATAGCTTTTGCTTCCCATGATTTTTCTGTTTTTTGAAAGCTCCATTCCCAATCAGGATATTGAGACTGCAGATCATTGGTGAATGCTTTTACTTCCTGAAGGTTTTGGCTTTCCATTTTTTCTCTCGCATGCAAAGTCCAATCTTTGATAAAAATATTCTCGCCCTGTAAAACCGAGGCCATCGTCAACAGGTCAAGCTCCCCTTTGGCTACAGTCGTCTTATTCCCAATGTTTATCATCATGAAACCAATAATGGCAATAATAAATAATGTACTGAATGATTTTTTCATTTGTAAACTCCTCCCCTTAGTACCATTGTTACCAAGGATAGAGTGAGCATACTTGGGAATTGTCGTCACTTTTTGACAAACTGAAAGGCAGTTAAAATACTGTTAATTTGGAGCTCTTTGTGCGCTTTAGTGCATACTTTGAAAACCATTTCACAAAATAGTATGTATGCAAGGAAACTAGCAACAAAAAGATTTTACTCAATAATTGTCAAAATGAAAACATGTATGAAGACCTATATTTATAAAAAATATGGCTATCTTATACAGTACCTAAAAAAAGGTGATGTTCTGCAGTATAAGCGGAAGCTGCTGGGACCATAAAAGATAGTCGAGAAAGAAGTTGCTGACGGAAGATCCAATTACAATTGAAAGCAGAACATACAATACACGTGCCTGAAAAACATGATTTGCCCGCAAAAGAGTTTCAAACCGCAATGCCTGAAGCGCCCACCAGGCCAGCGCAATAAACACCAGATGCGACATAATGCTGATGAGTGCCTGCTGCCCAAATCCTGATATCATCTTCTTCCCTCCTTTAATTCATTGCCACTTCGCTTACCTGCTCTGTGCGCTACAATACCATTTGACGTTTATACTATCAGGTAAGTTTCATGACTGGATATTTTTTGAAAATTAAGTTTCTTTCTTTTTCGCCGATTGTATGTCCATTATATCGAATTGTCGAATAAACACGAAGTCTAAACCAAGGCAAACAAAAAGAAGGGGAAATTTCCCCCTCTTATTTATACCCCTTTTGTCCCCTTTTTCGTAAAAGCTTTTTAAAACCCCCATTTTAAAAAGCCTTTTCCCTTAAAAATCCTGTCCGTTGATTTCCACTGCGGCCACTTGCTTTCCGCGGGGAGGAACGGGAGCCTCCTCGGCTTCGCCTGTGGGGTCTCCCGCTCCCTCTCCTCCCGCAGGAGTCAAGTGGCCTCCGTTCCAATCAACTCAGTGGAAAAACTTATGTTTGTTTAGAAAACAACAAATTACATTATTAAACACGCTTATTGAAAGAAATCAGTAAACTGATTGAAATTGCCCTGCAGGAAGTCAAATGCGATATTTGGTGCAATTCCGAACAGAATGGTGGCTGCCAGGCTGATTCCGATAACAGCTGTTAAAGCCGCTGGAATCTTAACTTTTCCTGTATCAGCATCAGCTGCAGGCCTGAAGAACATTTGCACCATTACACCGAAATAGTAGAAGTATGAAACGACTGTGGTCGCAATCATAATCGATACCAGTACATAATGACCTTCATTTGGCACTAATGCACCCATAAAAATATTCAGTTTGCCAATAAACCCGGCTGTCCCCGGAATACCTGCAAGTGACAGCAGGAAGATAGCCATGGCGATGGCCAGGAACGGTGCGCGGCGGTAAAGCCCGGCAAATTGGCTGATATCTTCTGATCCCGATTTATGTGTCACCTGCTGGATAATCGCGAAAGCGCCAAGGTTCATGAATAAGTAAGCACCGAGGTAAAACCAGAGCGTATCAAACATGAATAGTGACATGCTTGCAATCACAACCAGCAGGTAACCGGCCTGAGCGATGCTGGAATAGGCAAACAAACGCTTGATATTCCGCTGTCTTAACGCAATCAAGTTCCCAATAATCATCGTGGCTCCTGCCAGGAAGGCAATGTAATCCTGAAGAGCCAGGATCATCGGAAGCCCCTGTACATCACCGGATGGCGCATTCGCAAAGATTGAAAACAGAATGCGGATAACAATGATGAATCCGGCTGTTTTGGAAACTACGCTTAAAAAAGCTGTTACAGGTGTAGGTGCACCCTGGTACACATCCGGCGCCCACATATGGAACGGCGCTGTAGCCAATTTAAAAGAAAGTCCCACCACGATCATAAAGAATGCAAGGCCTAACAGGTAAATATGCTGTTCATTATAGATGGATGTCAAAAATCCGGACATTTCCTTTAAGTTCGTCGTTCCAGTTAAACCGTATACGTAACTCATTCCGAACAAAGTGATCGCTGTGGCAATACTGCCGTTGATCACATATTTCATGGCAGATTCGTTTGAATGCAGATTTCTTTTTCTCATGCCTGCGAGAATGTAGGACGAAATGGAAAGAAGCTCAAGTCCCACAAACAGAGTAATTAAATCTCCGCTTGAAGACATGATCATTGCCCCTAGTAATGCAGCCATGAACAGATAGAAAAATTCCCCCCTGAATTCTTCCAATCCTTCATTCGGCTCATAGCCAATGGCAATCAGCAGTACCATCGCAGATCCGATTAAGAGCAGCAGCTTAAAAGCTTTTGCAAAGGAATCAAGCCTGAACGTATCAAATAAAATGGATTCCGGACTATGCCCGATAAGGCCCATTAAGGAAACAAGAGCCGCGAGAATTCCGGCAAAGCCGACCCAGCCGAGGATTTTCCGGCTTTGGGATTTCGGCATAAACAAATCCATTAGTGAAAGAGCGGTCGCAACACCAAGGATGATGAACTCCGGCGTCATTATGCCCCATTCATAAGATAATAATGTTTCGAGATCCATCCTTCATCACCCTCCTATCCCAAGCATGATCGTTTCAAGTGTTGAGGTCAGCGGTTCGCTCAGCACACTTGGATAAACACCAATCAGGACAATTAAGCCGACTAAGACCAGGACAGGCACGAACTCAAACTTTTTCATATCCGTTATGCCGGCAAAGTCCCGATGCGCTTTGCCGTATGTGATACCCAGGACCGCGCGAAGCAGGTAAACAGCTGTCATAATGATTCCGATTGTACCGACCGCAGCGAGAATCGGCATTTCTTTAAACAGGCCAAGGAAGGCCATAAATTCACTCACAAACCCTGACATGCCAGGCAGGCCAAGGGAGGCCATTGCCCCTGCAAGAAGGAAGCCTGCCGTAATAGGCATCCCTTTTGCCAAACCACCGAGATTTTGAATGCTGGAGGTTTGAAAGCGTTCATAAAAGACACCCACAAGGAAGAATAATAGTGCTGCGATTAAACCGTGAGAAACCACCTGGAAAATCGCCCCCTGCATTCCTGCCTCATTTAATGCGCCTAACCCGATTAAAACGATTCCCATGTGGGAAATAGAAGAGTAGGCAAGCACCATTTTAAAATCGGTCTGAACAAACGCCAGAAACGCTCCATACAGTAAATTCACGACTCCAAGCACAGCCAGCCATACAGCAAGGCTTTGGAATTGCTCAGGAAATATTCCCATCCCGAAGCGGATTAAACCGAATGCCCCTATTTTCAAAAGTACTCCCGCATGCAGCATGACGATTGATGGCGGAGCTTGTACGTGGACCCGCACCATCCAGCTGTGCAGCGGGAAAATCGGAAGCTTTACACCAAATGCAATTAAAAGCGCAATCAGCATGCCCATTTTCATATTTTCAGAGATTGGCGCAACAAGCTGCGGGTTATCCGCGTTCATTGCGGCCATCAAAGCATCAATATTGGCTGTGCCAGTACGGGCAAACAGTACCATAATGACAATCAGCAGAACAGCAGATCCAAGCCCGTTATAGATCAGGAAGCTGTATGCCGCATTTTCTTTTTCATAGTAACCCCATTTCCCAATCAGGAAGAAGGTCGGAATTAATGTGATTTCAAAGAAAATAAAGAAAAGAATCAGGTTTTCAGCGGCAAATACACCCAGCATGCCGACTTCAAGCAGCAAAAACAGCATGAAGTAACCCTTCCATTCTTTTTTAATATGAATAGAAGCAATCGCTGCAAGTGTAGAAAGTACAGCTGTCAGGACAATCATGATCAGGGAGAATCCATCCAGCCCCAATTCATAATCAATGGAAAAAAGGTTTCCAAGCTGGCCGGAATCGCCAAACTGAATCCAGCTTACTTTTTCATTCAGCTGTTCCAGACCAGCACCTGCCCGGTATTGAAAATAGGCGATTAGCGCCAATATCAGCGCAGGAAGCGTGGACAGAAAGCCAACTGTCTTGATCAATGATTCCTGCGTTCTCGGCAGGAAAGATAACACTAAAATACCAAGCAGCGGGGAGAAAACTAAAATGGATAGAAAATAAGCTAAGTTCATTTTAAGTACCCCCCTGTAAACGCATAGATGACAACTAAAATAGCCAGGCCGACAAACGCCACTGTTCCATACGTCTGAATTTGGCCGTTATGGAATTTTGAACCAAGTTTTCCGAGTGCAGACGTGATGCCAGTTACACTCTTTACAAGGCCTTCAACCAGGAATACTTCCAGGAAGCGCAGGAATGAGCTGATGAATTTCGCCCCATTCACTACGGTCAGCGAATAGAATTCATCGATATAGTATTTATTGTACAAAACACGGTATGAAAGCGGCATTCTGCTTGTCAGCCAATCGCGTGAAAGCGAGTGTTTGCCGTACATTAGCCAGGCAAGGAAAATTCCAAGCAGGGATACTGCAGTTGCAACAATCATAATCCATGCAGGCCCTTCAATATGGCCATGGCCAAGTGCATGGTTATCTTCTACCAGCCAATCTCCTAGAAATGTTCCAAACCATGGTGTATTCACATATCCAGCTACTATAGCCAGAACCCCAAGCACTGCCATTGGCAATGTCATAACACTTGGCGATTCATGAACATTTTTCATATCACTTCTTGCTTCACCAGTGAACACCATAAAGAACAGGCGGAACATATAAAATGCCGTAAAGAATGCGGCAATTACCGCAAGCCAGAACAGCACCGTGTTCCCGTGTGCCCAGGCAGCGATTAATATTTCATCTTTACTGAAGAATCCTGAAAATAATGGCACACCGCTGATCGCCAGTGTTCCGATCAGGAACAGAGGGCCAGTTATGCGCAGCTTTTTCCACAGACCGCCCATATGTTCAATGTTCTGTGTATGAACGGCATGGATGACACTTCCTGCTGCAAGGAACAGCAAAGCCTTGAAAAAGGCGTGCGTCATTAAGTGGAACACGCCGGCTACATATCCGGCAGAACCCAGAGCCAGCATCATATAGCCGAGCTGGCTGACGGTTGAATAAGCGAGCACCCGCTTAATATCCTTCTGAACCAAGCCGATGCTTGCTGCAAAGATGGCTGTGAAGGCCCCAATGACAGCAACAGTCATCAGTGCTGTTTCACTTGCTGCAAACAGCGGGAATAGCGCCGCCACTAAATACACACCTGCCGCTACCATTGTCGCTGCATGGATTAATGCGGAGACTGGCGTCGGCCCTTCCATTGCGTCAGGAAGCCATGTGTGCAGCGGGAACTGGCCTGATTTGCCGACAGCCCCTACAAAAATAAGAATCGCTGTTAATGTAATCATTGTGCCTGAAACGGCACCCGCTTCAACTGCTGCAAAAATCTCATCATACTCAAAGCTGCCAGCCTGCCAGAATAATAGAATCATTCCGATCAAAAGGCCGACATCTCCGATACGCGTCATGATAAATGCCTTTTTGGCCGCAGCCTTTGCTTCCTCTTTGTAAAAATAGAAACCGATCAGCAGGAAAGAACCAAGTCCGACAAGCTCCCAGAAGAAATACGTCTGAAGAAGATTAGGCGAGATAACAAGGCCCAGCATGGCAAATGTAAATAACCCTAAATAGGCATAGAAAACAGGAAAACGGTCATCCCCCTGCATATAGCCTTTCGAATACGTATGTACCAGGAAACTGACAAGTGAAACAATCACCAGCATCAGTGCATTTAACTGATTAACTTCAAAACCCGCTGTTAACTGAACATCCCCTATAGTCAGCCAAACGCCTTCTGCTTTATAAGTTGGTGCCGAAAACCGGTCAACCAGCACCAATATGGAATAGACAAGCGATGCCAGGGTAAACAGAATCCCAATATAAGCACTCGCTTCTTTTAGCCGTTTGCCGAATAAAATAAGGAACAAAAACGATAAAAGCGGGAAAAGCGGTATGATCCATGCATTCTCCATCATTATCACAATCCCCTTTTTTGAACACACCCTATTGCACGGCGTGCCAGATTGGGACCTTATGAACAGGTCCTTTCAGGCGGGTGGCCGCCTTTTCAATTCTCAGCCAGCCTGGCTGCATTTTTACAGTATTTTTAGTGCTTCATAGCATCCATTTCATCAATGTTAACGCTCTTTTTGTTACGGTAAAGTGAAATCAGAATTGCTATTCCAACTGCCACTTCTGCTGCGGCAACCGCAATAACAAATAGCGTAAAAATCTGTCCGGTAATGGACGGTGTGATGCCATATTTACTGAATGCCACTAGATTAATATTAACCGCATTCAGCATCAGTTCGATTGAGATCAGGACAATCACAGTATTGCGCTTAGTCAAAGCACCATACAGACCGATGCAAAAGAGGATTAAAGCCAATGCCAGGTATGCTTGAACGGGAACTGTACTCATTCCTTTTCAGCCTCCTTTTCATCGTCTTTTTTAGCCAAGACAACGGATCCAATCAAAGCGACCAATAATAGGACAGATGTTACTTCAAACGGAATAATGAATTTTGAGTAAAGTTCAATTCCAATTTGCTCAGTATTATTGACATGAAGGTCATTCGGCGCTGACGGCAAATCAAGGTTATAAATTCCGATGTAGACCGCGAAAGCGAAGCCAAGAACCCCCACGAATACTAACAGCTTACGCCAGCGGCCGGTTTTGGGCTCGCTTGTGTCGTTATGGCGTGTCAGCATGATCCCGAACAGCATGATGATGGTAATCGCTCCAGAGTAAATCAAAATCTGGACCGCAGCCAGGAATTCAGCTGAAAGCAGCACGTAAATTCCGGCGATGCTTACAAATGTAAATACAAGAGCGACAACCATATGCACAACTTTGGTAAGGTTCAATAAAAGCACGCCGCCGATGACCGCAACTAAAGCTAGAGACATAAACGCTAAAAACTCACCTGAAAACGTCATGCTTTATTCACCTTCCGTATATTTTCATCATTTTCATCGAGCCATTCAAGGTTTTTAAACAGCTCATCACGGCTATATTCCGCCAGTTCAAAATTATTGGTCATGATAATCGCTTCGGTTGGGCATACCTCTGTACACAAGTCGCAAAGGATGCAAATTTCGAAGTTGATATCATAGGTATCAATGATTTTCCCCTTTTTAGCAGGGTCCGGATGCTTTTTCCCTGTCAGCTCGATACAATCGGTGGGACAAATATTTGCACACTGATTGCAGACAATGCATTTTTCAGGGTAAAACTTTTGAATTCCCCTGAACCGGTCCGGAAGCGGAAGCGGCTCATTCGGGTAATCATAGGTTACCTTTTTGCGTGTCAGGTTTTTAAGGGTATACGATAATCCTTTCGCTAAACCAAGCATGTTTTTCACCCCTTGTTAAGAAATGCGGAAGCGCCTTGCCCACCCCCGACAGGCATAAGACGGTTCCTGTAAGAAGGCGTTCTTTCTTCTGAAAGGAAACGGCTTATGACCCCGAGTCCCTAGGAGCCGCAACTAGACAAGCTTGAGACCTCGAGGGGGTAGGCGCTAGAGCTAGACAATTATCGAAGTGCTATGGCTGTTCCTCATTAAAATATATTAAGCCACTCTTTCAGCAAAGCTGTTAAGAAAATATTCGCAAGTGCTACCGGCAGCAGAACCTTCCAGCCAAATTCCATGAGCTGGTCTGCACGGAGGCGCGGGAATGTAACTCGAAACCAGACTAAAACAAAGATTACAGCCGTAAACTTAAGCGCAAACCAGACGGCACCCGGAATGAACTCCAGGAACGGCAGCGGCAGCCACCCGCCAAGGAATAGTACGGTTGTCAATGAAGCCATGGCAAAGAAGTATACATATTCCGCAAGCATGAAGAACGCCCAGCGGAAGCCGGAGTATTCAACATGGAAACCGGCGACCAGCTCTGATTCTGCTTCAGGCAAGTCAAATGGAACACGGTTCAGCTCCGCTGTGGAAGCAATCAGGAATACGATGAAAGCAATAGGCTGCCAAATAATGAACCAGCCATTTTTTTGCGCTTCAACAATTTCATTCAGGTTTAGACTGCCTGTTAAAAGGATAATGCCTAATACAGACATTACGAGCGGAATTTCATATGAAATCATCTGTGCAGCGGCACGCATTCCGCCAAGCAATGCATATTTATTATTGGAAGCCCATGCCCCTGTGACAATACCGACTGTTGTCAGCCCTGAAATGGCGATGTAATACAGCAATCCAACTCCAATATCAGCAAACTGCAGTTTGTCTGTAAATGGAATTGTCGCCAGCACCATGAATGCCGGTGCAAAAGCAATAACCGGTGCAAGAATAAACAGCGGCCTGTCTGCAAGCTTAGGAATGGTGTCTTCTTTTAAAAGAAGCTTTAATACGTCAGCAACGGTCTGCAGAAGCCCCCAGCGTCCGCCGACCTGATTCGGGCCGTGGCGCAGCTGCATAAATCCCATGACTTTACGCTCCGCCAGAATGGCGTAAGTAACAAATCCCAAAACGACTAATAGTAAAACGGTGGCAAGCAAGAAGAAAATACCGAAATTCAGCAGACCTGCTTCGGAATGGAGAAGTTCTTCTACCATTAACCGTCCACCTCCCCAAGGACAATATCAATTGCCCCTAAAATAGCAATCAAGTTCGCAATGTTTTCGCCTTCAAGCAATTTTGGGAGAATCTGAAGATTATAGAATGATGGCCTCCGGAATTTCATCCGGTATGGTTCCTTCTTTCCATCACTCGCGATATAGCAGCCAATTTCTCCCCTTGGAGATTCGATTCTGACAAACGCTTCCCCTTTTGGCGCTTTGATGATTTTCGGCACTTTCGCCAGAATATCGCCTTCTGCCGGGAATTGCTCCACCGCTTGTTCAAGGATCTTTAGTGATTCTTCTATTTCCTGCATGCGCACATGATACCTGGCCCACGCATCCCCGCCGTCCTGAACCGCCACATCGAAATCAAAGCGATCATAGATGGAGTATGGCTCATCTTTGCGAAGATCCCATTTTACGCCTGTGCAGCGCAGATTTGCACCGCTTAGCGAGTAGTTTAAAGCATCCTCTTTCGTATACTTCCCTACCCCTTTGACACGGTTCATGAAAATTTCATTTCCGGTTACCAGCTGATGGTAGCCTTTGAGCTGTTCACGCATATATGGAACAAACTCCCTTACTTTATCAACCCAGCCCTCAGGAGCATCCCATTTAACGCCGCCGACACGCATATAGTTAAACGTTAAGCGGCCTCCGGATATCTCATTCAGCATATTGATAATCATTTCACGCTCTCTGAATGCATACAGGAATGGGCTTGTTGCCCCAATATCCAGTAAATATGTACCCCACCATACAAGATGGCTGGCAATCCGGCCAAGCTCCATCGTAATGATCCTCAGATATTCGGCCCGATCCGGAATTTTCAAATCCATCATCGTTTCAACCGCATGGACAAGGATATAATTATTCGTCATGGCGGCAAGATAGTCCATTCGATCTGTATAAGGAATAATTTGCGTATACTGCAGGTTTTCAGCCAATTTCTCCGTTCCGCGGTGCAGGTAGCCGATGACCGGTTTCGCCTCTTTGATGATCTCCCCGTCAATTTTCAGAACCAGGCGAAAAACACCGTGCGTACTTGGATGCTGAGGTCCAACATTCAATAGCATTTCTTCTGTTCGCAGCATTGGTTACACCTCCACATCGTACGGTTCATAGTCTTTTCGCAGCGGATGCCCGATCCAGTCTTCCCCCAGCATAATCCGGTATAAGTTAGGGTGCCCTTTGAATTTGATTCCCAGCAAATCATATGCTTCACATTCCGGCCAATTGGCTCCTGCCCATAACGGCTGCAGTGAATCAATCACCGGCTCATCGCGGTCAACCTTAACCTTCAGTGCAACAGATTGGCGGTTTTTGTATGAGTATAAGTGAGCATACACTTCCATGTGTGTCTCAAAATCGGTGCCATGAAGCTCTGACAGATAATCAAAGCCAAGCTGTTCATTATATTTCAGGAACTCTGCCAATTTAAAATAGGATTCAGCTCTGGCGACCAAAGTCGGCACTTCCTTGGAAAGATTATTAATATAGTACTCTTCAAGAACCTCAGATCCCAGATTTTTTTCAATTACCTTCACATATTTATCAAGATAAGGCTGATTAACGGATGGAGCTTTCTCTGCAGCTGGTTCAGCGTCAGCCTTGCTTCCGGCAGCTTTAGCCTTCGCTGCGGCTGCGGCCTTTGCTTTCGCGGCTGCGATTGCCTTGGCCTTTTCGTCATCAGCTGATCCGTCTGCTTTGCCTGCTGCGGCTAATTTTGCTTTTGCTGCGGCGGCGGCTTTGGCCTTGGCGGCTGCAATCGCTTTTGCCTTTTCATCGTCCCCGCCTGCTTGTTTTGCTTGAGCTGCTGCTTTCGCCTTTGCGGCGGCGGCAGCTTTGGCTTTTGCGGCTGCAATCGCTTTTGCCTTTTCGTCATCCCCGCCTGCTTGTTTTGCTTGGGCTGCTGCTTTCATTTTAGCCAGGGCGGCTGCCTTCGCCTTCGCGGCTGCGGCGGCTTTTTGCTTCGCCAGATCCATGTCTTCTGCAGGTGTTTCTTCCTTTATTTCTCCCTGCTCTTTCGCTTTCATTTTAGCCAGGGCGGCTGCCTTCGCTTTTGCTGCAGCTTCTTTTTTCAGCTGTTCAAGATCTTTTTCTCCGCTCATAGGTTAGATCACCTTCTTCCCAGTCTTAGCCTCATAACGGATTTTCTCTTTTAACTTATTAATTCCATAAATCAATGCTGCCGGGTTCGGCGGGCATCCTGGTATGTATACATCAACAGGGACAATCTGGTCGACCCCTTTAACAACTGAGTAAGATTTCACATATGGCCCTCCAGCAGTTGCACAGGAGCCCATCGCGATTACCCATTTTGGTTCAGGCATCTGATCATAAAGACGGCGGACAATAGGTGCCATTTTCTTTGTTACTGTACCTGAAACAATCATGACATCAGACTGACGGGGAGATGTACGGAAAAAAGATCCAAAACGGTCCAAATCATAATGCGATGAACCTACACCCATCATTTCAATGGCACAGCAAGCAAGCCCGAAGGTCATTGGCCACAATGAATTGCTCCGCGCCCACGCTTTAATCTGTTCCAAAGTTGCCATAAACACATTGCGCTGCAGTTCTTCCATTTCTTCCGGTGTAATATTATCCAACTTTAAATCCATTTCAGCACCTTCTTTTTCCATGCATAAACAAGTCCAATTATTAACATAAATACAAAAATCAGCATCTCAATCAATGCAAAAATACCAAGCTTCTCATATGCCACTGCCCATGGGTACAAAAATACTGTTTCCACATCAAAAATGACAAACATCAGGGCAAAAATATAATAGCGGACATTGAACTGCACCCTCGAATCATGGAATGGCTCAATCCCGCTCTCATATGTGGTATACTTCGTATCATATGGCTTATAGGGCCGCAAAAGCTTTCCCAAAAACAAAGCCACCACAGGCAGCAATACGCCCAGGCATAAAAACACGAAAACTATCAAATAGTTATTCTGGTATAAATTCCAAAGCTCCATGCCCATCCCCTCCAATGCTGAAAATTTTCACAACATTTAAACATGTAACCGTAACCATTATACACCCTACTCTCCCATGTGTCGACACAACCTCAGACTATTATTGGAAATTCTCAATGGACGCATAATTGGATCTCCGGGAGAGAATTTACATAGCCAATTTTGACACATCTTCCTTAAATTATATGAGCTTGCCCCCTGTCAATATCCATTAAATTCTTCATTATATTCATCTATCATTAAAAAATAAATTTTCTGCAGTGTCAGTGAGATATGTAACACACCGAGAGAAATTTTCTATCTTACTCAATGGAAAAACTTTCTATTTAAACCATCTTAAGGTTTGAATATATCAAATATGACCATATCTAAGGCTTTTCGTCCATCTAGTATGAACATTATGATGGTTTTCCATTTCTTCGTTAATTTCCTGAAATGTGCGTAATTTAATTATAACCTCTCTGTTCTTTTACTCAGAATTTTCTGTGCTAGCATAATAATTGTCAACCAAGTTTATAGGAGGTTAAACATGAAAAAGTATCTTTATTATCTGCTCGCGAGCTTAATCATCTGGAGCACAGCAGGTGTAAGCGCATATGCAGAAGAAGTAACTGTAAATAAAGGGGATACCCTATGGTCCATAGCACAAAAACACGAAGTGTCCGTTCAGGATATTAAAAACTGGAATGGCCTATCAGGGGATCTGATCCACCCAAATGACCAGCTTGATGTTTCACCTGAAGAAATATACATAGTAGAATCCGGTGATACTCTCTGGAATATTGCCAAAACATACAATATAAGTGTACATAACCTTAAGAAGTGGAATCAGCTGAAATCCGATTTTATTAAACCTGGATTAGAGCTAATCATCTATAAAAATGAATCAATGAAAAAAGAAGCTGCTAATCCTAAGACCGTCGTAAAAGCAGCGAACACTAATGAGCCTGCAGCAAAAGAAGGAAAAGTTCTGACTGTCACTGCAACTGCCTATACAGCGAGCTGTGAAGGATGTATCGGCATTACAAAAACAGGAGTCAATCTTATCGATAACCCGGATGAAAAAGTAATTGCTGTTGATCCGGACGTAATTCCTTTGGGTTCAAAAGTATTTGTAGAAGGATATGGCTATGCAACTGCCGAGGATATTGGCGGCGGAATTAACGGACATGAAATTGATGTGTTTATTCCTGGAGAACAGGATGCACTGCATTGGGGAAGAAAAGATGTAAAGGTTACTATCCTTAATTAAAACAAAGAGGTCTCTCACTGCAGGGACCTCTTATTTCAATTGCTCTATTCATTTATAGGCTGCTAATGGATCAAGTGTGTTTCAGATATCCGGCAAAAAGCTTTTAATAGATTTTGCATACATCGAATCCGGATCGCTTCGTCAAATAAGAACACATTGAATATCTCCGCTTCAAGCATAAGGAATACTTTCATCGCAGCATCATCCTTATTGCGTATATGATTATTTGTAAAATAGCTGATTAATTCTCTTTCATAATATTCTACCGTTCCAAATAATACAGTCGACAAGGATATCACCCCCTGGTTTTCTTAAACCTTGTCTTCTAAGTTGATACTATATGACTCTATTCAACGAGTTTCAACAAAATCTGACACTTTTAACAAAATAGTTAAGATGGCAATTCCTTTTTAATATAAATGAAATATAGCTGTTTCCTTTGAAATTAATTTTTGTGATAAAGTTATATTAAGAGCTTAGATTAGGAGAATTACTTATGACTAAAAACAACTGCCCAGCTATTCAAAAATTCGATGAGCTCGTTACTAAAAGCAATGAGCTAAAAAGGGAGCTGGATGTCACTCCTTTTGAAGATAAACAAAAGTTCATGAGCCTTCTAAAAAAACTCATGACCGTTCATAAGAATTTGGATCAGTTAACCCTATATGACCAGACAAAGTACTAAAATAAATGAAGGACAGGCATTTGCCTGTCCTTTCTTCATGTATCAGCTTCAACCACTCACCCACCAACATATCAACCATCAATAAATCCACCAAAAAAACAGGCTGCCCTCTATATGGCAGCCTGTTTCTATCATTAGCGTCTTCTGCGGTTTCTAAGGAACGCCGGTGTATCAAGTGACTCTTCCTGCGGGTCAGCCTGCACACGATAGTTATCCTGCACCGATTCCCGATATTCCCGGGGCTCTCTGACCGGCCGGCGATTGCTTGGTTCTTCTGCATAATGATATGTAGGTTCATATTCTTTTTCTACAGATGGTCTTGTACTCGGTTTCGCCCTTAACTCCTCTTGTTCATTGAAGCCGGTAGCGATAACCGTAACAAGAATTTCTTCTTTTAAGGAATCATTAATGACCGAACCAAAAATCATATTCACTTCTTCATCTGAAGCAGAAGCAACAATATCTGCAGCCTCCTGCACTTCATATAAGCTGATATTTGCTCCGCCTGTAATGTTCATGATAACGCCACGGGCTCCGTTAATGGACGTTTCAAGCAGCGGGCTTGAAATGGCTTTACGGGCTGCTTCAGCCGCACGGTCCTCCCCAGTGGCGATTCCGATCCCCATCAGTGCTGTTCCTTTATGGGACATTACTGTTTTGACATCGGCAAAATCAAGATTGATTAAACCGGGAACGGCAATAAGGTCTGAAATGCCCTGAACGCCCTGGCGAAGAACATTATCCGCTTCCATAAACGCTTCAAGCATAGGTGTTTTCTTATCAATAATCTCCAATAAGCGATCATTTGGAATAATAATTAGCGTATCAACAGCCTTTTTCATGGCTTCGATGCCTGCATCAGCATTGGCTGCACGTTTGCGTCCTTCAAATTTGAAAGGACGGGTTACGACACCAATGGTCAGTGCACCCACTTCACGTGCAATGCGTGCAATAGCAGGAGCAGCACCTGTTCCGGTTCCGCCGCCCATTCCGGCAGTAACGAATACCATGTCAGCACCCTTCAGCACTTCACGAAGCTGGCTTTCACTTTCCTCAGCTGCTTTTCTGCCCACTTCAGGATTAGCCCCAGCACCCAGGCCCCTTGTTAAGGCTGCACCGATTTGCATGGTTACTTCTGCCTTTGATTGATTTAGAGCTTGTCCATCTGTATTTACAGCGATAAACTCTACTCCCTCAACTCCATGTTCGATCATCCGATTTACAGCGTTATTCCCCCCGCCGCCGACTCCGATGACTTTGATCGTAGCGTATTGGTCTATATTTGTATCAAACTCCAGCATTGCGGCTCCTCCTTTTATTTCAAATAGACTTGCATGATAGCTTTAAAAAAGAGAGTAACCTTTAAAGGTTTACTCTCTTCTATTGTAAAGGCCTATATAAAAGAATTCGAGTGATTTATCTCTTTTTTGGGGCAATTTTCTTAAAATTTGGGTGGTAAATATTTCTGAATCAAAAGCTCCAGCGCCTTGCTCACCCCCGACACCTCGAGGGGGTAGGCGCTGGAGCTAGATGCAGACACTCTTCCACAGAGTTATTCACATTGTTCAATTTTGTAATTTCCTATACAAAAACAAAAACACCTCCCAGCTAGGCCAGGAGGTGTTATGAATTGTTATTAGAACTTTCTTTCCGAAACTTCGATACGGTTGATCGCACGCTGCAGTGCAAGCTCTGCACGGCGGAAATCAATGTTTTCACGCTTCTGCTCATTCAGGCGCTGTTCAGCACGCTGCTTGGCGCGAACGGCACGCTCTACATCAATTTCATCTGCCTGCTCAGCAGATTGCGCTAAAATCGTTACCTGCTCCGGACGGACTTCAAGGAATCCGCCGCTTACTGCGACGAAATCAGTTTTTCCGCCGTTTTTTAAACGAACGGCTCCAATTTGTAACGGTGCAACCATTGGAATGTGTCCAGGTAAAATTCCAAGCTCACCGCTTTGAGCTTTTGTGCTTACCATTTCCACATCTGATTCATACACCGGGCCATCGGGAGTAACAACACTGACTTTAATCGTCTTCATTTTTTACCCTCCTGGTCCAGAATTAGACCTCTACGCCCATTTTCTTTGCACTCTCGATTACTTCTTCGATTCGGCCGACAAGTCGGAATGCATCTTCTGGCAGGTGGTCGTACTTGCCTTCAAGAATATCTTTGAAGCCTTTAACTGTTTCTTTAACAGGTACGTATGAACCTGGCTGGCCAGTAAACTGCTCAGCAACGTGGAAGTTTTGTGATAAGAAGAACTGGATACGGCGCGCACGTGCTACGATTAGCTTGTCTTCATCAGAAAGCTCATCCATACCAAGGATCGCAATGATATCCTGAAGTTCTCTGTAACGCTGTAATGTCTGCTGTACCTGGCGTGCAACTGAGTAGTGCTCTTCGCCAACGATTTCCGGTGACAATGCACGGGAAGTGGAAGCAAGTGGATCCACCGCAGGGTAGATACCCATCTCAGAAAGCTTACGCTCAAGGTTAGTTGTTGCATCTAAGTGGGCGAAAGTTGTAGCCGGAGCCGGATCCGTATAGTCATCGGCTGGTACGTAAATCGCCTGGATCGACGTAACAGAACCTACGTTAGTAGATGTGATACGTTCCTGTAATTTACCCATTTCAGTAGCAAGTGTCGGCTGGTAACCAACGGCAGATGGCATACGGCCTAATAGGGCTGATACCTCTGAACCTGCCTGTGTGAAACGGAAGATGTTATCCATGAAGAAAAGAACGTCCTGTCCCTGGTCATCACGGAAGAATTCTGCCATAGTCAAACCAGTCAGGGCAACACGCATACGCGCTCCCGGCGGCTCGTTCATCTGGCCGAATACCATCGCTGTTTTCTTGATAACGCCTGAATCCGTCATTTCATGATAAAGGTCATTACCTTCACGCGTACGCTCACCAACACCGGCAAATACAGAAATACCGCCGTGCTCCTGAGCGATGTTATTGATCAATTCCTGGATTAATACGGTTTTACCTACTCCGGCACCACCGAACAGACCGATCTTACCACCTTTAATGTATGGAGCAAGAAGGTCTACTACCTTAATTCCAGTTTCAAGAATTTCTACTTCAGTAGAAAGCTGCTCAAACTTAGGAGCCTCTCTGTGAATAGAATCACGACGTGCATCTGCTGCGATTGCAGGATCTAAGTCGATTGATTCACCAAGCACGTTAAATACACGTCCAAGTGTTACATCACCTACTGGTACAGAGATAGGAGCACCCGAGTCAATAACTTCACTTCCGCGCTGTAAGCCGTCAGTAGAAGACATTGCAATGGTGCGGACTGTATCATCACCTAAATGAAGGGCAACTTCAAGGGTTAAGTTGATGGCAACTTCAGATTCGTTACGCGCTGGGTTTGTAACAGTCAATGCATTATAGATCGCAGGTAGCTGGCCGCTTTCGAACTTTACGTCAACAACCGGACCCATAACTTGAAGAACGCGTCCTTTGTTCATCTTTTTCCCTCCTCTTTCATTTCACGTAATGGGAGAGTACAGGCAGGACCCGTTCTCCTCATTTCGTTTGTGTCTAGCTCCAGCGCCTAGCCCCTCGAGGTCATAAGCCAATCCCTTCCGGAAGGAAAGAACACCTTCCAAAAGGGCTCGTCTTATGCTTGTCGGGGCTGACCGAGGCGCTTCCGCTTTTCGTTTTTATTCTAACGCGGCTGCTCCGCCGACGATTTCGGTAATTTCCTGCGTGATAGCTGCCTGACGGGCACGGTTGTAGCTTAAGCTTAACGAGTTGATAAGCTCTTTAGCGTTATCCGTTGCATTCTGCATCGCTGTCATCCTTGCAGCATGTTCACTTGCCTTACTGTCTAAAAGCGCTCCGTAGATTAAGCTTTCAGCGTATTGAGGCAGCAATACTTTTAAAATTTCTTCAGCGGAAGGTTCAAACTCATAAGATGTAAGCTTTGTCGAGCTGGAGATATCCGTAAGCGGAAGAAGCTTCTTCTCTGTTACATCCTGTTGAATCGCGCTGACATAATGGCTGTAATACATATATAATTCATCAAATGTCTCATCAGCGAACATGCCAACTGTTTTGCTGGCAATATCCTTGATTTCAGCAAATGCAGGCTGGTCCGCAACAGCAACAATATCCAGAATGACGTTCATATTGCGCTTTTTGAAAAAGTCACGGCCCACACGTCCGACTGCAATGATTGCATACTCATCCGGTGATTTATGGCGCTTTTGAATTGTCTGGTAGACATTTCGCAAAACGTTACTGTTATAAGCTCCCGCAAGTCCGCGGTCAGAAGTGATTACGAGGTAACCAGTTTTCTTGACTGGGCGGCTGGTCAGCATTGGATGTGATACATCTTTGCTTCCCAAAGCGATGCTTGCCGTAACTTCCTGGATTTTCTCCATATAAGGCACGAATGACCTTGCATTCATTTCCGCCTTATTCATTTTCGCAGCCGATACCATCTGCATTGCTTTTGTAATTTGACTCGTTTTCTTCGTAGAAGTAATACGATTTTTTATATCGCGTAATGATGCCACAGGTTCTCACCACCCTTATACAAGTTTGTCAGAACCGAATGCGAGCTGCTTAGATGGGGAGCACTTCCCCATCCAGGCAATCTCCATTATTCGGATACTGCGAAAGTTTTCTTAAAGTCGTTAATCGCAGATGCCATATCGTCATCAGAAGGAAGTTCTTTTGTAGTCACGATATGGTCTAACAAATCTTTGCGGTTATGGTCTAACCATGAAAGGAATTCAGATTCGAAACGACGAATATCCTGTACAGGAATGTCATCTAAGAAGCCGCGAGTTAGAGCGTAAAGGATTGCAACCTGCTTCTCAACTTTTAACGGCTTGTTAAGATCCTGCTTTAGAACCTCTACTGTACGGGCACCACGGTTAAGTTTAGCCTGTGTTGCTTTATCAAGGTCAGAACCGAACTGGGCAAATGATTCAAGTTCACGGTATGAAGCAAGGTCAAGACGCAGTGTACCTGCAACCTTTTTCATTGCTTTGATCTGTGCAGATCCACCTACACGTGATACAGAAAGACCTGCGTTGATCGCCGGACGTACACCGGAGAAGAATAGGTCAGACTGAAGGAAAATTTGTCCGTCAGTGATTGAGATAACGTTTGTCGGAATGTAAGCAGAAACGTCGCCTGCTTGTGTTTCGATAAATGGAAGCGCAGTGATTGAACCTGCACCTTTCGCATCACTTAGCTTTGCAGCGCGCTCTAATAAGCGGCTGTGCAAGTAGAATACGTCCCCTGGATATGCTTCACGGCCTGGAGGACGGCGCAATAGCAATGAAAGCTCACGGTAAGCAGAAGCTTGCTTTGTCAAGTCATCATACACAACAAGAACGTGCTTGCCGTTGTACATGAACTCTTCACCCATTGTTACACCGGCGTAAGGAGCCAGGTATAGCATTGGAGCAGGCTGTGATGCAGATGCTGTTACAACGATTGTGTAATCAAGCGCACCTTGCTTACGAAGTGTTTCTACTGCATTACGAACTGTAGATTCTTTTTGTCCGATTGCCACATAGATACATACCATATCCTGATCTTTTTGGTTCAGGATTGTATCGATTGCAACGGATGTTTTACCTGTTTGACGGTCACCGATGATTAACTCACGCTGTCCGCGGCCGATTGGCACAAGTGCGTCAATCGCCTTGATTCCTGTTTGAAGCGGCTCGTGTACGGATTTACGATCCATAACACCTGGTGCCTGGCTTTCAATCGGACGTGATTTTGTTGTGTTAATTGGTCCCATGCCATCTACTGGCTGTCCAAGAGGGTTTACTACGCGGCCGATAAGTTCTTCACCAACCGGTACCTCCATGATGCGGCCCGTACGGCGTACTTCATCGCCTTCACGGATTTCTGTAAATGGTCCTAAAATGATAATACCGACGTTATTTTCTTCAAGGTTTTGTGCCATACCCATAACGCCGTTTGAAAATTCAACAAGTTCTCCAGCCATGACATTGTCGAGGCCATGAGCACGAGCGATACCGTCACCAACAGAGATAACCGTACCTACATCACTCACTTGAATTTCCGACTGATAGTTTTCGATTTGCTTTTTTATCAGCGCACTGATTTCTTCAGCATTGATGCTCATGAGTTTCACCCCTATCTACGAATCTTAGCCTAACAATTGACGTTCAAGACGCTCTAGCTTCCCGCGCAAGCTGCCGTCGAAAATCCGGTTTCCGATTCGAAGCTTGATGCCGCCGAGCAAGTTAGTATCAACTATATTGTCAATACGAAGTGATTTTTTTCCAACCTTAGCTGCAAATGACACAGATAATGCTTCCTTCTCTGCTTCAGATAGCGGACGGACAGTGTATACTTTTGCATCCGCAATTCCTTTTTTGTCATTCGCCAGGCTTATAAAATGATCTGCCACATCAGAGATATGATCTTCACGGTGGCGTTCAATTAATATCATTAATGTGTTTAGTACAAAGGTGTTCACAGATGCAAATGCTTCTTTTAAAATCTCTTTTTTCTTCTCGATTGAAAGCTTTGGAGATTTCAAAACAGACTTTAAATCTGAGTTATGGTTTACTACTTCTTTCACTGCACGAAGCTCTTCTTCCATTTGGTCAAGAAGCTGGTGTTCATTCGCAAGCTGGAAAAGAGCCAACGCGTAGCGCTTTGCTACTGTGGAGCCCGTCATCGCTTTTCTCCTGCCTCTTGAATGTATTCATTGATCAGCTTTTCCTGATCAGCTGCACTTAGTTCCTTCTCGATAACCTTGGAAGCAATTAGGACAGACAATGAAGCGACCTGCTCGCGGATAGCGGCAACCGCCTGTTCTTTCTGCTGCTCGATTTCAAGCTTTGCAGATTCCTTAATGCGCTCAGACTCAGTGCGGGCAGCCGCAACGATCTCCTCACGCTGAACATCGCCTTGTTTCTTCGCATTTTCGATAAGACCCTGCGCTTCTGTACGTGCTTCTTTTAAAAGACTTCTTTGCTCTTCTAAAAGTTTCTTTGCTTCTGTACGGCTTTCTTCTGCCGCTTGAATTTCACTGGCAATGTGCTCTTCACGCTGCTGCATAATGCCCATTAACGGACCCCACGCGAATTTTTTCAGCAATGCCAACAAGATAATGAACATGACCAGCTGGTACAAAATGTCCCCGCCGTTAAAACCGCCGCCTGCAGCGCCTAATACTAGACTGTTTGTTAACACCCTCGATTCACTCCCTTCAAGAGTTGTTCCACTTATGAAACGGAGTCATATGCATGATTCCGAATTAGTTTACGGTAAAAAAACATAAAGGAATGGCGAAGGTTCATGGAATGATCTTCGCCATTTTTGAACGATTGGTACAGTATTAATTAACCGCCGATAACCATGAACGCGATAACAACGCCAATGATCGGAACGGCCTCAACTAGTGCAACCCCGATGAACATTGTAGTTTGAAGCATACCGCGAGCTTCTGGCTGGCGAGCCATACCTTCTACTGTTTTTGAAACGATAAGACCGTTACCGATACCGGCACCTAGTGCTGCTAAACCGATTGCAATTGCTGCTGCTAAAAGACCCATTATTGAGTTCCTCCTTAAATTGTATGAAAATTTATTTGTTTAAAATGTTTTGTCCATAAAATGAACAGGTATATATTAATGGTCCTGGCTCACTTTGTGTGCCATATAAACCATTGTTAACATACAGAAAATGAATGCCTGGATAGATCCGACAAAGATTGAGAATCCCTGCCATACAAGTGTTGGTATAACTGCGGCAAGCATTCCGCCTACACCGGCACTTGCGAGTCCTCCGACAAGCAACGTCAGCAGGATTTCACCTGCGTAGATGTTACCGTAAAGACGAAGTCCTAATGTCAGAGTATTTGCAAACTCTTCAATGATTTTCAATGGGAACAAGAAAGGCATTGGCCTGATAAAATCCCGGCCGTATTCTCCTACTCCTTTAAGCTTTACGCCATAGTAATGCGAAAGCCCGACTACCATTGCCGCTAATGTTAAGGTGATAACAGGATCGGCTGTTGGCGATTTCCACCATAAAGTGTGATCATAAGTGATCGCGAACGGAAGTCCGAGCATGTTTGAAACAAAAATATACATGATCAGGGTTAATCCAAGGATATGGAATCTTCCGCCTGTCTTCCAGTCCATCGTACTGTTAATGATATTCTTAACAAAATCCATTACCCATTCGAAGAAGTTTTGCATCCCCGTTGGTTTCATGGCCAATCGACGGGTTGAAAGCAAAGCAATAATGAATACAATAGCACTTGCCACTGTGATCATCAGTACGTTTGATAAGTTAAAATTCAATCCTAAAAAGTCCACTATAGGAGCTTCATGATGCAATAGTGTTCACCTCTCTTCCCGCTATTTACGTAATTGAAAAGATTGAAGAAAATAATCTATCATAATGACAATATAGGATGTCATTAATCCAAATACCACACTGATCAGATGCAGCTTCTCAGGGTATTCCAGAGCGATCATCACAGCAAATACTGCTGTAGCCATTCTGGATACCGTTCCAAGTGAACGCACCTTCTCGCCTCTCTCGACCGCCTCTCCAAACTGCAGCGCCTTTCGGGAAATCAGCCACAAATTGAACAGACTTAAGCTTGTACCAAAGATCAAGCCAAGAAAAATAGATTGATAAGGTGTAAAACCCCAGCCGAGAACGTATACAGACAACAAAAGGAATATGTATTTCCGCTGTCTTTGAAAAGTTGCTTTGATTTCCGGCATGTTGTTCATTCCCCTGTGAAAAAATGTTGGATTAGGCGAAGCATGGCGTAAATCCCGGCGCCCAGTCCAATGAACAAGCCGATTAAAAGGAATAAAGGCTCAGTTCCTGCCTTGCTGTCAAGCCATCTTCCGGCGAAAATGCCAATGAGCGTGGAACCTACTAACTGGGAAAGAATGGCGGACATTAAGGCCACCGCCTTAAATGGGTTGCGGTCTTTTTGACGCATAAAAACGCATCCTCCCTTAAAGAGAATGGTAAGAGGGTTTTGAGGCCATAAATAATCATATAAACATCATGCAGAAGTGGGAAATATGTCTGCAAAAATATTTTGAAAACCCTATCATCTTTTACCCTTTGTAAGCATACAATAGGGCTTTGTCAATGTCAATGCGTTTGGAGTGAAAAAGTTCACAAACAAAAAGGCAAAAATATGGTATGTTCACATATTTATCACATTTGATTTTCGGATTTTCTATTGAAAAAGGAGCGAGATTCTGCATCGCTCCTGAAAACGCTTTATTTTCATTTACTTCGCACTCTCTTCTGATTCTGCTGAAGGCTCCGGTTCACCCAGCTGGCCATCCGGCCTCACAAATAGATAGGTTTCGATCCAGTCTTCCCTGCCGGCCTTTTTGGCAAACACTTTCGCCAGGTATAGCCCCGGACCGGGGAGTTTGTCAGCAGGGATTTCCTGCAGCAGCTGCCCCTTGCCGGCATTTCTTTTCCAATCCAGAAATCCCATGAAACGGAGACTTTCCGAATCAAACATTGCAATTCCGAATTCCTCTGCCCCGCCCGGCAGATACACTTCATATCGATACGTGCCTGGCTTATCTCCTTTGCCGATTCCAAATCCCATCACCCTTGGGTAATCCGGCTCTTCCAGCACATACAGGTATGGAATATGGATACTCTCTGCACCTGCTTTCAATAAAAGGTACCCGTCATGGATCTTTTTCTGTAAAAGGGTCGGATCAGCAGACATTTTAATTTCAGCCTTTTTCTTTTCGCCCGGGTTCAATTGAAACGTCATAGGCATTTCCCAATTGATGCCCTGCTCCTTATGTGGTACGGAAAAGGAATAAGACTGCGTGTTTTCACTTATATTTTCAACCGTTATAAAACTGCTGTGGTCATGAAGCCTGTCTGCGATCTGAAATTTCCCGAATTGCATGGACGCCGGGAAGACAAGCGTTTCTGCTTTCAGCGCCTGATCAAGCTGTATCCTGCCGGCCCCCTGCTCATACGTTCTATATGTTTGTCCATCCGCATTCCTAATAAGTTTAGCGGTATTCATGAGTGCCGCCTTGATTTGTTCCGGCCCCCATTCGGGATGAGCCTGTTTGAGGATCGCACAGGCACCTGCTACATGCGGAGCGGCCATGCTTGTTCCCTGGAGCGGCAGGTAGCCGCCGGGAATGGTGCTATTTATGGCAACTCCCGGTGCCACAACATCCGGTTTAATTTCCCATGTGGATGTAACAGGTCCGCGGGAGCTGAAGTCAGCCAGTATGTCCCTTTCTTCTATTATATTAGTCCGGGCAAGTAGCCTTCCTTCCTTCATGAGCTTCTTGAGCTCCTCTCCTTCTTCCTTTGAAAGCGCCGCTGCCGGAATGGGAACCTGGCTGTCCAGATTGCCGAAGAACCTGCCTTTTGTATTGTTATAGATAATGATTCCTTCTGCTCCTGCTTCCATCGCATGGACAGCTTTATCTGTAAACGTCAATTCCCCTCTTTCTATTAGTACTATTTTTCCTTCCGCATTCTTTAATTCATCCGGATGTCCAAGTCCCCCATCGATCATTTCATAGGAGCGGTCAAATTCCCATTCCTTTGAACCCTGGAGCAAATCAAGGCGGATTTCGCGTCCGTTTATGCTCAAAAATGGCACCTTTATTGTTGGTGTAGAGGCTCCGACAGAAATAGCCTTCGACGCTGTTCCTGGAGATCCGACTGTCCAGATATTTGGTCCCGAATTGCCTGATGAAGTGACAGCCGTTATTCCTTTTTCAACCGCTTTATTCAGAGCCATGCTTATTGGAAGGTCTGGCCCGTTTACGTTATTTCCCAATGAAAGGTTTAACACATCCACTTTATCCTTTATGGCCTGTTCGATGGCCGCTATCACCTGTTCTGTTGTTCCGCTTCCGCCTGGTCCGAGAGCCCTGTAAGCGATGATAGTTGATTCCGGTGCAACCCCCTGGATCCTGCCATTTGCCGCAATGATGCCCGCGACGTGAGTGCCGTGCAGTGTGCCTTGTCCCCCGGCAGCCTTTGTTTCCATCGGATCTCTATCATTATCCACCAAATCGCGACCGCCGCCATAGCTTCTTCGCAAGTCAGGATGATTATAATCGATGCCGGTATCGATTACGCCTACTTTCACACCCTTGCCCGTAAGGCGCTGGTTATTTTCATCATAATAGCCTCTGGCATTGAGGCCGCCAATCAGCTTGATATTGTCATCAGAATGAACATGATAGGTATTAACCGGTGAAACAGCAGAGACTGACTCCAGCTTTTGCAGGCTTTGCAATGCAGATGGCTTTCCTTTTACTGAAAAGCCGTTTAATGCCTGATTGAATGTATGCCTGATTCGCAGATCAGGATTTTGCTCTATCATTTTTTTTATTTCCTGTTCCTTCTTTGCATCACTTAATACAATGATTGCCACTTTTTCAATATCAGGTGACTCTTCCGGTATAGGAGGGTGTGAAAGTGTTCGTGCAGAAACGGGAGTTTGACTCCAAAACAAGGATAAGACTGTTATGGACAGTAAGAGTTTTTTCATTAGAAAACCCACCCTCTTTTTGTTTTAGGGTGGGCTGAATAGAAGCCTTGTATGCATCAATATAAAATTACGGCTAGTTCAAGGATTCATAAACAATATTAGCTACTGCTTTAGAAAGAGCGCCTGTGCTGCGGTATGATCCGCTTGGTAAAGGGCCATTGTTTTGTTTGTTCGTCAGCAGGATAATCTGAAGATTTTCCTTTGGATCAATAATAACCTGCGTTCCAGTAAAACCAGTATGGCCAAAGGCTTTGTCAGAATAGTGTTCTCCCATATACCAGCTTTTATCCAGCTCCCAGCCATAACCCTGGCCAAAGCGCTGAGAAGAGGTAAAGGTATCAATCACTTCTTGATCATACATTTTCATTTTCCCATATATTCCGCCATTTAACATGGTCTGGCCCAATACAGCAAGGTCCCTTGCTGTCGAAAATAAACCGGCATGGCCTGCAACCCCTTTATTGCCATAGAAACTATTCCCATCATTAACTTCTCCAACTAAGGTGTAATTTCTCCAGTATTTGAACATGTCCGGGCTTTCTTCAACGTAGTACCCGAAATTAGGGTCATCAATCATTTTATACTCATAAGGATTTCCCCATGAGGTAGCCGCAATTTTTTTCTTGAAATGATCCGGTGGGGTAAACATCGTATCATTCATTTTTAAGGGCTTATAAATATTTTTTTCTAAGTAAATATCCAATTTTTGTCCGCTGATCTCTTCAATTAAAAAACCCAGCATCATAAAGCTAAAATCGCTATATCTTCTGTCCGTGCCAGTCGGATATTCAAGTGGCAGCTTGTTTATATAATTCAAAACCTCTTCCGAATTATCAGCGTAAAGGTATGTCGGTTTCCAGGGAGTTAAACCAGAAGTGTGTGTCAGCAGGTCAGCTACTGTAATATCCTGTTTTCCATGCTGGGCAAACTCAGGAATAAAATCAGATACCCTGTCATTGACCGAGAGTTTCCCGTCACCAACAAGTTTCATAATGCCCTGAGTGGTTCCCATTACCTTCGTAACGGAAGCAAGATCAAACAATGTTTTCTTTTTCATTTTTCTGGGGTTCTCGAGCAATTCCCCCATATCATACTTTTGTGCATATCCGTACGCTTCTTCTTTGACAATCTTTCCATCCTTGGCTACAAGAACTACTGCACCCGGTGTAACACCATCCGCAATAGCCTCCGTAATGACTTTATCAATACCTTTCAATTTCTCCGGATCAAAGCCTGCCTTTTTCGGATGGGCTTGACTTAATTTCTCCCCGGACCGTTCTTTCGCATTCACCATATTTCCTGAAAAAGCTGCAGAACTTAAAACTAATGTGAATACGATTAACAATAACCTTAATCTTTTCAAATCTTCATCTCCTTTTCAAAAACCGACCAATATACAATATTCTGTATAATTAATTCTATCTATCTTCCAATTGATTATCAATATAGTTTTAGTATTTTCAGAAAATGGTACTTTTAGATTATTTAAAAAAACCATCAAATGAATGATGGCTTTCTCCCTTTATGTATTAAAACAGTTGATTCGGTTCCAGTTTTCCTTTTTGAATTAAATGGTCCCGCTTTTTATCTCTCCACATATCCGCTATGGTCGCGGCTATCAGTAATACTGTAAGCAGGATTCCTTTTCCTTCTGCCAGCTTAAATACCAGGGCGATAAAACCTTCAGACATGAAGGTTCCCATTAATGAACCCACAAGCATGATGATCCAGACAATCAATGCTCCTTCTAAAACGGCTAATGCTCTCATTTATTCGACCTCCCGGGTATATAAAATCATTATGCCAATACCCCGCAGACAGCAGTCTAAACGTTGATCTTGCAATTCGGGCATTCCTTTACTTTCCAAATATCTTCTGCCAGATGCTTTTGCTTTTTTCAGCCTCTAATGCACCGGCTACTTCTTCTACAGACTTTTGTGTCGCCATCAGTTTTTCATAGAGGGAAGTAACTTTTTCGCTCTCTTTTTCATAGCCTTGTGCATGGGCATTTCTTAAATCTTCAATTGTGAGTTTTAGCTCGTGCACCTCATGTATCAGCTGTTTGTTTTGTTCCCTGATTTTATTCTGGGTAAGACGGGATTGCTCGTTTTGCTGCACGAGGAAGCTGACAAGCTTTTTCATATCTGTCAGTTCGGAATTCACATTTACAAGCGAGGTGGAGCTGCTTTCTTCCTCATCCTCCACTGTAATGATGACCGGAATTCCTGCATCCTCAAGCTTTGCTGTAACTTCCTCTTTTTTCAGCCCATCTGAATATAATTTCCGGATAAATTTAAGCTTTTCAATTTCGGAAGCCTGGATTTTATAGCGATTATGTTCCTTCCGATAATTTATGTATTCTGCATGCTCCTGCAAATAACGCTTTAAGCTATTCTCAGGTATTTCCGGAAGTGCCTCTTTAAGCTCTTTCATTGTCAAATACTGATTCGCCAACGTCCTCAGCACCTTTCTTGGTATCTTGCCGATCCCCCAGCTTCCGCCGGGCATTACCCATGACTAACCACCTAACCGCCAACAAAACCACCATGGTCATTTTTGCGGTAAATGCTTCATCACTGATGTCATTTCTGCCGCCCTTTCTTCAACCATGAGTACGTCACTTGATCACTCTACACTCTTTGGAAACATTGATATATCAACATTTTGCAAATAACCATCCACCCATCAACCTGTTAACCGCTTACTGTTTCTGTTCAAATCTATCTTCCATTTCATCTATACTCTATCATAACTTTTCCAGCGTGGCGGGGAAAGAGACTTTTAACATAAAAATAAAATAGATTTCTCTATTCAATTTCAACCATCCAACCACCAACATATCAACCATGTTGTTTTTCAGGGAATGAGGCCCGCTTCTCCCCTCCCCTTTTTTGAAAATAGAACAGAAAAATGCACCTCGACTTAAGAGAGGTGCATTTCTATTAGTTTTGCGGTTTATATTCTTCCGGCCGTTCATTCGTCTGTTTAAAATGGTAACGGATCGCATCGCAAATTCTCCTGGAAGCATTTCCGTCTCCATACGGATTTACAGCTTTAGCCATTTTTTCATAAGCCGCCCCATCAGTCAGAAGCTCCGTTGCCAGTTCGTAAATTGGCTGTTCCTCGATGCCGGCAAGCTTAAGGGTTCCTGCTTCAATTCCTTCAGGCCTTTCCGTTGTATCACGCAGAACAAGTACAGGTACACCAAGTGATGGTGCTTCTTCCTGAACTCCGCCTGAATCGGTCAGAATCAGATGAGCTCGTGAAGCAAAATTATGGAAATCAATAACGTCTAGCGGCTCAATTAAGTGTATGCGGCTATCGCTGCCAAGGATTTCTGATGCAATCTCCCGTACAGCAGGGTTCATGTGAACGGGATAGACGACTTGTATATCTTTCTGTTCTTCCACCAGCCTTTTAATAGCCTTGAACATGTTGCGCATCGGCTCTCCCAGGTTTTCACGGCGGTGTGCAGTCAGCAGCACAAGGCGGTCATCGCCAATTTTCTCAAGGACTTCATGATGATACGAATCTTTAACCGTTGTTTTAAGCGCATCGATTGCCGTGTTTCCAGTGATGAAAATACTGTCACTCTTTTTATTCTCATTTAAGAGGTTTTCCGCTGACTTGGATGTTGGCGAGAAGTGCAGATCAGCCATGACACCTGTTAGCTGGCGGTTCATTTCCTCAGGGAATGGAGAATATTTATTCCATGTGCGCAGTCCCGCTTCAACATGGCCTACGACAATCTGGTTATAGAAAGCGGCAAGGCTTGCAATAAACGTTGTAGTGGTATCACCGTGAACAAGCACGATATCCGGCTTTACTTCCTTCATGATCTTATCAAGGCCTTCAAGTCCGCGTGTAGTCACATCCACCAGTGTCTGGCGGTCTTTCATGATATTCAGGTCATAATCTGGTGTGATCTTAAAAATATTTAATACCTGATCAAGCATTTCGCGATGCTGTGCCGTCACGGTCACAATCGATTCAAAATGCTCAGGATGTTTTTGAAGTTCAAGAACAAGAGGGGCCATTTTAATGGCTTCCGGCCTTGTCCCGAAAATCGTCATTACTCTTATTGAGGAAAACATTTAAAGCACCTTCCCCTTACATAAAAGATAAATACCTCTTATCTTTCTATGATTAAAAAAGGGATAAGGTGCTTCAAAAAGGAATTATTTTGTTCCAAATAAACGGTCGCCTGCATCGCCCAAACCAGGGACGATATAGCCTTTTTCGTTCAATTTTTCGTCTAATGCTGCAATGTAGATGTCAACGTCAGGATGAGCTTCTTTCACAGCTTCAACCCCTTCAGGAGCGGCAATCAGGCACATGAATTTAATGTTTTTGCCTCCGCGCTTTTTGAGAGAGTGGATGGCTTCAATCGCAGAGCCGCCAGTTGCAAGCATAGGGTCAACTACGATGAAATCTCTTTCTTCCACATCACTTGGAAGCTTCACATAGTATTCAACAGGCTGCAGGGTTTCCGGGTCACGGTATAAACCGATATGGCCCACTTTTGCAGCTGGAATCAGCTTCAGGATACCGTCAACCATTCCAATTCCTGCACGCAGAATTGGGATGATTCCCAGCTTCTTACCTGCAAGAACATTGGACTTCATCGTGCTGACTGGTGTATCAATTGTGATTTCTTCTAAAGGCATGTCACGGGTAATCTCGAATGCCATCAGAGTTGCCACTTCATCGACAAGCTCGCGGAATTCCTTTGTTCCCGTACTCTTTTCACGAATGTATGTAAGCTTATGCTGAATTAATGGATGATCAAAAACGTAAACCTTTGCCATGAGTATCTCTCCTTTTCATTATGCAGATTAGTCGAACCACACTTCGTCTAATTTTACAGAAAAACAATTCCATCGGCAACTATGATTCGTATTTGTAAAAGAAAAGTCATTATTACAAGAAAAGCGGAAGTAAACCTTTTATTGGCGACTTTGAAGGATTAGCTTAGAACAGGGAGCCAGACAGTTTCACTAAGTCCAAAATTTTCTTATGTTACCACATAAAAGCCGGCCTCAAGCTGAGACCGGCTGATTGATTAATATTCTGGATATAAAGTGAAGGTTCCTGTTAGGGCTTCTACGCGCTGAGCCGCTTCTTTAAGCTTCCCTTCATCTTCGTGATTTTTAAGTGTGAAGGCGATGATGGATGCAATTTCCTGCATTTCTTTTTCACCAAATCCGCGGGATGTAACGGCCGCTGTACCGATACGGATGCCGCTTGTGACAAATGGGCTTTCCGGATCGAAAGGAATCGTGTTTTTGTTGACTGTAATGCCGACCTCATCAAGTACTTTCTCAGCTACTTTCCCGGTTAGGCCAAGGGAGCGGAGATCAACCAGCAACAAATGGTTGTCTGTACCCTGTGATACAAGATCAATTCCTTCAGTCTTTAGTGCTTCAGCCAGCTTTTTGGCATTCGAAATGATATTGCCTGCATAGGTTTTGAAATCATCCTGAAGCGCTTCGCCGAAAGCAACCGCTTTTGCCGCAATGACGTGCATTAAAGGACCGCCCTGGATTCCAGGGAAAATGGATTTATCAATTTTCTTCGCATATTCTTCTTTGCAGAGAATCATGCCGCCGCGCGGTCCGCGTAATGTCTTGTGAGTAGTAGTTGTTACAAAGTCCGCGAACGGTACCGGATTCTGATGAAGCCCAGCAGCTACAAGGCCTGCAATGTGAGCCATATCAACCATCAGCATGGCACCGACTTCATCGGCAATTTCACGGAAACGCTTGAAGTCAATTTCACGCGGATAGGCACTTGCACCCGCTACAATTAATTTAGGCTTAGACGTGCGGGCTTTTTCAAGGACATCTTCGTAATCAATGCGGTGTGTTTCTTTATCCACGCCATATTCAACGAAATTGTACTGCACGCCGCTGAAGTTAACAGGGCTGCCGTGCGTTAAATGTCCGCCATGTGAGAGATTCATACCGAGAACAGTATCTCCCTGCTCTAAGACAGTGAAGTATACGGCCATGTTTGCCTGTGCACCTGAATGCGGCTGTACATTCACATGCTCTGCACCGAAAATTTCTTTCGCACGGTCACGGGCTAAATCTTCGACTACATCCACATGCTCACATCCGCCATAATAGCGGCGGCCCGGATAGCCTTCAGCATACTTGTTTGTTAAAACAGAACCCTGTGCTTCCATTACCGCTTCACTGACAAAGTTTTCAGAAGCGATTAATTCAATCTTTGATCTCTGGCGTCCTAATTCTTCCTGAATCGACTTGAAAACCTGCTCATCCTGCTGTGCTAAATGCTTCATAAGAATCCTCCCTTTTCTCCAACACACTTTTAATGAAGGCAAGCCTCTGAGGGCTTTCCAATTCTATGTATCGATCTTTTTGTGAAAATTCTTTTTTATTTTAGCATGTTTTCTGAAAAAGTGACAGGCACCTATACCAGTTTGGGAGATTGGTATGGGTACCTGTCACCATTCTTTTGGCGTGGCGGGTTCGGACTCTGAATCTATGACTTATGCTTTTTCTGTCCGAAGTTGCGCTGACTTCGGACTCTGAATCCCCGATTTCTACTTTTTGTGTCCGAAGGTGACCTAACTTCGGACTCTGAATCCTCTATTTCTACTTTTTGTGTCCGAAGGTGACCTGACTTCTGACTTTGAATCCCTGATTTCTGCTTTCTATGTCCGAAGTTAACCTGACTTCGGACTCTGAATCCATGATTTATGGTTTTTCAGTCCGAACTGACCTCCAGCGGTCAAAACTCATCAAGAATCCAACAGGGAGTATAAAGCCCCAATCACCAGGCGATCGGGGCATCAAATTAATATTTATCTACCTGCAGGATTCATTCTCAGCGTTCCGTTCATAGATCGCCCGGACACCGCCGATGAGTTTCGGCCTGGTTTTAGCCAGGGTGACGTGGGCCTCGCCGACTGATTTTTGGGATGTCCTGATTGGAACTGCGACATGCTTCAGGTGCATGCCGATCAGTGTGTCGCCGATATCAATGCCGGCATCTGCCTTGATAAACTCCACCATGACGGGATCTTTGAAGTGTTCATAGGCATATGTCGCCATCGCACCGCCGGCCTTGCGGTGAGGGATGACGGCCACTTCATCCAGATTTCTTGCCTCGGCAACAGCCCGCTCCACGACTAATGCCCTGTTCAAATGCTCGCAGCATTGAAAAGCCAGAGCAGCTCCGGTGTCCTGGCTGAGCTTGTCCAGACGCTCAAATATCATTTCAGCCACTTGTTCCGTTCCGGCTGTGCCTATTCGTTTCCCGGCGACTTCACTTGTGCTGCAGCCCACGGCAAGAATATGCTTTTCATTAAAAGGTACTTGTTCGCTGAATTCACGAATGATGGTATCCCATTCTTTTTTCCATTGATTGATCAAAAAGCTCACCCTTTCGAAAGTTTACTTCGTTTCGTAAGCAGTAATCTTTCCGACACGGTTTTCATGGCGGCCGCCTTCAAAATCTGTTGAAAGCCAAACTTTTGCAATTTCACGGGCCAGGCCAGGGCCAATTACCCGTTCACCCATCGCAAGGATATTGCTGTCATTATGTTCACGGGTTGCTTTGGCACTGAATACATCATGCACCAGTGCACAGCGGATTCCCTTTACTTTGTTGGCAGAGATGCTCATGCCGATTCCGGTTCCACAGATCAGAATGCCCTTATCGAATTCGCCGCCTGCAACCTTTTCGGCAACTGGCAATGCATAATCCGGATAATCTACTGAAGTTTCACACTCACAGCCGAAATCTTCATATTCAATGCCCATTTCATCCATTAAGCTTTTTATTTCTTCGCGGAGATTAAGTCCGCCATGATCTGATGCGATTGCAATTTTCATAATGAAACCCTCCAGTTTGAAGCCGCTTTATTTTGACATTATGCTCTTATTTTGACACAAAACCTTGAAAATATAAAGAAAGGGAGCCGCAATTTGGGCTCCCTTATAATTTAAATTTCGTAATGGTGCTATTTAATTTTTCTGCCTGCTCTTTTAGCTCAATAGCGAGCTTTTCCACATTGCCGATAACAGCGGTCTGGTGCTGAGTGGCAGCCGAAACCTCCTGTGCACCCGCTGATGTTTCTTCCGCAATGGCCGCTACTTCCTGAGATTGGGTGGATGTATGCTGGATGCCTTCCATCTGGGAATCCACCAGTCCTGAAATGGCAGACACTGAAGCAGCCATTTCATTGACCACTTTCGCCATTTCCTCTATCACTTCATTTGTTTTCGTGCCTTTTTTCACTTCATTATTAGCAGTCTCCACCTGATAAGAGATTTGCGTGACAACATTGCGGACCTCTTCCTGTATGTTCTGTATCAGCTCCGAGATGCCCTGGACTGCTTTAGCACTCTCATCTGCAAGCTTCCGCACTTCTTCAGCGACTACGGCAAATCCTTTGCCATGGTCCCCCGCACGGGCCGCTTCAATGGAAGCATTTAAAGCAAGAAGATTCGTCTGGGCTGCAATGTCACCGACAAGCTGTATAATCTGCTCTACCTTTACGGCATTCTGCTCAAGACGCTTGACTGTCTGAAGTGATTCCTCATTATCCTGGGCCAGTTTTTCTATGCCGGAAATAAGTGAATGGATTACCTTCTTTGATTCCATCAGGTCCTGAACCATTTCACCGGAAACATGCTGTGATGCTTTTGCTGTATCCTGGACTTCCTGGGCAATGCGCAGAACATCTTCCATGGATTCAGCTGTTGACTGAATGGAAACGGCAGAACTATCTGCTCCCTGGGAAATCTCGCTGATGGTCCTGGCAATCGCATCAGCCTGTTCTGCAGCTGCTGAGGACTCGGAGGACATGGCAATGACTTTTTCATTCGTTTCCCGGAAGTTCTCGTCAATCTTATGAACCATATCCCTTAAATTGAAAAGCATATGGTTGAACGCAATCCCCAATGAACGGATCTCATCATCTGACTTGGAAAGCTCTGCATCCTGGCCGATATCGCCATTGGCAGCCATGAGGGCCGTTTTTTCCAGCTTCTGCAATGGTTTAGTGATAAAGCCTGCTGCAAAAAAGGCTAGTACACCTGACCAGAAAATCCCCATTCCTAAGGTTAGAATAGTAAAAACAGCCTCTCCAAATGGAAGCATCTCTTCAATGCTTGGAAATAAGAAGTAAAGAAATATTGCACTTGTTGTGTATGTAATGATGGCCAGCGATGTGATGAATAACACGAGCTTTTTTCTCAGGCCGAATTTATAGCCCTTTTTCTCCCCCATTATGTTGTCCCCCTGATTAATCTTGTCTCTTTACGCGATCCAGAATCTGCTCAATCGCTTCTGTCAGATCTTTAAATGTGCTTCTATATATCTCAACCGGCCCGCCATATGGATCGATAATATCTCCCGATGCTCCGGCAAACTCTTTTAATGTGAAGGTTTTGCCCTCTGCACCTGGAAACATGGACAAAACCGTATTTTTGTGGCCTGCTGTCATCGTTAAGATATAGGTTGCCCAGTCTATTAGCTCTTCACCCAAACTGGATGACTGATGCTGAAGCGGAATTCCGTTCTCCTCCAGTACACTTTTCGTATTCTCGGACGCTTTACTGCCGTCTGCCGCATATACGCCAGCAGACTTCACTTCCAAATCGGGAATCGATCTGCTTTTTAAAATGGCTTCTGCCATCGGGCTTCTGCATGTATTTCCCGTACAAACAAATAATACATTTGCCATAGAAACTCTCCCTCCTTTTATATCGGTTTATTACTCTAAAACTTTATCCAAACTTTTCTTACATTATAAGACAATTTTCCTATAACACCTATAGCTCCCAAGCAAAAAAAAAGAAAAAGGGCAGCCTGCACCCTTTTCATTTTTCACAAAATATTAACATTTAAACAACGGCTGCATTTCCGCGACTTCTTATTCGACAAAATTCGAGCGGTACCTGTTACCCTATTAAAAGCTTTATCCCAAAAGCGAGGAGGATGGCGCCACCGAGAGCTTCGCTGTAGGAGCCGATCCAGCTTTGGACTTTTCTTCCGGTGAGGAGGCCGGCCCATGTGAGGATGGTCGCCCCGGCTCCGAAGAAGACGAGTACCAGTAAAGTTTTAGCTCCGTAGATTCCAAGGCTTAGGCCGACTGAAAAACTATCAAGGCTGACGCTCAGTGCAAAAATCAGCAGCCCTATGCCCACTGGCGTAATTAAGCTGTCTTCTTCATCCCTGAAGCTTGACCAAATCATCTGCACACCTAATAAAAGGAGCAGCCCCCCGCCAACATATCCGGCAATGGCTCCAAATGTATTTGAAAGGAATCTGCCTGCTATCATTCCCAATAAAGGCATCCATACATGGAAAAGTCCAATGGTGATGCCGATTTTAGCTATTTGTCTGAGGCGGAGTTTGTACATCCCCATGCCAAGACCTACTGAAAAGGCATCCATTCCCAATGCGAATGCCATTAAAGCCAGTGTTAGAATTTCCCCAATCATTGCAGACATTTTTCCGCCCCCTTGGACTTGCTAATTCAGCATATGCACGTCCAGGCGGATTTAGAATGCCCTTCCTCTTTACAAAACAAAAAACCGCTTCATGACGAAACGGTTTCTATATTATCTGCTAATGACCCTGTGTCCGGCTGCTTTCATCAGGCGGTTCATGATGGCATGCCCGACGCCTTCCCCCGGAAACATCTCACAGAAAATAATATCAGCATCAGTTGTATTAAAATATCTTAACGCTTCATAGAGAGAGCTTGCCACGGTCTCAAGCTTTTCCCGCTGCCCGCAGGCATACACATAGTCAGCATGATAGAATTCCCGGTTTTCCACTGTCGTCAGAACGCCAACCGAAAGACCTTCCTGCTTCTTATCCTCAACAAATTGCTGGATATCCTCTCTTGTTCCTTCTACTAAATAAAGAGGTGCATCCGGCGCATAGTGACGGTACTTCATGCCCGGAGATTTCGGCGCCTGGCTTTCATCCGTTAAGGCAGGGTCAACACTGACCTCTCCCACAACCTCTTCCAGCTGTTCTCTTGTAATGCCGCCCGGCCTTAAGATAACCGGCACTTCTCCCGTACAATCCACAACAGTTGATTCCACACCAACACCAGTCGGACCTCCGTCCACTAATCCGGCAATTCTTCCATTCAGGTCTTCCCAGACATGGTCAGCCGTTGTCGGACTTGGCCTTCCGGACCGGTTCGCACTTGGAGCCGCAATGGGCAGCCCAGTTTTCTTCAGCAAAGCCAGGGCAACAGGATGATCCGGCATTCTCACAGCCACTGTGGATAAACCTGCTGTGGCATATTCGGAAAGAACGCCCTCCTTATGAATAAAAATAAGCGTGAGCGGTCCCGGCCAAAAATGTTCTATCAGCGTCTGCGCCTTTTGCGGAATTTCTGTTATAAAAGCGTCCAGCTGAGCTTTATCAGCAATGTGGATAATCAGGGGATTATCACTCGGACGTCCTTTTGCCTCGAATATTTTTTTGACCGCTTGGTCATTTTTCGCATTCCCACCCAATCCATATACGGTTTCTGTTGGAAAAGCGACTACTTCATTATTTTTCAGCAAATCGGCAGCCTGTGTACACTGTGAATAACTATCTTCTTTATCCACACTGTTATCCACCGACCATCTTTTTGTAATCATTGTTATCCACCTTCATAAAAAATGTTTTTTTGCTGTCAAAATTCCTATGTTTTCGACATTTTTTTGAACATTCCTTTGGAAAGTATAGTAGAAGAAGCTGGATAACTCAAGTCTCATCCACAAATTGTGTATAAATAAGACGGATTTGTGTATAACTTTGGCAAGATACCCACAATTCACATCGATAATTTCAAAAAGAAAGAGTTATCCACAGTCAGGATGTGTTTAACATGCTCTGAATTGAATAATACTTCCGGCAAGTAAGCTGTTTCTTCTTCTTTGAAACCAAGCAGGCTGAAAAAGGGCAGTGAATTTCGTTTATTCGATGCGAGATACAAAGCCTCCATGCCCCGATCCCTGGCCAGCATTAATATTTGCTCAAACAAAATAAATAAATCTTTTTCAGTTGCTGTGGATGTCATCACAAGCGATCTCAAAAGACCGGCCTTTCCATGGGGTTCAATTCCCAGGGTAGCCTTAATATCCCCGGAATCATTCTCCATAATTAAAAAATATTCAATTGCTTCCTTTATCCCGTCCGTACTTAAGTTTGCCGATTCCAGAAATGATGCCAGATTCTCCACATCTGAAGCATGAGCACATCTCACTACACCTGTTTCCATTTCTTCACCCCATTTTCTTATTGTCACTCTATGAATATGAAAAAATAGAAAAAGTAGAACTAGATTTTCAGAGAAGAGGAAGTGTCTTGCCGACACCTCGAGGGGGCAGTCTGCTTGTGCTGGACAGTTAGCGGCATAAACTATGACTAAATAGAAAACACGGCAGCTGTCTGATGCGGCTGCCGTGTTATATTACTATCATATACATTTTTTCTGCGGCAGGTTTAGTCGTTCGAGTTGCCGCCTTTCCGGCCGATTTCTTCATAGAAATCGCGGTCATGATTTTCACTGGTTGCTTCTCCGCCTTTTTTGCCTATTTCCTGGTAGAATTCCTTGTCATGGTTTTCGGCTGTTGCTTCTCCGCCTTTTTGGCCAATCTCCTGATAGAAATCACTATCATGATTTTCTGCCGTCGCTTCGCCGCCTTTTTTGCCAATCTCCTGATAGAAGTCCTTGTCATGGTTCTCAGCTGTTGCTTCTCCGCCTTTGGAGCCGATTTCCTGATAGAAATCCTTATCATGGTTGCGGCTTGTTGCTTCTCCGCCCATGCGTCCCCGTTCCTCACGAGACATTTTATCATTGTTATTATTGTTGTTTTTAGCCATAATCTTTCATCTCCTTTTTTGTTTGTGTTTTGTTGCTACACTCCTTTAAATATCCGTTTTTAAGAGAATCAAACGCATGAAAGAAAGATGTTATATGCTTGTCTTAATTGTAATTTGATTTCCAACTTTTAAAATGATTCTAAAAAGGGGGTGGGGACGGGCTCGGGGTTCTGACTCTGCCTGCGCTTTTTCCTGCGTTTGTGTCTGAAGTTGACCCAGGTTCTGACTCTTCCTGCGCTTTTTTCTCACTTTTGTGTCTGAAGTTGACCCAAGTTCTGACTCTGAATCCCCTTTTCCCGCTCCCACTGTCCGAAGCCGACTCCAGGCACACCCATTAACTCACCGTAAAAAGAAAAACCCTGCTCTGCAGCAGGGTTTAACCAAAGATTTTTTCCCATATTTCTACTAAGAAGAATTTTACTTCTACCGGTTCTTCATCTTCCTCTGTATAAACCGGAGGAGTTTCTTTTTCGGAGTCTGTGTCAGCCGCGATTTCTTCTGCTTGTACTACTCCCTTCTTTTCTCCTTCTTCAAACCCTTCGCTTACAGCTACACCGTTTGAGAAGTCAAGGAAGCATAGAGGAGGGAATAGCACACACCACCAGTTGGCGCCTTTTCCTTCGCCAAGAGTGATGAGGATCGCTTCGTATTCGCCAGCAGGATATAAGAATTGTCCGTATAATTTCGTCGGGAAGCTGACTTTTCCAAAGTCGGCATTTACACTTTGGTTCGCCCCTTCTTCAGCAACTACTTGTTCGGCAATCTTCTGAATCTCAGGCAATCTGGACTGGATCAGTTCGCGGGCATCTTCGATAGAAGTCAGCTCTGCCACCCACTCTGTGATTTCTGCATTTACTGCGTCCCTTACTTTTCTTTTAACCGCCTGGTCCTCTTCATTATCACTATTGGCCAGAATGCGCAGCCTGATGGCCTCATTTGGTATGACCATCGGTTCATCAGCTGTCACTTCTGTCTGTGGTATATATAAACTCAAAATAGTTCCTAAGGATAAAATCAGTACATATAATTTCACAATCGTTTTTGTGTTCATCATTTCCGCCACCATCCCTTCACTATCCACAGTGTGGACAGGATGGCAGAATCTTAAACTATTAAAATTAATATTTTTCTAGTTTCTATTATTCGACAAAATTCGGGTGTTGCCTGTCACCCGATTTCCGCAAAAACCATCCGGTCTTTGCCGTTTATATCGTAGATGGTTTCGATATTGGCCTGTGGAAAAGTCTTTTGCAGGAGTGCAGAAACTGCTGCACTTTGGCCGGCTCCTACCTCGAAACCGATGAGGGAACGGTCTTTGATGACAGCTGGCAACTCTGCCATAAAGCGCTTGTATAGATCCAGTCCTTCTTCCCCTGCAAAAAGGGCACGATGCGGCTCGTGCTTGGTGACTACATCTGACATCCACTCGATATCCTTTTCCGGTATATACGGAGGGTTTGATAGAATGATATCAAATTTTTTTCCTTTTGAGATAAGAGGCTGGAGAAGGTCACCTTGGAAAAATTCGATTTCTGCGCCATTTTGTTCTGCATTTTTTTGAGCAAGCTCAAGGGTCGGCCCATAGATATCTGTGGCCGTGACATTTAATTCCGGTTTCTCGAGCTTCATCGTAACAGCAATCGCTCCGCTTCCTGTGCCAATGTCCGCCATTTCAAGCCCAGTTGCGGTACCAAACAGCTTATTTATCTTCTGCAGAGCGTTATAAACCAGTTCTTCTGTTTCCGGCCTTGGAATAAGCACATCTTCATTCACCTGGAAGGTGCGCCCGTAGAATTCCTCAGAGCCGATGATATACTGAACAGGATGGCCCGCTGCGTGTGCCTGCACTGCTCTCTGGAATTCAGCGATGACTTCCGGATGCAATTCTTCGCGCAGATTAGCCAGAAAGCTCGCCCTGCTCATCTTCATAAAATGCTGCAATAGCAGCTCACCGGCATTCTCATCCCGATTTGACTTCTTTAAAAAAGAAGAAGCCCAGTTGAGGGCTTCATATACTTTCATCGTTGAATTACTCATTGGATGCACTGTCCAACTTGGCAGATTGCTCTTCCACGATCAGTGCGTCAATAACCTCATCGAGCTTGCCTTGAAGGATCTGATCAAGCTTTTGGATCGTTAAGCCGATGCGGTGATCGGTTACACGGTTTTGCGGGAAGTTGTACGTACGGATACGCTCAGAGCGGTCTCCGGTACCAACTGCTGATTTACGCTGCTGGTCATATTCCGCCTGTGCTTCCTGCTGGAACTTATCATAAACACGTGCACGAAGAACCTTCATCGCTTTTTCTTTATTTTTGATCTGTGACTTTTCATCCTGGCAGGATACAACCGTACCTGTCGGCAAGTGAGTCAGACGAACAGCTGACATCGTCGTGTTAACACTCTGTCCGCCCGGTCCGCTTGAAGCAAATGTATCCACACGGATATCTTTTTCATGAATATCGATTTCCACTTCTTCTGCTTCCGGAAGAACCGCAACCGTTGCCGTAGAAGTGTGGATGCGCCCTCCGGATTCAGTCTCCGGTACACGCTGAACACGGTGTGCGCCATTTTCAAACTTAAGCTTGGAATATGCGCCATTTCCGTTGATCATGAAGATGATTTCCTTATAGCCGCCTACACCTGTTGAGCTGGTTTCAATGACATCGATTTTCCAGCCCTGCGTCTCAGCAAAGCGGCTGTACATGCGGTATAGGTCACCTGCAAATAAGGCAGCTTCATCACCGCCGGCAGCACCGCGGATTTCCATAATAACGTTTTTGTCATCATTCGGGTCTTTAGGAATGAGGAGGATTTTCAGACGCGCTTCCAGGTCCTCTTTTCTTTCTTCAAGCTCAGACAGCTCTTCTTTTACCATTTCGCGCATTTCTGCATCCAGCTTCTCTTCAAGCATGGCACGCGCATCCTGATACTGCTCTTTCACTTCTTTATATTCGCGGTATGTGTCAACAGTTTCCTGAATACCGGACTGTTCTTTTGAATATTCGCGAAGCTTTTTCGGATCATTGACAATTTCAGGATCGCTCAAAAGCTCATTTAATCTTTCATAACGGTCCTCGACAGATTGAAGACGATCAAACACAGCCATTCACCTCAATTTTTTATCCAATAACCGCGGGGGATTTCCCGGCGGAGTATAGTTAAATTTATTTACAGACATAGCTCCATAACATTCTAATTATAGTATAGCTGAAAGTTACAGTCAAAACGATTCATGGCTTTCTTTTTGTCCGGGAATTTTCTGAAAAATCATTGCCTGGAGTGGTTATATCCTATATATTGGTTTTATCTCTGCAAGGTAAATTGGCTCAGCGCTTTTAACTGGGAAATGAGGTGAACCGGCATGAAAGCCATTGTATTAGGCATTTTCTCCGCCTTCTTCTTTGCTTTCACTTTTGTATTAAACCGGGCAATGGAAATGGATGGCGGGAGCTGGCTATGGAGTGCATCGCTCCGCTATTTTTTCATGATTCCACTGTTGGGTGCCATTGTGGCATTCAGGGGGAATTTGCGGCCCTTATTTACTGAAATGAAAAAGGCCCCAGGACCATGGCTGCTATGGAGCTTTGTAGGCTTTGGCTTATTTTACGCACCTTTATGTTTTGCGGCAGCCTATGGACCCGGCTGGCTGATTGCCGGAACCTGGCAGATTACGATTATCTCCGGTTCCCTGCTTGCACCGTTTTTTTTCGTTGCGTTTCAAACCGGAAATGGAACGGTGAAAGTAAGAGGGAAAATTCCTTTTCGCGGAATGATGATGAGCCTGGTCATTCTTCTTGGAGTTGCGGTTATGCAGGTGGAGCACGCATCCTCCATTTCTTTGCGGGATACGCTGCTTGTCATCATTCCTTTGATTATTGCATCCTTTGCCTACCCGTTAGGCAACCGTAAAATGATGGATGTGTGTGAGAATCGGCTTGACGCCTACCAGCGTGTGCTCGGAATGACGATTGCCAGTCTTCCGTTTTGGTTCCTGCTCTCAGTTGTTGCCATGGCAACAAGCGGAGTGCCCAGTTTCAGCCAGGTCACTCAATCCGGTTTAGTCGCTCTCTTTTCCGGAGTTTTTGCTACAGTATTATTCTTTGCAGCAACAGACCTAGTCCGGGGCAATATGCAAAAGCTGGGGGCTGTGGAAGCAACCCAATCTCTAGAGGTTCTTTTCGCTGTACTCGGTGAAGTGGCGCTGCTGTCAAGCCCGCTGCCATCTGGAATTTCTTTAACAGGGATGGCCCTTGTCATTGCTGGTATGGCACTGCACAGTTTTGTGACCTCGAACAAAGCTATTTTAAAAAGAAAAGCTGCGTAAAAAAATGCCCTGGTAAGCAGGGCATTTTACGTGCGGTCTTCCTGAACCTTCACCTCAATATGATAACGGGGCAGAGCCTTGATCAGCATTTTGTGCAGTTGCGCTTGAGAATCTATTTTTTCCTGATGGGTCATATTGCCTCGTCGATAAGCTGTCACCCACATATCTTCTCCATTAACCCAGACAGCTCCAGGACGGAATCCATCATGAGCAGCAATCACCTTGCGGGCCTGGTCGATATCATCCTGGTTATCCAGGCGTTTGCCGTCAAAATTGATAAAGTTCGGGTTCTGGTCACCGCTCATCGTCCGGTCCATTGTATCATTGTCCTCCGTGCGGTCCAGTTCATTATTGATAAATGAAACCCCATCTCGGCTCTCATGGTCATACTCACTTTCAGTTGCCTGATTGTTGGCACAGCCAGCCATAAATGCGAGCATCAAAAGGAAAATACTCAGTTTCTTCATTTCTTACACCTCCTTTTTATAGCATGTCCGCTAGAGGGAGGATTGTGCGGTCCAATATAAGGCAGAGCTGGGGTGTGAAGGCGTTGATTTTTGATTTGCTGAAGCTTTGGTGAGCATTTTTCTTAGTTTCTTGTCTGAAGCCACTCCGAGTTCAGACTCAAATCATTGGATTTTCGCTTTTTGTGTCTGAAGTTAACTCAAGTTCGGACTCAGTCTCCCGGATTTTACTTTTTTGTCTGAAGTTGACCAAGGTTCGGACTCACTCACGGATTTTTCGCGGATCTTCTGCTTTTCGGCTTCATGAACTCTTCATGGCGACCAATTCTGCTCGGCAAAATAAAAAAACTGCCCGGAACACGCCAGGGCAGAGAGATCGTTAAGTATGAATTTATGATAAAAACTCGGTTGTCTTCTGTTTTTCTAAAACATTGGGTGATTTGGGAACTTCATGGTGATGGCGGCAGCGCGGTTCATAGGCTTCTGAGGCGCCAACTAAAATAACCGGGTCATCATATGAAGCTGGATTTCCATTGATCAGGCGCTGTGTACGGCTTGCAGGTGATCCGCAGACGGCACAGACGGCTTGAAGCTTTGTAACCAATTCTGCTATCGCCATGATGGCAGGCATTTGGCCAAACGGCTCCCCGCGGAAGTCCTGGTCAAGTCCGGCAGCAATGACACGATGTCCGCTGTCAGCCAGGTGCTGAATGACTTTGACAATTTCATCATCAAAGAATTGCACTTCATCAATAGCAATCAAATCAGTTTCAGGTGTAATGTATTTAAAAATATCGGTAGACTGGGTCAGGGGTTTAGCTATGACCGAAGTTCCATTATGTGAAACGACAGCTTCATCACTATATCGGTTATCAATCTGCGGTTTAAATACAGCGATTTGCTGTTTGGCGAACTGAGCTCTGCGCACACGGCGAATCAGTTCTTCTGATTTACCGGAGAACATGCTGCCGCAAATGACTTCCACCCATCCGTGATGATTCATAACGTACATGAACGGCCTCTCCTTCCTCGTTCTAACTAATAGAATGGCTTGTTTTAACTATTTTATGAAGAAAAGGGTCGCGCTTCTAAAAGCAAAAAGGTCCCTAAAGCAATTCTTCATAACAGCTTATTTTGCAATAAAAAACAGGCAAGAAAGTTAACTTGCCTGTTTTTGTTGTTTATTATTTTTGTTCTGACTTAATGCCGTATTTCTTATTGAAACGGTCAACACGTCCGCCGGCTTCAGCGAATTTCTGACGTCCAGTATAGAATGGATGGCACTCAGAGCAAGTTTCAACGCGGATCTCTTCTTGAACAGAACCGGTTTCGAACTCGTTACCACAAGCACATTTCACCATTGCTTTTTTATAGTTAGGATGAATTCCTGATTTCATTCTTTTCATCTCCTTCCGCCCTGAATCATTCGAAACAGAGTTATATATTACGGGCAATCATGAATTGCCGTAAACTTCAAAAACACACTGTCATCATTATAACAAGTCCATGTGTTTTTTGCAATAAGCGAATTCTGCATCCTGGAATTTCCAGATGGAATTTTGTTTATTAACGTTACCCGTTAGTTTCCGCTGCAGGCATTTGCTTTCCGCGGGGAGGAACGGGAGCCTCCTCGGCTTCGCCTGCGGGGTCTCCCGCTCCCTCTCCTCCCGCAGGAGTCAAATGCCCTCCGCTCCAACCAACTCAGTAGAGTAATTTAGATTACTGCAGAAAACAAATTTAAATAAACAGCATTCTTAAAAAAGACAATTGCATCCAAATTTAATTACGAACGCTTAGCCTTCATTTCTTCAGCAAGGTTAGCGAAAAATTCTTCGTTTGATTTTGTCTGTCTTAGCTTGCGAAGCAGTTTTTCGGCGAAGTCCGGTGAATCTGACATGGACTTGCGGATTGCCCACAGCTTGTCCAAGTGATCTTTCTGAATAAGAAGTTCCTCTTTACGCGTGCCGGAGCGGCGGATGTCGATGGCCGGGAAGATTCTTCTTTCAGCCAGTGAACGGTCAAGGTGCAGCTCCATATTACCTGTCCCCTTGAATTCTTCGTAAATAACATCATCCATTCGTGAACCCGTGTCAACGAGTGCAGTTGCCAGAATCGTTAAGCTTCCGCCCTCTTCAATGTTTCGGGCAGCACCGAAGAAACGCTTTGGACGGTGGAATGCCGCCGGGTCAATACCGCCGGACAGGGTTCTGCCGCTTGGAGGAATAACCAGGTTATAGGCTCTTGCCAGTCTTGTGATGCTGTCCATTAAAATGACAACATCACGTTTATGCTCAACGAGACGCATAGCACGTTCAAGAACGAGCTCGGCCACTTTAATGTGGTTTTCCGGCACTTCATCAAATGTGGAACTGACTACATCGCCTGCAACGGAACGTTCGATGTCTGTTACCTCTTCCGGACGCTCGTCAATCAATAGCACGATCAGTTCCGCTTCCGGGTGATTGGTTGTAATGCTGTTGGCAATTTCTTTTAACAGCATTGTCTTACCTGCTTTTGGAGGCGCGACAATCAGACCGCGCTGTCCGAATCCAACCGGTGCAAGCAGGTCCATAATTCTTGTAGACAGCTGTCTTGTACCTGTCTCCAATTTCATATGGCGGTTTGGATAAAGTGGTGTCAGACCAGGGAAGTGAACACGTTCTTTTGCTGATTCGGGATCATCGCCATTCACAGCTTCAACCTGCAGAAGGCCGAAATAACGCTCATTTTCTTTTGGAGGACGGACTTTTCCTGAAACTTTATCTCCGTTTCTCAAATCGAAACGGCGGATCTGGGAAGCGGAAATATAAATATCCTCTGAGCTTGGTGAATAGTTGATTGGACGAAGGAAACCAAACCCTTCAGACTGAATGATCTCCAGGACACCTTCCATGAAGAAGTAGCCTTCCTGCTCTGCTCTTGCTTTCAGGATGGCAAAGATTAATTCTTTTTTCGATAACTTGCTGTAATAAGAAACTTTATATTCACGGGCAAGTTCATAAAGCTCTTTAAGCTTCATATTTTCTAAACTTGAAATGTTTAAACCCATTTTTACACCACACTTTTGAAATTTTCAATTATTTCCTCCATATGCAGCTGTTCAAATGATTGGGCTTTATATGAAAGGAAAGGGAAAGATACTTTGAGGCACTGAAAATAGCTGAAGATTCTATCATTATGTTCTTAATTAAAGGTTTCGAGGAATGGAACGGTTTGCTGTCCGTTTTCGGTTAAAATTTTGAGGTATCCTATTCCATGAAAAACAATCTCTATTTTACCCCTTAATATGAAAATTAATCAATAACAAAATTTGATATGGAAAATATAGCAGGAAGGAAATGGAAATGAGCAGGCTGGCGCAATGCGGCCAGCACTCATTTTCTATCTGTTTATATATATTTATTTATTTCATAACAAGATTAGGCTTTTTCTTCAGACTATGGCGCCCCTCGACAAAGCGGACCGTTCCTGATTTGGCACGCATAACAATTGAATGGGTAGAACCATATGAGCCTTTAAACTGTACGCCTTTCAAAAGCTCTCCATCCGTTACGCCTGTTGCAGCAAAAATCGCGTCATCGCCTTTTACCAGGTCTTCCATAAGAAGGACTTTATTAATATCAAGGCCCATCTTCAAGCAGCGCTCAGCCTCTGCGTCATTTTGCGGAAGAAGTTTCCCTTGAATTTCCCCGCCAAGGCACTTTAGGGCAACAGCTGCCAGTACGCCTTCCGGTGCACCGCCTGATCCGAACAGAATATCGACACCTGTTTCATCAAAGGCAGTATTAATGGCTCCAGCCACGTCGCCATCATTGATTAATTTAATTCTGGCACCTGCTTCGCGAAGCTGGCTGATGATGTGTTCATGGCGCTCACGGTTAAGCACTGTCGCCACGACATCCTGGATATCTTTGTTTTTGGCTTTTGCGACCGCTTTCAAATTATCCAAAACAGAAGCGTTAATATCAATTTGTCCAACCGCTTCAGGACCGACTGCAATTTTGTCCATATACATATCAGGAGCATGCAGAAGATTTCCGTGGTCAGCTACAGCAAGAACAGCTAATGCATTCCAGCCGCCGGATGCTACGATGTTTGTTCCTTCAAGCGGATCAACAGCGACATCCACGCGCGGGCCATAGCCTGTTCCAAGCTTTTCCCCGATATAAAGCATTGGCGCTTCATCCATTTCGCCTTCCCCGATAACGACTGTTCCCTTCATTGGCACCGTATCGAATACATCTCTCATTGCAGAAGTTGCGGCATCATCCGCTTCATCCTTTAATCCGCGGCCCATCCAGCGTGCTGATGCTAAAGCGGCACCTTCTGTTACACGAACTAATTCCATTGACAAACTTCTTTCCATCGATTTTTCCTCCCCGGATTCTAAGGCTGGCAGCATGGCAAAAGCGGACCGGTTTCTTTCCTCCGGCACCGCATGCCTGCCTTAATTTATATTTTTCTGCTGATCTTACAAAGATCAGTCAGCTGTCAATATTCAAAGGTGTTCTATTTATGCGTTCTTCATTTGTTCCATTTCTTCTTTGCTCATTTCTTCGCGCCAGATTGTGGCACCAAGTCCATTCAGCTTTTCAACCAGGTGGCTGTAGCCTCTGTCGATATGCTCTAAGCCTGTGACTTCAGTAACTCCTTCCGCCATTAAGCCGGCAATTACCAGTGCAGCGCCTGCGCGCAAATCGCTCGCCTTAACTTTAGCACCCTGAAGCTGAACAGGCCCATTGATGATCGCAGAGCGCCCTTCCACTTTAATGTTGGCATTCATTCTGCGCAGCTCATCAATATGCTTAAAACGGGCACTATAAATGGTATCAGTGACCATGCTTGTCCCTTCTGCATTCGTTAACAGAGAAGTCAGCGGCTGCTGCAGGTCTGTAGGAAACCCTGGATAAACAAGTGTTTTAATGTCCACAGCTTTCATTTTCTCAGCTGGCCCGACAAATACCTGGTCATCGTTCGTTTCAATCTGAACGCCCATTTCGCGCAGCTTGGCAATTAAGGACTCCAGATGATGCGGAATGACATTGTCAATCAGCACGCCTTCTCCGGCCGCTGCACCAACAATCATATACGTTCCCGCTTCAATCCGGTCCGGGATGATCGTATGCTGGCAGCCATGCAGATGATCCACGCCATCAATGCGGATCACATCTGTGCCGGCACCCTTGATTTTTGCGCCCATATTGGTCAAAAGCGTAGCAACATCAATGATTTCAGGCTCTTTTGCTGCATTTTCGATAATGGTTCTGCCTTTTGCCCTGACAGCGGCAAGCATGATATTGATGGTTGCTCCCACACTGACAACGTCGAGATAAATACGGGCTCCGCGCAGTTCATCGGCACGAAGGTAAATGGCTCCCTGCTCATTGGTCACACGAGCGCCAAGAGCTTCAAACCCTTTTATATGCTGGTCGATCGGCCTTGGCCCGAGGTGGCACCCTCCTGGAAGTCCAATAACCGCTTTTTTAAACCGGCCGAGCATCGCTCCCATTAAATAATAGGAAGCGCGCAGTTTTTTTACTTTTCCGTTCGGCAAAGGCATGGAAATCATGGAAGAGGGATCCACTGTCATATCATTTTCAGAGAATTCGACAGTGCCCCCTATTTCTTCAAGCAAATCTTTTAGAATTTGTACATCCGAAATATCCGGCAAACCTTCAATTGTTACAGGCGATTCCGCTAAAATGGTAGCTGGAATCAGTGCGACGGCACTATTCTTCGCTCCGCTGATCCGGACAGTGCCTTTTAAAGGATATCCACCTGCAATCATTAGCTTTTCCATTTGTAACTCCCTTCTAAGCCGTTGTTAAACACATATGCTGGAATTTGACTTCAATATTTAAAAAATTGATAGCCCTTACAGCAAAAGCTACACACTACTTTTCTAACCAACTTTGGCAGGAAATAGCCATAGCTTCTATAAGAAACCCAATAGGCTTGTCTTTTTTTAATATCGGAAAAATATAGTCTTTGGGAAAATATGCACTTACATATTATCATGTATCTGCATTTTGCAACATTGCAAGTTGCATAAGGAACAATTTTCCATATGTTTTTTACAGAATCCGACATTATCTTTATCTTATAGTTTACACGAAAAATCAAATCTCATGTATTGTAATCAAAAAAAGTTAAAATTAGGCTCTTTTCAAATAAAATTATTTTTCACCTATCAATCTTGTCCGTTGATTTCCGCTCCAGGATGCTCAGCGAACCGCTTAGCAGACGGTGAGCCTCCTCGACGCCGCGCGTCTGCGGGGTCTCACCTGTCCCGCTACTCCCGCAGGACATTGAATAAGCTCCCTTGAGTAAACACCGCACGAAGAAAATGCGAATGCATTTTCGAGGATCTCGCACCTTCCGCTCCAATCAACTCAGTAAATAAGATACAAAAAGCAACAAACCTTGCTAAAACTGCCTAAAATTAAGAAAGAAGCACTAAAAAACCGAGGTACAAGTATTGGGGCTGGCTTGATCCGATTCAGCACCGAAACAAAGCCAGTTTTCTAGAGTATTTTTCCGAAGAACGCTTATCACAGTCTAACGTGCAGTAAGAACCCCCCACTTCAAGACTCAAAGAAATCATTGGAGGATAAGAGGGGGCAAACTGCCCGTAAAGGCCCGAAAAGAAGAACAAAGACTAATAACGCCATATCCTGTGGCAACGTCTTTGTGACCCACTCCTGTGGGCCTCAACTAACAATCAGCAGGGAGAAAAGCACTCCCAACTGATTGAGGTTTCACTTTATCCTCTTGAGTTCCAGTCTGCAAGGAACGCTTCGATTCCCTTATCTGTCAGAGGATGGTTGAATAATTGCTGGATGACTTTATAAGGAATTGTCGCGATATGAGCTCCTCTTAATGCTGCATCCGTCACATGCTGAGGATGTCTGATGGAAGCCGCGATGATTTCTGTATCAATGTCATGAATCGCAAAGATCTCTGCAATTGTGGAGATTAGATCAAGACCGTTGTGGCCAATATCGTCCAAACGTCCAAGGAATGGAGAAACGTATGTAGCACCTGCTCTTGCAGCAAGCAGCGCCTGGTTTGCACTGAAGATCAGCGTTACATTTGTTTTAATGCCTTCTTTTGAAAAAGCGCTTACGGCTTTCAGGCCATCCGGTGTCATTGGCACCTTGATTGTGATGTTTGGTGCAATCGCTGCAAGCTCTCTTCCTTCTTTAATCATGCCTTCAGCATCTAGAGCGATGACTTCGGCGCTGACTGAGCCTGGCACTAACTCCGTGATTTCGCGAAGGCGGTCAGGGAAGGATACATTCTTTTCCTTTGCGACCAATGATGGGTTCGTTGTTACTCCTGCAACCACCCCAAGGGCATATGCTTCTTTAATTTCGTCCATGTTCGCTGTATCGATGAAAAACTTCATATAAAATCCCACCTTATAAAATATTCTGATATCTATGTATTATTAAATAAAGCTGCGATTCTGTAAAGCCTTACATGCTAATTCGCCTCAATAAATAAGGCAAACCGCCCCTAATTCTAGAAGCGGTTTTTCGTGCAGTTATTTTATTATGCTTTGTTTGAAGAACCAAATTCGCGCATTTTGCCGATTACTGTTTCTTTAATCGCTTCGCGTGCCGGTCCTAAGTATTTGCGCGGATCGTATACTTCTGTATCTGCTGCCAATACTTCACGAACGCGTTTTGCGGAAGCAATTTGGTTTTCAGTGTTTACATTGATTTTAGCAGTTCCTAAAGAAACGGATTTTTGGATATCCTTTGTCGGGATTCCAGTACCGCCATGAAGAACCAGAGGAACACCTGTAAGGTTTCCGATCTCTTCCATTTCAGCAAAGCCAAGGTTAGGCTCACCTTTGTATGGTCCATGAACAGAACCCAGTGCCGGAGCAAGGCAGTCGATGCCTGTACGCTTAACCAGCTCTTCACATTCTTTTGCATCAGCATAAATAACGCCATCAGCAATAACATCGTCTTCCTGTCCGCCGACAGTTCCTAACTCTGCTTCTACTGAAACGCCTTTTGAATGTGCATATTCAACTACTTTTGAAGTAGTCTCCACGTTTTGTTCGAATGGATCATGGGAAGCATCGATCATAACAGATGTGAATCCGGCATCGATTGCTTCTTTACATTTATCAAAACTTGAACCGTGGTCTAAGTGAATAGCCACAGGAACGGTAATTTTGTAATCTTCAAGCAGTCCTTCAACCATTTTTACAACCGTTTTAAAACCGCCCATGTAGCGTGCAGCACCTTCGGAAACACCAAGGATAACCGGTGATTTTTCTTCTTCTGCCGCCTGCAGGATCGCTTGAGTGAACTCAAGGTTGTTTAAGTTAAATTGACCTACTGCATAGCCTTCTGATTTTGCTTTATTAAGCATTTCAGTCATAGAAACTAAAGGCATTTTTCTTCCTCCTTATTGATAATCGTTTAAGTTCAACAGACTAAATACTGTTAAAGTTTTCCCCTTAACACTATCGAATATGTACCCTTAAAATAGTCCGCTAAACTGAGACGACCCTTTGGAATTCATCTGTTATCATACCAAAAAGGACTTAGAAAAGCCATTATTCCAGCGCGTTTTTATGAATTGTCATAAAGCAAACGCTATCATTTTTATCGTGTTGGAATTTCAGGTTAAAAACGGATATTTTTGGCTTATTACGAGTTAGGGACCAGCAAATATTTCTTTACTGCCGCCCTGATATCATCAATATCGAATGGCTTCGCAAAGTGAGTAAGAGCACCCAGATCCTTTGCTTCCTGAATCATATCGAGTTCACCGTAAGCCGTCATGATAATAACGCGGATATCTTTATCCACTACTCTCATTCTTTTTAAAATTTCAATCCCGTCCATTCCCGGTATTTTCATATCAAGAAGAACAAGATCAGGCGAATGCTTGGAAACAATGTCGAGAGCCTGGACTCCATTGGCAGCCTGGTATGTGTCGTACCCTTCCTTCTGCAGTACCTCATTAAGTAAAATACGGATTCCGAACTGATCATCTACGATTAAAATTTTCCCTTTCATCAAGCCACCTCTTTCTGTCGTATTAAAAGCACTTAGGTTTAAAACCATACTGAATTATGACTGCAGGTCACTTAACTATACATTCTCCTACAGCTATTTTCTCTGTGAAACATGATTATTCCTTCTTATTTTAGCAATTACCTTTGAATATTTTACCTTTCTTTCTCTATTCTCTATAATAGAACCGCAGGAAGAGATGAAGGAGTGAACGGATTTGCTGAAGATGTTTTCTACCCAGCTGACAGGATTATTTAAAAGACTTCAGGAAAAAGAGGAATTTTCCATAGAGGACAGCGCCCGCCTTTTGGCCCAGGCTGCTGCCGGTGATGGAAAAATATATATTTACGGAACTAAAGAAATGGCTGCAATCGGCTATGAAGCCGTTCAAAGCCAGGAACCGCTTAGAGATGCAGCGATTTTGGAGAAAGATTCCGAAGTCTCTGAAACAGACCGGGTTATCATCTTTTCAAGATATTCGGATGACGAAGACGCAGCCGCTCTGGCAAAATCTTTGTCCGAAAAAGGGATCCCATTTGTGGCAGTAAGCACTTTAAGAACTGAAAGTGGCGGCAGTCTGGCTGATTTGGCTGATGTTCATGTAGATTTAAAGCTTGCGAAAGGCCTTCTGCCTGACGAGGAGGGCAATCGCTTCGGCTATCCGGCCTCCATGGCTGCTTTGTTTGTGTATTATGGAATCAAGTTTACAATTGATGAGATTTTGGCGGAGTTTGAGTAGATTTTGGGGTTTCATCTGTAAAAAGGTTCGAAGCAAAAACAAAAAATCCCTCCGCATCCGGAGGGATTTTTCACATATTATAGTTTCTCGCTAACCTTCAATGATGCCCCGACAAATTCACGGAATAATGGCTGAGGGCGGGTTGGTCTTGAGATAAATTCAGGATGGAACTGGGAAGCGACGAACCAAGGGTGATCCTTGACTTCGATGATTTCCACCAGTCGGCCGTCCGGGCTTGTACCGGAGAAGACAAAGCCTGCTTTTTCCATATCCTGACGGTAGTGGTTGTTGAACTCATAGCGATGGCGATGACGCTCATATACCACTTCATCCTGGTATGCGTCAAAGGCTTTTGTATCCTCATTCAATTTACAAGCTTGTAAACCAAGTCTTAGAGTTCCGCCTAAATCCTCTATATCCTTTTGCTCAGGCAGAAGGTCGATAATTGGATGCGGTGTTTCAGGAGCAATTTCTGCTGAGTGCGCCCCTTCAAGACCCAGTACGTTTCTTGCAAATTCAATCGAAGCCAGCTGCATGCCCAGGCATATGCCAAGGAATGGCTTTTTGTTTTCTCGCGCATATTGAATGGCAAGGATTTTCCCTTCAATGCCGCGGTCGCCAAATCCGCCCGGAACCAGGATTCCGTCCACGTCCTGAAGCAGTTCATTCACGTTCGTGCTGTCCACTTCTTCAGAGTTGATCCATTTGATTTCAATATCAGAATCGTAGGCATAACCTGCATGTTTTAGGGCTTCCACAACAGAAATGTAAGCATCCTGCAATTCAACATATTTACCGACAAGGCCAATCTTGGTTTTCCTTGAAAGGTTTAGAACCTTGTCAACCAGCTGTTTCCACTCAGTCATCTCTGCTTCTCCGCAATCCAGCTTCAAATGCTTGCAGACGATTTCATCAAGCTTCTGATCTTGAAGAGATAGCGGGATAGAATATAAAGTATCCGCATCTGTTGCTTCAATAACTGCTTCTTTATCGATATCACAGAATAGCGCAATTTTGTCCTTCATATCCTGGGAAATTGGCATTTCTGTACGGAGAACGATGACGTTTGGCTGAATGCCAAGGCTTCTTAGTTCTTTAACACTGTGCTGTGTCGGCTTTGTTTTCATTTCGCCTGCTGCCTTGATGTAAGGAACCAGTGTACAGTGAATATACATGACATTATCGCGGCCGATATCGCTCTTGATCTGGCGAATCGCTTCAAGGAATGGAAGTGACTCAATATCCCCTACTGTTCCGCCGATTTCTGTGATGACCACATCAGAATTCGTTTCATGGCCTGCACGGAAAACTTTATCCTTGATTTCATTTGTGATATGCGGAATAACCTGTACCGTTCCGCCGTTATAGTCGCCGCGGCGCTCTTTTCTAAGGACAGTGGAGTAAATTTTACCAGTCGTTACACTGCTGTACTTTGTCAGGTTAATATCAACAAAGCGCTCGTAGTGGCCTAAGTCCAGGTCCGTCTCTGCGCCGTCACCTGTTACAAACACCTCACCATGCTGGTACGGGCTCATGGTTCCCGGATCCACATTTATGTAAGGATCGAATTTCTGAATCGTAACCGTTAACCCTCTGTTTTTCAGCAGGCGGCCAAGCGATGCTGCCGTGATTCCTTTTCCCAGTGACGAAACAACTCCGCCCGTAACAAAAATATACTTAGTCATGAAAAATTCCCCCTTGATATCAGTTTGTGCATAATGATGCCGGTTTAAAGACTTGATGAAAAAAATTCTATTGTTCAGCCTCCGTTTTTTTCAGCGGAAGCTTATCGCAAAGGGATGGTTTAGCTCTTCTTGAAAAGGCACATGGCCTGTAAAAAAAAATAAAAAGCGCTCCTCTTACTTAAGTAAGTAAGGGAGCGCTATTAGCGTCTAAACGAATCGTCCTTTTTTAAGGAGCCCAAAAAGTATTCTACAAGCCCTGAAACGAAAAGTCAAGGTTATAAATCTTCTTCCTCTTCATCAGCTTCGAGGTCATCTTCCTCAAGCTCTTCGTCATCATCGCCAAGGTCGAATTCTTCATCTTTTTCTACGATATCATCATCGTCTTCGAAATCATCATCATCATCTTCAAGATCATCGTCATCGTCGAGAAGATCTTCATCATCGTCATCAGTCAGATCATCATCATCGAATCCGTCGATATCATCGTAGTCGATATCCTCTTCATCCAGTTCATCATAATCTTCAAGATCGAGATCGTCGTCGTCCTTTTTCTTCGCCTTTTTCTTCTTAGGCTTGATTACCGTTACGACTTCTTCTTCATATTGGTCAACCGGATACCATGAACGAAGACCCCAGCGGTTATCACCTAATCCGATGAAATGGCCATCTATATTTAAATCTGTATAGAACTGTGCAATTTTCCCCTTGACTTGTTCCCCTGAAAGGTTCATAAGTTTAGCTACTTCATTCATGATGTCATTAAAGGCCATTGGTTCTTTTTTGCTTGTCAGAAGTTCATAAGCCACTTCGATTAATGACATTTCCTGCAATTCTTCTTTTGAGAACTGTTCCAAACTCAATATCAGCACTTCCTTTCCCTATGTAAACGCTCATACACGCGCAAATTATAAACTATAAAAGTTGAATTTCCGCAGGGCCCTGCAAATGCATGCGGACAGCCTGCAAGAAGGCATATTCTTCATTATAAACAAATTTTTACGGTTTATGCCAGTTATATCTGCTGTTCCGTACATTTTTATGGAGATTATTTTTCGTTCAGCATCTAAGGCCAGCAGGTAAAATCCATATGTGTCCGATTTACCTAATCTGCCCTTCTCCGCCTCCTGCCCCTCAGCGGCCGGTCCCATTTTTTATAGGCGAGCCAGGTGAAGTAGATGGAGAGCAGGAAGAATGCTATGGCTCCCAGCTGTTTTCCATATAAAAAGTTAACACCTGCAGCAGCGGCAAGTATGGCTGCGTAGAGCAAGATTTTTTTCATATTTTCACATCCCAGGTTTCCCGAAGTGCATTGCTATGTATTGATTCCATTATATAGGATATGGATGTATTTTATATTAATTCTATGTTAAAAAATAGTGCAGAAAACAAGGGCCTGCTGCTGCAGGCCCTGTTTTTACATATTCCGCCGGTACTGCCCGCCCACTTCGTATAATGCACGGGTAATCTGGCCGAGGCTTGCCACTTTGACGGTTTCCATCAGCTCGGCGAAGATGTTTCCGCCGCTGACTGCTGCTTCCTTCAATTGGTTCAGTGCCTCTTCCGATTTGTCTTTGTTGCGTTCCTGGAAGCTGCGCAGATTGCGGATTTGCGTTTCTTTTTCTTCCTTCGTTGCCCTTGCAAGCTCCATGTTGTTCATTTCATCCTCTGATGGAGGATTAGGGTTCAAGTAAGTGTTAACCCCGATGATCGGAAGCTCGCCGGTATGCTTTTTCATTTCATAGTACATGGACTCATCCTGGATTTTGCCGCGCTGATATTGAGTTTCCATGGCGCCGAGAACGCCGCCCCGGTCATTGATGCGTTCGAACTCTCTCAGCACCTGCTCTTCCACAAGATCTGTCAGCTCATCCACGATAAATGCGCCCTGAAGCGGATTTTCATTTTTCGACAAGCCATGCTCTTTTGTAATGATCATCTGGATGGCCATTGCCCGGCGGACAGACTCTTCCGTCGGTGTCGTGATGGCTTCATCATACGCATTGGTATGAAGCGAGTTGCAGTTATCCTGAAGCGCCATTAACGCCTGCAGCGTTGTGCGGATATCGTTAAAATCGATTTCCTGTGCATGCAGGGAACGTCCTGAAGTCTGGATATGGTACTTCAGCTTCTGGCTTCTCTCGTTCGCACCATATTTATCTCTCATAACCGTTGCCCAAATGCGGCGCGCCACACGGCCGAGCACGGTATACTCCGGATCCAGTCCATTCGAGAAGAAGAATGAAAGGTTTGGTGCAAAATCATTGATGTTCATGCCTCTGCTCAAATAGTACTCTACATACGTAAAGCCATTTGCCAGTGTAAAGGCAAGCTGTGAAATCGGGTTAGCGCCCGCTTCCGCGATATGGTAGCCGGAAATCGATACAGAGTAGTAATTGCGGACCTTGTGGTCAATGAAGTACTGTTGAATATCCCCCATCATTCTTAAAGCGAACTCTGTCGAGAAGATACAAGTATTTTGTCCCTGGTCCTCTTTTAAAATATCAGCCTGAACCGTCCCGCGGACAGTCTGCAGCGTTTGCGCCCTTACTTCGGTGAACTCTTCAAGTGTCAGCACATGGCCAAGCTCCTGCTCTTTTGCCTCAATCTGCTGTTCAATCGCCGTGTTCATGAACATGGCCAAAATAATCGGCGCCGGCCCATTAATCGTCATCGAAACAGATGTAGATGGATGGCACAAATCAAAACCGGCATACAGCTTCTTCATATCATCAAGCGTACAGATGCTGACGCCGCTTTCCCCGACTTTTCCGTAAATATCCGGGCGGTAGTCAGGATCTTCTCCGTAGAGGGTTACAGAATCAAAGGCTGTGCTTAAGCGCTTTGCGGCATCGTCTTTGGATAGATAATGGAAGCGGCGGTTTGTCCGTTCAGGCGTACCCTCTCCGGCAAACTGTCTTTTCGGATCTTCACCCTCGCGTTTGAATGGGAACACACCGGCTGTATAAGGGAAGGAACCCGGCACGTTTTCTCTGTATACCCAGCGGATGATTTCTCCGTAATCCTTGTACTTAGGCAGTGCCACTTTGGGAATAGACAGCCCGGATAAGCTCTTTGTTTTTAAAACCGTCACGATGTCTTTATCGCGGATTTTTGTTACAAATTGCTCGCCTGAGTACTTTTCCTTCAGATCTTCCCAGCCTGCCAGAATGTTCTTTGTTTCAGCCGTCAGCTTTTCTTCTGCTGCTGATTTAATGGCTTCAAGAGAAGCAATCACTTCTTCGTTTCCTTCTTGTTCTTTTACAGCAAGCATTGCCCCCTCAAGCTGGAACAGTTTGCGGGCAAGATCGGCCTGCTCTTCGGCTTTCTTATGGAAGCCGCGGACTGCTTCAGATACTTCGCGGAGATAATAGCGCTGTTCATTCGGGATAATGACATTCTGCTTTTCAACTTTTGCGTTCTTTGTAAAACTTGTTTTCCAGTCAGTTCCTGCTTTTTCATTAATCGTTTCCACCAGTGCCGCAAACACCGCATTTGTACCCGGGTCATTGAACTGGCTCGCAATGGTTCCGTAGACAGGCATGTCTTCAAGCTCTTTTTCAAAAAGCATCCGGCTGCGCTGGTACTGCTTTTGCACCTGGCGCATCGCATCCTCTGAGCCTTTGCGCTCAAATTTATTAATGACGATCAAATCTGCATAATCGATCATATCAATTTTTTCAAGCTGGGATGGCGCACCGAATTCACTTGTCATGACATACATCGAAGCATCACAAATTTCCGTAATGCCGGCATCCCCCTGCCCGATTCCGCTTGTTTCCACAATAATCAAATCAAAGCCGGCTGCTTTGACAACTGAAATCGCATCCTGAATCGCAAGCGACAGCTCACTGCGGGAATTTCTTGTTGCCAGGCTTCGCATATAGACTCGCGGATTAAAGATGGCGTTCATGCGGATTCGGTCGCCAAGAAGCGCACCGCCCGTTTTTTGCTTTGTCGGATCAACTGAAAGAATCGCGACCTTTTTCTCCGGAATTTCATTAATGAAACGGCGGATCAGCTCATCTGTCAGCGAGCTTTTTCCGGCACCGCCTGTTCCTGTAATCCCTACAACCGGAACCTGCTTTTCCAGGGATTTTACTTTCTCCATAACCGGCTCAAGCGCAGCTGCCGCTTCCTTGCCTACTGTTACCTGGTGCTCAGCCAGTGTAATGAGCTTCGCAATGGCATTTGTTTCCCCGTCCTGAAGCTTTTCGATCTGCTCGGATGCTTCAGCTGTGAACGTAGGGAAATCACACTCCTTGATCATTCGGTCAATCATTCCTTGGAGGCCGTATTGGCGGCCATCTTCCGGAGAAAAAATCCTCGCGATTCCGTAGTCATGTAATTCTTTGATTTCCTTCGGGATAATAACACCGCCCCCTCCGCCATAAATGCGGATGTGGGATGCGCCTCTTTCCTTCAGAAGATCATACATATATTTGAAATATTCTACATGTCCTCCCTGATAAGAGGAAATGGCGATTCCCTGCACATCTTCCTGAATCGCAGCATTTACGACTTCCTCCACAGAACGGTTATGCCCGAGGTGGATGACCTCTGCCCCGCTTGCCTGGATGATGCGTCGCATAATGTTGATGGAAGCATCATGCCCGTCAAATAGACTGGAAGCCGTTACAAAACGAATATGATTTTTCGGCTTATAGACTTCTGGATTGCTCATCGTTCTCCCCCTTGTCCGTAAACGCAAGGCTAATCCCTGCGCACTATTCTTAAGCTTTTTCCGAGACCTTGCCTAATCCTTTATTCCCTGAAAAAGAAGATTGGTCTGCAGCTGGATATATTCCTCGATGCTGTACATTTTCTGCAGGGACCAGCGGCGGAATGCCCACATTTGCCCCTGAACAAAAATGTTATGGGCGATCATTTTGATTTTTTCCTCCGGCAGGTCCAGTTCCCCGTTTTCCACGCAAAGGGTTATGACATGCTCGAACATGCCAACCATTTCTATTTCTTTCTTGAGCACATATGGAAGGGCGTCCTTTGTCAGCGCCTTTACTTCCTGGTACATGACTAGCACTTCATCCTGCATTTCGTCGACCACTTTGAAGTAATCGGCGATGCCCTGCTTCAGGCTTTCAAGTGTGCCCTGTTTTGTATCAAGGCCTTTTTGAAGCCGCTCGGCGACCTGGTCGTAAATGCTGTCGCAAACCAGGTACAGCACGTCTTCCTTTGTCCGGATGTATTCATAAAGCGTTCCAATACTAAAACCAGATGCCTTTGCGATCTCTCTAGTTGTTGTACGATGGAACCCTTTTTGGATAAAAAGGGTGACGGCACCTTTAATCATCTGATCGCGTCTTTTTTTGACAAGACGCTCATCTTTAACAGAAGCCTGCACTTCCCGTTTTTTCATTGTTACCTACCGCCTCCCCCAGTCAGACATATTATTTCGTTACCATACGAGAGATTACAAGACGCTGGATTTCCTGTGTTCCCTCGTAAATCTGTGTGATTTTGGCATCGCGCATGTAGCGTTCTACCGGGTAGTCCTTTGTATATCCGTAGCCGCCAAAGATTTGAACGGCGTCAGTTGTCACTTTCATGGCCGTGTCACCGGCAAGAAGTTTGGACATGGCAGATTCTTTTCCGTATGGAAGTCCTTCTGATTCCAGCCATGCTGCCTGGTACGTTAATAGTCTTGAAGCTTCAATGCTTGTGGCCATGTCAGCCAGCTTAAAGCCGATTCCCTGCTGGGCAGCTATCGGCTTGCCGAACTGCTGGCGCTCTTTTGCATATTCAACCGAAGCATCCAGTGCGCCCTGAGCGATTCCGACCGCCTGGGCAGCGATGCCGTTGCGGCCGCCATCAAGTGTCATCATGGCAACTTTGAAGCCTTCGCCTACATTGCCCAGCACGTTCTCAACCGGAACCTTGCACTCTTCGAAAATAATCTCAGTTGTAGGTGAGGAGCGGATCCCCAATTTCTTTTCCTTCTTGCCGACAGAGAAGCCTTCAAAGCCTGCTTCCACGATGAACGCTGTTGTGCCTTTATGCTTGGATGATGGATCTGTCAGGGCAAACACGACATAGATATCTGCGATACCGCCGTTTGTGATGAATATTTTGCTGCCGTTTAAGACGTAATGATCGCCTTCAAGACGTGCTGTCGTTCTCATTCCGCCGGCATCAGATCCGCTGCCCGGCTCTGTAAGGCCGTATGCGCCGATTTTTTCACCTTGTGCCATTGGCTTTAAGTACTTTTGCTTTTGCTCTTCGTTTCCGAACTTGAAGATCGGCCAGCCTGCAAGGGACGTATGGGCAGAAAGAGTTACACCTGTAGAAGCACATACTCTGGAAAGCTCTTCAACTGCGATGCAATATGCCAGGTAATCACTGCCGATTCCGCCGTACTCTTCAGGCCACGGAATCCCTGTTAATCCAAGCTCCGCCATTTTGTCAAAAATCTCTCTGTCAAAGCGTTCTTCTTCGTCACGTTCAGCAGCAGTCGGTGCCACTTCATTCCTGGCAAAATCGCGCACCATTTTTCTGATCATTTCATGCTCTTCACTTAATTGGAAATTCATTGTTGGTCCCTCGCTTTATATGGATTCGTTGATTTTTTTATTAAAAGGCAGCTTTACAGCTGTTTGCTGATGACTATCCGCTGAATTTCGCTTGTGCCTTCATAGATTTCGGTAATTTTTGCATCGCGGAAGTAGCGCTCAACCGGGTAATCCTCTGTGTATCCATAGCCTCCGAATACCTGGATGGCCTCTGTTGTCACGTCTACTGCTGTTTTGGATGCAAACAGCTTTGCCATGGAGGCTTCTAGTCCGCACTTGATGCCGCGCTGGCGCATGTCTGCTGCGCGATAGATTAATAGTTTTGAAGCTTCAACGCTTGTCGCCATGTCTGCAAGCTTAAAACCGACACCCTGCTGAGCGGCGATCGGCTTGCCGAACTGTACGCGTTCCTTTGCATAACCTGCTGCTGCTTCAAAAGCTGCCTCTGCGATTCCAAGTGCCTGTGAAGCAATCCCGATCCGTCCGGCATCCAGATTAGCCATCGCAATCTTGAAGCCTTCTCCTTCATTGCCGAGGAGATTTTCAGCCGGAACCCGCATATCTTCAAATGTCAGCTGCAGAGTTCTGGAGCCATGCAGACCCATTTTGTGCTCATCTTTACCAAAGACAAGGCCTGGCGTATCCTTCTCGACAATGAAAGCGGAGATGCCTTTGCTGCCAAGCTCCGGATTTGTGGAAGCGAATACGATATATACGTCGGCTTCACCGGCATTCGTGATGAACACTTTTGAGCCATTAATGACATAATGATTTCCGTCTTTTACCGCGCGGGACTTTAAGCTTCCCGCATCCGAGCCTGCGCTCGGTTCCGTGAGGCAAAAAGCACCGAGATACTCGCCTGAAGCAAGCTTCGGAATATATTTCTGCTTTTGCTCTTCCGTACCGAAATAAAGGATTGGGTTTGTTCCAACCGATGTGTGAACCGATAAAATGACACCAACCGTCGCACTTACGCGGGACAGTTCATGGATGGCGATAATATACGAAGTAAAGTCCATTTCCGATCCGCCGTATTTTTCAGGAATGGGAATTCCCATCAGGCCAAGCTCGCCCATTTTGCGGAGAATCTCCCTTGGAAACTCGCCCTGCTCCATTTTTTCAACAAAAGGGGCGATTTCTGCCTGAGCAAAATCGCGCACCATTTTTCTCATCATTTCCTGCTCTTCTGTAAATCTCAGGTTCATTTGTATACCCTCCGATGCTGCCCGGGTCTGGTGGCCAAGGCTAATGGTTTATTCGTAAACGTAAAAGCCTCTGCCTGTCTTCTTGCCAAGCCAGCCTGCTTTTACATATTTTCTTAACAGCGGGCATGGGCGGTATTTATCATCGCCAAAGCCTTCATGCAGGGTTTCCATAATATACAGGCATGTATCTAGACCAATAAAGTCGGCCAAAGTGAGCGGCCCCATTGGATGGTTCATGCCAAGCTTCATCACTTCATCAATGGCCTCTTTTGTCGCGACCCCTTCGTAAAGCGTGAAGATTGCTTCATTGATCATCGGCATCAGGATGCGGTTGGATACAAACCCTGGGAAATCATTTACTTCTACTGGCACTTTTTTGAGTGTCTTCGTGATGTCTTCAATCGTTTGGTACACTTCGTCAGCAGTCGCAAGGCCGCGGATGATTTCCACTAGCTTCATCACCGGCACCGGGTTCATAAAATGCATGCCGATTACTTTTTCGGGACGTCTTGTTGCTGCTGCGATTTCTGTAATCGGAAGGGATGACGTGTTGCTTGCCAGAATCGCATGCTCTGGTGCAATTTCATCCAGCTGGCTGAAGATCTTCGTTTTAATCTCCATGTTTTCAACCGCTGCTTCGATGACGAGCTCTACGTTTTTGGCGTCCTGAAGATCGCTTGAAGCGGTTACATTTTTCAGGACTGCTTCCATCTCGTCCGCTGTCATGCGCTCTTTTTCCACCTGGCGGGAAAGATTCTTTTTAATCACAGCAAGGCCGCGTTCCACAAACTCCGGCTTTAAGTCATTTAAGATGACGCTATAGCCTGCCTGTGCACAAACCTGTGCTATTCCTGAACCCATTTGTCCAGCACCGATTACCATAATGTTTTTTACGTTCATTTTTGTATCCTCCGTTCTTGGGTTTGGCCGGTTGTTCTATATTTACTTTTATGGCCGCTGAACCGTTTTGGCTCGAATCGTGTTATCGCTAATCCCTATTCACTGCTGCTTTGGAACCTCAATCATCACCGCATCGCCCTGGCCGCCGCCGCTGCAGATGGCTGCGATGCCGATTCCGCCTCCGCGGCGCTTCAGTTCGTGCATCAGGGTCAGAATGATTCTTGCTCCGCTCGCTCCAATTGGGTGGCCAAGTGCCACAGCCCCGCCGTTGACGTTTACTTTTTCTGCATCAAGACCGGCAATTTTTCCGCTTGTAAGAGCAACGGCCGCAAATGCCTCATTTATTTCGAATAGATCAATCTCTTCCAGGGTTTTTCCTGTCTTTTTCAATAGAGCATTAATGACAAGGCCCGGTGTCTGCGGGAAGTCTTTGGCTTCCACCGCAAGGGCTGTATGGCCGAGAATATAAGCTTCCGGTTTTTTGCCTTCTCGTTCTGCACGTTCTTCGCTCATCAATACCAATGCTGCGGCCCCGTCGTTGACGCCAGGCGCATTCCCGGCAGTAATCGTTCCGTCAGAGTTAAAAACAGATCCGAGCCTGGCGAGCTTTTCCAAAGAAGTATCTTTACGAGGTGACTCATCCTGAGAAACAACGACCGGTTCCCCTTTTCGCTGCGGAACTTCCACCGGAACGATTTCTTCTGCCAGTTTGCCGGATTCGATTGCAGCAAGTGCACGTTCATGGCTTCTCAGAGCCCAATTGTCCTGCTCTTCACGGCTGATTTCGAATTCTTTCGCTGTGGAGTTTCCGTACGTTCCCATATGGACGCCTGTGAAGCTGCAGCTTAAACCGTCGTGGACCATTAAATCCTTGACCGTGGAATCACCCATGCGCAGGCCCCAGCGTGCTTTTGGCAAAATGTATGGCGCGTTGCTCATGGACTCCATGCCGCCTGCTACGATGACTTCCTCATCACCCGCACGAATAATCTGATCCCCTAATGTGACGCTTCGCATGCCGGAAGCACACACTTTATTGATCGTTTCCGTTTTCACTTCCCATGGCAAGCCTGCTTTTCTGGCAGCCTGGCGTGAAGGGATTTGCCCCTGTCCTCCCTGGAGAACGGTTCCGAGAATCACTTCGTCAACATCCTCCGGGTTAACGCCGGCACGGTTCAGCGCTTCTTTAACTGCAAATCCGCCAAGATCAGAAGCTGTAAAGCTGCTGAGACCTCCTGCAAATTTTCCAAAAGGTGTTCTTACTCCGCTAAGAATTACGGTTTTCCCCATAAAGAATCGCTCCTTTGTACTATCAATTTAAAATGTTCGAAAAATTATTTAGAAAAAAATAGAGTCTTTGCTGCAGATCTAGTTGAAGTTAACTGTTTGTGAAGGTGCTGGTCATTGACTGAACGCTCGCTCGAAAGGACCGCGTTAAAAAAGGATTTACCCGATCTTCAGTCACCCGGTAAAATTGTAAGCGCTTTATCATTTTCTATTTTACTAGAAAAATAGCAGAAATTGAAACACTTTACACAAAATTCAGGCAAAAACATTTTTCGTCAAAATGCATTACATGAATTTTGCTGTGCTTCAATTTCCACTTTCAATATATTAGGATGCTACACTCCGGCTTTCACCTATAACGGACTTTTCCAGAATTTCAGCAACATCGTACGTATGAACCTGTTCTTCCACTTCTTTCGCTTTTGTTCCATCAGACAGCATGGTTAAGCAGTATGGACATCCTGAACTGATCACGGATGGATTTACTGCCAGTGCCTGCTCTGTACGTGATACGTTGATGCGGTGTCCGGTTTCTTCTTCCATCCACATCAGGCCGCCGCCCGCTCCGCAGCACATGCCGGTTTCGCGGTTTCTTTCCATTTCCACAAGCTTGACGCCCGGGATGCTCTTAAGGATTTCACGCGGAGGATCATATACCTCGTTGTAGCGTCCCAGATAGCAGGAATCATGGAAGGTAATCGTTTCTTCCACTGCATATTGCGGCTTCAGCTTGCCTTCTTCCACAAGCTGGGCAAGAACTTCAGTATGGTGATAAACCTCTGCCTCTAATCCGAAATCCGGATACTCATTTTTGAAAATGTTATAGGCATGAGGATCAATCGTGACAATCTTCTTCACTTCATTCTTCTCAAACTCTTCAATGTTCTTAGTGGCAAGCTCTTGGAACAGGAACTCGTTTCCAAGACGTCTTGGCGTGTCACCAGAGTTCTTTTCCTTGTTGCCAAGGATGGCGAACTTGACGCCCGCCTCATTCATTAGTTTCGCAAAGGAAAGCGCGATCTTCTGGCTGCGGTTGTCATAAGAGCCCATCGAACCAACCCAGAATAAGTATTCGAACTCTTCGCCCGCCTTTTTCATTTCCTTCACTGTCGGCACATGAACATCTTCACGTGCTTCTCTCCAGTCTTCACGCTCCTTGCGGTTCAGTCCCCAAGGATTGCCCTGGCGCTCGATATTAGTCATGGCGCGCTGTGCGTCAGCGTCCATTTTACCTTCAGTTAAAACAAGGTAGCGGCGCAGGTCGATAATTTTATCAACATGTTCATTCATTACCGGACATTGGTCTTCACAGTTTCGGCAAGTTGTACAAGCCCAGATTTCTTCTTCTGTAATGACTTCACCAATCAGGCTTGGGCTGTATGCAAGACCAGCCGCAGCTTCTTCTGCACCCTGGCCGGCAGCTGCAAGGGCAAGCTGATTGCCTTTCGTGCTGGAAAAAGCGAATGTCGGCACCCACGGCTGCTTCGACGTGACAACAGCGCCGTGATTTGTTAAATGATCACGCAATTTCAGGATTAAATCCATCGGCGAAAGCATCTTTCCAGTGCCGGTTGCCGGACACATATTGGTACAGCGTCCGCATTCTACACACGCATAGAAGTCAATCATCTGATGCTGTGTAAAATCTTCAATCTTTCCGACACCAAAGCTTTCCTGTGATTCATCTTCAAAGTCGATTGCCTTTAATTTCCCCGGATTGTCCAGACGGTTGAAATATACGTTGGCCGGTCCGGCGATTAAGTGAGCGTGCTTGGATTGAGGCACATACACCAGGAAGGCAAGCAGGAATAATAAATGAATCCACCATGCGATATAAAAGACAGCAATTGAGGCTGTCTCACCCATCCATGAGAATCCGCCGGCAATCAGGGAAGCAACCGGTTCTGTCCAGGTTCCTTCATGGCCATGCCAGATCATGCTCATGCCATTGCCAAGCAGGACGGAAAGCATGAGCCCTCCGATAAAAATAAGGACGAGACCTGATTTGAATCCGCGCTTTAAGCGGACAAGCTTTTCCACATAACGGCGGTAGAAAGCCCAGATTACCGCAACAAGGATCGTAAGGGTCACAATTTCCTGGAAAAAGGTGAACCCGGGATATAAAGGTCCAAGCGGCAGGTGTGCACCTGGCTTAATTCCTTTGATAATAAAATCAATCGCTCCGAATTGGACAAGAATGAAGCCGTAGAAAAACATCACGTGAATGATGCCGCTTTTCTTATCCTTTAAAAGCTTTTTCTGGCCAAAAACATTGACCCAGATCTTTTCAAGGCGCTCTTTCACCTTGCCGTCAAACTCCACCTTTTTGCCAAGCTTAATATATTCAATCCGCGTCTTCACAACATAGACAAACAGGCTGATAGCGTAAGCGGTTACAAGAAGGAATGCAATTAAGTTGATCCATAATAAACCGTTCATGGGCATGGTGCTCCTTTCCTCATCTTAGAAAATTTAAAAAACAGTATAATTTTCTGAATTTACTCTTACTCCCATTATATTATGAATGAGCATTCAGTCAACCACTTTTCTTAAAACTTGTTCGAAAAATTTTATTATTTCCATTTATTAATTTCTTTTTTAAAGCGGAAAAGTCCTTCCTGTTTGGAAATAATCCCTGATAGAAATGGAACGGCAGGAAATACTAACGGGAAAATCCTGTCGAGAGGAAGATTGCATTGACTGTCTGGAATATCCTTATGGCCGTTTTACTCGTCATATTCCTGTGGCTCTATATCGATTTTACATGGGGCCGGAAAAGCCATATGAAAAAGCTTGAGCGGACCGCCTTACCCATCCGGCAGTCTGATATGGAATTGTTTGCAGATGGGCCTTCATTATTTGATGATCTTTTCTCTGAGCTTAAGAAAGCCCAAAAGCACATTCATGTTTTATTTTATATTGTGAAGGATGATAAAATCAGCAAGGAGTTTTTATCCATTTTAATGGGTAAAGCAAAAGAAGGAGTGGAAGTCCGTCTTCTCTTGGATTGGGCAGGAAGTTTTCCTGTCAAAAGAAAAACCGTTAAGGAACTGAAAAGCAGCGGCATCAAATTTTCGTTTGCGCATGTGCCAAAGCTGCCTTTTCTCTTTTATTCATTTCAGGCCCGGAACCATCGGAAAATTACTGTTATTGATGGGAAGATCGGTTACAGCGGCGGTTTTAATATTGGCAAAGAATACATCAATCAGGACAAAAAGCTGAACCCGTGGCGTGACTACCATTTAAAATTTTTTGGGGAAGGCGTGCAGGATCTGCAAAGAGAGTTTCTGACTGACTGGTATAAGGCAACGAAGACCGACCTGCTCGCAAACAGCGTCTATTTCCCTGAGCTTCATGCAGGTAAATACCGCCATCAATTTGCGGCTTATAAAGGGGCTTTTCTGGAAGAAAGCTTCTCATCATTAATAAGGAATGCGAAAACGAGCATTACGATTGGGACCCCCTATTTTATTCCGGGCAAAAGACTTTTTAAGGATCTGCTCCATGCCCTGAAACGCGGCGTCACGGTCAAGATTCTCGTCCCATGCGTGACAGATCATATTCTTGTAAAAGAAGCCTCTTATTTTTATCTGAGAACCTTGATAAAAGAAGGCGCTTATGTGTATGAGTACAAAAAGGGCTTTTACCATGCAAAGGCGATTATAATCGATGATGAGATTAGTGATATCGGAACAGCCAATTTCGATAAGCGGAGCCTGTTCTTAAATTATGAAATCAATTGCTTTATTTATGACAAAGAGTTCATAGAGCAAATCCAGGCTGTTGTAGACAAAGACATACTAAATGCAAAGAGATTGACCCTAAAAGAATTAAACCGTCTGGATCCTTTACGGACATTTAAAGAGATGCTTGCCCGGTCTGTGGCAAGTTTTCTGTAAGAAAAGCGGAAGCGCCTTGCCCACCCCCGACAAGCACAAGACGAGCCTTCCGGAAAGGCGTTCTTTGCCTTTATGGAAGGTTTGGCTTGTGACCTCGAGGGGTAGGCGCTGGAGCTAGACAGCTCTCGAAATACAAAGATTTACATTCTGTCAGAATATAAATCGGCATAAAGAAGGTGCTGCAAATTGAAAATCAGACTGGGGTATGTTTCCCATGCGATCAGCCTGTGGGAGGCATCTCCTGCAAGAACATTAACATTTACACGCTATCAGCAGCTGCCTGAAGAGGAAAGGCTGGACAAGCTGAAGGCCGTCACAGCGGTGAATCTGCAAAATACGCTGCGAATGCTTTATTTTAATATCGCCCATGAAATTCAGCTGTATCGGCTCTCAAGCTCCATCGTGCCTTTGGCCACCCATCCGGAGGTTTTATGGGATTTTGTCACCCCCTTTAAAGAAAAATGGCTTGAGATTGGCGATTTGATTAAAAAACATGACCTCCGCGTGAGCTTTCATCCCAATCAATTCACCCTGTTCACTTCTCCGCGCGATGATGTGACCCGGAATGCAGTTAAAGATATGGAATACCATTATCGAATGTTCGAGGCCATGGGTGTTGAAAAGAAAAGCGTCATCAACATCCATATTGGCGGGGCTTACGGTGACAAGCTCTCGACCATTGACAGGTTCCATGAAAATCTGAAGACACTGCCGTCTCATATTAAAGAGCAGATGACACTTGAGAATGATGATAAAACCTATAATGCGGATGAAACCCTCCTGGCCTGCCAGAAGGAAAACATCCCTCTTGTATTCGATTATCATCACCATATGGCGAACCTCAGCACCCGCCCGCTGGAAGAAATTCTCCCGGAGATTTTTCAGACATGGGACAAAACAGGACTCAAGCCGAAAATTCATATTTCCTCGCCCAAATCGGAAAAGGCCTTTCGATCCCATGCCGACTATGTTGACCTGGATTTTATCCGGCCCCTTCTCGACGTGCTGAAGACCTTTAATCAGGATGTCGATTTTATGATCGAGGCGAAAGCCAAGGACAAGGCTGCACTTAAGCTGACAGAGGATATCAGCAGTATCCGCGGGGTGAAAAGGATCGGCGGAGCGGAAGTAGAGTGGAAATAATGAAGGCGTTCCATGTGCGGAACGCCTTTTATTTTAACTGAATCTCCCTCACCTTCTGTCTCTGCTCCTCCGGCCACCAGGCTCCGCAGTCTTCAGAGACTACACAGGCTGCACATTTTCCCAGGTCGTACACCCTCATTCCCGTAATCGGAGGCGAATAGAGGTGCAGTGTGACAAGGTTTTCCCTGCCTGCGCTCTTCATTTTGTGCACACCTTTTTTTGGCGCAAAAAAGAAGGAGCCTTGGGACTTAACCTCTGCAAAAAGCTCAATTGGGACATCTTCCTTCACTTCAAAAACAGTGTTTTCCGAATCTCCATTTAACACTTGAATCCATCCCTTTGAGTTTCCATGATCATGCGGAGCGCATTCGATATCCGACCAGTTCATAACGAGCAGCTCCACTTCATCATTTTGATAAAGCAGCTTGCGGTAATAGGGTTTTCCATCTGGCGGCTGCAGGTGTGGAACCAGGTCATCAAGCCTGATATTCAGTGAGGCCAAAGCTATTTTTAGTTCATCTGCAGAGGGTGATTTTAAAGAAGCCAAAATGCTTTGAAACCGTTCAATCATTAAACGATTCCCCCTTTTCATGTGGATTATCGTTTTCTCCCTGAAAAATATTTCAGCTGACCATTCACCATGATCACTCCTATAATAATTATGATTCCGCCCATACTGCTTATGAAGAAAATTTTTTCACGAAGCAGAAGAATGGCCGCAATAAGGGTAAATAACGGCTCCATATAGATAAACATCGATACCTTGGAGGCTTCCAAAACCTCGAGTGCCTTGGACCAGTACCAATAGCCGATCCCTGAAACAAATATGCCCAGAAATATTATATGGGCCCATTCAGAACCAGATAATAGATGGAATTTCTCCCATCCCCTATCTCTCAATAAAAAGGGAATCGTCAGCATGCACCCAAGCAGACTCATATAAAATGTGACCACAAGGGAAGGCAGCTTAATGTGCAGTTTTTTTACCAGGATGGAATATACGGCCCAATTCAGTGTACTTAGAATCATTAGGAAATATCCTATATTTAAAGCAAATCCCAGCGTCTGACCGCTCCTCGCTCCCGTTACCATGAGCACGCCGGAAATCGCAGTTATAATGCCCAGTGTCTTAAGGAATGTCAATTTTTCATGAAGAAAGATCATGGAGAGAAGCACAGTAAATACAGGTGAAAAAGAAATAATCCATCCCGCAGAGGAGGCGTCTATCGTCTCTAAGGCTGTGACCTGGATGACCTGATGGATGAAAACGCCAAGTACACCGAGAACAATTAAATGGGGAATATATTCAAGCGGAATCCGGAGCGGATATCTTTTCAAGAGAAGCACAAGGAGCAGAAAAGCGGCTCCGATGGCAAACCGGAGCATGATTAAAGTATAAGGGTCCAGCTTATCCAAAACCGCTTTTGTGGAGACAAAAGAGACTCCCCAAAAACTGATCGAAATGGTTGCATAAAGTGAGGCTGCAAACTGTGGCTTCATGGGCGGGCATGTCCTTTCCGGAAGGGTTTTTACCATGATATGCTCGTCCGGAAGTAACATGCGGTGTTTTTTTGGCGGTTTTGACAGGTTAGTTCCTAAATTTATCATTTGGCTGCTGATTTGGCTGGTTTGCTGACTACTTTTTTGAGAATTGCTCCTTAGCTTTCGGTTTGCTGTCTGGATTTCGGTTTTTGCGGGGTTTGTTTGTAGTTTTCCGAATCTATTTGCTGATTTCCCAGGTTTATTTGCAAAAATCCCGGATCTATTTGCTGATTTCCTATGTTTATTTGCAGACATTCCAGATCTATTTGCAAAGTTCACATTTAAACCAAAAAGGATGCCCAAAACTCCCTCGGACATCCTTTCCCAATCTATCTCAATATCCCCTGCAGCCAGGGCAGAACCACTTCATATGCTTTAAACCCAAGATAAATGCCGACAATTCCCATAATCCCGGGAAGCGCTGGCGGTGCGGGAATCGGCAGCTTCATGAAAGCAAAGACGAATCCGACTACAAATCCTGTAAGAATAGATAATAGAACGATTTTCATGAGACCCTCCTAAAATGACCTACTATGTTTTACCAGTTTCACAATACCCTTAAACATATGGCTTTAGCTTTCCCTTTTTCGTCTAAAACATGAAAAAAGCCGGCACCAATAAGTGCCAGCTTCCATCATTACATTTTTTCCGGAGCAGATACGCCGATTAATTTCAGTGAGTTCTTTAAAGTAGTCTGAACCGCTTTGATCAGTGCCAGACGGGCTTTCGTTCTTTCCGGATTTTCCGCATCCAATACTTTTTCAGCATTATAGAAGCTGTGGAAAGAGGAAGCCAGTTCATAAATATAGTTCGTAATTCTGTGCGGCATGCGCTTTTGCGCTGCTTCGCCGACAGCCTGCGGGAATTCGCCGATTTTCTTCAGAACGTCGATTTCCTTTTCCGCAGAAATCAGGGAGTAATCTGCCGCTTCAGCAGACATGCCCTGTTCTTCACCCTGGCGCAGAATGCTGGAAATACGCGCATGTGCATACTGTGCATAGTAAACAGGGTTTTCATTGGATTGGGATACAGCCAGATCAAGGTCGAAATCAAGATGTGTATCCGCACTTCTCATCGCGAAGAAATAGCGTGTTGCGTCCAGTCCTACTTCTTCTACAAGGTCACGCATTGTTACAGCTTTGCCGGTACGTTTGCTCATCTTCATTTTTTCGCCGTTTTTGTACAGATGTACAAGCTGGATGATCTCGACTTCAAGAGCATCACGGTCATAACCAAGAGCCTGGATGGCCGCCTTCATGCGCGGAATGTAGCCATGGTGGTCAGCGCCCCAAATGTTGATCAGCTTTTCAAAGCCTCTTTCAAGTTTGTCTTTATGGTAAGCGATATCTGGAGTCAGATACGTGTAAGAGCCGTCATTTTTAATAAGGACACGGTCTTTGTCATCACCGAAAGTGGTGGAACGGAACCATGTTGCGCCCTCTTCCTCGTAAATGTGGCCGTTATCCTTTAATGCCTGAAGAGCTGTGTCGATTTTGCCATTATGATAAAGGGATGTTTCCGAATACCAGACATCGAATGGAACGCGGAAATCTTCAAGATCCTGCTTAAGCTTCGCCATTTCATATTTCAAGCCGTATTCACGGAAAAAGTCAAAACGCTCTTTTTCATCCGCATTTACATATTTATCGCCGTGCTCCTCAGCGAGCTTTTTGCCGATGCCGATGATGTCTTCGCCATGATAGCCGTCAGCAGGCATTTCTTTTTCTAAGCCAAGAGCCTGAAAATAACGGGCTTCAACTGATAGAGCCAGATTGTTGATCTGGTTTCCGGCATCATTGATATAGTACTCACGGGACACATCGTAGCCGGCTTTGTCTAAAATGTTGCATAGAGAGTCGCCGACAGCTGCTCCGCGGGCATGTCCAAGATGCAGGTCCCCTGTCGGGTTAGCGGAAACAAACTCCACCTGGATCTTCTGATTGTTGCCAACTGTTGTTTCTCCATACTGATCTCCTGCTTCCAGAACGGCCGGAATCAGGTCAGTCAGATAAGAATTATTCATGTAAAAATTGATAAAGCCAGGTCCGGCAATTTCAATTTTTTCAATGGAAGCTTTTGAGCTGTCAAAAGAAGCAATAAGCTCTTCTGCAATCATTCTTGGCGCCTTTTTGGCCACTCGCGCCAGCTGCATCGCCATATTCGTGGAATAATCGCCATGCGACTTTTCCTTCGGGATTTCAAGAATCACATCGGGAATCTGCTCTTCCGCTGCCAAACCGGCTTTTACAACCGCATCCTTAATTTCCTGCTTTAATTTGCCTTGCACCTGTTCAACTATGTTCATTGTTCTCCTCCTCAAACGTAATCGCCAAATGGTATGTACCTGCCTGGGATCCCTGCATTTTCAGGTCGTATAAAATATCAATCGAACCTTCGCCGGAGTCGCCATCATATTGATGGGCCAACCGCTTGGTCACCGTACCCATCTCAAACACTCCATACGGCGTCTCGTAGCTGCCGCGGAGCTTTTTATTCATTCTGAAAGGGAGCCTCATTTTCACGGCGCCGCTTCGTAAAATCAGCCCGTCTGCATCGGACATTTTTATAATCGTCTTAACTGTTCCCTCTTCCATCACTTCATCATACTGAAGGAAACGGGCGGAATCTTTTATATAGTATCGGCCAAAAGCAGTCAATTCAAAAGTCTCTTTGCTGCCTCCACTGCGAATATCTGTCTTCACATTAATCTTCACAGGCATTTGTTCCGCTGAGCGACTGGACAACGGCAACACATCCTTTTCATCATATATAACTATATAAGTATAAATATTTGATGGGGAAAGTGCAAGGAGCTGGTGACAGTTTGAAAAGCGGAAGCGCCTGGCCCACCCCCGACAAGCACAAGACGAGCCTCACGGAAAGGCGTCCTTTGCCTTTTTGGGAGGATTGTCTGAAAAGTGAAGGCGACTGTCCAGGGACGACAAGCATAAGACGAGCCCTGCAAGAAGGTGTTCTTTCCTTCTGGAAGGGATCGGCTTATGTCTCGAGTCCCTAGGAGCCGCAACTAGACAAGCTTGTGACCTCGAGGGGGTAGGCGCTCCTCCTAAAAACTAACGCTTTTAGTCGTGCGATGATGATGCTGTCGAAGCGTTCCTTGTGGAGCTAGACAGGCACCCCCCGAAATTTGCCGAATAAAAAAACGGAGACCGAGGTCCCCGTTATTTTTTATTCACCCATCCAAGAATCATTTCCCGGATCAGTTTGCTGGCTGTGTTGGCCGTTTGTTCAGATGGGTCATAAATTGGCGCCACCTCGACAAGGTCGGCTCCAACAACGTTAACATCTGAATGGGCAATTTCATGAATAGAAGCAAGAAGCTCTCTTGAAGTGATGCCGCCTGCATCGACTGTGCCTGTTCCCGGCGCATGGGCAGGGTCTAAAACATCAATATCAATCGTTACATAGACCGGACGGCCGGCAAGCTTCGGAAGAATCTCCTTCAATGGCTGGTGCACTTCGAATTTCGAGATGTGCATGCCGACTTCCTTCGCCCATTGGAATTCTTCTTTCATGCCGGAACGGATGCCAAAAGAATAGACATTGCCTGGCCCAATCAGGTCAGCTGCTTTGCGGATTGGAGTTGAGTGGGATAATGGCTCCCCTTCATAATCCACCCGAAGATCCGTATGGGCATCCATGTGGATAATCGCCAGATCCGGATATTTCTTGTACATCGCTTTGATGACAGGCCAGGAAACCAGATGCTCTCCTCCCATGCCAAGCGGGAATTTACCCTCAGCCAGAAGCTGATCAATAAACTCTTCAATCATATCGATGCTTTTCTGCGGATTTCCGAATGGCAGCGGAATATCGCCGGCATCATAATATTTTACCTCTTCCAGCTCACGGTCCAGGTACGGGCTGTACTCTTCAAGCCCGATGGACACTTCGCGGATGCGGGCAGGGCCGAAACGGGATCCCGGACGATAGCTGACTGTCCAGTCCATCGGCATTCCATAAATGACTGCTTCACTTTCCTCATAACTAGGATGGCTTTTAATAAACACATTGCCTGAATAGGCTTCATCAAAACGCACCAAGGTCATCCCTCACTTTTTCTGTATTCAGGAAGGCTGCTCTGAATAGCAGCCTGTCCATTACTTCACTAAGTCTGCAACAAATTTAGGCAAAACAAATGCCGCTTTATGCAATTCTTTAGTATAGTATTTTGTTTCAATCTCATGGAAGCGATCTTCGCTTACTTCTAATGGATCGTATTTTTTAGATCCGATTGTGAATGCCCACATGCCGCTTGGGTAAGTAGGGATATTCGCAGTGTAAAGACGAGTGATTGGGAAAATTTCTTTCACATCGCGCTGTACGTTGCGGATAAGGTCCGCTTTGAACCAAGGGTTGTCAGACTGGGCCACAAAGATGCCGTCTTCTTTTAAGGCTTTAGAGATTCCAGCATAGAAGCCTTTTGTGAATAGATTTACCGCAGGTCCTACCGGCTCAGTTGAGTCAACCATGATTACATCATACTCATTTTCGCTTTCAGCAATGTGCATGAAGCCATCGCCCACCTGTACATCTACGCGCGGGTCATCAAGCTTGCCTGCAATCTCAGGAAGGAATTTCTTTGAGTATTCAATTACCTTTCCGTCGATATCTACAAGAGTCGCCTTTTTCACGCTTGGGTGCTTAAGGACTTCACGGATAACGCCGCCGTCCCCTCCGCCTACTACAAGAACGTTTTCAGGGTTTGGATGTGTGAACAAAGGAATGTGCGCAACCATCTCATGGTACACAAACTCATCCTTGATTGAAGTCATAACCATGTCATCAAGAAGCAGCATATTGCCCCACTCTTCTGTTTCCACCATATCTAGCTTCTGGAATTCTGTCTGTTCTGTATGTAAAGTACGCTTCACCTTCATCGTAATGCCAAAGTTCTCTGTTTGTTTCTCTGTAAACCAAAGTCCCATTCTTTAATCATTCCTTCCATAAAAAAATGAATTATCACTAAAGAGCAGCAAAAAGCATTTTCATCTTTTATACTTCCCTAACATGCAAATAACAAACACAGAAAAAGTATAGATGAATCTAGCAAAATTGCAAGAAAAATTTCGCTTTTTAATAGAGAAGATGTTTAAAATCGGACTCTTTTTTCAATACTAAAGTTATGTACTTATGTTTATTTTATTTTTCGCATTGCACTTAGAAAGATTCAGGGGGTGCCACACTTGGAGTTAATGACCGATCAGCGTTTCAGAAAAACAATGAAATATTTGCGTGCATTTCTCATTATTAGCTTAATAGGAATGGCTTTAGCCGCTGTGATGATTGGGGGCATTCTGGTATATGCCAAAATCCTGGGACCGCCGCCGCTCGCTGTTCCGCAGTCGACTTTATTTTTCTCTGAGGATGGCACGGTGATTGGAGAAAGCCACAACGGGCAAAAGCGCTACTGGGCACCTCTTGATGATATCAGCCCGCATCTGGTTGATGCGACGGTTTCGATTGAGGATAAAAATTTCTTCGATCACAATGGCTTTGATTATAAAAGAATTGCCGGTGCCGCGCTCGCTGACCTCAAAGCAATGGCTAAGGTTCAGGGGGCCAGCACCATCAGCCAGCAGTATGCCCGCAACCTGTTTCTCGAGCACGAAAAAACCTGGAAGCGGAAGCTGCTTGAAGCTTTTTATACCATAAGGCTTGAGATGAATTATACGAAGAAGGAAATCCTTGAAGGCTATTTAAATACGATTTATTACGGCAATGGAGCTTATGGCGCACAGGCAGCAAGCCAGTTTTATTTTGGGAAGGATGCCAGTGATCTTACATTGGCTGAGGCGTCCATTTTATCCGGAATCCCTAAGGGTCCTGGCATTTATTCGCCATTTGCATCAGCGGAAAAAGCAGAACAGCGGCAGAGGGTGATTCTGCAGACGATGGTGAAGAATGGGATGGTCAGCCAAAAGGAGGCGGATCTTGCTGCGGCAGAGGAGCTTGAGCTGGTCGGAGAGCACATGCACCCGAGAGCGAAAACAGCCCCCTATTTCCAGGATGCGGTCCGCAATGCTCTTAAAACGCAGCTGAAGCTGGATGACCGGACCATTGAATTGGGCGGATTGAAGGTTTATACCACTTTGGATCTGAAGGAACAGGAAATCGCGGAAGAAACAGTAGATAAGATGATTTCACAAGACTCGGAGATTCAGGTCGGAGTTGTGGCCATGAATCCGAAAAACGGCTACGTCAAGGCGATGGTCGGCGGCCGGGATTATGAGGAGAGTCCCTTTAACCGGGCAGTCCAGGCCGTCAGGCAGCCGGGATCGACGATCAAGCCGCTGCTTTATTACGCAGCATTGGAGCAGGGATTCACCCCATCCACTCCAATCCGAAGCGAGCAGACGACATTCCGCTTCGAAGACGGCACACCGGACTATACGCCGCATAACTTCAACAGCAAATATGCGGATGACGATATTACCATGGCCCAGGCCCTGGCTTTATCTGACAATGTGTATGCAGTGAAGACCCACTTATTTTTAGGAGAAGAGACGCTTGTCAATACAGCTAAGAAATTTGGCATCACTTCTAAAATGGCGAAGGTTCCTTCTTTGGCACTCGGCACATCGGGTATGAGAGTCATTGAGCTGGCTAATGCCTACAGCATGTTTGCCAACGGCGGGAAGAAGGTATCGCCGGTGCTGATTAAGCGAGTGGAAAATCATAAAGGCGAAGTCATTTACGAGCAGAAGCCATTCCAGATGAAGGTTCTGAAGCCTGATCTCGCCTTCGTCATGACACATATGATGACTGGAATCTTTGACCGGAAGCTGAACGGCTATGCCCAGGTAACCGGCAGCACCGTTATCAATGATATGACCCGCCCATATGCAGGCAAGTCGGGCTCAACCGAAACGGACAGCTGGATGGCAGGCTTTACACCTCAGCTGGTTACCGCAGTATGGACCGGCTATGATAAAGGCCAGGTCATTACAAAAACCGTTGAAAAAACGTATGCCAAGAACATTTGGATCCGGTTCATGGAAGAAGCCCATAAAGGGAAGCCGGCCAAGGAATTCAAGGCACCTAAAGGTACAGCCGGCGTCTACATCGACCCGGCCAACGGAAAAATAGCCGGGGAAAACTGCCCCGTCAAGCGCCTTACCTACTTCGCAGAAGGCACAGAACCTGCGGAATACTGTACAGACCACCTGAACCACAAAAAAGAGGAAAAACCAGAGCAGCCTGAAAAGAAGCCGGAGACACCTTGGTATAAGAAACTGTTCCGGTGGTGACAGGTACCTATACCACTTCCTTCAACTGGTATAGGTACCTGTCACCTTAATGAATAAAAAATGAAAAACCCCGGGGTCCGAATCCCGGGGTTTTTCGTGTCCTAGTGCTATACTGTGCCTTCACACTGTTAATTAGTTTACTTTTTTTACGGGAATTGTACAAGTAGTTAGAAAATCACGTCAAAAAAATGTCACAATTTCGTCACAAAATTAGACTTTTTTTTCTAAATGGCTTGTAAATCTGTTTTTAGCTGTTCCGCCGACCTTTCCCACATGCCTGCGTCATGGTTTTTCAGGAAATCGGCCAGCACTTTCTTGGACTTCTCGTCCATATGATCCACGATGATATGTCTTTTAATCGATTTATCCATGCGGTTCACATGCTCGGGAAGCGATTTATAGCCCCGGCGAATCTCCCTGTCGACCGTCATTTCGCAGGCCGTAACGCCTGCATAGTAGGCGCCTCCCTCTTTGCGGTCAATGGTAATCCAAATCAGCCAGTACGGTTTTCCGTTGGGCACTTCCTCTTTGCTTTTCAAAAACTTGATGCCTTTTTCCACTGGACTGCGCGCATGCATGGCACCCACTTCAATAGACGCCTCCCCGGCATCCACATCAATGATGACCGGTGTCACATTATCAAGGCTCAGGGTACCGACCCCGAATCCGCCATGTCCATCTGTCGGGTCGCTCTTGATAATATTAAAATCGACTTTCTTTTTCTTTTTTTCTTCCATCTTCACGTCCTCCTATGCAAGTACTGGGTTCTTATTATTATGTCATAAATAATTCATAGAAAAAATCATTTAGGCCGCTCGCGAGAACCGGCAATACGGTGTTAAATATCGGCTGGATGGTGTATTGATCCAGCGGGGTAATGACAAGAATCAGGAAAATTACGGAGCCATATGCCTCAAACCGGGTCATTTTCGGGCGAATATGGGCCGGCGCCAAATCCTCAATAATTCTGTAGCCATCGAGCGGCGGAAACGGCAGCAGGTTGAATACAAACAGCACTAAATTCAGCTGAATAAAGATATTCAGGAAATCTGCCACAAACGCTGGAAACGAAGCTGCGAGTCCGGTTCCGGCAAGGGCATACCAGATGAAAAAGCCCAGAACAGCCATCACCAGATTGGATATCGGCCCCGCAATGGAGACAGAGATCCCGGCAAGCCTCGGATTTTTGAAAAAGAAGCGGTTGACCGGTACAGGCCTGGCCCATCCGAAACCTGCAATAAAAATCAGGATCGTCCCAATCGGATCCAGATGCTGCATGGGATTTAACGTTAACCTTCCCTGGTTTTTTGCAGTGGAATCCCCAAACTTATAAGCCATATAGGCGTGGGCAAATTCATGAACCGTAAAGGCAATCATCAATGTTACCGCCACATAGGGAATCTCCCTGAGAGAAAACGCCAAAAATTGTTCCAAAAGCCAAAACTCCCTCTCCTGCCGGCTAAATGCCAGGCTTTATTTATACATACTATGTAGGAAAAGCCGCTGCTATTTACCTAAAAGTATACATGAACGCCTGGTCAAAGGGAATCAGGCTTGCACATTGCAGGAAAAAGTGGAAAAATACAAACAAGCATACATAATGAGGAGGAAAAGAAATGCCATATGTAACCGTAAAAATGCTTGAAGGCCGTACTGAGGAACAGAAAAAAGCGCTCGCTGAAAAAGTAACAGCGGCCGTCAGTGAAACAACTGGAGCACCAGAAGACAAAATCGTCGTATTTATCGAAGAAATGTCCAAAAATCACTATGCTGTCGGCGGAAAACGCTTAAGCGACCAGTAGAATTGCGTAAAAAGAGGCAGTTTCCTATAACAGAGACTGCCTTTTTCTATGAGTTTTTGCATCATGAGCGGTTTTATTTGCGCATAGCACGGTTTTACTTTCGCATAAAAATTTTTCTGTGCGGTCAGCCCAATTTCAGCGCGCATAAAACTATTTATGTGCGGTAAGACTTTTTCAGCAAAAAACAAAGCCGGGCGCTCAATGCAGCCCGGCTTTTTCTCTTAAGCTTTCAATATATTGATACGCCTGTTCCACTTCTTCATCCGTGTAGCGCTGTTTGCTTTTCAGGGTAAAGACTTTTTCTTTCACTTCTTCCTTAGGCAGGTCATTGAAATAAAGGACCGTTGAGACGAGTTCAAGGAATCTGGCATTCTGGCCGTTCATATCGAGCAGGCAGTCCTGGAGGCTCGGCATCTCGACTGCGTTGATGCCCAAAAATTCCTTGCCGGTTTCAGTAAGGGTATAGCGATACTGATAGTAGCCGCCCTTTTTTTCCTTTACTTCGTTTAAGAATCCCATGTTGCAAAGTTCTTCGACCCTTAGTGTCAATTCTTCCGAATATGGCCCATAAAAGTGAAATTGAAATCTTTCCTGAAAGGGAAAGGCGATGTTCTTGGCGATATAAATCATTTTCTGCAGCTTTTTCCGTCCCACGATTTCTTCAGAGACTGCAATGGCGTGCATTAGTTTGGCGTGATCCTTTAACAAAGCTCTTCATCTCCTACTCCGTTTTTTCCCGTATCTATGTTTTAGTCGATTTCCAGCAGCATTTTAATCTGCTTTTTAATGTTTGGCTTTTTGCTGTCGTCTGCAATAAAATCAGCCGGAAAGTACAGCTTATGATCCGTTCGGCGTTTCCCGGAAATGGCATCTACAATCTCAGATTCACGGGAAAGCTCGCGGATATCCCCATTTTTCAGCAGCAGATGAATCGGCAGTCTTTCTTCTTCCTCGCCCGGACGGTAAAAATCATAAGGCAAATCCGATGAAGAATCGACAACCAGGTAATATTCAGGATCCATGCCTGCCTTTTTAAACAATGCAGACAACTCTGCCAGCTTCTTGTATTCTTTCGCCGGGTCGAATTCGACGTATTTATATAAATTCCTGTCCATAAAGCGGCAGCAGAGATCCTTCAGAATCGGATCTTCTTCCTCCTGCCACATCTGAAAATAATAAAGAATAATAGCTTCATCAAGCTTTATATAATCCTCAAGAGTGATTTCTCCATTGAATAAAGAATAAAAATGGATCGGATCATATTTAAATTTGTATTTCTGTTCATGCAGATCTTTTGCGCGATGCAGGATTTTCGTCAAGATGACCTCTGCACTCCGGGTTACCGGATGGAAATACACCTGCCAATACATTTGATAGCGGCTCATTATGTAATCCTCAACAGCATGCATCCCGCTCTGCTTGATCACGACCTGGTCTTCCCGCGGCCTCATGACGCGCAGAATCCGCTCCATGTCAAAATGGCCATAGCTGACACCGGTAAAATAAGCGTCCCGCTGCAGATAATCCATCCGGTCCGCATCAATCTGGCTGGAAATCAGGCTGACGACCAGCTTATTCTTAGACGTTTTGGCAATCACATCCGCCACTTTCTGCGGAAAATCGGCACTTACCCTTGTAAGGACATGATGAACCTCGGTGTCTCCGAGAATGATCGCCCTCGTATAATGTTCATGATCCAGGTCGAATACTTTTTCAAAAGAGTGCGAGAACGGACCGTGCCCCAAATCGTGGAGAAGTGCCGCGCATAAAGTCAGGATACGGTCTTCTTCATCCCATTCCGGCCTTCCCAAAAAGACATCGTCGGAAATGCGGCGCACAATCTCGTAAACTCCGAGCGAGTGATTAAAGCGGCTATGCTCAGCACCATGGAAGGTTAAATAAGTTGTCCCGAGCTGCTTAATTCTTCTGAGGCGCTGGAACTCTTTTGTCCCGATTAAATCCCAGATGACTCTGTCCCTGACGTGTATGTACCGATGAACGGGATCTTTGAATACTTTTTCCTCATTTAACTTTTCCGCTGAATATGCCATTCCGTACCCTCCGCTTTTCCTGTTTCCACGCACTCCGAACCTGTTGTTTCCCATTTTCTGGCGTAAACTTATTATATCCCGATTATAGTGTCAATTCATCACAAAATTCACCGTTTTTCATGGCTGTTCGACAGAAACCGCGATACATCAATCATCTGGCCAAGAAATATTTTTCGACTTTTCTAAAAACAATATTGCCTCCTAAGTCTATTTACCAATCAGGATTAAATCATAAACTCAGGCAAAAAATAAAATCACCTCAGAACAGGAGTCAGGGTGATCTTTATTTTTTCAGCTTTTTATTAATTTTCTCCATCAATTCCTCTTCCGTCAGTGCGGCAAGGGGACGGTTATTGACGAAAGCAAATGTTTTTTTGCGGCCTGGTCCGCAATAGGACTGGCAGCCGACGTCAATTTTTGCTTCTGGATCTATTTCTTTTAATCGCGGTACCAATGTCTTCAGATTTACTGCCTGACAATCGTCGCAAACACGGAATTCGTTTGCCATCTTCGTACAACCCTTTCTGCGGTCAATCTTTTATATAATCCCGGCGCTATTTGGCCTGAGTATCTTCTTCGTTAAAGCATGTCCGCTGCACGGCATTCCTATTCAAAGTAAAGGACTGCCCTGCCCAACTGCTACAGGCTATTTTAAAACTAATCGATCTTCATTGCAAGCTGTAATCATTAACTTGAGTGGTGAATCTTAGTAAACTTCACAAAACTGCCATACGTATCTAGCGAAAATAAAAATTTTTAAAATAATCTACTATCCTTTTAATCACCTTTGTATAAAATCTGCAAGGTTTGTCCATCCTTTAACTAAGGCAACAGCAAAAAGTAATATTTAGGGAGTTGAGGTTATATGAAAATACGTCAGGACGCTTGGACAGATGAAAACGATTTATTGCTGGCAGAGACCGTTTTGCGGCATGTGAGGGAAGGCAGCACACAGTTAAACGCATTTGAGGAAGTTGGGGACAAGCTGAACCGCACCTCGGCGGCATGCGGATTCCGCTGGAACGCTGTGGTGAGGCATCAATATGAAAAAGCGCTAGGGCTGGCCAAAAAACAGCGCAAGCAGAGACAAAGAATGCTAGGAAAGGATCAGGGCGGCAAGAAGAAACTCTTATACTCTCCGCCAGTTCCGACGATGCAGGAGGTCTCAGCAGCGCCAGTTCAGACAAATGCGATCGTACCGCCGTCACCGGCAGACTTTTACGAGGAGCGCACAGAGGATGAAGCAATTGTGCAGACAGAAACGGTTCCATCCTACACCTATTCAGAGCCGGTTTACACGGCACCTGCACAGCTGGATATGGATACCGTTATCGCATACTTGCAAACATTGAATCATTCGGGTATTCAGGTTGATATACTAAAGAATGAGAATGAAAGATTAAAGCGCGAAAATGCGGATCTCAGAAGCCAAAATGAAGAGCTTGAGAGCAAAATCGGCAAGCTGGAGCAGAATACGGTAACCATTCAGGAAGATTACGAGACACTGATGAAAATCATGAACAGAGCCCGCAATTTTGTTCTGTTTGATGAAGAAGAAAGGCCGGCATCCAAGTTTAAAATGGACCGCAACGGCAATTTGGAGAGAGTCGCGGAATAAGAAAAGCGGAAGCGCCTTGCTCACGAAGGAACGCAGACTAAGTACGCCACGTCCTGCGGCAACGCCTGCATGACCCACATCCTGTGGGCCTCAAGCATAAGACGAGCCCTGTAAGAAGGTGCTCTTTCCTTCTGGAAGGGATTGGCTTATGTCTCGAGTCCCTAGGAGCCGCAACTAGACAAGCTTATGACCTCGAGGGGGTAGGCGCTGGAGCTAGACAGTTATCAAAGTTCAAAACTCTTTCCGGCATCGGGAGCAGGAGAAAATGGCAGCAATTCCTTTCAAGGAGGGCCGCAGATCGATATCGACTGCGGCTCTTCTTTTATTTATTCGCTGCCAAGCACTTTCTCATTCCGATCCATTACACGGCGGGAATAGCCCTCAAACAGGCCTGCCTCCTCATTTGTCAGCTGCCCTGCATAAAGGCGGCCGGATTTCTTTTTCAAGGATTGGAGAAAGCGGAGCATCACATCCTGAACCGTCAGCTCTGTCCCCAGCAATTCCGACAGTGATGCCATGACAGCCGGCTGAATTTCAGGGTATTGGAATTTCGTCTGTTCTTCTTTTTTAGCAAGAGAGTAGAATTTGCCAATCAGATCGGCACGCTCACTTCCGCTTCCATCCACACACAGATAGATTTGCACAGCTACGCCATTGCGGAGGCGCCTCTGCGAAATGCCTGCAAACTTCTGTCCCCCGATGCTTAAATCATAGCTTCCTGGGCAATAGGAGCCGACAATTTCCCGGGCTTCTATTTCTTTATGAAAATCGGAAAACATCTCCTGGATGAGCATCCACATCGCATCATAGCCGCGGTTGATATCAATTCCCTTTTCCCTTTCAGGAAAAATCAGCGAAATATTCAGGACCCCCTGATCCAGGACAACGGCCAGGCCGCCGGAGTTTCGGACAATCACTTCATACCCCCGGCTTTTTAGAAAGTGAATGCCGTCATTCAAAAAAGGCAGCTTCGTATCCTGGATGCCGAGCACGATCGTATTGTGATGCACCCATGTCCTCGCAGTGGCAGGCGCCGCACCGGCTCCGACAGAAGCACAGAGCGTATCATCCATTCCGAATGAGTGCAGGGCATTTAAGTGGATTCCCGCAGCAGACTGGTCAATAACCCGCCAGTCTTCCTGAAAAAGCAAATCTTGTTGCGAATTCATCTTTATTTGATCCCCTTTTGCCGATATTTAGAGTTAATCGGCAGAAATTATCTATTAAGTATCCATTCCAAAGTTAAATCAGCTAGTTTATCGGCCTAAACTACAGTTTTATCGGCCACTGGCCATATCCAGATACATTATAGCAAAAAAGCCAGTCACAAGGGACCGGCTTCTAAACTGCTGTATTATTGATTTAAAGCCTGAGCTGCTGTAATTAAAGCAAGCTTATAGACATCTTCCTCGTTGCAGCCGCGGGACAGGTCATTAACCGGGCGGTTCAAGCCTTGAAGAATTGGTCCCACTGCCTCGAAGTTTCCAAGGCGCTGGGCAATTTTGTAGCCGATGTTGCCGGCTTCCAGGCTAGGGAAAACAAATACATTCGCATCACCCTGAATTGGTGAATCCGGAGCTTTTTTCTCTGCTACAGATGGAACAAATGCCGCATCAAACTGGAATTCCCCATCTATGATCAATAGCGGATCACGAATCTTAGCTGCTTCAAGTGCTGCTGAAACCTTTTCCGTTTCCGGAGACTTGGCAGAGCCCTTTGTGGAGAAGCTGAGCATTGCTACACGCGGTTCGATATCGAACATCCTGGCTGTCTTGGCACTTTCAATCGCAATTTCCGCCAAGTCCTGGCTGTCAGGTGAGATGTTGATGGCACAATCGGCAAAAACATATTTCTCATCGTCACGGACCATGATGAAGACACCTGATGTTTTGCGCACGCCTTCTTTCGTTTTAATAATTTGCAGTGCCGGGCGCACTGTATCAGCTGTTGAATGCGCTGCACCGCTCACTAGGCCGTCTGCTTTGTTCGCATAGACAAGCATGGTACCGAAATAGTTTTCATCCAGAAGGATTCTGCGCGCATCTTCTTCTGTCGCTTTGCCTTTGCGTCTTTCAATAAATGCAGCCACAAGCTCATCCATCATTAAAAAGTTGCTTGGGTCATAAATTTCAGCTGAATCCAGGCTGATATCCATGTCTTTTGCTTTCGCTTCAATTTCCGCGATGTTTCCGATCAGGATTGGAGTGATGATTTTTTCTGCAGCCAATCTGCCGGCAGCCGCTAAAATACGCTCATCCTGTCCTTCCGGAAAAACGATTCGTAAATTCTGTCCTGTTACTTTTTCTTTCAATACTGTGAATAAGTCACTCATGCTAATTCCTCCTACGGCCATAATTTTTCCGTACAAATTAATAGAAATTCTCCTATATACTCCCTTAGAATACTCTTCATCCTAAGAATTTCAAGGAGTTCACCCGCTGTTAGCGTTTCCAAATAAAATGTTTTTGTTTTCGGTAAATTTCCAATAATAAATAACCTTCTGCTGGCGCATCTTCATACCTTTTTTAAGATATCCATAATGCCCTCTTTGTAAACGGGTTTTAATGCTGGTGACAGGTACATACCAGGAATTCCAACATTTCAAGTTTTGTACACATGTTAATTGGAGAAACTATGGTATAGTAGGGATGAGAATTTCAGTACATATTAGGAGTGATTATAATGAGTGAAGCAGCAGTAACGCTTGATGGCTGGTATTGTTTACATGACTTCCGCACAGTTGATTGGACAACTTGGAAAATGGTACCCAGCGAAGAGCGCCAGGCAGCGATCCACGAATTTATGGCCCTAGTGGACAAGTGGAACACAACACAAAGCGAGAAAAACGGCAGTCATGCCCTTTATACAATTGTCGGCCAAAAAGCTGATTTTATGATGATGATCTTAAGGCCTACAATGGAAGAGCTGAATGAAATTGAAAACGAATTCAACAAATCAAAATTAGCTGAATTCACGATTCCGGTTCATTCATATGTGTCTGTTGTCGAGCTGAGCAACTACCTGCCTGCAGGAGAAGATCCATACCAGAATCCGCAGATCCTGGCACGCCTTTATCCTGAATTGCCAAAAGCGAAGCATGTCTGCTTCTATCCGATGGACAAGCGCCGCCAGGGCAATGACAACTGGTACATGCTTCCTATGGAAGACCGCCGCAATATGATGCGCAGCCATGGCATGATCGGCCGCCAGTATGCCGGCAAGGTAAAACAGATCATCACAGGCTCTGTTGGCTTCGATGATTACGAATGGGGCGTTACCCTTTTCTCTGACGATGTTCTTCAATTTAAAAAGCTTGTATATGAAATGCGCTTTGATGAAGTAAGTGCCCGCTACGGCGAATTCGGCTCTTTCTTCGTTGGAAACATCCTGGAAGAGGACAAAGTAGAAAAGTTCCTTCACATATAATGATGAAAGCTCCCGGCTTCGGCCGGGAGTTTTTCTTTTTCTTCCGGTTATAAAAGAATATGCCCTTACATAGTAATGAAATAGTGAGTTTCTATTTTAAATTCAACCCGCAGGACTGTCCGGCAGTCTATTCTCAAATACGCGGATAGAACATGCTGATTTTAATACTTAGGAGGGACTAAATTGAGTCAATCAAATTATGGTCAATACCCTTATTATGGTTACCAGCAGCGTTATAGCGACGGCACTCAAATGCCGCAGAACTTTCAGGGCCAGCCGCAGTTTCAGCCGGCACAAACAGGCGGAGCCATGCCAAATGCGAGCTCAGGGGGAATGTTTCCGGGTGCAGGCGCAGGCGCTGGCGGCGGAATGGGCGGCATGGCAGCTGCTCCATCTGTTCCGGGAATGCTTCCGCTTGAACAATCCTATATCGAAAACATTCTTCGCCTGAACAAAGGGAAACTTGCGACAGTATATGCCACATTTGAGAATAATACGGAATGGAACGCCAAAATATTTAAAGGCCTCATTGAGGCGGCCGGGCGGGATCACCTGATTCTGAGCGATCCTCAAACAGGCCAGCGCATCCTCCTTCCGATGATCTACTTAGACTATGTGACGTTTGATGAAGAAATTGAATATGAGTATCCATTTGGCGGAGGACAGGGAATGTCACAATATTCGCCGAGATAACAGGAAAGGCTTTCCTTCTGACGGCTGAACACGTCTGGAACTGGTCAGCTTCCGCAACAAAAAGGAGCTTTGACCCCAAGTCAAAGCTCCTTCCTTTTACAAATATTTCACTGCCGCAATAATCAGCAGCACCCAAGCCGCAAGGAATGAGACTCCGCCAAGCGGAGTGATAGCACCAAGCACGCTGATTTTCGTTAAAGTCAGCACATATAAGCTTCCTGAGAACAGGATGATGCCGATCACCATCAGCCAGCCCGACCAGGATAATAAAGACGTTGCCGGCAGCTTGCCAAGCAGAACGCCAATGATCAAAAGTCCTGTTGCATGGAACATCTGATAGGTTACACCTGTTTGCCATGTCTCCAAGTACTTCGGCTCCACTCTTCCTTCAAGTCCGTGAGCTCCGAAAGCCCCTAATGCAACTGATAAAAAGGCATTAATTGCCCCAATAATAATAAATAGCTTCATAGTCCCCTGCACCTCTTATCTCTTTATTAAAAATCAAACAATGAATCGCCATTCGCCTCATCATCCATCTGCATTTTCTTTGGCTGCAGATTCGCTGGCTGAGCTGCTGGCGGCGCATTGTATGTATGGCTAATAGACGAAACAGCAGCCACACTGCCTGCATCCGACTCATCCAAAACCAGCTCGCATAACGACTTGATCGCCTGTACTCTTTCTCTGATTCTGGCGTCGGAAGAGCTGCTTTTCGCTTCCAGCAATTCCTTCTCCATTTTCCCTAAAAGCTTCTGAACAGAGATATTCACCCTCTACACCTCTTTCTATAAAAAAGCAGCCCTTGTCCATCCCCGGCACTCGGGGCGGGAAACTGCCTGCCTAAAAGCGGCCAGTATGACCGGCATATAAAGTTTATCAGGTTTTCTTTTCAAAACGCAAACAGGGATGGCCGGATGCCCGGAAAACTTCAAGTGAGGGCAGCTGCCTTGTTTTAAACTGAAAGGCCCTGCAGCCTTTTGGATGATTCCGGTCCCAGGTCACATAGAAATATTTGCACTTAAAACAATCGATCTTCTGTGAACTCATTTGTTTTTCTCCTTTGTGCACAGAGCATATTTCGAGCACTTCTTGCATAAAACGGTATGTTTCACGTGAAACATGGCGAAACGAATCAGAGATTAGGAATCTGCCAGTCAATTGGCTCCTCTCCAAGCTTCTGTAAGATTTCATTCGTCCTTGAAAATGGCCTGCTCCCAAAGAACCCTTTTCTGGCCGAAAACGGGCTGGGATGCGGTGATTTTATGATAAAGTGTTTGGAAGCATCAATCAGCACTTCTTTTTCCTGTGCCGGTTTTCCCCATAATATAAAAATAGCGGGCTGTTCCCGCTCATTCAATTTTTGTATAACCGTGTCGGTGAACGTTTCCCATCCTTTCCCCTTATGCGAATGCGCCTGCCCTTTGCGGACGGTCAGAACGGTATTCAGGAGCAGTACCCCTTCCTGAGCCCATTTTAATAGATATCCATTATTTGGCACATCGAAGCCCAGATCTTCCTGCATTTCCTTAAATATATTTTTCAGTGAAGGAGGCAGCTTTACATCAGGCTGAACCGAAAAGCTTAATCCATGTGCCTGCCCCGGCCCATGATAAGGATCCTGTCCCAATATCACTGCCTTTACATCTTTATAAGCTGTATATTGGAGCGCATTGAAAATATCCTCCTGCCTTGGATAAATGATCTGCTCCTCATATTCCTTTTTCAAAAATTCACGAAGATGAAGATAATAGGGTTTCTCGAATTCCTCTGCCAAAATCTCCTGCCAGTCATTTCTTAAGATACGCTTCATTTGCCAACTCTCCCTCCTCTTATTTGAACTGTTATTCTCATACCCATTGGCTATCATGCCATAATCCAGCATTCTTGCCTACATGTTTAAAAAATCTCTGAGCGGATATGTAATATATAGAACGGGCAGGAAAAGCTGCCCTTAAGAATAAATCTGCTAAATCTTTTAAGGAGGATGTTATATATGTATAAAATCGAAGTTGTCGAAAATGGTGTACAAGCTACTGATGCGATTGGAATGCTGCAAAGCCAAGGATTCAATAAGGAAAACATCTATATTTTCGCACACGACAAGGATCGCTCCGAGCACCTATCTGATGCGACAGATACAGGCGAAGTCGGCATGAAGGAACAGGGCTTATTCGATTCTGTCGGAAATGTCTTCAAAAAGCGCGGAGATGAGCTTCGTTCAAAATTTGAATCTGTTGGGTTAACAACGGTAGAAGCAGAACAATATGAAAAAGTATTGGATGAAGGCAAGTTAGTTATTGTGGGTACAGATGAAGCGAAATAATTAGAAAAGCGGAGGCGCATTGCTCACCCCCGACACCTCGAGGGGGCAGGTGCTGGAGCTAGACAGTAAGCAAAAAAGCGATGAACTTTTTCATCGCTTTTTTTGTGCCCTTAAAACATCCAAATCCATAACCCTATAAGCAGAACCGGGTACAGTACATACCACCATACTCTGGTTATATGGACTTTTGACAGGATGAAAAATACCATTTCAGGCAATACAATCAACCCTGCCTGAATCCAGATGAACGTATAAAAATGCTCCGGCGCTATCATGCCGTTCCCTGTCGCCCAATCTCCGCTATTGAATAAAAAGTAGAAGAAATTCAGGAAAGGGAGAATGATAGCGAAAAGAATCCGGCTGATATGAACTATCAAATCGGCAGGACGCTTGTTTTTATACAATGGCGTAACCGGCATGATAAAACTATATAAAATCATAACGAACCCCAAAAAATTAACTAACAGCTGATCAAATAAATACCCGATAAAATACATAAATGTAATCATTGTTATCCTCTTCTGCCCTTTTGTCTTTATTTTACAGAAAAGGCAGAGGGTTATATATGATAAATAAGCACTAGTTTAGTTCAAACTCACTGATTGAAGCTTCACCTTACCCCATAATCCGCTGGTAAATGGACTTCGCCTGTGCTAAATCCTTTGTGCCATGGATCAGGGCGCGTCCGTCTTTGAAAAGGACCATCCGCTGCTCCTCCATGTCGACGGAAAGCAGATATGGATTGCCTTTCACCTGATAGCCGAGCGATTTCAGCTGCCGGGCGATTTCCGTGAACTCGATTCCCAGTTCTTTCGGAGGGCGGATCTGAACAGTGTCCCTTCCGCAGAGAACGGTGGATTTCATCATGTTTTCCTGCTGCAGATAAGGATAGGTTCGATCTTTTCCGCAGGATAAGCAGCCTTCATCCTTCGCTTTTGACACCTTCATGCTTGTATACTGGTTTCGCCATAAATCAAAGCTAACCATCGAAGTCCGAACCGCTTCCCAGTCCTCAGCCAGAATTTTCAGTGCCTCTGCCGCCTGATGGGCCACGACCATTTGTACAGCAGGCGCAATGATCCCGCCGGTGTCACAGGTCATTCCCTGGATCGGGATTTTTTTCAATAAACAATTCATGCATGGCGTATTCCCTGGAATGATGGTCATGCTCATGCCGAAGCTGCCGACACATGCTCCATAAATCCACGGAATAGAATATTTCTGGGAGATATCATTAATAGCCATTCTGGTTTCGAAGTTGTCAGTTGAATCGAGGATCAGATCCACCCCTTCAGCAAGCTCCTCCAGCTTTTCCGGAGTAGCATCGCCAATAATTGCGCAGATCTCAACCTCGCTATTAATCTGTTTCAGCCGTTTTTCTGCAGCAGCCGCTTTTGGCATTTTTTCCGCGGCATCGCTTTCTGCAAAAAGCTGCTGACGCTGCAGATTGCTTTCCTCGACATAATCGCGGTCAATAATCGTCAGTTTGCCGGCCCCGGAACGCGCCATCAATTCCGCATTTCCCGAGCCAAGTGCGCCGGCGCCGATGATCTGCACATGCTTGGAGCGGATTTTTTCCTGCCCCTCTTTTCCAATCGGCGCAAACAGGGTCTGTCGTGAATACCTTTCAGACAATAGGGCCCCTCCTCTCTATAAAAGAAAAGCTGCATCACCCGCCGCTGACAGGAGGGATAAAAGCAACCGCATCTCCGTTCTGAATGACTTCATCATCTGAAGCGAATTCTTCATTCACAGCTGCCATGACCGAATCAAGCTTCAGCCCGAATTCTTCCTCAAGCAGCTGTTTCAGCTCAGCGACGGTTTTGCCGCTGACATCCCTTGTTACAGACTCTTCTCCAACACGGTCCCGCAAATGGGCAAAAAACATGATTTTATTCATTTAAATCTTCCCCCTCCGGTTTCCCTTTTGGATATGCCACTGTTTCCAGCTGGTTGCCGATCCACTCTTCACCGTCTTCCCAATGTTCCTTCTTCCAGATCGGCACAATTTCTTTAATTCTTTCAATCGCATAACGGTTGGCTTCATAAGCATCGGCACGGTGTGGAGTAGAAACGGCAATGACCACCGCTACATCGGTAATATCCAGCTTGCCTGTGCGGTGGGTAATGGCCACTTCTGCCCCGTTCCAGCGTTCTTTTATCTCGGTTCCAATCTGCTCCAGTTTTTTCACAGCCATGGACTCGTATGCTTCATAGATTAAGTAAAGTGTTTTTTTGCCGTGAGTCAGCTCGCGGACGGTTCCGATGAAGGTCGTAATCGCTCCGGCTTCCCGCTGTACCACTTTATCGATCACACTTTGAATATTGATCGGATCTTTTGAAATCTCAAAATTCATGGAATCACCTCATTTATTATAGAAAAAAACTCTTCTAGTCTTATTTGTTTCATTTTGACATATCCTGTGCCGGAAGTGAAATGGCGGGTTGTTTAATTTGACTTCCCTTCCTCTTCAGCTGCCATATTCAGTGCCTGCTGGTACTCATCCGGATGATTCATATTAAAAAAATAGGCATCCCTGGCTAGAAAACCTCTTTTCTTCAGTTCTTCATCCCTTAATATGGCGGTGTCTATTTCATTTAAAAACTCACGGATTCTTAATTGATTATTCATCAAAGCATGTTCAGCCGCTTCTTTAGCTTCTTTTCGGTAAGCTGCAAACAGCGGATGAAGGCGGCCTTCCATTTCCGGTACAGCGGCCTGACTGCTGTTTAGTTCTTCTAGCAGAATTCTCCCTAAATCCACAGATATGAAGGGCATATCACAGGCAACAATCAGATTTTTGGAGGTTGATGTCGCTGACAGCCCTGCTTGAATTCCTGCAAGCGGCCCTTTTTCTATCCATTTGTCACTGACTATCGGAAGCCCAAGAAACCGGTATTCTTCCTGTTTATTCGCAACGATGATCACCTGGGATGTATAAGAAGCCAATGAATCTGCGATGCGTTCAATCACTGTTTTTCCCTGTATTTTTAGCAGAGCCTTATTCTCACCCATACGGCTCGAGTGCCCTCCTGCCAAAATAATGCCTGTTGTACTCATATTCTTCACCTGACTTTGTGTGATGTGGAACAGGGACATTCTATCCTTATGGTTTTATTTTACCATCTAATCCAATGTGTTTCTTTGATAAAGGCCTGCCGGTTGTGCGGATCGCTTTGGATCCCTCCTACTTTCTTCTTATCTCTACTCCGCTACCAATTACCTTTTTTTAGAAAAACCTATAAACCGATGGAATCATTTTACATGTAATGTGCAGGTATTACCCTTCAGCTATTAGAAAGAACTTCATATATTTCTATATACGGGAGGGAGTACATTGAGATTTAAAAAGCTATCATCAGCCATTTTAACGTTGACCTTAACCGCAAGCCTCTTGGCTATCCCCGCTGACTTTACACCAAGCGCAACTTCTGCAGCCTCAACAGAAAACAGCATTGAAGCGCACCACTTGCAAAAGGCTTTTGAAAAAGCGGCGAAGGAATTTGGAGTACCTGAATCTGTCCTTCTCGCCGTCGCTTATAACCAGTCACGCTGGGAGCACCATGAAGGCCATAGTGAGGTCGGAGGCTATGGCATTATGAATCTTGCAGACTTACCAGCCGACATGAGCGCCAGGGGCAAGCACGATGATGGAATCATTGAGGCTTCAGATAATGAGAATAGCACACTTAAAACAGCCGCAAATCTTCTAAATGAAGATCCGGAAACCTTAAAAAAAGACCCTGAACAAAATATCCGGGGCGGTGCAGCTCTATTAGCAGAGTTTGCACGCCAAACGACATGGGAACTCCCTTCCGATGCAGCAGACTGGTACGGTGCCGTCGTTAAATACAGCGGAACAGATCAGGAAGTCATTGCTAAGGACTTTGCAGATCAAGTCTTTGAGACCATTCAGCAAGGTGCTGCCAGAAAAAACCTTGATGGACAAAGAGTCGTATTAAACGCCAAAGAAATTACACCAAATAAGACTACAGCGGGCTCTATCCCTCTTCGCAACACCAAATACACAAATACCGATTGTCCCAATGGCCTTGATTGCACTTTCATTCCTGCTGCTTATAAGCAATTTTCGAGCAGTGCAGGTAATTACGGCAACTACGATATCGCCAATCGGCCAAAGGACGATTTAGATATTCGCTATATTATTATCCATGATATTGAGGGCACGGCTGAATCCGCCATCAGCCACTTCCAGAATCCGTCCTACGTTAGTGCACACTATGTCATAGATTCAGAGACCGGAAAAATCACCCAGATGGTACGTCCTGAAGATGTGCCATGGCATGCAGGAAACTGGTATTTTAATATGCATTCGATCGGATTGGAGCATGAAGGGTATGCTGCAGAAGGCGCTGACTGGTACAGTGAGCAAATGTACCGCTCTACTGCAAAGCTTGTAAGATACCTTTCAGACCGATTTAACATTCCTTTGGACAGGCAGCACATTATCGGCCATGATGAGATACCAGGCTTAACAACAGCAAAACATAAGAGCATGCACTGGGATCCGGGTGCTTATTGGGATTGGGGACACTTTTTCGACCTTCTTGGAGCTTCCATTAATCCAAGCAGCGGAGACAAAGACAGTAATATCGTCACAATCCGCCCAAATTTCAATACAAATCAGCCAGACTTTACTTATAGAGGAATTAAACAGGAACCTGAGTCTTCAAGCTTGATTCATTTATACAGTGAACCCAGCTTTGAGGCACCATTGGTCAGTGATCCCCTGCTTCATCCTGGCGGCACCAGCACAAAAAATATTAATGACTGGGGCAATAAAGCTGCGATTGGACAGAGTTTCTATAAAGCCGGGCAGGAAGGCGATTGGACAGCTATTTACTACGCCGGCCAAAAAGCCTGGTTCTATAATCCGGACAATAAAAATAGCGTCCCAGGCAGCGGGACCCTTATCAAGCCAAAAGAAGGGCTTGATTCCATACCTGTATATGGTGCCGCCTATCCTGACGACGCTGCTTACGATGAGGCCGGGATTGCAGAATGGGCAAGAGGAAAAGCACAGGTTCTATACCAGATGCCGGCTGGCCAAATCTATACAGCAACAGCACCAATTCAGTCCGATTACTATCATGCGAAGTATTATAATGACCCGGCTACGAATAAGGTTGTAAAGGGAAATGATGAATACTATCAGATTTTTTACAACCATCGTCTGGGATTCGTGAAGAAAAGCGATGTAGAAGTTGTAAATTAAAAGACTGACCTGGAGTTATTCTACTTTGAGGAATAGCTCCTTTTTTGTTTCATTGATCTCTTTTGTATTTTTGAAAACAATAGCGGACAACTTAATGCTGAGAAATCATCTAATCGGTCCGTTATAGTTTTTCCCTTTTTCAATTATTGTTATAATTAGTAAAAGATATCAGCAAGGAGGAATTAGGCATATGACAATGAAAAAAGTAATGACCATTGCAGGTTCGGATACGAGCGGCGGCGCCGGCATCCAGGCTGACCTTAAGACATTCCAGGAGCTTGGCGTTTACGGGATGACTGCGCTGACTACGATCGTGACGATGGATCCTAAAAATAACTGGAGCCACAATGTATTCCCGATTTCTACAGATATTCTGGAAACACAGATCGAAACGATTATCTCGACCGGAATCGATGCAATGAAAACAGGCATGCTCGGTTCTGAAGAAGTGATTAAGATTGCCGCAAAGACCATTAAAGAGAATAGCCTGGATCACGTTGTCATCGACCCGGTCATGGTCTGCAAGGGCGAAGATGAGCCGATTCATCCTGAATTGAACGAAGCATTAAGAGATTTGCTTGTCCCGCTTGCAACAGTGGTCACACCAAACCTGTTTGAAGCATGGCAGCTGGCTAAAACTGGCCCGATCAAGACGGTTGAGGACATGAAGGAAGCAGCTGTTAAAATTCATGAACTTGGCGCAAAGTATGTATTAATCAAGGGCGGCAGCAAGCTTCAGCACGAAAAAGCCGTCGACCTTCTTTATGATGGACAAGAGTTCACTCTTTATGAGAGCGAACGCGTTGAAACGACTTACACTCATGGCGCAGGCTGCACCTACTCTTCTGCCATCACAGCAGAAATTGCAAAAGGCAAGTCTGTCAAAGAAGCGGTTCAAACCGCGAAGGACTTCATTACTGCGGCCATCAACCATGGCTTCCAATTAAATGATTATGTTGGCCCGACCATGCCGGGTGCATACCGCAAATATGGGGCAGGCCGTACTGAATCAGAATAAAAATGAGGGAACAGAGTCCGGATGGGCTCTGTTTTTTTGGCTATTGACGATTTAGCAGATAGAAGTAAATTCTCGCGATATTAATTTAGCGGTCCACGATGAGATTACTTTTTCGCTTTTCATTCCTTTTTTTAGTAAGATAAACAGAAAGATAATATGAAAGGGGGACTAATAAAATGGAACCAGCAGTAATGGAACATGTGCAAAAAGAGATCGACCGTCTTGCCGGGAAAGAGGTCTTTATTCATCTGGAAACAACAAACGGGGCATACGCTTCCCATTTTGATGAAACCTTCTTTTCTTCAGGCGCCTATATCCGCAATGCCCAATTGGTTTATGAACATGGAAAGGTCACCGGCAAGGGCCCTTACCGGGTTGGATTGAAAATGAATTTTGGCTGGGTGTATGCTGAAGGAATTACCCACTTTGAAGTGGATGAAGAAAATAGGCTCCTTTTAGCCGGCCATGATTTCAGCGGCAAGCTGGCAGTCGCCCTGCAAATTAGTGAAACTCCTTTTGAATAAGAGGACATAAATGAAAGGAGCACGACCATGATGGAAAAGGAAAGACACGTACTCGTCATCTTCCCTCATCCGGATGATGAAGCATTTGGCGTATCAGGAACGATTTCCTTACATATCGATAATGGCACACCTGTCACCTACGCATGCCTGACGCTTGGAGAAATGGGGCGCAATATGGGAAATCCCCCTTTTGCCACCAGAGAAACACTGCCGAAAATCCGCAAAGAAGAGCTGGAGGAAGCAGCCAGGGTTCTGGGAATCCGGGATTTAAGAATGCTTGGGTACCGGGATAAAACCGTCGAATTTGAAGATGAAGAAATGCTCGCGAACAGGCTCGGAGCCATCATCGGCGAGACGAATCCTTCCCTCATTATCACATTCTACCCGGGATACGCTGTGCACCCGGACCATGACGCGACAGGAGCGGCCGTCATCCGTGCGGTAAAAGAGCTGCCTGCTGACAAGCGTCCGAAGGTTCACTGTGTGGCATTCTCCAATAACTGTGAGGAAGAAATCGGCCAGGCTGATGTGGTCAATGATGTAAGTGCGGTTATCGACCGGAAAATCGCAGCCATTAAGGCGCATGCCTCCCAGACACAGATGATGGCAGCAAACATGGAAGAAAGCATTAAAAATCAGGATCCGGAAGTACTGGCAAGAATGTATAAAGAGCGCTTTTGGACTTATAAAATATAGAAAAAAGGGAGCCTCCCGCTCCCTTTACTTGTTATTTCTCCATCATTTCCTTCAAATACTGAAGCTGGCTTCCGTCTTCCTGCTTCACAATATTCACGATGAAACGCCTCGTCAATCTGGCAACAATCCCGCTGGTTTTGACGGTTGCTTCCATCTCCACCTGGGTTCCTTCTTCTATTTCATGAAAATCATATTTATATTCGGTGATCAGTCCATTGGCATTGCTGCGGGTGGTATAGGTTCTGTCCTGTTCAAAATCAATGATTTCAACTTCTGCGCTGATCTTTTTTCCTCTGACCATGCGTGTTTCAACAAACTTTGTTCCTTTTCCGGTCTCACCCTCGGTCTGTTTTTCCACTTTCACGACAAACGGCATAAGTTCAGGAACATTTTCCATCTTAATCATATAATCAAATACTTCATGTACAGGTTTTTTGATAATCTCACTCGAACGAAAATCAGCCATGCTTTGCACCTCAGAGTCATAAGTCTATGACTCTATTATATAACAAAAAAGCAGGCTGGAGTAAAGACGATCCCCTACAGCTTCTGGCGGTAAAGAGAGCAAAATTTGCACCAGTCCACAATAACGATTTTCCTTCCTGTAATTTCGATGATTCCTTCTTTTTTCAGTCTGGAAAAAACACGGCTGACACTTTCCCGGGATGTTCCGACAAGGGTGGAGAATTCCTGAACGGTTATCGGAAGCTCAAGATGCATCCGGTTGCAGTAGTTGGCGCCGAACTTCTCCGCAAGCCTTTCCAAAGTCCGGACTGTTTTCGTATACACATCAAGCAGCGCAATATCCCTCATAATGGAGGTCATATCACGCAGAGATTCACTCATAAAGCGGATAATCTGTACGGCCATTTCCGGCGAATACAGAAGCTCCTGCTCCAGTTCATCGGTATTCAGAAAATAAATTTCACCATCTTGCACCATTGTACCTGTCGCAGGATACGTATGGCCCTCCTGGTTAAAGAGGTTGGCTTCAGCAAAAATCTCGCCCTTTTTCTTAATGCAGACAATCAGTTCATTTCCATGTTCATCCTGCTTCGTCAGCTTCACAATGCCGGAGTGCACAAAGTAAACTCCTTTGGCAACCTCATATTCAGACATAATTCTTTCGCCTTTTAAATAAGCTTTCTTAATAATTCGATTATCAATCCGCTCTAGAGATTCAATGGGGAGCTCTTTAAAAATCTCAATCTTGCCTAAAAATTCGTTGATTAACGGCCTATGATCCTGCTTTTCATATTCCATTCCCATCCCCCGCTTTTACCATTCTTAAGAAATATTTTAGCTGAGACCCGCTTGAGAAGAAGTGACTTAACTCACAAAACGATCATCTCATGCAGAATATTGGATAAAGTAAGTGATTACTCACTTTACAAACTGCTAGCGGTTCATTTATGATTATAATGAGTGATTACTCACTTTTTAAAAAGGAGTGAACAAATGAAAAGTCCAATCGTTTCCATTCAACATGTATCCAAAAATTACGGAAAGCAACAAGTTCTAAAAGACATCAGCCTTGAAATTTATGAAGGGGAGATTTTCGGCCTGCTCGGCCCATCCGGAGCAGGCAAGACAACGCTTGTTAAACAGCTGGCAGGCCTTGAGGAACCAGCACAGGGTGAAAATTATATTTTTAGCGAAAAAATGCCCAGGCTGGACCTGATCAAACGAATCGGCTACATGGCCCAATCCGATGCTCTGTACACCGACTTAACAGCAAAGGAAAATCTGGATTTCTTTGCATCGCTGTATGGGTTAAGCGGCAAAGAAAAAAGGCAGCGGATGAATGAGGTGATGGAATTGGTTTCATTAACAGACCACCTTCATAAAATGGTTTCCGACTATTCAGGGGGAATGAAGAGAAGACTTTCCCTTGCCATTTCCCTTCTGCATAGTCCCGGTCTCCTCATTCTCGATGAACCTACTGTTGGAATTGATCCCGTCCTCAGAAAAAGCATCTGGGAATCGTTTAAACGCCTGAAGGAGAAAGGGACCACCATCCTGGTGACAACTCATGTCATGGATGAAGCAGGAAAGTGCGACAGGCTGGGCATGATTAGAGACGGACAGCTCATTGCAGCAGGGACACCGGAAGAATTAATGCAGCAGGCAGGCGCAGCCAATATAGAAGATGCCTTCCTGGCATATGGAGGTGCCTAAGATGAGGATTATGGCTCTGGTTATTCGAATACTGCGCCAGATTGTCAGAGATAAACGGACAATGGCTCTATTGATCCTCGCCCCGATTCTGGTCATGACCATGCTTCATCTTGTGTTTAACGGAGATGAATATACGCCAAAAATCGGCCTCGTGAATCTGCCTGAAAAAATAGAGGCTCAGCTTAACCTGGAACAAGCCAAACTCGAACACTATGAAACAGAGAAACTCGCGGAAAAGGACTTATCAGCCAAGAAGCTGGATGCGTATCTGGTGTTTGATCAAATGCCGCCGTCAGTGGTTCTCGAAGGCAGTGACCCAAGTGTAAACGGAGCTGTGATGAGATGGGTTCAGGGTGCATTGAAGCCACTGGAGCCAAATGGCGGGAATCAGGAAGTAAAAGCCGATTATTTATTCGGCTCCGGGGACATGGGGCAGTTTGATTATTTCGGGCCGGTGCTGCTGGGATTCTTTGTCTTTTTCTTTGTATTCCTGATTGCCGGGGTATCCTTTTTAAGGGAACGGACAACCGGAACACTCGAACGGCTTTTGACCAGTCCGCTCAGGAAGTGGGAAATTGTTACAGGGTATATTATTGGATTTGGAATTTTCACGATGATCCAGGCAGCCATCATCGCCTGGTATACGATCTATGTGCTCGGCATGGTGATGGAAGGCTCTTTTGGCTATGTCCTTCTGATCACACTTCTCCTTTCGCTGACAGCATTGACTCTGGGAATCCTGCTGTCTTCGTTCGCCAACAATGAGCTGCAGATGATCCAATTCATTCCCATTATAGTGGTTCCGCAGATCTTTTTCTCGGGGCTTTTCAATCTTGAGACCATTTCAGAGTGGCTCAGCTGGGTCGGCCCTTTCACACCTTTATATTATGCGGCTGAAGCATTAAGAAATGTAATGGTGAGAGGCTTTGGGTGGGATATGATTTATAAAGATCTGCTGATGCTGCTCGCTTTCTCCCTGCTCTTTATGGCTCTTAATATCGCTGCTTTAAGAAGGTACCGGAAAATATAAAATTTCTTTTTATAATTTCATTCCTTTATAATAAAGCTATAGATTTTGCACGTATAAAGGAGTTTACCATGCCAGAGCAGGATTCCATTTTAGAAGAGTTATTTCAGGAAGAAGAAAAGCTTACGGAGAAGCAGAAGAAAATTATCACGGCTGCGATTGAATCGTTTTCTGAAAAGGGCTATGCCGCCACTTCGACAAGCGAAATCGCCAAGAAGGCAGGAGTAGCCGAAGGAACGATCTTCAGGCACTATAAAACCAAAAAGGATTTGCTGATGGGGATCGTTTCGCCGATGATGGCAAAGCTGATTGCTCCATTCGTCATTAAAGATTTATATAAAGTCATCAATCACGAATATGAACACTTTGAAGATTTCTTAAGAGCCATGATGGAAAACCGGATCGAGTTCCTTAAAAACAATATGCCTCTTATCAAGATCCTGATCCAGGAAATTCCGTTCCACCCCGAACTCAAGGAACAGTTTAAAGAGCATATTGCCATGAAAGTATTCGATCGTTTTGCCAGTTTGGCTGAATACTATCAGAAAAAAGGGCAGATTATTGATATCCCGCCCTACAGTGCTGTCCGAATGACTTTTACATCCATCTTCGGCTTTCTTATCGCGAGGTATTTAATCTTGCCTGAAGCCGACTGGGATGATGAAAAAGAAATCGAGCTGACCATTCAATTCATCATGCATGGACTTTCAGCTAAAAACTAAAGCCTGGCACTGCTGCCAGGCTTTTTTATATATCGGAAAGCTGAATTTTATAAAGCTTGTCATCCTTCTCAAGCGGATTGCCGCGTCCGTCTGTATTGTTGCTGATAAAATAAAGCACATCTCCTTCAATGAAGACGTCACGGATTCTGCCTAAATTAGACACAATCTTCCTGACATTCTTTGTTTCCAGATCAAACTCCAGAACAGCACTGCCTCTTAAGGCGGCGGTGTAAAGCTTGCCCTTATAATAGGCCATCCCGGACGGAGCCCAGGTTTCGTCATCACCGGAGGTAAACAGCGGCGATTCCATGCCTTCTTTCTTCTCGGTCCCTTTTATGACGGGCCATCCGTAATTTTTCCCGGGAAGGATCCTATTAATTTCATCATTGGCAGATGGTCCGTGTTCACTTTCATACAAAGTCCCATCCTCCGCCCAGGCAAGCCCCTGCGGATTGCGGTGACCGTAGCTATAGACATACGAGCCGCTGAACGGATTATCCTCCGGTACGCTCCCGTCCAGATTCATTCTAAGGATTTTTCCTCCGAGGGAATTCACATCCTGGGCAATTTCAGGATCGGTCGCAGCATCGCCTGCCGTCGCATAAAGCTTTCCGTCAGGGCCTATTTCAAGCCGGCCGCCATGATGGTACTGCCCGCTTGGAATTTTGTCAAGCAAAAGCTTGTCCTCTTTCCAGGTTCCATCCTGATGCTGGAGAATGACAATCCGGTTAAACTGTCCTGAGATGTTTTCATAGGTGTAATAGGCATACGCTTCGTTTGATTGTGAAAAATCGGGTGCCAGCACAAAGCCGAGCAAGCCGGCTTCAGAAGCTGTTGAAAGCTTTTTTGCAAGCTCTACCTTCTGGCGTTCTTTCTTGCCGTCCTCGACCTTCACAATGCTTCCTTGTCTTTCGGTCATGTAAAAGGTTTCGCCTGCTTTGGCAATGGACCAGGGAATATCGAGTTCATCTGCCAGTATTTCCGGCTCAGCACCCGCAGGAAGACTGGCCTCCTGATCCTCGACTTGCTTCCTGCTATCATCCTCGCCTGCACTTGAGCACCCGGCCAGCAGACCCAACACAAGCAGCCCTAAACCTAACACCTTCTTCATCCAGCTTTCAGCCTCCCTTGAAATTCTATTTCAGGACTTCCCAGATTGCCTTGGCAACACCGCTGTCTTCATTTGCGGATGTCACCACATCGCATTGTGCTTTAATGATGTCATCAGCATTTCCCATGGCAACCGATCTTCCTGCGCGTTTGAACATGGACAAATCATTATAATTATCGCCAATGGCCATGGTTTCCAAAAGTGAGATTCCTTTTTCTTTCACAAAAGCTTCAAGGGCAATTCCCTTTTGGGCGTTCACACTTGTCAGTTCCAGGTTTTCATCCCCTGATGAACTAACGGCCATGCCTTCAAGCTTCAGCAGGTCTTCTTTCGCAGAAACAAGAAAATCCGGTTCAAAAGAGAAGGCAAGCAGCTTGTAAATTTGATGCTCGTCACTGTTGAAAAGCTCATCATAGCTGTTCACTTTATGGACAAGCCCCTTTGTAAAACGCTCTTCCGCCGCTTTGGTCACTTCATCAATATCCGCTTCAGGATTTCCGCTTAAAAAGATGTCGACAATAATGGACACGCCGCGGTCTTCATCAATGGTATATGTACCCTGGTTGGTGTATACCTCGAAATAAACATTGTTCTGCACAAGGATATAGGCTGCTTTTTTGGCCAGGTCCTTATCGAGCGGGCTGGAGGACACGACTTTCCCGTCTGGGGCTCTTACTTCTGCCCCATTTGCGCAAATAATCGGGCAGGAAATGCCGGCTTCATCGAGGACGAAGCTTGCTTCGAAGTAGGAGCGCCCGGTCGCGATGACCACTTCAACTCCTTTTTCCTGTGCGGCTTTAATGGCTTCTAAATTTTCAGGCGTAATTTTCTGTGTGGCGGTTAAAAGCGTTCCGTCCATATCACTGGCAATGCATTTGATCATTAGATTCACCTTCTGGCTGTAGTATTTTTCTGAAAAACTTATTTGCCATTCTATCATGTTCTTAGGGTTATTTTAAATAATTGCTCTTCTCAGCCTACATACTTGCTCCCTTCCCTGATGCTCAATTTTGCAAGTGTGTTTGATTCAATAAACCTTTTTACTGACTCGGGATTGGTTTTCGAGTATTCCCTGAGAGCCCAGCCGATGGCTTTTTGGATGAAGAATTCTTTACTGTCATTGTTCAGGAGGATGTAGCGGTATAGCAGCTCTTCGTCTGTGCTTGTTTTGTATTTCAGCTGGAATAGGATGGCCGTTCTGCGGAGCCACATGTTTTCGCTGGTCGCCCATTCCTCTATTCTTCCGGGGATGACTTCCGGGTTTTTGGCCGCAATGGCACCAACTGCATGGGTGGCCAGCATATCAACAGTGTCCCACCAGGATTTTGTTGTAATCAGCTTTTCGACTAATGTCAGATGGTTTTTGTCCAGCTTCCTGGTGAATTTCCCTATGTAGTCAAGGGCGGCAGCCTGGTATTCACGCTCCTCCATGTCCCATAAGGTCTTCACAAATTCTGGATTAAACTCCTGCTTTAACAGGCCTGTTTTATTGAAGTATTCCTTTAACAGGACTCTTCTTTCAGGTGTCTTGATTCCCAGGAAGGGAAAGTGGTTTTTCATATAGTTTTGCATGGGGACCGCTTTTTCTGTGTCCCGGTTTTCTTCAAAAAGCTCGGTTAATAATTGGATGTCCATATGAGCACTCCTTTTTACATCAATACGGGTTTATGTCATCATGTTAAGGGTAAGGTATGGTAGAGATTTGTTGCTTTCTCCGTTTTTGGACAGCTTTTTTCCTCTTCTATTTAATCCCATTTTACCTGCATTTTACAAATCCCAATGAATGATTAGACAGAAAAGAAGGCCAAAATACAAATGTGATTCACATATTTAGGGGGGATTTTATTGAATGATAAATCCGGCAGTATAAACAGTGTATTTTGGGTTTCAGCCGTAGTAATAACATTCTTAGTATTACTGGGGGCCCTGGCTCCAGATCTGTTCGCCAGTGCGGCAACAAAAGCTTTCGATTTTACTACATACGCATTTGGCTGGTTTTACTTAATTTCGGTCTTGTTTTTTGTCTTATTCTGTATCTTTCTGGCTATCAGCAAATATGGCCGCCTCAAGCTGGGGAATGATGAAGATAAAGCGGATTATCCATTTTTCACATGGATTGGGATGTTATTCAGTGCAGGGTTTGGGATTGGATTGGTGTTCTGGGGAATTGCCGAGCCGATGAGCCATTATTTCACTCCGCCAAGGGAAGGCATGGATCCTTTAACAGCAGAAGCGGCCCGCGAAGCGATGGGCTACTCGTTTTTCCACTGGGGAGTCAGCCAATGGTCCGTGTTTACGATCGTGGGACTGGCCATGGGGTATTTCCAATTCAGAAGGAGAGAGAACGGGCTGATCTCTACCACCTTAACTCCTTTGTTCAGCAAGAAAAAAGATCCTGTCCTGCTGAAAAAGGTCATTGATATCCTGGCTGTTATTGCAACAGTCATGGGGGTTGCTACCTCGCTTGGACTGGGCATTCTGCAGATTAACGGCGGCCTTGACGCAGTATTTGGCATAGAGCAGAGCACTATGACGCAAATTCTGATTATTGCGGTAATGACTTCTTTGTTTCTGCTGTCCTCCTCGACTGGTCTTGATAAAGGAATCAAATACTTGAGCAACATCAATCTGGGACTGGCATTGGCTTTGATGATTTTTGTACTGGTTACCGGCCCGACTGTGTTTATTTTAAATACTTTTACACTTGGAATCGGCGACTATATCTCAAGTTTTATTAAGCTGAGCCTGCGCTTGACCCCCTATAAGGGAGGCACATGGATCCGCGACTGGACCATTTTTTATTGGGCATGGGCCATTGCCTGGTCCCCTTTTGTCGGCGCCTTTATTGCCCGTGTTTCCAGGGGGAGAACGATCCGCGAATTTGTTGTCGGGGTCCTGATCGTTCCTCCGTTCATCGCACTTGTGTGGATTGCCGTATTTGGCGGCACTGCCCTGCACTTTGATTTATTCGGCGGCACACAGATTGCAGAGGCCGTAAACAATGATGTGACTTCAGCGCTGTTCCAGACCTATAACCATTTGCCTTTCAGCTTTTTGGTTTCGGTGCTGTCCATTCTGCTGATTTTGACGTTCTTAATTACATCAGCTGACTCGGCAACGTATATCCTGGGCGTTATGACCGCTAACGGCACCATGAACCCTCCGCTAATCCCGCGGATTGTCTGGGGCCTGCTAATGGGAGCCATTGCCGCGGTCCTGCTGTTAAGCAGCGGACTCGAAGGCCTGCAGACAGCCTCGCTGGTATCGGCGCTTCCATTCACCATTATCCTTATTTTCATGTGCATATCGCTATTGAAAATGCTGCGCAGGGAAACGATACCTGTCAGGCAGAAAAAATAACCGGGCAGACCTCTGGGAGGAGGTCTGTTTTTTTGGTTTTGTTGGCGGAGGTTGGCAGGGAGGTGGCGGTTCGGACTCTGGGGTGCGGATTTCTTCTTTTTGTGTCTGAAGCTGGGCTGGGTTCTGACACTGGAGCGCCGATTTTCTCTTTTTGTGTCCGAAGTTGGGCTGGGTTCTGACTCTAGAGCGCCGATTATCGCTTTTTGTG